>CAVQMB010000008.1:0-234572 GCA_963713445.1 uncultured Gammaproteobacteria bacterium | reverse complement strand
CTCCAGGCTGTTCGAGATGGAAGGTTGTGAGCTGGAGTTCCGCGAGGACGCATTGCGGGCCGTGGCGCACAAAGCCATGGAGCGCAAGACCGGTGCCCGTGGTTTGCGGACCATACTGGAGCAGGTGCTGCTGGATACGATGTACGAACTGCCCAGCCTGACCGATGTGACCAAGGTGGTGGTCGATGATACCGTCATCAAAGGTGAGGCCAAACCCTATTTCATTTACCAGCAGAGTGAGCCGCGTCGGGTGGCGTCATCTGATTGAGTGCCGCTACGCGTTTCGTCGCGCGGCGCTGGTGAGGCGCCGCAGCAACTCGATTTTGGTATCAGCGCCGGGTGTCGTTCGCGACGCCCGGCGCAGTGCTTGTCAGCAGTGAGGAAATACTATGGAATCCAAGACCCCTCCCGCCAGTTCCAGTGAATCGCCGCTGCCGGTGTTGCCGTTGCGCGATGTGGTGGTGTATCCGCACATGGTGATTCCACTGTTCGTGGGTCGGGAGAAATCCATACAGGCGCTCGATATTGCCATGGAGAAAGGCAAGACGATTCTGCTGGTGGCTCAAAAGAGCGCTGATGTGGACGATCCTGAGCAGGACGATTTGCACCAGATCGGCACGGTTTCCAACATTCTGCAGTTGCTGAAGTTACCGGATGGTACGGTTAAAGTGCTGGTGGAAGGCAGTTTTCGGGCCCGTATCGATGCGCTGGACCAAAATGACCGTTGCTTCGTGGCACAGCTCACGCCGCTTGAGCACGGTGCCAACGAGTCTGACCGGGAAGCCGAGGTGCTGATGCGGTCAGTACTCAACGTGTTCGAACAGTACGTCAAACTCAACAAGAAAATTCCCGGAGAGGTGTTGAGCTCGCTGTCCGGGATCGAGGATCCCAGTCGTCTGGCTGATACCGTGGCGGCCCATATGGGCATGAAGCTGGATGAAAAACAGAAGATCCTCGAGATCACGGAAGTGCATGAGCGGCTTGAGTACCTGCTGCAGGTCATCCAGGGCGAGAACGATGTGTTGCAGGTCGAAAAACGGATCCGCAACCGCGTGAAGCAGCAGATGGAGAAAAGCCAGCGCGAGTATTATCTGAACGAACAGATGAAGGCCATTCAGAAAGAACTGGGTGACCTCGAGGATGCTCCCAACGAACTGGAAGACTTGGGCAAGCGGATCGAAAGCGCGGGGATGTCCAAGGATGCCAAAGCCAAGGCGACGGCCGAGTTCAACAAGCTGAAGATGATGTCGCCAATGTCGGCTGAAGCGACGGTGGTGAGGAACTACCTGGACTGGCTGCTGGGCATGCCGTGGAAGAAACAGTCCCGCATCCGCCATGATCTGGCCGAGGCGGAGCGCATACTGGAAGCGGATCACTACGGGCTGGAATCAGTCAAGGAACGCATTCTCGAATATCTGGCGGTGCAGCAGCGGGCGCGCAGACTGAAGGGGCCGATTTTATGCCTGGTCGGGCCGCCCGGCGTGGGCAAGACGTCGCTGGGACGCTCGATAGCCCACGCCACCAACCGCAAATTTACCCGCATGTCGTTGGGCGGGGTCCGGGACGAGGCCGAAATCCGGGGCCACCGCCGTACCTATATTGGCTCACTGCCGGGTAAGATTGTTCAGAACCTGACCAAGGTGGGTTCGCGTAACCCTCTATTCCTGCTGGATGAAATCGACAAAATGTCGATGGACTTCCGGGGCGATCCCAGCTCAGCGCTGCTCGAGGTCCTCGATCCGGAGCAGAATCACACGTTCAGCGATCACTACCTGGAAGTGGACTTCGACTTGTCGCACGTGATGTTTGTGGCGACCGCCAATTCCATGAACATCCCGGGTCCGCTGCTGGATCGCATGGAGGTGATCCGGCTGCCCGGCTACACTGAGGACGAGAAACTCAACATTGCCCAGCGGTATCTGGTGTCCAAGCAGATCAAGGCCAATGGCCTGAAGCTGGACGAAATCGAATTCAAGGAAGCCGCGCTGCGCGGCATCATCCGCTATTACACCCGGGAAGCAGGAGTTCGCGGGCTGGAGCGTGAGATTGCCAAGATCTGCCGCAAGGTGGTGAAGCAGGTCACGCTCAAACCCAAGGACCAGAGAACCGCCATTACGCTCAAGAATCTGGACAAGTACCTGGGCGTAAGGCGGTTCCGCTACGGTCTGGCCGAAGAGGAAGACCAAGTCGGCCAGGTCACCGGACTGGCGTGGACCGAGGTGGGTGGTGAACTGCTGACGATCGAGGCGGCGCTGGTGCCGGGTAAGGGCCGGCTGATTCACACCGGCCAGCTTGGGGACGTCATGCAGGAATCCATTCAGGCGGCGCTCACGGTGGTGCGAAGCCGGGTGGAGTCGCTGGGCATCGATCCCGAGTTCCATCAGCACAATGACTTTCATATCCATGTGCCGGAAGGTGCCACGCCAAAGGATGGACCCAGCGCCGGTATCGGCATGTGTACGGCGTTGATCTCGGCACTGACCCGGATTCCGGTGCACGCCAATGTGGCGATGACGGGTGAGATAACACTGCGCGGCCAGGTGCTGCCGATAGGTGGACTGAAGGAGAAGCTGTTGGCGGCCCATCGCGGCAACCTTGAAATCGTTGTAATTCCTGAGGAAAACCGCAAGGATCTGGCAGATATTCCGAAGAATATCCTCAGCAAACTGGATATTCGACCGGTGCGCTGGATCGATGAGGTGCTGCAGATCGCATTGCAGCGGATGCCGGCACCTGTAAGTGCCGACGAGCCGCCCATGCCGGAGCCACCCGGTAAACGTGGTACCCGGACGCGACGGTCGCGTGACAATGTTGTTGCGCACTGACAACAATGATGACAACGAATATAGTGAACCGGTTTGTAAGCCGCAAAATATCGTCCTATGATAATCCTCGGAAGGTGTTGCACTCGTGATTAAGACAACCTTCCCCCGACTTGCAGATAATCGAGATATAGGGATAAGTTAAATGAATAAGAGCGACTTGATTGCAGCGGTGGCCGAATCGGCCGATATTTCGAAGGCAGCGGCTTCCCGGGCGGTGGAAGCAACACTGGATTCCATCGGTGGCGCCCTCAAAGAGGGTAGTGATGTGACGCTGATTGGTTTCGGCACCTTTACCGTGCGCAAGCGTGCAGCCCGCAACGGGCGCGATCCGCGTACCGGCAAGACGATCAAGATCAAAGCCAGCAAGGTTCCTGCTTTCAGGGCTGGTAAAGGCCTCAAGGATGCGGTAAAGTAGCGCCCTCGTTGCGGGGGTGCTTAGCTCAGTTGGGAGAGCATCGCCCTTACAAGGCGAGGGTCGGGGGTTCAAGTCCCTCAGCACCCACCAAACCGGTTACATCGCGGAGCGGTAGTTCAGCTGGTTAGAATACCGGCCTGTCACGCCGGGGGTCGCGGGTTCGAGTCCCGTCCGCTCCGCCAATCGATGTCAGCCTGCTGCCGACAGCGGGCGAGATTCACTGGTTTCGGTTGAAAAGTTGGGAGCGGTAGTTCAGCTGGTTAGAATACCGGCCTGTCACGCCGGGGGTCGCGGGTTCGAGTCCCGTCCGCTCCGCCAATTGGGTTAAAGGGTGTCGGCAGACACCCTTTTTCATATCAGCAGATTAGACTTAGAAGCGATGCTACAAGCCATCAGAGACAAGGCCACCGGTTGGATCGCCTATACCATTCTGACATTGCTTTGCATTCCTTTCGCACTATGGGGCATCAACGCGTATTTTGGCGGAGGCTCGATTCCCGATGTGGCGGAAGTGAATGGTAAGTCTGTCAGCCAGCAGCAGTTTCAGCAGGCATACCAGCAACAAATGGCTCGCCTCAGCGCCATCCTGGGCGACACATCAAGCCTCGATACGAAACGGCTCAAAGAGCGGGTGTTGCAGCAATTGGTGAACCAGTCGGTGCTCGAGCAGGCCAGCGAAAATGCCGGACTGAGGGTTGGCAACCAGCAGCTGCGAGCGGCGATCGAGCATATGAATGCGTTTCAGAAGAACGGGCATTTCAACGCCGCGCAATATCAGCGTGTGCTGGAGCAGCAGGGTTATCGACCGGTATCGTTCGAGCAGAAAATGCGGCAATCCCTGGTGACCGATCAGTTGCAGCAGGGACTTGCGGGTACCGCGTTCGTGACCGATAGTGACCTCAAGCACTATGTGGCGCTGCAAGGCCAGCAGCGTCGATTGAGCTATCTGGTGCTGCCGCTGGCGCACTACAAGAAGCAGGTCAAACTGACCGATCAGGAGATTCGGCAGTATTACGACAAGCACAAGGATCAGTACAAGAGCCCCGAGCAGGTCAAGCTGCAGTATCTGCAACTGGACCTGCAGGCCCTTACGGCGAAGGTGAAAGTCACCGAAGCACAGCTCAAGGCGGCTTACCAGCAACGGTTGGATCAATATACCCAGCCGGAGCAGCGCCGGGCATCGTATATTTTGGTAAAGACGCCCACAGGCGCCTCAAAGGAAGCTGTTGCCAAGGCCAGGAAGCGGGCGGAAGCGATCTACCAACAGATCCATGCAGGTAGCAAGACGTTCTCGGAGGAGGTCAAGGCGAGTGCCAAAGAGGCGGGAGTCGAAGGCGGCGATCTGGGTCTGGTGAGTGGGGGTACGACCGATCCGGCGTTCGAGAAGGCGTTGTTCGCTCTGGCCAAGAAGGGTGATATCAGCGCGCCGGTGAAAACGTCGTACGGATTCCAGATTATCCGGCTGGACGGTATCGTGCCCAAGCACGTATCACCTTTCGCCAAGGTGCGCTCCGACCTCGAGCACGAGCTGCGTCAACGCAAGGCTCGGCCGGAGTTCTATGATGCCTCGGAAAAACTGGCCAATTTGACCTTCGAGCATCCGGATAGCCTGCAGCGGGCTGCTAAAGCCCTGGATCTCAAGATTCAGCAAACCGGCTGGATCAGCCGTAAGGGAAGCCATGCCAAAGGGATTGCGCAATACCCGAAGGTACTTAAGACCGCCTTCAGCAGCGCGGTACTAAAGGACCGGCAGAACAGTCAGGCGCTGCAGGTGGCGCCCGACCATGTCATCGTGATTCATCTGGCTGACCATAAGCCAGCGGCTCCGCTACCTTTCGCCAAGGCGCGCGACCAGGTGGTAGCGCAGCTGACGACTGACCGGGCGCGTCACGCTCTGCAGTCGGATCTGGACAAGTTGATCAAGCAGGCGCGTGCGGGCGGAACGTCGCTCGCGGCACTGGCCAAAGCGCATGATGCCAAGCTGGAGCAAGCGGGTCTGGTGGGCCGCAACGATCGCAAGGTGGAGCAGGCGGTGCTTACTAATGCGTTCAAATTACCTGAGCCGCAGGGTAAGCACGGTGCGGTATACGGCAAGGCCACCCTCGGAAATGGAGACGAGGCGCTGATCGCTGTCAGCGAAGTGGTGCCGGGTAAACTCGACGCGCTGGACGCCAAGCAGCGAAAGCAGTTGCGGCAACAGCTGGTTACCCAGATCGGCAACCAGCAGTTCCGGAGCTTCGTGTTCAGTCAGCGGCAGCAGGCTTCAGTGAAGGTCAACAAGGCGCAACTCCAGTAGTGAGTGGTTAAAAATCGGCCATGGCGACGGTATTGAAACCACCGTCGACATGGCTGATTTCGCCGGTTATGCCGGATGCTAGATCCGAGCACAGAAATGCCCCGACGTTACCGACTTCTTCGATGGTGATAGTGCGGCGCAAGGGGGCACTCTTTTCGAACGCCTCCAGCATTCTCCGAAAGCCGCTGATGCCGGATGCTGCCAGGGTCCGGATCGGTCCCGCCGAGATCGCATTGACCCGAATTCCCTCCGGGCCCAGGGACTGGGCCAGGTAGCGCACGTTGGCCTCCAGGCTGGCCTTGGCGACACCCATGACGTTGTAGTGCGGCACAGTGCGCACCGAGCCTAAATAGGTCATCGTCAGAAGCGCGCCTTGGCGGCCCTGCATCAGTGCATGACCAGCGCGCGCGAGCGCTGCGAAACTGTATGCACTGATGTCGTGGGCGATGCGAAAGCGCTCGCGGTCGACACTGTCCAGATAGCTGCCCTCGAGCGCTTCGCGTGGCGCATAGGCAACCGAATGCACGATGATGTCCAGACCGTCCCAGTGTTCTGCCAGCTTCTCGAAGGCCGACTCGATTTCGGCATCGTCAGCGACATCGCACGGCATAGTGAGGTGGCTACCGCACTCCGCAGCCATCGACTCGACCCGGGAGCGCAGCTTCTCGTTCTGATAAGTGAAGGCCAGTTCGGCGCCTTCGCGCTGCATCGCTTTGGCGACGCCCCAGGCGATGGAACGATTGCTGGCCAGGCCGACGATCAGGGCGCGCTTGCCGGCGAGAAATCCCATGGTAAAGTGCCTCCTAGTGCATCGTTGCACGGCCTGCTGGGCCGTTCAGGGTAAATTGATTAGTTTACGTGACCGGCGGCCACTCGCCTACCGCCGCCGCTGGAGAGCAACCATGGCCGATCGCCAAATCGTGCTTGATACCGAAACTACCGGTCTGGAGCCGGCCGCCGGACACCGCATCATCGAAATCGGTGGCGTAGAAATCCGGGATCGCCGGTTGACCGGGGAGCAGATTCATTTTTATCTGCAGCCCGATCGGGAGATTGATGCCGAAGCTCAGGCAGTGCATGGGATCAGTAATGAGTTTTTGACTGACAAACCGCGCTTTGCCGACATTGCCGAGCAATTCATCGGGTTTGTGAAAGGTGCCGAGCTGATTATTCACAACGCGGCGTTCGATGTCGGATTCCTGGATCACGAACTGGACCTGTGGGGTCAGGCGGAACGTATCAACGGTCTCTGTGAGGTGTTGGATACGCTGGTCATGGCACGGCGACTGCACCCTGGCCAGCGCAACTCGCTGGATGCCTTGTGCCGCCGCTACAACATCGATAACAGCCAGCGCGAACTGCACGGTGCCCTACTGGATGCTACGCTGCTGACGCGGGTCTATCTGGCAATGACCGGTGGTCAGGTGGCGCTCAGCCTGGATGCCGGTACGCCATTCACGGGGCCGGCGGGACCAGTGGCCGATGGACTGGGGCAGCCGCAGCGGCGGCCGGGGTCCCGGGCGCCGCTGCGGGTTATCACGGCCAGCGACGCAGAGCTTGACGCTCATCGCCGGTACCTTGATCGTCTCGCGATGGATAGCGGGCAGCCGTGTCTGTGGCAGCAACTGGATGGCGAGGGTTGAGTTCGGCGCAACCGTGAGCCCTGCCACGGTCATGGTCAACGGACCCTCATGCCCGGGGTGGCGCCGCTGTCCGGTGCCAGTAGAAACACGCCCGCATCGCCACTGGCAGCCAGTACCATGCCCTCGGAAACGCCAAAACGCATCTTGCGCGGCGCCAGATTGGCTACCATTACCGTTAACCGTCCGACCAGATCCTCGGCCCGATAGTGCGACTTAATGCCAGCGTACACGTTGCGTCTGCCATACGAACCCAGATCGAGCGTAAGTTGCACCAGCTTGTCGGCTTCAGCTACCGGCTCGGCAGCAGCGATACGCGCCACACGAAGGTCGATTTGCAGGAATCGATCGATGCTGACGGGGGAGCTGTCGAGAGTGGCCGCGGTGTCCGCTGGATCGCTGGCCGGCGTCCTCGCAGTATCTACCATTGCTGCGATGTGGCTCTCCTCGATGCGTTGCAGTAAGGGCTTAAACCGGTTAATGGTGTGATTCAGCAGGGGCTCCGTGCGATCAGCCCAGGTCTGCGGAGCAATGGCGAGAAATGCTTCGGCGTCGGCGGCTACCTGTGGTAGCACCGGTTTTAGGTAGATCATCAGCACCCGGAACAGATTCAGACCCTGGGTGCAGATCGCCTGTACCTCGGCCAGACGCAGCTCGTCGCGGGCGAGTATCCACGGTTTGTGTTCGTCGATGTACTGATTGGCGTGGTCTGCCAAAGCCATGATGTCACGCATCGCGCGGCTATACTCGCGGGTTTCGTACGCATTGGCTATGGCCTCGCCGGCGGCGACAAAGTCGCGAAACAGTGCCGGTTGGGCCAATTGCGATGCCAGCCGGCCGGCAAATTGCTTGCCGATGAACCCGGCTGCCCGCGAGGCGATGTTGACCACTTTGCCGACGAGATCGCTGTTGACCCGTTGGCGGAAATCGCTCAGGTTGAGGTCCAGATCGTCGATACCACTACCCAGCTTGGCCGCAAAGTAATAGCGCAGATACTCCGGCCGCAGCTGTTCCAGATAAGTCCGCGCCTGGATGAAGGTGCCGCGTGACTTCGACATCTTGGCGCCATTGACGGTCAGAAACCCGTGACAAAACACGCCGCTTGGTTTTCGGAAGCCGGCACCGTGTAGCATGGCGGGCCAGAATAGCGTATGGAAATAAGCGATATCCTTACCAATGAAATGGTACAGCTCCGCATCGGAATCCGGCCGCCAGTAGCTCTCGAAATCGACACCAGTCCGCTCGCAGAGGTTCTTGTGGCTAGCCATATAACCGATTGGTGCATCCAGCCACACATAGAAATACTTGCCTGGGGCATCGGGGATCTCGAAGCCCCAGTACGGGGCGTCGCGCGATATATCCCAATCCTGTAAACCGGCATCGAACCACTCGCGCAGTTTATGTTCGATCGCTGGCTGTAGTTGTCCGCTCTGGGTCCAGGCGCGGAGCATCGGCTCATAATCGCCCAGTTTGAAGAAGTAATGTTCGGATTCGCGTTCGATCGGCCGTTTACCGGAAAGCGCCGATACCGGATCCAGGAGATCGGCCGGTGTGTAAGTGGCGCCACAGACCTCGCAGGAATCACCATACTGATCCGGTGATTTGCAGCGCGGGCACGTGCCCTTGATGAATCGATCCGGAAGGAACAGCCCGGCCTCGGCATCGTAAGCCTGGCGGATGGTGCGCACGCTGATGTGCCCGGCGTCCCGCAACCGTGTATAAATGAGTTCGGCGAAATAACGATTTTCCGTAGAGTGTGTGGTGTAAAAGTTATCGAAGCTGAGCAGGAAATCGTTGAAGTCGCGTTCGTGCACCACCTTCATACGCTCGATCAGCTCCAGCGGGGTGGTGCCGTCGGCCTGAGCCCGGAGCATGATCGGAGTGCCGTGGGCGTCGTCGGCCCACACCCAGGTGCAGTCGTGACCCCGCAGGCGCTGAAAGCGCACCCAGATGTCGGTTTGAATGTATTCGACCAGGTGGCCCAGATGGATCGGACCGTTAGCGTAGGGAAGGGCGCTGGTCACCAGAATTCTGCGGGGCACTGTTGCTGGCATGACGGACAGACTTCAACCGTTAGCAAAAACAATTACGGTAGCAGGAATCCGCAATTTTGTCGTGAGTGCTTTGCCGCGGTGATATCGGCAACGGCGCGGTAACCAGCATATCGTTAGGATGCCGGGCGCGGTAGAATAACCGGTTTACACAGGCGTTGACCGTTAGAGGACAAACAAGCCATGAGTGACATCCGGCGCGAAGACATCGAGGCCGTGCTGCGTGATTATCGCGAGCCGACTCTGGGAGAGGACCTGGTGACCGCCAAGGCTGTCAAGGGCATCACCTGTAAGGATGGCGCTGTCATGATAGATGTCGAACTCGGGTTCCCGGCTCGGCGCTACGGTGAAACGCTTAGCGCCGAACTGCGTGCACGGCTGGAGGCGATGCCAGAGGTGACCCACACCGATATCCGGGTCGGCTGGAAGATTATTGCCCACGAAGTACAGCAGGGTCTAAAACCGCTGGCCAATGTCAAGAACATCATTGCCGTGGCCTCCGGCAAAGGGGGCGTTGGCAAGTCCACCACAGCGGTCAATCTGGCGCTGGCCCTGGCAGCCGAAGGCGCAGCGGTCGGCATTCTGGATGCCGACATCTATGGCCCCAGTCAACCGCGCATGTTGGGGGTCAATCGTAAACCGGACAGCGAGGATGGCAAAAGCATCGAACCGATCGTCAGTCATGGCGTCCAGGCCATGTCGATTGGATTTCTGATCGATGAGGAGACGCCGATGATCTGGCGTGGACCGATGGTTACCCAGGCTCTGGAGCAGCTCCTGCGCGAGACTCGCTGGCGCGACCTCGATTACCTCGTGATCGACCTTCCGCCCGGTACCGGGGACACCCAGTTGACGCTGGCGCAGAAGATCCCGGTCAGCGGCGCCATCATTGTTACCACGCCGCAGGACATTGCGCTGCTGGATGCCCGCAAGGGGTTAAAAATGTTCGAGAAGGTCAAAGTGCCGGTGCTGGGTATTGTGGAGAATATGAGCACTCATATCTGCAGCAACTGCGGTTTTGAGGAGCACATCTTCGGCACCGGCGGTGGCCAGCGAATGGCCGAGCAGTACGATGTGCCGCTGCTCGGGGAACTGCCGCTGGATATCCACATCCGCGAACAGGCCGATGGGGGCAGCCCACTGTGGTGGCGGACCCGGACGGACCGCTGGCGCAACGTTATCGCGATATCGGCCGTGCTGCTGCGGCCCGGCTGGCACAGCAGGCCCGCAGCTATTCTCATCTGTTCCCCAACATCGTGGTTCAGAATACCTGAATTGAATGGTTACCCGAGCGAGAATATCGTGAGCGTGAAGTCTGATCGCTGGATCCGCCATATGGCCCGGCATAACGGCATGATTGAGCCGTTTGAACCGGGCCAGATCAGCCGCCTGGAGGGCCGCCGGGTGATCTCTTTCGGCACGTCGAGCTACGGCTACGATATGCGTTGCTCCGACGAATTCAAGGTCTTCACCAACATCAACTCCACAATCGTCGATCCGAAGGCCTTCGATGAGCGCAGCTTCGTCGATTTCCGCGGCGATAGCTGCCTCATCCCGCCGAATTCGTTTGCCCTGGCACGTACCGTCGAGTACTTCCGTATTCCGCGCGACGTTTTGGTGGTCTGCCTGGGCAAGAGCACCTATGCCCGCTGCGGCATCATCGTCAACGTGACACCGCTGGAGCCGGAATGGGAAGGCCATGTGACCCTGGAGTTCTCCAACACCACGCCGCTGCCCGCGCGGATTTATGCCAACGAAGGGGTGGCGCAGGTGTTGTTCCTGCAGTCGGATGAACCCTGCGAGCAGTCTTACCGTGACCGGGCCGGCAAATACATGGGCCAGACCGGCGTCACCCTGCCCAGAGCGTGATACCGCTGGGCACAGACGCGCGCCAGCGCGTATGGATAAACCTGCGGTACCGGTTCAGCCCTGATCGACCCGCTGGATCACCATGCGGAAGTTTTCCGTACCGTTCTTGAACTGGCTGATCTGAACCGGTAGGTAGTCGTAAGCTGGGGCGAACCAGAACACCGTGCGTCGACTGCTGCCGGGGCTGTGACGCTCTATACGCACCGTGCGGAGCTTGCCGATAGGAGTGTCCAGAGTCGGTTGGCCGGTGCGTTTGACGTGATATGGTCTTAAGTTTGGCATCGTCGATCAGGCTGTAGTGGTTGACCCGCAGACCACGCGACAGATCCGACATCACCTGCAGATACAGACTCAGCGGATCCACCACTCTGGGCGCCAGCTTGAGTGTGGTCTGGTGGTTGTCGTGGCGGGCGATCACCTGATCGCGGCCCCATTGGAAAGTGTACTGGTTGAGTTCGTGCTTGCTGCCGCCGCTGCGCTGGAAACGATAATGACTGGGCTCGACCCGGTCGTCGACGATGCGTCCCCGCGCCTGCTCGTGAATCTGATCATGCAGGAACAGTCGCACCAGACCGGTAGCCCGCAGTGCCGAGCTCATGCGGTAGCGATCGTTGCCGGCAGCCCGTAGCGCAATCACGCCGACGCCGGCAGGTATGCCTCTGGCATAGACTTTATAGTGAGCCGTGAACGGTTTCACTGGCAGGCTGGCGACGGCTACCGGCAGTGCAAGTACCAGTAGCAGCACAGTTAGTAACGGTCGCTTCATAAGTTCTCCGGTGGCAGCTGCAATGGCGCCTCCAGCGGACAACCCCGATCCAGAATTTGGTTGCCGGCAAGGGCAATGCGTCCCGCTGCACACAAGCCGATCGCCCATGGATAAAGCCTGTGCTCCTGCTGCAAAACCCGGTCGCCCAGAAGGTCTGGGTCATCCTCTGCATAAACCGGTACCCGGACTTGCGCGATTACCGGGCCTGCATCCAGCTCAGCACTAACAAAATGCACGGAGGCACCGTGCCAGTGTTCGCCCGCGGCCAGCACCCGAGCATGGGTATCGAGACCAGGGTAACTGGGTAACAGCGACGGGTGGATGTTCAGCAAGCGGCCGTGGTAGTGGGTGACAAAAGCGTTGCCCAGGATCCGCATGAACCCCGCCAGTATAACCCAGTCCGGCTGGTGTTGGTCGATGGCGCCCTGGAGGGCTTGGTCGAACCGCCCGCGGTCACGGTGGTCGCGTGCCCGGATCACGGTTGTTGTCAGCTCGTGCTCGCGGGCCCAACGCAGTCCTGCCGCACTGGAATGATCGCCTATTACGCCTGCAATGCCGGCCCGCAGACGACCCGCCAAAATGGCGTTGCCGATGGCCCGCAGATTACTGCCACGTCCGGAAATCAGGACCACCAGTCGCGGCAGGGTCATGATGATACAAAGTCAACCCGAGGTGTTCCTCTGGCGCTCACAATGCGTCCGATGGGCCACACAGTTTCACCACTTGCCTCTAACTCGGCGACGGCCTGCGACTGGTCGCTTGCGGCAACGCATACGTCATGCCGACGCCGCAGTTAAAGGTGCGCCGCATTTCACTCGGTTCAATGTTGCCTTGCTGGCGCAGCCAGTCGAATACCGGCGCCACAGGCCAGGCGCCGAGGTCCAGTTCTGCCGCTGTGCCACTGGGCAGCACCCGGGGCACATTTTCCGGCAGGCCACCGCCGGTGATGTGGGCGATAGCCTTGACCTCGATGCTGTCCAGTAGCCGCAGCAGTGATTTGACGTAAATACGGGTGGGCGCCAGCAGCAGCGAGCGTAGTGATTGCCCGGCAATCACTACGTCCAGGGATTGGCCGCTGCGCTCGACAATCTTGCGGATCAACGAGTAACCATTGGAGTGGGGGCCGGACGATGCCAGGCCGAGCACAACATCCCCCGGTTGTACGCTGCTGCCGTCGATGAGCCGTGGCTTGTTGACGGCACCGACGCAGAAACCAGCCAGATCAAAATCGGCGTTCCGGTACAGGCCGGGCAGCTCGGCGGTTTCGCCGCCCAGCAATGCGCAGCCCGCCAGCTCGCAGCCGCGCGCGATACCTTCGATGACCTGGGCAGCTGCGTCAACCTCGAGCCGGCCGCTGGCGTAATAATCCAGAAACAACAGTGGCTCAGCACCGCAGACGATAACATCATTGACGCACATGGCGACCAGATCGATGCCGATCGTATTGAGTTGATTCGCAGCCAGCGCCAGTTTTAACTTGGTGCCCACGCCATCCGTACCCGCCACCAGGACCGGCTGATTGAATCGGTCTAGGGGTAGCTCGAACAGTCCGGCGAATCCGCCCAGACTGCCGAGCACGCCCTCGCGCCGGGTGCGACGTACGGCGGGTTTGATGCGCTCAACCAAAGCGGCGCCGGCGTCGATGTCGACGCCGGCGCCGCGGTAATTCAGAGAGTTGTTTGTCGGTTCCACAGACGCTCTTCGCTGGCAGTAGTATCTAGTTTGGTGAGGATATTGTACCCTGGCCGGCGGCGGTGTCCGAGTCGATTGTTCAGTCGTGCTGCTGCTGCCGCTGCGGGACGGATAAGCGCGTGCCGTGTCTGCGTGTCCCGATGCCGTAGTCGGGACCGCACGATGCGGCACGCGGCTCCGTCTGGCGGGTGGTATTTGGCTGCAACGATTTTGCCGGGAGAATGTTCATGGCGGTGCAGATGCCGCTGGCTCTGGGTCTTAAAGACAGCGCGCTGTTTGCGAGTTTTGTCGTTGGCGACAATGCTACGGCGGTGGAGTTTCTGGAGCGCGGCTACCGCGCAGACCACAAGCCACGGGTTTACCTGTGGGGCGTAGCGGGCAGCGGCAAAAGTCATCTGTTGCAAGCCCTTTGCCACGCCGCCGGGCACCGTGGCGAAGCAGCTGTTTATTTGCCATTGCGGCAGGCGACTGCATTTTCCTGTGAGGTTCTGAATGGACTCGAAGATATGGCGGTCGTCTGCCTGGATGACATCGATGCCATTGCCGGCCACAGGGACTGGGAGCGAGCTTTGCTCAGTATGATGGAACGGGTTCAGGCGCGCGGTTGCGGACTGGCTGTTACCGCCGGCGTTGCCGCAGGCACTGTCAAGTGGCGACTGCCGCAACTGGCATCCCGGCTGAACTGGGAGCTGCAGTTCCAGCTGCAAGCCATGGCCTGGAGGGATCGGCTGAAAGCATTGCAGCTGCGGGCCGGGCGGCGCGGGCTCGAACTGAGTCCCGCCGCGGCGCGCTACCTGGATCGATTGGCCGGCGCTGACACGGGCGCGCTATTCAGCACGCTGGACCGGCTCGACCGGGCCTCTGCGGTTGCCAAACGACGCCTGACCATTCCATTCATTCGCACGATCCTGGAGGCGCCCAGGTGACGATTAGCTGCCAATGGCGAACATCGCCTCCAGATCGTGCCGCGAAAAGCTCTTGAAGGCCGGCAAGGTTTCCGTGTGCTGGATGGCACTAAGCTGCGCCATGCGGTGAGTAACCAGGTCCGCCATCGCCTCGTTGTCGGGCACCCGAATGATGACAACCAGATCGAAACGGCCGCCGACTGAATAGACTTCTGAAATCCCAGGTATTTCAGCCAGCATCGCTGCCGTTTCCGGCACCCGGCCGCGAGCGACGTTCATCAGGACGATTGCGGTGACCATGGCTCTTGCTCCGACGTTGTAAAACACGAAAAGCCAGACTATAGCGCAGTCGACGGCTGCCGTGCAGGCGCGTTGTCCGGCACCGGTAGCGGGCGTATAGTCCTGCCCTTGGTTAGCCGGCCGGGACTGAAATCATTTACTTAATCATCATCTCCATTGGCAGGCGGAATGCGGCCAGTGATGTTCGGTGACGGCGGCATTGTTGCAGTGGCCTTTGTCGCTGCGGGCGTGATCAAAGGGTTACTGGGCGTTGGTCTGCCGCTAATCTCGGTGCCAATCGCGTCGTTGGTGTTGTCGCCCGCCAAAGCCATCGCTCTGAGCCTGGTGCCGATCGTGGTGTCCAACGTCTGGCAGGTATGGGAGTGCGGCGACGTCCGGTGGACTGTGCGGCGATTTTGGCCGCTCGCCGTGGCACTGATGATCGGTACCGCAATCGGCGGACACTTGCTGAGCCGGCTTGACGGCGGTACCGGACTGACCATACTGGGTTCGCTGCTGATTGCTTTTTGTGGTTACCAGCTTGTTGCCCCGCATTGGATTGTGCGACCGCAGACCGAGCGCTGGCTCGCTCCGGTTATCGGGCTTACGGCCGGTGTGATCGGCGGTGTCAGCAGTTTCTTTGGCCCCATTCTGATCAGCTATATGCTAGGCCTGCGGCTGACCAAGGATCAGTTCGTTGGCTCGATCGCGCTGCTATATCTTGTCTGTATGATAAGTCTGGGGACTATGCTGAGGGTGAATCACATACTCACTGCTGGCACACTGCTGGGTTCGATCGTGGTGTTGCTGCCATTGTTTGCCGGTCTGTTCGTGGGCCGGCAACTGCGGGCCCGGGTGCCGACCTCGACATTTCGCCGGTTGCTGGTGGTGGTTCTGCTGATCATCGGTGTGGTTACCGTCGTCCGCGGCCTCGCGGCATGATCAATTCAATGGTGGTAAAGCCATTGCAGCAGCCAGGTCGCTAGAAGTCTGCAGCACCAGTGCATCCATAATACCCAACCACAATGGGCTCACCGGCTGGCCATCCAGTGTCATCTGTAACATGTGACAGGATGGGTGTGGCGATGGGCACGAAAATGGAGATGACTTTCAGGCGGTGGCCGGTAGCCCGACAGTATGACAGCGATACAGGTGAGCTAGTGATATCCCTTCAGCGTCGGACCAGGGCAATCAGAACGATAACGAACAAAACCACCAGAATCAGCGGAATAATCACGCTGGGCCAGTCTTTGGGTGCCTGCCGGCTTTGCTCAAGGGTTGCCTTGATGCCGGGACGGAACCAGAAAATCACCAGCACGGCGATCAGCCCTGCCAGAATGGCCTCAAGCCAGCCGGAACCGAACACGGTTACTCGTCCCAGCGCCGCAGTATGAGGCTGGCGTTAGTACCGCCAAATCCGAAACTGTTGCTCATCACGGTGCGCAAATCGGCGTTGTCACGGCGCTTACGCACGATGGGTATGCCTTCCGCCGCGGGGTCGAGGTGATCGATATTGGCGGACGCGGCGATGAAGTTGTTGGCCTGCATCAGCAGGCAATAGATTGTCTCGTGGGCGCCGGCTGCTCCCAGTGAGTGGCCGGTCAGGGACTTGGTCGAGCTGAGCGGTGGTATGGTGTCACCGAATACCTCGCGGATGGCTTCCAGTTCGCGCAGATCGCCGATCGGTGTCGCGGTGCCATGGGTGTTGAGGTAATCGATTGGTGTGTCGAGCCGTTCCATGGCCTGGCGCATGCAACGCACGGCACCCTCGCCAGACGGCTGGACCATGTCGTAGCCGTCTGAGCTGGCACCGTAACCGATCACCTCAGCGTAGATCCGTGCTCCCCGTCGACGGGCATGCTCGAGTTCCTCAAGCACCACGACGCCACCGCCGCCAGCGATGACGAAGCCGTCGCGGCCGGCATCGTAGGGCCGAGATGCCTGCTGCGGCGTTGCATTGTAGCCTGCTGACAGTGCGCCCATGGCGTCGAACAGTACGGTCGTGGTCCAATGCAGTTCCTCGCCACCGCCAGCAAACACGATGTCCTGCTTGTCCCATTGTATCAGTTCGCTACCATGACCAATGCAATGGGCACTGGAAGCACAGGCCGAACTAAGCGAGTAGTTCACGCCTTTGATGCGGAAGGGTGTTGCCAGGCAGGCTGAAGTCGTGCTGGCCATAGTGCGGGGCACCATGTACGGGCCGACCCGTCGCACACCACGGCTGCGCAGGATATCGGCGGCCTCGACGATATTACGCGGACTGGCGCCGCCAGTCCCCATGATGAGCCCGGCGCGGGGTTGCGAAACCTCATCGTCGGAGAGCGCAGCATCAGCTATAGCCTCGCGCATGGCAATATAACTGTAGGCTGCCGCAGAGCCCATGAAGCGCAGTATCTTGCGTTCGATATGGTCGGCCGGGTCTAGGTCGATGGAACCATGCACCTGTGATCGCAGGCCAAGCTGCTGGTACTCTTCACAGAAACTGAAGCCGCTGCGACCCTCGCGCAGCGCGGTAAGCACTTGGTTTCGATCGTTGCCGATGCTGGCAACGACACCGAAACCGGTAATGACGACACGTCGCATTGGGAAACCCGCTTAGAATCCTTCGGTCGAGGTGAACAGGCCGACGCGCAAGTCTTTGCCGAGATAGATTTCGCGACCGTCGGTCTCCATTGCCGCGTCAGCGATACCCATGACCAGCTTGCGCATGATGACCCGCTTGATGTGAATACGGTACGTGAGTAGCCGGTTGGTGGGCCGCACTTGGCCACTGAATTTTACCTCGCCGCAGCCTAGTGCGCGACCACGGCCGGGGGCATCCAGCCAGCCGAGGTAAAAACCGAGCAGTTGCCACATGGCGTCGAGTCCCAAACAGCCTGGCATGACCGGGTCACCCTTAAAATGGCAGTCGAAGAACCATAAGTCGGGCCGGATGTCGAGTTCGGCGACGATGAGTCCTTTGGCGTGGTTGCCGCCACTGGTTCCGATATGCGTGATACGGTCGAACATCAGCATCGGTGGTAGCGGCAACTGGGCATTGCCGGGACCGAACAATTCGCCGCGAGCACAGGCCAGCAAGTCCTCGTAGTCGAATCGTGCGGGCTGGCTCACGCGTGCCCTCCCCGGAGGCCGAAAGTGTATCGGCCTGCAGTGGGCGCCAGCGCGGGCCGGAGCAGTTGGATCAGAGCGGTGGTGGGTCTGGTCATGGGCCGGCGACATTCCGAAGTGAGCGAAAGACGCGCTATTCTAACGCATTAAGCAGCGCGCGCGGCATGCGCATGCGTGCCGCGTCGACTTGATCAATGGCTGGATTCCGGAGCGGGACCGGGCCCGCTCAGTGGGCGAACAAAAGGCGTTCGAGCCGGACATCATGGTTGTAAATATCATTTCGAAACTGAACGGTACCGTTTGGTTCAACCCAGGCTGTGAAATACAGCAGGTAGACCGGAACGGGCTCTGGCAGATCCACCCGGCGAGCGTCACCGTTGCGGGAGGCCGCGATGATGCGGGCCCGGTCCCAGTGCGGGGTGCCTTGCAGCAGATAGCTGGCCAGCTGGACCGCGCTGTCGGTGCGAATGCAGCCGGAACTGAAAGTACGGCGGACGCGTTGGAACAGATACCGGTTGGGTGTGTCGTGAATGTAGACACTGTGGCGGTTGGGGAACATGAACTTGATACCGCCTAAGGCGTTCTCGGGGCCGGGATCTTGACGCAGCGTGTAGTCGAAGTCGCGCGAGCTGACCGCTTTCCAAGCAACGGACCCGGGGTCGATTTCGCGTCCCTTCATGAATATCCGGATGCCCAGTTTGCGCAAGGCGTACGGGTTCTTGCGGAGTTCCGGCAGTTTGTCCTTGACCGCAATCGTGTAAGGGACGTGCCAGTAGGGGCTGAACACAATGTAGCGCAACCTGGCGCTGAACAAAGGGGTCGGACGCTGCGGCCGGCCGACGATGACGCGCGAATGCAGCACGGTACGACCGTGGTCGCTTACCTTGAGTTCGAAGCCAGGCACATTGACCCAGATATAGCGCTGCCCGAGGTTGGCCGGCAGCCAGCGCCAGCGCTCCATGTTGAGCTCGATCTGACGGATCCGCACGGCTACCGGTTCATTCAGTGCCGCCAGCGTTTTGCGGCCCACCATGCCGTCGGCGGTGAGTCCGTGGCGAGCCTGAAAACGCTGCACTGCGGCTTCAATCACGGGACCGAATCGGTCATCGTCGCCGGTGGCCGGGGTGCCGGCGGGATCCCCGGGCGCAGGCCGCTGCTCGGTAGCGTCTGCAAGATCGCCTGTCACTTGCAGGCGGGCACGCAGTTGCCCGACCCGGGGTTCACTCATGCCCCGTTCCAGCTTGGGGCCGCCGGCCAGAGTCTGCCAGCCACCGCTGGCGGCGATGCGGCGATAGTTCTGCAAAGCCCGCCGCAACCGCTGATAGCCGGGATAAGGCGGGTCGAGGCGTCGTAGCGCCGCGGCCAGATCGTGCTGCTGCAAGGCGTGCTGCAGTACCTCGGCGAGGTCCTGTGACCGGGATGGCACTGCCCAATCGGGTTCAGTGCGCTGCGGGACGACCTGGCCGTCCAGCCGGCGCCGGGCATAGGCCAGGAAAGAGTCGCTCAGCAGAATATCGAAATCGGCGAGTTGTTGTGGCGTCGTGGCATAGGCGATCTGCAGCCCACGTAGTGCAAACACCACCTCGCGGCGGTGGAGACTGGCCGATTCCAGGCCTTCAGCGCTGGCTGACTGCAGCAGGGTCAGCAGTCGCTCGGCTTCCGGAGATGGCCGGCCTGATGCGGTAAGCCAAGCCGGCCGATAATCCCGACCGGCGTAAAACCGGGTCACCCACGATGGTTCCAGAAGCCGCGTGGGGCCCGTCTTGACAGCCGGCTGGACCCGGTCGAGGAGGGTGCGCAGGTGGTTGCTGACAGCCTGCAGACGGGCGCTCTGGCCAGGGACTGTGGATGCGCCGCTGGTGCGGGTCACCGGGGACGCCAAGGCAATTGTGCCAGCGGCGGTCATCGAGAAGACCAGCAACATAACGGTCACAGCGGCGTGTCTGCCGGAGTGCATCAAGATCATTCGAAAACTTGATTAAGGCCTGATCATGGCGTTATAGCCATGGTTATTCTAATGGTGATGGCGGCGTTTTGCGACAATCTTGCTCCTGCACATGGCTGGCGGTGGCGCTACATTTTGACAGCATTGCGTATGCGCCGTTCGACGCCGGTGGCAATGGCCGGTATGCTGAGACCCCAGCCACTGAGCGGTGGATGAGGGGGAATCCAATGCATGTGGTCGCGCTATACAACAGCAAGGGTGGGGTCGGTAAGACCGCTGCCGCGATAAATCTGGCCTATCTGGCGGCCCGCGACGGCGCCCGCACTCTGCTCTGGGATCTTGACCCGCAAGGCGCGGCCAGCTTCTGCCTGCGGGTCAAACCTAAGGTCAAAGGAGGCGGCCGGAGGCTGTTGAAGGGACATCTCGATGACCACGTCAAAGCCACCGATTATGCGGGTCTGGAACTTCTTCCTGCCGATTTTTCAAACCGCAATCTGGATCTGTTACTGGATGAGGCGAAGAAGCCGGAACGCAGTCTGCACAAACAATTGAAGCCACTGGCCGCTACCTACGATTTCATATTCCTGGACTGCCCACCTAGCATTTCGCTGATTTCAGAAAGCATTTTCTATGCGGCTCAGACGGTGCTGGTGCCGGTTATCCCGACGCCCTTATCGCTGCGCACGCTGACTCAGCTGGCCGAGTTCAGCACCGACGAACGTTTCAAGGCCCTGCGCATACGGCCGTTCTTCTCCATGCTTGACCGCCGCCGCCGGCTGCATCAGGAGTTGCTGCAGTCGGCACCGCGGGACTGGCCCCAATTTCTGGGTACGCCGATTCCCTACGCCAGTGAAGTCGAACGCATGGCCACTGGGCGCCGGCCGCTACCTGAACTGGCCCCACACGGGCGGGCCACCCGGGCCTATGCCGAACTCTGGCGCGAACTGGCATTGTCCAGTTAGGCTGCCGACCGCTAGTGTTTAGATCGCGGGCGCCAGCGGTGGTCGTCCCAGCCGCTCTAGTGGCGTGCCGAGAATCCCCTCGAGGCTGAGGGCGGCCGCCAACAGGTGTTCTTCGCGCCCGTGCGGTGCCATCAGCATCAGACCGACCGGGAGACCGGCGCTGTCCAGGCCAGCCGGTAGGGTGATGGCGCACAGACTGAGGTAGTTGGCAACGCAGGTATGGCTGAGGATAGCCATGTTGCGCGCCCGGTAGCTGGCCACCGTGGCCACCTCTTCGATCTGTGGGGGGCGGATGGGCACGGTGGGCGCGGCGATGACATCGACATCGGCAAACCGCTGTGCCGCACGGCGTGAAAGGCGTGCCAGGCGCTCACACCGCAACAGGTATTCACGCGCGCTGAGCGTGTCACCATCGGCAATCCGAGCGGTGATGATCGGGTCCAGCTGCGCCCGCCATTCCGGCAGTTCGCGTTCAACAAAGGCATCACATTCGGCCGACACGATGCTGCCGACGCGTAGCAGTTCCTGGGCGTCGATGGCTTCCGGCAGGGGGTTGTCGATCAGGCGTACGCCGCTGGCGGCGATCTCATCGAGCGCCGCATGCACCACGTCGGCAATGTCGTCTTCGCACAATTGCCAGAGCTCAGCACCGGCCACGCCAATCCGCAGTCCGGCGCTGTCACGCCGACCGAACTGGGCTAGGAATGTCGCCGGGTCGCCCCAGGCCGGATCTATCGCAGCGAAGCCAAAAGCCACGTCAGCGACGCTACGGGCAAGCAGGCCAGCAGTGTCCAGGCTGGTGCTGAGAGGCACGATGCCGTCCGCTGACCAGCGTCCAAAGCTGGTTTTGAGGCCCGCGCAGCCAGTGACGCTGGCCGGTATCCGTACTGAGCCGGCGGTGTCGGTCCCAAGCGCAAGCCAGGCGGTGCCGGCCCATAACGATACACCGGCACCCGAACTGGAACCGCCCGGGACGCGATAAGTAGTGCTGTCCCAGGGGTTGCGTGGGGTGCCGGATTGATTGTTCAGGCCGACGCCGCCGAATGCCAGTTCCACCGCGTGGGTTTTACCGCTGATCACAGCTAGCTGCCGCCGCAGAGCGTTTATGACCGGGCCCTCGCGGCGCCAGCCGTCCGGCAGTTCCCGGACCGTGCCGGCATAGACCGGCAGTTCGCGGACGCCGAAGTGATCCTTGGCCGAGACTGGCACGCCTTGCAGGGGGCCGAGGCGGGCGTCTGCCGCGCGGACTGCGTCGGCAGCGGTGGCCTGACGTTGCACGAAGTCAGGGTCCCAGACCCGGTAGGCGTTGAGCGATTGGCCGCTGGCATCCTGGTGGGCGATCACGGATTCCGCGAGCGCCTGGGTTGTCAGCCGGCCGTCAGCGAGGTCGGCAGAAAGTGCAGCCAAGGGTTGGTAGGGGTCGATCATAGCAGTCCTGCACTGGGTGGTTGGGAGAGCATGAAGTGTAAAACAGTCCGGCGCTGACCGTCAGGTGGCGGACACGCCGGCGGCGGGATGTCGCTTCCTGATCATTGCCGCTTGTTCTGCGACGCCCGTTGTGCGCCCTAGTGGATCCGTTGCCAGTGACCAATGTCCAGGACGCATCCGGGCAATATCAGGGCCTTGATGGTCATCCGCATGGTTCGCTCTCCCGCAAGATTTGAGACTGGTGCGGGCGGTCCCGAGGATGCGCCGCTGGACAGGCTGGAGGCCGTGCGCAACCGCATCGACTCGTTGCACAATATTTGTGCGATGCCAATCAGGTGTGTTCATTCCTGGTGCGAATCGAGCTGTGCCAGCATTGTCTATGACTAATAACTATATGATAAAACTTAAAAAAATTAAAATGGCACAAGGTCTGATACGACAAGGAGCGATAGCGGTGCCGGACCCGGAATGGGGCTGTGAGGCCAGCTGCCGGCACCGTGCCAACTTGCTGCTCGAGGACCCTGACTATGCTTGCTAGAACCCGACTCAATCCCAGACGATTGCTGATGCTCATCACCCTGTTGTTCGTGGCCAGCCCGGCACTGGCTCAGGATAAGGCTGTGCTCAACGCGGGTGATACCGCCTGGATGCTCACCTCGACCGCGTTGGTGCTGTTCATGACCATTCCCGGTTTAGCCCTGTTTTACGCTGGAATGGTGCGGAGCAAAAACGTGCTGTCGGTGATGATGCAGTGTTTCGCCATTACCTGCATGGTCAGCCTGTTATGGGCGTTTTGGGGTTACAGTCTGGCCTTTACGACCGGAAACAGTGTCGTGGGCAGTCTGGGTAAGGCGTTTCTGGCGGGGGTGGGGGTGAAAAGCCTGAGCGGCACCATCCCGGAAACGGTGTTCGTAACCTTTCAGATGACATTTGCCATTATTACCCCCGCACTAATTGTCGGGGCCTTCGCCGAGCGGATGCGCTTTTCCGCCATGATGTGGTTCATGGCGGCCTGGCTCACTCTGATTTATGCTCCGATTGCCCACTGGGTTTGGGGTGGTGGCTGGCTGGGCAGCCTGGGCGTGCTAGATTTCGCCGGTGGTACCGTAGTCCACATTAATGCCGGTATCGCTGGTCTGGTTGCCGCGTTGGTTCTGGGCAAACGAAAAGGCTATCCGGAAACGCAGATGCCGCCACACAACCTGACGCTGACAGTGGTCGGCGCGGCTATTCTTTGGGTCGGCTGGTTCGGCTTCAATGCCGGTAGCGAGTTGGCGGCCGATGGCACTGCCGGCATGGCCATGCTGGTTACCCAGATCGCCACCGCTGCCGCAGCATTGGCCTGGATGCTGACCGAGTGGGTAGCCCATGGCAAGCCCAGCGTGTTGGGCATCGCTTCGGGCGCGGTTGCGGGACTGGTGGCCATTACGCCGGCCTCTGGTACGGCGGGGCCGATGGGCGCTGTCATCATCGGTATCGCTGCGGGTGTTATATGCTTCTTTTTCGCCACCCGGGTCAAGCGCTGGATCGGTTATGACGATTCCCTGGATGCTTTCGGGGTGCACTGTATTGGAGGCATTGTTGGTGCTTTGTTGACCGGCGTGTTCTGTGCCCCGAGCCTGGGAGGGGCTGGTTTTGGTGCTAGGCATGGGTCGATTGCCAGCCAGTTTTCAGTGCAGGTAGTTGCTGTGGTGGCGACGTTGATTTACACAGGTGTCATGAGCTACATCATTCTCAAGGTCGTTGGGTTGTTCGTGCCGCTGCGGGTGACGAGCGAAGAAGAGAGCGAGGGTCTTGACATCGCCCTGCATGAAGAGCGGGGGTACATCCTCTAGGCCCGTGTGGCGGTTGCACTGGGTTGCCATTAGACGCACGCCGCCGGGCTTGGCCCGGCGGCGTGCGTCATCGCCAGCGCGCCGGCTGCGTTATACAATGCAGCCAGACTTAGCGGCGACCTGATGGCCTGTGATGAATCGAATGATCAGTTTCTTTGAGCTCGGGCGTATGAGCCCTCCTGAGCGCGCCTTGCTGCTGGAGCGAACCGAGTCGGACCTGACGCCGTATCTGGACGCGGTCAGGCCCATTATCGAGGCTGTGCGTGCCGAGGGGGATAGTGCGCTGGTGCGTTTTGCCGCGGAGTTCGACCGCGCCTCCCTCAAACCGACCGAACTCCGGGTGACGGCAGCGGAATTTGACCGGGCATTTGAGTTGGTCGATCCGGATGTTCATGCGGCTATCGAGTACGCAGTCACCAATATCCGCCGTTTTCATGAACTGCAGAAACCGCAAGCCTTGTGGCTGGAGGAAATCCGCCCGGGTGCCTTTGCCGGTGAGCGATATACACCGATTCCATCGGTCGCGTTATACGTGCCGCGTGGCAAGGGGTCATTTCCCAGCATGTTGATGATGACGGCCGTCCCGGCGGTGGTGGCTGGAGTGGCGCGAATCATCGTGGTGACTCCGCCGGGGCCGGACGGCACGGTGGATGCCGCCACCCTGGTGGCCGCCCGCGCCGCCGGGGTGGAAGAGATCTACAAATGCGGCGGGGCCCAGGCCGTGGCGGCGGTGGCGTTTGGTACCGAGACCGTGCCCCGCGTCGCGAAGATCGTGGGTCCCGGCAGCCCCTATGTAGTGGCAGCCAAGCGCTTGCTGTCGGGTCGGATCGACCCCGGCATTCCGGCTGGTCCTAGCGAGTCGATCATCCTGGCCGACAGCACTGCCGACGGACGGATTGCAGGACTCGACCTGATCATCGAATCGGAACACGGACCGGATTCCTCGGCGTTTCTGGTGACCGACAGCCGCGCGGTCGCCGAGGCGGCGCAGAAAGCGATTCCCGGCTTCTGGGCGCAGATGGGGCCGCAGCGGGTCGAGTTCTCGTCGACCGTGCTGGGTGGGCCTCGGGGTGGCATCATACTGGCGCCGGACATGGCACAGGCGATCGCCTTCGTCAACGACTATGCGCCGGAGCACCTGGAGGTGCTGACTGCAGAGCCTATGACCTATCTGGGCCAGTTGCAGCACGCCGGTGAGATCATGCTGGGCCAGAACACGCCGGTCGTGCTCGGGAACTTCCTGCTGGGTCCCAATGCTGTGCTGCCGACCGGTGGTGCGGCCCGCACAGTGTCGCCGTTGTCGGTGTTCGACTTTCTTAAACGTAACTCGGTCGGGTATGTGACGGCCGCCGGATATCCCGAACTGGCCCGCCACACGGCGGTGCTGGCGCGTTATGAGGGTTTTGATGGCCACGCCCTGGCGGTGTCACCGCTGCGGGACCGACTGCTGAACCGGTGAAGGGTGCGCCGTGTGGGATCTGATCAAAGCTGGCGGCTGGCTGATGCTGCCAATCATTGCCTGCTCGGTGATCGCCATGGCGATCGTCCTCGAGCGGTTATGGGCGCTGCGGCGCAGCCGGGTATTGCCACCGCAGCTGGTTCAGGCCCTGCACAAGGCGGTCGAGGGCAATGCCCTGGTGACCGCCGAAGGGTTGCTGCGGCTTAGCGGTCAGTCGCCGTTGGGGCGTTTGTTAAGCGCAGGTGTGGCGAACTATCACCTGGGTCGCGAGGTGGTCAAGGAAAGCCTGGAGGACTGCGGACGTCAGGTCGTACATGACCTGGAGCGTTACCTCAACGCGTTGGGTACCATCGCGTCGGTGGCGCCCCTGCTGGGATTGCTTGGTACCGTGTTCGGCATGATCGAGGTGTTTAACGTGATCGCTACGCAGGGCAATGGCAATATCGCACTGCTGTCGGATGGCATTGCCAAGGCTCTGATCACCACCGCGGGGGGCCTCACGGTGGCTATTCCCAGCCTGTTGTTCTACCGTTACCTGCGCGCCCGGGTGGATGAACTGGTGCTGCGCATGGAAGCAGAAGCGATCCTTCTGGTGGATATCGCCGAACGGCTGGCCAGTCGCGACACCCTGCCGCCGCTGCCCGAGCAGCAGGTGCGGAGGCGGCGGTCATGAAACTCCGCAAACGCCGCCTGGAAGAGCCTGAGATTGGCCTGACGTCACTGATCGACGTGGTATTTCTGTTGCTCATCTTTTTCATGGTTACGACCACTTTCCGCAAACAGTCGGCGTTCGATATCACCTTGCCCAAGGTCAGCCGCCAGGTCCAGGAGCAGCAGGCCACCCTGGTGGTCAGTATCGACGCCGCCGGACGTTTTGCCGTTGACGGACATGCGTTGCCGGCGACCGACCTGACGACACTGAAGACGGCTCTGGCGGCTGCGATGCGGGGCCACCGGCACCCCACCCTGGAGATCCGCGCCGATGGCCGTACCCCCAATCAGGCAGTGGTGCAGACCCTGGATGCTGCCGGCCAGCTCGGTTTGCAACACATCTCCATTGCCGCCCAACCGGGGTCTACCCAATAGGTGCGTCACTGGTATGCGCGGCATCCGTTGGCCTTGGTGCTATGGCCTTTGAGCCAGCTTTTCGGGCTGCTTGTGATGCTGCGCCGTGGCGCCTATCGGTGTGGTTTGCTGCATCAGCAACGGATTCCGGTGCCGGTGGTAGTGGTTGGCAATATCACCGTCGGCGGGACCGGCAAGACGCCACTGGTAGTGGCTCTGGCCAAGCTGCTTTGCCGGGCCGGGTACCGGCCGGGCGTGGTCAGCCGCGGTTACGGGGCTCGGCACAGGCCGGCACCGCAGCTGGTGACCGCTGCCAGCGATCCGGCTTGCGCGGGAGATGAACCGGTACTTATCGCCCGGCGCTGTGGTTGTCCGGTGGTCGTGGATCGCGATCGGCCGCGAGGGGCTCGCGAGCTGGTGCGGCGGGGCTGCGATATCATATTGGCGGACGACGGCTTGCAGCACTATGCGCTGGGCCGCGACATCGAAATCGCTGTGATCGACGGCCGCCGGCGCTTCGGCAATGGGTTTCTGCTGCCGGCCGGGCCGTTGCGGGAGCGCCGGTCGCGGCTGCAGCAGGTCGATCTGGTGGTAGCCAACGGTTGTGCCCGGGCCGGCGAACATCCGATGCATCTGCGGCTGGGGCCGGCAGTGAATCTGCTCGATTCCGGCCGCACGCGTGCGCTGGCGCAGTGGCGCGGTTGCCAGGTGACCGCGCTTGCGGGCATCGGCGACCCCGAGCGCTTCTTTGCTGATCTGCGTGGCTATGGCCTGCAGGTTCAGGGCCGTGCGCTGCCTGATCATCATCGCTTCCGGTCGGCCGACTTGGTCATCGACAGCGGACAGTCATTGCTGATGACTGAGAAGGACGCGGTAAAATGCGGTTCCTGGTCCCGCGCCGAGCATTGGTACGTGCCGGTCGAGGCCGAGCTGTCGGAGGCGCTGGTCGAGGTTTTGCTGCAGCGACTGGCCCACCTGACGGCATCAACCGAGAGGCCGGTCGCACCGGCTGCCTGACTTTGCGAGGTATCCATGGACAAGAAACTGCTGGAAATACTGGTGTGTCCGGTCAGCAAGGCACCGCTGCGCTACGATTCCGACCACCAGGAACTGGTGTGCGAAACCAGCCGGTTGGCCTATCCGATCCGGGATGGCATCCCGATCATGCTCGAATCGGAAGCACGTCACCTGGATGAACCGAGCACAGGAGGGGCGTCGGCAGCGCTTGATGGGTGAGTTTCGGGTCGTTATTCCGGCCCGCTACAGCGCCAGCCGGTTGCCCGGCAAACCATTGCGTGAACTGGCCGGCAGAACGCTGCTGGAGCACGTGCATCGAGTGGCCTGCGCGAGCGGTGCGGCCGAAGTGGTGATTGCCACCGACGATGCGCGGGTCGCTAGCGTGGCCGCCCGGTTCGCTCAGGTCTGCATGACGAGCACGGAACATGCCAGTGGCACCGACCGACTGGCGGAAGTGGTAGCGCAAAGCGGCTGGCCGGATGATGCAATCGTGGTTAATCTGCAAGGCGATGAGCCATTGCTGCCACCAGCATTACTGCGCCAGACCGCTCAGGAATTAAGCCAGCAGCCAAAGGCGGGCATTGCGACCCTGTGCGCACGGATCGCGACGGCGACAGAGGTATTCGACCCTAATGTCGTCAAGGTGGTCCGGGATAGAGCGGGGTTCGCCCTTTATTTCAGCAGGGCACCGATACCATGGCATCGTGAGGCATTTGCGGAAGAATCCCGCATGCAGCTCCCTCCCGGTCAGTGGTGGCGCCATATCGGCGTCTATGCCTATCGGGTAGCGACTCTGCTTGAATTTGCCGGGCTGGTGGCGGATCCGGTGGAGGGCTGCGAGATGCTGGAGCAACTGCGGGCGTTGCGAGCCGGCATCAGGATCAGCGTTCGGGAAACAGCCGCTGTGCCGCCTGCCGGGGTTGATACCGAGGCCGACCTGGTCCGGGTCGGACGACTGCTGGCCCGCGTGGGTGAGGGCGGGACGTGATTCATGTCTTGATGGTCTGCACCGGCAACATCTGCCGCTCGCCGTTGGCGGAAGGGTTATTGCGCCAACGGGTGCTGAACCTCGGTTTGCAACCGCACATTCACGTGGACTCCGGCGGCATCATCGGTTACCACAGCGGCGAACCGCCTGACCGCAGGGCGCGGGCGGCGGCGCGGCGGCGGGGTTTCAGTATCGACGATTTGCGTGCCCGGGCGGTTGATGCCGCCGACCTGGCCAGATTCGATTATCTGCTGGCCATGGATCAGGGGCACGTGGCTTATCTGCAGCAGCTCGCGCAGTCAGCTGATCAACTTGCCAGAATTCGGCTGACGCTTTCGTTCGCACCGCACCTGCCCGGCGACGAGGTGCCGGATCCGTACTATGGTGGCAGGCCTGATTTTGAACGAGTACTGGATCTGCTGGAGGCGGCGACTGAGGGTCTGCTGAGGCATCTGAGACAGTGCCATCCGGCGTTGCCGTGAAGATCGTGGAGATAGGGGCTGGAAGCCCCACGGACCCGTAGTCGCCGCTCCGTGGGGTGCCAGTGTTATGCCCTGTTATTGCCGTCGGCGTTGTCGTCTGCCTCAGGAGAGCTCTCCGGGGGAGTTGTCCGGGAAGGTCCCGGCGATTTCTTCCTGGCGGGTTCCGCTGGCTGCGGCTCTTCCGGCACGGCTACCGTGCGGGCCGTGGCCGAGGAACCGTCGGCGGCATCCGTGACCCTTTCCTGGCCGCTGGCCGTTGGCGTTTCCGAAGCTGACAGCGGTTCAACCGGTTGCGCTTGCGGTTGCGCTTGATCATCAGTGCCGGTAGCAAGCTCACGATCCGTGTTTGATGGCGGCTGGGCTGTGCCGGCGCCTGGTTCCCGCTCATTAGGTACGGTCACCGTGGGCGCAGCAGCTTCCTTGACAGGCAATTCCTGGGTCGGATCGACTGCCTGCGGTTGACTGGAAGTGGATTCCGGTCGTGGCGTCGCCGGTTCAGCAGAACTGGCCGAGCGCTCTGATTCAGGCAGCCGCTCTCCCGTACGCGTTTCAGGACTGTCCGCAGACGCAATGTCTGGCGTAAGATCCGGTGCGCCATCAGCAGGACTGCCGGTCGCTTTCGGCTGTTCCTCGGGTACCACGTTCGTGGTGACATCCTGGTCGCGGCGTGCGGCTTCGTGACCCGCATTGGTTCCGGTCAACTGCTCGTCCTGGTGGCTGGCAGACCCGGTCTGGTCGGTTTCTGGAGATGACGCCCCGGTCGCGGCGGGCGTCTCACGCCTACGGCGCGGCCGTCCACCGCGGGTACCGCGCTTCGGCGCCGCCTGATCGGCAGTAGTCTCGGTCCCTGCCGTGCTGTCATTACCAGCGGTACCGGCGTTGGCATCAATAGTCGCCTGCTCGTTCGCAGCGGCGGCGGGGTGTTCGTCGGCGGTGCCCGCTGCCGGCGGTGGGTTGCCAGACGCGGGATGGGTGGCAGCGACCGTTTCCTGCACTACGGCTTCGGCTGCGGCTGCGGCGGCACCCGTAGGAATCCGGGGCCGGCCTGCCCGGATCTGCCGGGTTACCCCTGCCGCAGTGGTAATAGTGCCGGGTTGCGGCGCTGGTGCCCGCTTGGGCCGTTCGCGCTGCTTCCGGCCCGGTTCCGCCGGCGCTTCTGCTGCTTCGGGCAGCGTCGAAGAAGACGACTCGGCGGCGTCATGGTCTTCGCCGCGGGTTTCCGGCTGGGCCTCGGCAGAACCCACCTGCGGGGCGCTTTCTTTGCTGCGGCGTTTGCGTCCGCCGCGGCGCCCACGTCGGCTGCGTGCATTGCCGCTGTCACCGTCGCTTGGCGGCGAATCACTCTGAGGCGTCACCGCCTCGGAGCCACTTGTTGAGGGCACTACGTCGGCAGGCTGTGGGGCCGCCTTCCGGGGCTTCCTCTGGGGCGTCTCCTTGACTGCAGCTTCAGCCGGTTTGGCTTTGTCACCGCCCTCGCCAGCACCCTCGCGACGCCGGCCGTTACCGCGGCGGCCACGTTGAGCAGTACCGGTTTTGCTGGCACTGCGCGCCTTGGTGGGTGGCGCGCTGTCGGCTTCGACACCGGCCGTTTCGTCGTTCTCAAAAAAGGTTGACCACAACCATTTCAGGAAACCCGGCTTGGCGGCGGCAGCTTCGCGGATGCGCTCGGGAGCCGGTGCCGGGGGCTGGATTGCTTTTACCACCGGCTCCTCGCGTGGCACCGGCTCGTGTATACCAAGGCGCTCGGTATCCGCATCTTCGTAATGGGTGGCGAGGCCGTAGCTCGGTGTCTCCGTTTCCGGCAATTCGTCGCGGCGCTGGCGTTGGAGTTCGAAATGCGGTGTCTCCAGCGATTCGTTGGGTATTATCACCACTTCGACGTGGTGGCGGGACTCGACCGCGTGCAAGGCCGCACGTTTCTCGTTTAGCAGGTAGGTGGCGACCTTGACCGGGACTTGCAGCAGCACGCGGCTGGTGCGTTCCTTAATTGCCTCTTCCTCGAGCAGGCGCATCAGCGACAATGCCAGTGACTGTGCGCCGCGGATGCTGCCCTGACCATTGCAGCGTGGACAGACGGTATGACTGGCTTCGTCGATTGAGGCCCGCAACCGCTGCCGCGAGAGTTCCAGTAGTCCGAAGCGCGAAATGCGGCCAATCTGCACCCGGGCCCGGTCACTCTTGACCATCTCGCGCAGCCGTGATTCCACTTCACGCTGGTTGCGGTTGGACGCCATATCGATGAAATCGATAACGATCAGACCGCCCAGGTCGCGCAGGCGCATTTGTCGGCCGATTTCCTCGGCTGCTTCGAGGTTGGTGTTGAGCGCGGTTTCCTCGATGTCGGCACCCTTGGTGGCGCGCGCCGAGTTGATGTCTATTGAAACCAGCGCTTCGGTATAGTCAATGACGATGGAGCCGCCGGACGGCAGCGCCACGTCGCGTTGGAACGCGGTTTCGATCTGCGATTCGATCTGGAACCGCGTGAACAGCGGGGTATGTTCTTCGTAGAGCTTAAGTTTGTTCAGCGACTTTGGCATAACCTGGCGCATGAAGTCCTGCGCCTGACCGAAAATTTCCGGGTTGTCGACCACGACCTCGCCGATATCCGGTCGCAGATAGTCGCGTAGCGCCCGGATGATGATGTTGCTTTCCTGGTAGATCAGGAGCGGCGCCTTACGTTTTTCTGCAGCCTGCTGTATCGCTTCCCAGATCTGCATGAGATAGTCGAGATCCCATTGCATTTCCTCGGCCGACCGGCCCACTCCTGCGGTGCGCACAATCACCCCCATGCCGTCGGGGATGGCGAGATCCTTCATCGCCTCGCGCACCTCTTGGCGGTCGTCGCCTTCAATACGGCGCGATACGCCGCCGGCGCGCGGATTGTTGGGCATCAATACCAGGTAGCGACCGGCCAGGCTGATGAACGTGGTGAGCGCAGCGCCTTTGGTGCCGCGCTCCTCTTTTTCAACCTGGACGATGATCTCGGTCCCTTCCTTGAGCGCCTCTTTGACGTTGGGGCGGCCGCTGTTTCCCGCGAGATCGGGATCCAAGTAACTGCGGGCGATCTCCTTGAACGGCAGAAAGCCGTGCCGCTCCGCGCCGTAGTCGACGAACGCAGCTTCAAGACTGGGTTCTACCCGGGTAATGACGCCTTTGTAGACGTTGGCTTTCTTCTGTTCCCGGCTAGGCGTCTCGATGTCGAGATCATACAGTTTTTGCCCATCAACGAGGGCTACGCGCAACTCTTCCCGCTGAGTCGCATTGATCAGCATTCTTTTCATCGCTTCTCCAGCGCTCAACCAGATCCATGGCGTCGTGTTGCCGTCGGTCGCTGACCGGAAGGTTGAGGCAGCAGCGGAGAACTAGGTCGCCCTGGGCCGTATGCCGGTTGCCGGGGACGGGTGAAGCTCGCGATCTGAAGCTCAATGGGACAACGCCAATGAATCATGGGAGCGCAGTTAGTGACCACCTGCCGTTTGCTGAGGCAAGCGGTGGAAACCCTGACACAACCCGTCACCGCACTAGTACGGTGCGGTACTTGTCGCAAAATTCGCGGGTACAGCGCACTCATCAGACTGACCGGCGACAACATGGCTAATATAGCAATGATGATGTCGACCCAGCAATCGATATAATGCTGCTGTAGCAGAAGATTTTAGAATTATGGCTCGAGTCGTTGTAACTGCCAGTCTTGCTCCGTAATACGTTGATAGCAGAGTCGGTCGTGTAACCGGTTACGCCGACCCTGCCAGAATTCGAGGCGGCTTGGCAGCAGACGGTATCCGCCCCAGTGCGTTGGGCGGGGTATGGTGCCGTCCCGATAGCGTTGGTCCAGTTCGGTGAAGCGCTGTTCCAGAATCTGCCGGTTGGCCGCCGGCTGACTCTGCCGCGAGGCCAGCGCACCGATCTGGCTGCCGCGCGGTCGGGTGTGGAAGTAATGTTCCGACTCGTCCGGGGCGACTCGGCTGACGGTCCCTTCGACCCGGACCTGGCGTTCCAGTTCCTGCCACAGAAATACTAGCGCCGCACGCGGGTTCTCGGTGAGTTCACGCCCTTTGGCGCTGTTGTAGTTGGTGAAGAATACGAAGCCAGTGGCGGCGACATCCTTGAGCAACACGATACGGGCATGCGGCTGGCCCTCGCGATCCGAGGTGGCGAGGGTCATGGCGTTGGGTTCGGTGACTTCGGCCCGCAGCGCTTCCTGAAACCAGCGCTGAAACTGGCGGATCGGATCGGCGTCGGCTGAATCTTCATCCAGACGCGTCAGCGCATAGTCGCGGCGCAAATCGGCCAGGGAAGTTTGCATCAATGACTCCGGGTGCTCAGACACCGCCGGCGATGGCACGCTCGCCGTGGGCCTCGTCGAGGTGCGCGGTACAGTTCAGACGGGTGACCTGCCAGGGTGAGTGCGGCAGCACTTCGGTGACTGAAGTGTTGCGGAAATTCATCGCGGCGGCCTGGCCAGCCGGTAGTTGCAGGTGGCGGGCAGCCAGTGAATAGCAGACCAGCCCGTGAGTGACCACAACCAAGTATCCGGACGTCGTCGCCAGACGGTCGACAACCGCTTCCCAGGCGCGGTCGATCCGGGCGTGGAATGCTGCCCAGGATTCGCCGTTGGGCGGCTCCAGATCAGGTGCGTAGAGGTCGCCGATGGATGCGTGTGAGCGGCCTCGCAAATCACCGAAGTGACGCTCCCGGAGCAGCGGTTCAAGGCACAGTTCGGCGCCGGTCGCGTGGCAGATTTGCTCGGCTGTCATGCGCGTCCGCAGATAATCACTGGCCAGAATCAACGGCGGTGGCGTGACGGCAAACCGGTTGCCGAGTTGCTGCGCCTGGCGGATGCCGTGCTCATTGAGCGGCACGTCAGGGAGCTGCACGATACCGGCTGCGTTGCCTGCGGTTTCCCCGTGCCGAATGATGGATAGCGCCACTGCAGTGGTTCCCCGTGGTTGGCTAAAGCGTCGCTATAGTGCCCGCTCGTCGCAATGGTAGCAAGTGAGTACCCCGGCGTGGCTCAGCCCACAGCCCGGCCGGCCCGTTTCCGATCGTGCTCCTTGAGCCGTTTCTTGCGCACCCGGATCGACTTTGGCGTGACCTCGACCAGTTCGTCATCATCGATGAATTCCAGTGCCTGTTCCAGGCTCATGCGGATCGGTGGTGTCAGCAGGATATTCTCGTCGGAGCCGGCGGCCCTGATATTGGTCAACTGTTTGGCCTTGAGCGGATTGACCACCAGATCGTTGCCGCGCGAATGGATGCCGATCACCATGCCCTCGTAAACCTCGTCGCCGGGATCAATGCACAGCCGGCCGCGTCCCTGCAGGTTGAACAAGGCGTAGGCTAGCGCTTTGCCGGTGCTCATGCTGATCAGGACGCCGTTGCTGCGGTTGGCGATGGCACCGGGCTTCATCGGGCCGTAGTGATCGAATACGTGGTATATCAGGCCGGTGCCGCTGGTCGCGGTCATGAATTCGGTCTGGAACCCGATCAGGCCACGCGCCGGGATGATGTAATCCAGCCGGACCCGGCCTTGGCTGTCCGGGCGCATGTCCTGCAACTCCCCGCGCCGCGCCCCCAGTTTCTCCATGACTGTGCCCTGGTGGCTGTCCTCGATGTCCAGGGTGAGCTGCTCGTAGGGCTCACAGCGCTGGCCGTCGACCTCGCGGACAATGACCTCCGGGCGCGAGATGGCCATCTCGTAGCCCTCGCGGCGCATGGTTTCAACCAGAATGGCCAGGTGCAGTTCGCCGCGGCCGGATACCCGGAAGCGATCCGGATTGTCGGTGTCCTCTACGCGCAGAGCGACGTTGTGCTCCAGCTCCCGGTCCAGCCGGGCGCGTAACTGGCGGCTGGTGATGAAACGACCTTCGCGGCCGGCGAACGGCGAATCATTGACCTGGAACGTCATGTTGACCGTGGGTTCGTCCACGGTCAGGGGGGGCAGGGCTTCCGGCTGGCTCGGGTCGCACAGGGTTTCGGCGATGTGTAAGCCTTCGACGCCGGTGACAGCGACAATATCACCGGCTTCGGCGCTGGCGACCTCCTGGCGTTCCAGGCCGTTGAAGCCCAGCACCTGCAGAATCCGGCCATTACGACGCTCGCCGTGGCGATTGATCACCGTTACCGGCATATTGCTACGGGCACTACCGCGGCTGATGCGGCCGATGCCGATCACGCCCACATAGCTGGAGTAGTCCAGTGAACTGATCTGTAATTGCAGCGGTCCATCCGGATCGACCGTAAGGCGGCGGCACCTGCTCGATGATGGTCTCGAACAACGGACTCATGTCGCCACCGCGGACACTGGAATCGAGACCCGCGTACCCGTGCAGTGCCGACGCGTAGATCACCGGAAAATCGAGCTGCTCATCGGTGGCATTGAGCCGGTCGAACAGGTCGAAGGTCTGATCCAGCACCCAATCCGGGCGCGCACCTGGCCGATCGATCTTATTGATTACGACGATGGGTCGAAAGCCCATTGCAAACGCTTTCTGGGTGACGAACCGGGTCTGTGGCATGGGGCCGTCTACGGCGTCGACCAGCAGCAGTACCGAATCCACCATCGACAGCACCCGTTCGACTTCGCCGCCGAAGTCGGCATGGCCGGGTGTATCGACAATGTTAATACGGTAGTCGTGCCAGCGGATCGCGGTGTTTTTGGACAGAATAGTGATACCACGCTCCCGCTCCAAGGCGTTGGAATCGAGAATGCGCTCTGGTGTTGCCGCGCGGGCATCAAGGGTGCCGGACTGTTGCAGCAGGCGATCGACCAGGGTCGTCTTGCCATGGTCGACGTGGGCGATGATAGCGATGTTACGGAGTTTGTTGAGCATAATTAGGCAGTGCACTGGGCATGCAAAAGAAAGGCGCGCGGATTATAGCGGAACTGGACAGTCTGGCGTGCGCAGAAAAAACCCGCCTAGCGGCGGGTCAGCGAGGTGATACTGTGATTATTGTGGTTGTTTCTGTTCAGGCCGCTGACACCCGGGTCGCTTGCATACCCTTGGGGCCCGTTTTGGCTTCGTATTCCACCCGCTGGCCCTCGGCCAGCGTACGAAAGCCTTTCCCATCGATGGCGCTGTAATGCACGAAAACATCCTTGCCACCCTCTTCGGGAGCGATGAAGCCGAATCCCTTAGATTCGTCGAACCACTTAACGGTACCGATACTCATGACCAATAAAAACCTCAACACCAAACTGTCTACCCGCCGAGCCAAGCACTTCCGACGTCTGCCGGCGACAGGTCGGCAGTGGTATTGATCGGCGACCGGGCGCGGCCTGAAGCCGCACGGGCGACACTACGGCAAAAATCACCGACCTGCAAGTTTTATCAATGTGCGCTTGCACAAATAGTTTATGACACCCATATTGGCGAAAGTGTTCCGTCCACTACTACGATCGACTGCATGGTTCGTCACGACTTAGCGGCTTCGTTAGCTGCTCTCGAGGCCCGGCTCCAAACCTGTCCCGTCCGCGAACGCCAGGTGTTCCATCGGCGTCTGCGGGGCCTACAGCGCAGGGCGCGACGGGGGCAGCCGTGCGACCGTGGCCTGGAGGCCCTGAGCGCCGATGTCGCTACGGCAAGTAGGCGGGTGGAAGCCTGCCGGGCCGGTCTGCCGCGACCCGAGTTTGATCCGGCGCTGCCGATCAGCCAGTGCCACGATGCGCTGGCTGCAGCGATCCGCGACCATCAGGTCGTGGTCGTCTGCGGCGAAACCGGCTCCGGCAAGACCACTCAGCTGCCCAAGCTGTGCCTCGAACTGGGACTGGGCGCGCGTGGTCTGATCGGCCACACCCAGCCGCGGCGTATCGCCGCGCGCGCGGTGGCGAGCCGCCTCAGCGCAGAGCTCGGCAGTCGGTTGGGGGAATGGGTGGGGTACAAGGTGCGGTTCAGCGACCATGTCGGGCCAGACACCTTGATCAAGCTGATGACGGATGGCATGTTGCTGGCAGAGACTCAGGGCGACCCCGATCTCGCGGCCTACGAGGTCATCATCGTCGATGAGGCTCATGAGCGCAGTCTCAACATCGACTTTCTGCTGGGCTATCTGCACCGGCTGCTGGAACGAAGGACCGATCTGAAGCTGATCATCACCTCGGCCACGATCGATCCGCAACGCTTTGCCCGCCATTTCGGTGACGTCCCGGTAATCGAGGTGTCCGGGCGCGGCTATCCGGTGGAAATGCGCTACCGGCCGCTGCTGAGCGAGGATGAGGACGGTCGCGACCGGGATCTGCAGGAGGCTATCCTGGATGCGGTCGACGAGCTTGCGGCGATCGATTCCGGCGATATTTTGATTTTTCTAAGCGGCGAACGCGAGATCCGCGAGACGGCTGAAAGCCTGCGCAAGCACAAGCTGATGCACACTGAAGTGGTGCCCTTGTATGCCCGCCTCAGCGCCGCCGAGCAAAACCGGGTGTTCCAGCCACACGGCGGACGGCGCATCGTGCTGGCGACCAACGTGGCCGAGACTTCGTTGACGGTTCCCGGCATTCGCTATGTCATTGACACCGGTCGGGCGCGGATTAGCCGCTACAGCGCTCGATCCAAAGTGCAGCGGTTGCCGGTTGAAGCCATTTCCCAGGCCTCGGCCGCTCAGCGGGCCGGGCGCTGTGGCCGGGTCGCGCCGGGCGTGTGTATCAGACTCTACAGCGAGGGCGATTTACTGGGTCGGTCACAATTTACCGAGCCCGAAATCCTGCGCACCAATCTGGCAGCCGTGATCCTGCAGATGTGCGCCCTCGGGCTAGGGGAGATCGAGGACTTCCCATTTATCGATGGACCCGAGCGTCGGTTGATCAGCGATGGTTACAAGTTGCTGTTCGAACTCGGTGCGGTGGATGCGCAACGCCGCATCACCGACCTGGGCCGGCGGCTTGCAAGGTTGCCTGTTGACCCGCGGCTGGGCCGTATGATTCTCGCCGCCGGCGCTACCGGAAGTCTGCATGAAGTGCTGGTGATCGGTGCTGCCCTGGCGATTCAGGATCCGCGCGAGCGACCCCTTGGGCAACAGCAAGCGGCTGATCAGAAACACCGGCGTTTCGTCGATGAGCGCTCGGATTTTCAGGCTTTGTTGAGTCTTTGGGACTACTACCATGACCAGGTGCGGCATCAGTCTGGCAGGCGTCTGCGGCAGCTGTGCAAGGACGAGTATCTGTCTTTCGTCCGGCTGCGCGAATGGCACGACCTCTACCAGGAGTTACGGACGCGCAGTGCCGAACTGGGATTGCGCATGAACCAGCAGCCGGCCGACTACGAGTCTGTGCACCGGGCCGTGCTCAGCGGCCTGCTGAGTCACATCGGGCGCCATCATGAGGAGCGTCTCTACCGCGGCGCTAACGGTCGTAAGTTCCAGATTTTCCCGGGGTCCGGGCTGGTCAAAAAAGGACCGAAATGGTTGATGGCAGCCGAACTGGTAGAAACTGGCCGGCTTTATGCCCGCACGGTGGCGCGTATCGAGCCAGACTGGCTGGAGGATCCCGCACCGCATCTGATCCGCCGGCACTACAGTGACCCGCACTGGGCTGACCGGCCTGCTCAGGCAGTTGCCCGAGAGACGGTAACCTTATTCGGGCTGCCGATCATCAACGAGCGCAGAGTGAATTACGGGCGCATCGATCCAGTGGCCGCGCGCGAAATCTTCATCCAGGCCGGCCTGGTGGAAGAGCGCCTGCGCAGCCGGGCCGCTTTTGTGATGCACAACCGCCGCATCATTGCCGAAATTGGTGAACTGGAAACGCGCACCCGCCGGCGCGATCTACTAGTGGATGCTGCGATATTGCACCGGTTCTACGATGTCCGGGTTCCGTCGGATGTCTACAGCGGAGCGGGCTTCGAGCGCTGGCGCCGGCAGGTTGAGCAGACGCGGCCCGAGATGCTTTACCTGACACCCGATGACGTGTTGCTGCGACAGCCCGATTCCGCGTTGATGCAGAGCTTTCCGGATCGACTGGAGCTGGGTAATCTGTCGTTGCCGCTGAGCTACTGCTTCGAACCGGGTGGCGAAGCTGATGGCGTGACCGTGACGATCCCTCTGGCGGCACTCAATCAGGTCGACGCCAGGTCGCTGGAATGGTTGGTTCCGGGTTTGCTCGCTGAGCGCATCGCGACTCTGCTGAAGGCGTTGCCCAAAAGTCTGCGCAGGCATTTCGTGCCAGTACCCGATTTTGCACGCGCACTGACGACGGCATTGCAGCCGGGACCGGTGTCACTGACCGCCGCCATGAGTCTGCGACTGAACGAAATGTGCGGGGTCGAGGTGCCCGTGTCGGCCTGGGCGGCCGCCGAGTTGCCGTTCCATCTGATTATGCGGATCCAGGTCGTCGACGATGCCGGCGCCACACTCGCCTGCAGTCGTGACCTGGGAGCGTTGCAACAACGCTTCAGTACGCAGGCCAAAGCCAGCTTTGGGTGTGGCGATCAGGCCGGCTTCGGGCAGCATGAGGTCCATGACTGGGACTTCGGCGAGCTTCCGGATGTAGTCGAATTCACGCGCGCCGGCGTCCGCTTGCGTGGCTATCCGGCCATCGTCGAGCAGAGCGATCGTACGCTGGCGCTGCAGTTACTGGATGAACCCGACGACGCTGCCGCCCACCACCGGCAGGGCGTGTGCCGGCTGCTGCAGCGCAAAACCCGCGATAAAGTGAAGTATCTGAAGCGCGAACTCCCACAACTGCAGCAGATGAGCCTGCATTACCTGGCGATCGGCAGTCAGGTCGAACTGCTTGACGACTTGTTGGGGGCAGCCTACCAGCGGGCTGGCTTCGGTGACCGCCCGGTGCCGCGTGATCGCGAAGCATTCCAAGCCTGTCTACAGCGGGTCCGTACCCACGTGATTGACGAGGCCCGTGCGCTAGCGGCCCGGGTGGCGGATATTCTGGTGAGCCATCACCGGATCAACGGGGTACTCAACGGACCGGTGCCGAACAGCTGGAACGAAGCGGTAAGCGACATCCGTGAGCAGCTGACTGGACTGATTTATCCGGGTTTTATCGGTGCGACGCCGGAACCATGGCTGGGGCATTTGCCGCGCTATCTCAAAGCCATCGAGCTGCGTCTGGAGAAACTCCGCTACTCGCCGGATAAAGATCGCCAGCGGCGCGCGGGTATCGCGACGCTATGGCAGCAATGCCGGACCCGGCTGCAGTCAAACCGGGTGCATGGCCGGCATGATCTGGCGTTGCAGGAGTTTCGCTGGCTGCTGGAAGAATTGCGGGTGTCGCAGTTCGCTCAAGAACTGAAAACCGTCCAGCCAGTATCGGTCAAGCGACTGGATGCCCGCTGGCGGGAACTCGTAGCGGACTGACTCTGCCGTTTTGACTCCCTTCATTGCCGCAATGACGGGGTGCTGCTAAGGTGCAGTTATGGGGGGATCGTCAATAACGAGGTGTAAGGCATGGCAGGCAAACTGAGAAAAGACGCGGGCGCCATGGGACTGTTGTTTGCGGGGGTAAGCGCAATGATAGGCTCCGGCTGGCTGTTTGGCCCGATGCATGCCGCCCAGAGTGCCGGAGCGCTCAGTATCTGGTCATGGGTGATTGCTGCCATCGTGGTGGGGTTGATCGCGCTGGTCTATGCCGAACTCGCGCCGATGTTTCCCAAGAGCGGAGGATTGGTGCACATGAGTCTGGTCAGTCACGGCCGGCTGGTGGCCCATATCTGGAGCTGGATTCTGTTCCTTGCTTATGTCTCGATCGCGCCGGTCGAGGCGATGGCGGTGGTGACTTACGCCAACAGCTATCTGCCGGGCATGATCAGCCCGCACAGCGGATTGCTGACGCCGCTCGGATTCTGGGTGTCGGTGGCCGTTCTGGGCGTGATGGTGGCCTTCAACTTCCTGGTCCTACGTCTGGTGCTGGCGATCAACAGCTTTGCCACCTGGATCAAGATCTGTGCCCCACTGGGTACCATCCTGGTGTTGCTGCTGGCCTCCCATCACCCGGAAAATCTGGCCGTGGTGAAGGCCGGTTCGCACAATTTCGTCGATATGTTTACGGCCGTGTCCACGGCCGGTGTCTTCTTTTCGCTGTTTGGTTTCCGGCAGGCCATTGATCTGGCAGGGGAGACCTCCAACCCGGGCCGTAACCTGCCGATCGCGGTCATCGGCACCATTGCTATCGGGGCTGCCATCTTCATCATCCTGCAATGGGCGTTTGTGACGGCGATTCCACCCGAGTTGCTGAAGAACGGCTGGGCCAAGCTGAGTTTCAATGGTGTGTCCGGACCGATCGCGGGTTTGGCGGTTGCCATCGGGGTCAGTTGGTGGGCCGTGGCGCTATACGCTGACGCGATCATCTCGCCGGCGGTATGCGGCTACATCTGGACTACAGCGACCTCGCGGGTGCTGTTTGCCACCGGCGAGGAGAAGCTGGCGCCGAGTTGGCTGCAGCGGATCAATGGCCGGGGCGTGCCTTGGGTGGCACTGCTGGCGGCCTACGGCGTCGGCATTATCTTCTTCTTCCCGTTTCCATCCTGGCAAAAAATGGTTGACTATGCGTCCAGCGCCACTGTGCTGTCATATGGCCTGGGTCCGATCGTGTTATTACAGTTGCGGCGGACCTTGCCGGACAAGGACCGGGCGTTCCGTCTCTGGATGCCGTGGGTCATGGCGCCGTTGGCTTTCATCGCATCCAATTACGTGATGTTCTGGGCCGGCTATGCGGTCATCACCTTCATGTTTTTGCTGTTGCTGGTTTGCTTTGCGCTATACATACTTTATTTCTATCTGATCAAACGGCCGGCAGACGAGACGTTCGGCTGGGTCCATGCTTGGTGGCTGGTGCCGTACTTTGGCGGTATGTGGGTGTTGACCTACCTGGGGCCGACTGAGGTGGGCGGTACCGGTGCACTGACTATGTTCGACGACATGGGGGTCATTGCACTGTTCAGCCTCGTAGCGATGGGCTTGGCTCTGGTGGCAGCAATGCCCGACGAGCGCGTTGCCAGTCACTATGAGGCGGCTATCAGCGAACCGTTTGAAGTGCCGGCAATCTAGCAGGGACAATTGATTGGCCATGGATGTTACAACAAGCCGCTTGACGGAACAGCGGTGCGCGGCCGGCTGGCGCGAATGGGTTGCGCTGGCCGGCCTCGGGGTACCGGCGGTCAAGGCCAAATTGGATACTGGAGCGCGGACCTCGGCACTCCATGTAGCCGAGATGGAAACCTTTGAGCAGGCTGGTCGGCATAAGGTACGATTCCTCCTGCATCCGTTGCGGCGCCGGCCGGCGCTGGTGTGCGTCTGCGAAGCGGAAATCGTCGATCGGCGTGTGGTAATCGATTCGGGTGGCCACCGGGAACAGCGCTGGGTGATTCGAACGCCGTTGGCGCTGGGCGATCAGCAATGGCCGGTCGAGATCACACTGACCAACCGCGAGACCATGCTGTTTCGCCTGCTGCTGGGGCGCAGTGCACTGCAGGGTCGGTTTCTGGTCGATCCGCAGCATTCGTTTCTGCATGGGCGGGAGCTGCGGCGGGCCTACAGGCGGTAGCCTCGGGGGTGTTCCACGTGGTTTGTCGCCAATAAGGAGCGGCTATGAAGATAGCGATATTGTCCCGCGGGCCGAGGTTGTACTCCACCCGACGTCTGGTTGAGGCTGCCGAGCAGCGCGGTCATCAGGCGCATGTCATCAACCCCCTGCGCTGTTACATGAACATCGTCTCGCACAAACCTGAGGTCCATTACCGTGGTGCCCGGCTCGAGGGTTTCGAGGCCGTGATTCCGCGGATCGGAGCCTCGATCACGTTCTATGGCACGGCAGTGCTGCGCCAGTTCGAGATGATGGGCGTGTTTCCGCTCAACGAGTCGGTGGCCATTAGTCGTTCGCGCGACAAGCTGCGGTCGCTGCAACTGCTGGCGCGACGGGGTATCGGCTTGCCGATGTCAGGTTTCGCCGACTCGCCCGATGATACCGAGGACCTGATCAAGATCGCCGGTGGCGCTCCGCTGGTGGTAAAGCTGCTGGAGGGCACTCAGGGCAAGGGGGTGGTTATGGCGGAGACCCACCAGGCGGCGGAGAGCGTGATTGACGCTTTCCGCAAGCTGGATGCGCATCTACTGGTACAGGAATATATTAAGGAGGCTTCCGGTGCCGATATCCGCTGCTTTGTCATCGGCGAGAAGGTGGTGGCCTCTATGATGCGCCAGGCCAGGGAAGGCGAATTCCGTTCCAATCTGCACCGTGGGGGAACGGCACGGTCGGTGCGGATCACACCTGAGGAACGTTCCACCGCAGTCCGTTCCGCGCGCATCATGGGCCTGAACGTGGCCGGGGTGGACATGCTGCGGTCCAACCATGGGCCGCTGGTCATGGAAGTCAATTCCTCGCCGGGTCTGGAGGGGATCGAAAAAGCCACGGGCAAGGATATCGCCGGTCTGATCATCCAGTTCATCGAGAAAAACGGCTGGCCCGGTAGGACCGCTACCCGCAGCAAAGGGTGAGATGGCTGCAGAACTACGGATTAACGGAACCTCCATCGCCCCGGGTAACGCGGTAACGGTGGAACTGCCGTTACCCAACCTGTATACGCATACCCCGATGCGGTTACCGGTGCGGGTCATCCGCGGGCGGCGCGATGGCCCGAGCCTGCTGGTGACCGCGGCCCTGCACGGCGACGAGATCAACGGTGTCGAAATCATCCGCCGGTTGCTGGCCATGCCGCTGCTGCGCCGTCTGCGTGGCACCCTGATCGCGGTACCGGTGGTCAATATGCTGGGGTTTCTCAGCCATTCCCGCTATCTCCCGGATCGGCGTGATCTGAACCGCTCCTTTCCAGGTTCGGAACAGGGTTCGCTGGCAGCCCGGCTGGCCAACCTGTTTGTGCAAGAACTGTTCAGCAAGGCCACCCACGGGATCGATCTGCATACCGGAGCGATTCACCGCGCCAATCTACCGCAGATCCGTGCCAATCTTGCGGTGCCGGAGGTCGCTGCCATGGCCGAGGCATTTGGGGCACCGGTGATTCTCGACAGCGATAAGCTGATCGACGGTTCGCTGCGCAAGGTTGCGTTCGAACACGGGCTTCCTTATCTGGTGTACGAGGCCGGTGAGGCGTTGCGTTTCGACGAATTTGCGATCAGGGCCGGGGTGCGCGGCGTGATCGCGGTGATGCGGCGTCTCGATATGCTGCCCACAGTACGCGCCGGCCGCCGGCTGACACCGATGATCGCCCGCCAGAGCAGCTGGATGCGGGCGCCGCAGAGCGGTATCGTGCGTGCGGCCAAACCGCTCGGTGCCTGGGTCGAGCAGGATCACGTGCTGGCCTGGATCGGTGACCCGTTCGGTGAATCGGATGCCCCAGTGCGCGCCCGCTTTGCCGGCCTCGTGGTCGGACGCATCAACCTGCCGCTGGTCAATGAGGGCGAAGCGCTATTTCATGTTGCCAGCGTACCGCCGCGTGGCGGGTTGGAAGCGCACCTGGAAAGCTACCATGAAGAACTCGCCGATGCGCCGGAACTGGCTGATCCATATTCGCCGGAGACGGTTTAGCCGTGTCTGGGTGGCCGCTACGATACTGTTTGCGGTCGCTGCCGGACTGTGGTGGCTGGATCGTGTGTTTCCGCCCCAGCTCGCTCGTGGTCAGCGCTACTCGAGCCAGATACTAGCCGCCGACGGGCATCTGCTGCGGGCCTTTACCACGCCCTCGGGCTACTGGCGGCTGCCGTTGCGCCCGGACGCGGTCGATCCAGGGTACTTGCGCATGCTGCTGGCCTACGAGGATCAGCGCTTTTATCAACATCCCGGAATCGATCCACTGGCCCTGCTGCGGGCCGCCGGGCAATGGATATGGCACGGCCATGTTGTTTCCGGGGCGTCGACCCTGACCATGCAAGTGGCACGCATGCTGACACCCATTCCCCACAGCCTGGAGGGCAAAGTCCTGCAGATGCTGCGTGCGCTGCAACTGGAGTGGCATCTCAGCAAACGACAAATACTCGGTCTGTATCTGGGACTGGCTCCTTACGGTGGCAATATCGAAGGGCTGCGAGCCGCGAGTCTGGTCTATTTCGGCAAGGAGCCAAGCCATCTGACACCTGCCCAGGCGGCCTTGCTGGTGGCGTTGCCGCAAGCGCCGGAAACCCTGCGGCCGGACCGTCATCCGGCGGCGGCGCGGGCTGCCCGCGCCAAGATTCTGCAGCGGATGGTGGCGTGCGGTGTGCTCGACGGTTCACAGGCCAGGGAAGCGGCCGCCGAACCAGTGCCACGCGCCCGACGACCATTGCCCCGGCTGGCACCGCAACTGGCGCGGCGGCTGCATCGCGCGGAACCGGATCGTGCCATCCAGTCCACCACCATCAAGCGGCACCTGCAGATACTGCTGTCCGCCTTAGGCCGCAGTGTACTCAGCGAGCTGGACCCGCGTGCCAACCTGGCCATACTGGTGGTGCGCAACCAGGATCGTGCCGTGCTGGGCTATCTTGGTTCCGGGAATTTCTTCGCCAGCGCCCGGGACGGTCAGCTGGATTTGCCACGAGCGGTGCGGTCGCCCGGCTCGACGCTGAAACCGCTGGTGTATGGCTTGGCCTTCGATGCGCTAATACTCCAGCCGGAGACGCTGATCCTGGATGCGCCGACCCGTTTTGGCGACTACCAGCCCAGCAATTTTCTGCATATGTATCACGGTTGGGTCAGTGCCCGCGAGGCGTTGCAGCGTTCGCTCAATGTGCCAGCCGTTGCGGTTCTGGACCGGCTTGGACCCATGGCGGTGGCCGAGCGGTTACATGAGGCCGGGGTCGATCTGATCTGGCCGGATGCACGGCCACCCGGTCTGCCGCTGGTACTGGGCGGTGTGGGCATCCGGTTAACCGATCTGGTCAAGCTGTACAGCGCTATCGCCAGTGATGGCGTGATGTACCCACTGCGCTTCCGACCGGATTCCCGGCACCAGGCTGGCGTGCGGCTACTGAGTCAGGCTGCCAGCTGGCAGTTGCGGTCGATACTGAGGGGCAGTCCGCCACCGCTTGGGCGGCCGGCGGTCAGCGGCCGGATTGCATTTAAGACCGGAACCTCATACGGCTTTCGGGATGCCTGGGCCCTGGGCTTCGATCACGATTACACGGTGGGCGTCTGGGTGGGGCGACCGGATGGCACCCCAAGCCCCGGGCACTACGGGCTTAATACGGCGGCGCCGCTATTGTTTCGGGTGTTCGATCTGTTACCGGTCAGCGCGCCACCGCCCGGCCCGAGGCCGGACACAGTGTGGCAGGCCGGTAATAGCCAGCTTCCGCCGCGGCTGCGGCGGCTCCGGGGCTCGCGGTCGCTGGCCGGCGCGGGTACCACCGACCTGGCGCTCAGTTTCCCGGTGACTGGCAGTACCGTGGAACTGCAGCCGGGCCAGCATGCGCTACCATTGATCGCCGCTGGCGGCCGCCCGCCACTGCACTGGCTGATCGACGGTCGCCCGTTTGCTGGTGACGGCCGCCGGCAGATATTTTGGCCCGTGCCGGGCCCGGGCAACGTGCGGGTAACCGTAATTGACAGCACCGGTCACAGCGCCAGCGCCCAGGTCTGGATCAGACGTACACGTTAGCTCTTGAGATCGGGGAAATCCTGCTCCCAGAATTCGAGCTCGCGGCGCTCGTCGGCGGTACGTCCTGTTTCCGCCGCCCGCAATTCCACCCGGCGGATCTTACCGGAGATGGTCTTGGGCAACTCGGCGAACTCCAGTCGCCGGATGCGTTTGTAAGGCGCTAGTTGGTCGCGACAGAAGTGCAGGATTGACAAGGCTAGCCCGGCGTCCGGTATATAGCCTGACCGCAGTGTTACGTACGCCTTGGGGACCGCCAGGCGCAGTGGGTCGGGGCTTGGTACCACTGCCGCTTCAGCCACCGCTTCGTGTTCAATCAGCACGCTCTCGAGTTCGAACGGACTAATGCGATAGTCTGAGGATTTGAATACGTCGTCGGCCCGGCCCACATAGGTTATGTACCCGTCGGCATCGCGCGCCGCCACGTCGCCGCAATGGTAATACCCCCCGCGCATGACCTGCGCTGTGCGTTGCGGGTCGTCCTGATAACCTGCCATCAAGCCCAGTGGCCGCGGGCTCAGGTCGAGACAGATCTCGCCTTCGGCGGCGGGCTGGTCGTTGACATCGAGCAGGGTGACCCGGTAGCCGGGTAGCGGCCGGCCCATGGAGCCCGGTTTGAGCTGCTGACCAGGCGGGTTGCCGATCTGGGCGGTAGTCTCGGTCTGGCCATAACCGTCGCGGATGGTGATACCCCAGGCCTTGCGGACACGCTCGATCACCTCCGGATTGAGCGGCTCGCCGGCGCTCACCAGTTCCCGGAGCTGCACTGGATAGCGGCCCAGATCTTCCTGTATCAGCAGCCGCCACACGGTCGGTGGCGCGCACAAGGTGGTGACGCCGTAACGACCGATGGTATCGAGCATGGCGGCGGCATCAAAGCGGCCGTAGTTGTAGACGAAGACCGTTGCACCGGCGTTCCAGGGGGCGAAGATACTGCTCCATGCGTGCTTGGCCCAGCCTGGCGAACTGATGTTGAGATGGACGTCGCCGGGCTGTAAACCGATCCAATACATAGTCGAGAGGTGGCCGACCGGATAACTCTGCTGGCTGTGCAGTACCAGCTTTGGCCTGGAGGTCGTGCCCGAGGTGAAGTAGAGCAGGAACGGATCAGACGCCAGGGTTGTCCCGTCGGGCACAAAGTCTGTGGCTGCCTGATACGCATCGTCGAAGGCCACCCAGCCCGCGGGATTGCCGCCTACCGCGATACGGGTGTAGGTGCCGGGCAAGTCAGCGAACTTGTCGCTATCGCCTGCTCCAGACACTACGTGGCGGACTTGGCCGCGCTCGAAACGATCGCGCAGATCAAGCGGCGTCAGCAAGGTGGTAGCGGGTATGATGACCGCACCCAGCTTGATCGCGGCCAGTACTGTTTCCCATAACGGCACCACATTGTTCAGCATCAGCAAAACGCGATCGCCGCGCCGGACGCCCTGCGACCGCAGAAAATTAGCGACCTGATTAGAACGGGCACTGAGCTCAGCGTAGCTGAGCCGGGTTTCAGTGCCGTCGGCGTCCACAACCCAGAGCGCTGTGGTGGCGTTGTCCAGGGCCTGGCGGTCGAAGCAATCCAGCGCCCAGTTGAATTCAGTCAGTTGGGGCCAGCGGAAGTCGCGATAAGCCGTCGTGTAGTCTTTGCGCCGGGCCAGCAGGAAGTCACGAGCATCGAGAAATGCACGTGTGGTGTCGGTCGTCATGGGGCCTCCTTTGGTCTTGTCGTGTGTCCGGCTAGTTTACCGCCCGAGCAAGAGTTTTGGCGTGATTCAGGGATCCCGGATCGGATACGGCATACTTAGTGCACCGTCAACCGGGCACTACGGCCGCGTCCAAACTGCCATGGCTGGTACATGTCCTCCACGTAAGGGGCGGGCAGCGCGTAGCGACCCGGCGTGACGGCGCGCACCAGGTAGGCGACAGTGAATTCGCGTTGCTGCTGGTCGAGATCGAAGGTCGCCAGATAGCGGTCGGCCCGCAGCTCCTGGTGGGCGGGTGTTGTCAGTGGCGGCAGCCAGGCCAGTTCGGCGATCGATGCGTTATGGGCCAGATCGGCATTTTCCAGCTCGAATCCAGCCGGCAGCAGATCGACCACCAGTACCTGGTGGCGCAGGCTATCCGTTGTCTGGCCCGTGACCAGCGCTACCAGGACGGTGTTGCGGTCGACTCCGGTTGGATCGACCGGTTGGCCGTCGCGTGTGTAGTAGTGCCGGCTGATGGCGAAACCACGGGCCTCGGGCGGTTGCCTGGCGGTGGGCACACCGCTGGTGTCGAGTCGGACCCACACCGGTCCCTGGCCTTGGTTGGTGACGTCCAGCGCGCTGGCGAGCTGAGCCGCGCGGCGCTGGAGATAGAATGGATCGCCGTGGCCGGCCGGTTGACCGTCGAGCGTCAAACTGAGTGTTGTGTGACCGCGGTCCAATGCTTGGGCGGCGAGTAGCAGCCAGGACTTTTCCTGGGTGCTGGTGTAGCGTCGGCTAGCGGCTCGGTGGGCCAGCTGTTCGGTGAGCGCGGGTAGGTGGTCGGGCAACAGACCGGATTCGGTGAGCAACAGGACCAGGCCGGCATCATCCCGCAGTGCTGAACCGTAATCGCCCGGAATCCTTGTCCGGGGAGGTTCCTCAAACGCCAGTCTGAAGGCTTGTTGGGCACGGCGGCGCTCGCCGAAATGAGCCAGTGCTGCACCCAACTGGGCACGGGCCAATCGGGTTGGCAGCCGCTGCAGATAGTTGTCAAACAGATAACGTAGTTGACCCCGGGTGGCGGCATCGGCTTGGCTCAGCACGTACAGGGTATAGGCCCGGGCTACGAGCGCCGGCGCCTTATAGTCGGCGGTGGCGAGTTGCTGGCGCAGCCACTCCAGGCCCCGGCGGTACGGTTCGCCAGGCACCAGGTAGCCGGCTCGCCGCGCCCGCGTTAGCAGATCCATGGCATAGGCAGACAACCAGAACTGAGCCGGGTCGTCGGCACTCCACAAGCCGAAACCGCCTTCGTAGCGCTGCATGGCCAGGATTCGCTGGATCATGGCCTGCACTATCGGCCGCGGATCCGGCTTCCGGCGTCTGCCAGGATCGCGCCAGGTTACCGTAGTACAGCAGTGCCAGCGCCCGGCTGGTCAACTGTTCCAGACAGCCATAGGGATAGTCTTGCAATGCTCGCAGCAAGGCCGGCACATTGAGCGCCGGATGGCTGGAGAAGCTGGCGCTCAGGAGGCCCGTACCCGGCAGATAACCGGACAGCTGCGAGTGGTCGATGTGCAGCGTTGCGCCGGCTGCGAGTTGCTGGCTGCGATGGTTTGAAACATAGGCCTGTGCCGGCCGTACGCTGAGGTTCCAATGGCGTTGCAGGTGGAAGCCGGTGGGGCCGTTGATGTCGAGCGTGAGGCGACCGTCGCCGACCGGCCCGCCGTGAAGGGTGAATTGCAGCTGACGAGTCGAATCCGCGCCTTGCTTTGAAATGCCAAGTGTTTGCTGCGCCGGCTGGTCCAGGGTCAGGCTGCCCGCGGTTTTCAAGCTGACCGTATAACGGCCGGCAGGGGCATCGAGATTGTGCAGCGCCAGCGTTATCAAGGCCTGATCACCGGGCGCCAGAAAGCGCGGCAGATACAGTTGGCTGACCAGAGGGTCGCGCACTTTGACGGGCTCACTGGCCGCTCCGTAGCGTCGCCCGCCCCATGCTACCGCCATCAGCCTTAGTTCACCTTCAAAATCAGGCAGTTGTAACGGTACCATCGCATTACCCTGGCTATCTAGCCGCACCGGGCCACTGAACAGCGCTACCGTGCGGGTGCTTCGCAGTGCACCCGGATGAAGGTTTCGGTTGTCCGCGCCGGCACCGTTGCGCAGTTTGCCAGGTTGTCCTCCCGGTCTGATCAGGTGTCCGTAGAGATCCAGCAAGTCCATTCCCAGCCGCCGCTTGCCCAGAAAATAACTGCCTGGGTCGGGGCTGGTGAAATCGGTCAGCTGGAGAATCCCCTGGTCGACAGCCGCCAGTGTTACGTAGGCCTCGTCACCCGCTTGTAGGCCAGTTACGTGCACCGGAACCTGGACCGGCCGGCGTGGCCGCCACACCGGCGGAGCGCTGAGGTGGATACCGAGTGTGCGCGGGGCCGGGTCCAGGCCGAGCCAGGCCACGCCGACCGCCCGGCCCGGGCCGCGACCGGCAGCGGTAGCCGGTCGGAAGGCGCTCGCAAGAACGTAGACGCCCGGGCTCCAAGCCGGCGTTACCGGTAAATCGATAGTGGTGCCACCGGCCGGCAGGTCGACGCTGCGGGTCAGCCACAGCTTGTCGCTAACCACCATTACCAGGGCGCTACCGGCAAACGGCGCCTTTAGGTGAATTCGCGCGCTCTGGCCTGCTTGGTAACTATTGTGATCGAGGCTGAGCTGAAGCTGGTCTGGGGCTCCGGCCAGGGCGCCGCCGGCGACCCAGCCTACCTGGAAACGGATGCTGCTGGCGACGGTGTCGGCCGGATCGTAGATCTCAAGCCGATAGCTGCCCCAATCCAGGCCGGGTTGACGCAGGGTATACGGTGCCGCGGCGGGCAGGTCGATGGCGCCGCTGGTGAGCGGCTGGCTGTTGCGCACGATGCGCTTGTAATTCCAGCGACTGTCTTGGTAATACCAGTAGAACTGGTAATCCTCGCGGTACAGCCGATAACGCAGTCCCTGAGCCGGACGCAGCTGACCGGCGGCGTCCAGAGCGATCACCTGGAAACCGAAGTCTTTGCCCTGCGCGACCTGATTGTGGAACAGGGGCTTGATGCCGATCGCGTAGGGTTGGTCACGGTAGGGCAGGGCCAGAGTCTGATTGACCGTCTGACCGCCGGGGTCGAACAGCGAGACCCGTATCAGGGCTTGCAGCGGCAGGCTGGTGGTGGGCCGCTGATCCAGCATGATGCTGAACCGGGCGTTGCCGTCGCTATCAGTCGGCCCGCTGCTTAACGGCAGGCGCTGGGCCGAAAACTGATCCCCAGCGAGGCCAAAGTGAAAACCGGGATGGTCTGGATAAGGCTTGGGGTCAGCCCGTAGCACCAACTCTGCGCTGGTATTGAGGTGAGCGGCTGGGGCGCCGTACAGATATGCGCCAGCGACCGACACGCTGGCCGCCTTGCCCGGCGTAAGCTGGTCGGTGCTCGAACGGAGTCGGACCCGGAGCCGCTGCGGTTGAAAATCCTGCACCTGGAACTGCAGCTGCCCCACTGGTGTGCCTTTGGGATCGAGCAATACCCGCACTTGCCAGTTGCCACTGCGGGCATTGGGCGGCAATCTGAGGGCGGCGTGATACGCGCCCTGGCCGACATCGTGCAGGAGCTGCTGCTCGGACGCGACCTGATCGGGCCGAATCAGGCGCAGCGTCAGCGGTAGCGTGCCGGGTAGTTGGTGGCCTTGGCTGTCGCGCAGCAGGGCGACCAGCTGGACTGTGGCGCCGGGCCTGTAAATGCCACGGTCACTGTAAAGATAAGCGTCTACCGGACCCGGCGCCTTGTGGCCGGCGACACCACGGTCGCTGAGATCGAAAGCCGGCCGGGTCAGATCAAGGAAATTGAAGTCGCCGTGATCGCCGTAGACCATCACCGCGGCTGGTTCGCGACCACCGTTGCCCGCCAGCAGGCCGGCGGCAAACTGCACCTGTCCCCGGCTATCGCTATGCGCCGTGCCGAGTTCGCTGTTGTTACGGGCATACAGTTTGACCGTTATGTCGGTCAGCGGCCTGGCGCTGGCCAGCGAGCGCAGAAACACGTGCAGCCCGTCGCTGCCGCGCAGGCTGGTGATGCCAATATCCGAAACCACCAGCCATTGCGTGGCCAGATCCCGCCAGCGTTGTTCGGGCTTGCTGGCGTCCGCGGCGGTCACCACGTAAATTCCGGGTGCGGTGTGAGCCAGTAGCGGGCCCAGCGGTACCGCTGTGGTGACGTCAGCGTTGCGCTGGTCGGCGATGCTCAGCGTTCCACTCCAGAGTTCCGCACCGCTGCGTTGGGCGATCTGACGCCGGGCGTACCCATCGAGGCTGGCCAGCAGATTGCCAGCGTTGATCACGGTCGTCAGGTTGCGATCGTTGATGCGCAGCAGGGTCAGTCGTACCCGCTCGACGTTGACTGTTGTCAGCGGCAGGCTGTGCGCGCCCTGTTCGGGCAACACATAGGCGCGCCCGCGAAAACCGACACGGGCAGGGCGGTCCCCCACGGTGGCGCTGAACTGCTTCCGGGTTCCGGTGCGTTCCCCGCTGGCGGCCGGAACGCCGGGTTGTATTGTGATCCGGTAGCGTTGCCCGAAACTGACGCCGCCGATGCAGAGCCGGTTGTCATGCGCCTCGACCACAGCCTGGATCGCGGGCTCGATGGTTAGGTAATCCGCCAGATGGATCTGTGGGCCGTGCGCCAACGGCTGGGAGAACCGGAGGCAGAGCCGGGGTGTGGCGCTGGCGCGCTCAACATCGAGGCCTTCGACCCGAAACTGAAGAGACGCCTTGAGCGCATGGTAGCGGCGCCTGATTTCCGTGTTATCGTGCAGTGCCAGGCCGGACCGCCACGCCGCCAGGGCTTGCCGTGGTTGATCATTGCGCTGATACAGGTGACCCAGCAGGAACAGCGTGGAGGCGCGCAGCTTGGTGTCATCGCTGGCACCCTGCCAGGCATTGTAGGCGGCCTGGAGCGCCCGTTGCAGATGGTCGCGCTGGCTATCCGCCTCATTCCAGGCGCGCGCCAGCTGTAGCCAACGGCGTGGCGCCTGATCGCCGGCGGCGATCAGCGCTTCGTAGGCGGCTATCGCCCGGGGCCAGTGTTTTTCTTTGACAGCATTGGCAGCGCGTTGCCAGGTGCGTACCGGATCGGTTGCGGCGCGGCTGTTAGCGACTAGCGCCTGATACCGGGCCGCGGCCTGGGCAAGACCTGGATCACTGAATCCGTAGCCATTAGCGGCAACCGCTGACAGCAGGCCGAGCAGGCCAAACAATGCCAGGCATTGGCGAACGATGCGAGCTGAGGTCATGCTGCACCCTCACAGTGTGCGGACCTCGATGGCCGCGTCCGTTTCGAGTCGTTTCAGCGTGTTGCGTAGCGGTCGGCCGAAGCTGTCAGCGCTGATTTCGAACACATCGCCGGAGCGGGTTTCCAGGCCCTCGGCGGAACTCATCACAGCCGTGCCCAGGAAGTGGACATGAATATCACCGGGGCGGCGGAACCGCCGGTACTTGAAATGATGATGTTCAATGTTGGCAAGGCTGTGGATCATATGGGCCTCGCCACTGTGAAAGGATTTCTCCCAGAGCACTTTGCCGTCGCGCAGTACCCGCGAGGTGCCGCTGATGTCCGGGGCTAGTGGTCCCAGCAGCAGCTCCGGCCCAAAGGCACACTGGCGCAGTTTGGAATGCGCCAGATAGCGCGCGTTTTGGCTCTCCATTACGTGATCGGAGAAGTCGTTGCCGACCGCGAAGCCGACGCGGTACGGTAATCCGTCATGACCGATAATATACAGTCCGGTCAGTTCAGGCTCCTCACTGCCGGCGAGGCTGGAATTCTCGATTTCGAACGGATTGCCCGGCGCGACCACGCAACTGCCATCGCCTTTGTAGAACCAACCGGGCTGTGCTCCGGTCGCAGCACTACCTGGTTTGCCCTGCTCCTGACCGAGCCGGAACAGACGCATGGCGTCGCTACCGCCGTCGCCGCTGTCGTCACCGGAGTGGCTCATGCGGTCGCGGGCCTCGCCGCTGGCAACATGGGTCATGCCGCTGCCCGACACTAGACAATGAGCCGGGTCGTAAGGGTGGTCCAGTGGCGGCAGGAGACGACCGACGCTGATGATGGTGTCGTAGTCAACCATTTGTCCGGACAGGCGTTCACCGGCCAGCTCGGCCAGGCTGGTGCCGCTCTCGATGGCACTCCGGGCCAGTTCGTAAACACTGACGGTATCGGTCAGGATGTTGAGCGCCCCGCGTTGTGCATCGCTGACCGCGCCCACCCGGCGGTCGCCCTGCTTGGTGGTGAACTGTACCAGTCGCATTAATGTCCCTCGTTGGCGTTCCGTTGCAGGGCCAGTCCCGTGTATTGCCCGGCAATGATCAATAGTAGTCGCTGAGCCAGGGCCCCGCCAGTACATCGGCGTGCGCCGCCCGTGTTGTTAACTGATTACCACGACCTTGGTGCGTGATAAGCGATCGTGCCAGGTGGCGTGGTGACTATCGACCCACAGCCACAGGAAGCCCAGGCCAAGCGTTGCCAGGGATAGACTGGCGGCGGCACCGCGAAGCATTACGTGGCGCCACCGCAATGGGCTGCCGTCGCAGGTCTTGAGCCGGATCCGCCAGGCGCGCATGCCCAACGTCTGGCCACCATGGGTCCAGTGCCAGCCGTAGAACAGGATAACCAGGCCAAGCAGATAGGCCTGGTACCAGAGCGTGCCCGGCGGTATGGCCTTGCCGCCCGTGAACGGCAGCAGCACGATAGTGGCGATGCACCAGATGCCGAACAGCAACAAGGCATCGTAGAGCAGTGCGGCGAGGCGGCGACCCAGGCCCGCGCTGCGGGTGGGGCTAGCGATAGCAGTTGCAGTCATGGGGGTAGTGGCACAGTAAACGCACAAGTTTAGACCGTCCTGCTGAGCAGGGTATAGACAACGGGCGTTAAGAATTGCTGCATGATTGAGAATAGCAGGCCTGGATCGGTGCTGACCAGACTGACAACAAAGTCCATGCCTGACCATGATCGCAGCACCGGCAGTGCGAACTGCAACGATTTCGTCATTGAGCTGGTCAATGCTTTGTGCCAGTGTAGGATTATCGCCCATGATGTCAGCGAGTATGTCGTTGTTGTTTGCATTGTATGGCGGCCGCCGGGCCGCAAAAATCGTGTTCTTGGGACTATTACTCGCGCTGACAGCAGTTTGTCCGATCGCCTCGGCGCAGTCGGTGCCTGCCACAAAACCCGCTGCGCCGGCCGCCGAGCCGCCGCCGGCGCCAGCGCCAGCCAAAACAGCGGCCCCGGCCCAGTCCCGACCCGCTGGGCAGAACGCGGCCGGTTCAGTTACTGCGGGGGATTTATCGGCGGCTCAGATCAAACGCCGCATCGATGGCCTGAGTAACATCACCGGCCTGTCTGCCGACCAGCGCAAACAGGCGAAGGACTATTATCAGCAGGCATTGGACAGTTTGCAGGAAGCCAGTAGCGACGCTGACACGCTGAAAAGCTACCAGCAGTCGCTGACCAGCGCGCCGCCCAAGACGGCTCGGCTGCAGGACGATCTGGCGAATCTGAAGAAACAACCACCACCGGAATCACCGCCGCCAGGGGTCGCGGTTAACGCGGTTGAGTCCCAATTGACTGCGGCCCAGTCCCAGCTCTCGACGCTACAAGGTCAGCTCAACGGTCTGGACGATCAGCTCACGAAATTGCACGGCCGTCCCGAAAAGGCACGCACCGAGCTGGCGAATATCCAGAACAAGCTGGGTGAACTGCAGACTCAGGCACCCCAGCCACAGGCCGCTACGACCGCACCTTCGGTCAGCGAGGCAGCGGCCGTGGCGAGGGCGGCGAGGCTGCAGGCATTGCAGCAGAAGAGTGCCTTGTTGCAGCAGGAATTGGCCAGCCACGATGTGCGACTGGCGCTGGTCAGGGCCAGTCGCGCGTTGACCGCCGCCCAGGTCGCCCGGCTGGAGGACCAGGTCAGCAAGCTACAGGCCTGGCTCAACCAACAGCGGCGCCAGCAGGTTGCCCAGGTGGTTCAGCAGGCTGAGCAGACCAGTCGCAGTCTGGCTGACCAGCCGGCGGTGCTACGCCAGGCCGCGGAAACCAACAGCCAGCTTGGCAAACAGCTAGCGGAGCTGGTGCATAAGACCGACAGTCTGAGTCAGCTCAAGCAGTCGCTGGAGCAGAAGTTGCGCCAGCTCAACGACCATTATCACAGCATCCAGCAGCAGTTGGAGATAGGTGGTCTCAACGATGCGCTGAGTTCCGTGTTGCGCAGCGAACGACGCCAGTTGCCAGACATTACCCAGTATCGGCAGGGGGCCGAGCAGCGCCGCAAGGAACTCGTGGACGCCCGTTTACAGCAGTTCCAGGTCGATCAGCAGCGGCGCCAGCTAAGTTCAGTGGACGATCAGGTGAAAACCTTGCTGGCGCAGGCACCGAAACCCGTGCCCGCGGCCCAGCGCCCGATGATCGTGGCCGAACTGCGCAATCTGCTGCATCAGCGCCGGCAATTGCTGGATCAACTAAGCAATAACTACTCCAGTTACATCAGCCAGTTGGTTGCGCTCGACCAAACCCAGCAGCAGCTGGTCAAGCAGGCTGGCAGCTATGCCGATCTGCTCGATCAGAAGCTGTTCTGGATTGCCAGCAGTGGCCCTGTGGGCATGGGCTGGATCAACAACATGCCGACCGCCGTCGCCTGGTTGTTGATGCCCAGTCACTGGCGGCAGGTGGTGCAACGGCTGTTTCAGAGCCTGTGGGAAGCTCCGGCCTTGGTGGTGGCTACGGTGCTGGCATGGGTGCTGCTCATGTTGCTGCGCCGGCGACTGCGGCAGCAACTGGAAGCAATCAGTGGGTTCATCGGCAAGGTACAGCGCGACAGTTTTCTGCTGACCCTGGAGGCGTTGCTCATCAGCGTTTTGCTGGCCCTGCCGTGGCCCCTGTTGCTGCTGGTATGGAGCCACCTGCTGGCGCGGCCGGTAGCGTCCGCGCCGTTCGCCCAGGCGTTCGCCAACGGCGCTCACAATGTCGCCCTGTTTTTGCTGGTCGGGGCGCTGCTGCGGCAGTTGTACCGCGACTGCGGTATCGCTCCGGCGCACTTCCGCTGGTCGAGCCAGACTTGCCGGGTGATGCGCGCCAGTCTGTTCTGGTTCATTCCGCTGGGAGCGGTCAGCTCGTTGCTGGTGGGTATGACCGAGTGGCACAGCAACGATCTTTATCGCGACACTCTGGGCCGGCTGGCATTTACGGTGGGATCGGTGGCGTTTGCACTGTTTCTGGCCAAGATCGTCCATCCGCGAAAGGGTGCCCTGGGTACGCTGCTGGTGCCGGGGGGTGTGACCTGGCGGCTGCGGTTCGTCTGGTATCCCGTGTTGTCGCTGTTGCCCGTCTCGCTCGCTGTGTTGGCGCTGATTGGCTATTACTACACGGCGTTGCAGCTGGAGAGCCGGCTGTTTGCGACCGGCTTGCTGTCGATCGAGGTATTGGTAGCAGCTTATCTGTTTCTGCGCTGGTTGAGTGTGATCCATCGCCGCCTGGCATTGGCGCAGGCGCGGGCCCGGCGCGAGGCGGCACTGGCTGCCCGGATCAGCAAGGAGGGCGGCGGTCCGCTGCCGGCGGAAGTGCAGGCCGACATCCAGGAGGCTGAGGAGCTTGATCTGGCTGAGGTCAGCGAGCAGACCCGGGCATTGCTTAAGCTCGCGGTAACCCTGGCCATAGGCGTCGGGCTGTGGCTGATCTGGTCGGATTTGCTACCGGCCTTGACGTTTCTCAATCAGGTCACGCTGTGGCATCAGGTGATCACCACCGACAAGGGCAGCCAGATTACCAACATCACGCTTGGTAATCTGGGCCTGGCACTGCTGCTGCTGGCGGTGCTGATGTTCTTCGCACGCAATCTGCCGGGCCTGCTCGAAATCACTGTGCTGCAACGGCTGGAACTCGATGCCGGGACGCGCTATGCGATTGTCACCATCAGCCGTTATCTGATCACCACGATCGCGGTATTTGTCGCCCTCAGCATTGTTGGTATCGGCTGGCAGCAGGCGCAGTGGCTGGTGGCGGCGCTCAGTGTGGGTCTCGGGTTCGGGCTGCAGGAGATCTTTGCTAACTTCGTTTCGGGCTTGATACTCCTGCTAGAACGGCCGATCAGGGTCGGCGACACTATTACCATTGGTGACAAGAGTGGAACGGTGTCACGCATCCGGATCCGCGCTACGACACTGGTGAACTGGGACAACATGGAAATGGTGATTCCCAACAAGACGTTCATCACCGGGTCTCTGATCAACTGGACCCTGTCGGATCAGATCACCCGTGTGATCGTACCGGTCGGCGTGAGTTACGGTGCTGACCCTCTGACCGTACACAAGGTTTTGCTGGAGGTTGTCGAGGGTCACCGGCTGGTGCTCAGCGAGCCGGCACCGCGGGTGCTGTTCCTGAAGTTCGCCGACAGCTCGCTGGACTTTGAACTCTGGTGCTACGTGCGCGAACTGGGCGACCGCATGACACTGGTGCACGATCTGCACGTGCGCATCCACCAGGCGTTGCGTGAACGGGGTATCGAGATCCCGTTTCCACAACGCGATATTCATGTCCGGACGGTGCCTGCTGTGGCCGAGGGTAACAGCTGATAGATCAGCGGGCATCGAGTCGTCGCCGGAACTCACCGATGACCCGTTCGTAGAGCATTGGGCCCAACAACAGGTCTTCCACCCCGGCGTCGAGGTTGGGGTTGTCGTTGACCTCGATCACCACCACGCCGTGCTCGGTCTGCTTCAGGTCGACGCCATAGAGGCCGTTACCCACCAGATTGGCGGCCTTGAGGGCCGTGTCAACCACCGCGCCTGGTACCTCGGTTAGCGCATGAGTCTGGAATGTACCTCCCTTGGTGCGGCTACCGGCGCTGTGGTTGTAAATCTGCCAATGGGCCTTGGACATGAAGTACTGGCAGGCGAACAGGGGCTGGTGGTTGAGGACTCCGATGCGCCAGTCGAACTCGGTGTAAAGGTATTCCTGGGCCAGTATCAGGTCGGAACTCTTGAACAGTCGGCCCGCGCGTTCGAGCAACTCACCGTGGGTCTCGACCTTGAACACACCACGGGAAAACGAACCGTCCGGAATCTTAAGCACAATCGGATAGCTCAGCTGCTGGTCCAGCGTATCCAGCATGTCGCGGCTGACGATTACGGTGCGCGGGGTCGGCACCCGCTGAGTGCGCATCAGTTCGTCAAGATAGACCTTATTGGTACATTTGAGGATGGAGTCGGGGTCGTCAATAACGGGCATCCCCTCTCGCTCGGCCTTCTTGGCGAATTGGTAGGTGTAGTGATCAATGGCAGTGGTCTCGCGAATGAAAAGGCCGTCAAATTCGGCCAGGCGGGAAAAGTCCTTACGCTCAATGAGCTCGACCTCGACGCCCTGAGCACGGCCGGCCCGGATCAAATGGTTCAGCGCCTTGTTATCGGAGGGTGGCAATGTCTCGTTAGGGTTGTGCAGGATCGCCAATTCGTAGCGGTACTGGCGTCGGGCACGCGGTTGGCGCCAGCGCTTGCTAAGGAATGCGTTTAGCGAGTCACAGAATTGCTGTTCCCGTGGTACATCCAGATTCTGCAGATGCAAAGCCTTGACCGCGTGCAGGCGCCATTTGCCGCTGAACCGGAACTCGACCCGCAACAGCGGGGCGCGGAAGGCATCAAACAGTTGCCGGGCCAGTTCGCTCAGTGCCTTGACGTGGCACTGGCCAAACATGATGTCCATTTCGACCTGAGTAACGGTGAGGCCGGCGCGCGAGGTGCCAAAAGCGCGCTGGGTTTGTTCGTCGAGTTCGCTGAAATCGAGGCTGTATATGGCCTTGCGACTGAGGTCGTTGATGGTACGAACGCTGGGCATGACCCGGTGCTGGCGGGCCTCGCCCAGCAGTGAGCAGTAGTAGCCCAGGCTCAGATAGCGATAGCTGCGGCACAGATTCAATACGCGCAGTTGATTTTCGCGCGTCTGTGGCGCGCGTGCCAGATACTCGCGGGCTGTGAGCACGGGTATGCGCGGGAATGTACCTTTCCAGTCACTGGCTCGGTCGACCACCACCAGATGCTCAGGCATCGTTCTCGGGTCCGCGGCGGACGATGATGACGGCTTTCTGGCCGGCCTTGCCGTAGCGTGCCATGCGCTGGAAGTCGCGGCGCGGGATCGGCATGTTGATGGAATCGGTGACAGTCTCGCCTTCTTCCTCATCGACGTAAGGGTCGTGCGTATAAACGAAACGTTCGTCGAACCCAGTCACGGCTACCCAGTGCGGCGAGCGTTCGCGATAAATGCTGTAACAACTGACCAGGACCACGGGGATTCCGCCGGTGTCGAACGCGGCTTGGAGTGCATCCACGTCAAGACTCGCATCGTGCAACGGGATGGGCAGTTGTCGCAGTTCGGCCAGCATGTCTTCTTGCACCAGCCGCATGACGTCCTTCTTTTCTGCCGAGCGTACGGAATCCAGCAGAAAAGTGCCGCGGTCGTTGACATAGAGTTCGACGGTAAATCCACGGTAATAAGCGGCCAGGGCTAAACCGTATGGGCTACAGCCGCCCAATCCCGAGGTCATGAAGATGGTGGTGGCCTCACGCCACAGGCGAAGTTCCAGCTTCCGATCCAGCGCAATCTCCGGGTCCAGGGACCGCATTGCCATCATCAGGGCCGCCGGGCCGCAGGTGAAGTCGAGGGTCTGCCGGTAATAGGGCACTCGCGCCAGGTCAGCCCGTAGCTGCGGCATGAGCCGCTTTTCGTAGCGCAGGGCGTCCATGTGGTCCTGATAGTAGTCCGGTACCGTTCGAAACGGGCGGTATCCGAGACGGGTAAACAGAGCCTGAGAGGCTGTGTTGTCACGCCGTATCTCCAGCCGCAGGGAAACGCAGTTGTGCTCGAGGGCACGTTGCTCGGCAGCTTGCACCAGGATCCGGGCGATCCCCTGCTGGCGCAGCTGTGGGGCCACGGCGATCGAATACAGTCGGGCCATCGATGTCCCGCGCGAAAACAATACCAGTACATAGCCCGCCAGGCTGCCGCCGAGTTCGGCCACCAGCAGTTCGTCGCGGGCTCTGGTCAGCATGTAACGGAAGTTACGTCGCGACAGGCGGTCGCTGGCGAAACAACACTCTTCAAGCGCCACCAGGGCATCGATGTCGGCCAGTGTGGCCGGGCGCAGGCCGATGGCTTGTGCGCCACGGATACCACCAACCGCCGAGTCAGCGGGCTGGTTCATCGCCGACCGGGGTCTGCCGCTGTCGCAACTGGATATTGAGGATCTCGACGAATACGGAGAACGCCATGGCAAAGTAGATGTAGCCCTTGGGTATGTGGAAAGCCAGCGCTTCGCCGATCAGGGTGACGCCGATCAGCAGGAGGAAGCTCAGTGCCAGCATCTTCACCGTAGGATGACGGTCTATGAAGCGGCTGATTGCATTGACCGCCGCGATCATCACCACGACGCCGAGAATGATGGCAATGATCATAACCACAACTTCATCCGTCATACCGACGGCCGTAATGACGGAATCGAGCGAGAATACGATATCCAGCACCATAATCTGCAGCACCACGCCGACAAAAGAAGCGCCTTTTCGGGAGCCGGCAGGCCCGCCTTCACCGGCTTCAATTCTGTCGTGAATCTCGACGGTGCTCTTGGCCAGCAGGAACAGGCCGCCACCCAGCAAAATCAGATCACGACCGGAAAACGCTTTGTCCAGCAGGGTAAACAGCGGGGCAGTGAGGGTCATCATCCAGACAATCGATAGCAGCAATGCGATTCGGGTGAACACCGCCAGACCGAGACCCGTAATGCGGCCAGTGTTGCGCTGTTCCGGCGGCAGCTTTTCTGTAAGGATCGAGATGAAAATGATATTATCGAATCCCAGCACCACTTCCATGAAGGTCAGCGTCACTAGCGCCGCCCAGATCTCGGGATCCGTCAACCAGCTCATTCGTCGACCTCGTTCGCCTGATTCGGGACTGCAGTGCGGGGTTTTGGCGTGCGTCCGCAGGGGGGGCGCAAAACGTGTGTAATTGTGTGCGATGATCGCTGAAAACAGGGCGGCTTGCAATTGCCATGGGGCCATAGCCACGGTGCGGCGACGGACTTATGGTAGCTGATCATTTCATTGCTCAGTACGGCTATGCCGCTGTACTGGTCGGCAGTTTCTTTGAAGGTGAGACCGTCCTTCTGCTGGGTGGTTTGGCAGCCAAGCTGGGGCACCTGCAACTGGTCTGGGTTATCGCCGCAGCGTTTGTGGGTACCCTTTGCGGCGATCAACTGTATTTCTTTCTGGGACGCCATTTCGGGCGCCGCTGGCTGTTACGCAAACCGCACTGGCGGCGTAAAGCGGCGCGCCTGGACGAACTTATCGCGCGCTGGGGCGTCTTGCTGATACTCGTATTCCGTTTCATGTACGGCGTTCGGACAGTGGCAATCCTGGTGTTCGGCATGAGCGACATCAGCATACCGCGGTTTGCCGCGCTCAATGCAATGGGTGCCTTGATCTGGGCTATCGCGGTGGGCAGTTTGGGCTATTTCTTCGGCCATGGCGTGGACTGGCTGCTGCAGGCCAATACGGAACAGCGGCTAATCGCCATGGGAATGGCCGCGATGGTGGCGCTAGCTTTGTGGTGGTATTGCGCGCGCCACATACCAGCCCGGTCCATGGCGCGCGGGTCGGTTGCGGTTCCCGCCCGCGTGGCGGCCCGTCGGGCCAGAGTCAGGCGGCGCTATGAAAGCGGCCATCCCGGCCAGGATCGCGCATCCAGTTGACCACGACCGCCGACGTTGGCATCGTGGACTCGCTGTGGCCGCTTGCTTTCTTGCTGGTCGACTGTGGGTTACGCAACAATCTTGGTGTCCCCAGTCCGACGGCACTCATTGGTGCTGGGGTTGGTTGCGGTGTGATCATTGCGGCGGCCATTGCGTCTCTCATCTCACCTGGCGCAACTGGGATGAACAGGCCAATGCCTTCGTGCCGGGGCGCCCGCGCGCTTCACCGGGGTGGGCACCAGTCCCTCACGATAATTCAGTCGTGCCCATCAGATAGCGATCGATCGCACGCGCCGCGGCGCGCCCTTCGTTGATACCCCAGACCACCAGGGATTGACCCCGGCGGCAGTCTCCCGCCGCGAATACACCGGGCACGTTGGTGGCGAAACGACCGTACTCAGCCTTCAGGTTGCTGCGAGCATCACGCTCGAGGCCGAGCTGTTCCGCCAATAGACTCTCCGGACCGCTGAAACCGATCGCCAGTAGCACCAGATCCGCCGGCAGGTCGCGCTCCGAGCCCGCTATCGGGCGACTGCGCAGGCGCCGGCCAGAATCTTCTCTATACCATTCCAGCCGGGCTACCCGAAGAGCTTTTACGCGACCGCGTTCGTCGCCGATTAAGGCCAGCGGCAGCACGCAATAGTGGCGGGGATCTTCACCGAACAGGGCTGCCGCTTCAGCGTGGCCGTAATCGATGAAATAGGTACCAGGCGGCCCTGGCCAGGCATGGTCCTCGTCGCGCTCAGTCGGTTCCTGTTGGCGCCGGGTGATGTTGATCAGGCTGGCGCAGCCGTGACGTAATGCGGTGCCGATGCAGTCCGTGCCGGTGTCGCCGCCACCGATAACGATTACGCGCTTGTCGTGCGCCGACAGGTACGCGCCATCGCCAAGCCTCGAAGCCAGCAGGCTTTGCGTGTTGCGGGTCAGGAACTCCATGGCGAAATGTACGCCCTGCAGGTCACGGCCCGGTACGGTAAGATCGCGCGGCCGCAGAGCGCCGATCGCCAGCAGGACGGCATCGTGGTCACGACGCAGTTGCGCCATGTCGACATTGACGCCGACATGGGCATTGGTCTGCGAAATCTATACCCTCAGCGCGTAGCAGATTGACGCGACGTTCTACCACAGCCTTGTCGAGCTTCATGTTCGGGATGCCGTACATCAGCAGACCGCCGATGCGATCATCGCGTTCGAGAACGGTTACGTGATGGCCCGCCCTGTTAAGCTGCGCCGCCGCGGCGAGTCCGGCCGGGCCGGAGCCGACCACGGCGATTCGTTTGCCGGTGCGATGTAACGGCGGTTGGGGGGTTACCCACCCTTCCGCGAAACCGCGGTCGATGATGGCGTTCTCGATATTCTTGATGGTAACCGCAGGCTCGATGATGCCCAGTACGCAGGCATCCTCACAGGGCGCCGGGCAGGTGCGGCCGGTGAACTCCGGGAAGTTGTTGGTCGCGTGCAGCCTGTCAAGCGCCTCACGCCAGCGGCCCTGATAGACCAGATCGTTCCATTCCGGAATCAGGTTATCCACGGGGCACCCCGTCTCGGACTGGCAAAACGGAACCCCACAGTCCATACAGCGTGCGCCCTGGGTCTGGAGCTGCTCGTCGGGCACCTCGCTAAGAAATTCGCCGAAGTCCAGGACACGGGCACGGGGATCGCGGTAAGCCGTTGTCTGGCGCTGGAATTCCAAAAAGCCGGTCAGTTTTCCCATCGTTTCTGCTTTACCTCGAACACTAGGGCGGACGCGGCAGTATCTGCGACCGCTCCGGATAATCAGTGATGCGCGCGGTCAGGCGGCTTCCGCTGCGCTGGATCGGCGCTGCTGTTCCAGTACCCGCTTAAAGTCGCGTGGCATGACCCGTACGAAACCGCTTAGGTTGTGATTCCAGTCGGCCAGCAGGCTTGCGGCAACCGCAGAGCCGGTGTGGCGCTGATGTCGCTCAATCAGATCACGCAGTTCAGCTATCTCGGCATTTTCTGCCAACTGCTCCAGCTCCACCATATCCAGGTTGCAGCGCTGCCGGAGCTGGTGTTCTGGGTCCCATACGTAGGCAATCCCTCCGCTCATACCAGCAGCAAAGTTGCGCCCGGTGGGACCCAGAATGACAACCCGTCCGCCGGTCATGTATTCACAGCCATGATCACCGACACCTTCGACGACCGCTGCCGCCCCGGAGTTGCGGACCGCGAAACGCTCGGCGGCGACACCGCGGAAAAAGGCTTCGCCCGATGTGGCACCGTACAGGCAGACGTTACCGACGATAATGTTGTCCTCGGCCGCGAAGCTGGCCTGGCGTGGTGGATACACCAGAATACGGCCACCCGAAAGGCCCTTGCCCACGTAGTCGTTGGCATCCCCTTCCAGTTCCAGGGTCACGCCGCGTGCCAGCCAGGCCCCCAGACTCTGACCGGCCGACCCCGTAAGGCGTACAAGCACGGTATTGTCGGGCAGACCCTCGGCGCCCCAGCGCCGGCTGATGTGGTGGCTCAGCATGGTGCCCAGGGTGCGATCGGTATTGGCAATCGGCAGTTCAACCGTGACCGGTGTGCGGTCCTCCAGCGCGGTCTGCGCGCGGTCGATCAGTTGCTGGTCAAGGACAGTGTCGAGCCCGAAGTCCTGCCCAATGGTGTGGTAGACCTCGACCTCGGGGCGTGGTTTCTTGGCTGGTGTCAGCAGTCGGCTTAGATCGAGTCCGTCAGCTTTCCAGTGCTGAATCGCCGGTGCGGTCTCCAGCGCATCGGTCCGGCCTATCATTTCGTTGACTGTGCGAAAGCCCAGCGCTGCCATATGGCGGCGTACATCCTCGGCGACCAGGAACAGATAGTTGACCACATGTTCCGGTTGCCCACTGAACTTGCGCCGCAGCATTGGATCCTGAGTGGCGACGCCGACCGGGCAGGTATTAAGATGGCACTTTCGCATCATAATGCAACCGAGTGTGATCAGCGGTGCGGTCGAAAACCCGAACTCCTCGGCACCCAGCAGGGCGGCGATGACCACATCGCGACCGGTTTTCAGCTGACCGTCGGTCTGCAGCACCACTCGGGACCGCAGATCATTCATCACCAGGGTCTGGTGAGCCTCGGCCAGTCCCAATTCCCACGGCAGGCCCGCATGCTTGATGCTGGTCAGCGGCGAAGCGCCGGTACCGCCATCGTGGCCAGAGACCAGAATATGCTCGGCGTGGGCTTTGGCCACGCCAGCCGCTACCGTGCCGACTCCAGCGCCGGCTACCAGTTTGACACTGATGCGCGCTTCAGGATTGGCGTTCTTGAGATCGTAGATTAACTGCGCAAGATCCTCGATCGAATAGATGTCGTGATGCGGCGGCGGGCTGATAAGGCCCACGCCAGGTGTCGAATGGCGCAGCTTCGCGATGTAATCATTGACCTTGTGCCCGGGCAACTCGCCGCCTTCGCCTGGTTTGGCCCCTTGTGCGATCTTGATCTGCAGTTCGTCGGCATTGGTCAGATAGTCAATGGTGACCCCGAATCGTCCGGAGGCAATCTGCTTGATGGCCGAGCGTTTCGAGTCGCCGTCGCGGGTTGCGTGATATCGTGCCGGATCCTCGCCCCCTTCGCCGGTATTCGACTTGCCGCCGATACGGTTCATGGCGACGGCCAGTGCCTCATGGGCTTCCGGTGAGATCGCCCCGAGACTCATGGCGCCGGTGGCGAAGCGGCGCACTATGGCGCCGGCCGGTTCGACGTCGTCTAGCGGTACCGGTCCGCCGTTGGTATCGGGCTTCAGTTGAAGCAGGCCACGCAGGGTGCAGCGGTTACGGGCATCATCATCCACCAGGCGGGCGAAACCATCGTAGGCTGCCCGACTGTTGTGACGCGCGGCCAGCTGGATACCGGCGATGGTCTGCGGGTTCCACATGTGGCGCTCCGCCTCGGCTCGCCAGTGAAATTCGCCCGGATTCGGTAAGCTGTTAGCGGTGGTTTGGCCGGGTGCCGGATAACCCAGAGCGTGGCGGCGCAGGGCTTCCGCTGCCAGGATCTCGAAGCCGCAACCCTGGATCCGGCTCGGCGTATCGCGGAAACAGCGTTCGATCACCTCGTCATGCAACCCTACGGCCTCGAAGATCTGGGCGCCCTTGTAGGAGTGCAGCGTGGAGATCCCCATCTTTCCCATGACCTTAAGTATGCCCTTGGCGGTACCTTTCCGATATGCTGCTACCACAGTGTCATCATCGTGGAATTCAGAACCGAGTAAACCGTCCCGGCGGGCCCGCCAGAGGGATTCGAAAGCTAGGTAGGGGTTGATGGCATCGGCACCATAGCCCATCAGCAGGCAGTGGTGATGAACTTCGCGGGCTTCGCCGGATTCGACAATCAGACCCAGCCGGGTGCGCTTGGCGTGCTGCACCAGATGGTGGTGCACGGCACCCACCGCCAGCAATGAGCTCAGCGGCACACGGCCGGCGCCAATCGCTCGGTCCGACAGGATTACCAGGCTGAAGCCGGCGGCGATTGCCGCCTCGGCATCCTGGCAAATGCGCTCCAGTGCGGCCAAGAAACCGGCCTTTCCATCGGTCCGTGGATAAGTGATATCGATCGTCTGGCTGCGCCACCCGCGGTGGTCAATATGTTTGAGGGCCGCCAGTTCCTCGTTGGTCAGCACCGGGTGCGGTATACGCAGGCGGTGAGCGTGCGAGGGCTCGGCTGTCAGCAGGTTGCCTTCCGGCCCGACGTAGCACGCCAGCGACATCACCAGTTCTTCTCTGATCGAGTCGATGGCGGGATTAGTGACCTGGGCGAACAACTGCTTGAAGTAGTCGTATACCAACCGGGGCTGATCCGACAGGCAGGCCAGGGCCGAATCGTTGCCCATGGCGCCGACCGGATCACGCTTCTGCTGGACTAGCGGGAGCAGCATAAACTGCAGGGTTTCCCGGGTGTAGCCGAACGCTTGCATCCGTGCCAACAAAGTGTCCGGGTCGAAGCCATGTGGTTCGCGATTGGGGTGCAGTGCGTCCAGGTGAATTCGCTGGTCAGCCAGCCAGTTGCCGTAAGGGCGCTGCGTACTGATGGTGCGCTTCACGTTATCATCGGCCACCACCCGGCCTTGCTCGAAATCCACCAGGAACATCTTGCCGGGTTGTAGCCGGCCCTTGTGTTTGACCGCCTCGGCGGGCACCGGGAGCACCCCAACTTCCGAGGCCATGATCACCCGGTCGTCGTGGGTAATGTAGTAGCGGCTGGGGCGCAGGCCGTTGCGGTCGAGCACCGCACCGATATAGCGACCATCGGTAAAGGTTATTGACGCCGGCCCGTCCCATGGCTCCATCAGACATGAATGATATTCGTAGAAAGCCCGCTTCTCGGCCGCCATGGCATCATCGTTTTCCCAGGCTTCTGGGACCATCATCATCACGGCTTCCTGTAGCGTGCGGCCGTTCATCAGCAGGAATTCGAGCACGTTATCGAATGTGCCAGAGTCCGAGCATTCCGGCTCGATCACCGGAAACAGCCGTCCTAGTTCATCGCCAAACAGTTCGGAGCGGGCCACGCCTTCGCGCGCCCGCATCCAGTTCTTATTGCCGCGCAACGTATTGATCTCGCCATTGTGGGCCATGAAACGGTTGGGTTGGGCCCGGTCCCACGATGGAAAGGTATTGGTGGAAAAGCGGGAATGTACCATCGCCAAGTGTGAGGTGTAATCCGGATCGGCCAGATCCGGGTAATACGTCATGACCTGGGCCGGCGTTAGCATGCCCTTATATACCATGACCTTGGTCGACAGACTGCAGATATAAAATTGCAGCGCCTGCTTCAAAGTGGAACTGCGCAGGGTATCGCTGGCACGTTTGCGGATCAGGTAGAGTTTGCGCTCGAAAGCATCACCATTGACGCCTTCAGCAGCTGCCACGAAAAGGTGTTCCATCGCCGGCTCAGCGGCACGGGCGGTGGGTCCGACATCGGCTCCCGCAGCATCGGTTGGCACTGTGCGCCAGCCGAGCAATTGCTGTCCCTCGTCGGTGATGAGGTGCGCCACGGCGGCTTTGCATTGCGCTCGCTCATCCGCGTCGGTGGGTAGAAACACGAGCCCGGCGGCGAACCGGCCGGGTTCGGGTAGTGTGATGCCCAAATCCCGGCGCGCGATCTTTTGGAGGAACTCGTGCGGAAGAGCTGTTAGAATGCCAGCGCCATCACCCGTGTTGGGTTCACAGCCGCAGGCACCCCGATGCGTCATATTGACCAAAACGGCGTTGGCATCGACAATTATCTGATGACTGCGTGCTCCCCTGAGGTGGGCCACGAAGCCGACACCGCAGCTGTCGTGCTCGCTGCTCGATTGGTAGAGTCCGTGGCGGAGCGGATAATGACGCATATGATTCATAAGTGCTATCCCGTGGGCGACAGCTAACCACCAGCCAGTGCTGCCGGCGGTGCATAAAAACAGGTCAAAAGGCCTTATACTGTAACGCCTCACAGTCCCAGATGACAATTCCTTTGTCCAGGAACCAGGCCGCAATGAAGGGGAGCCGGTAATGGCGGTGTCGTTTGTACAACAATTCTTGACGGGGATTGCGGACGCCGGTCGCGAGCTGCTGGAGAAACGCTGGGGCAACACCGGCGGTGGCGGCTTGAGAGCCCTGTGCGATGCCTTGTTGACCCAGCGCGGCGAGGTTTTGGGCACGGCTCTGGCGCGTGAGCTCGTAGCCACCTACAACGGGCTCGATGAGGAGGGTCGCCGGGCCTTTTTCAGCTTGCTGCGTGACGCTTACGGGCCCGATAGGTCGGCGGTCGATACGATCATAGCAGCGTATCAGCAGGATCCCGGTCCGGCGACCATGCTAGCGCTCAGCCAGGCTTTGCAGGCGCCGCGCCAGCGCCTCATAAGGGCCGTAAACATGGCTCCTGGCGGAACCGCTGCGGTGATCAGCATGCGCCGCGATCTGCAGACCCTGGCCAGGTCTGAGCCGGGCTGGGAGCCGGTTGAAGCCGATTTCGCCCAGTTGCTGGGGGCCTGGTTCAATCGCGGGTTCCTGCGCTTGGCGCGAATCGACTGGCAGACACCGGCGCATATCCTGGAGAAGCTCATTAGCTATGAGTCGGTGCATGCCATACATGGTTGGGATGATTTGCGGCGCCGGCTTGATGCTGACCGGCGCTGTTTCGCGTTCTTCCATCCGGCGTTGCCGGATGAACCGCTGATATTTGTCGAGGTAGCCCTGGTCAATGGCCTCGCGCTGGCTATACAACCGCTGCTTGACCGCGACGGCCCGCGTCTCGCCCCGGCCGTGGCCGACACTGCCATTTTTTATTCGATCAACAACTGCCAGGCTGGATTGCGCGGTATTTCATTCGGTAACCTCTTGATAAAGCAGGTGGTCAGCGAACTGGAGGCCGAGCTGCCCAATCTGCGGACGTTCGCCACTCTGTCACCGCTGCCCGGGTTCGGACGCTGGTTGGCCGCGGCCCGGGCAGCGGCGGAACCGCAACGCTATGGGCTGACGGATGAGCAGTTCCAGTCACTGGAACTGCTTGACCATGAAGGTTGGCATCAGGACGCAGCGCTGTGCGACCAACTGCGTACGCCGCTGCTGGCGCTGGGGGCTTATTTTCTATTGCGCGCTCAGAATGACAATGGGATGCCGCTGGATCCAGTGGCCCGGTTCCACCTCGGCAACGGTGCCACTCTGGAGCGCATCAACTGGCTTGGCGACGTGTCTGCCAAGGGTTTGAGCCAGTCAGCCGGTCTGCTGGTAAACTACCGCTACGATCTCAAGCGTATTGTCGAGAACCACGAAGCGTTCCAGAACGAAGGCCGTATCGTTTGTTCGCGCGCGGTGCAGCGGTTGCTGCTGGTCAAGGCTGAAGGGAAACGCAGCCCGTAGGTTGCTGTGCGGTTCAGCGCGCAGCCGTCAGCCGGCGCCAGGCATAGTCAGCGATGGCAGTATCCTGAACGCCCGTACCCGTGAGGTCGCACACTGTGATGTCAGTGCGGGTCCGGCGGCCGGCGGCAGTTCCCGCAATGATTTCGCCTAGTTCGTACAGACACTCCGGCAGCGGAGCATTGGGCGGGCGGTGCTGCAGTTCGCCCAGTCGCTCGGACTGGCTGTGGCGGTCTACGATGACGGCATCTGCGGTGGCCAGTACGTCGTAGGCGAGTTCCTGTTTACCCGCCTGATCAGAACCCATGGCAGTGATATGCATCCCGGGGGTGAGCATGGCCGAATCGATGAGTGGAGCGGTAGCGGGTGTAGCGGTAATGACGATGTCGGCACCTGCCAGTGCCGCAGGTATCCGGGAGTAGACGGTGACCGTGGCAAATTCGGGTGCCATGGCCTGAGCGAACTCGCGGGCGCGGGCGGGATCACGGGCCCAAACGCGCAGTTCCCGGATATCACGCACCAGTTTGACGGCTCTTGCCTGGAGGCGGGCCTGTTCGCCGGCACCCAGAACGGTGACTACGCGGGCCTCGGCATGTGCCAGGTGGCGCGCCGCCACCGCGCCGGCGAGTGCTGTCCTGATCGCCGTCAGATAACCGTTATCGAAGAGTATGGCGTTGACCAGGCCGGTTTCGGCGCTCAGCAGTAGCATCAGGCCGTTAAGGCTTGGCAGACCGCGGGCCGGGTTGTCGAAGAATCCAGGACTCACCTTGATGGCGAACTGGTTCAATCCTTGTATATAGGCGGTCTTGACGTCGACTTCGCCATTTCGATCAGGCAGTGCCAGGCTCAACACTGGCGGCATTTCAACCCCGCCTTGAGCGAGGGCGCTGAAGGCCTGCTCGATTACCGCCAGTGCATCGAGGTCGAGCCCCACCTGAGACTCGATCTGGGCCCGGTCGAAGAGTTGCATCACAATGCCTCCGGCGGCAAATTGCGGATCGCTGCCTGCAGCGTACTGAAGGCGACATTGTTGCCGGTCAACAGCAGTACCACGCGCTGACCCGCCACGTTCAGCCGGCCGCTCCGCAACGCCGCCAGGCAGATTGCACTGGCACCTTCCACCAGCAGTTGCTCCGCGGCCAGCAGGTCAACCATGGCGCGGGCGATGGCGGTTTCGTCCAACAGCAATACCTCGTCGACCAGTTGCTGGACCATGGCGAAGCTGTAGTGGTTGGCCAAGCCGATACCGCCACCCAGGCTGTCTGCATATGAGGGGTATTCCTCCACCTGGACCGGCCGGCCGGCACTAAGGCTCGCATACATGGCGGCGCCGCGCGCCATGCTGAGGCCGATGACTCGCGCCCGCGGCCGGATGCTCTTGATCGCGGCACCGACACCGGCCAGCAGGCCACCACCCGACAACGGTACCAGCACACAATCGACATCCGGTAGCTCTTCAATCACCTCCAGACCCATGGTGCCTTGACCGGCGATGATGTGGGGATGATCGAACGGTGGGATCAAGGCTTCACCGGTTGTGGCGATGCGTGCCAGGGCGGCACTGTAGGCTGCATCCTGGGACTGGCCGACCAACTCGATGTCAGCGCCCAGTGAGCGGATCGCGGCGCGCTTGTTTTCGGGTACCAGATTGGACATGAAAACCCGGGCTGCGACGCCTTCGGCGTGGGCCGCGTACACCACCGCGCGGCCGTGGTTGCCGGTGGAAACAGTAACTACGCCACGCTCGCGCTGGGCAGGCGTCAGTTGCGCAACGGCGTTGGTTGCACCGCGCAGTTTGAACGCCCCCGTGGGCAGCAGGCAATCGAGCTTGAGATGGATGTCGGCGTCGAGTTCATGCGACAGGGTGGCGGCGTGCACCAGTGGCGTGCGCGGCAAGCGACCCGCCAGCCGGTGGCGGGCGGCATAGATATCGGCCAGGGTAACGGGAAGCGGGTCACTGGGCATCGGCGGGTCGGGTCGCTATAGATAGCCTGTGCATGTAACCATGGCCTGATGGCGCCGGTCAACTCAGCCGGCCGCAGTGACTTCGTGGTGCACGCAGTGGATGCCGCGTCGACTGTACACGGCCTGTTCGACAGCAAGTGTTTTGCTGCTCAGCCAGACCACGAACAAGCCACGAGCCACCCGCGCGGCGATGTCGTCCGCCGAAAGCATGGCGTCAGCGTTCAGGTATTCGGCATCGCGACGGGCGTAGTCCAGGATAATGTGGGGCGTGTGGGGATCGTGCACGACCACGTCGGCTTCAGCCAGCAGACGTATAGCCCGCAGGGTCATCAGGTCAGGTATGTCAGGTACCCGAGAAAGCAGCTGCAGGCTGTTTGTGACCCGGCTCTGCTGGGCCTTTGCGGAAAACTGGATAGTCGCGTGCGCGGGGTCGCGGTGGGGATGGGTCATGATCTGCCGGGCGAGCGGACTGCGCAGCCAATGCTCCCAGAAGTGACGCCGGCTCACAGCATCGGGCAGGATCTGGCGGACCTGCTCACGGACCCTGCCGGCGAACTCTGCCAGCTGCCCCAATTCCTCCGGCAGTAGCTGCTCAATGCGGCTGCGCAACTGCCGTATCAGAACCGGCGCGGTACCGCCACTGGTGATGGCGATCACCACGGGCGAGCGGTCGATCAGGGATGGCATGATGAAACTGCATAACGCCGGATGATCAACCACATTGACGGGGATGCGCATCTGCCGGGCTTGTTCGGCCAGCGGGAGACCGTTGTCAGGGTCGGGGTCTGCAACAATGACCAAGTCCTGGGCCGCCAGCAGTTCGCGTGCCGGCGGCGGGCGGAGATGCCGTAGCTGTCCGTGGCTGTGCAGTGCCTGCAAAGCCGGACACAGGTGTGGTGCGACGACGGTGACACGGGCCTGGACGCGCAACAACAGGTGGGCTTTACGGGCGGCAACGGCATTGCCGCCGGCGATCAGACAGTCGCGGGCCCTTAGGTCTAGACAGACCGGTAGAAAATCCACCCGTCAACCGGCAGCGATCGGCAAGGGGAAGCCAGGCTGGCCGGGGCCGCGCTGGTCATTGCATTGTTGCAGCCTAGCCAGCTCCTGCTCGAGCAGAGTGACCCTGGAGCGTGCCTCATCCAGCCGCAGGCGTAGCTCGCGCTGTTGCAGATCAGGGTTATGTGGCGCCAGGGGTGACATGTGGCGATCGTGCGGCAGGGGCATGATGAATTCTCGCTGAGACGACAGCTTGACTATACGAGCACTGCGATCCTTAAAAAAAAGAATGAATTTCTATTTGTATATGGCGCTGGCGATATAAATATGGCGCTGGCGATATAAAGGTGTCACATCTGGTCAGGGGGGATGGTGACTGAAAAATTGCGGATCGATGAATTCTATGAAACGGCGGGCCTGGGGTGAAAGGAATTTGCCACGCCGCATGATCACGCCATAGGTGCGCTTGGGGAAGTAGCTATCCAGGACATGACGCGCCAGCGGATCGCTGTCACTCAGGCAAATCCCGCTGACGATGGAGATGCCGATACCGAGTTCCACATATTTCTTGATGACCTCCCAGCCGCCGGCTTCCAGACACACGTTGAGGCTCAGGTTGTATTGCTGGAAAGCAAGTTCCACCATGCTGAAAGTATTTAGATGGCGCGGTGGGAAGATGAATCGATAGGGGCTGATGTCGGCGAGGACGATGGGTTGCTTGCGAGCCAGAGGATGGTCCAGCGGTGTTATCAACACCTGATCGTAAGCCTTGATTGGCTGGTAACTGATGTCGTCGGGCGGTTCGCTGCGGAACGAACCGACGGCGAAATCAACACCATCATCGCGTAACAGCTGCAGACCCTGCATACCGGGGCCATTGTGAAACCGCACCCGGATGCCGGGATGACTCTCGGTGAATTGTTCAAGCACCCGCGGCAGCATATACAGGATTGTTGATTCGCCGGCGGCAATGTTGACCTCACCGCTGGTGAGGTCCCCGCGCTGCGCATGGAAATCGGCGCCCAGGTTATCGAATCCTTCCACCAGGGGCAGAGCCAGTTCATACAGCTTATGGCCCTCAGGCGTAGCCCGCAGACGCGGCCCGCGACGCTCGAACAGCACGCTGTCAAGTTCCCGCTCGAGTGCCTGCACTTGCAGCGACACAGATGGCTGGCTCAGGCCGAGGCGTTGAGCTGCGCGCGAAATGCTGCCGGCCTGAATCGCGTAACAGAAGCCGCGCAATTGCTGCAGTCGGTTGTTCCTGTAGTAATCCCTGGTCATGATTTTGGCCAATAGTATTAACAAAATCTATTTTTAAAATTAAAAAAATTGGCTTGTCAAATGCTGGGTTGCTTTTTAGACTGCAGACATATCGTAATACGAAGTTATTTTTGTATTGTGCAATATTCCACCAAAACAGGAGCTTTGCAATGCCCCACCTTTCCGCCGAGCAGATGCAGCAAGACTGGAATGAAAATACGCGCTGGAGCAGCATCAAGCGGTCCTACACGCCTGCCGATGTCGTGCGGTTGCGTGGCACCGCGAATATCGAGCACACGCTGGCCCAGAACGGGGCGGACAAACTGTGGCGTTATCTACAGAAGGAGCCGTTCGTCAATGCCTTGGGCGCGTTGACCGGGAACCAGGCCATGCAGCAGGTAAGGGCCGGACTCAAAGCGATTTATCTGTCTGGGCTGGCAGGTGGCGGGCGATGCCAACACATCGCTGCAGATGTATCCGGACCAGTCGCTGTACGCAGTCAACTCGGTGCCGGAGGCGATCCGACGGATCAACAACACGCTGCAGCGTGCGGATCAAATCCAGCACGCCGAGGGTGATGCCAGCATAGACTGGTTTCAGCCCATCGTCGCGGATGCCGAAGCGGGCTTCGGCGGTGTCCTGAATGCCTTTGAGCTGACCAAGGCAATGATCGAAGCCGGTGCTGCCGGCGTGCACTTCGAGGATCAGCTGGCGGCGGCAAAGAAGTGTGGACACATGGGCGGCAAGGTTCTGGTGCCGACCCGGGAGGCGGTGCAGAAGCTGGTTGCCGCGCGTATGGCTGCGGATATTATGGGTACACAAACGCTTATTATAGCGCGCACCGATGCTGATGCCGCCAGCCTACTAACGTCCGACGCCGATGAACATGATCACCGGTTCATCATTGCCGGCGAGCGGACTGCGGAGGGTTTCTATCGCGTAAACGCGGGACTTGATCAGGCTATCGACCGGGCGTTGTCGTACGCGGCGGTGGCCGATATGGTGTGGTGCGAAACTTCAGTGCCGGATCTCGATCAGGCGAAGCGTTTTGCCGAGGCGGTGCATAAGATATATCCTGGTAAGCTGCTGGCTTATAACTGCTCCCCATCGTTCAATTGGAAGAAAAACCTCGATAATGCCACTATCGCCCGCTTTCAACGCGAGTTGGGCGCTATGGGCTATAAGTTCCAGTTCATCACCCTGGCCGGCTTCCATTCACTGAACTATGGCATGTTCAATCTCGCCAAAGGGTATCGGGAGCGCCAGATGGCTGCGTTTGTGGAACTACAGGAGTCGGAGTTTGCGGCGGTTGAGCACGGGTTCACTGCCGTCCGGCATCAGCGCGAAGTCGGGACCGGGTATTTCGACGCGGTCACCCAAACCATCAGCGGGGGCCTGTCGTCGGTGACGGCGCTCACCGGGTCGACCGAGGAAGATCAGTTCTGAGGCAGACGCGCGAGGCCGAACCAGGACCCGGTATCCGGTGCGGTACCGGGTTTTTTGTCCCAGGTCGGCGTGCTATTGTTTAAGCTAGTGGTTTAGCGAACTTGAAGGCCACGGGCCGTCTAAGGGCGTGTAAAGTATTCCATTGGCACGGTTGATCGGCATAAGCTACAGCCATCACTGAAGCCGGTCGCCAGGGTGGCGGCGATCTTATGAACCTGATCCCACGTTGAGTATCATGAAGCCATTCGACGACGATAGCGATCAGGGGTTGCTGGTCGACAAAGCGCGTCCCAAGCTGAAACCCCCGCGTATGTTCAAGGTCATCTTGATGAATGATGACTACACCCCCATGGAGTTCGTGGTGCATGTGTTGGAGCTTTTTTTCAGCCTTGAACCGCGAACAGGCGACCCAGGTCATGTTGCACGTACACACCCGCGGCCGCGGCGTCTGCGGCGTGTTCACCCGCGATATTGCGGAGACCAAAGTGGCTCAGGTCAATGACTATTCCAGGGAGAACCGGCACCCACTGCTGTGTACCATGGAAGAGGCCTGATTCCGCCGACTGTAGAGGTTATCAAAAGATGTTGAGCAAGGACCTGGAGTTTTCCATCAACCTGGCGTTCCGCGAAGCCCGTGAGCGACGCCACGAGTTCATGACCGTGGAACATCTGCTGCTGGCCCTGCTCGACAACCCTGCGGCGGTTGAGGTGCTCAAGGCTTGTGGTTCCGATATCGACAAGCTGAAACGTGACCTGAATGCCTTCATCCAGGAAAGCACGCCGGTACTGGCGGCAGATGATCCGCGTGAGACTCAGCCAACGCTTGGTTTTCAGCGGGTTCTGCAGCGGGCGGTGCTGCACGTGCAATCGTCCGGCAACAAGGAGGTGACTGGGGCCAACGTCCTGGTGGCTATCTTCGGGGAACAGGAGTCACAGGCGGTTTATCTGCTGAAACAGCAGGACATCAGCCGCCTGGATGTAGTCAATTTCATTTCGCACGGGATCTCCAAGGTGTCGGACGAAAAAGATATCTCATCCTCGGGCAGCGAGGATGAAGCCAGTGGCGAAACCTCTAGCAGCAGCACTCCGCTGGACAACTTCGCGACCAATCTGAACGAATTGGCGAGGCAGGGGCGGATTGATCCGCTGATCGGGCGCCAGCTGGAGATTGAGCGCACCATCCAGATTCTGTGCCGGCGGCGCAAGAATAACCCGCTGTTCGTTGGTGAGGCTGGAGTTGGTAAGACGGCGATTGCAGAGGGTTTGGCCAAGAAGGGCGTCGACGGTGATGTTCCCGAAGTGCTGGCCGATGCAGTCATCTATTCGCTCGACCTCGGCGCTCTGGTTGCGGGGACCAAGTATCGCGGCGATTTCGAAAAGCGGCTGAAAGCCTTACTGGCCCAGTTGAAGAAGGAAAAGCACGCGATTCTGTTTATCGACGAGATCCATACGCTCATTGGTGCTGGTGCGGCGTCCGGTGGAGTGATGGATGCATCCAATCTGATTAAGCCCATGCTGGCTTCGGGCGAGCTGAAATGCATCGGCTCCACGACATACCAGGAGTACCGCGGTATCTTTGAGAAGGATAGGGCACTGGCACGCCGGTTCCAGAAAATCGACATCACCGAGCCGTCAGTCGATGACACCTATCAGATCCTGCGCGGGTTGAAGTCCCGCTTCGAAGACCATCACCAGGTCAGGTACACGTTGAAGAGCCTGCGGGCGGCAGCTGAACTCGCGGCGCGTTACATAAACGACCGCCATCTCCCGGATAAAGCCATCGACGTGATCGACGAGGCCGGGGCTGTGCAGCGGCTGCTGCCACTGTCACGGCGCAAAAAGACCATTGGTGTGGGTGATATCGAATCGATTGTCGCTAAGATGGCGCGGATTCCGCCAAAGAGCGTGTCGTCGTCGGACAAGAACACCCTCCGGAATCTGGAACGTGATCTCAAGCTGGTGGTATTCGGCCAGGACGAGGCCATCGAGAACCTGGCCACCGCCATCAAGCTGGCCCGCTCCGGCCTTGGTAACGAGCAGAAGCCGATCGGTGCATTCCTGTTCGCCGGGCCCACCGGTGTGGGCAAAACCGAGGTCACGCGTCAGCTCGCCAAGGTGATGAATATCGAGCTGGTCCGCTTCGACATGTCCGAGTACATGGAGCGTCATACCGTGTCGCGTTTGATCGGCGCGCCACCAGGCTACGTTGGGTTCGACCAGGGTGGATTGCTGACTGACGCCATTCTCAAGCATCCACATGCCGTGCTGCTGCTTGACGAGATCGAGAAGGCTCACCCGGACGTGTTTAACCTGCTGCTGCAGGTTATGGACCATGGTACATTGACCGATAACAACGGCCGTAAAGCGGACTTCCGTAATGTAATCATCGTAATGACGACCAACGCTGGTGCTCAGGAGATGGACCGCACCTCAATCGGTTTCACTACACCCGATCACGTCAGTGACGGCATGGATGCCATCAAGCGCATGTTTGCCCCCGAGTTCCGCAATCGTCTGGATGCCATTGTTCAGTTCAAGGCGCTGGATCCGGTCACGATTACTCACGTTGTCGACAAGTTCCTGATTGAACTGGAGGCGCAGCTCGAGCCCAAGGGGGTGACGCTGGAGGTAAGCCCGGCGGCCAAGCAGTGGCTGGCCGAACGCGGCTACGATCGCAAGATGGGCGCTCGGCCAATGGCCAGGATCATCCAGGAGCATATCAAGAAACCTCTGGCCGAAGATCTGCTATTCGGTCGCTTGGTCAGTGGCGGCCATGTCCGGATCGACTTGCAGGGTGATGGGCTGGGTTTTGAGATCAGTGCCGAGGATGTGGAACCCGTCGGCTGAAGCGTGACGGCGGCAGCCGTTAACGGCTGCGATAGACGATGCGGCCCTTGGTCAGGTCATAAGGTGTGAGTTCAATCTTGACCCGGTCACCGGTCAGAATGCGGATGTAATGTTTGCGCATCCGCCCGGAGATGTGGGCGGTGACCACGTGGCCGTTGTCGAGCTCGACGCGGAACATGGTGTTAGGGAGGGTTTCAACTACCGTCCCTTCCATTTCGATGTGGTCTTCTTTTGCCATGAATGCTCCTGTAGGTCGCGGTAAACCATAAAACTTTAGAGTAAAATGCGGGTTCGGGCAAGCTACGTCCCAAACTCGCTCCAACATCTATCCAGAAACAGCTGATAAGGCCGAAAGCGCGCCTTATAGGCCATGCGTGGGCAATCGTCGATCAGGTAGCCGAGATAGACCCAGTCGATATTCCGTCTTCGGGCCTCGGCAAGCTGGCGCAGTATGGCATAAGTCCCGAGACTGCGCTGCGCTAACTCGGGTTCGTAGTAAGTGTAGACCGCGGACAGGGCAACGCTAAAGTGGTCGACCACCGCCGCGCACAGCAGACGATCGTTATCGCGCAGTTCCCACAGCCAAGTGTCGGCCCAGTTGCAAACGAGAAATTCGCGGTAAGCGGCCGGGGTGGTGTCGTCCATGCCACCATTGGGGTGGCGCCCGCTGACGTAGCGGGCAAACAGCTGATAATGTTCGTCAGAATACCGGAACGGCAGCTGTTTCAGCGTCAGGTCCCGATTGCGTTTGATTATGCGTCGTTGCGTCCGATCGGGGACGAAGGCGGCGGGGTGGATCCGCAGTGACTGACACGCATGACATCCGCGGCAGTGAGGGCGATAGAGATAGCTCCCGCTACGCCGGAAACCGAGTTGAATCAGATCATGGTAGGTCTGCTGATCGACCCGGCCAGGTTCAACCACCAGATTGCGGGCCCGGCGCTGTGGGAGGTAGCCACAACCGTGATCGCTGGTAACGAACAACCGGGGTGGCGCCGGGACAGCGTAGTGGTTCATCAGCTCAGCCGATCAGGATGTCGAGCCAGTCGGCGTTGCAGTTCCACCGTTCGCCCGTCATCTCCGGCGGCTGCCGGCAGGCGGCGAGCAATGACAGAAATTGCTCGCGGGGAATATCCACCGCACCCAGACGATGCAGGTGCGCGGTTGGCAGCTGGCAGTCGATAACGGCGAAATGCCAGCTCAGCAGATGGCTGCACAGACAGGCCAGCGCCACTTTCGAGGCATCGCTTATCCGACTGAACATCGATTCGCCAAAAAACACCCGCCCCACGGCAACACCGTAAAGACCGCCGACAACGACACCGTCCAACCAAACTTCGACTGAATGCGCGAAACCCAGCCGATGCAGATGGTTGTAAGCCGATTTCATTTCCGCGGTCAACCAGGTTTCAGGACCGCTGCCGCGAGGGGACGAACAGCCGTCGATGATGGCGGTAAAATCGTGATCTATGGTGAGCTCGAACGGAGACCGCCGCAGCGTTTTGCGCAGACTGCGGGAAATCTTGAAATGCTCTGGAAACAGGACTGTACGAGGGTCGGGGGACCACCACAGAATTGGCGTATCATCGTCGTACCAGGGGAAGACGCCCTGACTATAGGCCTGCAGTAAACGGCTCGGGCTGAGGCAGCCACCTGCCGCCAGGAGGCCATTTGGTTCTGATAATGCCAGCCGCGGATGGGGGAACGGTTGGCTGGCGTCATTCGGGTCGAGCCAGGGCAGTGTCATTGGGCACTATCCGCGTTTTGGCGATACGGTGAATGGCTGGCCAGTTCGCGCGCGTAGGCCTGCACCGCTGGGGTTTCCTGCGCCAGGTAATCGGCGACTGCGTTGTGGAAGGCGGGGTGAATCAGCCAGTGTGCTGAGTAGGTCAGAGTCGGTAGAAAACCACGCCAGATTTTGTGTTCACCTTGGGCGCCAGGCTCAAAGCGTTGCAGGCCTTGGCGGATGCAGTATTCGATGCCCTGGTAGTAACACAGTTCGAAGTGCAGGCTGTCGTACTCGGCCAGGCAACCCCAATGGCGCCCATAAAGCGTCGTGTCACTGGCGTAGCTTAGCGCGCCCGCTACCGGCTGTTGGTCCTGTTCGGCCAGCACCAGAATCACCCGGTCACCCAGTGTGGCACCGATACGCTTGAAAAAGCCCAGGGTCAAGGCCGGGAAGTTGCCGCGCTTGTGAAATGTGCTGCGATAGAATTCGTGGAAGGCACGCCATTCGGTGTCTCCTATCATGGTGCCGGTCAGAAGCCGCATGGTTAACCCGGTGGAGTGCGCCTGGCGGCGTTCGTGGCGTATATTCTTGCGCTTCTTGGCGGTTAGTGCGGCAAGATAGTCCCCGAATTCACGGTAACCCGCATTGTGCCAGTGAAACTGGCAGCCAACGCGGGTTATACATCCTGCGTGGCTAAGCTGATCCTGATCCGCCGGTACGGTAAACAGCCAGTGCAGTGATGAACAGTCCAGTTCTTGCGCCAGCAGCATGGCACGCTTGATCAGTGCTTCCGCAACACGCTCGCGGCTTGCTCGCGGATCGATCAGCAACCGAACCCCGGTGGCGGGTGTGAAGGGGATGGCGCTGACCAGTTTCGGGTAATAGTCCAGACCGTGACGTTGGTAGGCATCGGCCCAGCTCCAGTCAAACACGAATTCGCCGAACGAATTATCCTTCAGATAGAGGGGTAGCGCACCCACCAGACGGCCGTCTTCGTTATGGCACAGTATATGGTTCGGGTACCAGCCGCTACGATCCCCGAGACAGTTCTCGGCCTCCAGCGCATGCAGGAACGCGTGCTGCAGAAACGGGTAGCCGTCGTTGATCAGCGCATCCCAGTGGTGAGCCGGTACCGCGCTCAGGTCAGAGATAACCGTCGTTTGCATAGTTCGACAATCGGTCGGTCAAGACAGAGAATATCAGGAATCCCGGGAATCGCTTGTTTCAATCCCCAAGACTGTACACTTACAATAATGATCGAAGTTTGCCGGGGAGGTTGCAAGTCATTGGCCCAAGCATCACGCAAGTCCGATTCCAGCCTGAGTAGTACGCTGTTGCATCATGCCAAGCATGGGCTGCAGGAAAGCGCCTTCGTGCTGTTGATTGGTGCGGCTGCGTTTCTGCTGATGGCGCTGATCTCGTACCACATGTCGGATCCGGCCTGGACCCATACCGGTGGCGGCGGTGCGGTGCGGAACTACGGTGGCATCATCGGGGCGCTGGGTGCTGATATCTTGCTGTACTTTTTCGGCTACGCAGCCTACCTGTTGCCACCCGCGCTGGTCCTGCTGGCGTGGCGCATCACGGATGCACAGCCACTGATGCTAGACGGCGAGGTTGTGCTGTTTCGGGTGTTGGGCATCGGTGTGACACTGACGGCCGCCTGTGGTCTGACTGCATTGTTTGTGGAACCGGTCAGCACTGCCGCCAGTGGCGGCGGGATTATTGGCATCGGCGTAAGCCGGGTGCTGACCAAGGGCTTTGGTATCATCGGTGGCAGCGGGTTTCTGCTGATGTTGTTCGTGGCCGGGTTCACCCTGGCGACCGGTTTCTCGTGGGCCTCGATACTCGACGTTTTGGGGCGGCTGGCGTTGAAAGTGGGCGCCATTATCGCCACACAAACGATCCATGTACCCGCACGTTTAGCGCATCTGTGGCAGCACTGGCGTCGTTCCGCCGTGCAAGAGCCGTCGCCGGAAGGCGCTACAACAGCACCGCAACCCCGTGCCGTCGAACCAGTAGCGCCAATACCCACGTCGGCACCTGAACCTGTTGCCGGAGCCGCGCCGGAACCAGAGCTTGAGCCGCTGACGTTCGGAGGATCCGGACATGGCCGGCGCGAGCGTATCGAGCCGGTGGTCGGCGTCCAGTCTGATAGGGACAGCGCCCAGGCCGCGGCGTCGCGAGGTGGTATCGTGGCCGATGATGAACTGGAGGATGATGTGTTGGTGGCGGAGGAGGAGGTTGTGGCGCGATCCGGTGAACCTACGACGCCGCTTAGCGCCCGTCAGCCAGCGCTGCTGCGAACGGTAGACTCGCTGGCATCAAAAGACGCAACAGCCGAGTTTGATGGAGCCGCGGTGGTCAGGGTGGAGCGTAGCCAGAAGCGGCCCTCGGTGCCGGCTCCGCGTGCGACCGAAGAATACCCGTTGCCGCCATTGGAGCTGCTGGATGCCGTGGCGGCTGAGGAAGAGGGCTATTCGAGCGAGGACCTTGAGGTTATGTCCCGGCGTCTGGAAAAGCTGCTGCGCGATTTCGGCGTCGAGGTGAAGGTTGTGGGGATCGAGCCGGGGCCGGTAATCACCCGGTTTGAGGTCGAGCCGGCCCCGGGTGTTAAGGTGAGCCAGATCAGTAACCTGGCTAAAGACCTGGCGCGCGGTCTGTCAGTCATGAGCGTGCGGGTGGTCGAAGTAATACCGGGCAAGTCGGTGATGGGGTTGGAAATCCCCAATCAGCGCCGCCAGATCGTTTATCTGAGCGAGATCCTGACCTCGCCGGTCTACCAGACCGCGAGCGCATCATTGACCTTGTCGCTGGGCAAAGATATCGGTGGCCGCCCGGTGGTGGCCAATTTGGCCAAGATGCCGCATCTGCTGGTAGCCGGTACCACGGGCTCGGGCAAGTCGGTGGCCATCAATGCCATGCTGTTGAGCATGCTTTACAAGGCGACGCCTGAGCAGGTGCGATTGATACTCATCGATCCGAAGATGCTGGAATTGTCGGTTTACGAAGATATCCCGCACTTGCTGGCGCCGGTGGTTACCGATATGAAAGAGGCTGCCAACGCATTGCGCTGGTGTGTGGCCGAGATGGAGCGGCGCTACCGTCTCATGGCGGCGCTCAAGGTGCGCAATGTGGCTGGTTTTAACCGCCAGGTAAAAGCTGCGGTGGAAGCGGGTGAGCCACTCGCGGATCCGCTGTACAAGCCGGCTGAGACCGGTTTGGACGAGGTGCCGCCGCTGCTGCAGCCGTTGCCGATGATCGTGGTGGTGATCGACGAACTCGCCGACATGATGATGATTGTTGGCAAAAAGGTGGAGGAATTGATCGCGCGGCTGGCACAAAAGGCGCGGGCATCCGGTATCCACTTGATTCTCGCGACCCAGCGCCCGTCGGTCGATGTGATCACCGGGCTTATCAAGGCTAATATCCCGACCCGCATTGCATTTCAGGTGTCATCCAAGGTCGATTCGCGCACGATTCTGGACCAGTCGGGCGCCGAGAATCTGCTGGGCCATGGCGACATGCTGTTTCAGCCGCCGGGTAGTGGCATACCGCAACGAGTGCACGGTGCGTTTGTCGATGATCATGAGGTCAATCGGGTCGTCGAATACCTCAAGCAGGTGGGATCGCCCGATTACATCGAGGATATACTGCAAGAACCGGTGGATGTGCCCGAAAGCGTTGCTGCGTTTATTGGGGGTGGTGACAGCAGCAGTGATATTGACCCATTGTATGACCAGGCCGTGCGGATTGTGACGGAAACCCGAAAAGCCTCCATCTCAGGTGTGCAACGGCGTTTGAAGATTGGTTACAACCGGGCAGCGCGAATGATCGAGGAGATGGAGTCGGCCGGCATTGTAGGTGCGCTGCAGCCAAATGGGAGCCGTGAAGTGCTGGCACCACCACCACCCGAGGTCTGATGCATGATGCGAACACTGTGGCTGATCGCGCTGGCTGTGTTGGGATTGGCTCCGGCACACGCGGACGTGGCCCAACTCCAGCAGTACTTTGCCGGCCTCAAGGCGCTCAGTGCGGATTTCGCCCAGACCGTCTACGATGGCCATGGCAAGGTGGTGGAGCGGGCTTCCGGACACATGTACATGGAACGTCCACGACGGTTTCGCTGGGAGTATCGGAAACCATATCCGCAACTGGTGATCGCCGACGGCAAACAGGTCTGGCTATACGACAAAAGCCTGCAGCAGATTACGGTGGAACCCTTAAGCAAGGCGCTCGGCGCAACGCCGCTGGCACTATTGAGTGGATCGGAAGGACTGTCCAAGGTGTTCGCTATCCACATGCTGCCGGCCCAAGGCCAGCTTACCTGGTATCAGCTCCGGCCCAGGGAGGCGCAGCAGCAAGTGCAGGCACTGCGTCTGGGGTTTGCGGACGGTGAGTTGCGGGTGCTGGAAATGGACGATGCGTTGAATCGGCGTACCCGGATCGCACTCAGCCACCTCAAACGCAATCCGGATCTCAACCCGGATCTGTTCGAGTTTACGCCGCCGCCGGGTGTCGACGTCATCGGTAAAGGTCAGTGAACACAGAGGAGTCTGCGCCACGGCCGCTAGCGGATCGTCTCCGACCTCGCAGTGGGGCGGAAGTGATCGGTCAACAGCATCTGCTGGCACCGGGTAAACCATTACATCAAGCACTCATTGCTGGGTCGCCGCACTCGATGGTGTTATGGGGGCCACCAGGTACCGGAAAAACCACTCTGGCCCGCCTGTTGGCTGGCACGGGGCTCGAGTTTATGAGTCTTTCCGCCGTGATGGCCGGGGTGCGCGAAGTGCGTGCGGCAGTCGATAAAGCGCGGGACGTGTGGCAGAGAGATCAGCGTCGCAGTGTGCTCTTCATCGATGAGGTTCACCGCTTCAACAAGTCGCAGCAGGATGCATTTCTGCCCTACATCGAAGACGGTACAATCGTGTTCGTTGGGGCCACAACAGAAAACCCTAGCTTTGCACTCAACAATGCCTTGCTGTCCCGAGTGCGGGTCTATGTTTTGCGCAGTTTGAGCACGGGCGATCTTTTGGCGCTGCTGGAACGGGCCTGTGATCGGGTGCCAGAACTCGAGCCACTGGCGTTGGATACGAGCATGAAAGACCAGCTGAGTCAGGCGGCTGACGGTGATGGCCGGCGTTTGCTGACATTGCTCGAACTGGTGTCGGGTCTTGTGGCGGCAGGCAGCGAGCCGGCAGCCGCAGTCCGTGAGGCGATCGGCGGTTCGATACGTCGTTTCGATAAGGGCGGGGATATTTTCTACGACCAGATTTCGGCGTTGCACAAAGCGGTTCGGGGTAGCAGTCCCGATGCAGCCTTATACTGGCTTGCCCGTATGCTGGACGGGGGTGTTGATCCGTATTATCTGGCCCGGCGATTGGTGCGGATCGCCTCGGAAGACATTGGGAATGCTGACCCGAGGGCACTGCAGTTGGCGCTCAACGCATGGGAGGCTTATGCCCGGTTGGGTAGCCCAGAGGGCGAGTTGGCGCTGGCACAGGCGGTTGCCTATATGGCGTGTGCGGCCAAGAGTAATGCCACTTATAAGGCATTCAAAGCGTCCCAGAGAGACGCCAGAGAGGGCGGTAGTCTGGAAGTTCCGCCTCATCTGCGCAATGCCCCGACTCGTCTGTTGAAGGATCTGGGCTATGGTCATGCTTACCGCTATGCACACGATGAACCCCATGGTTTTGCCGCAGGCGAACGCTATTTCCCAGACGAACTGGGTGAACGAATTTACTACCAGCCGGTGGAGCGAGGGTTGGAAAAGAAAATTAAGGCCAAGTTAGCTTTCCTGAGAGCGCTTGATGACGGGCCGGGAGCGTAAATCGGGTGTAAATTATATCATCATCTTAATTCACGATAGGCCGCTGACGTCGTAAATACTCCAGGCGGAATTCTCGTAACGAACTGTAACCCTTCAAAGACGAATCATACTCATGCTCGATCCCAGATTATTGCGGCAAGATATCGAAACCACGGCCGCGAGGTTGGCCTTGCGTGGATTTAAACTGGACACGTCCAGTTTGACGGAGTTGGAGCAGCAACGGAAAGACCTGCAGGTTAGGACGGAGCAGTTGCGGGGCGAACGTAATACCCGATCCAAGCTTATTGGCCAGGCCAAAGCCGCAGGGAAGGATATTGACCTACTGCGCGCGCAGGTTGCTGCGCTGGGCGATGAGCTTGCAGGGCTCGAGCAGAAACTGTCATCGGTGCAGACTCATCTCGACGACATTCAGCTCGGCATTCCGAATCTGACACACGATAGTGTGCCAGTTGGCAACGATGAGAACGACAACAAAGAGGTACGACGCTGGGGCAAGCCAGCAGAATTTGATTTTCCAGCGCGTGACCACATCGCGCTGGGGCAAGGTTTACTGGCGTTTGATGCCGCCGCGAAGCTGACCGGCTCCCGGTTTGTGGTGATTCACGGTGCCTTGGCCAGGCTGCATCGTGCGCTGGCGCAATTTATGCTTGACCTTCATGTCAATGAACACGGCTACCGCGAAATCATGGTGCCGTTCATTGTCAACGCCGACACGTTGCAGGGCACCGGCCAGCTACCGAAATTCGAGGAAGACCTGTTTGGTATCGCGGGCGATCTCCCGTATTACCTGATTCCTACGGCTGAAGTACCTGTTACCAACATGGTTCGTGACGTGATTCTCGATGCTGAACAATTGCCACTGCGGTTTGTCAGTCACACGGCGTGTTTCCGCAGTGAGGCAGGATCATACGGCAAAGACGTCCGGGGTATGATTCGCCAGCACCAATTCGAAAAAGTCGAGCTGGTGCATGTGACGCGACCGGAGCATTCCTATGAGGCTTTGGAGCAGCTGACTGCGCACGCAGAAAGGGTGCTGCAGCAACTCAAGTTGCCATATAGGGTCGTCATGCTGTGCACTGGAGATGTCGGGTTTGCCGCGGCTAAGACCTATGATATCGAAGTGTGGTTGCCGGGCCAGGATAAGTATCGGGAAATCTCTCGTCATGCAGTAACTGCGAGTCGTTTCAGGCCCGGCGACTACAAGCGCGCTGGCGTAACCCGGAGACGGGCAAGCCAGAATTGGTACATACATTGAACGGATCCGGGTTGGCAGTAGGGCGTACCATGGTCGCCGTGTTGGAGAACTATCAGGATGAGTCGGGTCGAATCAGAGTGCCCGAGGTTTTGCAAAATTATCTGGGTGGGCAGACACTTATCGAGCCGGTCAACAAAGTATTTTGAGGCTTATATCATCATCTTGGTTTAACGATACACCTCACGGTAGCGAAACACCTGCAACAGAGGTAAAAACACGTCATCTTCCAAGCGTACGTCGGAGCGCCGCAGGCGGCTTGCACCTGTGGGCTGGGGCGGAATCGGTACAAAGTTCGGAAGCGGTTCGCCGGGGCGTAGCGGGACCAGCAAAGGTAGCGGGGTTTGTACCAGGCGGCGGACAGGGCGGACGTTGTCATTAAACGCTACATTGGCGCGCAGATGCGGGCATACCGGTCGCACTCGAGCCAATGGTTCGTCGGTTGGTACCCGCGATAGGCGTTCCAGTTCCTGCCGGGTTTGTGGCGTTTCTGTGCGCCGTTCTAGTAACCGGCGCACCTCGGCCACGCTGACACGCTGTATAGTTCGACCCTGTTTTGACCAGGTGAAGCCAACTTTAATGGGACGAGTCTCCAGTAGTGGAACATGCCGGTAGGCCTGCTTTAAATTGAGACGGGCCGTACCCATCCGCCGCATGGCCTGGCTGACCCCGGAGTCGCGCTTGTGTACCAGTTCAGTAAGCAGCGAATCGGCGGCCGACTTGCGCAGGGTTTTCAGTGCAATGACCGCTGCCTTGAAGGCATCCTTGCTTTCGTTTAACGCGGTCGCGCTAGTCAGCGTTTCAGCATTGGTACCTATCAACCCAGGCAGGTTAGTGTCTCGCGACCATCCTGGCCGTCTTCATACCATAAGGTCTGAAACAGACGAACTGCCTTGCTGCGCATGTCAATGCCCGCATCGATTTCTATCTCAGAACGCGAGATCCAGAGGGGCGATGTGTCATGGCGTAGACATGAACAGAAATAGCGGAGTTTCTCATCAAGTTCATTGAAGGTTTCAAGGAGAGAAATACGCAGGGTAGAGGGATCGCTTATCATATTATATTTATATCATCATCATTATAAAACAGGCAAATCACAAACTCTCCAGCTATCCCACGCTGAAAAGAACCCACTACCGAAGCCGTCAAATGAGGCGAAAAACATTCAATGAAATCATACATATAACCTCTTAGGTAAGTCCCGCGACGAAACCCGATTTTAGTGACACTAGGTGTAAACAGATGGCTAGCGTCAATCGCACAAAGGTCTTGGTCGACAACTGGATCATGTGCCATTCGAGCGATAATTCCGATACCCAGCCTTAAACGCACATATGTTTTAATCACATCGGCATCAGTTGCGGTAAACACCACTTGGGGCTGTAAATGAGCCTTGTGGAAGGCATCATCGAGCTGCGAGCGACCTGTGAAACCGAAAACGTATGTAACGAGTGGATGCGAAGCGACGTCATCGAGCGTCGGTCTCGACAACGCAGCGATAGGATGATCATGCGGAGCGATTATGGATCGGTTCCAGCGGTAACAAGGCATCATCACCAAATCATCGAACAATTCGAGAGCCTCCGTGGCAATTGCAAACTCAACTTGACCAGAAACGGCCATTTCAGCGATCTGCATTGGCGACCCCTGATGCAGCTGCAGACTGACATTGGGGTACCTGGCGCGAAAGCGCTGCACAACCGAAGGCAATGCATAACGCGCCTGGGTATGTGTCGTAGCTATACTGAGGCTGCCACGTTCCTGTTCCAGATACTCTGCAGCCAGCGTTTTGATGTTGCGGGTTTGCTGCAAAAGCTCCTGCGCCGCATTAAGGATCTCCTCGCCGGCGTCCGTGAGACCTGTTAAGTGCTTGCCGCTGCGAATAAACAGCTCAACGCCTAATTCATCTTCGAGTAATCGGATTTGTTTGCTAATTCCGGGCTGAGACGTATAAAGTGCTTCCGCTGCCGCCGACATGTTCAGGTCATGGCTTACGATGGCGGTAAAGTATCGCAACTGCTGTATTTTCATTGTCCCTGATTATCCTCGTCGTCACGGTCGGAAGACTGAAGTCGGTGACGTTCCATCTGTTCGTGCCAGCGCGCATCTTCGGTGTGTAAATAAAGACCGGTGGTATCGAGTTTGGCGTGTCGCGCCGAACGTTGCAGATAACGCAGATTTATCCCGGCGTCTGCTTGATGCGTAATGCTAGTGTGCCGCAACCAGTGCGTCGATGCGCGGCGCAGTTTGTCAGCCTGGTAAGGATCCGAGTCTTCCAAACGACGGGCGGCCTTGCACACGAGGTCCTTGACGATCCGATAAATCATGTTGTCGCTGATGCCGCTGCTACCCCGCAGGTTCAGTATCAACGAGGTCTCCTCATCAGGGTGGGGCATAGGAGTCAGCCCGTAAAAGCGACGGTAACGCTGCAGGGCAGCAACCATATCCTTATTTACAGGAACACGGGCTGTTTTCGCCCCTTTGCCGGTGACGTGCCACCACCAACGACCACGAACCTGAATAAAGCTATTCATGCCGTGATTAGCGATTTCACTAACCCGGGGTCCAAGCAAATATAACAGCGCCAGCAGAAAGCGTGCCCGCTCATACTGACGGACGTCCTTGTCGCTTTCACGCGGTAAGTGATCCACTGTGTCGAGCAAAACCGACCACTGGTCATGCTCCAAATAACGTTCAACACCTAACTGGACATTCCCGCCGCGATTGCGCCGTTTTATTAGAGCAAGCGGATTACCGCCAAGATAGCCGGCCTTTACCAGATACGTAAACAATGAATTAATGATCAGTAACGCGGTGCGGCGCGAACTGGCGCCGAGGGGCCCTTGGAATGGCCGCCACTCAGGGCTGAATCGCGGTGCCTTGGGCCCACACCAGCGGGCTCGTGGTTGCGGATCGCGTAGGAATGCTTCATACGCCTGACAATCCTCACGGGTCAGGCTAGATAAGGGCTTGCCACGCTCAAGCAATGACCACAGCAACAGGCGCTCTACCTCTTTACGGTAGTGGCGTTGAGTCTGTGGAGAGTCGCCAAATTCATCCAGCCACGTTTGAATGGCGGCAAGATCATTGTCTGCGGCAATCTGGCGTGCTGTCCCGAAGGAGGCGCGATTGCTGCCTTCGCGACCATCGAGATTACCGGGAATATGGAGCTGATCTAGCGACCGGGGAACGAGCTGCATGGATAACACGTACCGTTAGTTGTCGTGTGCATGCCCGTATATACCACAAACAGGTGTCAGATCGGTAACAAGCTAGTCCAACATATAATGTTACACGTAATACGTAAAAGCTACTAAAATTCAAGATAACGGCTATTATCATGAATTATGATTTAAGCTAGGATTTACCTCCTATCGTTCTCTGCTGGTCTACGCTGACGGCTAATGCTCTTAACCTTGCTGAACTCTAGGTACCACCGTCCGGCTAATGTTGTGGTCAATCCCGAACCGGACACCCAGCTAAGCACATTGCTCAAATTCGATGGGTGTCCAATCGCCTAGCGTGGTATGCAGGCGGCGTGAGTTGTAGTACGCGATGTAGGCTCTCACATCCGCCACAGCGCCTTGCCTTGTCGGGTAGACATTCCCGGTCAGCCATTCGCGCTTGAGGCTGCTGAAGAAGCGCTCTGTTGGCGCGTTGTCCCAGCAATTCCCCTTGCGGCTCATCGAGCACGCCATGCCGTGCTGGCGTAGCAGTGCTTGGTAGGCATGACTGGCGTACTGACTGCCCCGGTCAGAATGGTGCAGCAGCCCCTCTGACGGATTGCGCAGATTGATCGCCATCATCGATGCTGGGTGACCAGCGCCGTTTCCATGCGACGATCCAGTCCCCAGCCAACGACCCGGCGCGAATACCGGTCGATCACCACCGCCAGGTAGACCCGGCCCTGCATCGTCCAGATATAGGTGATGTCGGTTGTCCACACTCGGTTCTTCTCCGGCGGTGTGAAATTCCGGTTCAACACGTTCTCTGCCACCGCCAGCGCGTGCTTGCTGTCCGTCGTCAGGACGAACCTTTTCTTCCTCTTCACCACCAGGCCCAGCTTGTTCATCAGCTGATCTCTCGCAAAGAAGGCGCTGCCTTTTAGGATTTCTTTCTCCATGCGCAGCTCTTTCACTTCCCGCCTCAGACGGGCCAGCTCAGCACGTTCGTCAGCGTTCAGCCTTTCCCCGCTGGCCTCCTGCTCCAGTTCCTTCTTCCAGTGCCGCAGGTTGTTCTCCCTGGTGTCGACGGCCTGGGCAGCCTTCGCTATCGAGTAACCCTGCTCGGTAACCAGCGCCACCGCATCCTTCTTGAACTTGGGCGTGAATTTCCGCCGCTTTCTCTCTGTCGTCATGTTTCACCTCGCTCGGTAGTAGTATCACCTTAGCGAGGTGTCCGGTAGGATTAGACCACTTCATACTGCCCTGCTTTCCGCGAAGTCCGCTTTGTTTCAATCGTGCTAGCTATCAGCAATAGCTTCCCGCGCTCGGGCGCGCAAGATATAAACAATTTTCCGCGGTGCTTTGAAATGCGCCAGGTTATCCCGACAGTATTTGATCAACTCATCGGCTGATGTGTTTTGGTAACTTGCGAGTTATTGTCAAATCTGGTGTACAGCCGCTCAGGCGGCGACGCTGTCTGACTGATCGTTGACTTGCTCTCCGTTCGGAACCGGACGTTGTTGACGACCAGTTCCAGTTTCCTGAATCCCTTGATGCGCTTCCAGCGCTTCTGGGCGCTCTGAAGCAGCTTGAAGACCATCGCCAGGGTGGTCTCGACGTGAGCCGCAGTTGCGCGAGCGCCGGGTGCGCAGGCGGACCGTGGCGAAGGTCGACTCGATCGGGTTGGTGGTGCGGATGTGCACCCAGTGCTCGGCCGGATAGTCGTAGAAGGCCAGCAGCACATCCCGGTCCTTGGCCAGGCAGTCCATGGCCTGGGGGTACTTGGCCTGGAAGCGCTTCAGCGTGCGCTCAAAGGCCTTGTGCGCGTCCTCACGGGTCTCGGCCATCCAGATCTCGTGCAGTGCGGCCTTGACCTTGGGTTGCACGGACTTGGGCAGTTTGTTCAGCACATTGGCCGTCTTGTGCACCCAGCAACGCTGGTGGGCCGTGTCGGGGTAGAGCGTGTGCAGCGCCTTCCAGAAGCCCAGCGCACCGTCACCGACGGCCAGCTTCGGCCCCTGGCTCAGGCCCCGCTCACGCAGCCCTGTGAGCAACTCAACCCAGCTCGCCCGTGACTCGCGATAGCCATCCTCGACCGCGATCAGCTCCTTGCGCCCGTGCTCGGTGACGCCGATGATCACCAGCAGGCACAGCCGGTCGTCCAGACGCACGTTGCTGTAGACGCCGTCGGCCCACCAGTAGACGTAGCGCCGATCGCTGAGGTCACGTTCGCACCACGCCTGATGCTCGTCGAGCCAGCGCTGCTTGAGCCGCCAGACGGTGTTCGCCGACAGCCCCCGGGCCTGATCCCCGAGCAGCGCCGACAGCGCCTCTTGGTAGTCGCCGGTCGATATCCCCTTGAGGTACAGCCATGGGATCAGCTCCTCGACGCTACGGGCGCGCTTGAGGTATGGCGGCAATAGCTCGGAGCGGAACACTGCCCCGCCACCGCTGCGGTCGCGCACCTTCGGCACCCGCACCGCAACCTCGCCAATCCCGGTTTGCACCGTACGCTTGGGCAGATGGCCGTTGCGCACCACCGCGCGGCGCCCGTCCTCGAGCCGCTGCTCGCTAAAGGCCTCCAGAAACCCTGCCAACTCGGCCTCCACCGCCTTGGCGATCAATTCCCGGGCACCCTCGCGCAGTAGCGCGTGCAGCGGATCGGCTTCCTCTATCTGTGGTTGTGAAAGAACACTCAGCGTAGACTCTGACATGGCGTATCCACCTCTGTTGGCTGTGATCTTGGCGGTGATCAGCCAACAGGATACGCCACCCCTCTCTCCCTACGCCGTACACCAGAAATCACCATAACTCGTAACTTGCTGGTGGGATGGTGAACGCAGAAGGTGTTTCAGCCGATTTTTCATTGGGTTGGGCTAATACTGTAGCTTTTAACACTATCTGATGATGATATAAGAGGTCTTCTATCTGAATTGTGGAGATGTTTTCCCCACCCGAGATGATGAGGTCGCCGCTGTGGAACCATCCGCCTGCAAATGCCAGATCGCTGGCGGTGACATTTTTCAGATACCCCTTCCTGATTAGCCCTCATCCTCAGCCCTAAAAGTTGCTTGCCAAGCGCAATCGCCGCTCCGGGCAAGGCGCACACAGCATTATCGCCCGTGCCAGTCGCGGCAGCATCGCGGCCAAGCGAAATCGGCGGTTGAATCGATAAGCCGCCTCGGCCAGATAGCGCCGCGCGTACTTGGCCTGTTTGAAGGCGTGGTAACGTCCGCTGATCGCGCGCTTGAGGTTACCCAGTACGATATTGACCCAGCGCGCACCGCTCACCTCGGTCGCCGCGCGCCCGCCGCCGGTTTTGAGCACCGTATGGGCATGACCCGCCTCGACGACGCGGCCAAAGCAGGCCAGTCCGTCGGAGTAGACCTCCGCCGGAGCCGCCAGACGCCGTTGTACCCAATCGTTGAGCGAGGCGTTGTCGAACGCGCGAACCGGCTCGATCACCGCGAAGCGGGGGTGTTGCAGGTCAGCGTCGGTCTCCACCGCCACCACGAACGGTTGCTTGTTCTCCGAGCCCCGGCCGCGCTTGCCGCCGTTGCGCTCGCCACCGAGGTAGGCGTCATCGATCTGTATAAAGCCTTCGAGACGACGTGTGCGTTCCCGTTCCTGCATCGCCTGCATCACCTTGTGCTTGATCCGCCAGGCGGCCTTGTAGTTAATCCCGAGGTGGCGCATCAACTCCAGCGCCGAGAGGTTGGTCTTGGTCGTGGTCAACAGATACAGCGCCAGATACCAGGTCGTCAACGGCAGCTTGGTGCCGGCCATCAAGGTGCCACTGATCAGCGTGCTCTGGTGTCGGCACGAGCGGCATTGGTAATACACCCGCCCGCCACGCCGAAACCGCGAGCGCGGCCGCTGGCCACACCTCGGGCAACGAAAGCCGTGCGGCCAGCGCGTCTTGTACAGGGCGCGGTAACATTTGGCTTCGGTGCCATAGCGTTCAATGAAACCCGCCATCGACAGGCCGGGTTGAAACTGGACGGGGTTGATAGCCATGCTCGCGATCCTCGGTGAACGTGGCCTCATTGTCCCATCGTGCTGTCTCAAAACATGAGACTGGCCGCTGAGCTTCGGGGCTAATCAGGTACCCCTTCATGACGATATTCCACCGGAAAAGATTCCGCCGATGGACTTTCCATCGTGAGGTACCGGTTCCAGGGACAGCGCCATAAACTACAGTGGGTTGATATACCTTAACCCATTAGCCGACTATTGTGCGGCTTGCGGACAAGCTACAATCCCCAACCTTCCGCAGACCTTTGACCAGAGGATTTATGCCCGATATTACTACCCTGCTTCGGCGCGCCGAACAGGTCCTCGATCGCATCGAGGCCATCCTCCCGGAAGCACCGGAGGTCGCTGATTTGAGTGCGCACCAGGCGTTCCGCTGGCGTCACCATTTGCAACGCGGTTATCTACACCCAATCCGGCACCCGCACCGGCTTCGTCTGTCGGACCTCCAGCGCATAGATCGTCAGAAACTTGTGATTGACCGCAATACGCGCCAATTTCTGGCTGGTTTACCCGCTAACAATGTGCTGCTCTGGGGGCCGCGAGGTACCGGCAAGTCATCGCTTATCAAGGCGCTTCTGAATGAGCACAGCGCTAACGGTCTGCGATTGATCGAGGTCGATAAGAATGATCTTGTACACATGATGGATATCGTCGATAAAGTTGCCGACCGCCCTGAATACTTTCTACTGTATTGTGATGACTTGTCGTTCGAAGCCGATGACGCGAGTTATAAGGCGCTAAAAGCAATTCTGGATGGTTCGGTAAGCGCTACTCCGGACAACGTACTACTCTATGCAACGTCGAATCGGCGCCATCTCTTACCGGAATACATGTCGGAAAACCAGGATTCACGCATCGTCGAGGGGGAACTACACCACGGCGAAGCAGTGGAAGAAAAAGTCTCCCTTTCGGAGCGCTTCGGTCTGTGGCTTTCCTTCCATCCATTCAGTCAGGACGATTATCTTGCCATTGTCAGTCATTGGCTGCGTGAACTCGGTCAGGTCGGCGAACTCAATCCCGATATGCACCGGGCGGCACTGCAGTGGGCCCTGACACGAGGTTCCCGTAGCGGCCGCGTTGCGTGGCAGTTCGCGCGTGATTGGGTTGGGCAGTGTGGCTTATAATGATGATGATATAATACCGGTGTATGCCAGTTCGGGCCATTTAGGCTGCCCCCCCCAGTGGGTACCTATAATTGTTTCCTAATTAGCGGTCGTACAGGGCTGCTAATTTTTTGATGTTATGATGATGATATATTAAGCACGTAAATAAAAGGCCCGGCTGCGGAACCGGGCTTCCATCCATAGCAACCCTGTGCAGGACTACTTCGAATGACTGGTCATGTACGCCATTGCATCCAGGATCTGCTGATCTGGCAGATCAGGACGACCGCCTTTTGGTGGCATGCCTTTAAAGCCGTGCAACGCGTGCTGCGCCAGTGTGTCCCAACCCTTTGCGATTCGCGGATCCCACGCTGTCTTATCCCCGAACTTAGGTGCTCCTGCGACCCCCGTTCCGTGGCAGGCAATACAAACATGCTGGTATGTCGTCTTGCCTTTTGCCAGATCTATGTTCGCGGGAATATTGAAGCCAGCAGAACCACCAGCGGTCGCCGTACCGTTTCCAGTGGGTTTTGTAGCACCGCTTTGGGCGTTCGTCTGACCGGCGGATGCCGCTGACGTCGTGCTGCCGCTCCCCGCCTGCTGAGACGACGCGTTCTGGGCCGCCCCCGATCCACTCTGTGATGTCTGCCCCCCACTGGAGGCTTGCTTGCTTGACGCCGCCGAACCGCTTGCCGACGCGGACGCCTGCCCTCCCTCAGTGGACTGAGGCACTTTGATTCCCGAATGACTCAGCATGTAAACAATGGCATCGTGCACATTCTGCTTCGTCAGGCTCGGGTGCCCACCCTTGGCCGGCATTTTCTTGTATCCATGCAGTGCATGGTCAAGTAACGTGTTCAGACCTTGTTTGTAACGCGGCTCCCAGGCAGCCTTGTCACCAAACTTGGGCGAGCCGAGAGCGCCAACAGCATGACAAGCCGAACACACCTTCTTATACACTTGCTCGCCGGTCATACTGCCACCGTCACCGGTGGCGGCCGTCTTTTGGGAACTCTGGGCCTGTTCGGCTTTGGCTTCCTTCGAGCCGGCCACGACCACCTGGCCGACCGGCTTGAGCCGTTCAGCAGTAGCCGCCGTTATCTGCTCGCTGCGGTCGTACCCCCGGTCTGCAGTGCCCGAAACGATACGGGCAATGACTAAGATGACCAGCCCCACCCCCGCCAGCATACCGATGACCGCCGTAAACACGGTCATGAATGCCTTGTCTTGTCGATTCACCTTGGCACCTCAGTTGATTTGTTAGCTTTTTGGATAAACCGGCATAACAGCTCATCAGTATACTGACAATCGATCTTCCTGGAAAATGGCGCCCACGGCTAGCCATGCCGCAACGCCGTCTCCAGTTCCATGAGCAGTTCAGGGTATGTCCGAGCCACCGGAAAATGCGGAAACTCCTCGCAAACCCGAGCTGGCGGACGGAATAACACACCAGCCTCGGCTTGAGCCAGCATACTAACATCATTGTACGAGTCACCGGCCGCAGCCACACTGAAATTGAGGCTCTGCAGGGCTTTTACAGCCTGCCGCTTAGGATCACGCTGCCGCAGGCGGTAGCCGGTAATGCGCCCCGTTTCGCTAACCTCAAGCCGATGACAGAACAATGTCGGCCAATGTAACTGAGGCAGCAACGGTCGGGCAAACTCGTAAAATGTATCCGACAGGATGATGACTTGGTAGCGCTCGCGCAGCTGATCCAGAAACAACACCGCCCCCGGCAGTGGCTCAAGCTCGCCGATCACGGCCTGGATATCGTCGATCCCGAGTTCATGGCGTTCCAGCAGCGCGAGACGGCGCTGCATGAGTTCATCGTAGTCTGGAATATCACGTGTGGTGAGGCCCAGTTCATCGATACCGGTCTGTCGGGCGACGCCAACCCAGATTTCGGGAATCAGCACCCCCTCCAGATCGAGACAAACAATTTGCATAGGCTTGGGGTCTCCGAAGTTTCGCAACAGGCGCGCTCCAGCGCTAGAATAAACCGTTAGACAATATTCTATCGTAGCGACGGAGACTGGCCTTGGCTACCGAACCGACATCCGTTCTGACCACCGTCGGCGAACTGAACGAGATGCTCCGGAAAAATTCCCCGCTGTTGCTCGATGCGCGCTTTTTCCTGCCCACAGAAGGCCGCGATGCGCATCAGGAATATCTACTGGAGCACTTGCCAGGCGCGGTATTTTTTGACATCGATGCAATCAGCGATCATGCCAATCCATTGCCTCATATGCTGCCATCAGCGAGCGTCTTCGGCAAAATGGTCGCAGCACTTGGCGTAAGCAACAGCGATCGCATTGTCTGCTATGACGAAGGCCGGATGATGGGGGCCTGCCGGGCCTGGTGGATGTTCCGACTGTTCGGCCATCAGCGGATCACTGTGTTGGATGGCGGCCTGCCGCGATGGAAATCCCACGGGGGCAAACTTGGCCACGCCCCGGTCAGTCGCCCCGAGGGTCATTACTACGCCGAGTTTAATCCCGGACTGGTGAGCTCCCTCAACCAGGTTCGCCAGGCGCTCGATGATAACAGCACCCAGGTTATCGATGCCCGGTCCACAGCACGTTTCACGGGTCAGTCGGCCGAGCCCCGGGCAGGCCTCCGGTCGGGACACATGCCAGGCGCCCTCAATCTACCATTTACCGAACTGCTAAGCCCAGATGGCACCTTCAAAAACCCGTCCCTGCTGCGCCAACTGTTCAAGGCAGCTGGTCTCGATCTCCAGCTACCCGTGATCACCACCTGCGGCTCGGGCGTTTCGGCGGCTGCATTGCTGCTTGGCCTGGACCTGATCGGTCACACTGACCATGCTGTTTACGATGGCTCCTGGGCAGAATGGGGGGGCCGGGACGACACCCCTGTTGTCCGCGATTGAGACGCTGCGCCGAAGTCGGCAAATGCCTGCGGCGAGTCAATATCCTGCAGTATCGCCGGGTCGTCCAGTTCCACTTCACAGACCTGCTCCGCATACTCCTCCAACAGCGCCCGGGCGCCCCGGTCTCCTTTGAGATGGTGCCGCATGGCGGGTACGAGGCCGCGCCCCCACAACACCGGGTTGCCGCGTTGACCCTGGCAGGTCGGCACGCAGATCGATCGGCCCTCGAGTGGATCGAACGCCGCCAGCAGACGCTCGATATGCTGGACTGTGATACCCGGCATATCCCCCAGGCAGATCAACACCGCATCGTAGTGTTCCGGTAACGCTGCGAGAGCTCGCTGCAAGGAAGTGCTCAGGCCTCCGGCGTAGTCCGGATTCCGGACTAGACGCACAGAACGATCCGTCAGTGCTGCCTCGACGGCCTGGTGCTGATGGCCGCTAACCACGATCACCTCCTCGAGCTGGGCTGCTGCCACTACATCCACCACGCGGGTAATCATTGGCTGGCCAGCAATTGGCATCAGCAACTTGTTCTCCGGACCCATGCGGCGTGACTCACCGGCCGCCAACACCACCGCAACGACCCGTGGCCGACTGGCGGCTGCCCGCTGCTCCCGGCGCCGGCCGCCACGGGGCTGAGGCCGTCCGGCATAGTCTTTGAGCAATCCACCAACTCCCATCTGCATGATATCGCGGGCTGACACATCAATACCGGCCACCAGCCGGGCCAGCACTGGATCAAGACCGTTGTACTTGGGCGACTTGGCGCAACCCGGCAACCCCAGCACCGGCACTTCACCGTGAAAGCCCAGCAGCAGCAGGTTGCCCGGATCGACTGGCATGCCGTAATGCTCGATCCGGCCGCCGACTGCCTCCAGAGCCGCGGGTATCACGTCACGCCGATCAACGATAGCCGATGCACCCGCAATCATTACAAGATCCGGCCCGACGCTCAGCTGCTCTGTCAACACCGTCGTCAGTGCATCAACGACATGGTCACTGCGCCGTTCGTCCATCACCGTTGCGGCCAAAAGTCCCAAGCGCTCGTCGAGCACCCGCCGGGTCTTCTCCAGTACACTATCTTTAGTGCCCGGTAAGAGGGTCTGTATCAGGCCAATACGGCGGCGCACGAATGGCACGACCCGGATAACCTGCGGGACCAGTCGGGCCAGTTCCTCGCAATGCTCCAGCGCAGCGGCCGGTGCCGCGAACGGAATAACCTTGACTGTGGCCAGCATTTCGTTGCGCGAAACCGGCACAAACGCCGGCAGGGTCGCCACCGTCAGCGCTTCGTGCACCAGATTGATCCCATCGAGGCGCGCCCGGTCGATCACCAGCAAGCCGTCGTCTACCGCTTTGAGATTGCAGCGTCCTGTGAACGGCGCGGCCACTTCAATACCAGCGCCGGACAAAGCGATAGCCAGTCGCTGTGCCGCTTCATCTTCGGCCACGTCGTCCGGCTCAAGACGGGCTGCGATGACATGCTCAACCCCAGCCATCTCGAGCCGCTGCACGTCCGCCGACGACAGAACCCGCCCCTTTTTGAACCGAACCCCAGCCACGTTAGTGCTGTGCGCCAGAACAGCGCCCGTGGCCTGAGCGACACGCAGTTCACCGAACTTCACGTTATTCTCCGTGTAGCACCCGGGTGATTTCCGCCAGTATGGCGAGAGCAATCTCGGCCGGCGACACCGCGCCCAGATCGAGCCCGACCGGCGCATGGATATGCCCCAGTTCAGCCGTATTCAAACCGGTTTCGCTCAGCCGGGCCACCCGAGCCGCGTGGGTACGCCGGCTACCCAGGGCACCGATATAGAACGCCGTTGAGCGGAGCGCCACGGTCAATGCCGGGTCATCCAGCTTGGGGTCATGACTCAGGGTAACGACAGCCGTGCGTCGGTCCGGCTGCAAGGCCTCCAGTGCAGCGTCCGGCCAGTCATGACGCAACTCCAGCCCCGGAAACCGGCTCGCACTGGCCCACGCCCGGCGGGGATCGACCATGGTCACGGCATAGCCGAGCAGCTGTGCCATAGGCACCAGAGCCTGCGCGATATGCACGGCACCGACGATCAGCAGCCGTCGCGGTGGATTGTACGCATGAACGAACATCTGTTCGTCAAGCAGGCGGCTGCGATCCGCGGCGAGGGCTGCCCGCGCAGCCTTCAGCAGGTCCGGACTGATGCCGGCGATTTCGTGAGGCTCATTATCATAGATCAGCGTCTGATCGCCGTCGGTAACCCGGGTCAGCACGGCCACCGGTCGCTTGGCCATTTGGTCGGCCAGCAACTGCTGCAGCAGCTCGCGTTTCATTCCAGGTTCTCGACGTAGACCTTGACCTGCCCGCCGCAAGCAAGACCCACTTCCCATGCCAGATCATTGCTGACACCGAATTCCAGCACCTGCGGCTGGCCGTCGTTCATGCTGCGTCGGGCTTGCTCAATCACCGCACCCTCGATACAACCACCTGACACCGAGCCGACGAACTCGAGTTGGTCATTGACAGCCAGCATGCTACCCACCGGCCGCGGCGACGATCCCCACGTATCCACTACCGTGGCCAACGCCACCGGGTGGCCCTGATCGCGCCAGCGCGCCGCCGTCTGCAAAATCTCGGCATTGTTCAGGACAACATCTGCAGCCATCGACTGACTCCCTCCTCGCGCCGCGGCAACGGTCGCTCAAGCGCCACGGCGAGTGCACTCAAACTGTTGACATTGTGCGCCGGACGCAGTTCGTCAACGTGTGGCAAGATAGCACGAATACCCTGAGCTCTTGGCTCGAAGTCGCTGTAGCGTAACAGCGGATTCAGCCACACCAGCCGCCGACAGGATTTGTGCAGACGCTCCATTTCATGGGCCAGACCACCATCGGTAGCCCGATCCAGACCATCACTGATAAACAGCACCAGTGCGCCCTGTCCCAGCACCCGCCGCGACCAGTAGCGATTGAATTCGTGCAGACAGGGACCAATACGGGTGCCGCCGGACCAGTCCGACACCACCCTGGACACCTCGGCCAGCGCCTGATCGACGTCCTTGTGGCGCAACTGGCGGGTGATATTGGTCAGGCGGGTGCCGAATACGAAGGTATAGACCCGCTCACGCCGACCACCGACTGCATGCGCGAAATGCAACAGTAATCGCGCGTAGCGTTCCATTGACCCTGAAATATCGCATAGCAGCACCAACGGTGGTGGCCGCTGGCGTCGCACGCGGCGCTCGAGTTGAAACAACCCCGCCGACCCCCGCATACTGCGCCGCAGCGTCGCCCGCAAATCCACACGCTGGCCGCTGGCGGCCGGCCGCCAGCGGCGGGTGGGAAGAGCCTGTCGGTGCATTCGCAACTGCTCCAGCATACGCCTGGCCTGGGCGAGTTCCGCTGCCGACATCTGCTCGAAATCCTTGTCCCGTAGCTGCTCCTGTTGCGACCAGGTCAGACTGGCGTCGATCTCGCGCTCGATCTTCTCGGTGGGCCGCTGCGGCTGCTCGCCGGCCAGCGCTTCGGCGAGCCGTCTTTGCAGCGGCTCCGGTTCTTCCTGGGCAGTTGCCGGCGTCGCGGGCAGATTCAGCGACAGTAGACGTTCTAACAGCTTGGGATTGCGCCAGAAAACATGAAACGCTTGTTCGAACAACGGTCGCTGTTCACGGCGGGTAACCAGCGTCGCATGCAATGCCCAGTAGAAATCGGACCGCCGCTCAACGCCCACGGCCTGCACCGCCCGCAGTGCATCGAGCACTTTGCCGGGGCCGACCGGTAAACCCGCACGGCGCAGCACCCGGGCGAAATACACCAGATTATCCGCCAGTCTACCACCGCCCGGTTCGGTCACAGCCGGGCCTGTGTCAGCTCGCTCTGGATTTCCGCCAGCAGTTGGGCCGCCTCAGTACCCTGCAGTTTGACAATATCGTCCTGGTACTTGAGTAACGCGCCCAAGGTGGCATTGATCAGTTCCGGCGTCAGTGCGATGGCATCGAGTTGCAGCAAGGCCTGACACCAGTCTATGGTTTCGGCCACGCCGGGCAGTTTGAACAGATCCTGCTCTCGCAGTCGCTGCACGAACGCCACCACCTGCTCGCTCAGCAACTGCGGCGCCTGAGGAGCCTTTATCCGCAGAATCGCAAGTTCGCGTTCGGCGGTAGGGTAATCGACCCAATGGTAAAAACAGCGCCGCTTGAGCGCATCGTGAATCTCACGGGTCCGGTTCGAGGTAATCACCACTATCGGCGGTTCCGACGCCCTGATCGGCCCCAATTCAGGAATGGTCACCTGGAACTCCGACAGCACCTCCAGCAGATAGGCTTCGAACGGCTCGTCGGTCCGGTCAAGCTCATCGATCAGTAATACGGGCGGTCCTTTCTGGATTGCGGTTCCAGTGCCGTCAGTAGCGGCCGGCGAATCAGAAACTCAGGACCAAAAATACCGGCAGCCAATTGCTCGCGGGCTTCTTCACCGCCGGCTTCGGCCAGCCGGATGGCGATCATCTGGCGTGGATAATTCCATTCGTAAACCGCGCCGCTGACGTCCAGCCCTTCGTAGCATTGCAGCCGAATCAACCGGCGGCCGAGGCAGTTCGCCAGAACCTTGGCGATCTCGGTCTTACCGACGCCCGCCTCACCCTCCAGAAAAGTGGTCGGCCCAGTTTCAGTGCCAGGTAAGCAGCCGTTGCCAGGCTCCGGTCGGCGACGTAGCTGCCGCCGGCCAACAATGCCTGGGTGCGTCATCGCACCGATTCCGGCAAAGTCACGCAGCCACCGCTTGCGCCACGGCGCGCCTGGCCATAACGGTGATCAGGTGGGCGCGGTATTCGGCACTGGCGTGGATGTCCGTGTTGAGCTCGTCGGCCGCCACCGTAATGCCGGCCACCGCCTCCGGGGTGAAGTCCCGGGCGAGCGCCTGCTCCATCTCCGCGACCCGGAACGCGCACCGGCCCGGCGCCGGTCACCGCCACCCGTACGCCCGCCGCCGTCTCGGCCACCATCACCCCGACGATGGCGTAGCGCGAGGCCGGGTTGGGAAACTTCAGGTAGGCCGCGCGCCTGGGCAGCGGGAACCGCACCGCGGTGACAATCTCATCGTCCTCCAGTGCGGTCTCGAACAGATCAAGGAAAAACTCGTCGGCACCAATCTCGCGCCGGTCGGTTACCCACCGTCGCGTTCAACCCCAGCACCGCCGCCGGGTAGTCCGCCGCCGGGTCGGCATTGGCGATCGAGCCGCCCAGGGTGCCGCGATTGCGCACCTGCGGATCGCCAATGTCCCCGGCCAGCGCCGCCAGCGCCGGAATCGCCGCGCCCACCTCCTGGGACGCGGCGACATCGGCGTGCCGGGTCATGGCCCCAATCACCAGCGCCTCGCCCTCGCGGCGGATGCCGCTGAGCGTCTTCACCCCGCCCAGGTCAATCAATACCGAGGGCTGGGCCAGGCGCAACTTCAGGCTCGGTAGCAGGGTCATGCCCCCGGCCAGCAGCTTGCCTTCCACCGCCGTGCCCAGCCGCTGGCGTGCATCCTCCAGGCTGCCGGGGCGTTTGTAGTCGAAGCTATACACGGCTAGCCTCCTCCTGCATAGCCTGAGCGCCGGCGGCGATGGCCTTGACGATGTTGTGATACCCGGTGCAGCGGCAGATGTTGCCCTCCAGCCAGTGGCGGATCTCGCCCTCGCTGGGCGCCGGGTTGTGCTTGACCAGCTCCAGCGCGCTCATGATCATCCCCGGCGTGCAAAACCCGCACTGCAGCCCGTGATGTTCCCGGAACGCCGCCTGCATCGGGTGCAGCTCGTCGTCGCGCGCCACCCCCTCAATGGTCAGCACCTCGGCACCGTCGACCTGGGCCGCCAGCAGCGTGCACGATTTCACCGAGCGCCCGTCGACGTGCACCACGCACGCCCCGCACTGGCTGGTGTCGCAGCCCACATGCGTGCCCGTCTGCCCGAGCTGCTCGCGCAGCAACTGCACCAGCAGCGTGCGCGGCTCAACACTGGCGCTCACCCGAGCACCGTTGAGAGTGAAGGTTACATCAATCGTCATGGTCTGCTGTCTCCTCGGATGGGCTCGCGGCCGCCGGCGCCAGCGCCGCCGCAAAGTTGGCGAAGAACTGATCGGCCGTCTTGCGGGTCGCCCCCGCCACCAGCCGCGAGCCGACCTGCGCCAGCTTGCCGCCGATCCTGAACTCGGCCTGATAGGTGAGCGTCGTCGTCCCGGCCTCGGCTTCGCTCAACGTCACATCGGCATGGCCGCGGGCAAACCCCGCCACCCCCCCCTGACCCTCACCGGCAAGCCGGTAGCTCGTCGGCGGCACCAGGTCCTCCAGCGATACCTTGACGTTGAACTTCGCCTTCACCGGTCCAATCTTCGACTGAATGCGGGCCTGGAAGGCATTCTCACCGCTCTGCTCCAGCGTCTCGCAGCCAGGGATGCACCGGCGCAGCATCTCCGGATCGTTCAGTGCTTCCCACACCCGCTGCCGCGGCGCGTCAATCGCGTATTCGCCAGCAATCTGCATGAATGACTCCTGCGGCTGAGCATTATGGAAAGAGATTATAGTCGCCCCGGCTGCGACGGCTAAACGCCAGACTCCTGCAGCCTCTCGGCCAGCATCACCAGCATCGCTGCTGTCGCTCCCCAGATACGATAGTCACGATATGGTAAAACATAGTAATGGCGCCACCGGCCTCGGTACAGCCGGGCGTCGCGCTGATGGTTACCACGGTCGAGCACGAATTCCAGGGGTACCTCGAACACCTCGGCAACTTCATCCGGATTAGGCTGCAGCATCAGCGGTGGCCGCACAAAACCGACCACGGGCGTCACCAGAAAGCCAGAGGCCGTCCGATAACACTCAAGTTGACCCACAATGTCGACCTGCTCGGGGTGCAACCCCACTTCCTCGTACGCCTCGCGCAACGCCGCAGCGACCGGACTGCTATCGTCAGCATCTAGCCGACCGCCGGGAAAGCTGATCTGCCCGGCATGATGTGCCATATGATCGGCGCGCCGGGTCAGCAGCACAGTGATGCCAGCAGGATTGAGCACCAGCGGCACAAGCACCGCCGCAGGGCACAGCACACACGGTTCTGGTGTAATCCCGGCAACTATGTGATCGCCGGCCACAGCGGCCGGATCAAATGCAGTCGTCAAACGCCGCCGGATTCGCTCGCACAGGTTCCAGCCGCCGCCGTCATCCATGAGTCACAGCGTATATGTGGGCCGGCCCGATTTCATCAGTGGCGCCAACAGGGTCTCCACCTTACGCCGCGCCGCCGAACTCTTGTCACTGAAGTGAATACCGACACCCGCGGGACGGCCCGAAGTGGACCGTGGACTCAGCCAGACCACCCGACCACGCACCTGCAGCTCGTCAGGCTCATCCGGCAGTTGCAGCTGAATGATAAGCTCGTCACCGATTTCATACGGCCGCTCGGTGGGAATAAACAGGCCACCCTCATTCAGAAACGGCATATAGGCAGCATACAGTGCATCCCGATCCTTGAGGTTCAGTGTGATTACCGGCTTCGCAGCCGACGAACTTGCCATTGCGGACGCTACCCTATGTCAGGCGACTGTTGGCCCGCGCACGCAGCCAGCCAGGCTGTCAGTTGCAAGGCCAGGTTGACAGTGGTCGACTGGTCCCGCCACAACTGCTGGAGACCATCAAGCCGCCGAAACAGTTCCGCGCCGGTCAGCGTCGCTGCAAGCTCAGCCAGCGCCGGCCCGAGATCGCTGTTCACCACATCGGCCACTGCCGCGCCTTGCATGTTAAGCCGGATCATATCCTGATGCCAACTGAGGAGCCAGCTGATGCTCTGCGCACTCTTATCACCCACCCATCGCGGCGCGACTTCACCGGCGGCCCTTTCGCCGTGCAGCACCGCTTGCCAGTCAGCGAATAACTCGCTGCGGTCAGCCAGGTTATCAGCCTCGCACAGTGCCCGCAGCGGCGCGCCGGCCGCCATCCGCAGCAGCATCTCGGGGTCGGCATCGACCGTCAACTGCGACCGCAGCCAGTCACTGGCCAAATGCTGAGGTGGCAGTTGGAATACGATCCGCTGGCAGCGGCTGCGTACCGTTGCCGGCAGACGCTCCATCGCATCACCGACCAAGATCAGCAGGCTGGTAGGCGGCGGCTCCTCAAGCGTTTTCAACAATGCGTTGGCGGCATTGGTATTGAGCCAATCGGCCGCCAGTAGCAGGGCCACCTTGGTCCCGGCCCGCTGACGGGTTCCGGTAATGAATGCTGCCAAGCGGCGAACCTGCTCAATACGGATCGGCTTGCCGGGTGCCTCGGGTTGCACCACCCGCTGATCGGGGTGACTCCCGGCGGACCGCTGGCGGCAGTCTGCGCAATGGCCGCAGGCAATTTGCAGGCCCTGGCTGTCACTGTCTGGTGTGGCGCACAGCAAACGCGCCGCCAGCGCCCGTGCAAACAGCGTCTTGCCCAACCCTGCAACGCCCTGCAACAACAACGCGTGCGGCAAACGCCCGCTGTTGAGCTGTTGCTGCAACCGCCGCCAGTGGGTTAGCTGCCAGGATAGCGGTGCGTTCACTTCCATCGTCGCAGACACTCCGCCAGAACCTCACGTACTGCCCCGGTCACCCAATCGAGTGGTTGTCCGGCATCGATAACCCGGTAGCGCGGCGGCCATTGGGCGGCCCGTTCGCGATATCCCTGCAGCACCCGTTCAAAGAACGCCACGTCCTCCTGTTCGAAGCGGTCCTGCGAACCACGCCGGCCGGCCCGATTCAGGCCGAGGGTAACAGGCAAATCGAACAGCAGCGTCAAATCCGGTCGCAGCGCCCCCTGCGCCCAGGTTTCGAGCTGACCAATCCGCTCTGCGGGAATGCCGCGACCGCTACCCTGATACGCGTAGGACGCGTCGGTGAACCGGTCACACAAGACCCAGGCACCGCGCGCCAGGGCCGGGAGGATCACCCGCGCCAGGTGTTCAGCACGGGCAGCGAAGATCAGCAGCAACTCGGCATCCGGCACCATCGCCGGCACGCGCGGCGTCAATAGCAGTTCCCGTAGCTGCTCCCCCAGCTCCGTACCACCCGGCTCGCGCGTAATCACGATGCGCAGCCCAGCCGCTTCCAGGTAATCACGCATCAGCGCCAGCTGGGTACTTTTGCCGGCGCCCTCCGGGCCTTCGAGGGTTATAAAGCGACCCTTCATTTATTGATGCAATTGGTATTTGCGCACGGCCCGGTCGTGCTCGGCCAGCGTGCGCGAGAATACGTGCCCACCCTGACCATTGGCCACAAAGTACAAGGCATTGCCCGGCGCCGGGTTGACTGCGGCCCGCAGCGCCGCCAGGCCGGGTAGCGCAATCGGCGTAGGGGGCAGTCCGCTACGGGTATAGGTATTGTACGGCGTATCCTTGTGCAACTCCGCTCGGGTCAGATTACCGTCAAACGAGCGTCCGAGGCCGTAAATAACGGTTGGATCACTCTGCAAACGCATACCCCGCTCCAACCGGCGGATGAATACACCGGCAATTCGGCGACGTTCCCCGCTGCGGCCGGTTTCCTTCTCGATCATCGATGCCAGCACCAGTGCCTGGTAAGGCCGCGTCAGCGGCAGGCCCGGCTGGCGTCGTGACCACACAGCGCGCAGATGCCGCTGCATGGCCTGGTAAGCACGTTCGAGAAGGTCCTGATCGCTGTAGCCGGCGGGAAACATGTAAGTATCCGGATAAAACAGCCCCTCCGGCTTCTTGCCCGATTGATGCAACCGGGCCATGATCACGGTGTCATCGAGTCCGGCCAGGGTATGCTTGAGGTGCGGATCGGCCTCTATCGCGGCCAGCATTTCATGGAAGGTCCAGCCCTCGACAATGGTCAGGCTGTATTGTGCCACCCTGCCTGCAACCATGTCGGCCAGTAACTGGCGCGGCGTAGTGCGCGATGAAATACGGTACTGACCCGCCTTGATCCGGCTGGCGGCACCGGTGAGGCGCGCATAGATACGAAAGTAGAGCGGCTCACTGAGTGCCCCGCGGGTAGTCAGGTCGCGTGCGATGCTGTCAACCGACGCGCCCCGCTGCACAGTGTAGATCCAGGTTCCACTTGTCGGCGTCAGAGGCTCTCGCAGAAACGTCCAGTAGCTGAGCAGCAGATAACCGCCAGCCGCACTGACGCCAATCAGCGTCAGCAGCAATGGCAGGATACGCAACCGGCGCATGGACTCAGTCGAGTCGGCGGAAGATTAGAGTGCCGTTAGTGCCACCGAAACCGAACGAATTCGACAAAACCACCCGCAACTGCCGTTGCTGCGGTGTGTGCGGGACATAATTGAGATCGCAGCCGGGCTCAGGCTTATCGAGATTGATGGTTGGCGGTGCAACCTGGTCACGCATTGCCAATAGTGAAAAAATAGCTTCGACGCCCCCGGCCGCACCGAGCAGATGACCCGTCATCGATTTTGTCGAGCTGACCGCGAGGCGGTAGGCATGATCGCCAAACGTAGCCTTTATGGCATCCGATTCAAGCTTATCACCGGCCGGGGTTGAGGTACCGTGGGCGTTGATGTAGTCGATCTCGTCCGGATTCATACCCGCGTCGCGCAAGGCACTCTGCATACAGCGGCGGGCACCATCACCGGTCGCGTCGGGAAGCGTCATGTGGTAGGCGTCACCACTCATACCGAAGCCGACCACTTCGCCGTAGATACGGGCACCGCGCCGACAGGCCATGTCAAATTCTTCCAGCATAACGACACCGGCCCCATCACCAAGCACGAAACCGTCACGATCGACATCCCATGGCCGGCTGGCCGACTGGGGCGCGTCGTTACGGGCGGAAAGTGCCCGGGCCGCCGCAAAACCGCCCACCCCCATTGGAGTGGTCGCCATCTCGGCGCCGCCAGCCAGCATCGCATCAGCATCCCCGTAGGCGATCATCCTGGCCGCATGACCGATGTTATGCGTTCCGGTGGTACAGGCGGTGACCGTCGCCAGATTCGGCCCCTTGACACCGAGCTTGATTGACAGGTTGCCGGCAATCATGTTGATGATGCTGCGCGGTACGAAAAACGGTGTGATGCGGCGTGGTCCGCCCTGTAAATATGCCTTGTGGCCTTCCTCTATGCCGAGTAGACCACCGATACCGGAGCCGATACTGATGCCGATACGCTCCCGGTTGGCATCCGTCACCTCGAGCCCGCTGTCGGCCAGCGCCTCGACCCCAGCCGCTATACCGTAATGGATGAAGATATCCATCTTCTTAGCTTCACGGCGATCGAGATAGCGTCCGACATCGAAGTCGTGGACAGCGCCGGAAAAACGGACCGCGAAAGCGCTGGCATCGAACGCTGTAATCGGACCAATCCCGCTACGTCCGGCAAGGATGTTAGCCCAGGCTCCATCGATGGTGTTACCAACGGGTGACACTAATCCCAATCCCGTTACTGCCACACGCCGTTTGGTCAAAGGTATCTCCAGCCGCTACAGAAACAAAAACCGCAGCCATACCGCATGGCTGCGGTCGATATCATACCTTTGCGACTACTCGCCGAGATGTTCGGTCACGTAGTCCACAGCTTGCTGCACTGTGGTGATTTTCTCTGCATCCTCGTCGGGAATTTCGCATTCGAACTCCTCCTCGAGCGCCATGACAAGTTCGACGGTATCGAGTGAATCCGCCCCCAGATCGTCGACGAACGAGGCATCAGAGGCCACCTGCTCTTCCTTGACCCCCAGCTGTTCAACGATGATCTTCTTAACTCGCTCTTCGACTGTGCTCATAGTAGGAATAGTCCTCACGTAAGTAATCGCCAGATTTTTGCAGCGCTATTGTAGGTAAATTGGTCCCGATCTACCAACTTCAGGCCATAAACAAACCCCCATTGACATGAAGGGTTTCTCCCGTGATGTAACTAGCATGGGGCGAGGCCAGAAACGCCACTGCCCAGGCAACATCTTGCGGTTTACCAAGCCGGGCCAGAGGAATCGAGTCACTCAGCGCTTGCTGTTGCTCCGCGGCCAGGCCCCGGGTCATGTCGGTGTCGATGAAGCCCGGAGCCACCACGTTGACCGTAATCCCGCGCGTGCCGACCTCGCGTGCCAACGATTTGCTGAAACCGATAAGCCCGGCCTTAGCCGCGGCGTAGTTAGCCTGCCCCGGATTACCCGTCGCCCCAACGACCGAGCCGACTGTAATGATGCGGCCATAACGGGACTTCATCATGCCACGCAGCACGGCTTTGCTCATCCGGTAAATGGCACTCAGATTCGTCGCGATGATCGCATCCCAGTCTTGATCCTTCATGCGCAACAACAAGCTGTCCCGGGTGATACCAGCGTTGTTGATCAGAATAGCCGGGGCCCCGAAATCTGCGGAAACGGTTTTCACCAGCGTCTCCGCTGCCTCCGGCACCGTAACGTCAAGCACCATACCACGGCCGGTGATGCCCTGCTGGCCAAGACGGTCACTGATCGCGGCGGCACCCTGGTCCCGGGTGGCCGTGCCGATCACCGTCGCTCCCCGGCACCCCAGTTCCAGCGCGATCGCCTGGCCGATGCCGCGGCTGGCACCTGTCACCAGCGCCACACGACCATCGAAGCGCGGTGTATCGTCTTCAGTCATCACAGGCCCTCAGTATTTGAACAGCACCGAACCCCAGGTGAAGCCGCCACCGAACGCCTCCAGCATGACCACCTGCCCCCTTTGAATGCGGCCGTCGCGAATGCCCACGTCCAGAGCAAGCGGCACCGAGGCCGCCGATGTATTGGCATGATAGCGCACAGTGTTGATCACCCGCTTCATCGGCAGCCCGAGCTTGCGGGCTGTCGCTGCCAGGATGCGCTCGTTGGCTTGATGTGGCACCAGCCAGTCAAGCTGTTCAGCGCTCATGCCGGCCGCGTGCAGGGTCTCATCGACCAGCCGCTCCAGCGTACGAACCGCAAACCGGAAAACCTCGTTGCCACGCATCTCTACGAACGCTTGATTGATACGGGTTTGGTCGTAGCCCTGGGAAACGCCGGCCGGTACCCATAGCAGCTTCTTGTGGGCACCATCGGCATGCAAACAGGAGGTCACTATACCGGGCTCCGGAGCCGCTTCCAGCAACACTGCGCCGGCGCCATCACCGAACAGAATACAGGTACCCCGGTCACTCCAGTCGATGATACGGCTAAAGGTCTCGGCACCTATCACCAAAGCGCAGCGGCTGCTGCCGGCGCGGATAAACTGATCCGCCACAGCCAGCGCATACACAAAGCCGGTACACACCGCCTGGACGTCGAACGCCGGACAACCGTTGCAGCCGAGGCGATCCTGCAGGTCAGTGGCGACACTTGGAAAAATGTGATCGGGCGTGGTCGTGGCCACGATAATCAGATCGATGCGCGAAGCCGCGATACCGGCCGACTCGATGGCGCGACGAGCCGCCTGCTCCGCCAGATCAGTGGTGGTTTCACCAGCGGCGGCAATGTGACGCTGCTCAATGCCAGTACGTTCGACGATCCAGTCGGCGCTGGTGTCGACCATTTTCTCGAGTTCAGCATTTGTGAGAATGCGTGCCGGCAGATACCCACCGGTGGCCATGATGCGCGAATAGGTCAAAGCGCTTGTCGTCCTGGTTCCACCGCAGTCAGATGCCGCTTGATCCGCTCCGGCACAGCGTTGTCAATTTCGACTCTGGCGATACGGATGGCGTTGGCGAAAGCGACGGCATCGGCGCTGCCATGGCTCTTTATGACGATGCCCTGCAAGCCCAGAAGACTCGCGCCATTATACTGCCGCGGGTCGATCCGCCGGCCCAGCGAACGCAGCACCGGCAAGGCGATGAGACCGGCCAGCCTGGTTAATGCATTACGGCCAAACTCACGGCGCATGAAATGCTGTATCAGACGCGCCACGCCCTCGCTGGATTTCAGCGCCACGTTACCGACGAACCCGTCACACACCACCACGTCCACAGGATCCAGGTATACCCCATCGCCTTCAATAAAGCCCACGTAGTTGAGGGCGCTCGCCGTCAGCAATCGGGCAGCTTCTTTGACCTGCTCGTTTCCCTTGATCTGTTCCTCGCCGATATTGAGTAGCGCCACCGTCGGTTGCACCGGACCGTCGACCGCTGTTGCCAATACCGAACCCATGAGCGCGAACTGCAGCAGATGTTCGGCTTTGCTGTCCACGTTGGCGCCCAGGTCAAGCACATGGGTATGCCCACTCAGCGTGGGTATAGTGGTACAGATGGCGGGCCGGTGGATGCCCGGGAGCGTTTTCAACACGAACTTGGCCGTAGCCATCAACGCACCGGTGTTCCCCGCACTGACACAGGCATCAGCGTCACCCTGCCTGACGAGATCAATCGCGACCCGCATGGATGAATCCTTTTTGGTGCGAAGCGCCTGCGCCGGTGGCTCGTCCATTCCCACCTGCTGTGAAGCGTGATGCAGCACCAGCCCCGGGTCCGACAGTCTGCCCAAGCTCCGCAGCTGCTCTGTGAGCTCCTGCTCGGGTCCTATCAGAATCAGCCGCACCCCGTCACTGGCGCAGGCCACGGCTGCAGGCACACTGACCTGCGGCCCGTGGTCACCGCCCATGGCGTCAATAGCAATGGTGACCGGGCGACTCATACTCCGTCACTGCCTGCTCGCACCGCTTACTCGTCGGTGTCGTCGTCCTCAACCTGAGGGACCACCACCTGGCGGCCGCGATAGTAGCCATCGGGACTGACATGATGTCGTCGATGGGTTTCGCCAGTGGTCGATTCAACCGACAGCGCCGGGGTACGCAGGGCATCATGCGCCCGCCGCATACCACGCTTGGAGCGAGTCTTGCGATTCTGTTGTACGGCCATGGGTAGTGCTCCTGAATATATACCAGTTTGAAATATCAGTTCATACTTGTCGGTCGAGCAGCCGCACCAAGTCAGCAAACGGGTGCTTGCGGCCGTTCTCGTCGGCACTGTCCCCGCTCACCGGAGCCGTGGGCGCACACCGGTTCGAAGAATGCTTGGGCACCAGCGGCAATGCCAGAATCAGCTCGTCCTCGACCAACGGCGCCAATTCCAGCACATCATCCGCCAGCAACGGGTCGTATGCGCCCGGCAATGCTTTCATTTGTGCTTCTGTCTGCAGCAACGCCAGTTGCGGAAACGCTTCCACCCGCTGCAGGAACGGCTGCAGGCAACGTTGACAGATCAGTTCCAGCTGTGCCTCGATATGTCCGCTAACGATCCGCCAGCCATCGCCGTTAACCTCGAACCGCAGGCTGACTGTGGCAGCGCCGACGCAGGCATTGGTTGCGCCGGCAAGCCGATCCAGCCCGGTCAAGGGGATTTGGCCCGTCAATTCAGCCCCGGCCATCGCGAGTTGCCAGGGATTGACGCTGTCGGGAAGTTGATCGCGCATTAAGCGAGCAATAATATAGCTGCCCGTAAATCCTGTCAAAATGCTTCGCCCTTGCTGGGCGAAGCCCCTGTTCTGTTGGGACAATTGCACTTTTTCGCCAATCGAGGACCGCTAATGACCGTGGCCCATGATCTCCCCTTGATACTGGCCTCCAGCTCGCCCTATCGGCGTCAACTACTCGGCCGCCTCGGCCTGCCGTTCGAAGCTGTATCGCCCGACCTCGACGAAACGCGCCTGGCGGGAGAAACACCGGCCCAGATGACTGCCCGTCTGGCCACCGGCAAAGCACACACCGTCCGCAGGCGGCATGCGCCGGCCCTGATCATCGGCAGCGACCAGACTGCCGAACTGGATGGTATGGCGCTTGGCAAGCCGGGTACGCATGCCCGAGCGGTCAGTCAACTGGAACAGTTATCAGGTCAAAAGGTCCGTTTTCATACCAGCGTGTGCCTGCTCAACAGCGTAACAGGACAGGAACAACTGGACGTTATTCCGTACGACGTTCAGTTCCGGTTATTACAGCGGCACGAGATCGAACACTACCTGCTAAGCGAACGGCCCTACGATTGCGCTGGTAGTTTCCGGTCAGAGGGCCTTGGCATTGCCCTTTTCGAGCACCTTAGCGGCGATGACCCGAGCGCCCTGATCGGACTGCCGCTGATCCGGCTTTGCCAGATGCTCGCCCAGGCCGGGCGCCCGGTTCTGTAAATCTTGAAAGCCCGTATCTCAGCCCCATTTAGCAATCTATACATATGAGTGCTAACCGAAAGGAGATTGCTATGGCTTACCCGAACAGTGTACGGAACGATCCTTTAAGCGTATTCGAGCGCCTGCATAGCGAGCTGAACAACTTAGCATCACGACAGTGGCCGGCATTACGCGAAGGCGATGATTCGCAGGTGGTCACCGGACGCTGGACCCCGGCCGTCGATATCCGCGAAGAACCTGAACAGTTTGTACTGATGGCCGATATTCCGGGTGTCGATCCCAAGGACATCGAAATAACCATGGAACATAGCGTGCTGACGATCAAAGGCGAACGCCAGCAGGAAGCGCGCGAGCGACAGCAGGGGTACCAGCGTATCGAACGAACCCACGGCGCCTTTTACCGGCGTTTCAGTCTGCCCGATAGCGCCGACGAAGCACGCATCAGCGCCAAGGGCGAACACGGGGTCCTGATGATTACCATCCCCAAACGGGAGAAGGCACAACCAAGGCGTATTGCAGTCAGCAGCTAGCCGTTCCATGCTGACCACGGGGTCCTGCGGGACCCCGTTTTTTTTGGCCGTCAACGTAGGTCTATAATGGCCGCCAAAATCCCAATCCCTAGAACGCCATCACTCCCATGCAAGACGAATTCAAGCAGGCCGCACTCGACTATCATCGCAGCAAACGGCCTGGCAAACTCGCCATTGTCGCCACCAAACCGCTTTCCAATCAGCGCGATCTGTCTCTGGCCTACTCACCGGGGGTCGCGGCCGCCTGTGACGCTATCGTAGAGGACCCTGCCACGGCTGCCGTGTATACCGCACGCAGCAATCTTGTCGGTGTCATCAGCAACGGCTCCGCCGTTCTCGGGCTCGGCAATATCGGACCACTGGCCGCCAAACCCGTCATGGAAGGCAAGGCCGTACTGTTCAAGAAGTTCGCCGACCTAGACGTTTTTGATATCGAGGTGGCAGAGTCTGATCCGGCCGAATTCGTCAAAACCGTGGCCCGCCTTGAGCCGACCTTCGGCGGGATCAACCTGGAGGACATAAAAGCTCCAGAATGCTTCGAGATCGAGGAAGCGCTCCGGGCCCGCATGAACATACCGGTGTTCCACGACGATCAACACGGTACGGCCATCATTGTCTGCGCCGCCATCCTTAACGGCCTGCGCGTGGTGGGCAAAAGCATCAAGGACGTCCGCCTGGTCACGTCCGGTGCCGGTGCCGCTGCGTTGGCCTGCCTCAGCCTGCTGGTCGAGATGGGGCTGCCGCGCGAACACATCGTCGTCACCGATATCGAGGGCGTCGTTTACAAGGGCCGGCGGACACTAATGGATCGCTGGATGGAGCCGTTCGCCCAGGATACCGATGCCCGCCGCCTGGCCGAGGCCATCCCCGGGGCGGACATCTTCCTTGGATTGTCGGCTCCTAATGTGCTTAAACCGGAAATGCTGGCCCGGATGGCCGACCAGCCGCTTATTATGGCGCTGGCCAACCCGGTGCCGGAAATCATGCCTGACGTGGCTAAGCAGGTTCGGCCCGACGCACTCATTGCCACGGGTCGTTCAGACTTCCCAAACCAAGTCAACAATGTACTCTGCTTTCCGTACATTTTCCGGGGCGCCCTGGATGTGGGGGCGACCTCAATCAATTTGGAAATGAAGCTGGCTGCCGTCCACGCGATCGCTGATCTGGCCATGGCCGAACAATCGGAAGTGGTCATGAAGGCGTATGGCGGCGCACCCGCACCGTTTGGGCCTGACAATCTGATTCCCAAGCCGTTCGACCCGCGCCTGATTACTCAGATCGCCCCGGCCGTTGCCAAAGCCGCCATGGACAGCGGTGTCGCTACCCGCCCGCTGGATGACCTGCACGGTTACCGCGACCGTCTGAATCAGTTTGTCTACAAATCCGGCCTGCTGATGAAACCAATATTCATTCAGGCCAAAGCCAACCCCAAACGGCTGGTTTATGCGGAAGGCGAGGAACGCCGGGTACTCCAGGCTGCTCAGGAAGTCATCGATGAAGGTGTCGCTTATCCTATCCTGGTAGGCCGGGCACCGATCATCGAGCGCCGGATCCAGGAACTGGGCTTACGCATGCGGCCCGGACGCGATTTCGAACTCTGCAACATCCTGCAGGATCCGCGCTTCCACAGTTACTGGACCCGTTTCCATGAGCTCATGGGCCGCCGCGGGATACCACCGCGGGCCGCCAAGAAAGCGGTTCGCTCAGAAAGCACGGTAGTGGCCTCGTTGATGCTGGAACGCGGTGAGGCCGAGGCCATGTTGTGCGGTGTAGTCGGACGGTTTCGTCACCACCTGCAGATTGTCCGCGACGTCATCGGTCAAGCTCCCGGTGTGCATGATATCGCGGCCCTGTCGGCATTGATTATGCCGAGCGGCACCTTGTTTCTCGGGGACACTCACGTTATTCCCTCACCCAGCGCCGAGGAAATCGTCGAAATGGTGCTGCTGGCAGCAGACGAGGTTCGCTCGTTCGGTATGGAACCCAAGGTCGCACTGGTATCGCGGTCTAATTTTGGCAGCCATGACACCCCGGAGTCGCTGAAGATGCGTGCCGCGCTGCACATCCTGCACCAACGCACTCCGGAGCTGGAAGTCGACGGTGAGATGCAGGCTGATGCCGCGCTATCAGAAGAAGTTCGTGGCTATGCATTCCCGGGCTCTAAACTTCGCGGCGCCGCAAACCTGCTAATAATGCCCAATGTGGAGGCCGCCAATATCGCCTTCAACCTGTTGAAATCCCTAGGCGGCGGCGTCAGCCTGGGCCCCTTCCTGATTGGTACCGCCAAACCGGCTCACGTCGTCACTCAAGTCATCTCAGTGCGCGGACTGGTCAATATAAGCGCATTGGTCGTAGCCCAAGCCGAAGCGCGCAACCACCACCACAGTCTGCCTCTTTCATAAACAGACCTCAGGTGGGCACCAGCCGGGCCAGGCGGGCCGCCGTCAGGCCCGGCTGCAAGCGGACCGTGGGCAACACCAGGACGCAGTTGTCATACGGCGTTCGGATCTCCCTGGCGCCGTCGCGCGCGATCACGATACCCGCGTGTGGCACGCACTCCATGCTCCGATAGCTGGTGGTGAATTCAAACGCTGCGGTGGCAACGGTGACCGCCTCGGTGACCCGCAACACTTGTTGTGGCACCCACGGCGTGCGCTCCCAGCCTTCAGCCCAGGACGGCGGCAGCATTCCGAGGTGGTCGAGAAAACGGCGTACCGTCTCCCAAGCCACACCAATGCTGGCGACTGCGAAGTGGTGACCACACTCCACCAGCAGTGCACTGCGGGGACTCGCGGGATCACCGAAATCGCGTAATCTGGCACCTGCCGCGTGACCGTCATCGCTAACTATGTGGCCGGGAAAACCGACGGCGCGGGCCATCTCGAGCCCTTTCGCAAGGGCCCCAGAAAGGAGCAGCGGTGGCGCGGCGGCCTGCATAGAATGAATGTCCAGCAAATAGTCGATCCGCTTCACTAACGGTCGCAGCGCACGGGCTCTTGCCAATTCAACACTAACCCGCTGCCCGGTCAGTAACTCAAGCTGCCACAGCCGGTTGAAATCATCATCGATGTAGCGCGACGCGAGCGGCACACGCGGGTCGAACCGCGCATAAGCAGCAACGTTGACAAACGCCAGGGTCAACTGCCCCCGTGGTGGGGACGACGGGTTCCGTAGCAGTTGGTCCAGCACAACCGCGCCACACAGCTCATTGCCGTGAACCAGCGCACTGAGCATGACGTGCGGACCGGGCCGGACACTGTCCAGAGTAGTAACAAAGTGGATGCCGGTGTTGCCGCGCCGATGGCGCTCCAGTGACGGTGGCATGATCTCTAGCGGCGCCTGCGGAGCCATGGCCAAGCGATCCCGTCGGCAGGCAGCTGACCCGAATTAGATTAGAGTCGATGGTCACGGCGGAATGGATGCGCCGGATAAACCCCCAGAATTTTCATCATGGAAGAAAAGAACTGAAGTTCCTGCAACGCATAATCGACATGTCGTTCCGCCACGTGGCCCTCGATCTCAGCGTAAAACTGGGCGACCGTAAAAGCACTGTCGGTAATGTAACTTTCCAGTTTGACCACATTGACACCATTGGTCGCAAAACCGCCCAGGGCCTTGTACAAGGCCGCCGGCACGCTGCGCACCTGAAAGATCAGACTGGTGATGCTGGCGGTGGTTGGTGGCGGATCGCTACGCTGGGGCGCCATGATGACGAATCGCGTGGTATTGCCCAGACGGTCCTCGATTCGGCTGCGCAAAGATACCAGACCGTAAATCTCGCCAGCCAGGCTTGAGGCAATCGCGGCTTCGGTTTCATCGCCGCGCTCGGCGACCTCGCGGGCAGCCCCTGCCGTGTCGGCGCTGGCAACCGGTTGAATGCCGAGTTCGCGCAGCATAGCGCGACACTGGGCCAGCGCCTGCGGGTGGCTGTACGCCGTGCGGATCGTGTCCAGCGTGGCGCCCGCCGGTGCCAGCAAATGATGCTCGACCCGCAAGAAATGCTCGCCCACGATGTATAGCCGCGACTCCGGCAACAGATGATGGATATCGGCCACTCGCCCGCCCAGCGAATTTTCGATCGGGATCATTGCCAAACCGGCGCGTCCGCCCCTAACCGCTTGAAAGGCATCGTCAAAGGTATCACACGGCAGCGGCTCCAGGTCAGCCCGCGCCTGACGACAGCTCAGATGGGAATAGGCGCCGAGCAGGCCCTGAAAAGCGATTGTTCCACTGGGATCGGCTACCGGCATGGGGGCATTTTCACGTAAATGAGCAGCGATTATCAGACCGGCGTCAAAGGGTGTCAAACCACCATCACGACCGGGTCAGTCGTCTTGCCATCACCGTGGGCAAAGGTCATAGTGTGAGACATTGTTGATTCTGGGAGTGTCACGGTATGGCTGCGGTCTCGCACCTCAACGATGTAACCACTGACAGCTTCGAGCAGATGGTCGTCAAGACCTCCTATGAGGCGCCTGTCCTGGTCGATTTCTGGGCTCCGTGGTGTGGTCCATGCCGGTCGTTGAGCCCCATCCTCGAGAAGTTGGCTGGTGAATACCAAGGCCGCTTCACCGTCGCCAAAATCAACACCGATGATGAGCAGATGCTGGCGGGCCAGCTAGGCATCCGTAGCCTACCAACGGTGATGCTGGTCAAAGACGGTCAACAGGTCGACGGTTTTGTTGGTGTCCAGCCTGAGCACGCCATTCGGGAAATGCTGGATCGCCATGGGATTACTACCACAGGCGAACCGGTGGCCGAGGCCGACGCCCGGGGGCTGGAGCAGGCTCGGAGCCTGTTGGCTGGCGGCCAGACTGAGGAAGCCGCAGCGCTGCTGCGCACTCTCAGCGCCGACGAACCAGACGATTATGATCTCCAGCTGGAGTTGGCCGGTGCACTGCTGCAGACGGGGGCCTCGGACGAGGTAGAGAAAATTCTCGCTGGCCTGCCAGCCGAAGTCCGTGACGGTGATGCCGCCAAGGCCATCGACTCGCGCATGGCGTTTGCCGCTGCCGTCGCCGCTGCGCCCGACCTGGTGACACTGCGGCAACAGGTCGCCAGCGAACCGGGCAACCTGCAGGCACGCTACCAACTGGGGGTCCGGCTGCTGATAAGCGGTGATTACGCGGCGGCGCTCGAACAGTTCCTCGATATAATGAAACGGGATCGAACCTTTCAGGAGGACCTGGGCCGGCGCAGCCTGGTCGACGCATTCCGGGTGGTGGACGACCCTGCCTTGATCAGCCGTTACCGCCAGAAAATGGCGACCCTGCTATTCTGACGATGGCCGCCGTCATCAGCAAAAGCACACGGCGGGTACAGGAGGCCCTGCGCAACCACGGTCTGGAACTCAAGGTAGTGCAACTCCAGGCCAGCACCCGCAGCGCCCAGGAGGCTGCCGAAGCGGTGGGTTGCACGGTCGGCCAGATCGTCAAATCGTTGATTTTCCGCGGCCGTGACAGCGGCCGACCGCTACTGGTAGTGGCAAGCGGCGGTAACCGGGTCGATGAAGCACGACTCGGCGTGCTGTCCGGCGAAGCGGTGGAACGACCCAACGCCGATTATGTACGTGCCGTTACCGGGTTTGCCATCGGCGGCGTCGCGCCATTGGGACACAACACACCGCTGCCGACCTACATTGACAAGGACCTGCTGGCTTACGATGTTATCTGGGCGGCGGCCGGCACACCCCATGCAGTATTCCGATTGAGCCCTGGCGACCTGCAGATCCTGACCGCTGGTCGGGTGGTCCACATTAGCGCGTAACAATCCGCCGGGCGGCGACAATCGCCGCCTCTATACCAGACAGCGTTCGCAACCCGCCGGCCGGCGCCTTGGGAAACGCTTAGTACTGGCTCAACACGCTTCGCAAGATGCCAATCATGTCATCGATCTGGCTCTTCTCGATCACGAATGCTGGCGCGACGATGCAGGAATCGCCGGTGAACTTGATGTGCAATCCGGCGTGGTACAAGCGCTTTTGGGTGTCAAAGCCGCGCCGCCCCCCAGCGCCATCGGGCGCCAGATCAATGCCCGCCATGAACCCATAACCGCGGATGTCGGTCACCACCGGCAGGTCACGAAGCGAGAACACACCATCCAGAAAGTAGTCCGACAGCGCTGCCGAGCGCTTGAACAGACCTTCATTTTCATAGATATCCATGGTGGCGAGACCGGCAGCACAGGCCGCAGGATGACCCGAATAGGTGTAACCGTGAAACAGTTCCACCGCCGATTCCGGCGCCGCATCCACAATGGTATTGTAAACCGACTCCTGCACGGCTACGGCCCCCATCGGCTGGGCACCGTTGGTTAGCGCTTTGGCCATAGTCATGATATCCGGCACCACACCGAAGCTGTGACCTGCGAAGGCCTGGCCGGTACGGCCGAATCCAGTAATCACCTCGTCGAATACCAGCAGTATGCCGTAGCGATCGCAGATTTCACGCAATCGTTCGAGGTAGCCTTTAGGTGGCACCAGAGTGCCGGTAGACCCGGCGATTGGTTCAACGAAGCAGGCGGCTATAGTCTCGGCGCCGTACAGATCCACCATGCGTTGCAGATCATCGGCCAATTCCGCACCCTGTTCGGGCTGTCCGCGCACAAATCGATGAGCCGGATTCCAGGTGTGGCGCATGTGGGCGATGCCCGGCAGACCAGGCCCGAAGGTCTCGCGATTCTTGACCATGCCCGCCAGCGAGGTACCGCCGAGGTTGACACCGTGATAGGCCCGTTCGCGCGATACGAAACGATTGCGCTGGCCTTGTCCACGGGCACGATGATACACATAGGCGATCTTGACCGCCGTATCGACCGACTCAGACCCGGAATTGGTAAAGAATATCCGATCCAACCCCTCGGGGGTGATTGCCGCAATCCTGCGCGCCAGCTCGAAGGCCCCCGGGTGCCCCAGCTGGAACGGCGCACAGTAGTCCATTTCCTGCAACTGTTGGTAAACCGCGTCGGCAATTTCCTTACGGCCGTGACCACAAGGGGTACAGAACAGCCCCGAGGCGCCATCCAGAACCTTCTCACCACGGTGGGTCCAGTAGTAGACGCCCTCGCCCTTGACCAGCAGCCTTGGCTCTGCCTTGAAATCACGATTGGCGGTAAACGGCATCCACTGATATTCGAGCGTGTTGGCGGCGTAACGCATAATAGTCACTCCTGCTTGTGCACAAGGGCCTTGAGTGCACCATAGCGAGTGTCACCCCAGGCCGTTAGAGCCAGTTGTCAATGCCGTACTAGACCAGTTCCGCTGACCACGGCAAACGGCGCCCGCAGCGTCCGCGCGATGCGGTGAATCGACTATGCGCAGTCATCCTGCTGTCGTTACGGTATGATGTCAGACTCGATAAATCACCGATGTGACGACGGCCAGACCGTCCATCCCGATGCGTGAGCAGTTATTCTATCTTTCCCGGAACGGCTCTACGAGCCTGCAGAGCCAGCTGCGCGAACACCTGGTAAACGCCATACTGGACGGCCATATCCCGCCGGGTCGACCAGTGCCTTCGTGCCGGCAGTTGGCCCAGCAGCTCGGTGTGGCACGCAATACGGTGGTGTTGGCTTACCAGCAGCTGGTGGATCAGGGATACCTGGTGGCACGCCAGCGCAGCGGCTACTACGTCAGCCCGGACATCCTCGAACACCAGGTCCGTCAACCACAGCCAGCCCGCGGGACCGATCCCAGCCGGGCGCCAGACTGGGAACGCCGCATGGGCGTTTCGGTTAGCAGCCTGCGCAGCATTGGCAAACCAGCCGACTGGTATCGTTACCCCTACCCTTTCATCTACGGCCAATCCGACCCCAGTCTGTTTCCGATCGCCGACTGGCGCGAATGTGTGCGCCAAGCCCTCAGTGTACGGGCAATCCAGGCCTGGGCCCGCGACCGGGTCGACACCGATGACCCGGACCTGATCGAGCAGATTCATACCCGTCTGCTGCCACGACGCGGGGTCTGGGCCCGACCCGACGAGATTTTGGTCACCAACGGTGCCCAGCAGGCGCTTTATTTACTGGCCAGTTTGCTGGTGGGCGCCGGCGATCGCGTTGGGCTGGAGGATCCGGGCTATCCCGATGCACGCAACGTATTCGGCCTCAAGACAGCACTACTGCAGGCTCTGACTGTAGACGGTTCCGGCCTAGTGGTCGACCAACGCCTGGCAGACTGCGACTATGTCTACGTCACCCCCAGCCACCAGTCGCCAACCACCGTCACCATGAGCCTGAGCCGACGTCAGGCGTTACTCGCCAGCGCGGCGGCACATGACTACGTGATCTTCGAGGATGATTACGAAAGCGAAACCAATTTCGTTGGTCCACCTACGCCGGCGCTTAAGAGTCTTGACCGCGACGGCCGGGTGATCTACATCGGCAGTCTGTCGAAGACGCTGGCACCCGGCCTGCGGCTGGGTTATCTGGTGGCGCCCGCCCCCCTGATCCGGGAGGCACGGGCGCTGCGTCGGCTGATGATGCGCCATCCACCAAGCAACAACCAGCGGGCGGTGGCCTTGTTTATCGCCCTGGGCCACCACGACGCGCTGGTACAGCGGCTTCGACAGGCATACCATACTCGCTGGCAGGCCATGCAGGAGGCTCTCGCCCGCCATTTGCCTGACTCGGCGCGTATTCCCACGTTCGGAGGCACCTCTTTCTGGGTCTGTGGACCTGACGAACTGGACAGCCGCCAACTTGCGGGGCGGGCCGCCGAGCAGGGCATTCTGCTAGAGCCGGGCGATGTCATGTTCATGCGACCCCAGCCGCCAAGCAACTATTTTCGTTTGGGTTTTTCATCGATTCCGGCCGAGCGCATCGCGACCGGCATCCGTCAGCTGGCGGCACTGATCCAAAGCTGAGCCGGCGCACCAGCGCAGCGGTTGGCTCAGGTAAAACTTACAGACTGGCACTACACTGCGGCCACCGCGGGCCTTAGCATCGCGGCCAGACCCGGTTTTTCAATTTCGAACACCTGCCGGAGGTTATTCTGATGCTGATCGGCGTCCCCAAGGAAATCAAGAATCACGAGTACCGCGTCGGCCTCTCGCCGGCCAGCGTGCGCGAACTCGTGCACCACGGTCATCAGGTATTAGTCGAACACAATGCCGGCGAGGGCATTAGCGCCGGCGACGACCAGTACCGCACCGCGGGCGCTGATATCATCGACAGCGCCGCGGATATCTTCGCTCGGGCTGAAATGATCGTTAAAGTAAAGGAGCCACAGGCCAGCGAACGGCAACAGTTGCGCTCCGGACAGATTCTGTTCACCTATCTGCACCTGGCGCCCGATCCGGAACAGACGCGCGACTTGGTGGCCAGCGACGCCGTCTGTATTGCTTACGAAACCGTCACCTCTGCGCACGGCGGGCTGCCGCTGTTAGCCCCCATGTCCAAGGTTGCGGGGCGCATGGCCATCCAGGCTGGCGCCTATTGCCTGGAACACCCTCACGGCGGCCTCGGAATGCTGCTCGGCGGCGTCCCCGGCGTGGACCCGGCTAAGGTCGTGGTCATCGGCGCCGGCATGGTCGGCACTCATGCGGCCCATATTGCCGTAGGCATGGGCGCCGACGTCTGGGTCATCGACCGCAGCGTCGACGTCTTGGAGGCACACTGGCGACAGTTCGGTCGCAGTACCAATACCGTATATTCGACCCGCGAATCGATCGAACAGCACGTTTTGATGGCCGATCTGGTCATTGGCGGGGTGCTGATTCCGGGTGCCGCCGCGCCCAAGCTGATTACCCGACAGATGGTGCACGATATGAAACCCGGTGCGGTCATCGTCGATGTTGCCATCGACCAGGGAGGCTGCAGCGAAACGTCGCGACCAACCACCCACACCGAGCCGACTTATGTGGTCGACGGCGTGGTGCACTACTGCGTCGCCAACATGCCCGGCGGGGTTCCGCGCACATCAACCTTCGCTCTCAACAACGTTACGCTGCCGCACGTCCTGAACCTGGCCCGTAAAGGCTACCGTCAGGCGTTGATCGACGATCCACATCTGCGGGCCGGACTCAACGTCCACCGCGGCTCGGTCACTCATCCCGAGGTCGCGCATGACCTAGGTTACGATTACGTCGATGCCATGCAGGCGCTAGGCGCCTGAGAAAGCGTTCACCAAAGGAGTTTTGGTTATGCATATAACCCCCAGCGAAGCGTTCGTCGAGACCCTGGTCGCCCAGGGTGTGAAAAATGTATTCGGAATCGTCGGTTCAGCCTACATGGATGCCCTGGATCTGTTTCCGACCGCCGGCATCCGCTTTATCCCGACTGTCCATGAGCAAGGTGCCGCCCACATGGCGGATGGCTACTCCCGCGTATCTGGTCGGCACGGCGTTTGTATCGCCCAGAACGGTCCCGGCGTGACCAACTTCGTCACAGCGATCGCAGCGGCCTACTGGGCGCATTCGCCGGTGGTCGCAATAACCCCGGAAACCGGCTCAGCGTCTATCGGTCTGGGGGGCTTTCAGGAAACCGATCAGCTACCTATTTTCTCTAAGATCACCAAGTACCAGGGTCACGTCAACCGCTCCGACCGTATTGCCGAATTCACCGCCCGCTGCTTCGATCTGGCAATGGCCGAACGCGGCCCGACTCAGCTCAATATACCGCGCGATCATTTCTACGGAGAGATGGATGTCACCATTCCCAAGCCTCAGCGCATTGAGCGCGGCGGCGGCGGCGAACAGAGTCTGACCGAAGCCGCCCGACTGCTGGCCAGCGCCAAATTCCCGGTAGTCGTCGCGGGCGGCGGTGTCATCTTCTCCGACGGGGTCGAGAACTGCATCCAGCTGGCTGAACTGCTGCAAGCACCGGTGGTGAATTCCTATCTGCATAACGACAGCTTCCCCGCCAATCACCCGCTCTGGTGCGGCCCCCTGGGCTATCAGGGATCCAAGGCAGCTATGAAACTGCTGGCTCAGGCCGACGTGGTGCTGGCCTTGGGAACCCGGCTGGGACCGTTCGGCACGTTGCCCCAATACGGTATCGAGTACTGGCCACAGCAGGCCAAAATCATCCAGGTGGATGCTGACCACCGCATGCTGGGTCTGGTGCGCGAATGCTCGGTGGCTGTCAACGGTGATGCCCGCAACGCCGCCCATGCTCTCCATGAGCGGCTGCAGAACCAGCCCCTAGCCGCACGTGACAATCAGAGCGAACGCCTGGCCGAGATCAAACGCCAGAAGGAAGCCTGGGAAACCGAACTCAACGAGTGGACGCAAGAGCAGGACGCATGGAGCCTTGAAGTAAGCCAGAACAGCCCCGGCATGCATCCGCGGCAGATGCTGCGTGCTCTGGAGCACGCTATGCCGGAACAGGCCATGGTGTCCACCGATATCGGCAACATCTGCTCGGTCTCCAACAGTTACCTGCGTTTCAATCAACCCAACAGTTTCTTCGCCGCCATGAGTTTCGGCAACTGCGGTTACGCCTTTCCCACCGCTATTGGTGCCAAGGTTGCGGCGCCCGACCGCCCCGCGGTGGCCTACGCCGGCGATGGCGCCTGGGGCATGAGTTTCGGCGAGATCCTCACCTGCGTGCGTGAACAGATCCCGGTTACCGCGGTGGTATTCAACAATGGGCAGTGGGGCGCCGAGAAGAAAAACCAAGTGGATTTCTATTCGACCCGCTTCCTTGGCGTCAACCTGAACAACCCGAGCTTTGCCGGCATTGCGCAGGCCATGGGGGCTGAAGGAGTTCGCGTGGACAGCACTGACCAAGTCGGCGACGCCCTGAGTGCGGCCTGTCAGGCTCAGCGCGAGGGTAAAACCACTGTTCTGGAAATGATGGTCACCAAGGAACTAGGCGATCCGTTCCGTCGTGATGCTTTGAAAAAGCCCGTCCGGTTACTGGAAAAGTACAAAAACTGCGTCTGAGTCGATTACAGTCGCTCACGGGCACCGGCCGCTTCGGTGCCCGTTCTTTTTTGCCACCGCAGCGCACCCACGGCAGCAGGAAAGCGGCTGTTGCGTTATCCTAGCGCGCCTGATCGACTCCACCGACGAGGCACTTCTGGCCAATGCTGCTGTTACTGCTGATCCTGTCTCTGCTTATCGTTGCAGCCGGTATCACACTAGCCCGCGCCGAACTGCGTGGACACCGGATCCCGGTACCGCTAGGAATGCTCCACGGCATCGCCGGCATCGCGCTGATTGTGCTGCTATTCTGGCAGGACCGCCAGTCACCCGAACATCTTCTTGTCAATGCGGCGACCCTGATTTTCGGCCTAACAGCCGCCGGTGGCCTGATGCTGTTCGCCTTTCGTTCACGACGTGAAACACCGCCAGGTTTCCTGATCGGCATGCATGCCAGTTTCGCGTTGGTGGCAGTAGGTCTGCTGATCGCCGGATACGTCCACGGCTGATAACGGCGCCATATGTCATGGGTCTGACGCGTTTCCCCGATCACGCCGGATCAGCAGCAGTGCACCGGTCAGTGCATCCCCCGAAGGCTCAGTCAATAACCGGCGCGTAGCCGGTGGCAGATAGGGCAACAGCGGTCTGGCCAGGCCACCCAGCAAGGCTGTGTGCGGCGCGCCGCGCTGGTGCACGGCTCTGATCAGGCTCACCGCCTCGCCGGCAGTCGCCGCCACCAATTCCAGCGCCAGCGGATCACCGCGCTGGGCATGTTCGAATACAACCGGTGCCAGCGTTGCATAGTCACCGGGCACCGCCGACTCCGCCCAATGTACCAGTGCTTCCGGATCATCATCGAAACGCGCCGCCAGACACCTGCTAAGCGCGCTTGAAGAGCGCAGCCCGTCGCGGGCCAACAAGGTCTGGCGCAACGCCTGCAAACCAAGCCGGGCGCCGCTGCCCTGATCACCCAGCTGGAATCCCCAACCGCCGAGGGTGCAGCAATGACCGTTACGCACAATGCAACCGCATGAGCCGGTGCCGAGGATGACGATGCCACCGTCGCGACCGGCATGAGCACCGAGACAAGCGATGTAGGCATCGCTGGCGGCCGTCATACTGGCAAAAGGATGCGGATAAGCATCCAACCGAGCGCGTTGGCTGGCCAGGTTCAATCCGGCCAGGCCCAGCCCGGCATGAAGCTGGTCGAGCCATTCTGCCGGCAAACCCGCCATTTGTAAGGCATTGACGCAGGCAGCACGAATGGCGGAGAAGGCCTGGTCCAGCCCCAGCCGGGTGTTGGCAGCGCCGGCAATACCCTCGCCGAGGCAACGACCGCGGCCGTCGCACAGACGTGCCCGACAGCGGGTACCGCCTCCATCCACTCCCACGAACAACGGCTCTCGGCTAATTGCCATAGTCGACCACGCTGCTGGTTGGGAGGTGGAACAACGACATGGCATCGTCGCTACTGAAGCAGAGCCGATTGTCTTCAGCGCACCCCGCCAGCTTGCCGTTGACCCAGCGACCGCGCCGGTACAGCGTGCCAAACATCATTTCGGCAGCCGCTGCACCACTGCCCTGGATCAGTTCGCTACCGCGCCGGACATTGTCGATCAACCATGCCGGCAGCCGCAGATGATACGGATTTCGGGCCACTTCACCGCAGTGACAAGCAAGCCCGGCCATCATGTCAGCAACTTCCACCGGGCTTGATTCGACTAGCAGATTAGGTGCCGTTAGCGGCGCCCAGTATTCAGTCTCAATCAGCCAGCAATCAAAGTTTGCGGCCTGAAGCTGCAACGCATCACGCACCAGATAATGGGTTGCGCGATGAGTTGGATGCCCATCCCGGGCATGTGGCAGAAAAACCAGCTCGGGTAGGTGCCTCGCGATGATCTCAGCAAGCGCCGTGGCGGCATCTGCCCAATGTGGCCGGTCCTGCCGCCGCGTCATCAGGTTGATGCGTTCCAGTCCACCCGACAAGGGCACCAGGCACTCAAACCCGAGGTGGGCACAGGCCTGTTCCAGTTCGTGCCGGCGGGTTGCCCGACGGCTCTTCAGGCTACCCAGCGTCACCGCCACATTGATTACCTTCAGGCCGGACTGGCGCAGCAAACGCAGCGGCAAACCGCCATTCAGGCACTCATCATCGGGATGAGGTGAAAACAGCATCACTCGGCGACTATCCGTGATTTGCCGACGGACATCCCCTGGCGCGGGGGGCGCCAGCTTCCGTCCGGCCTGGAATAGCGTCACATAGCCCGCCACGATGTCGAGGAACGGATTACTTTCAGCCATATCAGCCATGTCCGGGAGGCGACAGAATCACTGTATCATCTGCCAGGCAGTGTCCGGTCAAGGTCCACCGCGATCGTCCAGCACGACAACGATATTGCAAAGCATTACCAGGCCAGGAGCCATGTCGGCCATTGAATTGAAGCAAGTCAGCAAGACCTTTAGTCACATGGAGGTCATTCACGCGGTCGACATCAACATCGGCGAGGGCGAGTTCTGTGTCCTGGTAGGTCCGTCCGGCTGTGGCAAATCCACCTTGCTGCGCCTCATCGCCGGGCTCGAGCCCGTGACCTCGGGAACGCTGTTGATCGATGGCCGGCGCGTTAACGATCTGCCACCAGCAGCGCGTGGCATCGCCATGGTGTTCCAGTCGTACGCCTTGTATCCGCACATGACCGTGTACCGGAACATGGCCTTCGGACTGAAGATGGCTCGCAATGGCCGGGCCGAGATTGACCGCCGGGTCCGTGAGGCCGCTAACATCCTGCAACTCGAACCCCTGCTCGGTAGGCGCCCGGCCCAACTGTCGGGTGGCCAGCGCCAACGGGTCGCCATCGGCCGGGCCATCGTCCGCGATCCGAAGGTATTTCTGCTGGACGAACCGCTATCAAATCTCGATGCCGCGTTAAGAGTCCAAACCCGTCTCGAGATTGCCAGACTACACCAGCGCCTCGGCAATACGATCGTCTACGTTACTCATGACCAGGTTGAGGCCATGACGCTGGCCGACCGGATCGTGGTGCTGAACGACGGCCACGTCGAACAGGCCGGAAACCCGCTGGACCTCTATCGTCACCCGCGGAACCGTTTCGTAGCCGGCTTTCTGGGTTCGCCCCGGATGAATTTCCTGACATGCCGCAGCGCCGCCACCGATCGGCAGGATGTCTCGCTGACGCTGCCCGGCGGCAGCCACGTCCGGCTACCGTTTCGCAACAGCGGGCCCGGGCCGGTCATACTGGGTTTGCGACCCGAACACATCCACCCGGGTGCTGCCGGCGAGCTGGTTCTGCACGGCTCGATCGATTTGGTCGAATGCCTAGGCGAGGTCAGCTATCTGTATTTGACGTTAGCGGATGGCTCCCGCCTCATAGTCAGCCGTCCAGGCATCACCCGCAGCCGTGCCGGAGAGCATATCGAGGTCAGTGCCGCTGCTACCGCCGCCCACGTGTTCGACAGCCGTGGCAACGCACTGCCAAGAGCTCTGAAGGATCCACATGCTAGAAACCAACAGCATCGCCACCTTTTAGCGCCAGCATGGCACGGGCATCATCGGGACTCGCTATAGCCAGTCCCATACCCTCAAGCACCTGTCGCATGCGGCGCACTTGGGCCGCATTTGACTCTGCCAGCCGGCCCGGCCCGTCCCACAGCGAATCCTCCAATCCGACCCGCACATTACCACCTATGCTGGCGGCCATGCTGCCAAGCGGAATCTGATGGCGGCCCGCTGCCAGTACCGACCAGCGGTAGGCGTCGCCAAACAACCGCTCGGCGGTGCGCCGCATATGCATGAGATCCTCCGGATGCGGTCCGATACCGCCGAGAATGCCGAAAACGCTCTGCACGAAAAGCGGCGGCTTGACGATACCGCGATCGAGAAAGTGCGCCAGATTATAGAGATGACCTATGTCGTAGCACTCGAACTCGAACCGGGTATCGTTGCCGCCACAGGATTCGAGGATGTATTGAATATCCTTGAACGTGTTGCGGAACACGGCCTCGCGGCTGTTCTCGAGGTGGGCTCGCTCCCAGTCGTGCTGGAACTCGCGGGTACGTTGCAGCATCGGAAACAAACCGAAGTTCATCGAACCCATATTGAGCGATGCCACTTCCGGGCGGTAGCGCAATGCCGGCTGCAGGCGCTCTTCCACCGTCATGCCCTGCCCGCCACCGGTAGTGATATTGACCACGCCATTGCAGGACTGCTTGATGCGCGGCAGAAACTGACCGAACAACGCCGGATCCTGGGTCGGCCGACCATCCCGCGGATCACGCGCGTGCAGATGCAGGATGGCGGCACCCGCCTCGGCGGCATCGATCGCCGCAGTGGCGATCTGATCAGGCGTCACCGGCAGGTGCGGCGACATTGACGGCGTGTGAATACTGCCCGTCACGGCACAGGTAATGATGACTTTGCGAGGCTGGGTCATAACGCTACTCCTCTGGCTTTACGGCTTGAAAAAAGTGCTGTAACACCGCCGCATAAACACGGCTTAACCGTTCCAGGTCGGCGACGGCCACTGATTCGTCAACCTGATGGATGGTGGCGTTTACCGGACCCAACTCCACCACCTGAGCACCACTCGGAGCGATGACCCGACCATCCGAGGTACCTCCGCTGGTGGACAACTCAGGCTCATAACCACACTGTTCGCGGATCGCGCCGATCACTGCGTCAACCAGACTGCCGGGCTCGGTCAGAAACGGCAGGCCAGACAGTTCCCAGTCCAGGCAATAGCCGAATACCTGACTGCTGCGGATCTCCTCGTTGGCCAAGGCGGTTTCCACAATCTGCCGTACTCGCGCCTGCAAACGTTCCACGGTCTGCTCGGTGGAAAAGCGGAAGTTGAACCGGAGCGCAACCTCACCTGGTACAACATTGACCGCACCGGTACCGCCGAGAACATTCGATATCTGGAATGAAGTTGGCGGAAAGAAATCGTTACCGCGATCCCAAAGCTCGCCCGCCAGCGCAGCCACTATGGGCCCCGCTGCGTGAATCGGATTACGCACCTGATGCGGATAGGCCACATGGCCCTGTTGCCCTTGAAGGCGCAGCACGCCGTGCAGCGAGCCGCGCCGACCATTCTTGATAACGTCACCCAGGCGCGCGCGGCTGGAAGGTTCGCCGACCAGACAGGCATCAATGTGCACTTTGCGCTCGGCCAGCCACTGCATCACCCGTCGGGTGCCGTCATGGCCAGGGCCCTCTTCATCACTGGTCAGCAGCACACCGATTGAACCGGCGAAATTCTGATAATCGGCCAGAAATCTTTCGCAGGCCAAGATCATGGCTGCGAGCGACCCTTTCATGTCCGCTGCACCGCGGCCGTAGAGCATGCCATTACGGATCGTCGGCTCGAACGGCGGCGAGCACCACTGTTGCGCGGGACCCGATGGCACCACGTCGGTGTGGCCGGCGAACACGAACAACGGCCCGTGATGTCCATATCGGGCCCAGAGATTGTCGACTTCACCGAAGCGCAGCGATTTGGTTTCGAAACCGATCGCCGCCAGCCGCTGGGCCAACAGTCCCTGACATCCCGCATCATCCGGCGTCACAGAGGCCCGCCGCATCAATGCGCAGGTCAGTTCCAGCGTCGGGGAGCCAAGACGGCACGGAGCATCAGGCATCACGGGTTTTCTCCAGCAGTGCCTGCCAAACGCCCGCCTCGAAACCGACCAGCACCTCACTGGCTGTTTCCAGCAACGGCCGCTTGATCAACAACGGCTGCTGTTGCATCAACGCACGGGCCTTAGCCTCGTCCAGTTCCGCACGCTGCTCGGTTGACAACTGGCGCCAGCTTCGCCCGCGCCGGTTCAACAGATCTTCCCAGCCGAGTTCCGTCAACCAATGCCGGAGTCTATCCTCCTGCAATCCGTCGCGGCGCAGATCGTGCCAGTGATAATCGATGCCTTGTTCAGTTAGCCAGCGCCTGCCCCGGCGGCAAGTGTCACACGTAGTGATGCCGTACAGCGTTATCATCAGTCGCGCAACAGTTCGTTGATGCTGACCTTGCTGCGGGTCTGCTCGTCGACCTGCTTGATGATGACAGCGCAGTACAGCGAGTGTGACCCATCCTTGGCCGGCAAGGCACCCGGCACCACCACGCTTCCGGCCGGTACCCGGCCAAAGCTGATTTCACCGGTCTGACGGTTGTAGATCTTGGTGCTCTTGCCAATGTAGACACCCATCGAGATCACACTACCGTGCTCGATCACAACACCCTCGACCACTTCCGAGCGGGCACCGATAAAACAGTTGTCCTCGATGATCGTCGGTCCGGCCTGTAACGGCTCCAGGACACCACCAATGCCGACTCCTCCGGACAAATGGACATTCCTGCCGATCTGCGCACAGGAACCCACTGTAGCCCAGGTATCGACCATGGTGCCGGAATCGACGTAGGCGCCAATGTTCACATAGGACGGCATCAGCACCACACCCGGCGCTATATAGCTCCCCCGCCGAGCGACTGCTGGTGGCACCACCCTTACCCCGGCCGCACGAAAACTCTGGGCATCATGGCTGGCGAAACGCAGCCCCACCTTGTCGTAGTAACGGGTAAAACCACCGTCGATCACACTATTGTCATAAATCCGGAATGACAGCAGCACGGCCTTCTTCAACCATTGCCGAACCACCCAGTCACCGCCGCTCTTGTCAGCCACACGGGCTTCGCCAGTTTCCAGAAGGTGCAGCACCTGTTCGATGGCCTGGCGCAGATCGGCCGGGGCGTTGCTCGGGCCAAAATCGCCACGCCGATCGAACGCGGACTCGATCAGGGTCTGAAGTTCGCTCATAAAGATTGTCCTAGAATGAAAGTTGGCAAAGACCGAATATTATAGGCGGGCCAGAAAGTCACAGATGCGCTTGGTAGCCTCGATACATTCTTCCAGCGACGCCACCAGCGCCATGCGCACCCGGTTTCGCCCTGGATTACCGGCGTCTGTTGTTCGCGCCAGATAACGACCCGGTAACACCGTAACGTGTTCCTCGGCAAATAAGCGGCGGCTGAACTCGGTATCGTCCAGTGGAACCTCAGGCCACAAGAAGAAACCGGCGTCCGGCTGCGGCATGGGCAGCACATTTCCCAGGACCGCCAGGACGGCCGCAAATTTTTCTCGATACAGCCTTCGATTGGCCACCACATGGGCCTCGTCACTCCAGACTGCAGTGCTCACCGTCTGGGCAATGAGCGGCAGCGCGCAACCGTGATAGGTACGATACTGAAGAAACGCGGCGATCAGGCGCCGGTCGCCGGCCACGAACCCCGACCTCAAACCAGCCAGATTGGAACGCTTGGACAGGCTGTTGAACACCACGCAATTGCTAAAATCGTCCCGTCCCAGGTCCTGGCAGACCTGCAGCAGGCCGACCGGTGGTCGCTCCTCCTTCAGATATATCTCGGAATAGCATTCGTCAGCAGCGACTATGAATCCGTAGCGATCCGCCCGTTCCAACAACGCCGCCTGCTGCTGCGCTGGAATCACCGCCCCGGTGGGATTACCTGGATTACACAGGTAGACCAGCCGGCAGCGCTGCCAGACCTTCTCCGGTACGGCGTCAAAGTCCGGCAGAAAACCAGTGGCAGTCGTGGTATCGAGGTAACAGGGCTCGGCACCCGCCAGCAACGCGGCACCTTCGTAAATCTGATAAAACGGATTGGGCATCAGCACGAGCGGTTGTCTGCCGGCATCGAGCACGCATTGGGCAAAAGCGAACAATGCCTCACGGGTTCCACTGACCGGCAGAATGTGCTGTTCAGGGTCCAACTGCGTGTCCGCAAGCCCGTAACGCCGGGTAGCCCAGGCGGCAATGGCCGCACGCAACGCCTCGGTTCCACGTGTGGGCGGATAGCGACCCAGTTCGCTCAGGCTTGCATTCAGAATATCGGCTACGAAATCCGGTGGCGCGTGCCGCGGTTCGCCGATGGACCAGGCGATGTGAGGCTTGTCAGCCGGGCCAATCAGGTTGCCCTTCAGCGCGGCCAATTGTTCGAACGGATACGGATGAAGACGTACAAGATTGGGATTCATTAACAGCGACGGCATCGACCGGCGGTAGCGTCAACGGAGCCAGCAGTGTACCCCAGAGCGACTGCGAGCGGCGATCGCGGCCATATTCGAGTCCCAGTTGCATGGTTTGCTGCTCGATGATAGGACGCCAGCGATAAGTGCCAAACAGGCGGTCCCACACTGACAGGAAGGCACCAAAGTTGCTGTCCGTTTCGGGCTTCAAAGCCGAGTGATGGATACGATGCATGTCAGGCGTAATAACCACATAGCGCAGCATCCGCTCCAGACGTGCCGGCAACGCCATGTCAGCGTGGCTGAACGGATCAAACACCACCCGTACCAGTTCGTAGACCAGCAAGTAGGTCAGCGGCGGCGCCAGCACGACCACGATTAGCAGACGCGGCAACAGCGCATATAAAAGTGCCAGTGGGTGATGCCGGTAGCTGGTCGTGACATCGACCTCCAGATCCGAGTGATGGACTTGGTGCACCCGCCACAACCAGCGCCAGCGATGGTTGAGATAGTGAAAGCCATAGTGAAATAAGTCAAAAATAACGATGAACAGCGCCAATCCCAGCCAACCCGGTAGAGAAGCCAGCGATATAAGGTTCGGCAGCACAGCACCATGACCGCCGCTCGACCAAGGTGTTAGTCGGTAAAGCCATATACCGACACTGAAAGTGAGTGCCGCCAGGCTCAGATTCGTTACAAGTCGTCCCACCATGGGACTGAACGTGAGCCGACGGCGACACCAAGGCTCCACTATGAAGAAAAATGAGTAGATCGCGATCTGCAGGTTGGTAAACAAACCGTGATCGACCTGTCTCTGCAATACACCTAAGACAGTATCCATATCAGCACGCTACCGATGCCGCCGTCCAGAGTGTCCCAATACTTTCTATTTTTGCCTGGTCCGCTTGGCAAGCCATCGTCCCAGCACACCGCCCAATAATCCAATAAGGAGGACTCCGCCCCAGCCATCGAGTGCTGGAACCGATGCCGGAAGAGGCGGTCCCGCATTAATGGCGTCCGCCGCAGGAGCAGCGCTCATTGCCATGGCGAATACAACCAGCACCTTTCCCATACTTACGCTCCTCCCTCTAATGTAATGACCACCATTCGTGGCCCAATTTACTATTATGCAATCATGACACTTGAGATGTTGGACAATAATCTTTATGAGCAATACCGATCTCCGGTCGCCTATAAGGCTCAGCAATCATTTACGACGTCTTATTATTTCAGCCCAGCGGAAAAACACACCAGCCAATACGCCAACCAGTAGAACGCCGCCCCAACCGTCAAGTGCCGGAACAGCAGCAGGCGTCTGCAAGAGCGTGCCCGCCCAACTGACGACAGGTGTCATTGTGATTAACAGCGCCGTCATAACATAGCGAATTTTCATAGATTTAGCTCCCTATTTCACTTGATTTACATTGTGGGCAGTCACCCAATCGGTTCGGTCTACAAATCAGCCTCCATAAATTCTATATCAGTGTAGCTGGCGTACACGCTGCCTGCCAGCATGATACCCGCTCATGCGCGACAAAGCCGTGTTGTCTTCTGCCACATAGCCGACGAATAGGGCTTCGGAGCGCTTGGTCACCGTGACGGTGTGCAGGCCAGCCCCACCCGGTATCAACGCGTTGGCATAACAGCGTGCTAGACTGGCTCAGCGCAGTCCCGGGCTGACTGCCCGGCCGCAGCCCGCGCCGTTTCATCCACCACACGGACTGCCGCCATCAGTTGTGATGCACACCGGACCGTACGCCGCTAAGCAACGTAAACCATCTGTCGATCGCGCCATCCGGCGCCAGGAGGACAAATCGTGAGCAGGCTGATCCTGGTTTCCAACCGGGTGGCTATTCCAAAAGCAACCAACCGCCCCGCCGCCGGTGGGCTCGCTGTGGCACTCAACGAAGCTTTGCGCCGCTACGACGGTATCTGGTTCGGCTGGAGCGGCGAACTGTCTGACAGCGGCGCCAAGGTGCAGATGATTCAGAAGAATGGCGCGCGCTACGCGTTGATCGATCTGTCTCCAGACGACTACGACAATTACTACAACGGCTATGCCAACCGGACGCTGTGGCCGTTGTTCCATTACCGGATCGACCTGATGGTTTGCGATCGACGCTATCAACAGGGCTATTTTCGGGTCAACAACCGCTTCGCTCACGCGCTGGCTCCCGTGATTGAATCCGACGATCTAATCTGGGTTCACGACTACCATCTGATCGGTGTGGCGGAGGAACTGCGCCGGATGAGCGTTACCAACCCGATCGGATTCTTTCTGCATATTCCGTTCCCGACCCCTCAGGTGCTGCTCACCCTCCCCAATCACGATGCCATTGTGCGGTCTCTTTTCGCATTCGACCTAGTCGGCTTTCAAACCGAAACGGACCTACTCGCGCTGCAGCAATACGTGGTCCACGAAGCGGACGGCAAAATCCATGAGGACGGCCGCTTAAGTGCCTACGGGCGCACCATCCAGGCGCAGGTGTTCCCGATTGGAATCGATGCCGCGGCATTTATCAAAACGGCATCATCAACTACCGCCAGTAATTATTTCAAACGCATGAAGCGCAGCCTCCGTGACCGTGAACTGATCATAGGCGTCGACCGGCTCGATTATTCCAAAGGCCTGCCTCAACGCATGGAAGCATTCGAGCAGTTGCTCGTGAATTATCCGGAAAACTGTAACAAGGTTAGTTATATCCAGATTGCACCGTCGTCGCGTGAAGACGTACCCGAGTATAACGACATCCGTGAGGAGTTGGAGACCCACACCGGTCACATCAATGGCCGGTTCGCCGAGTTTGATTGGGTCCCAATCCGTTACCTCAACAAAGCGTTAGGCCGCGCCGCCCTGGCGGGATTATACCGGGCCAGTGCCATCGGTCTGGTGACGCCTTACCGCGACGGCATGAACCTCGTCGCCAAGGAGTATGTTGCTGCCCAGGATCCGGCCAATCCCGGCTGCCTGGTGCTTTCACGCTTTGCCGGTGCCACCGCACAACTGGCCGCTGGCGCTTTCGTGGTCAATCCGTTCGACACCCAGGAGGTCGTCGAGGCGATTCAACGCGGTCTCCGCTTACCGCTGGCGGAGCGCCGGCGGCGCTGGGAGGCAATGATGGAATCAGTCACTGAACAAGACGTCGCCTGGTGGCGCGATCAGTATGTCGAGGCGTTGCGCCACTCCCAGACAAGGCAGTAGCTCCCAACACCTCTGGCCGCAGCCGTGCGGCAGTCAGTCGCTGGCGCGAGCGGCGGAACTGTGCTATTTGGTCGGTGTATTATCGACCGACCGGCAGACGCCAATATGGCCACATTACCCGACCTGCAAATTACCACCGCGCCGGCCCGCCGGACTACTCGAAAATCGGATACGATTCCGTTTCGCGTGGTGCTACTGGGTGATTTCGCAGGGTCTGCACCCGCTTTATCGTTGGCCGACCGCCCTCTGCTACGCAGCGACATTGACAATCTCGAGCAGTGCATGGGCCGGATCGCACCACGACTCGAATCGCTTCTGGACGACCCCGAGCCCCTGACCTTCAACAGCCTGGATGCCTTTCATCCTGACCGGCTGTATCGCGACCGCTCAGCACTCGCCCGTCTGGGCACGGTGCGCGCCGAATTGTTGAATCCAGCGCAGGCGTCCGCAGCCATCGCGAAACTGGGTGGCGCAGCGCCAACCCGGCAGACGGCGGCGCCACGCACCGCTGAGACCGCTGTGGCATCGCCTTTCGAGCAGTTACTAGGCGGCCGCCCAGCGCAAGCGGCACTGCCAGGCAACCTGGAACGTCTGCTGGCCGAGGTCGTCCATCCTCACGTGGTAGCAACCGGCGACGTCCAGCCGTATCTCGAAGCGCTGGAGCTGGCAGCGGCCGAAGCATTGCGCGAGTTACTGCATGATCCCTCTTTTCAGGCCCTTGAAGCCAACTGGCGCGGGCTGGCCTGGCTGCTGTCCCAGCTGCCGGATGATCCGTCGCTGGAAATTTATTGCCTGACCGTCAGCGAAGCGGAATTGAGAGACGACTTGCTGACAGAGGGTAAACCGCTGGATCAGAGCACACTTTATCGGCGGTTGCTGGATCGAATGGCCGGCGCGCCCGATGACGCACCCTGGACACTATTAGTCGGACTTTACGACTTCGCTGCCGAGACTGAATCGGTTCGCCTGTTGGCGGCACTGGGCAGTATCAGTGTAGCCGTAGGCGCGACGCTGGTTGCAGCGGCAGCGCCCAGCCTTGCTGGTTGCAACGACGCCGCCATGCTGGCCGAACCAGATCAGTGGCAAATACCCGGGCCGTCAGTCGTCCAGCGATGGCAAGCCCTGCGCAGCAGCACTATAGCGTCGCGTATCGGTCTGTTGCTACCGCGATTGCTGCTGCGACTGCCTTACGGTGCCGGTGGTAACGCTGTCGAAAGTTTCGGCTTCGAGGAATTGCCACATGGTCCGTGCAGCGACCACCTGTTATGGGGCAATCCGGCGTTGGCAGCCACATTGGCATGGACTCAAGGCTTCCTGCAGGATGGCTGGGCATTCGATCCAGCCGCCGCATTCGACATCGATGACGTTCCTGCCTACAGTTATTCACTCGATGGTGTAATCCGGCTGCAACCGGCAACCGAGGTCGTGCTGAGTGAGAGAGCCGCAACCGCGCTGACTGGCCGGGGTCTCACACCACTGCTGGCCTATCGCAACCGAAATAGGGTCCGTTTACCAGGCTGCCTCGCCATCGACGGCAGTCGCCTCAGCATCGACCGCCACTAAGCGGCCGGGGCTGGCGTTTCCAGCCGCTGAAGGCGCTGCTCCCGATAGGTGATGTAGGCGGCGCTGACAAAGATCACGCTGCCCCCGACCCAAATCCATACCTCGGGCACCTCCCCGAACGCTAGGTAGCCGAAAATACTGGTCCACACCAAGCGGGTGAAATCGATTGGCATCAGCTGACTGGCGTCGGCTCGCTTGAGGGCATTGACCAGGATGAGATGGCCACCGGTACCCAGAACCGCGATCAGCGCCATCCAGCCCAGTTCAACAGCCGTTGGCCGTTGCCAAACCATCCACGCCGGCGCAGCCGACAGCAACGTTAGTGACACCGACATCCATACCACGACCGTAATTGCCGAATCGGTGCGGCTCAGTTGTTTCACGATGACGATGCTGCACCCCCAGCAGAGCGACGAAACCAGGATGTAGCCGGCACCGGGGCCGAAGTCGCCAAACCCCGGCCGAAGCACGATCAGGGTGCCGGCAAAGCCCAATAACAGTGCACTCCAGCGACGCACACCCATGCGCTCGCCGAGCACCACAACCGCACCCAGGGAAGCGAATAAGGCGGCAGTAAAATTGAGCGCGGTCGCCGCTGCCACCGGCACCTTGCTCAACCCATAGAACCAGCCCAGCATTGCCACTAGGCCGGTAACACCGCGCAGCATCTGCAACCTGGGCTGGGCACTGATGAAACAACTGCCACGGCTGCGCACGATCAGCGGCAGCACGGTGAAAAAACCGAACAGGTTACGGAAAAATGCAATCTCGAACGGATGCAGTTCCTGGCCGACAAAGCGAACCAGGGTATGCATGCTGGAAAACACGATGGTCGCCAACAGCATGAGCACCGCCGCACGCGTGGCGGCTGCATTCATCGACGGAAGGTCCGCGTAGTAAAGCACGCATAATAGCACCCCACCACCAATGTCCGACAACAGCCGCCTTGTCGCTACAGGACACCCTGCTGCCGCAGTCGCTCCTGTTCGCGAGCGTCGATGCCCCAGTCGGCAAGCCACGAACTATCAACACCGGCCTGCCCCGGGGCTTGCGGCGTATCGGTCGCGGTGCGGCTGAAGCGTGGAGCAGGCGCGGGTTGGGTCACACCGAAGCTTTCCAGAAATGTGCCGCGTGATCGATTGTGAGGATGGGAGGGAGCCTCGCCGAGGTCAAGCACCGGCGCCACGCAGGCATCGGTACCCGCCAGCGTCCGGCACCACTGATCCCGGCTGTGCCGGGCAAACACCTGCGCCAGCTTCTCGCACAAGCGCGGCCACCGGGTACGATCCCATTGCTCGTCAAAGTCCGGGTCATCGATCGCGCAGCCGGCCAGCAGCGCCTGATAGAACTGCGGTTCAATCGCCCCCACCGCCACAAACTTGCCATCGGCACAACGGTAGCAGCGGTAGAACGGTGCTGCGCCGTCAAGGAAATTATCGGCCCGCCGCACCTGCCAGTGGCCCATACCTTTGAGGCCGTAGGTCATCGCAAGCAGCAACGCACTGCCGTCAGTCATCGCGGCATCGACCACCTGGCCCTGACCAGAGTGGCGCGCCTCCAGCAACGCGCTCACGATGCCGAAGGCGAGCACCATGCCGCCACCGCCAAAATCACCAACCAGATTGAGCGGCGGCGGGGGCGGGACCGCGTCCGGGCCAATCGGGTGCAAAGCACCGCTGACCGCAATGTAATTGATATCGTGCCCCACTGCCGCGGACAGCGGACCGTTCTGTCCCCACCCGGTCATACGGCCGTAGACGAGCCTCGGGTTGCCCGCGAGGCAGACTTCCGGCCCTAACCCGAGGCGCTCCATGACACCGGGACGAAAACCCTCGATCAGAACATCGGCCTGGGCCACCAACCGCAGTGCCAGTGCCACATCTTCCGGTGCCTTCAAATCCAGGGCCAGTGCGTGCTTGCCGCGATTCAGCACGTCGCGCGCCGGATCCATAAAACCCAGTGCAGGACCACCCCCGCGCCGCTCGATACGGACTACCCGGGCACCATGGTCAGCCAGCATCATGCCGGCGAACGGCCCGGGACCGATGCCGGCGAACTCTACCACCCGAATGCCGGCGAGTGGACCCGCCATCAGGCGCGATGGGCTGACGAAGGCCGCCGCCTGTTACGCCGGCGCCCCTCGCCGGCATCGGGGCTGGTGATGGTTTTGGGCCGTGGCAGCGCCACAGTTGCCGCCAGATTCGGATAAGGGGCAGTCTTGTGAGGAAACGCCATAGCTTGCACGAAATGTTCCTGAAAACGTGGTTCTACTGCAGTCTCAACCTTTTCCACCTGCCGTACCACATCCTCTATTTCCGCGCGTGATTTCTTGTCGAGCAATGCAATGCGGGCGCCCGTGCCGGCAGCATTGCCGGCCGACGTAACCTGACTCAGGTCACAGTCCGGAATCAGGCCCAGTATCATAGCGTACTTGACGTCGATGTGGCTGCCGAAGGCGCCCGCGAGACGGATGCGGTCGACCTGCTCGATGCCCATGCGATCCATCAGCAGGCGCACACCCGCATATAGTGCCGCCTTGGCCAGCTGGATCGCGCGGATATCGTTCTGGGTAATCTGCACCTGGACCTCGCCATCGTGCAGGCGGTAGCCAAACGTGCGGCCATTCGCATGGATACGTGAATTATGCGCTGCCAGGCCACCGTCGAACAGGCCATCCTGGTTGATGATGCCAGCGAGGTACATCTCTGCGACAGCCTCAATGATACCGGAGCCACAGATGCCGGTGATGCCGACGCCGGCAACCTCATCGTCGAAACCCGGCTCGTTCGACCATAGCTCGCAGCCAATCACCTTGAAGTGGGGCTCCAGGGTCGAATGGTCGATACGCACCCGCTCGATGGCGCCCGGCGCTGCGCGCTGGCCGCCCGATATCTGGGCCCCCTCGAACGCCGGGCCGGTGGGACTGGAGCACGCCAATAGCCGGTGCCGGTTGCCGAGTACGATCTCGGCGTTGGTCCCCACATCGACGATCAGCTCCATTCGCTCCGACAAATGCGGCGCTTCCGAGAGCATCACCCCTGCAGTGTCGGCTCCGACATGGCCGGCAACACAGGGCAGCACATAGATACGTGCGTTGGAATGGATGTGCAGATCGAGTTCGCTGGCCCACAGGGAGTTGACCGAGCCGTCCGCAGCCAGGGCAAACGGCGCGCCGCCCAGTTCGATCGGATTGATGCCAAGCAGCAGATGATGCATGATCGGGTTGCCGACGAAGGTCGCCTCGATGATATCGGTGACACCGATGCCGGCCTCATGGGCTACCTGAAAGGCCAGGTCGTTGAGCGCCTCGCGCACCACCCGGGTCATCTCCACCTCCCCGCCCGGATTCATCATCACGTATGACACCCGGCTCATCAGATCCTCGCCAAAACGGATCTGCGGGTTCATCAGGCCTGCCGAGGTCACCACCTCGCCGGTCATCAGATTACACAGATGCGCCGCTATCGTGGTCGAACCCACGTCCACCGCCATCCCGTACAGTCGGTCCTGAAAGCCGGGCCAGACGGCGATGATCTTGTTGCCGTTGTGGACCGCCACGGTGACTTTCCAGTCCCCCTGGCGCAGGGCCTGCTGCAGTTCCTGAATCACCCGGATGTCGGCGAACAGCCCCGTCAGCCGCCATTCGAACTCCAGGGCCTCTTCCAGCCGCCGCAAATCGCTGGAAGGGTCGTACATATTGGGCTGCTGCACCTCGACGTAATACAGCCGCACAATCGGATCGAGTTCGATGTCGTGGACCTCGGCCCGCTTGCGCACCACCTGGCGATGGACCTGGCTGTCGGACGGCACATCGATGACGGCATCGCCCAGCAACAGCGTCGAGCAGCCCAGCCGACGCCCCTCTTTGAACGCACCATTGTCACGCTCGTAGGCCCGCTCGGTCTCGCTCACCGGCGATAGATTGTCCGGTTTCGAGTGGACCCCGTGCTTGGCGAATTCCCCGACTGCCTGCACAATCTGACAGCGTCCGCAGATGCCGCGGCCCCCACACACCGAATCGACGTCCACGCCCAGGGCACGCGCGGCCTGCAGCAGCGGCGTACCAACCGGAAAGCGCCCGCGTCGGCCGGAAGGCGTAAACACGACCAGTGCCTCGTGGGGAATACTCATGACATCATCTCGGTGCCGCGGTGGATGCAGTACGGATTCGGGCCTATATCAGCCGGCGTCACGGCCGCGCCGGCGGCGGCTCTCGCGCCGGCCCCGCGGTGCTTCGCCTTCGACCGGAGCCGGCGTGGCTTCGCGGAACTTGCGCATCCAGCGCATGCAGTTCGGGTCGTGACCCATCATCACGTCGGCACCCATTACCGCAGCCAGATCCTCTATGTGCAGTGGATTCATTATCGCCGAGGTAAGCCCATGAGAAATGCCCATGGTGAGAAACGCGGCGTTGATCCCACGGCGGTTGGGAAGGCCGAAGCTGATATTGGACGCACCGCAGGTCGTATTGACCTTGAGCTCATCGTGCAGCCGGCGCAGCAGATGCATCACCTGGCGCCCCGCGGTATTGATGGCACCCACCGGCATAACCAGTGGATCGACCACCACATCGCTGCTTGGGATGCCGTAATCGGCCGCGCGGTTGACGATCTTGCGCGCCACGTCAAAACGCACGTCCGGATCCTCCGAGATCCCGGTTTCGTCGTTAGATATGGCGATCACGGCGGCGTTATGCTTCTTGATCAGCGGCAACACCACCTCCAGGCGTTCTTCCTCACCGGTGACAGAATTCACCAGCGCCTTGCCCTCATAGACCGACAACCCCGCCTCCAGGGCTGCAACGATGCTGGAGTCGATCGACAGCGGCACATCCGTGATGGATTGCACCAGCTTAACGGTCTGCGCCAGAATCCCGGGCTCGTCGGCCAGCGGGATACCGGCATTGACGTCGAGCATATGGGCACCCGCCTCGACCTGAGCGATAGCATCACGTTCGACCCGGGAGAAATCGCCGGCGGCCATTTCTGCCGCCAGGATCTTGCGGCCGGTTGGATTGATGCGCTCGCCGATGATGACGAACGGCCGCTCGAAGCCGATAACGACTTCCTTCTTGGCCGAACTGATACGGGTCTCCGTCATGATGCAATTCTCTGTTTTGACAAGTATTTATCGCGGTCTGGATACCACGGAATGCGACCTTCAAGAACACCGGAGCGGTCGATGATCTCGGCCACAGCCTCTTCTTGACGATAGGCCATTACGTGAACGCCGGCGATGCCCTCGATGTCGCGCACCTGCTGAATCAGCTCGATGCAGAGTTTGCGCCCCTCGAGCTTCTGCTTCTCGGCCCCGCGCAGGCGCTTGACGACGTCATCGGGGATATGGATACCGGGAACATTGGTGCGGATCCACTCGGCTGCCTTGGCCGATGCCAGCGGCCCAACCCCGACCAGAATGAAGACTTTCTCATGCAATCCCATGTCGCGCACCCGCTGCATGTATTGCTTGAGTAGATCGAGATCGTAACACCACTGGGTCTGCACAAACTGCGCACCAGCGGCCACTTTCTTGGCCAGTCGCAGTGGACGGAAATCGAACGGCGGGGCGAATGGATTGGCTGCCGCGCCCAGGAACACGCGTGGCGGCGAGGTCAGCTTGCGGCCACTCTGAAAGTGTGACTCATCGCGCATCGTACGGATCAGCTCGAGCAGCGACATGCAGTCGAGGTCGAATACCGGCTTGGCCTGCGGGTGGTCACCCGCTTGCACGCCGTCGCCGGTCAGGCACAGAATGTTGGCCGATCCCATCGCCGCCGCCCCCAGCACATCGCCCTGAATGGCGATACGGTTGCGGTCGCGGCAGGAAATCTGAGTGACGACGGCATAGCCCAGGCGAGTCAGCAGCGAGCAAACGCTAATGCTGGACATGTGGCAGTTCGCTCCCGAGCCATCGGTGACGTTGATGGCGTCGACACAGCCATCGAACACCCGGCCCCGTTCATAGACCTCTTCCGGGTCAGCGGAGTCGGGCGGTGCGATCTCGGTGGTGACGGCAAACTTACCTGCCCGCAGGACGCGCTCGAAGCGCCCGGGTGACACATGCCCCGGCAGGATCGGCAGCGAATAACCGGGAACCGGCTCGTCGTCGAAGATCATACTGATCGTTCCTCGTTGGAGTTGATCTTCTCGGCTGACTTATCAGCCACTCGCAGCTGAACTGCGCGCAACCATGACGAGCGACCCTGTAAGCGCCGATCGACCGGGAATTGCACCAGCTGTATCGACATACCGGAATGCATTCGCTTCGCACCCTCGCTGGCCTCGAACCATACGCAACGCATTTCCGGCTTGACTTCGCAGTTACCGTTGGCGCGAACTCCTCCGCAGGGTCCATTACGCAGTTGTTTGGGGCAATTCATCGGGCACGACATGCCGGTCGAGCTGAGCACGCACTGACCACACATCTGACAGTCGAACATGAAACCCTTTACGCTCTTTTCGACCGCCGCCACCGGTCGCTCCAGACGCTGAAAACCGATCGTTCGCAATAACGGGTGCAGGACCACCAGGGTCTTCTCGAACCATTGGTACAGCCGCTCGAGAAAACCGGCGTGCCGCACCGACCACCGGCGCACGGCATACATTAGGCAAATCCTCCAGAAATCTGTATCAGTCGGCGGGGCGCTGGCCGCCGGCCTTGACCATGCGTTCCAACAGCGCCTCGGGGAACGCGGCCTCCAACCGCTCGGCCTTGGCCCGAGCGGCGGCCTCGAGATCGCCTTCGCAGGAACCGGCCTCGCGCCGCCAGTCATCCAGATATTTGTCGCTGGCACCTTTGCCGGCCCGCATCGCGGCCCGGTCGATGGCGACCTGGAAACGTTCAGGCAACTGTACCTTCGCGCTGGTTCGGCCGGCTTTGGCGATGACCTGGGCAGGGATATCACGCCAGTACACGGTGATGAGTTTAGCCATCGCTTATGCCGCAATCCGCGCCAGGGCCTGTTGCAGGCCACCGTAGCCGGTGTATTGATAAACCAACTCAAGCCCGAGCCGGTCGGCGATAGCGCGTGCCTGGTCTACTCTTCCAGGCTGTTCCGACTGGGCCAGGTAAACCAGGCGCCGGTAATTACCGAACATCATGGTGTGCAGCTCGGGATGGCGATCTAGCCCCATACCGCGCCACACCAGTCGGTCAAAATGACGGAGCAGAAAATCGGTGAGATAAAAACTCCCGGGTTCAGCGTCGGCTAACCGGTCAAACGTTCCTTCTCCGAAGAACTGGTAGCAATGGGCGCCCGGGATGCGCTCGACCCCATATTCCGTCAGCACCTTGTCCAGCAGTCCGCCGGTGCCGCAATCCGCATAGGCTACGAATACCTGATCAAACCGTTGCTGCGCAGCCTTCAACTTAGCCCGCACCGCATCCGGAATCTGGCCAGGTCTGTTGTGCAGTTCAGCAGGCAGGCACTGAATCGTCATGTGTTCCCAGCCATTGATGCGCTTAAGCGTCACGATTTCGTGTGCCAGCGCACCACAGGCTATGATTAACAGGTCACGACGCTCGGCCACTGCCCCACCTCTTACCCGCGCTCAGGCGGTAACGCGCCGGTTATGACGCCGCGCCATGAACTCCTTGGCCGTTTCCACCGCCACCGCCGCATCTCGGCAATAGCCATCGGCACCCACAGCACGGCCGAACTCTTCATTGAGCGGCGCGCCGCCGACCAGCACCACATAATCGTCGCGGATACCAAGTTTGGTCATCTCGTCGATCACGACTTTCATGTAGGGCATTGTGGTAGTGAGCAGCGCCGACATACCGAGGATATCCGGCTTATGCTCCTCGATAGCTTTCAGATAGTTCTCGACCGGGTTGTTGATACCCAGGTCTATCACCTCAAACCCGGCGCCTTCCATCATCATGGAGACCAGGTTCTTGCCGATATCGTGGATATCCCCCTTGACCGTCCCGATCACCATTTTGCCGATCGGCGGTGCACCGGTCTCCGCCAGCAACGGCCGCAGGATACCCATGCCACCCTTCATCGCATTGGCAGCCATCAGCACTTCCGGCACGAATAGGATGCCATCGCGAAAATCGACACCCACTATGCGCATCCCCTCCACCAGCGCCTCGTCGAGCACCCGCTTCGGGGTCCAGCCGCGGTCAAGTAGAATCTGTGTACTTTCTTCGATTTCCTCCCTGAGACCATTGTATAAATCGTCATGCATCTGCTCGACGAGTTCCGCATCGTCGAGTGAGCTGAGATCCAGTTCTTCGTCGTCGTATTGGTCTTCTGCCGCCATGATCAACCTCTTCCACGGCCCGGTGGGAGCGCAACTGCGCAGAACGGAAGCAGATTAGGCGCTCGCCCCCCGCCACTGCTGGCGTTACAGCGACGCAGGGTATCCGAAATGCGACACCGTCATTTGCGCTGGTCTACAGTCCATCCCCGGGTTCCGGCACAATGCGGTCGAACCCGACATGATCTTCCTTTGTCGTGGTAGCACGGTGGTCGCCAGTCCATACGCTCCGACCCCGCACCATACCCGTTTCAGTGAGAAGCACTATGGCCGAAATCATTGATGGCAAAGCGTTTGCAGCAAACCTCCGGGCCACCCTGAGCCAACAGGTTGCTGTCCTGCATGATCTGACACCCGGTCTAGCCGTTGTTCTGGTCGGCGAGGATCCAGCCAGTCAGGTGTACGTTCGCAACAAAGGCAAACAGGCCCGCGAAATCGGTATGCGTTCGATCGAACACAGGCTGCCCGCCACAACGGCCCAATCGGATCTGCTGGCACTGGTCACACAGCTCAACAATGACCCGCAGGTCCACGGCATCCTGGTACAACTGCCGCTGCCAGCGCACATTGACAGCAAGACCGTCCTGAATACCATCAACCCGGACAAGGATGTGGACGGATTTCATCCGCTCAACGCGGGCCGCCTTGCGATTGGCGAACCCGCTCTGGTGCCGTGCACCCCGCTCGGTTGTCTGCTGCTGCTGCAGGACCGACTGGGCAGGCTTGATGGTCAGGAAGCCGTGGTGTTAGGCCGGTCCAATATCGTCGGCAAGCCAATGGCCCAGTTGCTGCTGGGTGCCAACTGCACTGTCACCATAGCCCACTCACGTACCCGTGATCTCGCGGCCACCTGCCGGCGCGCCGATATTCTGGTGGCTGCGGTCGGCCGCCCGCGCATGGTTCCCGGCGATTGGGTCAAACCCGGCGCCACCGTTATCGACGTCGGCATTAACAGAATCGAGGAAGATGGCCGCCAGCGCCTAGTCGGAGATGTCGACTTTGCCAGCGTGGCCGAGGTCGCGGGTGCCATCACGCCGGTGCCGGGAGGGGTCGGCCCCATGACCATCGCCTGTCTGCTGAAGAACACACTGACAGCTTGCTGCCGTCAGCATCGGCTGGACGAACCGGCAGTCGGATGAACAATGTAATCGGTAGTCCCGACCAGGCAGCCGCTTTTCTGGAAAGCCTGGTCCTGGACGAACCCCGTTGTTACGCAACCCGGGCGGCTCAGGCCCAGCAGGCCGTGGCCGCTCTGCTGGCACGACTCGGCAATCCGCATCACGGCCTTCCAGTGATCCACGTCACGGGTTCCAAGGGCAAGGGTTCAACCGCGTTGCTGGTGGAAGCCATCTTGCGCGCCGCGGGGCTGAAAGTCGGCACCTACACGTCGCCCCATCTCAGCCACTGGCGAGAGCGTTTCAGGCTCAACGGCACGGCGCTGCCGGAAACCGATTTCGCTGCCCTGATGGAGCACGTACGACCCGCCGTTGAGGCCCTGCTGAGCGGACCCGGCAACACTCGGCCCGGTTTTTTCGACACTGCCACCGCGGCGGCCCTGTTGCTATTCCGTCGAGCTGGCGTGGAGGCTGCCATTGTCGAGGTCGGCATCGGTGGCCGGCTGGATGCGACCAACGTGGTTGAACCGAGGGTCTGCTGTATCACCGGAGTGGAACTGGAGCACACTGATAAGCTGGGCGATACTGTGGCCGCGATTGCGGCTGAAAAAGCGGGCATCATCAAACCGGGGGTTACGACGGTTTGCGGTCCGCTAACACCAGCCGCCGCCCGGGTTGTTACACAACGGGCCAAGTCCCAGGCAGCGCCCTTGCTGTGCTACGGTGACGCCTTTTATCAGACCAGCACACCGTACGCACTAGGCTACGAGTTTGCGTACCACGCGCCCGGCCTGCGCATAGATTGCTCGCTGGCACTACCTGGCGCACACCAGACTGTCAACGCTGCGCTGGCCATTGCCTGTGCCCGGCAGTTCGGCATCGCCGAACTGCCCAAGACAGTCCAACTGGCTCTGTCAACGGTCCGTCTGCCGGGTCGCTGCGAGATACTCGGCAAGGCACCCTGGCTGGTGGTTGACGGCGCTCATACCGTGGCATCAGCACGCGCCTTACGGGAGGTCATCGAGCGGCTCCCGGCGACACGGCGCCACTGGCTGCTGTCCTTCACCAAAGGTAAGTCGCCCGGCCCGACTGTGGCCGAGTTGCTGAGCGACGGCGATCGCGTCACCATTACCCGGGCCGATCCGCAACGATCCCAGGCACCGCAAGCAATTGCCGCCCAGCTTGCAGCCTGGGCACCAGGACTGTCGATGCGCTGTATTGACGACCCGGCCCACGCGCTGGAACAAGTTCGTGCCGAACTGGCTGAACACGATTTGCTCGCTGTCGCCGGTTCGGTCTATCTGGCGGGGCGCGTTCGGGCATTGCTCGGCACGCACATCACCAGCACCGCCCAGCGGGCAGCCTGATCCAGTGTGACAAGCTGTCGCTACCGCAACGGCCAGCGCACAACGACAATGGATGCGGTCTGTAAGCAAGCACTCGTATAATACTCGGTTTCGCACGTCCATCCGGACCAGTCACCAGGGCTACGGGATCGCCTGTTATGAGTCAAATCGAAACCGGTACAGCAGCAGTCGTACCGACCAACTTCATCCGCCAGATCGTAGAACGGGACCTCAGCAGCGGTCGGGTCAAGCAGGTGGTTACGCGATTTCCGCCCGAGCCCAACGGTTATCTGCACATCGGTCATGCCAAGTCGATCTGTCTGAATTTCGGCCTGGCCCGCGATTTCGACGGACACTGCCATCTGCGTCTGGATGACACCAATCCGCTTAAGGAAACGGAGGAATACACCGAGTCGATAAAGCGTGACGTGCGCTGGTTGGGATTCGACTGGAACGGGCACCTCTATCATGCCTCAGACTATTTCGATCAACTGTATGAGTGGGCGATCGAACTAATCCGTGAAGGCCTGGCTTATGTGGACAGTCAGACTGCGGAGCAGATACGTGCGAACCGCGGAACACTCACTGAGCCGGGCCTCGATAGCCCGTTTCGCAATCGCAGTGTGGAAGAGAATCTGGCGCTGTTTGAACGGATGAAGAACGGTGAACTCAAGGAAGGCGAGTGCGTACTGCGCGCCAAAATCAACATGCGCTCGCCCAACCTCAACCTGCGTGACCCGGTGCTCTACCGGATCCGCCACGCCCGCCATCACCGCACCGGCGATAAATGGTGCATTTATCCGCTGTACGATTTCACCCACGGTCAGTCGGATGCAATCGAGGGTGTCACCCACTCGCTCTGCACGCTGGAATTCGAAGATCATCGGGCGCTGTACGAGTGGTTTCTGGAACATCTGAGCGTCCCCTGCCAGCCGCGTCAGTACGAGTTTTCACGGCTCAATCTGGATTTTACGGTAATGAGCAAGCGGCTACTGAATGCACTGGTAGACGAAGGTTATGTCTCAGGCTGGGACGATCCCCGCATGCCCACTATCGCCGGCATGCGACGACGTGGCTTCACACCGGCGGCGATCCGCGACTTCTGCGAGCGCATCGGGGTGACCAAGCAGGACAACCGGATCGAGCTCGGCCTGCTCGAAAACTGCGTACGTGACGACCTGAATCGCAGCGCACCGCGCGCCATGGCGGTACTACGCCCGCTGCGAGTGGTTTTGCACAACTACCCCGTGGATCAGGTGGAGCATTTCGAGGCCCCATGCCACCCCAAGGATCCCTCGTTCGGCAGCCGTCAGGTTCCGCTGTCGCGAGTGATCTATATCGACCGCGACGATTTCCTGGAGGAACCACCGCGCAAGTTTTTCCGGCTCGCTCCGGGTCGTGAGGTCAAGTTGCGCAACACATACGTTATCCGTTGCGACGAGGTGATCAAAGATGATCTCGGGAATATCATCGAACTGCGTGCGAGCTACGATCCGGCAAGCCGTGACCGCACCGTAAAAGGTGTTATCCACTGGGTCTCTGCGGCCCATGCGATCCCGGCCGAAATACGGCTCTGCGATCGCCTGTTCGGCGTCCCCGACCCCAACAGCCGGGAGTTCCGGGAGCAACTTAATGCGGCTTCGATGGAAACCATAACCACCGCGCTGGTCGAGCCCAGCCTGGCAGAGGCCGTGGCGGAGCAGCGCGTCCAGTTCGAACGGTTGGGCTATTTCTGTGTTGACAATGTGGACTCGCGGCCCGGCGCCCTGATATTCAACCGCACGGTTACACTGCGCGACACTTGGGCCAAGTTGGGCCAGCAACATTGAACATTTTCTATGGGAGGTAGTGCAATGCCCCATGCGTTGTCACTCGTGCTAGCCTTGCATGTATTGAGTGCCGTGCTCTGGGTCGGCGGCATGTTCTTCGCCTATCTGTGCCTGCGGCCAGCCGCCGGTGCGCTGGAACCACAACACCGGCTCAGGCTATGGGCCGCGGTATTCGAGCGGTTCTTTCCTTGGGTGTGGCTTAGTATACTGATACTACTCACAGCGGTTTGTGGATGGTATTCGTGGTATTCGGCGGCTTTGCCCATGCTGCAATGTACATTCATATTATGTTCGGATTGGGTCTCCTGATGATGCTGCTGTTCCTGCACGTCTACTTCGCGCCGTTCCAGCGACTTAAGCGCGCCGTTGCCGCGTCCGAGTGGACTGACGGCAGTGTCCATCTGGGCCAGATCAGGCGACTGGTGGGCATAAACCTGCTGCTGGGATTGATCGTGGTTGCCGTTGCCGCCGGCGGCCGTTACTGGCCTGTCGGCTGACAATGCGGAAACAAGCGCCCGGATGAGCTCCAGGCCCGACCAAGGACGCTGGCGCGACGTGGTATTGCTCGAACGCCGCAGCATGGTGACCGGCCTCGACTGACATTATCAGATTATCACTGTATGCATTTCGAAGACGCTCAAGGCTTTCACACCTGGCCCGCCAAGGCCGTCACTTTGATGGGTATGTCAGGCGTCGGGAAGACCACGCTCGCCAATCGCATTCCCAAACAGACTTGGTTTCATTATTCGGTCGACTACCGGATCGGCACCAAGTACATGGCCGAACCGATTCTGGACGAGATCAAGCGCCACGCCATGAAGGATCCCTTCCTGGCGGAGCTTCTGAAGAGCGATTCGATCTACATCGGCAGTAATCTGACAGTCGATAACCTCACGCTGATATCCAGCTTTCTGGGCAAGCTGGGCAATCCCGAGCGTGGCGGCCTCACCCTGCCCGAGTTCCAGTGCCGTCAACAATTACATCGCGACGCTGAAGTGGGCGCCTTGCGGGACGTAGTGGAATTCATCCGGCGCGCCCGCGATATCTACGGCTATCCCAATTTCCTGAACGACGCCGGCGGCAGTATCTGTGAAATCGACGATCGCGCGACGCTAGAGCTACTTAGCGAACACACGTTGATCCTCTACATTCGCAGCGATGCAGCGCTCGAGCAAGAATTGATCCGGCGTGCCGAGGCCCATCCCAAACCGCTGTATTACCAGCGGGCCTTTCTCGAGACCGGTCTGGCTGATTATATGGCCATCCACGGGGTCAACAATGTCGCTCAGGTCGACCCGGACGCGTTTGCCCGCTGGCTGTTCCCGCGCCTGGTCGCACACCGACTACCCCGCTACCAGGCTATTGCCAACCGCTACGGCTATACGGTCGACTATCACGACGCGGCAACAGTACGTGATGAGCACGACTTTCTGGCACTGATCGCCGACGCCATCAAACACGCCCGGGCGGGGTGACAATGGCTACCGCTGCAGAAAGCCACCATCAGCGCGGGACGGCGCTGGCATTGCAGAATGACATGGCGCATCCGCACTAGGCCGGAACTGATCCGGCCGCTTCGGCTCGCAATTTTGGTATAATTTTTCATTTTACCTGCACCTCCGGGCAACCGGAGGTGCCGCGACGGCGTTCTCCGTCCCGACCGTCGACCTTGTGTAACGCAATAAATCAATCCTGGAGTGATGATGAGCGCAACCGTTGAGCTCGGCAACCTGATTATCGACGAACGGCTTTACCGCCTAGTCAAGGACGAAATCGTGCCCGGTACCGGCGTCGACGCCGACCAGGTTTGGCACGCACTGGACGCAATCGTGACAGATCTCGGGCCTATCAACAGGGCACTGCTGGAGCGTCGCGACGCACTGCAACAACAGCTCGACGAATGGTATCGTGCCCATCCGGGTCACCCCCGCGACTCAGCGGTCTACCGGCAGTTCCTGTCTGATATCGGGTATCTAGCCGACGAAGTGGATGATTTCGTCATCACCACCAGCAATGTCGACCCCGAGATCGCCGTAGTGGCAGGACCACAGCTGGTGGTGCCGGTTGATAACGCCCGCTATGCACTGAATGCGGCCAACGCCCGCTGGGGCAGTTTGTATGATGCCCTCTACGGTACCGATGTCATTCCCGAAGATGACGGGTTGGAGAAGGGCCAGGGCTACAATCCACGCCGTGGTGCGGCCGTGTTTGAGCGGGCTGCGAACCTGCTTGACCAGATAGCCCCGCTGGCCGGTGGCAGTCACCGAGATGTGACCGGTTATGCGTTGGTCGAAGATAGCGCGGGCAAAGCGCTGTCGTTCATTTTGACCGATGGTCGAACCACAAGGCTGGCCGACCCGGCCCAGTTCCGGGGCTATAACCAGTCCGGCGGCTGCCTCAGTAGCGTACTACTCTCCCGCAACAGCCTGCATGTCGACATCCAGATTAACCGCGAGCATCCCATCGGCAAAGTCCATCCGGCGGGTGTTTGTGACGTTGTGATGGAGGCCGCGGTCACCACGATCCAGGACTGCGAGGATTCAGTGGCAGCGGTGGACGCTGCCGACAAAGTTCGAGTGTACCGCAACTGGCTGCAGCTGATGAATGGCAAGCTGGAGGCCACCCTCGAAAAGGGCGGCGCGACGCTGACGCGCCGGCTGCATGCGGACCGCAGCCACACTGCGCCAGACGGCAGTACCCTGACACTGCACGGCCGCAGTTTGATGCTGATCCGCAACGTCGGCATGCACATGTACACCGATGCAGTCACCACCCGAAACGGCGAGGAAATTCCCGAGGCGTTTCTCGACGCGATGGTGACCGTACTTGCGGCCATACACGATCTCAAACAGTTGGGCCCTTATCGGAATAGCAGGGCAGGCAGCGTCTACATCGTCAAGCCCAAAATGCACGGTCCGGAGGAAGTGGCCCACAATGTCGAACTGTTCAGTCGTGTTGAGGAGGCGTTGGGCCTGTCCCGAAATACCATCAAAATCGGCATCATGGACGAGGAACGGCGAACCACTGTCAACCTTAAACAATGTATCCAGGCTGCCCGGGAACGGCTGATATTCATAAACACAGGCTTTCTGGATCGCACGGGGGACGAGATACACAGTTCGATGGAAGCCGGACCAATGCTACCCAAACCGGCGATCAAGGATACTCCCTGGATCAAAGCCTATGAGGACTGGAACGTCGACATCGGTCTCGCCTGTGGGCTGAGCGGCAAAGCCCAGATCGGCAAGGGAATGTGGGCTATGCCGGATGCCATGAAAGCGATGCTGGAGACCAAGATCAGCCATCCCGAGGCAGGTGCCAACACAGCATGGGTGCCATCACCGACGGCCGCCACCTTGCACGCACTCCATTATCACCAGGTCAATGTACTTGCGAAACAGAAGCAGTTGGCACAGCGCGAGCGGGCCTCACTGGATGACATACTTACCCCGCCGCTGCTTGAGGGCCGCAATCTCAGTCCGGATGAGATCCGCCAGGAACTGTCCAACAATGCCCAGGGCATTCTGGGCTACGTGGTGCGCTGGATCGACCAGGGCATCGGCTGTTCCAAGGTGCCCGATATCAACGATGTGGGCCTGATGGAGGACCGCGCCACGTTGCGTATTTCCAGCCAACATATCGCCAACTGGCTGCACCACGGCATCATCAGCCGCGAGCAGGTCATCGAAACCTTTCAGCGCATGGCCGCCGTGGTCGACCGCCAGAACGCTGCCGACCCCAACTACCGACCGATGGCCGCCGACTTCACCGCCAGTGTTGCGTTCCAGGCGGCGCTCGATCTGGTGTTCAAGGGCCGTGAGCAGCCCAACGGCTATACCGAGTGGGTTCTGCACCAGCGCCGGCGTGAACGCAAAGCGCTGGGCTGAGACCGGCGGCCTTATGCTAGGCTGAACTGAGTTGGGCGGCGATGCGGTCGCCGCCTTTGGCGTATCCACCGGGTGACGGTTCGAGGATGTCCACAGAACAGTTCGATTACATCATCATCGGGGCCGGTTCGGCCGGCTGCGTCCTGGCTCACAGACTGACCGAGGACCCCGCCACTCAGGTGCTTCTGCTCGAGGCCGGCGGTTCCGACAACAGCATCTTCATCCAGATGCCCAGTGCATTGTCGATCCCGATGAACAAGGCACGCTACAACTGGTTCTACTGGAGCGACCCCGAACCCGCACTGGACAACCGCCAACTGCACTGCCCGCGGGGCAAGGTGCTGGGGGGGTCGAGTTCCATCAACGGCATGGCGTACGTCCGGGGTAATGCCCTCGACTACGAAACCTGGGCTGAACTGGGCGCGAATGGCTGGTCTTACCAGGAGGTGCTGCCTTACTTCCGCCGGGCCGAAAATTTTGGCGGTGGTGGCGACGACTACCGCGGCGACAGCGGACCTTTGCATACCAGTCCCGGCCGCATGGATAATCCGCTGTACCGGGCTTTCGTAGCGGCTGGAGTCGAAGCCGGTTATCCGCATACCGAGGACATGAACGGCTACCAGCAGGAAGGCTTTGGCCGGATGGACATGACAGTCTACCAGGGGCGGCGCTGGAGCACCGCCAACGCTTATATCCGACCGATTCGCCAGCGCCGCAACCTGACATTGCGGCTGCACGCGCTGACCGACAAGATCCTGATCGAGGACGGCCGGGCGCACGGCGTAACCTACCAGCGTGGCGAACAACGCCATACTGTACGGGCCCGGCGAGAGATCATCCTGGCCGGCGGCCCGGTCAATTCACCGCAGCTGCTGATGCTCTCCGGCATCGGTCCGGGCCACCAACTGACTGAACACGGCATACCGTTGGTGGCCGACCTGGCCGGCGTCGGCGAAAATCTGATGGATCACCTGGAACTCTACGTCCAGTGCGCCTGCCGGCAGCCAATCTCACTCTACAGCGCCCTCAATCCGCTGGCTAAAGCCCGCATCGGCGCGCGCTGGCTGCTCCGCCATGACGGTCTGGGCGGCACCAACCATTTCGAGTCCGGCGGTTTCATCCGCAGCCGTCCCGGCGTCCGCTGGCCCGATATCCAGTATCACTTCCTGCCGGTCGCCATGTCCTACGACGGTAACAGTACCGCTGATGGCCACGGGTTCCAGGCCCACGTCGGCCCGATGCGCTCACGCTCGCGCGGCTGGGTGCGATTGGCATCGAACAATCCCCATGACAAGCCGCGGGTGTTTTTCAACTACATGTCCCACGAAGATGACTGGATTGAGATGCGCGCCTCGATCCGTCTGACCCGCGAGATCTTCGCCCAACCGGCACTGGATGCGCTGCGTGGCGAGGAATTAGCGCCTGGCCCCCACGCCCAGAGCGACGCCGAACTCGACGCTTTCGTGAAGGCCACGGTAGAGAGCGCCTATCATCCCTCCGGCACCTGCCGTATGGGCGCATCCGGCGACCCGCGAGCCGTGGTCGATCCCGAATGCCGGGTCAATGGTGTCGATGGGCTACGGGTGGTCGACTCCTCGATCATGCCGCAGATCACCACCGGCAATCTCAATGCGCCGACCATCATGCTGGCCGAAAAGGCCGCCGACATGATACGCGGGCGCCAACCGCTGGCACCGTCCAGCGCGCCCTTCTACGTTGCTGAGCAGTGGCAGACCCGACAGCGGCCCGGCGTGCCACGCCGGCCACTTCCCAAGAGCAAGACCGAATCCACCGCAGGAGAAGCAGCATGACTGCGCCTGGCGTTGATCAGCGCGGCTGGCAGTTCTGGATCGACCGTGGTGGCACGTTCACCGATGTCGTGGCGCGCCATCCCGACGGTCATTTCCTGACCCACAAGCTGCTGTCAGATAATCCCGAACGTTACCGCGACGCCGCTCTTGAGGGCATCCGTGAGCTGCTCGGGCTCGGTCCCGATGAGCCGATCCCAGCCGCCACGATCGATGCGGTCAAGATGGGCACCACGGTGGCTACCAACGCCTTGTTAGAGCGCACCGGTGAAGCTACCGTGCTGGTGACAACCCGTGGGTTTCGGGACGCTCTGCGCATCGCCTACCAGAATCGGCCGCGCCTGTTCGATCTTCACATCCGGCTGCCCGAGCAGTTGTACCGCGACGTCATAGAAGTCGAGGAACGGGTCGATGTCAACGGTGAGGTGTTGACGCCACTCGATCATGATACCGCCCGGGCCGCGCTACAGAAGGCGTATGCCGCCGGCGTGCGGGCCTGCGCCATAGTGTTCATGCACGGCTACCGTTACCCGGCGCACGAGCGCCAGGTGGCAGAACTGGCGCGCGAAATTGGTTTCACCCAGGTCTCCACCAGCCATCAGGTGAGCCCGCTAATGAAACTGGTCAGTCGCGGTGACACCACGGTGGTCGACGCCTATCTGTCGCCCATCCTGCGCCGCTATGTCGACCAGGTGGCGGGCGAACTGGGCGCCGTCCGGCTGATGTTCATGCAGTCCAATGGCGGACTCACCGACGCGCGCTTTTTCCAGGGCAAGGATGCCATTCTCTCGGGTCCGGCCGGCGGTGTGGTCGGCGCGGTGCAGACGGCCGCCATGGCCGGCTTCGAGCAGATCATCGGTTTCGACATGGGCGGCACATCCACCGATGTCTGCCACTATGCCGGGGAGCTGGAACGGGCCTTCGAGACCGAGGTTGCCGGCGTCCGGATGCGGGCACCCATGATGCACATTCACACGGTAGCGGCAGGCGGCGGCTCGATTCTGCATTTCGACGGCGCCCGCTACCGGGTCGGCCCGGACTCGGCCGGTGCCAATCCGGGACCGGCCTGCTACCGGCGTGGCGGCCCGCTGACCGTAACCGACTGCAATGTAATGCTGGGCAAGATCCAGTCCAATCATTTCCCCAGGGTCTTCGGACCGGACGGCGACCAGCCACTGGACATGCAGGTGGTCGAACAACGGTTTCACGAGCTGGCCGAGCGCATCCACACCGAGACCGGCGATCGCCGCAGTCCGGTCCAAGTAGCCGAGGGCTTTCTGCGGATCGCGGTCGAGAACATGGCCAATGCGATCAAGAAAATCTCGATCCAGCGGGGCTATGACGTCAGTCGTTACACGCTGTGCTGTTTCGGGGGTGCCGGTGGCCAACACGCCTGTCTGGTAGCCGATGCATTGGGGATCAAGACCATTTATATTCACCCCTACGCGGGCGTACTGTCGGCTTATGGCATGGGCCTCGCTGATTTGCGTGCCCTGCGGGAGGTGAGCGTTGAGATCACGCTGGACGATGCAGCCGGCGCGATACTGGAAGCCCGCCTCGGCGAACTGGAAGCCTCCGCCCGGGCGGAGATGCAAAACCAGGGGCTGAGTCACGAGCGGGTCGACGTATTGCGGCGGATGCATCTGCGTTATGAGGGTACGGATTCGACCCTGGAAGTCGATTACGGCACCGTTGGGTCAATGGTGACCGCCTTCGAGAACGCCCATCGGCAGCGCTTCGGCTTCGTTTACGATAACCGGACACTGATTGCGGCAACCGCCGTGGTGGAAGCGATCGGTCGCACCGAAACCATCCACGAACAGGCCGAACGGGTCACCACCAGCAGTATTCCAGAACCCGTCAGCCAGGTTCCGATTCACACCGGTGGCGAGATTCATCCTGCACCGCTCTATGAACGCACCGCGCTAGGACCGGGCCAGAAGGTGAATGGCCCGGCCATCGTCATTGAGTCCACGGCCACCACGGTGGTCGAGCCGGGTTGGCAGGCCGAGCTGCTGTCCGGTGGCCAGCTGGTACTGCGCCGGGTCAAAGCACTGCCGCAGCGTGTTGCGATTGGCACCCGGGTCGATCCCGTGATGCTTGAAATCTTCAATAACCTGTTCATGTCGGTCGCTGAACAGATGGGTGTTACGCTGCAGAACACCGCTTCTTCGGTCAACATCAAGGAACGCCTGGACTTCTCCTGCGCCGTATTTGATCCGCACGGTAATCTGGTCGCCAACGCCCCGCATATGCCGGTCCATCTGGGCAGCATGGGTGAAAGCGTGCGCAGCATTCTGCAGCAACACGGGAACAAGCTGCGTCCGGGTGATGTGTTTGCGCTCAATGCGCCCTATAACGGCGGCACCCACCTGCCCGACATCACCGTCATAACGCCGGTGTTCGATAATGCCTCTCGGGAGCTGCTGTTTTTCGTCGCCTCGCGCGGTCACCATGCCGACGTCGGCGGCATCACCCCCGGTTCGATGCCGGCGTTCTCGACCAGTGTCGAGGAGGAAGGTGCCCTGTTCAACGGCGAACGCATTGTCGCCGATGGCTGCTTCCTGGAAGACGATGTCAGAACCATTCTGACCCGGGGCGACTACCCGGCACGCAACCCCGACCAGAATGTCGCCGATCTGCTGGCTCAGGTTGCCGCCAATGAAAAAGGCGTGCAGGAAATCCGCCGGATGATCGGCAGCTTCGGGCTTGACGTGGTTCAGGCCTACATGGGCCATGTGCAGGATAACGCCGAGGAATCCGTGCGCCGCGTCATCGACCGGCTCAAACCAGGCCGATTCCGCTATGAGATGGACGATGGTGCGATCATCGCAGTCACCATCAGCGTTGATCCGACGAACCGCTCGGCGAAGGTCGATTTCACCGGAACATCCGGGCAGCGCAACAGCAATTTCAACGCGCCGTCGGCGGTGGCCCGGGCCGCTGTGCTATATGTGTTCCGGACTCTGGTGGAAGATGATATTCCGCTCAATGAAGGCTGCCTCAAGCCGATTGAGATCGTGTTGCCCGATGATTGCATGCTCAACCCGCGCTATCCGGCAGCCGTTGTGGCCGGCAATGTCGAAACCAGCCAGGCCGTCGTGGACACTTTGTACGGTGCGCTCGGGGTGATGGCTGCAGCCCAGGGCACGATGAACAACCTGACCTTCGGCAACGCTCGCTATCAGTACTACGAAACGCTCTGCGGTGGCTCTGGCGCCGGCCCGGATTTCGACGGCACCAGTGCTGTGCACACCCACATGACCAACTCGCGACTGACCGATCCCGAAGTGCTGGAATGGCGTTTCCCGGTCCTGCTGGAGAGCTTCGCGATCCGCCCCGGCAGTGGTGGCAGCGGCCGCCATCGCGGCGGCGACGGCACCGTCCGGCGGCTACGCTTTCTGGAGCCTATGACCGCAAGCATTCTGGCCGGTCACCGCAGGATTCCGCCGTTTGGCCTGGACGGTGGTGACGCAGGGACCTGCGGCCGCAACGCGGTCGAGCGCAGTAGCGGAACCACCGAGATACTGGCCGGATGCGATCAGACTGAACTGCAAGCCGGTGACACACTGGTCATCGAGACACCCGGCGGTGGCGGCTTCGGCAAGCGGGACTGACCCCGCTACCTTTGTCCTTCATCATCTGCGCCGGTCACCGCGGCTTACCGAGCAGGTTGCTCTCTGTAGACTTGTCGAACAGGTGAACGTACTGGGCGCCTACCCCCAGGTTCAGCGCGTCTCCCGGCTTGACTCGCGAGTCGCGTTCGATCTGCGCAGTAACCAAGTGGCCGCCGACGTTCACTTGCACTTCAGTAACGGAACCAAGCTGTTCGACCAGTTCCACAACACCCTTGAGCTCGCCGATACTATCCGCTTTGGCGAGCTCGAGATGCTCCGGACGCACGCCAACCCACAACTCGGCGTCACGGTAACCTTCCAGAACGGAACCAAACTCGTGTCGCGCGGCCACCTTGAAGCCCTCACCTATCACCTCGGTGCCGTCCCCGCTCACCCGCGCAGGTAGAAAATTCATGGCCGGGCTGCCGATGAAACCGGCGACAAACAGATTTACGGGATGATCGTAAAGTTCCAGCGGGGTCGCAATCTGCTGCACCTCCCCATCACGCATCACCACGATACGCTGTCCCATGGTAAGCGCCTCGATCTGGTCATGTGTGACATAGAACGAGGTAACATCCAAACGGCGGTGCAGCTTAGCGATCTCGGCTCTCATACCAACCCGCAACTTGGCATCCAGATTCGACAAGGGCTCATCCATTAAGAATACCTGGGGGTGGCGTACAATCGCTCGGCCCAGTGCAACCCTCTGGCGCTGCCCGCCGGAGAGTTCGCGCGGCTTGCGCTGTAACAGGTGGCCGATACCCAGGATATCTGCCGCATCTCTGACCTTGGTGTTGATCTCGGCCTTGCGCGCCCCGCGCAGTTCCAGACTGAACGCCATGTTGTTGAACACATTCATGTGTGGATACAGGGCGTAATTCTGGAACACCATCGCGATGTCCCGATCCTTGGGCGGCATGTGCTGCACTTCACGTCCGTCGACGGTCATACGCCCTTCGGTGATCTCTTCCAGGCCCGCAATCATGCGCAACATGGTCGATTTGCCACAGCCGCTGGGTCCCACCAGCACTACAAATTCACCGTCCTGGGTGTCCAGATTGAAATCGCGTACTGCGACGGTGTCACCAAACCGCTTCCAGATGTGTTCCAGCTTGACTACTGCCATGAATGACTCCGTGGCCCCAGTTTATTCTTTTAAGGCGCCAGACATACCGGCGACGTAATATTCGACAAAGAAAAAATAGACCACCACGACCGGCAACGTCCCCAGCAGGGCACCACTCATCAACTGCCCCCACTGGAACACATCACCGCGGATCAGCTCGGTTGTCAGACCTACAGAAACGGTCTTGTTGACGGAAGAGAACATATATACCAAGGCATACAGATACTCATTCCACGAGAGCGTAAACGAAAAAATGGTCGCCGAGATCAGCCCGGGCACCGACAGCGGCAGGATGACCCGACGCATGATGGTCAGATAAGTGGCACCATCAACGCGTGCCGCCTCCTCCAGCTCACGCGGGATATTGCGCAGGAAGCCGATCAACAACCAGGTACAGAAAGGGATCAGAAAAGTCCCATAAATCGGGATCAACGCCCACAGGTGATTGAACCAGTGTAACTGGATCAGCACCGTGGCGAGCGGAATGAACAGAATCGCCGGGGGCACGATATAGGACAGGAAGATCGCCGTACTGAGTACCCGGGAGCCCCGGAACCGCAGCCTGACAATAGCGTAGGCGGCAAGGAAGGACACTGTCACGCTGAGCAGCGTCGCCCCGATCGACACGAACATCGTGTTGGCAAACCAGCGTACGTAGGACGTCTGGGTCAGCAGATTGACGATGTGACTGAACGTCGGGTGAAATACCCAGAAGGGATTGGGCGTATTGAGCAGTTCGCCGCGGGCCTTGATGGACGTCAGTACCATCCAGTAGAACGGCAACAGCAGGAACAGCAACATGACGCCCAGCGGCAGGTACAGCTTCCATTGTTTCCAGCGGTGCATGTCAGTGCGGCTCCCGGATCGAACGCAGTGCGAAGAAGGACAGAATCAGCATCACCGGAATAACAGCGATGGCAATGGCCGCACCCTGCCCCAGCGAGCCGCCGGTAATGGCACGCTGGTAAGCCAGCGTAGTGAACACCTGAGTGGCGTTGATCGGTCCACCGCGGGTCATGGTCCAGATCAACTGGAAGTCGGTGATGGTCCAGATCGATGAAAACGATACCAGGATCGTGGTAATCGGGATCAGCAACGGCCAGATTATCCGGACAAAAGACTTCCACGCGCCGGCCCCGTCGATAGCAGCGGCCTCCAGCAGTTCCTTCGGGATAGCCTGCAGCCCGGCCAGATACCCGATGGCGAAATAAGGGATGCCGCGCCAGACGTTGACCACGATCAGCGTAATCCGCGCCGACCACGGATTGCCCAGATAATCGATGGTTCCATGCAGCAGACCCATCTGTTGGAGCAGCCAATTGATAGCGGAGAACTGCGGATCAAGCAACCACAACCATGCCAGCGCTGACAGCACTGTCGGCGCCACCCACGGCAGTAACATAATCGAACGGGCCAGCCGATAGCCGCGAAACCGCTGGTTAAGAAGTAGCGCCAGCGCCAGTCCGATGCTCATCTTCAACAACTCGGCGCCGAACGTATAGAGCAACGAATAGCCTGCGGCGCCAAGAAACACCGGATCCTGGAACAAATGCACATAGTTCTGGAAGCCGATGAATTTGGCGTTGCCGCCTAGCGTGGCATTGGTCAGGCTCAGCCACACCCCCAAGAACAATGGATAGGCCAGCAGCGCCAGTAAAATAGCGGTGGCTGGGGCGGCCAGCAGCGGCCCCAGCACCTGGGCATTATCCAACACGCGCAGCAGCCGCTGGCGCAGCCTATCGCTACCGGTCACGGAATATGTCACCGCCACGCGCGTACCTCGAGTCAGCCGTAGATGGCTTTCAGACGCTTTTCGGCCGTAGCCGCTGCATCCTGCGGGCTGGATCCGTTGACACAGGCATCAGCGAACATATCGACGACGACGAAGTCGTTCAGCGCCGTCGCGGCCGCTTTGCCAGGCTTGCCGGCCCAACCGTCGAAGTGGGTGCCCTTCAGTACATCGCGGTACGGTGTGATGTTGGGATCCGACGTCCAGATCGGCAGGTCCGCATACGCTTTCAGTGCCGGCGTTATGTAGCCCTTCATGCCCGTCACCCACGGTGCGACCTGATCCTTTTCCATCATGAAACGCAAGTATTCCTTGGCCGCATTCGGATATCGTGAATATTTGAAGATGAACGCCTGACTGAACAGGTTAAAGTTCGTGCTGTGGCCAACCGGACCGATCGGGTTGGATGCCGTGCGGATGTCCGCAGCAATCTTGGGAAACTGCTCCTGGCCCACGTACCAGATGCTGATCCCGTTCATGGTACAACCCACCTGACCCGACAGGAAGGCACGGTTGTTGTTGGCATCGAGCCATGATGATACGCCGGGGATCATCGTATCGTACAAGGCCTTGGCATACTTGAGTGCTTCGTGGGTTTCCTTGGAGTTGATGACGACCTTGTTCTCGTGGTCGACAGGCTTGGCCCCAAAGCCCCACAACAGCCAGTAGGTCCAGGTATTAGCATCACCCGGGCCGTGCCCGAATGCGAAGCCGCAGGGATGTTTGTTCTGCTTCAGCTTCTGGCATAGCTTGAGAAAGCCATCGAAGTCTTTGGGAAATTCGTCGAAGCCGGCCTCTTTCATCCAGCTTTCGCGATACGTCATGTTGGCACCGGAACAGCCCACCGGCACAGCGATCCAACGCTTTTCGTCGGCACTGTAGCCATAAGTGTGAGCAACGTCGTACCAGCCATACGTCTTGCCCAGGTACTCGGCAACATCCGACACATCGACCAGTTTGTCCGGATAAATGAACGGATCGTCGTACCAGCCCATGATCATGTCAGGGCCGGATCCAAGCTGCGCAGCCAGAGCCGACTTGGGCTGGACGTCAGTCCAGGTAAGGTACTGAATCTGAACCGGGACGCCAGTCGCTTTGGTAAAAGCCTTGGTGTTTTTGCTCCAGTTTTCCTCATCACTCTTGATGAAACCGCTCCAGCGCAACAACTGCAGCTGGGCTCCTTTCTCGATGTCAAACAGGGGCTTGTAACCGGAGCCTGCCGCCCATGCCGGCGCCCCCATGCCGAGCAATGAACCGCCAGCCGCAGCCGCGGCACCACCCGCGGACAGCTTCATGAAATCACGCCGTGAGAATCTACTCATGGTTCTTGATACTCCTCTGGTCGATGTGGGTACCGCACGGACTCCTCGGGCATCGCCTTGCTAGCGCAATCATGCCACAGGCGAATGGCGCAAGTTTAGGACCGGCATGACGTCAAAAGCAAACCGCCGGTCGACCTGGCCAATTCAGCCGCGCCCAATATATGGCATCTTGGTTGCCATGACCGTCATGAACTGAACGTTGGCATCGAGTGGCAGTCCGGCCATGAATACAACCGATTTAGCCACGTTGCTCACATCCATGGTGGGCTCAGGTCGGATCGACCCATCGGCCTGAGGCACGCCCTGCTGCATCCGCGCGGTCATTTCCGAGGCGGCGTTGCCGATATCGATCTGACCGCAGGCGATATCGAACGGCCGGCCATCGAGCGACAGCGACCGGGTGAGGCCGGTGATAGCATGCTTGGTAGCCGTATAAGCCACCGAACCAGGACGGGGCACGTAGGCAGAAATCGAACCGTTGTTGATGATCCGCCCGCCTTGAGGTCGTTGCGCCCGCATCAATCCGAATGCTGCGCGCGCGCACAAAAACGCACCGTGCAGGTTCACGTCCACCACCGCCTTCCACTGCTCCCAGCTCAACTCGTCGACGGTCAGTGCCGAGGTACCGGTGCCGGCGTTGTTGAACAGCAGGTCCAGCCGACCAAAGCGTTCCCGCACTTTGGCGAACAGCGCCTCGACCGCCGCCGGGTCACTGACATCAGTTGGCACCGCCAGCGCATTCTGATCACCAGCGCTGGCTTGGTCTAGGGTTTCCTGGAGCGCAGCCACTCGCCGGCCAGCCAGCACAACCGCATACCCTTCACCGAGCAGGGCCTGGGTAACCGCCCGACCGATACCACTACCGGCACCCGTTACCACTGCCACTTTCTTATCTGTCATCATTAGGCGCTTCTCCACTGCCGCAAAACTGGCATGATAGCGTCCATCGACCGGCGGGTGGAGGCACAGCATGTACCTTGGCATTGATCTGGGCACTTCAGCAGCGAAGGCGGGTGAACCCGAACCCGTATCACGACCGCAGTGCACCGCTCATCCTGCCGGATTGGTAAAGTAACACTCCCCCTCTCCACCGGAGCCCCTTGATGCGCGCCTCGGACATCGTCAGCACACCGTTCACCGATTCCGTTTTCTTTATCAATATTCCGTTTGTCAAGTTCGGCAACGGTGCCACCCGGGATGTGGCGTTCGAAGCCAGCAAGCACGGGATCAAACAAGCCTTGCTGGTGGTCGATCCACACCTGGTGGACAGTGCGATGTGCCACAGTGTTATCGACACTCTTAAAAACGGAGGCATCGGGGTCGAGATGCTCGCGGAGATTCATATCGAGCCGGAGGATACCGAGGTCGTAAAGGCGGCGGAGAAAATCCGTGACAGCAGGTTTGACGGCATCGTCGCGCTGGGCGGCGGCTCCACCATCGACACCGCCAAGATACTGAACCTGCTGCACACTTATCCGGCTGATATCCTCGACTACGTCAATCAGCCGGTCGGCGCCGGGCGCCCCGTTCCCGGCCCGCTAAAACCGTTGATCGCAATCCCGACCACCGCTGGCACCGGTAGCGAGAACACCTCGGTCGCCATTCTTGACATCACCTCCATGCGGGTCAAATCGGGCATCAGTCATCCCAACCTGCGACCCACCGTGGCGCTGATCGACCCGCTGAACACGCTCACCCAACCTCCGATGGTAACGGCCTCGGCCGGCCTCGACGTACTCAACCACGCCATCGAATCCTTCACCGCTCATCCCTATACCGCCCGCGCCGCAGTCACTGACCCGGCGACACGACCGGTCTATGCGGGCGCCACGCCGGTCGCCGACATCTTCGCCGCCGAGGCGATCCGGTGGGTACACCGCTACCTGCGACGCGCGGTAGCCGACCCGCTGGATGTCGAAGCCCGCTATTACCTGCTACTGGGTTCCAGTGTCGCCGGCATCGGCTTTGGTCATGCCGGGGTTCACATTCCACACGCCATGGGCTATCCCATCGCCGGCCTGCTGCGAGAGTGGCACCCGCGTGATTACGACTTCGGTTATCCCATCAGTCCGCACGGCATCAGCACTGCCATACCCGGTGCGTACGTGTTCCGGCAACTGGCACGAATGGATTTCGAGCGCTTTGGCCGGGTTAACGAATTCTTGGGCATTTCGGCGGTACAACCGCACCAGGTCGGCGACCGGCTATACGATTATTACGTCAACCTGCTGACGGACCTGGACGTCCCGACCACGCTGGGTGCCATCGGCTTCCGCGACGATGACCTCGACGCCCTGGTCAACGGAACCCTGGCACAGAAGCGCCTGCTGGCACTGTCACCCAAGGCCGTCACAGTCGACGACCTAGCCGCGATGTTCAGTGACGCCATCAACGGCTTGTAGCTAACAAACCCGTCGCGGGCCAGCGCGGGAGCGCAGCCTATGGAGCGCTCCCGCATCAGCGCCGGAGCCTAGTCGTTGCTGGCCGGTCGCCGGGCCACTGCCACACCGCCAAACCAATACCACAGCAGTGCCGTGCCCAGCCCCCAGACCCCATTGACGATCAAGCCAGTTACAATGCCGGCCGGATGCCAGCCTCCGCCCACCGGCAAGCCCTTGAGCGGCAGCACCACGAACCACACCACCAACGTCGGCAACACGGCGCCAAACAGCAAGGCCGTCACCCAGTAACCAATGCGTCCCATCGCGTGCACAACCGCAATCAGCAGAATACCCCAGATGCCGCCCCAAAATGCCAGCGACCAGATCTGTGGCACGCCGAACGGCCGGGTGGCTTGCAATGGGAACGGTGCCCTCGGGGTCACGCCGAGGGCATGCAGGATGGTGAAAGCGGCCTGATGGAACACCAGCACCGCGATAAAGCCAGCGACGAAAGCGAACACGCTGCGCGCCATGGTCATAACTTGTGTCTCCTCTTGTAGTGACAGACTTTTAGCGCCCGCCAGGTTCGGGACGACATCACTCGGGCCGCCGGTTGACCCGGGCAACACCGCATCGACGCCCAGCCCATTAGGCCGACAATCACCCCTCGTTCTGACCATTAGCGACCCAGTCGCCAGGCATGAGTTCCGACATATCAGCCACCAATCGTTGGTCAGTGGTAACCGCATGCTCGCTCAAAGGTACCCACGCAGAACCGTGGCCAGCTGCCTGATACCCTGCTCAATCTGTGCCTGGTTAAGCGCTTCGTAGCCGAGCAGCAGACCGGCACGGGAAGGCGCTCCGTAAAAGAGCGGATTACAGGAGTATACGCCAACGCCCGCCGTCCGTGCCTGCGCCACGATAGCATCTACCGCTGCAGGCGCCACGCCGGGTAACCAAAGGGTCACATGGACGCCAGCGTTGTTGCCGGCAATAAGCACACCGTCTCCCAGTTCATGCTTCAGTGCCGCCATCAAGACGCGGCGCCGCTTGCCGTTGGCGGCCCGCATGCGCCGCAGATGCCGTTCGAAATGCCCGTCGCCGATGAATTCTGCCAGCACGGCCTGATTGAGCATGGCTGAATGCCGATCAGCCAGATATTTGGTGGCCTGGAACGGATCAATAAGGGCAGACGGCAAAACCAGAAAGCCCAGTCGCAGGGCGGGAAACAGGTTTTTTGAAAACGTAGCCAGATAAATCGTGCGCCGGTCGCGATCCAGCACCTGCACCGGCTCCAGTGGCCGGCCGGCGTAGCGGTATTCACTGTCATAATCATCCTCCACTACATATGCCCCAACCCGGCTGGCCCAGTCCAGCAACGCCAGCCGTCGCGGCAACGGCAACACGGCGCCGCTCGGGAACTGGTGCGAGGGCGTCACGTATGCCAGACGGGCCGACAAATGCTGCAGCCGGTCAGTGACCAGGCCGTCATCATCGACGGAGCATGCCAGCAATTTCGCGCCGGCGGCCAAAAACACCTCACGGGCTCCCAGATAGTGAGGTTCTTCGACCAGCACCCGAGTGCCTGGGTCGATGAACACGCGAGCCACCAGATCCAATGCCTGCTGGGTTCCGTTGACGACCACAATCTGTTCCGGGGTACATACGATGCCGCGACTACGGCGGACGTAGTCCGCGATCGCCTGCCGCAGCGGCGCAAAGCCGTGAACCGCGTTGTCGCTCATGAGCAAGCGTTCGGCGTGGCGGTTCAGCAACCGTCGCCAGATCCGCATACTGTGCGGATCACTGGCCACAGCACCGAAACGGAAGTCGATGGCTGCTGGGGCCATCGCAGACCGCGCCGGCGGCTGTGCCATGACCCGACGGGCATAAGCCGAAAGCGGTGGCAACCGAACATCCGGCGGGGACGTTACCAGAGCCTGGTCAGACGTCACGCCCGGCAGTTCCGGAGCGACGAAGGTGCCCGCCCCCACCCAGCTTTCCACATAGCCTTCAGCCTGTAGTTGATCGTAGGCCTGCAACACCACGTTACGAGACAGCACCAGATCGGCCGCCAGCATCCGGGAAGCTGGCAAACGACAGCCGGCAGGCAACTCGCCGCTCAGAATCGCCTGCCGCAGCCGCTCGTACAACCGGCGGTGCAACGGTCCCGTACCCTGCTGGCAATCCAGACCAATGGCACCAACGATATTCGCGTTATTGGCACTTTTCATAGAACCATTATGGTTGTAAGGTAAGCGCTTGAAAAGTATCGTGCCCGGAGCAGATGATGCCGTCCCAGCCCCCGCCTAAACTAAGTGTCAACCTGAACAAGGTCGCTCTGTTGCGCAATGCGCGCAGTATTGGCATCCCCAGCGTGTTAAACGCCGCCCGCCAGTGTCTGGACGCCGGTGCTGACGGTATTACCGTACATCCACGGCCGGACCGGCGTCATATTCGCCCTGAAGACGTCGTTGATCTGGCGGGTCTTTTGGGGGATTACCCCGGAGCCGAATTCAACATCGAGGGCAACCCGTTCAGCGGCTTGCTCGAACTGGTGCGCGAGGTCCGTCCGGACCAGTGCACGCTGGTACCCGACGCACCGGACCAGCTCACCTCGGATCACGGCTGGGATATTGCCCGTGACAGCGACCGGCTGCAGCCGGTGATCGAGGAACTGAAGTCACTAGGCATTCGGGTCTCCCTGTTCATGGATGCCGATGAGACTCAGATTCAACGCGTCGCAATGCTTAAACCCGATCGCATCGAGCTCTATACGGAGCCTTATGCCGCCGCGTTTGCCACGCCAGGGGCCAATGCCGTGTTGCGGCGCTATCAGGATGCCGCAGCACTCGCCAGCGAGCTGGGCTTAGGGGTCAATGCCGGCCATGACCTGAATCTCTACAACCTGCCCAGGTTTGTAACTATCCCCGGTATTCTGGAATGCTCGATTGGTCACGCACTGATTGCCGATGCCCTGACCTTCGGTCTGCGGCTGGCCGTACAAAAATATTTGCGGGCAGTTGCTGGCGAGGCTCCCGAAGCGGAAGCTTGAGGCCGGCGTGGGCTATGGCATTCAGGGGGACAGGTGAAACGAATGTGCAGCAACCGATTCAGTCGGCGCCAGGATGAGGCAATTCAACCCGCACAGTGGTGCCGTCGCCCATTCCGCTGGCTATGGTGAGCCGACCGCCGTGGGCTTCAGCTATCAGGCGAGCAAGGTATAAACCCAGGCCGTAACCGCCAGTACTACGCTGTCGTGCCGAATCGGCCCGATAGAACGGCTCAGTCAGGTGGGGCAAATGTTCGGGTGCGACGCCCAGCCCCTGATCAGCGACGGTTAGGACGATACCACGTTGATCAACGGTCGCCTTCAATCGCGGCGCTTGACCGACCGGACTGTAGCGAATGGCGTTCGCCAGCAGGTTCTTGACCAGCAACCTGATGCGGGCCGGATCCACCCAAACATAGGGGTCGTCCGCCGCTGGCTGCAGGATGACGTCCGCGTCGGCAAAGTGCTGGTCGATGACGTCGCTCAGCAGGCTGTTGAGCGCAACCGTTTCCCGGTGCAACACGGCATGGCGGGTATCAAGTCGTTCCGCCTCCAGTAACTCGCCGATCAGCGCCTCCATCTCTGCCAGATCCCCATCAAGGGTATTGTAGGCAGGTGACTCCTGCAGCAACGCGAGTCGCACCCTGGCCCGGGTTAGCGGTGAGCGCAACTCGTGGCTCAAGGCCAGTAGTAACTGGCGCTTGGCATCAAGCATGCGCCGGATTTCGTCCGCCATCGCATTGATACTGGCGGCCAGTTCGCCTAATTCGTCCTGCTGCCGCGGGGCGATGCGGTAATCCAGATCGCCGTGCCCGATCCGCCTCACAACCGTCTGGATATCCGCCACCGGGCGGAACAGCCAGCGAATCCCCAGATAACACAGGTATACCACCAGCAACATGACCACTATTGTCACCAAGCCGATGCCAAGCAGGTGGCCGTGACGCGGGCTACGCGGGATTTCATAAAATACTTGATAACCCGCATGCTGGGTGCGCAGCACGAAATGGTCCTGGTAATCGCCGACCGCTACCGCGGATCCGTGCCGCGCGCCCACGAGGTGAAACCGGATCTGCTCTGGGTGGAACGCTTGGCCGTCCGACGACCACCTCAGCGCGGGACCGCGGATGTGGATGATCAGTGGCAGCCGCCGGGTCAGCGCCCGGGCCCGGTCGATATTCGGCGGATAACCGATATCGCGCTGGATATAGTCGAGGTATTGCACCAGATGTGGCCGGAAGACCGCCCGGAACTGATGCCGGTTGGCCAGCCGCAGCGAATAGCTGATCAAAGCGGCCAGAGCCACGCTGGTGATCAGGAACAGCAGCAGTAAGCGGGCCGTCAGTGAATAACGTAACCTGCGTAGCAGGCTCATTGGCGTGCTGCCACGAAACTGTAACCCGCTCCCCATACAGTCTTGATGTACTCGAGCGGCTTCAGCTTCTGGCGCAGGCGGCTGATCAGAATATCAACCGATCGGGTATACAGTTCAGCGTCGATACCTTTGAGCCGGTTCAGTATCTCATCGCGGCTGAAGCTGCGGCCAGGGGCGCTGGCCAGCAGCACTAGAAGCTGGTACTCCATTGTGGTCAGGTTGACTGGCTTGCCAGCCACCTGCACCTCGTGCAGTTCAGGGTCAATCACCAGATCGGGAAAGACCAGGCTGGTGCCGGCCCACACACCACCCGTAGAGCGTCGCAGAATATTCTGCACTCGTGCTACCAGCTCACGGGGCTCGAACGGCTTAGGCAGATAATCATCGGCGCCCAGTTCCAAACCCACCACCCGATCCATGACCTCACCGCGGGCTGTCAGCATGATGATGGGAATAGCGCTGGTGCGGCGAATCTCGCGGCAGACTGAAAATCCGTCCTGCTCAGGCAGCATGACGTCGAGAATGACCAGATCGATATCGCCGCGCGCGAGCCGCGCCAGGCCCGCACTGGGCAGGGTCACGCCCACCAGCTCGAGATCGAAGCGATGGAAGTATTCGGCAAGCGGCGGATGCAGACGCTCGTCGTCGTCAATCAGCAGTATTCTGGTCATTGATACGGGCTAGCGAGCGGGACGCCCTCGCGACGTCCCGCCACACTATAAGCCAGATACAACCGGCGTGGCCACGTCCGCGGCGATCAGAACGGTCCCGGACCGCCACGACCCATGCGCCAGGCCAGCATCCCCGCAAGCAGCTGGCGTTGCTGCGGGTTGAGGCTGTCGGTGAACACCGCAATCGCGGCGATTACCGGCTCAGCCTGCTGCTCGACTTGCTGAGTCCGCTGCTTGACCAGTTCGAGCGCCTTCTTCTGATCCAGTTTCGGCGCACTCAGTAATGCCAGCACCTGCTTCTGGTCCGCAGCCCGGTCGGATCGCATGGCCTTGTGCACCTGCGCCATCTGGGTCACTACGGCCTTCAAGTTTTCCTGCTGAGCCGAATCCAGACCCAGGCTACGGCTGATATGCTGGACCATGCGACCGCGCCAGTGACCGTGCTCACCATGGTGATGGCCCCACTTGCCGTGGCCGCCACCCCAGTACCCAGGTGCCCCGGCTCCGCCGCCGGCAAAGGCCACACCTGCACCCGCCAGGCTAGCGCCCAGCACAACACCCAGCAGGATGTTTCCAGTCTTTTTCATCACTCGATCCTCATCGGTTGTTCAACAGACGAGCATCATGCTAGAACGTGCCGCGACAGAAAGCGTCTCGACCGGGTAACAGCGTGTAACAAAGTGTGTCAGGCCGCTCACGCGCAATATTTCAGGGCTCGCCTGACCAGCGCAGAGACCGCCGCTCGCCCTGCCGCAGCAGCCAAAACCGCTGTGCCTCCAGGCACCGTTCGGCCAGGGCCGCCCGCAACGCGCTTGGTGGTTCATCAAGTGGTTCGTCAGTGAGCTCGAAGCTTCCCCAATGAATTGCCAGGGCGTAACGCGCACCCAGGTCCTGCCAAAGCTGCACCGCCTCGGCAGGGTCGATATGCTGACCACGCATGAACCAGCGTGGCTGATAGGCGCCGATCGGCAGGGCGGCCAGATCGATCGGTCCCAGCCGGCGGCCAATCTCGGCCAACAGCGGGCTGTAGCCGGTATCACCGGCAAAATAGAATGTGATATCGGAATTGCGTAGCAACCAACCGCACCACAGAGTGCGATTGCGGTCATACAAACCCCGCGCGCTCCAATGTTGCGCCGGCACGCAGTACAGCGAAAAACCATCGATGTCGACCTGCTGCCACCAGTCCAGTTCATGCACCCGCTGGATGCCACGCCGGCGCAGCCAGCTTCCCAGTCCGAGCGGAACCAGATAGTGGGCGTGCGGGCTATGGTGGTGTAGCGCACGGATGGTACGGGCATCCAAATGGTCGTAGTGGTTATGCGAGATCAGCACCAGATCAAGCGCCGGCAGTCCGGTCACGGGCACAACCGGTGGAACCTTGCGACGCGGGCCGAGAAACGGCAGCGGTGACGCCCGCAGCGATAGATGGGGATCGGTGATGATGTGACGGCCGCCCAACCGCAGCAGTACGCTGGCATGGCCCAGCCACCATACCAGCGGTTCATCAGCAGCCGAGAAGTCGGGCGGTTGACACCAGCGCTGAGCGAATGCCTGGTAACCCAGCTGCGGTGGTGGCGGCAACCGCTGCTGACGACGCTCGCGCTGCCAGCGGCGGAAATCGCCACCGATACGCACAGCCGGATCGAGGTTGACGAAACCCTGTTCGCGGTGATGCGGCCGCGACGGATCGAAGAAGAGGTTGCGTAGGCCCATGATGAGCGGATTTTGAAAATAACTGATAGTCTGGCTCAACCATAGCGTGCGCTCAAGACAAAGCCATAATCAGCATGGGTCACGGTTGTCGATCACTGCTGTCTTTGCCAGTACAATTGGAAATAAATCATCCCGCCGCTGCGAACTGTAAACCGAGCCATGAGTCATGTCTTTTATCGTCACACCCGCTCTTCGCCGCCGGTTGCGGTCGCCGGCGACGGTCCTTATATCATCGACAGCGCCGGCAAGCGCTATCTGGACGGGTCCGGCGGCGCTGCCGTGTCCTGCCTGGGTCACAGCCACCCGGCCGTCATTGCGGCCATCAAGGCCCAGGTCGATCAGCTGGCTTATGCCCACACCTCGTTCTTCACCAGCTCCCCCGCCGAACAGCTGGCCGCTCTGCTGATCGAGCTGGCGCCGGGCGAGCTGGAACGGGTGTATTTCGTCAGCGGCGGCTCGGAGGCAGTGGAAGCCTGTCTCAAGCTGGCCCGCCAGTATTGCGTCGAAACCGGCCAACCACAACGTCGCCACATTATCGCCCGCCGCCAAAGCTATCACGGGAATACTCTGGGCGCACTCGCCGCCGGCGGCAATATGTGGCGCCGCAACCAATTCGCCCCGCTGCTGATCGAAACCCACCACATCGCCCCCTGCTACGCCTACCGTGATCAACGCCCGGACGAAACCCTGGAGGATTACGGGCGGCGGGTCGCCGATGAACTGGAAGCCAAGATCCTGGAATTGGGCGAAGACAGCGTAATGGCGTTCATCTGTGAACCGGTGGTCGGCGCAACCGTTGGTGCACTGCCACCCGCACCGGGATATCTCAAGCGCGTTCGCGAGATCTGCGACCGTTACGGCGTGTTGTTAATCTTTGACGAGGTGATGTGCGGTATGGGCCGCACCGGCACGCTGTATGCCTGTGAGCAGGACGCTGTGGCACCGGATCTGATGGCCATTGCCAAGGGACTCGGTGCTGGTTACCAGCCGATCGGTGCCATGCTCGCGTCGCGTACGGTTTACGCCGCTATCGCTAACGGTTCGGGGTTCTTCCAGCACGGTCACACCTACATGGGTCATGCGACCGCCTGTGCCGCCGGGCTAGCGGTCCAGCACGCGATCCAGCAGGACGATCTGCTGGCCAACGTGCGCCGACAGGGTGACAATCTGCGCTCGGCCTTGGAAGCGCGCTTCGGTCAACACCCGAATATCGGCGACATACGTGGCCGCGGACTGTTCCTGGGACTGGAACTGGTTGCCGATCGCGATAGCAAAGAACCTTTGGATCCGGCGCTTCAGATCCACGCCATTATCAAGAACGCCGCCATGACACGGGGGCTGATGTGCTATCCCATGGGCGGCACCATAGACGGTCGGCGAGGCAATCACGTGCTACTGGCACCACCGTTCATCATCAACGAAAGCCAGGTCGCCGAACTGGTGGACAAACTTGCTGGTGCAATCGATGACGCCATGACCCGGGTCAACGAATGAGCGGACTTCCCGACTGGTCGCCGCTGGCCATCATGGTAGCACCCAATGGCGCCCGCCGCACCCAGCACGACCATCCTGCCCTGCCGCTGACGCCAGCCGAGCTGGCCAGCACCGCAGCCGGTTGCCTGGACGCCGGCGCGTGTGCCATACATCTGCACGTGCGCGACCGCCAGCAACGCCATAGCCTGGATCCGGACAGCTACCGGGCGGCGATCGCCGCAATACGCCAGGCGGTCGGCCGACGCCTGCTGATCCAGGCAACTTCAGAGGCGGTGGGGCTTTTCAGCCCCGACGACCAGATGCGCATGGTGCGCGAACTCCGCCCCGAAGCGGTGTCGCTGGCATTGCGCGAACTGCTGCCCGATAGCGGCCACGAACCGGAATTCGCTCGCTTTCTGGAATGGCTGGCCCGGGAACGCATCCTACCCCAGTTCATTCTTTATAGTGATGGCGAGGTCAGTCAGTTGCGACGGTTGTATCAACGCGGCCTGATTCCATTCGAACACCCGTGGCAATTATTTGTACTGGGCCGATACAGTTCCGGACAGGTGTCGCAGCCAGCCGACTTGCTGCCGTTCCTACAGCAGGCCGAACCGCGATGGCCCTGGTCGGTGTGCGCCTTCGGGCCGCGCGAGCATGCCTGTGCGCTCGCAGCCGCCGCATTGGGCGGCCAAGTACGGGTTGGCTTCGAGAACAATATGCGCTTGGCCGACGGTGGCGTCGCGCCGGACAATGGCGCTTTGGTAGCCCAAGTCAAAGCCGGCGCAGACCTGCTGGGACGACCATTGGCTGACGCCGAAACACTGCGCGCATTGCTGAGCCGCTGACTGCCATGATGCTTTTCGATCAGCTCGCCGAGCAGCACATCCAGGAGGCGAGCAAACAGGGCGAGTTCGAGCAACTGCCGGGCCACGGCCGGCCACTTGAGCTGGACGACGACAGCCAGATTCCGGAAGAGTTGAGAGCCGGCTACCGGCTGTTGAAAAACGCCGGTTTTCTGCCACCCGAACTGCAGCTGCGCAAAGACATCGAGAGTGCCGAAACGCTTCTACTAGGCATAACCGACGGTGCCGAACGCAGTCGTGCACAGGCCCGGCTGGACTGGCTCCGGCTGCAACTCGACAGCTATCGACAAGGCCGCGGTCAGAACTTGCAGCTTGACGGTTATCAGCAGCGACTGTTGCGACAGTTCGACCGCGCAACCGACTAGCGACTGGCAACGTCAGAAGGTTGGCGGCGTATTCACCCACAGCACCCGCGTCAGCACGGTTCCTGGATTGCGATAGCGATGACGACGGGCAGAGGCAAAGTGAAAGGCATCCCCAGGGTCCAGCACATAGCTCTCTTCATCGACCCACAGTTGCAGCAGGCCTTCCAACACAAAACCGACCTCCTCGCCCTCATGCTCGATCGCACCGTCGCTCTCCGCACCGGGCTCCACGATATGGATATTGGCCTCCAGCAACAGGCCGGGTCGGTGGGGAATCAACCGTTCCAGTAGTACATGGGTATCGCAACCCATACTGTCCAGACGGATCACCGGCCGCTCACCGACCCGCCGAACGATATCGTCGCCGACTGCAGCCGGCGCCAGCAACCCGGCGATACTGGTCTCCAGCACTGCCGCCAGCCGGTGCAGCATCCGCAGCGATGGCACCGTCCTATTACGCTCAATCTTGGAGATCAGGCTCTCCGAACAGGGCACTTTGACGGCCACGTCCTTGAGCCGGAGCCGGCGCGCCAAGCGCGCGTGGCGCAAACGCAGGCCAAGCGGAATATTGTCATCGGCGTCGGCCTTTCCCGCAGTCGTTCCAACAGCGCTGGAACCACCGTTGTGACCACTCCGCATCACCGCAGTCTCCCCACTGCACGGGAAACCGGCCACACCGGCGACTGCTCACGTTGACCGTCCAAACCGTCAGCTCGAAGCCACGGCGCAATCACAACGTCAAGTATTCGCGTACAGCGTCGCTGGAGGCGACCTGGTCACCCGGCCCCTCCGCCACCACAACCCCGTTTTCCATCACCACGCAGTAGTCGGCCATTGCGAATACCATCGGCACATTTTGTTCCACGATAACGATGGTCATACCCTCACGCTGATTGATTTCCCGCAATCGCTCACCAATCTGCTGTACCAGGGTCGGCATAATGCCATCCGAGGGTTCATCCAGCAGCATTACCTTGGGATCGGTCATCAAGCCGGTGCCGATCGCGAGCATCTGCTGTTCACCGCCACTGAGAGTACCAGCCGCCTGACCCAGACGTTCGCCAAGGCGCGGAAAATAGCCGAGCACCTCATCAATCCGACTGCGCTTGCGGCCACCGCCGGCGACCCTTCCCATGGTCAGGTGTTCACGCACGCTCAGGCGTGGAAAAATGCCGCGACCCTGAACTACGGTTGTGAGTCCGGCGCGGGCCCGCTCGTGTGAGGACAGACGGGTGATATCGCGACCGTTCAGCCGAACCTGACCGGTGACCGGACGGATCAGGCCAGCCAATGTGCGAATCAACGTGGTCTTGCCCATACCATTGCGCCCCAGCACACCCAGCACCTGTCCGGGATCAATCCTGGTAGTCACATCACGCAACACGGTAATGTCGCCGTAACCGGCGGTCACTCCGATCGCTTCCAGACTCATATTTGATTGCCCAGATAAACGTCGACGACCTGACGGTTGCCGGCGATTTCATCGAAACGGCCCTCTGCCAGCACCCGCCCCAGATGCAGCACGGTGATCAACGCGGACAAGCGCCGGATGAAATTCATGTCGTGCTCGATAACAATCACCGCGATCCCCAGTTCAGCAACCAGCGTATGCATGAGGTCCGCGGTGGCCGCTGTCTCTTCCGCAGTCATGCCGGCGGCGGGTTCGTCGAGCAGGAACAGGCGGGCCTGCATCGCCAGCAGCATGCCGATTTCCAGCCACTGGCGCTGCCCGTGCGACAGGTGGGCAACCGGTGTATTACGCTCGCGCCCCAGCCGCACCGTATCCAGTACCTGGAGAATACGCTGGCGGCGTTCGGCGGCGCGACCCCGAACACGCAGTGCCGCCAGTTCGATGTTGGCATACGCGGTCAGGCCATGAAACACAGAGGGGGTCTGGAACTTACGGGCAATACCCAGGCGCGCCCGATCCACCACCGATAGCCGGGTCACATCGGTCCCGCGATAGACGATCCGGCCGCTGCTTGGCGCCAAATGCCCGGAGATCATGCTGATAAAAGTGGTCTTGCCGGCGCCATTGGGACCGATGACGCAGTGTATGGCACCCGGATCGATAGTGAAGTCGATGTCCTCGTTGGCCACCAGACCGCGAAACGCCTTACTCAGACCATGAGTTTCCAGCAATGCCGTCATCGTGTGCGCCCCCGTCGCAACAGCCCGCTGGCGCCAGCCACCATGCCAGCCAGCCCACCCTTGAAGAAAATAATCACGAGCATGAACAACAGCCCGATAATCAGTTGCCAGTAATCCGGAATCACTGCGCTCAGATAATTCGATGCCGAGGCCACCACAATCGCACCGACGAGGGCACCAAGCAGCGACTGGCGGCCGCCGATCGCCACCCATACCACCACCTGGGTGGAAAACAACACGCCGGCCAGCGATGGCGATACAAAACTGGCATCGGTCGCGTACAGCGCACCGGCCAGTCCCGCCAGCGCCCCGGATAGGGTGAATGCGGCAGTCTTGTACCAGTGCACCTTGAAGCCGAGGGCGGTAAGACGGTCTTCGTTCTCGCGGATACCGACCAGCACCTTGCCGACACGCCCCAGGGTCAGCCACCGCAGCAAGCCGTAGCAGACTGCCACTATGGCCAGCACGAAAATATACATCGCGTGGTCGCCGGGGGCGGTTCCACCCAGCGGAGACAACGCCATGCGATTGACGAACATGCCGTTGAAGCCACCGGTAATCTGGGACTGGCTCACCGCGATCTGCTGGGCGATGATCGACAGCGCCAGGGTAATCAACACGAAATACGTGGCCCTAACCCCGGCGCTAAATAAGAACCAGCCGGTCACGCCTGCCAGCAGGCCGCTCACCACCATCGCCACCAGCAAACCACCGTAGCCGGGATTGAACGGCATGCCAGTGCTCTTCATGACCAGCCCCATCGCATAAGCACCGATCGCGAAAAAGGCCGCCTGGCCAAAACTGACGATCCCGGCAAAACCCCACAGCAATGCCAGCGACACCGCCAGCAAGCCGTACAGCATGTACTGCGGTAGGATGAACACAACGTAATTGCCGCCCACCAGCGGTACAAGCGCCAACACTACCAGCAGCACCAGTGCCAACGCGGTCTCGTTCCACAGGACGCTGCGCCGCCCAGCGGCGACTGTAACGCTATCGACGTTCTCTGCACTGATGCTCATTTTGGCCTCAGCACCCCGCTTGGCCGGAACCGCAGAATCAGAATCGCCAGGGCGAACACTGCCGTCTGGGCCACTGCCTGGCTGGAGAACAAGGCGAACAACGTTTCCGAACCGCCGGTAAAGAAGCTGCCAATCAGCGTCCCGCCCAACAGTTGTCCCATTCCACCCACCAGCACCACAAAAAAGGAACGCACCAGGTAGATGTTGCCGATATAGGGATCAATGCTGAGCATCGGGCTGATCAGTCCGCCCGCCAGACCGGCCATAAAGGCACCGATACCGAACACGATCTTGTAGGTACGCGAAATGTTCAAACCCAGCAGGCCTGCCACTTCACGGTTCTGGATCAGGGCACGAATGCGAATGCCCAACGAGGTCCGGTAAAACACCACCGCGGTTCCAGCGATCAGCAACACTGCAAACAGCGCTACCAGCGACCGGTAAGCAGGAATATCCAGGCCGCCCAGACTGAACGCACCAGGCACCGGGTTATCGACGTTGCGCAGATCGGTGCCGAACACGATTTTGATCAGTTCAGTCATCACCAGAAAAAACGCCCAGGTCAGCAACAGTGTATCGAACGGCCGGTCATAGAAATGACGAATGACCAGATGCTCGAATAGCAGCCCGATCAGGCCCACCCCCACTCCGGCGAGCAACACCGCCAGCACGAATGGCACATGCCAGACGGTGGCCTGCCAGGTCAGATAAGCGCCCAGGGTCAGCATGGCACCATGACCCATGTTGATCACCCCGACCAACCCATAGATTATGGCCAGACCAAAAGCCGCCAGTGCCAGCACCAGGGTAATCAGGCTCACGTCGACGACAACGCTTAGAACGGTGTTCATCATAGGACAGCAATACTCCGGTGCTGGCGGGCCGGCTTTATGCCCGGCCCGCCAGCACGCACTCAGGCTTTCAGCGGCAAATCAGTGCAGGCTGCATCCTTGGGCTTGACCGAATGGAACATCTGGATCTGCTCGAACATGTTGTTCACGCTGGTCCAGTTATCGTTGACACGCATTAGATACGATGGCAGCACAGCCTGATTGTCCAGCTCTCGCATGGTCACCGATCCCTGCGGCGCTTTGTCGAAGGTGATGCCCTTGAGCCCGGCACGCAGCGCGTGGCTACTCACTTCGCCACTCTTGGCTAGCGCCATCGCCGCCATGTGACCGGCGTTGTACATCGCCACGCCCACGGTGTCCATAAGAGCATTCTTGCCAAAGCGCTTGCGGAACTTCTCCAGAAACACCTTGTTGTTGGGCTCTTTGATGGACATGAAGTAGTCGAAACTGACGTAGGTCCCACCCGAAACTTCAGGTCCCAGGCCCGAGGTGACAACCTCCTCGTCATCCACGGTCCAGAGCGTGAAATCCTTGTTCATGCCAGCGGCGGCAAACTGCTTGCGGAAATTCACCGTATCGCTGCCGGTGAGCGTGTGGAAAATGATATCCGGCTTGGCATTGCGGATCTGGCGCAGCACCGAGTCGTACTGCGGCGTGTTGAACGGGATATAGACCTCGCCGACCACCTCGCCACCCAGTTCCTTCAACTTGGTCTTGGTGACCTCGTTGGTCACCCGCGGCCAGGCATAATCGGAACCGATCATGAAGAACTTCTTGCCGAATTTCTTCACCATATACTCCATGTGCGGCCATACCTGCTGCGACGGAACCGGGCCGAACATGAAGATATTGGGGTTGCAGACACCAGGATAATACTTCTGCTGCTGCCCCTCGTAGAACGTGGGGTAGAGCAACACTTTATCGGCCGCCGCAACCACCGGTCCGGCCGCATTGCGTTCGGCACTGGAGAACGTTCCGGCAAGGAAATCAACCCCTTCCTGACGGATCAGCCGGTTGGCCTGCTCCACCACAATGCGTGGCTCGGTCTTGGAATCGGCGATCACCAGCTTGAACTGCCGCCCCATCACGCCGCCCTTGGCATTGATTTCCGCCGCCGCCATCTGCATGCCGGCTAGATGGGCTTTGCCGTATACGGTCCAGGCACCGGTCAGCGGCGAGATGACGCCAATCCGGATCGGCTCGGCCGCACTGGCACTGCGGATAAAGGCCGGGCCGGCCGCGACCCCGGCAGCCGCTGCGCCCAGGCCCTTGAGCACCGTGCGGCGGGACAATCCATTGCGCTTATCGTTTGTATCAGTCATGTCTGCATCTCTCCTTACTGTTGGAACAGCATCCGGACAGCCCTCAGGCTGCCCCCTTTTCAAGCTCGTGGTACTCCGCAGGCCGGCGATCGCCCACGGGATTGTGATTGAACTCGTTCCAGGCACTGCGCCGCGCCGGGTCAGAAAGGTCAGCGTCAGCGTAGATAATCTCCTCCCGATCCGGCCGCGCCGGTCCAGCGATAGGCCAGCCAGTGAAACTCACGATAATGCTCTGACCGATGAACGGTTGGCCGCGCTCGGTCCCAACCCGGTCGGCGCAGGCCACGAACACCGAATTCGAATGGGCCGCCGCCATGGTGAGGATATTGGCCATGGCCTCGCGGTCCTCACGCTGGCCGTTGATCGGTACCCAGTTGGTCGGCACACAGACGATATCGGCCTGTTGCAGCGCGCATTCGCGATAGCTTTCAGGAAACCAGCCGTCGTAACAAATCATGGTACCGAGCCGGCCGACCGCAGTATCGAATACCGGGAACCCCAGATTGCCCGGTGTGAAGAACCGGTTTTCCTGATTCCACAGATGAACCTTGCGAAAGGTACCGATATAACCATCCGGACCGATGAGCACCGACGAGTTGTACAAGGTGTCACCGTCCGCCTCATTGATGCCGGCCACAAGGTGCAATTGACGGGCAGCGGCGATTTCCGACCAGGCCGCCACACTGGATCCACCCGGCACCGGTTCAGCGAGGGCCCGGGCCTCCTCCATTGAGTTGAAGACGTAACCGGAGTTACATAGTTCGGGCAACACCACCAGTTGGGCACCCTCGTCCGCAGCCTCACCGATCAGCGCAAGACTGTGGGCGACATTACGCGCCTTGTCACCGACCACCGGCTCCATCTGAATACAGGCGATTCTGACCTTCATCCTCACTCTCCACTCAACCGGCCCGACGGGCCTTGCATCATTGCGGTGCTAACGCACCAGAAACGGACGTCATCCGGCGTCACCAAAAACCCGGAAGATCAAGTACTGCCGCTGGCAGTACTTGATCATTAGTCAATTCTTTTGACCTCAGCAAATGCTGTCAGCAAATTTCATGCCGTATTCCAGATCAAGCGGCCTCAGCGAGTCGCCGCAGGGCCCGAGCCCGCACTTGCGGTCAGCGCCTCGGGCGTCGTGCTTTCAGCCTCATTGCAGCTGATGCCGCCAGCACACGGTGAAGCGACGAGATCGGACGGATCGGCAAAGTGCTCGCACAGCGCCTGCACTATCGAAGCGGCACTCATGAAGGCATCACGCCGGAGACCCTGTGGTGTCGTCCCCGCGTGGGCCAGCGACAACGCGCCAGCGAACACGGCCGACCCCATGGTCGTGGGCGGAAACCGACACGCCCCGTCAAAGCGACCGCCGTGGAGTTGGGTATCAAGATGGGCTCCGGTAAGAACGGGCGCGGCAGTGGGATCTTGGCCCTAGTAACGTAGGAATAGAACGATCCACACCACCAGCCGGTAATGCTCCGATCTTGGCCAGTTGCATATGTCGCTGCCACAAACGGGGGCCATCGATCTCCTGTTGGCTTGTCGCCGGCATCCTTTCCACCTCCTGATGGTGCAATGTTATCGACGGTTGTTTGACCTTTTATCAAGTCCTGGTTTGTTATTCAAGTAACTTGAATACTGCCATTAACGGGCACGACCCACCGCAGCCGGCTTCGGCGGATGGGCAAAACACCACAGCTTGGGGACGCGGCACCGTCGCGGCCGCTCTACCAATCCTCGGGCCAGTCGTCGTCCTCGTCCTCGAGACGGGCGCTTTCCGGATGCAACAAGGCGATGAACTCATCGCCCAAGGCCTGCAGTTTCAGAGCGGTCGTCCGCGGTACGATGGGGAGATCGAACGGATCGTGCGGATTGCGGGCCACTCCCAAGCGGCCCATGGCCAATTGCTTACGCTGCTTATCAGTAACACGCAGCCTGCGGATCTTCTTGCCCACTTGCAGGTTATAGAGGATTTCGGCATTGGCATCATTCTGGCGCTGGCTGTCGAGTAACTGGCGCACCTGTGCCAGTACGGCTCGGCGCCGCTTTTCGGTTTCCCGTTGGCGGTTGAGTTCCCGGTCACGGTCGCGCTCGCGCTGGGCCTGCTCCTCGTGCTGGCGCCGTTGTTCCGCCTTGCGCGCCGCTGCGGCAGCGGCAACGGTTTTGCTCTTTTTGGTCTGATGCGACTGCTGACGGGCTTCGCGCTCCGCCTGGCGTGCCTTTTCCGATGAAACCAGCCCCGCTTTGAGCAGTTGATCACGCAACGACATAACGCACTCCCCGCTCCACTTAGATCGCTGAAGCAGTTATTCTAACGGGATCAACCGATGCTGCGCACGCGCGCTCAGCCACGCTCAGCCGTGCCTTTGCGCAGCACGATCTCGATCTGCGTCTCGCGCTCGTCGAGGACTAGCAGTTCGTCGCCACTGCGCATACAGTAAACCTTGAAATCGACTGGCGCATGCCGGTCAGTGGCGATCACGCGCAACACCTGGCCCGGCCGCATGCGCGCCAGCGTCGCCTTGGTCTTGAGAATCGGCAGCGGGCATTCGAGACCACTGGCATTCAATTCCTGGTCGACTGCGAAAGAGGGGCTTTGAGTCATAATACACCGATCATAATGTCTGCTATTGCCACACAACAACTTCGACTGAGTAAGCTGTGGCAGATTTCCGGACCTTACAGGCCGCGCTCGGCCAACCACGTCAGGATCCGGTCGGCCACTTGTTGCCAGGCCGGTTCGAGCATCATGACATGGCCCATATTCGTGAACAACTCAGCCTCTGTGGCATATATCGCCGCAGTTGAATGCACCGAAAACGTCGGCACCAAGGCATCGTCGTCAGCACCAAGCACCAGCGTGGGCGGCCGCTGGTGAACGCGACCCGGTAAGTCCCAGCCACTCATGTCGAGCAGGGCGCGCTGGGATTCCGACTGTGTCCGCAGTAAATAGCGCTGCACTAGTGAATCCGGTAGATGATCCGAGAATAAGGCCTTCCGGACCTCACTGTAGCGGGCAAGTTGCACGGCCCCGGCATGAGCCAGCCAAAGATCTGCCAGCAGCTGAGGCCGGGTGAGAGCCAACCAGCCACTCATTTCCAGCAGACCGGTCGGTGGCACCGATGCCATCAGTACGGTGGCCGGCGCCGCAAACCGCTCGAGATATTTCTGCACTACCATCCCTCCCATGGAATGGCCGATGAGCACTGGCGGGCGCGGCAGGGCATCCGCGACCTGACGCAAATCGTCGACGTAGTCTCTCAAGCTATGCCACGGCAAACGGTCCTGCCCGGAACTGCCACCATGACCGCGCAGACTGAGCGCATAGGCCGGGTAACCCCGCGCCGCGAAATATGGCAGAAAATGCTCGTCCCAGCACCACGCGCTGAGATAGGAGCCGTGGACGAACAACAGTGGCGTCGGTCGCGCCGTGCGCTCCGGCGAGCGGCTCAGCACCTCCAGGTGGAGAAACGACAAGTGGCGAGTCATGCAGTTTTTTAGAGGCTATTATGCTTGCGAGCAAACAATCGATGATAATCCAATCGATGGAATATGCCTATAAAGCGGATCCCTGGGACCGGCGCCAGCGCCCCGACAGGTGCTACGCCCGATCACGAGATTCCGTTATACTGGCGCGATGCCATCGATATAGCAGCATCCCGATCAGGAGGGGACAGCGTGACGACAGCGACTCAAACATTGCAGCATTACATCGGCGGACGGCTGATCGACGGAACCAGCGATCGTTACGGTGACGTCTTCAACCCTGCAATCGGCTCGGTTCGTGCGCGCGTACCGCTGGCAACTGCTGCGGAAGTGCGCGATGCCATTCAGACCGCCAAAGCCGCCTTTCCGGACTGGGCCAACACGCCCCCGGCGCGCCGGGCCCAGGTCATGTTCAAGCTGCGCGAGCTGATCGTGGCCAACATGGACCGGCTGGCGGAAGCTCTGGCCAAGGAACACGGCAAGACCTTCTCCGATGCCCGCGGTTCGGTGACCCGCGGCCTCGAAGTGGTCGAATTCGCCTGCGGCATCCCGCAATTGCTCAAGGGCGAACACAACGAAGCGGTCGCACGTGGCGTCGACTGCTTCAGCATCCGCCAACCGCTCGGCGTTTGTGCCGGCATCACGCCGTTTAACTTCCCGGCCATGGTACCTATGTGGATGATCCCCGTCGCCTTGGCCTGCGGTAACACCTTCGTTCTTAAACCCTCCGAGAAGGACCCATCGGTGCCGCTGATGCTAGCCGAGCTTGCCTCCCAGGCGGGGCTACCGGATGGCGTACTAAACGTGGTCAACGGCGACAAGGAAGCTGTCGACACGCTTCTGACCGACCCCGATGTGGCCTCTATCAGCTTCGTCGGATCCACAGCGATCGGGGAATACGTTTATAAGACCGGCTGCGCCCACGGCAAGAGAGTGCAAGCCCTGTGCGGCGCCAAGAACCATATGGTGGTGATGCCGGATGCCGACCTCGACCAAACAGTGGACGCCGCGATCGGCTCGGTGTACGGCTCCGCCGGCGAACGCTGCATGGCAATCTCGGTAGTAGTAGCTGTAGGTGATGAGGTCGCCGACCGGCTTCTTGAGCGTCTCATTCCACGCGTGAAGGAACTCCGGGTTGGACCCTACAGTGATCCAGAGGCCGAAATGGGCCCTCTGATCACACGCGAACATCTGGACAAGGTGCGTGGTTACATTGACAGCGGTATCGAAGAAGGCGCCGAGCTGCTGGTAGATGGCCGCAATTGCCCGGTTCCCGGGCACGAAAACGGTTTCTTCATCGGCGGCTCGATCTTCGATCGGGTCAAGCCGGACATGCGGATATACCGGGAAGAGATCTTCGGGCCGGTACTGGCGCTGGTGCGAGCGGCCAGCTTCGAGGAGACACTAAAGCTGTGCAACGACCACGAGTATGGCAACGGCGCGGCGATTTTCACCCGTGACGGCGATGCCGCCCGTGAATTCACCAGCCGGGTACAGATCGGCATGGTAGGCGTCAACGTACCCATCCCTGTGCCAGTGGCCTACCACAGTTTCGGCGGCTGGAAGCGTTCGCTGTTCGGCGACATGCACATGCACGGCCCCGAAGGGGTACGTTTTTTCACCAAGCAGAAGACCGTTACATCGCGCTGGCCGTCGGGCATTCGTACCGGCGCCCAGTTCAATTTCAAGAGCGGCAGTGAACACTGAGTGATCACACCCGTCGCACCCGGGCGACGGCCATCAAGCGTCGTCCCGGTGCGGCCGTAGTGGAACCCGTAGTGGCCTGATGCCCAAGCCCCGTGTCATCGTCGGTCTCTCCGGAGGCGTCGACTCGTCAGTCGCTGCCCTGCTGCTGCTGGAACAGGGGTTTGACGTGCACGGCGTCTTCATGAAGAACTGGGAGGATACCTTCGAAGCCGGCTACTGCGCCGCCAACGATGATCTGGCCGATGCCGAAGACGTCTGTGAAACACTCGGCATCCCGCTGCACCGTGTCAACTTCTCGGCTGAATATCGTGATCGGGTGTTTGCCTATTTTCTGGCGGAGCACGCGCGCGGGCGCACCCCCAACCCGGATATTCTGTGCAATACCGAGATCAAGTTCCGGGCGTTCCTCGATCACGCCCACCGACTTGGAGCCGACCATATCGCCACAGGACATTATGCCCGGCTGGCGCATACCGATACCAGCCACCTCCTAAAGGGTCGTGATCCTGGCAAAGACCAGAGCTATTTTCTGCATGGACTCGACCAGCATCAACTCCACGATGCGCTGTTTCCGCTCGGCGAACTACACAAGACCGAGGTCCGCCGCATCGCCCGCGACAACGACCTGGTGACCCACGACAAGAAGGACAGTACTGGCATCTGCTTTATCGGTGAACGCGATTTTCGCGCATTTCTGGAACAGTTCCTGGCGATCCAGCCCGGTCCGATGCGCACCCCGGATGGAGAAACTGTCGGTGAACACCAGGGGCTGGCGTTCTACACCATCGGCCAACGCCACGGTCTAGGTATCGGCGGCCGACGTGACGCCAGCGGCGAGCCATGGTTTGTGATCGACAAGGATCTGGAGACCAACGTCCTGGTAATCGCCCAGGGGGAACACCCCCTGCTCTACCGCCGCTCGTTGCGGGCGTCGCAACTACACTGGATCACCGGGAACACGCCGGGCGAACCAGTGCGATGCCAGGCCAAAACCCGCTACCGCCAGCCTGACCAGGCCTGCGTCCTGACCCGTGCCAGCGGCAATGATTGTGAAGTGGAGTTCGATAATCCACAGCGCGCCATCACACCGGGTCAGTCGGTGGTATTTTATGCCGACGACGAATGTCTCGGTGGCGCGATCATCGACGCCGCTTACAACTGAAATGCCGCAGACCGATTACGACCGGACCATTGCGCTGGCCGGCTTATTCCAGGCCGTGGGCTTGGTGCGCGACCTGGCCCATAACGGAGAACTCAACAACCAGGCGTTCGCAACCTGTGTCGACAGCTTGTTCATGATCGACGCTGCCGACAGCAGCGCGATTTATGACAGCGTCGACCGGTTGCGCCCCGGGTTGGAGACTCTTCGCCGCCAGCTCGGCCACAGTCACGACCCCGAGATCACCCGTTATGCATTGTTGCTGCTGGTTCTGGAACGCAAGCTGGCGCACAAACCACAGCTGCTGCAAGCGCTGCGGGCCGGTATCGAACAAGCCCGCAGTAAGCGCGACTACTTCACGCCGCTGCATGACAACATCATCGCCCATCTAGCGGAATTGTACGCCAATACGGTTAGCACTTTGAAACCGCGCGTCATGGTCAACGGTCACTACACCCATCTGAGCCGGCCCGAGAACGCCAACCGCATCCGGACGCTGCTGCTCGCCGGCGTTCGCGCCGCGGTGCTGTGGCGTCAGAGTGGTGGCAACCGCCTGACCTTGCTGCTCGGCCGCAAACGCCTGCAGCAGCGGGTCGGTCAGCTGTTGACCCAAATCGACGACGACAAACCCAGCCTGCCCGACAATGCCTGAAGCTTACGACGTCCTGCCGCGCCCCGACGGCAACCAGTTAGCCTATTGCCGGCTGTGCGGCACCGCTCCCGGCGTGGTGTTCCTGGGCGGTTTCAAATCCGACATGACCGGGACCAAGGCGCAAGCCCTGGAGCAATGGTGCCGGACCCAGGGACGCGCCTTCGTCCGATTCGACTACTTTGGCCATGGTCGCTCCAGTGGTGACTTCACCGACGGCACGATAGGCCACTGGCGTGCCGATGTGCTAGCGGTGCTGGACAAACTCACCAGCGGACCACAAGTACTGGTGGGCTCGTCGATGGGTGGCTGGCTGATGTTGCTCGCCGCCCTGGCCCGGCCACAGCGAGTCGCCGCACTGCTGGGCATAGCGGCGGCAGCGGATTTCACCGAGGATCTGATACGAAGCCGGCTGACAGCGCCGATGCAGCTCGCACTCGCGCAGACGGGACAGATTTCGGTGCCATCCGACTACGACCCGGACCCCTATCCCATAACCCGGCGGTTGCTCGACGAGGGCCGCGAGCACCTGCTGTTACGCGACAGCCACCTCGCCATCGACTGTCCGGTGCGTCTGCTGCACGGCATGGAGGACGTGGATGTTCCATGGTCAACCAGCGTCCGTATCAGCGACCAGCTGGCCAGTGACAACGTCCGGATTACACTGGTCAAAGACGGCGATCACCGATTGTCGCGCTGCCAGGATCTGGGGTTGATCCAGAGCATACTGGCGGAGCTGGCCGCCTCGGCGGCGACGCCAGCCTGATTTACCCCCCCCCTGGCCAGACACTTTTACCCATGGGCGATGCCACAAAACGCGGCGCTGCCGATCCGTGCTGATAGCACTGGCGTTTGGCCGACCGTTATCTGATAATCAGCACCCTTGTTAAATCCGGAGCGGATCAATGCCCGAAATCAAGCGCGTTCAACCCAGTCAGCGAATGAGCCAAGCCGTGGTCTGCGGCCCCATGGTCTATCTGGCGGGCCAGGTGGCAAGCGACACCAACGCCGATGCGGCGGGACAGACCCGGCAGATTCTGGACAAAATCGACCAGTTGCTGACAAGTGTTGGCAGCAGTTCCGGACATATGGTTTCAGCGACCGTATGGCTCAGTGACATGAGTCAGTTCAGTGCCGTGAACGAGGTCTGGGACGCCTGGGTACCGGCGGGTCAGGCGCCGACCCGGGCCTGTGTGGAAGCCCGTCTGGCCCGACCCGAACTGCTGGTGGAGATCGCCGTCGTCGCTGCTCTGCAGCGCTGATCACGGTTCAGCATCGGTTCAGGCGATTACCCTTATAATTTCGATTAACGTTAAACCATTTGGCATCGACTCGCCAGTTCCACGTTAAGCGGCTTCATGAGGGTAGGTATAATGAAACGATCACTACTGCTTTCGGTGTTTGCCGTCGGGGTGCTCTCCCTGACCTTTCTGCCACAGGCCCGTGCCGATGACGATTTGGGCGCAGCAATTCTGGGATTCGCACTCGGGGCCACCGTGGGTGGATCGGCCACTATGGTCTATGGAGCACCGCCACCGGTAGTCTACGCCCCTCCACCGGCGGTGGTTTACGGCCCCCCGGCAGTGGTCTATACCCGACCACCGCGGGTTTACTATTACGGCGACCACGATCGCGGCCGCTGGCATAGACGTCCGCACTGGCGTCATCATGGATGGCGGCACAGCCGCTGGCATAGCGACGACGACGATTGAATACGCCCGCCAGCGACCCTATCCGCACGCCCACACGCAGTCGGATCGGGTCGCAACTCCATCAAGCGGCATGCGCAGCGATATAGAGCTTTATGCGCTCCACATCAGCTGCCATCACTTCAAACCGCTGGGGTAGCGATTCCAGATTCTCATAGCCCTGCGGCCTGGGCGGCCTGAAACCCAATGCCTCCTCTATGGCATCCTCAAACTTGGCCGGCAAAGCCGTCTCCTGACAAATCAGCGGTACCCCTGCCTCGCGGTATTCCAACCCAACCCTGAGACCATCCGCCGTATGGGTGTCGATGATCTGCCCGTAGCGTTCGTAGACCTGGCGGATGGTACGCATGCGATCAGCATGACTGCTGGCCCCCGAGACGAAACCAAATGCCGCCAGATCGTTCCAGAACGGCGTCGTACTCAGATCGAAACCGCTGCCCGTGACAACCTGTTCCCACAACCCCCGGACCCGGTCGGGATCGCGATCCACCACATCGTAGATGAAGCGCTCAAAGTTCGACGCCTTCGAAATATCCATCGACGGGCTACTGGTTTGGTGTACTTCATTGGCCGGCCTTACCCGGTAGACCCCGGTACGGAAAAACTCGTCGAGGACATCGTTCTCGTTGGTCGCCAGAATCAGCCGGCGGATCGGACATCCCATCTGGCGGGCAATATGCCCGGCATAGATGTTGCCAAAGTTACCCGATGGCACCGCCATGTCGACGGCTTGCCGGTTGTTATCTGTAACCGCGAAATAGGCCTTGAAGTAGTACACGATCTGGGCAACGATGCGACCCCAGTTGATTGAATTGACCGCCCCGATGCGGTGCCGTGACTTGAATGCGGCATCACCGTTGACGGCCTTGACGATATCTTGGCAGTCGTCGAAGACACCCTGTACCGTCAGGTTGAAAATGTTGGGTTCGTCCAGGGAAAACATTTGCGCGGCCTGGAATGGGCTGGTTCGGCCATGCGGCGACAGCATGAAGACGTTGATGTTGGCCCTGCCACGCATGGCGTATTCAGCACTTGAGCCGGTGTCCCCCGAAGTCGCACCCAGAATATTGATGGATTCGCCGCGCTCAGCCAGGATGTGGCTGAACAGGTTCCCCAGCAGTTGCATGGCAATATCCTTAAACGCCAGCGTGGGACCATTGGAGAGGCCCAGTATATAGAGTCCGGGCTCGAGCTCACGAACCGGCGTGATATCCTCCGTACCAAAGGTCTCGGCGTTATACGTTCGATCAATCAGAGCCTGCAGATCATCGCGTGCAATATCGGTGGAAAATCGACTGATCACCTCCAGTGCCAGCCGACGGTAGTCATAGCCCCGCCAGTTGTCGAGTTCGTTGCTGCTCAACCGCGGGTAGCTGACCGGCACAACCAACCCGCCGTCGGGAGCCAGGCCACCGATCAAAATATCTGCGAAGGCTTGCGGCGCCATTCCACCGCGAGTGCTCAAATAATGCATGCCGGTCAGTCACCAGGGTCGCAATCGAAACAAGGCATCAATTATAGCCTGCCGCACAACATCACCGGGCCCTTGCTAGAATACCGGCACACCAGCGCTAAGCGACGGATGAGATGACTGTACACCTGCTGGCTACGGCCGAATCGATAGCACGCGCCTGCAGCAGCACTTGGAGCGCATCAACCAATTTGCGGCCATGCTGGCCGCTGACGGCGCGCTCAACGTCAAGTTCTAGTTCCATCTGGGCCATAAGCATCAACTCAAACGGCTGCGCCGGCTCAGCGAGGACGCGCTGGCGCATCGGCATAGCTGACTGGGAGCAGTGGCATCATCACAGCGAATTTACGACAGCCGGCGCGCAGATTATCTATTCTACCAGCGACGATTATACGCCGTGGCATGTCGTGAACGGCTGGGACGATCGCAACCGCAACTTCACGGTCGCCGCGCTGCTGCACGACGCGCTTCGCCAACGCCAGCGCGCACGGCGGCGTCGCAACGCCGCCAGCAGTGCGGTTGCCGTAGTACCCGAGCTGCCACTGGCCTTTCCTCTGCGACAATTAGTGGTACCTGCCAGCGACCAAACGGTTCGCCAGGATCGAAGTGCTGCGCGCCGTTTGCCATAACTTGGAAGCCGTATTGTACTAATGACCTGCGAACTTCTGTTGTTACGCCACGCCAAGTCGAGTTGGAATGACACGGGCGTCACGGATTTCGAGCGCCCGTTGAGCAAACGCGGACGCCATGACGCAGCGCGCATCGGCGGCTGGCTGCGTCATCAACGGCTAACGCCCGACCACGTGATCAGCTCGCCCGCACTGCGTGCTCGCCAGACGGCACTGCGAGTGCTACCTGAACTCAGTCTGGAACCGGGCGCTATTAGCTGGGACGATGCGATCTACGACGCCAGTATCAAGGCCTTGCTGAAAGTCCTCGCCAACGGTCCGGCCGCGGCCTCGCGAATACTATTGATTGGCCACAACCCCGGCCTCGAGCAGCTATTGCTCTGGCTTGCACCGCAGATCGCCATCCCTGCCGACGGCAAGCTGCTGCCGACGGCAGCCGTCGCCTGGTTGGAATTGTCCGCTGACTGGGCGGCACTAAATCCCGGTTGCGGCCGCTTACGGGCGCTGCAGCGCCCACCTGACCTGCACGACTGACCCCCGGTCGCCGGACGTGCCAGTGCAGCACACACCCCTCACCCGACAGGTATCGGGTCAGGCAGTGCTGTGCAACCGCACGAAAATACTGGTTTTACGCGATAAATGGCATCAGCATGAACACTTCCCGAACAAGCCCGCCCGGCCTCAGGGCTGTCACCATAGCCAAGGCGACACGATCCGAAACACTATGAAATCGATCACGCTTAGCCTGGACGAGCTCCACGCGCTTCTCTCGGCAGTGCTGGTCACGGCGAACGTGGCAACCGACAGCGCTACGGCTACCGCCACCGCCCTGGTAGCGGCCGAGGCTGACGGCCTCGCCTCACACGGTGCATCACGGGTACCGTTTTATGCTGATCAGGTACACTCCGGCAAAGTTGATGGGCAGGCCGTGCCTGAGTTGACCCGCCCGGCAGACGCGGCCATTCGGGTCGATGCGGGTCATGGTCTGGCCTACCCCGCCATCCGCCTGGGCCTGGACGCCGCTGCTGATCAGGTCGCTGCCAGCGGCGTAGTCAGCATCGCCATCAGTCATTCACACCACTGTGGTGCCGCAGGCTATCACGTCGAGAGAATGGCCGAACGTGGCCTGATCGCACTGGCGTTCAGCAACTCACCGGCCGCAATAGCGCCCTGGGGCGGTACTCGGGGCAGTTTCGGCACCAATCCCATTGCCTTCGCCTGCCCTCGGTTGCAGCAACCACCGCTGGTCATTGATCTATCTCTAAGCACTGTGGCCCGAGGCAAAATCATGCAGGCCCATCAGCAGGGCCGGGAAATTCCGGAAACCTGGGCATTGGATGCCGCAGGCCTACCAACTGGCGATCCAAAAACCGCGTTAATGGGCACTATGCAGCCGTTGGGCGGCGCCAAGGGCGCAGCGCTGGCGTTGATGGTGGAGCTTCTGGCAGGGGCGCTCACCGGGTCGAATCTCGCCTTTCAGGCCAGCTCGTTCTTCGACGCGACAGGCAAGCCACCGGATATAGGGCAGCTATTCATCCTCTTCGACCCCGGCGTATTCAATCCGCATTTCGATCGGAGCGTGACGGCTCTGCTCGACCATGTTCTGGCCCAGCCGGGAACCCGGCTCCCCGGCGACCGCCGGCTAGCCAACCGACAGCGCGCCCAACGCGAAGGTGTCGAACTGCCGGAACCACTGTATCAGGATCTGCTCTGCCGTAGCAGCAGCCGATCGCGTTAGGTCGCGGTATCCGCCCGACGCTCGGAATCCGTATCCGTCAGGCACGGCGTGCAATACACGTCGTACAGCACCTCAATAACGCGGGCGGCTACCTCACCGTGCAAGGAATAGTAAATTGTTTGGGACTGACGACGGGTCTGGACCAAACCGTCGCGGCGCAATCGAGCCAGGTGCTGGGACAGCGCGGACTGACCAAGCCCGATCAGTTCCTGCAACTCGCCCACCGATTTCTCGCCGTCGCCGAGATTGCACAGGATCAACAGCCGATGCTCGTTACTCAGGGCTTTCAGTAGTTCGCTGGCCTCGCGAGCGGAACGCCGCATCATGTCCACATCCATCTTCATCATAGGCTCAGCCTTAGTTTAGCCCTAAATAAATTAGAATTAAATAATATATAGTATTATTCCCACTCCCCAGTCTCCTCCGGTCAGCGCCAGCGCACGCTGCGACAAGGGTTCTACGACCCGGGTCCAGCCATATGGATCGCTGACTTCACCGTACTGGAGCGCCGTGATAGCCTGGTAAAGACTTGCAGTCAAGGCACCACAGCGGCCGCCATTGATCGGCAGATCCCGTCCCCGGAAGCCGATCCGCCCCACCGGAGTCACCACCGCAGCGGTACCGGCACCGAAGGCTTCCTCCAGTTCACCGCTGGCAATGCCATCGATCACTTCGTCGATACTCACCCGGCGTTGCTCCACAGCGTAGCCTTGCGCCTGCAACAGCGTAAGCAGACTGTCACGGGTCACACCCGGCAGAATCGTACCGTGCAAATCCGGCGTCACAACATGCTCCCGGAATTTGAAGAAGATGTTCATCTGACCCACTTCTTCAACATACCGATGCTCAATGCCATCCAGCCACAGCGCCTGCTGATAACCGGCCGCCCGACTGTGTTCGCCGGGCAGCAGGCTGGCTGCATAGTTACCACCGGTTTTGGCGAAGCCGCAGTACCCGGGTGCCGCATCGGGTAAAGCCTTCCTGCACCTGCAGACCTATGCCATCGCCACCATCGGTAAAGTAGGCCCGGGCCGGAGCTGTCATGATGATGAAACTGCAACGTCGCGATGGCCGGACCTCAAGGTGTTGTTCGGTACCCAGAACCAGCGGGCGAATGTAGAGCGACTGCCCGCGCTGCGATGGCACCCACGCATGATCGAGTTGCACCAACCGGCGTACCGCTTCCACGAACAGGTCTTCATCGACTTGCGGTAGGCACAAGCGCTCGCAGGAATCCCGTAACCGGCGCGCATTCGCATCCGGGCGGAATAGCCGGATCCGGCCATCGCCGCCGCGGTAGGCCTTGAGCCCCTCGAATACCGACTGGCCGTAGTGCAGACTGGCTACGCCTGGCTCCAGACCGAGCGGTCCGTAGGGCACGATCCGTGGACTATGCCAGTCGCCGTCACTGTAATCCATTCTGAAGATATGATCGGCATACACACCGCCGAAGCCGAGGTTATCGAAATCAACTTCGCCACGTCGGCTGCGACTCACCGTCTCAACCGTAAGGTTGTCAAGCATCAAAATCTCCGGGAAACTGAATTTTTGATACTATAAACCCATTAGGCCCAGCGTCGCAGCAGCCACACAGGAACCGCGCGATCCAGTGTGTGGCCCGGCGCTACGACCAGGGACGTGGACTACCCGCTTCCTTGGTGGACCAGTACTCGACTCGGACCGTGGTTTATTTGTGAATTGCCATGTCCACCACCGATCGCACACCACGGCTACCGAATCCGCGGACACTGGCTCTGTTGACAGGTCTGCTCGGTGCGACCGCCAGCCCGCTTCTCAATCGCACGGAAGCCTTGCTGCAACTCTACTATCTGCGTGAAGTCGCCGGATATTGTGGCTTGCTGAACCCGCAACTTGCCGCCGGATTCCGCCGGCAGCGACGCGATATCATGCAGCGTGACGGCGTCACCGATTCCATGGCCCAGGGTATCCGGATGCTGGCCTGGAAAGCCGCCGACTATGAATGGGCCGATCACGGTCTCGGCGGGTTTCGGGGTTGGTGTCGGACCGAAGGCCGGACTGCCGTACTCAGACTGCATCCCGCTTCTGGCTCAACGGAGCGTCCGCAACTGGCCCCATGATCCGTGTCCGTGCTGCTTGACCAGCAACCTCCGTGTGCGCTTAAATCGAGTGAAGGAAAAACCCCAGTATCGCAGGCGCTCTTTTCCACGGGCGCAGCTTAGCCTATAACTACAGTGCGACATGGCGCTTCCGCCTAAGTAGTCCACATCTGGGAGGTCCACAACATGGGAAAGCCGTCGACAACCACCAAAAACGGCATCAATCGCCGCGATTTCATCAAAACCTCTGGCGTAATCGGCGCCGCAGCGCTTGGCCCGTGGGTGGTCAGCCGCAAGGCGTTGGCGTCATCGGGAGAACTGAACATCCTGATGTGGTCGGACTATCTCCCTGACGAATTCCTCAAGGCGTTTAAAGCTAAAACCGGGATCACCATCAATTACACCGGCATCGGCTCCAACGAAGAAATCATCAACAAGATGAAGGCCACCAAGGGCCGCGGTTTCGACATCATCAGTCCGACCAGTCTGCGTGCACTACAGTGGAAGCCGCTGGAACTGGTGCAGCCGTTCGACATGAAGCGGATCGACGCCTCGCACGTCAACCCGGCCATGCTGAAGATCGGCGCAACCGACTGGAGCTTCGACGGCAAGCATCAGTACTGGATTCCGCATATCTGGGGTACCGAGGGCATCGCTTGGCGGACCGACCTTTATGCGCCACCGGGCGGAACACCGAGCTACGGTGACATCTGGCAACCCGCGGTCAAGGGAAAAACCATGATCCGGCCGCACTCCGGCATGCTGGGCGCGGGCCTTTACATGGAAACCACCGGCTTGCTGGAACCCGGTGCCGTTTGGTCAGCTTATAAAAGCCCGGAAAAGATGCGTCCGGTATGGGAAAAGATCACAGATTTCTGCATCAAGAACAAATCCCAGATCAAGCTGTTCTGGAATGACGCCGATGCCCAGAAGAATGGTCTGATGAATCAAGGGGTGGTGGTCGGTCAAACTTGGGACGGCCCACCACTGGCACTCAAAACCCAGGGTGACCCGGTCACTTATCAAGCGCCCAAGGAAGGTGCGCTCGCCTGGGTCGATGGCATGGCACAACCCATCGGTGCCAAAAACATCGATCAGCTGTACGCGTTCATCAACTTCGCCTACACGCCGGAAGCCGCCGGTAAAGCCATCCCCTTCCACGGTTATAACTCGGTAGTGCTGGGCGCTGAAAAATATGCCGGCGCAAAGTACAAGAAGAATTTCACCGAAGCCTACCCGGGCGACGCGCTAAGCAAACTCAATCCCTGGCCGCCCGAACCTCAGTGGTATGCGGATATCCGCACCGAGTACCGCAACAAATTCGTCAACGCTTGAGATCTGCTGAACCGGCAAGTGCGGCGAGCCTCTTGCTCGCCGCGTGGCGTTGCCGCGCGCAAGGGAACATCTGTCTATGAGCGCTGATGTCCAGCTAGAGGACATTTCGGTACGGTTCGGCAACTTCACAGCCGTCCAGCGTGCCAATCTTACTATCCGCAGTGGCGAATTCTTCAGCTTTCTGGGCCCATCGGGTTGCGGCAAGACGACGCTACTACGAACCATATCCGGATTTCAGCATCCCACCGGCGGCCGGGTGCTGATCGGCGGCCGTGACATGGCGGGTATTGGGCCCAACAAGCGTCCCACCGCGCTGATTTTCCAGAATCTGGCGCTGTTCCCGCTAATGAGCGTCTGGGAAAACATCACCTTCGCACTCGAGGTCAAAGGCATAGGCAAGGCCGCGCGCCAGCAGCGCGCCGACGAATTGCTGGAACTCATCGCCCTTCCCGGACAAGGCGACAAGATGGTGCATGAACTCTCCGGTGGCCAGCGTCAGCGGGTCGCCGTCGCGCGGGCATTGGCGGCTGAACCACAGGTGCTGCTGCTGGACGAGCCACTATCGGCACTCGACCTCAAACTGCGCCAACGGATGCGAACCGAACTGCGGGCGATCCAGCAACGGGTCGGACTCACCTTTATCTACATCACCCACGATCAAGGCGAAGCGCTGACCATGTCCGACCGGGTCGCGGTGATGAGCGATGGCATCATCGAGCAGGTCGCCGACAGCGCCACCATCTATGATCAACCTGAAACCAACTTCGTGGCAGCATTCGTCGGCGAAAACAACGCCTTCCCTGGAAGAATTGTCGATATCGACCAGTGCTCGGCGCGGGTCGATACCGCTGTGGGCGTGCTGCGGTCGCGCCTGCCACACGGCAGCGCCTTGCACGCAGGCGACCAGGTCACCGTTTTTGTCCGGCCGGAGTCACTTAAGTTTGCGGCCCCCGACACGTTCGACAACACCCTGCAGGCCCGCGTCAGCCAACTCGAATTCGAGGGCAACCTGTGGCAGGTATTTCTCGAGGTGCCAGGCGAACGGACAATCAAGATGTCTCTGGTCAACGATGGCCAAATTCTGCACCATGAGCCCGGCACCGAGATCAGTGTCGGTTTCGCTACCGAGCTGGCGGTAGCGCTGCCTTAGTTCCGCGACTGCAGGAGCCACCATCATGGGACTCGTTACCTGGTTGCGCGGTTTTTTCGACCGCAACGGGCTCGCGCTGTCAGCTTACCTGCTGGGTGCAGTGACACTCTGGATCATCGTACTGATCGTACTGCCACAGCTGTTTATGCTGGATTTCTCGTTCCGGCACAATCTACCCCCGGCGCAGATCGGCGGCCCGCTGGACGTCCATACGCTGGAGCACTACAAATTTTTCATATTCGGTAGCCCCGGCAGCCCCGATCCGATCAACTACGTCGACCTGCAGGTATTTTTCCGTACCATACTCGCCGCGGTCTTCGTGACCCTGTTCGATCTGGTGCTGTGCTACCCGATGGCTTATTACCTGGCCCATTCGGCCCGTGGCACCTGGGCGCGGCTGCTGGTCCTGTCGCTGATCGTCCCGTTCTGGGTCAACGAAATCCTGCGGGCCTTCGCCTTTCGCATCCTGTTCGGCACCACCGGCGTCATCAACGCGGCACTGGTCTGGTTGGGGCTGATCAGCGCGCCGGTCGATTTCGTACGCGACAACATCGCCCTTTACGCCGGCCTCGGCTACGCCTACATCCTGCTGATGATTTTTCCGATCTACAATGCCGTCGAAAGCCTCGATCGCAACCAAGTCGAGGCGGCCCGCGACCTCGGCGCATCATGGTGGCGGATTCACCGACGCGTGGTGATTCCATTCGCCAAGCCCGGCATTACCTCAGGCTCAACCATCGTGTTTATGCTGGCGGCCGGCGCCCTAGCATCGCCCCAGATACTGGGAGGCCCCAGTAGTCTCTGGTTCACACAGATCATTTACCAGTGGTTCAACACCGGCGGCAACTGGCCCCGCGGATCGGCCTATGCGGTGGTGCTGCTGGTGGCCTGCATCCTGTTCGTGTTATTGGTCATGAAGCTGTTCAAAGTGCGCATTGGCGAGATAGCCCGGTGAACTCCAACACCTTCCTGCGCCTCTGGATCGGCCTGTTCGTGCTGATCTTCTTTGCCTATCTATTCGGGCCACTAATCCTGATGGGCGTTACGGCGTTCAACAGTGCCAGCTTTCCCACTGTGTCGCCATGGGACTGTTTCACGGTCGAATGGTTCGGCAAACTCGCCCGCGATGACGCCCTCATGACCGGCCTGCGCAACAGCGTATTTATCGGCTTGGGTGTGGTAGTACTGGCGGTGCCGCTGGGCTTGGCCGCTGCACTGGTACTGACTCAGATCCGACCGCGGCTGCGTTCGTTTTACTACACTGTGGTGATCTCGCCGATCCTGATCCCCGGCGTGGTGCTGGGCATCTCCACGCTGATCTTCTGGGATCGGCTTGGGGCTATGTTCAATGCCGGTTACAGCTCCTTTTTCTATAATGGCTTCTTCCTGACTATCCTGGGCCAGACGACATTCATTTCGGCCTATACCATGCTGGTCTTCCTGTCCCGGTTACAGCGGTTCGACCCGGCCCAGGAGGAGGCGGCTCTGGACCTCGGAGCCAGCCATTTCCAGGCCTTCCGCAAGGTCCTGATCCCCTTTCTCAAGCCAGCGATCGCCTCGGCCGCCGTGCTCGCGTTTCTGGCCTCATTCGAGAACTACAATACCACGGTCTTCACTATCGTCTCGGGCAAGACCTTGACCACGGTGCTGGCCAGCAAGGTCCGCTACGGCATCGACCCGTCCATTAGTGCGCTGGCAGTGACCATTGTCACCCTGACCCTGGTCGGTGCGATCATCCACGAGATGCTGCGACGCCGCGAACAAGCCCGGGAACTGGGACAGCCACCGCAGCGCCAGCTCACAGCCATGACCAATCCGGCCCTGCTGCTGGTTACGCTCGTGGGTATTGCCGGGCTGGGCGCAGCCTGGCTCGAATTCAGCGGTTACAACGCCAACACGTGCGAGGCCCGCGTTATGGAAGCAAAGCGTCAGGCTGCTGAAAAGCGCGCGGCGGAGCTGCGTCAGCAGATGAAGCACGCGCCGGTGCCCGGTGGCACTTCGACCGGCTCGCAGCCGGGTGCGGCCGTGCAGCAGCCAGGCGCCAGCGGCGACAAGGCCTTTGGCAACGTCTTCAATCCGGCCAACCTGCAACAGCAAACAGGTACCCGCAATGGACAACCCGCCAAGACGCCGGCAAAGCCGGATTCACAATCGGACAGCAGCGGCGGCGACAAAGCCTTCGGGAATGTATTCAATCCCACTAATCTGAAACAGCAGAGCGGGACCGGAAACTAATCACGTCCGCGAGCCAGGCCGGCTCGGCCGGATGTCAAAGACCGATCCCGGCACGCGGGTTGAATGCCAGATCGGCCGCCATTTTTTCGTAGAACGCCCGGGCAGCAGGTGTGTCGGCTCGAGGTGTAACCACCTTGAGAACCACATACTGGTCACCCGGTGGATTGCCGGGCAGACCACGGCCTTTGAGGCGCAGCTTATGGCCAGTCTGGGAACCCGGTGGTATTTTCAGCTCCACCTTGCCACCCAGCGTCGGCACCGGCACGCGCTGACCCAGCGCCGCCTCCCATGGGGCTACCGGCAAATCCAGATAAATGTCGCGTCCTTCGGCCCGGTACAAAGGATGTGGCCGGAGCACAACCTCAAGATACAAATCGCCTTGGGCACCGCCCCACGGACTTGGGGCACCCTGGCCGGCCAGTCGGATTCGCTGCCCCTCCGTCACACCCTGAGGTATCCTCACATTCAAACTGTGCTGGCGGGTCACCACATGGCCATCCGGCGTCACGCCGGGCACCTGCAGAGTGATCACCCGGGTAGCACCGTGATAGGCATCCTCCAGGCTGATCTCGATGCGGGCATGATGATCCTCGCCGGATGCGCGGCCACCCCGCCCCCGGGCTCCACCCGGTCGCTTCATACCCGCTGACCCAAACAAAGCCTCGAAGAAATCGCTGAAGCCACCCGAACCGCCATGATCACCACTGAACTCGAAGCCGGTGTCCCAGTTCGGCGGCGGCCGGAAATCCTGGCCTGTCTGCCAGTCGCTGCCTAACTGGTCGTAGGCCGCACGCTTGTCCGGATCCTTGAGCACTTCATATGCCTCGCCCACTTCCTTGAAACGCGTCTCGGCATCCGGCTCCTTGCTGACATCAGGATGAAATTTGCGTGCCAATCGCCGATACGCCTTCTTGATCTCATCGACGCCGGCACCACGATCGACGCCGAGAATCTGGTAGTAATCTCTAAATTCCATACCTTGTTCTGCTCAATCAAGCTGATCCAACGATCAGTCACCAATTATTGCCATAGTTCACGCCTGCAGGCGATTCCCCGACGCGCTGGCCATGACTTAACAATGTGGCCGCAGACCGTGAAATCAAGACAGCCCCTGCCTTGATGGGTCGTCGATGCCGGGTTACTATCGCCTGCTCTTCCGTGATCGTGACAGAATAGCAAGCTGATGTCCTTTCTTGACGAACTCGAATGGCGTGGCCTCCTGCATCAAACCGCTGGCCAGAACCTTGAGGCCCACCTCGCGCAACCGGGACGAGTCGCCTACTGCGGCTTCGATCCGACCGCCGACAGTCTCACAGTCGGAAATTTCATCGCTATCAAGGTACTGATGCACTGGCAACGCAGCGGCCACCGTCCGATAGTCCTTATGGGCGGGGGCACAGGCCTGATAGGCGATCCGTCGGGCAAGGACAGCGAACGCCAGTTACTGGGCATGGACCAGGTCCAGGCCAACATCGCAGGCCAGCGTGCCATTCTCGAGCGGCTGCTGGACTTCGATGATAAACGATCCAACCGGGCTGTGCTGGTCAACAACCATGACTGGCTCGGCCAGCTCAGCTACATTGAGATGCTTCGTGACATCGGCAAGCACTTCTCGGTCAACACCATGATCCACAAGGACTCTGTACGTGAACGACTGCACAATCGTGAGCAAGGAATCAGCTACACCGAATTCAGCTACATGATTCTACAGGCCTACGATTTCCTGCACCTCAGGCGGCAGTTCAATTGTACATTGCAACTGGCTGGCTCCGATCAATATGGCAACATCGTCGCCGGAATGGATCTGATCCGGCGCATGCTTCCCGATGGCAACAACGACAGTCACGGCATCACTACCAAGCTGGTGACCCGCGCCGACGGTCAGAAAATTGGCAAGTCCGCTGGCAATGCCGTCTGGCTAAGCGCCGATAAAACCAGCCCTTACAAGTTCTACCAATTCTGGATCAACACCGACGATGCCGATGTGATCCGCTTCCTCAAGTGGTTCACCTTCCTGGACCAGGAGGAAATAGCAGCACTGGCCCACGAGCAACAACGGGCACCGCACGAGCGGCCGGCGCAGAAAGCCCTGGCCCGTCATCTCACCGAACTGGTCCACGGCCCGGCGGCTCTGGAAGGTGCGGAACACGCGTCTGCTGCGTTGTTCGGTGGAGCCGATCTCCGACGACTCGACGCAACCATGCTACGCGAGGTATTCGCCGACGTACCGCATACCCGGCATACCAAGGACCAACTCGCCACCGGACTGGCCCTGGAAGAATTATTGCCGCAGACCACCCTCGCCAACTCCAAACGCGAGGCCCGTGAATTCCTTCAGAATGGCGCCATTTCTGTCAACGGCGAGCGGGTTGGAATGGAACACCGTTTGTATGGCAGCTCTCTGCTCCACGGCAATACCGTATTGCTACGACGCGGAAAGAAAAACTGGCATGCGACACTCTGGCAGTGAATACAGCACAACCAAGACACATCTGATGTGACATGACCGGCGCAGGATTGTTCGTCAGCCAGTCCTGGCGAAGGCTTTCACGGACCTTCGCCAAATTCCTGCTCGCCGGTGTTGCCGGCGCCATTGTCCAGTACAGTATACTCGTGACAGTGGTTCAGTTTGTCGGCCACTACCCAGTAACAGCCTCGGCGGCGGGCTACCTATTGGGCGCCATAGCCAACTACGTGATCAACTACCACGTAACATTCCGATCAAGTCGTCCTCACTCGCAGGCTATCAGACGCTTCAGCACTGTCGTCGCCCTCGGCTTGACCTTAAACTCCGCCCTGATGACTGTGTTCGTCCACTGGTACCACATTCAATACTTAATAAGCCAGGTAGCTACGACAGCACTGGTATTACTGTGGAATTTCGCGGCGCATGCCAACTGGTCTTTCAGCCACCCGAATAATGCCAGACACGACATTAAGCTATAACTCATGACGTCAAGTCGAATTTTCTTGTTTCTGAATAACGCAGATGTTTTCAAATCCATTTCGCATAAAACAAATAACTTCAAGTGGAAATGAATATCGTTTTTTTATGGCCTCTAAAAAATTAAAAAAAGCATAATAATCCCACACATGAAAATGAATATCAGCCACGTTGTTAAAATAATATGCGAATTGCTCCTCAGCTGTTCTGTTATTAATGTGGCAAGTTGCGGCAGCAAAATCCTCATAGTGTCCACGATGCGACCATTCAGGCCCCTCCTCGTAATCTTTGATTAGATGCGTGAATTCCGTAATACTTCTTTTTACATCAAAAGTATATCGTTTGTCCGGTATCGATAATATTACATAACCCGCATTTTTAACTTTTGAAAGCATATTTTTAATTGTCAAAATAGGATTTTGACAGTGTTCTATAAAATGATTTGCAATAACAAAGTCATAGTCATTGCGTGACACTTTTGACAACTTTTCAGCATCATCTATAATATCTGGCTCCTTGATTTCGGCATTCCCCAACTCCTTATATCTTTTCCTCAGATCTTCACCTGACATATAATCAACATAGTAAACCTTTAAATCATCACCTAACGGAGTTGGATTGTGCAGAGCACCTATTTCTATACCAACCCCTTTTTTTAAGAAGACATTTATAACAGTATTCCTATTTTTGATCATTTGCGCATTTATTTTTTCAATCTGGTGCCCATATTGATCGGGTAAAACATGTGCTTCGAAAACACCACGCGCATCGCTTGAACCATGAGCTGAAAACATACTATTAAGCTGATGTTGTATATCGGCCATCTGATCTGGCATATGTGAAAATTTTTTCAAATGCCTAATATATTTTAAAATCATATCTATACTCCTATATGTTAATAATATTAAATAGTTCGGTTAATTTTTATTGTTTAGCTTACGCAATACCTTTTCAAAAATGGCGTTTAAATAATTACTTAACGACTCAAGCTTACCAAAGAACTTAACTTTCTTCGAGTTATTCAGTTGTGCTATTTTGCATTGCGCTTGATTCAATGCTATACGGAAATTTTCTATTTCGTCTCGGGCATTACGAAACGCAGCAGCGTATTCATTATGTTTTTTACAAACATCATCATACAAGTCTTTTTGTTTCAACAATTCTTTTTCTTTAGCCGAAATGATATCTTTCGCCTTTGCTATATCATCCCTGTGAGAATTCAAATTAGCCTGTATATTTATGAGCTGTGACTGTAAACGCTGATAATCAACCTCCATTACAAGGCGATCTGCTCTGGCGTTAGCCGCCCAGCCTGATTCATTACTCGGATTAGCCTTAAAAACATATTGATAAGTATTGCTTTCATTTGCTTCCGCGAGTATCGCACGGACCTTTTCTGATAATGTCGACCAGCAATGACAGAATTCGCTACGTTCTGGTGCGACTAGACTTCGCTCAAGCACCGCTGGTAGGAACCCTGTTGACAAAAGGAGATCCTCGACATCATGACGGGAAAAAAATCTAAGATGCGTTTTGTCAAGCAATCCTTTATCAGTGTAGGGGAACCGGCCATTTAGCATTTGTGCCAAAACACCCGCATGTGCAACATTTGGAACTGAAACTACAAGATAACCTTTTGGCGAAATTAGATCACGAACCTTTCTAAGGCAAGTCCATGGATCACGCAAATGCTCCAATACATCAGCAGCAATCACAACATCAAATTGCATATCACCAAAAGCGGTAGTGAATTCCAGTTCCTCAAGATCGGCTATAACGATCCGTTCACAGTAAGGTTCAGCCTGCTGAGCTAGCGCTTTATCGAATTCAACTGCAGTAACTGAACAAAATGCGCGCTCCTTGAGGAACTTTGTCATAACGCCTGGGCCACAGCCCAACTCTAGCACGCGCTTATTAGAGCCTACCAAGCGCAAAACCTTGTTCGCTGTACTGTCTCCGTTGGGGTCAATGGCATAGCTATAACGCTGGCCGTCCCCGGAAATCTCGTCAAGGTCTGATGTGCCAACGCTATTTATAACCACTGAATTATTTACCACTACTAATGTATACGATAAACGCGACTAGGACTAACTGGACATAGAATATAACGTTCTAGTCGGATCATAACCTCTTTGCCAACTTTTAATCCAGATAAATATTAACAAAAAATATATTAGAATCTGAATGAGAGTCGCTTTAAAATTCCTTATAAAGGAACACAATGGTAACTGAAACAGCTTGTAGCGGTTCGAAATTAACTATATCGGCGACTATTTCCTGAATACCGCTTGGCATGGATGGACATGGCCTGCCGCTGGGCCGAGTACACTACAAAACCAGCGTCACCCACAGCAACTAGGTAGCGTCGTACTAGTCCTGCACCCTAACGACCATAACGCCACCCGTTGGCTTCAGTAAGCTACAACAGACCTTCACCGGTATAGTAAATCACCCGAAAATCCTTCACATTCCAAAATCTGGCGCATCCGTCGCAGTGCATCGAGCTGGATCTGCCGCACCCGTTCTCGAGTCACGCCGATCTCATTGCCGACCTGTTCGAGTGTAGCCCGCTCCTGGCCATTGAGGCCAAAACGACGCTCGACGACGATACGCTGCTTATCAGTGAGCTGATCCAGCCAGACATCCAGCTTGACGTAAAGGTCATGGTCCTGCAGTGCATTGACTGGATCGGGGTTGGTCTCATCCGCGATAGTGTCGAGCAGTGAACGCTCCTCCTCCCGGCCAATCGGCAGATCGATCGAGGCAACGCGTTCGTTGAGACCCAGCATACGCTTGACCTCACCAACCGGCTTGTCCATGTCCTCCGCGATTTCCTCATGACTCGGCTCGTGATCAAGCGTTTGCGCGAGACGACGTGCGACCCGCAAATAGCTGTTGATCTCCTTGATTATATGTATCGGCAGCCGGATGGTGCGGGTCTGGTTCATGATGCCTCGTTCGATGGTCTGGCGGATCCACCATGTGGCATAAGTGGAAAAACGGAAACCTTTTTCCGGATCAAACTTCTCGACCGCGCGAATCAGACCCAGATTGCCTTCTTCGATCAGATCCAGCAGCGCCAGACCACGATTCATATAACGACGTGCAATTTTCACTACGAGTCGCAGATTGCATTCAATCATCCTATTGCGGGCGGCAGTGTCACCCTGCTGGGACAGGCGCGCTAAATGAATTTCCTGCTCCGCCTTTAGCAACGGTGCGTAACCGATTTCTGCCAGATACAACCGGGTCGCATCGAGTTCTTCCCCAGTGACTTCATGAATCACCGGGGTAGCGGTATCGGTCGAGTGATGGTTTTCCTCTTTCTCCTCTCCGCTCAGTTCCGAATCTGCCGGCCTGACGCCGGCAAAACCACTGCCGAGACCCTTGATGACAAGCGGCAGAATCGCATCGAAAGAAGCGCTGCCGGTATGCCGCTCAACCACCCCACCAACCCGTTTCACCATGGTGACCTCCTTCAACGGGTTCCTTGCCCAGTGACATCAAACGCCGCCGCAGTCGGTGCTGCTGGGATCATCTGATGCCGGCTCACACATCTATTCCTTCATAGTTGTCGCGTCCTTAAACTCTGCTGAATCAGCCTCCTTTAGCCTGGCAGATAGTGCAGCGGATCGACCGGCTTCCCGTTTTTCCGGATTTCAAAATGTAGCACGGGGGGATTACTGTCATTGCCCATATCAGCAATCCTTTGACCTTCACTGACCCGCTCGCCCTCTTTGACGTAAATCCTGCCAAGGTAACCATACGCGCTCAGCAGGCCGTGACCGTGCTTCACGATGATAAGTCGACCGTAGCCACGCAGTCCACTGCCGCGATACACCACATCACCACCTGCCGCGGCCAGTATGGGCTGGCCGGAACGACCGCTGATATCGATACCCTTACCGCCTGGCGCCGAGGGATTGAAATGGCTCACCAGTTTACCTTTGGTCGGCCAGTCCCAGCGGCCCGAGCCATGGCCGGGGCCGACCTCGGGGTTTGTGGCCACCGCGTTCGGCGCAGCCGGATGAGTTGCAGACCGTACCGATGCGGTCGTTGATGCATGGTTATCACGGCGGCGGGTAGACGACGGGCGGCTCTGACCCGGAGGCATCAGGCGCAAGCGCTGACCGACCTGAATGTGGTCAGGGGAGCGCAAGTGATTCCAGGCAGCCAAATCGTGGTAATCCAGGCCATAACGCCAGGCAATCCGGAACAGGTTATCACCTCGCTCCACCACGTAATAAGCGGGTCGATTGCCCGCCTGCACCTCTGCGGGACCGGGTGTACTGCAGGCCGCAAGCAGGGAAACGACCACTGCCAACAGCAGCATCCACAGGGTTCGCCTCGTCACCGCCAACGCATCCACAGATAAGTCATAACCACTAGGCTGACCAGTATCCAGCCAATCCACTCAATGTAGCGCCGCAAGGCGCCCTCGAGGCGCGCTCCGCCCCAGTACATAAGCCCAGCGACCAGAAAGAAGCGCATGCCGCGTCCGATCAACGATGCCAGCACAAAAGCAGGCACCGCCATCGTCACCGATCCTGCTGCAATGGTGAAAACTTTGTACGGGATCGGTGATATTCCGGCCAAGAACACCGCCCAAAAGCCCCAGGACTCGAACCAACGCATCACCTGCAGGTAAGCTGGCCAGTATCCCAGCGCGTGCACCCAGGGCTCAATGAGGTGAAACAACCACACGCCGATAAGGTAACCGCACAAACCGCCGGCCACCGAGGCAATTGTGCTGATGAGCGCGAATCGCCAGGCACGCGCCGGCTGGGTCAGGGACATGGGAGCCAGCATCACATCCGGTGGAACGGGGAAAAATGAGGCTTCTGCGAAGCTCAACAAGCCGAGATACCAGGGTGCATGGCGATGCTGTACCCAGTGCATTATCCGGGCATACAGCGCTGTAAACGGTGTACTCAGAGAACCCCCCCCAGCAATGGTACAAAGCTCACCGGCCCGAGCATGCTGCGCTCGAAACCGAATGCCCGCCGCTGCACCAGCAGCAGTTCCTGCTCGGTGCCGTTACCCACAGGCGCCAGCAGACGCCCTCCTATGGTCAGCTGCTCCAGCAGATCGGTAGGAACCTGCTCGGCCGCTGCGGTAACCATAATACCGTTATACGGCGCATAACGCGTCCAGCCAATAGTGCCATCGTCGTATTTTAGCCGGACGTTGGCATAGCCCAAAACGCGGATTCGCTGTCGGGCCTGTTCCAGCAGACGACTGATCCTTTCGACCGAATAGACCCGCGCCGCCAGCGCCGCCAGCACCGCAGCCTGATAGCCCGACCCGGTACCAATCTCCAGCACCTTATCGAGGGCACCGCCAGCGCGCAAGACCTCGGTCATACGCGCCACAATATATGGTTGCGAGATGGTTTGTCCAAAGCCTATGGGCAGTGCGGTATCCTCATACGCCCGACTGGCCAGAGCCTCGTCGATGAAAAGATGCCGGGGCGTTTCAAGCAACACCTCAAGAACCCGTTCATCGGCGATGCCTTGACTATGCAAACGGTCGACCAGACGCTGGCGGGCCCGGCGCGAGGTCATGCCGATCCCTTGCAAGCCCTGCAGATCGGGTCCGGTCATAGCCCCTCGAGCCACCCCGCGACCGCGGGCAGTGCGCCATGACGGGTCAGATCCACCGTCAGCGGCGTAATCGAGACCTGATGGCTGCGCACAGCATGGAAATCAGTCCCCGGACCGGCATCCTGTTCGAGTCCGGCCGCACCAATCCAATAAATCGGGCGGCCACGCGGATCGGCACCGCGCACCACCGGCTTGGACCTGTGGCGGTTGCCGAGCCGGGTCGCACGAAAACCGGTCAGCGATTCCCATGATACATCCGGGACGTTGACGTTGAGGATAGTATCTTGCGGCAGCGGATGCTCCCTGAGATAACCGACGAGACGCTGTATCACTCGAGCGCCCGTGGCGAAGTGCTGGGGCTCGCCTGCCGCCATCGAGATGGCGATAGCGGGCAGGCCCAGAAAACGTCCTTCCATGGCAGCTGCTACAGTGCCCGAATAGATCACGTCATCGCCCATGTTCGATCCGGCGTTAATACCGGAAACCACCATATCCGGCTCCTCGTCCAACATGCCGGTGATGGCCAGGTGCACACAATCGGTGGGAGTACCGGCCTCCACGCTGAGAAAACCATTGTCATGCCGGGTTACATAGAGCGGCCGACGCAGATTTAGGGAATTACTGGCGCCACTGCGATCGCGATCGGGCGCGACCACCACGACATCAGCGATTGTACCCAATGCTTCCGCCAGAAAGCGCAGGCCAGGGGCCTGATAGCCGTCGTCATTGCTTAACAGTATCTTCATCGGCACGTCTGACATGGAATCGCAACCGGACCGGTCGATTCAGGTCGAAAGATAAGCATGGTGCTGTTGACGATCACGTGTGATTCGGTATAAACGCCGTATCCACAATAGCTTCGGCCACTACGATGAGCAAGCACAAGCCGCTATCCAAGGCAGATCAGGCCCTGTTCCGGGAGGCCGTAGGGCCAGTTAAACGGTTGCACTGTGACCGGGTTCAGACGCCGCACGGCCACCCACCACCGGAACCCCGACTGACCGAGGATGACGAACGACAGGTACTCGAAGAACTGCTCACAAGTCCCTGGGAAGCGGCCGAACTCGATACCGGCGAAGAGCTGTATTATCACCGCAGCGGTGTCCAGCATGGCGTCCTGCGCAAACTGCGCCGCGGCCAATATCGGGTAAGTGCTGTGCTTGATCTCCACGGCATGAACGTGGTGAGCGCCCACAGCGCATTGCGCCTGTTCCTGCTCAGTGCCAAACGCGAGCACCTCACCTGTGTTCGAATTATTCACGGCAAGGGCAAGCGCTCCCGGCACAAAGGCCCCGTGCTGAAAACCAAAGTCAACCACTGGCTGCGTCAGCGTGACGACATCCTCGCGTTTTGCTCGGCGCGCCCTGTAGACGGCGGCACTGGCGCTGTGTACGTACTGTTGCGCGGCTAATTGCAGCCAATTATATCGCATCCCAGGGCGCCTGCGGCGCCACCAACTCGCGCACTACGCTGGTAGCATAACAACCCGCTGGCAAAGAAAAACTCAATATCGCCTCATCCGGTGCTATCCATTCCAGCGCCGCCGCCCGCACCGACACGCGCAAAGACCGGCGCTCCTGGCGCAAGCCGGCCCTGACCAGCCCGTCGCAAAGCACCGGTTCAGTTGCCACCGCGGCCTGCTCAAGGCCCACTACGGCAGCGCCGACACCAGGCTCACCACCGCCCCAGAGCGGACCGGTCGGATGCACATCGCACTCTTCCAGGCGTCGGCGGATATCTGATGTTGATTCGGACACCGCGAACACGCTGTGACTGCCCTCCAATTGCAACAACTCGCCCGGCAGGCAGCAATCCCAGCTACCATCGCTCACCCGCTGTGCCAGCACGCTATTGAACAGCCAGGCCCGCGCGGCCGACAAATACAGACCACGGCGGAACCTATCTTCGGCACCGTCACCCAAAAAAAGGCGCCGGGCCGCTTCCACATTGGCACCGTCGAGTCCGAACCGCTGCGGCCCGAAATAGTTTGGCACACCACCCTTAATCACGCGGTCCCAGCGCTGCTGCAGCACGCCACCATCGGTCACCTCGCGCAGCCTCAACCGGAACCGGTTGCCGCGCAAGGCCCCTCGCTTGAGCTTGCGATTATGTCGGGTCGCAACCACGAGCTCACAACCGGCCAGATCAAGCCCCGTCCAGTCAGGACCGCGCTGGCCCGGCAGATGCACCGAAAACCATTGCTCGGTCGCCGCCTGTTTGTCCTTCATCCCGGCGTAGCTGACCACGCGGCGGGTGACCCCGGCATAGCACGCCAGGCCACGCGCGACCTGCTCGCTGGTCAAGCCGCGCTTGCGGATCCGCAGAAAAGCGTGTTCTCCGGCACCAGTAGGTTCGAATCCCAACTGCTCACAAACCCAAAAATCCTCGGGCTGGCTGCGCAGACGGGCCTGCACCGTCGGCTCGCCCCACGCGCGCGGCCACAGCCATCGCACACCGGTACTCACATAGCACCAAGCATGACGACGGTGTGAACCGCAATCCCCTCGCCGCGGCCGATGTAGCCCAGCCGTTCGGTAGTGGTCGCCTTGACGCTCACTTGGCGCTGAGCAACGTTGAGATCCGCGGCCAGGTTGGCACGCATGGCGTCGATGTAAGGCACCAGTCGCGGGGCCTGGGCAATCACCGTCGCATCCAGGTTAATCGGTCGCCAGCCGTGCCGACCAATAAGCCCGGCGACCTCTGCTAGCAAACCGCGGCTGTCGGCACCACGATAGCGCGTATCGGTGTCCGGAAAATGCTGGCCGATGTCGCCCAGTGCGGCGGCACCCAGCAGGGCATCGCACACCGCATGCAGCAGCACATCGCCGTCCGAGTGAGCCCGCAGGCCGCGACTGTGCGGGATGCGCACGCCACCCAGGACAATAAATTCACCTGGCCCGAAGGCATGGACGTCGTAGCCGTGACCGACGCGTAGGCCATTCATCCAACACACTCCTGCCGCAGGTAGCGTTCGGCCAGCGCCAGATCCTCGGCCGTGGTGATCTTGATGTTGTCGTAGTGCCCGGCCACCAGCCGGGGTGCATGACCGAGCGCCTCCACCGCCGCTGCTTCGTCAGTCACCATAAAGCCATCCGCAAACGCCCTGTCCAACGCCTCCCGCAGCAACCCAACTCGGAACATTTGCGGTGTCTGCGCATGCCACAAGGTAGCGCGCGCCTCGGTACCCCGGACCCGGCCCGCGGCGTCGGCCCGCTTCAGGGTATCGCGAACCGGCACCGCCAGCAGCCCCCCAACCGGATCATCGGCAACCGCCGCGAGCAGCCGCTCGAGATCAGTGCGACGCACACACGGACGCGCCGCGTCGTGCACCAGCACCCAGTCATCGACGTCGGCCCCCTCGCCCAGCACCTGCAGACCATTAGCGACCGACTGGCAACGTTCACCGCCGCCCAGTGCCTGCAACAGCGGCTTGGCGCTGCGATAGCCGAGCGCCGGCCAGTAACGGTCATCACCTGCCAGCACCACCACACCACCAACGACCGCCGGCAGCGTGAGTAAGCGGTCAAGGCTGTGTTCGAGGATACTGCGTCCGGCCACTGTGAGGTATTGCTTGGGGCGATCACCGCCCATACGCTGCCCCCGGCCAGCCGCCACCACCAGTGCCCAGCAGCGTGTCATGGAGCAATGTTCACGGCGATTTGGACGCGGCAGCACCACCCACCAGCTGGACAAAGGTCTCGTTCTTGCCGATCATCCCCAGTTCGGAGCGGGCCCGCTCCTGAAGTGCCTCACCGCCATGGCGCAAACTTGCGATATCGCGTTCAATGGTCTTGTTACGGGCTGCCAGTTGAGTGTTTTCAATCCGCTGCGCGGCGACCTGGGACTGGAGCTGCGCCACCTCAAGCCGGCCATGATGGGGCGCCAGCCAGTAGCGATAACCGAACAGCGCCAGCAACGCGGTCAAGCCGACGTAAACCACGGTCAGCGCCAGCCTCCGGGGCGCCTGATATGGCGCTCGTGGCGGTGCCCGCGATTCCGCCTGAGCGTTGTCAGTGCGCGAGGAACTTGCCAAAGGCCCGTGCCCCTTCATAATGCCCTGCCCCCCCGAGCTGCTCGGCGATCACCAGCAAGCGATTGTATTTGGCCACCCGGTCAGTTCGGCTGAGCGACCCGGTCTTGATCTGGGTGGCATCGGTCGCAACTGCCAGATCGGCGATGCTAGTGTCCTCCGTTTCGCCCGACCGGTGTGACACCACCGAACTATACCCGGCCTGCGAGGCCACGGCGATCGCCTCTAGGGTTTCACTAACGGTACCAATCTGGTTGAGCTTGATCAGAATGGAGTTGGCGACCGCCCGTTCAATACCCTGGCGCAGAATCGCGGGATTGGTAACGAACAAGTCGTCACCGACCAGTTGCACGCGCTGGCCCAGCCGCTCACTGAGCAGTTGCCAGCCATCCCAGTCGTCCTCGGACATGCCATCCTCGATCGACAGGATCGGATAGCTATTCACCAGCTCAGTCAGCCAGTCAACCATCCCTGCGGAATCCAGTTCACGATTCTCGGCACTGAGCCGGTACCGGCCATCACGGTGGAATTCACTGCTCGCCAGATCCAGTGCCAGATGGATATCACGGCCCGCTTGATAGCCCGCCTTGTCGATCGCTTCCATGATCGCGTCCAGGGCCGCCTGATTAGACGGCAGATCGGGGGCAAAGCCGCCTTCATCACCAACGGTCGTCGCCAGACCCCGGTCACGCAGTACCTGTTTCAGGCTGTGGAACACCTCGGCACCGTAGCGCACGGCTTCGGCAAGATCCGGTGCACCGGTCGGCATGATCATGAATTCCTGAATATCAACATTGTTGGTCGCATGAGCACCCCCGTTGAGGATATTCATCATCGGCACCGGCAACCGCCACGGCCCGTCTCGGTTGATCGCGCGAAACAGTGGCAGACCGGCATCAGCCGCTGCCGCGCGGGCCGCCGCCAGCGACACCCCAAGGATTGCGTTAGCGCCCAGGCGGCTCTTGTTGGGGGTGCCATCCAGTTCGATCAGGCGTTGATCGATGCGGGCCTGATCGGTAGCATCGAAGCCCTTCAATGCGGTCTGAATTTCCCCGTTGACATTAGCGACCGCCTTGCGAACGCCTTTCCCCTGATAACGAGCGTCACCATCACGCAGTTCCACCGCCTCGCGGCTCCCGGTGGACGCCCCCGAGGGGACGCAAGCGGTTGCGCTGCAGCCGGAGCTCAGGCGGATATCCACCGCTACGGTTGGATTACCACGCGAATCGAGGATCTCGCGCCCGTGAATGCTCTGAATCATTGTCATGGTGGCTCCGCTGTCTCTTCTGAACTCAGGCGGTCTCGAGGCCCAGCCTGGCCGACGGCTTGACGACACTGTCAAGTTCAACCAGGATCATTAGCAGCTCCGCCATCCGCTCCAGCGGCCAGGCATTGGGACCGTCGGACAAGGCCTTGTCGGGATCGGGATGGGTCTCCATGAACAGGCCACTGACACCCGTCGCAACCGCCGCTCTGGCCAGCGCCGGCACGAATTGACGCTGGCCGCCGCTGTGGGTGCCCTGCCCGCCGGGCAACTGTACGGAGTGCGTGGCATCAAAGACCACCGGGCAACCGGTGGCCCGCATAATCACCAACGCACGCATGTCCGAGACCAGATTGTTGTAGCCGAACGACGCCCCACGTTCACAGACCATGATTCGGTCGTTGCCGGTAGCCCGGGCCTTGGCGACCACCTGAGCCATATCCCAGGGCGCCAGGAACTGACCCTTCTTGATGTTGACCGGCAGCCCCTGTCGTGCCACGTTTTGAATGAAATTGGTCTGCCGGCAGAGCATGGCCGGTGTCTGTAATACATCGACCACGCTGGCAACCTCCGCCAGCGGTGTATCCTCGTGGACATCCGTGAGCACCGGCACTCCAATCTCACGCTTGACGGTTTCCAGGATACGCAGACCGGCATCCAGTCCTGGCCCGCGAAAACTCGTGTGTGAAGAACGATTGGCCTTGTCGAACGACGATTTGTAGACAAATGGAATATCCAGCTCAGCCGTGACCGCCTTAAGGCGGCCGGCCGTATCCAGGGCCAGCCCTTCCGACTCGATAACGCACGGACCGGCAATCAGAAACAGCGGCCGATCCAGCCCGGCCTGGAAGCCGCACAGTTCCATCAGCCCGCCACCGCGGCCGGTTGCCGCCGGCGGCTCTGTTGATGGCTGACCCCGGCGCGGATGAAACTCTCGAACAGCGGGTGACCATCGCGCGGTGTCGACGTGAATTCAGGGTGAAACTGACAGCCCAGGAACCAGGGGTGGTCCGGCAGTTCGACCACCTCGACCAGCTCATCGTCGAGCGACCAGCCGGAGAACACCATCCCCGCTTCCTCCAGGATACCCCGGTAGCGGTTGTTGAACTCGTAGCGGTGCCGGTGCCGTTCGGTGATGAAATCCTTGCCATAGATACGGTGTGCCAGCGTCCCCGGAACCAATCGGCACTGCTGGGCACCCAAGCGCATGGTGCCGCCCAGTTCGGACTCCTCCGAACGACGTTCGACGGCCCCGCCGTCATTCAGCCACTCGGTAATCAGTGCGATCACGGGATGGCGGGCATCCTTGTTGAATTCAGTGCTGTTGGCATCCGCAAGCCCCGCCTGATGCCGCGCGAACTCGACCACCGCCAACTGCATACCATAGCAGATGCCGAGGTAGGGAATGTTGTGTCTCCGGGCATAACTAGCCGCAGCGATTTTGCCTTCAACCCCGCGTTCGCCAAACCCGCCCGGCACCAAGACAGCATCGGCACCGGCCAGACAATCGGTGCCGTCGGCTTCGATCTCCTCAGAATCCATGAAGCGGATGTTGACCCGGGTCGCGGTGTGCAGCCCCGCATGCAGTAATGCTTCATTGAGCGACTTGTAAGCATCCGTCAGATCCACGTATTTGCCCACCATGGCAACCGTCAGCTCGTGTTCAGGGTGATCGATAGCGGCCACCACCTGCTGCCATTCACCCAGATCCGCCGGCGCCAGTTCCAGCCTGAACTTGCGGCGGACGATCTCATCCAGCCCCTCGGCATGCAGCAGCAACGGGATACGGTAAATGCTGTCAGCATCCAGCGCCGGGATCACGGCATGTTGCTCGACATTGGTGAACAGCGCGATCTTGCGCCGTTCGGTTTCGGGCAGCGGGCGATCGGAGCGACACAGGAGAATGTCGGGCTGAATCCCGATGGATCGCAGCTCCTTCACTGAATGCTGGGTCGGTTTGGTTTTGAGTTCACCTGAGGAGCGGATATAGGGCACCAGTGTCAAGTGCATGAACAGTGCACGCTCGCGCCCCAGTTCCACACCCATCTGCCGGATGGCCTCGAGAAACGGCAACGATTCGATATCGCCTACGGTACCGCCAATCTCAACCATCACGACATCGGCGTCATTGGCCGCGGCCTCAATGCAGCGCTTGATTTCGTCGGTAATATGGGGGATCACCTGCACCGTCGCGCCCAGGTAATCGCCACGGCGCTCCTTGCGGATAACGTTCTCGTAGACACGACCCGCGCTGAAGCTGTTGCGGCGTGTCGCGGTCATCCGCACGAAACGTTCGTAATGACCCAGGTCAAGATCGGTTTCCGCGCCGTCCGCGGTAACGTAGACTTCACCATGCTGAAACGGGCTCATAGTGCCCGGATCGACGTTGATGTAGGGATCAAGTTTGACCAGTGTGACCTTCAGACCACGGGCCTCGAGAATCGCACCCAATGATGCCGCGGCAATACCCTTGCCAAGCGATGAGACTACGCCGCCGGTAATAAAAATGAATCGCGTCATAAAGCTGCTTCAGTTCGTGACCGCAATGACTGCACGGACCGGAACGGCCCGCCTCGGGACGGGACTACAAGGTAGCAGAACCGGTGTTTTTTTGCCATTGCGGACGCCATCCCGGCGAATGCGCCAGCTCATTATCCACCCCCAGTCCGGGCACTGCCACCAGACGCTTGTGCCAGTAAATCAATGGTACCCGCTCACGTTCCCACGGGGGCATGCCGGCCTCCTGCAAAAGCTTCTTCAGGGCTTGGCTGTGACGCCGCCCCCAGGGATGGAAACGCTCGCCGCCGCGACGGTAGCACACTGTCAGGCCCTCCAGCGCAGGGGGCAGACCCGGCCCCTCGGCGGCGACCCGACGCAGCCGCCCACCATCCGGCAAGTCCAGCTCCGTTTCGTCGGACCACCGCACACAGCGCCCGGCCTGCGGCACCGGCGGCAACGGCGCCATTGCGTACAGCCGGTCACGATGACGTCGCAGTTCACCACCACGCCACTGCAGTAACGGCTGGCGATCTGCGCCCGCCGCCAGCACCGTAGTGAGCAGCTGCCCGACGATTGTGCGGCCGGGCACCGGCAGACCATGGCGGCGCAACCAGAACCGAACCAGATTGCGGCAACGGGCCGGACTCAGGGCTCGCAGCACACCGATCGAGAGCGCGTCACCAACTGCCGCTGCCCGCAGATCCTCGCCTGCCAGCGCATCCAGCAACTCCAGGCTCTCGGCGCAGTGTTCGGCAACCTGCGCCAGTGCCCGGTCGGTTGCCGGCCACCGCTGCCGCAACGGCGGCAGCACCCGATGCCTCAGGAAATTGCGGTCGAATCCAGTATCGGCGTTGCTAGGATCCTCGATCCATTCCAGACCGTACCGACGGCCGTATTCGAGGATCCGGGTTCGCGAACTGGTCAACAGCGGACGCCATAGCCAACCGTCACCAAACCGGGCCAGCGCCGCCATGGCCGCCAGGCCGCGCGGTCCGGAGCCACGCAGCAGCGCAAGCAGCACCGTCTCCGCCTGATCTGAGCGCTGGTGCGCCGTCACCAGTGCGGTGTCGCGGTCGATCAGCGGTTGCAGGGCGCCATAGCGGGCCCGGCGCGCCACCGCCTCGGGGCTTTCGCCAGGCTCAGGCCGGGCCACCACCCGCAGGATCCGGCATGGAATCGCCCAAACCTGGCATAACGCCGCACACTGATCCGCCCAGCGTCCCGACGCAGCCTGTAGCTGATGATCGACATGAACCGCTTGCAGCCGGTAGCGACAGCGCAGCACCGAATCACCCGCCAGCCGGTGCAGCAGCACCTGCGAGTCCAGCCCCCCGCTAAAAGCCACCAGCAGCCGCTCCACCGGCGGGCGCGGCCCGGCCAGCGTTAGCGGACACACCGCCGTTGGCTACCGTGCGTGCCGCTCACGCCTCTTTATAAACACCGTAACCCAGCAGCCGCTCCTGACGGCTCGCCACAAGATCGTCAACCGGCAACGCCATCAATGCGTCCAGGTGTTGTCCCAGGACCTGTTTCAGCGTATCGGCCATAACGCGAAAGTCACGGTGAGCGCCGCCCAACGGCTCTGCAATGACCTCATCGATCAACTCCAGCTCCCGCAACCGGTCGGCGGTAATACCCATAATTTCGGCGGCTTCAGGTGCCTTGTCGGCACTCTTCCAAAGAATCGACGCACAACCTTCCGGTGAAATCACTGCATAGGTGCTGTAGCGCAACATCAATACCCTATCGCCGACACCGATGGCCAGTGCACCACCCGAACCGCCCTCACCGATCACCGTACAAACAATCGGTACGCGCAGTTGCGACATCACCAACAGATTATGGGCGATGGCCTCACTCTGTCCGCGCTCCTCGGCACCAATCCCGGGATAAGCACCCGGCGTATCGATGAACGTCAGCACCGGCAGGCGAAACCGTTCGGCCATTTCCATCAAGCGCAACGCCTTGCGATAACCCTCAGGCCTGGGCATACCGAAATTCCGACGCTGTCGCTCGCGGGTATCACGCCCCTTTTGATGACCGATCACCATTACCGGGCGGTCGTCGAGGCGGGCTGGCCCCCCAACGATCGCGGGATCGTCGGCATAGGACCGATCACCGTGCAGTTCATGGAAATCAGTGCAGATCCGCTCAATGTAGTCGAGCGTATACGGCCGTTCAGGATGACGCGCCAGCTGGGCAATCTGCCAGGAACTCAGATTGGCGAAGATCGACTCCGTCAACGCCTTGCTCTTGGTCTCCATCTGGGTCATTTCATCGCTGATGTTGAGCTCTGCGTCAGCACTCAACTTGCGGAGCTCGGACAACTTGGCCTCAAGTTCAGCGATCGGCTTTTCAAAATCGAGATAATTCCGGTTCATCACCCGTTACCTTGCCGCTTAGCGGACTGGTTACAATCACCCGCCTTCGGGACTTGCGCGGACGCTCATGCTACGCACGCTGATTCTGCTATTCCTGCTCATTATCGCATTGCTGAGCCGCCCTTGGTTCCGCCGCTGGCTGTTAACGAACTACGGGGAGCGCAATTGGCGCACCCTCAAGATCAACTTTGTGATCGTGCTAATCCTGTATTTTCTGGTCAGCCTAGTCATCAGTCTGTTCAAGTACAACATATTTTAGTGCGGATTTCCGGCGACCTGTGACAACCAAAGAGCGTTCGTTTTTGATAAGGTTAATAGTTGATCCAAAGATGATTTTGAACGAGGTAAGGCACCATGGCGACCCCAGGCCAGCAGGTCGAAGCGTCGGTTGACGCGGACAACCTCTACTGCGAGGACGTATTCACCGACCGCCAAGTCGGTAGCATCCGCCGGCTGACCCCGGTGCAGAAGGACGGCTCTCCAGACCCCGCCCGCAACACGGTATTCGTAGGCGAGACCAGCCTTATGACGCCGGCTGGCACCCTGCCGCTGCAGTTCGAGCTGCCCGGCAGCACGCTCGAGCAAGCCATTGCGGCATTCCCCGATGCCGCCAGCAAGGCAATTGAGGACACTATGCAACAACTGCGGGAAATGCAGCGCGAAGCGGCGTCCTCGCTGGTCGTGCCCGGTCAGGGCGGAGGCGGCATGGAGGGCCTTGGCGGCGCGGGCCTGCCCGGCGGCGGTAAGATTCAACTGCGCTGAACGCGCGAGACCCGGGTGGGCTGCGGTCAGCACCGGGTCTCATCATAATGTCACTTCGCCGCACGGGTGTTGTCGCGGCGGCACGGCTGATCAATGTACCTGTAGCGCACGGGCCAGCAACATTGCCAATACGTAATAACGCTGAATGTTTGCCCGCCGCGGCTGTCCATAGCATCGCTTTAAATTCTCCAATCTCATCCGGAGGGCATGCTGTGGACTATCAGATAGCCGAAACCCAGGCCAATCAACTGCGCCAGCAATCACAGGACCTGCTGCAGAAGATGCAGGCACTGGCGCAACGCTTGCGCACCGAAGCCAGAGACGAGGCCAGCGGGCGGGAACTCGCCATGGATTTGCGCGAAATCGGTATGGAGATGCAGAACCAAAACCAGAATATCCTGTTGATGATTCAGCAAATGGCGCAGTACATCCATCAGCTTGAACAGGATCAGCGCACCCATCCCCAACCGACTGTACAACCGAGAGGCTGGAGCCAGATGGGCGGTAGCGGCTTCCTCGGCAGCCTGGTAAGCGGACTGGGCATCGGTGCCGGATTCGGCTTGGGGGAAGACGTGGTCAACGACATTTTCAATGCTTTCTAGTGACCACCACATCCGCCTGATGTCGATTTAGCCGTCCAACCATGGACGGCCATGCGGGCGGGAGACTTCGGCAAACCGATTGCCCGCGAGGTGTAGCGGTGGGTGTCACGGGTCACCAACGACACCTACTGTTATGGTCTCAGGCTGGGGTACGGATTGTTACCTCGGTTCAAGACGTCGACAGGTAAAACAGATGGAACAGCCAGAACTCGAGTACGTCGGATTTTGGGCCAGAGTCGGCGCGTCCCTCATTGACACGATTCTCCTCGGATTCATTATCGTGCCCGCGATTGAGGCCGTATACGGCACCGGATACTGGTTAGATCCGAAGCTGATCAAGGGGCCACTGGACGTACTGATCTCGTGGGTGTTCCCCGCCATTGCGGTGATCTCCTTTTGGGTTACACGACAGGCGTCCCCCGGGAAGATGGCCATATCAGCACGCGTGGTTGACGCGCGCACCGGTGGCAAACCCAGTATCGGCCAGTTTATCGGCCGCTACTTAGGTTACTTTATTTCGATTATTCCGCTCTGCCTGGGCCTGGTATGGGTCGCCTTCGACCGCCGGAAGCAGGGCTGGCACGACAAGCTGGCGGGCACCGTTGTCGTCCGGCCACGTGGGCCCGAACCAGTCCGGTTCGATGGGTCCTGCCGACGGACGGAGGAGGATGACCCCGCTGCACTCCCGCGCCGGCTCAGTGTGCGTCAGACCACACAACTGCCTTTCACCGGCTCCCATTTCCCGTCACCGCAATAGCGTTCGGCAACGCGGCCGCTCTCATTGATGGCAAACAGGTGGAGCCAACCACTATCGAGCAGAACGCGGACATCCTCATGCTTGTCAATGACCCGATCGATCGCGTCGATCGGCGCCTGATCACGACATTAAGCCGAATGGGGTCGCGAATCAGTTTTGCGCCATCATGGACCGACTGCCACGGCAGACCCACACGCAGATCGCCGCCATTCCCTTCCAGCACACCCAGTGTTCCGACGACATTGTGCAGTACCTTGTTGCCGCTGCCAAAGCAACGGTTGTCGACGACGGAACCATAATATTGCAGGTTGATCCAGCTCGCGACCAGCATCGGTGCCGTCATGATAAGTTCCAAGATGGCAAAGTGCTCGTCCTGTTTCCAGTCGTAGCAATGCAGAAACACACGGCCTCCCAGATCGAGCCCTGTGGTGCGGTTACGCGGCGCTGCGATAAAGGCCGCGCAGCCAGCCAGCCCCCATTCCGGTCGTACCTGGCTCCAGTCCCGACTCCTTGCCGATATTCTGCGATCACTATTTTCGCTTAATGCCATACCCAGCAGCCTTGCCCTCTCGACCCTTGCCCTATTACTGGCCTGATCAAGCCAGCGCTGGAATTGAACAATATCCGCATGATGGGTCTCAGGCACATTATCGACGTCGAACAACGTCACGCTATCGGTGGTCGTGTCGTGCAATGCCGCGATAAACACAGTGTCCTGCGGCACGTCGATCCCGCGTTCCGCGAGCCCGGTTATGACATCAGGATCATTCAAGATCGCTGCCGCGACTCGCGCATTTGCTTCGCCGGTGTGGCCACCACAGGCCCCGCAGTCCAGGCTGGTCGCATGAGGATTGTTGACCGTAGTTGATTCATGGCCCACCAATGCGACAATTCGGGCAAAGTTGCGTGTCATCGACATCGCCCTCAGAACCGTTTCCGCCATTGCGATGCGTGCGTCGATGGCAAAACTGGTGTGGCTGTCATTTATCGTGGCAGGTTCGATCTGCGGTTCCAGCCGCTGCACGACAGCGCCGCTCAGTCCACTTGTCTTCGGGTGTGCGACCGGACGGGTAACGCCGAGCGAATCGCCAGCCAGCTTGATCAGGTAAAGCAGCCCCATCGATTCCACAAAGCCAAATGACGAGACTGCCGAGAGCTTGAAGGATTTCCAGGCCTTTGCGGTGCGCCACCGCATAAGCCTCAGCCGCCGGATAACGTCAGCCCCCTCTTTTCCCGCTCCTTTGACGGTTTCGTGAACGGTGAATTTTGGGGTAAAAAGCACGGGACAGTGCGCCCCACCGTAGTCCCGGCCGACTGGCACATATTCGATGGGAAAACCAAAGAAACCGGCGAAGCCGATGGTTTGCACCTTCGGGGACACGCTCTCAAGTGTCCGGCGGATGACCTCCGAGCGGACATCAATACAAAAAGCTGCCTGTACCGCCGGGCGCGGTCGTCTCTCCGGCCATCCGGTCTGGCTTCAAACCGCGCAATCAGATTCCGCTGCCACGCTCTCTCATAAGCCGTTTGCAACGCGCAGTCGAGCACCAGCGCCCTGGTGCGTTGATCGGACGGACACTCATTGGCGTAGCAGTGCTTCCACTTGTGCCACACTTCTTCCACCGGTTGAGCGGAAAAAGCATCAAGCAGCGCCAGCTCCCATCCCAGCCTGACCGCCAGCACGCCCACCAGTGTATTGTCCGCCTGATCACACAGTGTGCTCTGCCAGACCTTATAGCGCGCGAAGGCGGCCCAACCACCAATGCTCATCAGCAATCGGTGGAAATAGCTTTCCAGAGCGTGCGGTGGCAAGCCTAGCCGCTATGCCGCGAACGATAAGCGCTGCTCCGCACACCGGGCAGTCGGCCAATAGCCTTGCGCAATACCGTGAGTGCCAAAGAGCGATGGCGTCCGGTCGATGAGCGCCTGTGCCCGCCACGCTTCATAAGGCGGCAGTTCACGCCACGGCATCTGCCAAAGTGCCTGCCCTTCATCAAAATACGCTGCCGCCCAGGCCGATATCCGTTCTCTCATGAACTGATCCCAAGCCTTTCCCGTCAGCTCTGCGGCGATGTTCGCCACACTCGGCCATGGTTGAAGGGCCATGACAGTGTCTGGTTCCTCAGCGGCCGCTTTCACAGCACCAATGCTCTGCGTGAGGCCTGCCGGGCGGCATGACGCAGCACAAGCCTTCGGTCATCGCTCCGCGCCTGCGGCGGCATAGCTGGCGCGGCATCGTCATCCGGGCCCCGGCGGTATTTGCCATGGTCTGCCGCGGCTGCTGAACGGCTTATCGATTACACCGAGATATGGATTGACCGCCACGTAATGCTTGAGTGACCAGAGCGGGGCGATCACCTTGCAGGCATCCTCTGCCGACCGCAAAGCGACTGCGTGTCGATGGTTTCATTTATTGTCCGTTCTCGCCATCGGCCGGCGCGGCGAAGCGTTTGAACAGTCATTGAATTCGCCCACCTTGACTGAGGTCGCTGACGAGCTTCCGTTGACGAACGGTAAAGGACTGATCTTGCGTTAGCGTGGGGCATCCTTGCTCGATGCACCGTGGAACTGCCACACCACAGCGGTTTTGTACAGGTCCGGTGTGAATTTGCGCGACGCTGACCCCTGCAAAAGACGCAACCGCTATCGACATGATGGCGATCCTCCGGGACATCAGGCGGCTCGGCGGGGAAGAAGCCCATAGCACCGCTCCCGCGCACGGCGAAATGGCAGGAGCCTGCTGGCGCGGTACCCGTCCCATCAGATGACCACTGTTCTGCGTGTTACCGTCAGTAAGGCCACGTACAGAAGCTGGTTCAGACCGAGGATAAAAACGGCGCCGAGGGCCAGCAGCTGCCGGATGCTGGCGCTGGTGTGAGACCAAACAGCCAGCCCGTGGCTTCACAATTGCCAAGCGTAGATCAACAGTCTCAGCCGGCGATCCTGCAGGCACCCGAAGCGATCAGACTGCGCCGTCAGGCCCCCGGCGAAGCGCGTGCGCTGTCGACAACACTTCCCGCAGACCGAAAGGCATGGGCTTTGTATAGGGACTCCGGGTGCCGATATGCAGGACGGACGATCGAGAAGCCCCGAGCCCGATTGCAGTCGGCATGAAGCCATCTGAGTAGTCGGCGGTCACGCGCAACGAGACTTGACTCTGGTCTTGGCACATGGCGATCGCGTCGATCAGAGCGGTAAAGCCTCCGACGATGGCAATGAAATGCAGTGACGACGCCGAAAGGACCATGACATCGGCGAAACGCACCATCGAAACCCGCAGCATTAATAATGCCCGCATGCAGCAGCCCCAGACTGGGGTCGGGGTTTCCATGACTTCGAGCAGCCAGCCATGCGTCGGGAACTGTGCGGATTTCAGCAGCGCCTCGACAGTATTCAGCGTCGCAGCGTAAGGCGCCATCGCGGTGATGCCACGCGTGCCAGCGCTAGTCGCGCAGGCTCGAGCAGGCTCGCAATATCGGAGGTTCCGAACGCGCTCGCTAGCAGTGCCGCCGCGGTGATCAGACAGACATCGCCGAACCGCGACGTGCCGTCTTTCTTGCGCGCGGCAATTACCGCCGCCGGCCGCTCGGGATCGAACACCAGCAGCAATGCAACGCGAGGGTGGTCAGCTATCCAGCGCCAGAACGAACTGAAACAGGTTGCCGGACAGCACCAGCAGCATGACGGCGGCGAGGGTCAGGCAAAGCCCACCGACAAACTGGCCTAGCGGTCATCGCGGTATTATCGTATTGGACACGTTACGGCGCGCGCGACTGCGCTGTACTGCATTCATTCGACCGCCTGAAATCCCTCCGTTAATTCAGCGACATCGTTATCGGCCCATTGATGGCAACAACCAGGCTTGCTGTGTCGCAAGCAAAAGCCACAACGCTTGCGAGACGGCTGACCTGCAAGACGTGGCGAGCCTGAAACCGTTTTCTAATACAGGCGTAGGACATCAACAATGGCCAATGCGGGGGCGGCATAAGCTAAAAAGATAAGAGAATTCAATTCTGTGTTCCCGGCAAATGGCTTTCGGGAACACTTTATGAAGACACTTCAATATATCTAAATATAAATATTTAAATTAAACGTTCTATTTTATAGAATGATGGGATGGTATTTAACTACAACCACTTGCGCTATTTACGGGCTGTCGCACATGAAGGCAACCTGACCCGCGCGGCAGAGAAGCTGCATATCTCGCAGTCGCCCTGTCGATCCAGATCCAGAAACTCGAAGCCAGGCTCAGTCATGAGCCTTCAACGGCTGAGGAGGCTGTCACCGGCATTCGGGGAATCGCCCGACCGTGCAGTTTCGTTCATTGCCAGGGTATGAATTGCTCGGCACGCTCAGCGACGGGGCCGGTTCAACGTGTCTTGCGCGTCGGCGCGCTGTCGACACTATCACGCAACTTTCAGCTGGGATTCCTGAGGCCGCTACTGCGCGGGAAAATGTCGAGATCATTGTTACCTCAGGACGACTCGGCGACCTCAAGGCGCTAGAGGGCCACCGTCTTGACGTGGTCCTCGTCAACGCGCCGCCGGCACGCGACGCGTCAACGCCATGGATTTCACACCAGATCGCTGACCAGCCGGTCAGTCTAGTGGGGACACTGGAGCGCCTGAAGCGCAAAAAGCAGCCGCTTGAAGTTCTGTTAGCAAGCCACCCCCTCGTCCTGCCGACAGGCGAGAGCAACATCAGGACGGGTTTCGATGCGCTGCCGACCGGCTTCACGTCAAACCAAAGATTGTCGCCGAAGTCGATGACATGGCAATGCTGCGCCTGTTTGCACGTGAGGACATCGGCCTCGCGATCGTCCCACCCATCGTGGTCAAGGATGAACTGGCAGACGGACGGCTGATCGAGGCAGCACAATTACCCACGCTGCGGGAGACATTTTATGCGGTAACGCTCGCGCGCCGGTTCCGAATCCGCTGCTCCGCGTGCTGATTGATCAAGACTGGAAAGAAAACGGTTGTTGCGGGCCAACTCTCCAACGGCCCGAATACATTGGGCGACAAAACGGACGGTTTCAACTCCGATTCCGAGGTGCGACTATCGAGCGATCTGGACCAGCCCACGCGGAACCGACCAGCTGCGGACGCCGCATTTATCTGCAGATAACCATAGCGATCTGATTTTTAATTCATGCTTCACTATTACGACCAGCGAAAGGTGCGGAACTCGAACCACGGACCTTCGGAGCCCGACGGCTTCCAAGGCCTCAGAATGCCGCTTCACGAATCCCGTTTATTGGTTTCCCCCGTGTGCCATGAATGTGCTACGACACAGTAGCATCAATGGGTGACCCATAATGTTGCTGGACATCCAGGTCACAAATGAGAATGATAATCCAGCATAACTGTATTACATGCTATTATAAAATAAACTTCGGAAAAACTGAAAATACCTGTTTTCAGGTATTCCACCTCCTTCAATTCGAAGCCGGGGTCGAATATCTGTATTTTCTGATACAAGCTTTTTCAAGAAAGAAATAACAATTATCTGTCTTGCTATAGTTATTGGCGCCCGCTCGCCTGAGGACGCAGCCATGACAATACCCACATGCATAATCGGCGTTGGCGCCTCCGCCGGGGGGTTCGAACCGGTGCGCGAGCTGCTACACGGCTTGCCGGCCGGCAGCGGACTCGCCGTGGTGGTGGTACAGCACCTCGATCCGCACCGCAAAAGCCTCGCGCCGGAGCTGTTTGCCAAGGCCACCGCGCTGAGCGTGATGGAAGCCCGCGACGGCATGCGGGTCGAGGCGGACCACGTCTATACCGCACCGCCCGACAGCGATCTGTCCATCCACAACGGCATCCTGCACGTGAAGCGACCGGCCAAAGTGCACGGCATGCGGCTGCCGATCGACCATTTTTTCCGCGCGCTGGGCGAAGACCAATGCCAGCGGGCGGTTGGGGTAATCCTATCGGGTGCCGGCAGCGATGGGGCGGTGGGCATCCAGAGCATCGCAGCCCGCGGCGGGGTGGTGCTGGCGCAGGAGCCGGCCAGTGCCCAGTTCAAGAGCATGCCGCAAAGCGCGCTGGACACCGGTTTGGTTAATCAGGTGCTACCGGTGGAGCGCATCGCGGGTGTGCTGCTAGATTACGCCAACCACCCCTATCTGGCCGACAACTTACCGGAGGCGCACAGCTCGCCGGACGAGGCCAACGCCTTCAACACGATTCTCGACACCCTGAGCCGCAAGCATCGGCTGAGCCTTCACGGCTATAAGAACGATACCTTACTGCGGCGCATCTATCGACGGATGGGGCTCAAGCACATCCGTAACATTTCCGCCTACGCCGCCGTGCTGCGCGACGATGCCCAGGAAAGTAATGCGCTCATTCACGACCTGCTGATTGGGGTCACCGAGTTCTTCCGCGACCCCGCAGCCTGGAATGCGCTGCGGGTTCACGTCATCCGGCCGCTGCTCGAACACAAGCCCGCCAGCGAGCCGATCCGGGTATGGGTGCCGGGCGTCTCGACCGGCGAGGAAGCCTACACCCTAGCCATCGTATTGTTGGAGGAGTTGGAGAAAGCCAACAAGCTCTGCCCGTTACAGATATTTGCCACCGACGCCAACGAAGCGGCACTGGACATCGGGCGCCGGGGCGTCTACCCGGCCGGCATCGCGGCCAAACTCTCGGCCAAGCAGCTTGAGCAGTTCTTCGTCGAACGCAGCGACCACAACGTCTACAAAGTGCGCCAGGCGCTGCGTGATGCGGTGGTCTTCGGCAAGCAGAACGTGCTGGCTGATCCGCCCTTCTCCAAACAGGATCTAGTGAGCTGCCGCAATCTGCTGATCTATCTGAAACCTGATCAACAGCAACAAGCGATCCTGCGGTTCCACTTCGCGTTGCAGCCTGGCGGCTATCTATTCCTGGGTGCGGCCGAATCGGTCGGGCGGCCTGATCATCTGTTCACCATACTGTCGGAGAAGTGGCGCCTCTACCAGCGCATTGGCGCCACCCCGCGCGACCAGATCAATCTGCAGACCAACCCTTATGCAGCGCTGCCGAGCGCCGCTGTGCTGCACCAACAAATCAGTCCGTCACGCCCGCCCACGGCCGAGGGCATCGCCACCCGCCTCATCCTGGAGCAATTCGCCCCGGCTGCGGCGCTGGTCGACGAGCGCGGCGAGGCCAGCTATTTCTGCGGCCCGGTGGAACGCTACATCAGCCAACCGCAGGGTGCCGCTACCCAGAATTTGCTATTGCTAGTGCGCGAGGGATTGCGCTCCCGGATACGCAGCGCGATGCGCACCGCCCTCACCCGGGCCAAGGTGGTGACTGATGTCGATGCGCGGGTCAAGCGCGATGGCCACTTCGAAGCGGTAAAACTGACCGTGATACCGACCAGCATTGAGGGTGAGCCGCACCAGCGACTGCTAGTAGTGTTTCACGACCAACCGGCTCAGCCGCCGGCGTTAACCGGTAACACCGTTCAGTCCGGCCGCGTGCACCAGATCGAAGATGAACTCGTCATCACTCGCGCCGACCTGCAGGCCACCATCGAACAACTGGAGACCTCCTACGACGAGCTCAAGATCGCCAACGAAGAGGCGATCTCGATGAACGAAGAGCTGCAAACCAGCAACGAGGAGTTGGAAAGCTCGAAAGAGGAGATGCAGTCGCTCAACGAAGAACTCAGCGCTGTCAACCAGGAACTGGAAGCCAAGATCGCCGAACTCGAGGGGGCCAACAATGACCTCAAGAACGTGCTGGCCAGCACCGATATCGCTACCCTGTGTCTGGATTTCGAGTTCCGGCTCAAATGGTTCTCGCCGGCCACGGACAGCATAATCAATCTGCTGCCAAGCGATGCTGGCCGGCCGATCACCGACTTCGCCTCGGCCGTCGTCGGCCTACCGTTGATAGCGGCCGCCAAGACCGTGCTCGCCACCCTTGAGCGGAACGAGCAGGAGCTGGAAGGTCCCGGTGGACGCTGGTATCTGCGCCGAATATTGCCGTATCGGGTGCGTGACGGCAGCGTTGACGGGGTGCTGGTGACCTTCATCGACATCAGCGACACCCGGCGCCTGGCGCAGGAAGCGATCATGGCCCGCGACCACAACCGGGAATTGGAGTGCCGTGTCAAGCAGCGCACCCGTGAGGTCCGCGAGATGGCCCGAGCGGTCGCCGATCGCGCCGAGCAGGAGCGCCAGGCCCTGGCCCTGGATCTGCACGATGATTTGGCTCAGAGCCTGGCGTTAGCCCAGATCAAGCTTAATGCGGCGCAGTCCTGCGCGTCGCCATCCGACCAGGCGGCGACCATGAAGGAGCTCAGCCAGCTCATCGAGCAGGCCAATGAGCGGGTGCACTCGCTCAGCTTTCAGCTTAGCCCTCCGGTGCTGCATTTGTCCGGTCTGCTTGCGGCGCTAGAGGAACTGGCCAAGCTCATGCAGCAGCAACACGGCCTCAGCGTCAAGGTGACCGATGACGGGGCGCCCAAACCACTGGAGCCGATCGTCGCATCTAACTTGTTCCGTGGTGTTCGCGAGCTGCTAATCAACGTCGTCAAGCACGCCGATAGCGGAGAACGGACGCATGTCGACCTGCGGCGGGTCGACGACGTCGTCGCCATCAGCGTACGCGACTGGGGAAAGGGCTTCGACCCAACGACAATAACGTGCAACCGCCGATCAGGCGGCTTGGGCCTGGCCAGCCTGCGCCACCGCATCAGCCTGATCGATGGTAACATGAGTATCCATAGCATGAGGGATGGCGGCACGGAAGTGACTTTGACCGCCCCCCTGCTCGAGGAACGGATGACACAATGAGCATTCATATTCTGCTGGCCGACGATCACCGCATGGTACGCGAAGCGCTGCATACCATTTTGGAACGGGAACTGGACATGACGGTCGTCGGCGAGGCCGGCGATGGGTTTGCTACCTTGAAGTTGGCCCGCGAGCTAGCGCCGAACGTGGTGGTGCTGGACATCGGTATGCCAGAGTTGAACGGCATCGAAGTCAGCGCACGGCTGCGTCGCCACCTTCCTGCTGTCAAAATCATTGCATTGTCGGCGCATACGGAAAGGCGCTACGTGCTAGAGATGTTGAAAGCCGGCGCCGATGGCTATGTGGCCAAGGCCGCCGCCGGGCGTGGGTTGGTCAATGCCATCCGCGCCGTTGTCGCCGGAAAGCGTTATCTGTGTCCCCAGATCAACGGAACGCCGGTCAGTGCCGGCGATACGTTCTCCGCCGACCCTTTGGCGCGGCGCGAGCGCGAAGTCCTGCAACTCATCGCCGAGGGCAAGCGCACCCGGGACGTCGCCGAGCGGCTGCATATCTCACCGGGCACGGTAGAGGTGCACCGGCGCAACATCATGCGCAAGCTAGGGGTGCGCGGCGTCGCTGAACTCACTCGCTACGCCATCCGCGAGGGGCTATCCCCGCTTTGAAACCTCTTTGCCGAGCGCCAGCCCTGGGAGCCGGGAGTGCCCCGGTCTGGCAGCAGTATCCTGTACAGAGCCGCAAATACTGAAAATTGGGTATATGAAACCTGCTTCTGTTCAACGATAGTGGTTATCGAGGGTGGTGCAAGGGCGGTAGGGTGACGAAAGCACGACTGCCTGCGTTCCGATGGCACCGGGATTTTTCTATCCCCCGGCCTCCCTCGACGACGAGTCGTAGGTATTGACGCCCGCTTTATAGCGGGCGTTTTTTTATCCATCGGCGGCGGCGAGCCACGGTATCTCGCCAGGGTAGTGCAACGGAGTTAAAGGAAATGCCGAGCAATACGTATGGTTAAGCGTTACAAAATAACCATCACCATCTGCATGTCACCGTACTCGATACCGTTGTGCACCATTTTGACAAAATGGCCCGCACCGTTTTCTCCTACCCAGTCACAGCAGGGTTCACCGTCGGTATGAGCCGAAATCTTCTGGAAGATGGGCTTGACATGTTCCCCACGCCGTCGAGCCGCCGGGCATGATGGACGGGCCTTTGAAGCGCCCTTCTTCGCCGCCGGAAACACCGGTTCCGATATACAATTTGCCCTTGCTTTCAACATATTCGGTGCGTCGGATGGTGTCCGGGAAATGACTGTTGCCGCCGTCGATGATAATATCACCATCCTCCAGCAGGGGCAGCACCTGTCGATGAATGCATCGACCGGCTTACCGGCCTTGACCATGATCATCACCTTGCGCGGCGTCTTGAGTGACTGAACCATCTCTTCGACACTGTGACAGCCGATGATATTCTTGCCCTTGGCCCGGCCTTCTTGAAATTGTCGACCTTTGAAACCGTCCGGTTAAAACAGGCCACCGTAAAGCCCTTGCTTTCCATATTCAGGATCAGGTTTTCACCCATGACCGCCAACCCAACAACCGCAATATCCGCTTGTGACATTTCTTAA
>CAVQMB010000007.1:0-159011 GCA_963713445.1 uncultured Gammaproteobacteria bacterium | reverse complement strand
TTACGTCGCGGCGCGACAGCAATGTTTTGCGACCTGCCGCCGTGTCCCTATTCACGCCCGGTCCGGCGAAGCCTATCTGATCCACCGGCTGGCGCTGCACGGGGTCGCGCCATGGGCGGCCGGAACAGCGGGCAGACGCATGATCGCCTATTTCCGCCCCGACCCGTACTCCCACGCCACTCCCGAGTGGTGGCTGGAGCAGCCTTGACGCCACTGCATGCTGTGTTTCAACGCTGTTGTCCGGCAGCGCGCTGCGGTTACAGAACCTTGGACAGAAAATTGCGCGTCCGCTCGTGTTCCGGATGACTTAGTACCCTGCCTGGCGGACCGGTTTCCACCACTTTGCCATCGGTCATGAAGACGACGCGATCGGCAGCTTCACGGGCGAATCCGATTTCATGGGTGACCACAATCATCGTCATGCCGGACTCGGCGAGCTTACGCATGGCATCAAGCACTTCACCCACTAACTCGGGGTCCAATGCGCTGGTCGGCTCATCGAACAGCATCAGTTTAGGCTCCATGGCGAGCGCCCGGGCGATGGCGACCCGTTGGCGCTGGCCACCGGACAGCTCCGCCGGGTAGGCATCCGCCTTGTCGGCAAGGCCAACCTGTTTCAGCAACGAGTGCGCGCGATCCTGCGCGACGGTCTTGCTTTCGCCCTTGACATGGATCGGGGCCTCAATGGTGTTCTCCAATGCCGTCATGTGGGGAAACAGGTTGAAATGCTGGAACACCATGCCGATCTGGCGGCGCTTTTGGGCGATTTCCCGCTCATGTAATTCATAAAGCTTACCGCCCCGCTCGCGATAGCCTATGAACTCCCCGTCGACCAGCAGTTCGCCTTCGTCGATCTTCTCCAGGTGATTTATGCAGCGAAGAAACGTGGACTTGCCGGCGCCGGACGGGCCGAGCAGACAGACCACCTCGCCTCTGGCAATGGTCAGGTCGACGCCCCTGAGCACCTCGATCTGGCCAAAACGCTTGACGATGCCGACCGCCTCCACCATCGGCACGTCAGCCATTACCACTCTCCCGCATGCTCAGGTCCCCGGCGCGCGGCTGACGGTTCAACAACCGCCCGCGAGCCCTGCCCCACCAGCCCGGCGCCCGGCGCGGGATGAATCCACGCCCAAAGCGGCGTTCGATACCCGTCTGCAGCATCATCAGCACCGTCGTCACCGCGAGATACCAGATACACGCGACGATAAGCAGTGGAATCGTTTCGTAGGTCCGCGAGTAGATCAACGACGCCGAGGTCAGCAGATCGGTATAGGCAATCACGATCACCATCGAGGTATTCTTCAGCATGCCGATGGTTTCGTTGCCGGTCGGCGGGATAATGATTCGCAGCGCCTGCGGCAATACGATACGGCGCATGGTGAGCATGCCCGTCATGCCGAGCGACTTTGCCGCCTCGGTCTGCCCGGGAGGCACTGACAGAATCCCGGAGCGGACGATCTCGGCCATATAGGCCGCCTCGCTCAGACCCAACCCCAGGATCGCGGCAACCAGTTGTGTGATGACCCGATTGGTGTTGATGGATACCAGGTCCGGGCCGAACGGAATACCGAGGGCGACATGCGGGAACAGCGCGGACAGGAAATACCAGAACAACAGCTGCACCAGCACCGGGATGCCGCGAAACATCCAGATATAAACGCCGGCCGCCTTGGAGATCACCGGATTCGGCGACAGCCGCATCACCGCGAAAACCACCCCAAGCGCAATTCCGATCGTCATCGCCACGATGGTCAGTTCCACCGTATGCGACAATCCAGTGAGGATAGGCGCCGAGAACAGATAGTGCCAGACCACGCTCCACTGATAATTCGGGTTGGCACTCGCCGAATGTACGAAACTCGCAAACACCAGTGCAATCAGCGCCACCGCCACCCAGCGCCCCGGATGGCGCAGCGGTACTATCGTACGGACGGGCCGCCCCGGGGCGTCAGCCGCCCCCTCTGAAGCGGCTACCGTCTGTTCTACTGGCACAGTCAATCGGTCAACGCACGGTTAATGGTCGCCTTTTTGATCGCGTTGTCCTGCTGGCCGTATTTCTTGAGGATGGCCATGTAGGTGCCGTCATCCATGATTTTCTGCATTGCGGCCTGCACCGCCTTCATGAGCTGATGGCTGCTTTTCGGGAAGACGATGCCGAACACCGATTTATCATAGGCAGGTCCGGTCAGCGCGAGCCGCCCCTTGGATCCCTGGGCAGTGGCGGCGGCGTTGGGGGCGTCTGCCATGGCCGCATCCACCCGGTGGCTCTGCAGCGCGAGGACCATATCGTTCTGCCGGGCGAAGATCTGGCTGTTGATCGCCGGCTTGCCCTCGGCTTTACACTTGGCGCTCTGCTTCTCCGCGTCGGCTACTTCGGTGGTGCCTTTGGCGATTCCCACGGCGACGCCGCACAGACTGTCCAGCGTCTTATATTTATCCTTGTCGGCCGTGCGCGCCAGGATGGCACCGCCCGACCCGAAGTAATCGACGAAATTGACCTGCTTCTCCCGTTTTTTGTTGTCGGTCATCGCGGACATGGCCATGTCGTAGCGCTTGGCGACCAGACCCGGAATGATGGCATCGAAGCTGGTACTCACGAAACGCAGCTCGACGCCGAGTTCCTTGCTGAGCGCGGCGGCGATATCGGCGTCGATACCCACCACGGTCTTGTTGTCTGCGGCGAACGTCTCGAACGGTGGATACTGGATCTCGCTGGCAACGCTGAGATAACCCTTGGACTGGATGGCCGCGGGCAGCATGTGTTTGAACGGCGCCTCAGCGGCGTGGGCCGGGACCGCGACCATCGCCGCCAAGCCAATCAACGCAGTTTTGAGGACGGTTGCGACTCTTGACATCGGTAAACCCCTATACGGTTGATAGAAATATTGAACCGGAGTTAATGACTCCGGGAAATAGTCACTGATTCACAGCGGATTAAACGCACGACTGGCTAATTCCGAACGTGCCGCCAACCTGGATACCCATCACGAATCCACGTCGGCGCAGAATCGATTACACCGAGGTTGCCGCTAGGCGCTGTGCGCCGACGGATAGACCAGGGGAAACGACGGGTGATCGAGCGGATCGCCGTGCTTGAGCCGGACGTCCGGAAACGGCGGCGAGGTCTCGCCAGGACGCACGGCGAAGCGTGCATCATCACCCAGCCAGCGGCTCGAAAACGCGCGCCGGGGTCGGGTTTGCGAACGGTTGGGTGGCGCCCCATGGACGGTCATGAAATGAAACGCAATGGCATCGCCCGCCTCGATATCCCAGCCGCGAATGTCGAAACGACCGCGCTCGGCGTCGATATCCGGCAGCACTTCGTAGTCGGCGTTGTCATAAAGCGGCTGGCGATTGAAACGCTCTGGCCGAAACGCCCTGTTCCAGCGATGGGAACCGGCGATGTATTCGATGCTGTTCTCGCGCGCCACCGGATCGAGCGCCAGCCACAGGCTGCAGACCTGATCGCCGTCGACACAATAGTACGGCTGATCCTGGTGCCAGGGCGTAGCGGTCCCCGCGCCGGGCTGTTTCACCAGCACATGCTCGTGAAACAGCCGTACCGAACCTGAACCGGTCAATGCGGCGACGATGGCGGCCGCCGGCGATTCGAACAGGAACGCGCGGTATTCGGGAATTCGCTGCCAGTTACAGTAATCACTGTAGAACTCGGCCTCGGAGCCTTCTTCACGGTAGTGCTTGGCGCTGGGACCGGGATCGGCCATATTTCTGGCGACGCCTTCGCGCAGCGCGTCGATCCAATCGCGAAACACACCGCGCAACAGCAACACACCATCGCTCTGAAACTGGGAGACCTGTTGGGGTGAGATTTGGATTTCAGCCGGCATCGTTGGTCACTCTACATTTTGGACCCGACAGAACCGTCACTGCCAGGACGTCCTCCTCACTTGCGTCACATAATGCTAGCTTCATTCAGACAAAATAGATACTTCAACCACAGACGCCAAGGGGTAACCCCTTTGTTATCCTGCTGGCTTATTTTTCGCCCTGGCCGCCATCGCAGCCTCTTGCGCCAGCCGGGTAGCTTCAGCCGCGTAATCAGACGCCTGTTTAGTCGCTTCCGACGCCTCAGCAGCAACCTTTAACGATGCCTCCTCGGCATGTTGCGAGACAGCCAATGCCGCTGCCGCGGAAGCGGCTGCTGCTGATGCCGCGGCTTCTGTTGCTGCGATGGCCGCTTTTGCTGCGGCATCCGCAGATGCATTGGCCGCTTCCATGACTTCCCGGTCCGCTGCTTGGGCAGCAGCGTGTGCTGCATTGAACGCAGCATCTGTAGCATTTTGGGCTGCCTTGGCGGCCCGTCTGGTAGCCACCAGGGTATGTTCGGTCACTTTTCCCAGCAACGCAATGGATTTAGTATATCTCTCGTTAACGATAACATAACCTTGACGCAGATTGGCGATCTCAGCATCCTGCTTTGCCAACCTCTCGTAAATTTTGTCAATTTCGTTTTCCATAAACCCTCCCGTGCCTCGATGCTAAATGCACGCCGTCCATAACCGGCGCGATAGCGACAGCGTATACATCCATTGATAAGGCCTGCTCTCGAAATGGCCGGTGTTAGTCGGGAATGACATACCCCTTCTCCCGGAACAGTGCCACACAGGCGTCCACCACCTGCGGATCGAAATAGGTGCCGCGCATCCGGATGATTTCGTCCAGTGCAATGTCGATGCCGAGGCCAGGACGGTACGGCCGGTGCGAGGACATCGCTTCCACCACGTCGGCCACGGCGATGATTCTCGCTTCGAGCAGGATGGCATCGCCCTTGAGCCCCTGCGGGTAGCCCGAACCATCCAGTCTTTCGTGGTGCTGCAGGACAATATCCGCAATCGGCCAGGGAAATTTTACGTCCTTCAGGATGTCATAGCCGGCCTGCGGGTGCTGCTTGATAAGCTGGTATTCGATATCGGTGATCTTGCCGGGCTTGGAGAGGATTTCTGCCGGAACCTGGATTTTCCCCAGATCGTGAATGATTGCGGCAAGATGTATGCCGTTGATTTGCTCGTCCGGCAAGCCCAGTTCCCGCGCGATGGCCGTCGCCAGTTTGCCGACGCGCTGCTGATGGCCGGCGGTATAGGGATCGCGCGCTTCCACGGTGGCGGCGATGGTCTGGATGGATTGTTCCAGGCTCTGCTGCAGGATGAGCGCATGCTGCTCGTTCGACTTGCGGGTGCGCAGGGCGACTATGCCATAGGCGAGGTCATTGGCCAGTTCCTCCAGTAGACTGATCTCCTCGTCGTCGAATTCATTCGCGGCCGAGCCATAGATGCTCAGCACACCGAATGTCCGTCCGCCTTCGGCCATGGGCAGTGCGATGTTGGAGGCATAGCCGCGTGCCATGACATGCTCGCGCCATGGTTCGAATGCCGGATCAGCGGCGATGTCAGGGCAAACCTGCGTCTTCCCAGTGCGGATGGCCTTGGAGACAGGCAATTGGCCCTGTTCGGTATCGGCCCAACTGAGGTGTTCCGCCCAGTAACGCTCACCCTCATAACCCGACCAGGCCTTGGGGGTGATGCTTTTTTCCAGGTCGTCGTCGACATAGTCCACCACCGCCTGGGCATAGCCCGCTTGTTGCACGATGATTCTGGTGACGTCCCGCAGCAATTCATCCTCGTCCGTAGCTTGTACCAGCGCCAGATTGCCATCCGACAGGGTCTTGAGCGCGCGGTTGGTGCGACCCAATATCGCTTCGGCATTCTTACGCTCGGTGATGTCGCGCGCGATCGTCAACAGATAGGGCTTGTCGAGATCAATGCGTGTTGTACTGGCCTCCACGGGGAAGGTCGAGCCATCCCTACGACGATGCTCGCCCTCGAATTGTGCCTTCCCCGTTTCCCGCAGTGCCTTGCCAAAGGCCGCGGCTGCAGCATCGTCGAAGAGAGGATCGATATCAAAAACGCTCATGGAGAGCATCTCTTCCCGGCTGTAGCCCAGCATGCGGCACTCGGCGTCGTTGAGATCCAGAAAACGGTATGTGTCCGGGTCAAGCACCTCGACGCCATCACTGGAATTATCGAGCAGGGCGCGAAAGAGGCTTAGCTTCTCCTCGGCCCGCTTGCGCTCGGTGATATCGCGGACGATCCAAACCATGTAGTGGCTCCCTTCCCGGGATATGTACTTGATGCTGGCCTCTACCGGAAAGGTGCTGCCATCCTTCCGCCTCTCCTCTCCTTCGAGAAGCATGGCGCCGGCTTTTTTTACCTCTTTGACATGGCTGTTCCAGGCGGTCTTGCTCGGTATAGCGACCTCGACATCCGTCACTTTCATGCCAAGCAGTTCGTCGCGGCTGTATCCCAGGTTGATGCATGCCCGTCCGTTGATATCCACGATGCGGGCGGTGGCTGGGTTCGACGACAAACACGCCATCACTCGAATCGTCAAGAAGATCGCGGAACTGCTGCAGTTGCGACATGGCCCGATCGAGCCGGAAGAAATCCCCCACGTTGCGTGCAACCGTATCGACCAGAGCGCGCTCCTCCCGCAGAAACGGCCCCTCGTCACTGGCCGGCCGCTCCTCTGTATACCGAACCCACAGCTCTCCGACCTCTTTACCCGCCAGCAAAATGGGGCTGGCGAGCTGCCACGGCGTCTGCTTGCAATCGCCGCTCCGGTATTGCCTTCCCCACAGCGACAGGCAGACGCAGGTGACCTCGGGATACTGAAAGGCCGGCGGAAGCGTCTCCGTGATACGCTGCATGCGTTGTGCGACGGTTAATCCGCTCTCCTCGATAATGGTTGAGACGGTATATAAACAGTTGAGCTCCTTGAGCCTCTCGCCGAGGAGGTGAGTCGCCCAGTTCTGGTCTTCGACCACGCTCAGCAGCACCCGGCGCAACCGGTTGGCAACAGCCAGCCTCTCTTGTGATGCTTTATCGGAGGCGATGGCGGCATCGAGCTGTTTTTGCTCGGAGAGATCCGTTGCCAGCATGCTGAACGACGGCTGTTGCTCTTCCGTCTGCAACAGGTTGACCGAGAGGTAGCCCGGCACCAACGTGCCGTCGCCCGCCAACAGCATGACTTCAGCGCGGCGGCGGGTTTCCTTATCATCATGGCGCAGCAGCACCTGCAGCGCATCCTGGCTGTCAGGCGCGACCCAGGTACGGATGGCGGAGCCGATCACCTTCTCCAGGGGCGTCTTGAGCATCTCGGCAAAGCGCCGGTTGGCATACAGGATCACGCCCTCCGCCGTCAGCGTCAGTGCGCCTTCGCTCATTTCCTCGATCAGCAGCCGGTAGGCCCGATCAATGCCCTCGAGCGTGAACAGTTGTACACCGCCAACGCCATGAATCATCAGCGCATCGGCCTCGCCGCCGAATATCTCGCTCAGCTTCTGTTCGGCTTGTTCAAGCCGGACGCGCAGCTCCGCATTTTCCGCGCGCAGTTGCTGTTGGCGTGTCGGTTTTCCTGGCATTAGATTCTATTCTTGATGTCCAGCCCCACCAGCACGCGCGCGGTGTCCGACAGGTCGCCGATGATGCGCCGTAGCGGGGGCGGCAGTTTCTTGATCAGCGTCGGCACGGCGATGATCTGATCGCCCTGCGCCAGTTGCGGCTGCTGGTGGAGGTCGATCACCTCCAGATCATATTGTCCGTGCAATTCCTCTTCGCAGATTTTCCTGATATTGGCGATCGCGCGAACGGATTTCGGCGACTGTCCGGCAACGTACAGCTTCAGAACATAATGAGTGGAAGACTTCTTGTGCGGCACGCTTTCGACTTCTGGCTGTGCGGGACGGGGCGGTTTCGTTTTCATTTCGCCCCCCCTTTCTGTTTCTCCCGCTTCGCATTCACTTCGCGGTGGACGCCCATCTGCTCATCTCCTTGTACGAGCTTCGCTTTCACGGCCTTTTCCTGGCCTATGATTTTCAACGTGGCGGCCTCCTGTACGGCAAAATCGGCGCGCAGCTTGGCGATCTGCGCCTCCAGGGCGGTGCGCTTGCTTTCCAGCTCGATTTGCCGGGCCTCAATCTCCTGTTTTTTTCTCAACTGAGCGGCTTCAATTTCCGCCTCTTTGTTCAAGCGCACCGAGCCGGTCAGCCCGCCCTCATGTCCGATGTAAATATCGCGCAGTTCCACGCCGCGATCGGTGATCAGGAACTCGCGTATCTGGTTGGAGTGCGCCATGCCGCGCGATTTGAGGATGTACAGGCCGCGATTGCGCTCACCGCTGATCTCGATGTCGCGTACCAGCAACCAGGTGTCGATCAGTGAGGAAACAGCAACCACGGTTTGCTCGAGCACTTCGCCGCCCTTGGTCAGGCTGGTGAACACCGTGGTGATCTGGCTCATCTTCAGGAAATCCACCAGCCGCATCAGCATCGCTTTGACTTCTATCTTATTGTCACCGAGACCAGATCGCTCAACGAATCCACGATACCACCTGTGGTTTGAACGTGTTCACCGCCTTGTGCATTCTCGTCAGATGCAATTCCAGACCCGCAGACGTGGGTCGGTTCGCATTAATCTGCAGCAGGCCTTTCTTGGTCCACGATTTCAGGTCGATGCCGATGGAAGCCATGTTGCGCCTGATCTGATCGGGAGATTCTTCGAACGAAAAGTAGAGTACGCGCTCGCCGCGGCGGCAGGCGGCGTCGGCAAAGTGTGCGGCGAGGCTGCTCTTGCCGGTGCCCGCCGTGCCGGAGACCAGCACGCTGCTGCCGCGGTAGTAGCCCTTGCCGCCCAGCATCGCGTCGAGGCGTGCAATGCCGCTGGAAATACGTTCGCTGGAGGCGATGTGATTCAGGCCCAGCGAGGTGACCGGCAGCACCAGAATGCCGTCTGCGTCGATCAGGAACGGATACTCGTTGGTGCCGTGGGTCGAGCCGCGATACTTGACCACGCGCAGGAGCCGCGAGGAGGTCTGCTCGCTGACGCGATGGTCGAGCACGATCACGCAGTCGGAGATATATTCCTCCAGACCATTGCGCGACAGCGTCTGTTCGCCGCTTTCGCTGGTGACGATGGCGGTCACGCCCTTGTCTTTCAGCCAGCGGAACAGGCGGCGCAGTTCGGCGCGCAGGATGAGCGGGTTGGGCAGGCCGGCGAACAGCGACTCGATGGTATCCAGCACCACGCGTTTGGCGCCGATGGCATCGATGGCGGCCCCGAGGCGGATGAACAGGCCTTCCAGATCGTATTCGCCGCTCTCCTCGATTTCGCCGCGCTCGATATGGACATAATCCAGCACGATCTTTTTGCGCGCGACCAGGTCTTTCAGGTCGAAACCGAGCGAGGCGACGTTCTGTGTCAGGTCCTTGGTGGTCTCTTCGAACGACATGAACACGCCCGGCTCGTCGAACTCGGTCGCACCGCTCACCAGAAACTCCATCGCCAGCAGCGTCTTGCCGCAGCCCACGCCGCCGCACACCAGCGTCGGCCGGCCTCTGGGCAAGCCGCCGCCGGTGATCTCGTCCAGCCCCTGGATGCCGGTCGGCGCTTTCGGCAGTTGCGGCCTGGATTTTGGTTTTGATGCTGACGTGGCCCTGGTTGCGGGTCTGGAGCCTGGCTTGGCTTGGGCCATGGACTATCCCTCCTTCGGGTCAGGCGATTCGGCACTGGGATAGCGCGGCCGCTGCCCGTTCTGGCCCAGCAGCACGTTCACCTCATGCTTGAGTTCGAGAACGCGCTGCTCACGCCCCAGCATGGCGTCGTGCCAGCGGCGCAGTTCTTCGAGCTGTTCGGCGAGGCCGGCTTCCGTGCGACGGCGTTCGGTGGCATCGCGGAATGCGCCCAGCAGATAACGCTGGCCGCCGATATCGACGAGAGATCCGCTGAGGTCTGCGTACAACACGCGCCCGTCCTTTGTCAGCATGGGCATATCCTGTACATCGCTCTGACCGCCGCGGGCGTCGTGTTCAAACTGCTCGCGAACCTTCTCAAGTGCTTCAGGCGGGTGCAGTCGTGGCAAGGGCAGTCCGACCAGTTCGCCCGGTCCGTACCCGAGCATTTGCTCCATGCTCCTGTTCGCAAACTTGACCACAGGCTCGTCGATGTCCATCACGATGATGCCATCGCGCGCGTGATCGAAGATGGCCCGAAACTTTTCCGACGACTCGTGCAACTCGGCCTCCACACGCCTGCGCTCGGTAATGTCGCGCACGCTGTTTAACAGGTAAGCTTTGTCGATTTCGACCAGATTCACCTGGACTTCCACGGGAAAGGTCGAGCCGTCCTTGCGCTGGTGCACCGATTCAAAAATGGTGCTTCCCTTCTGCCTGCACTTTTCCTTGACCTCCCGGACTAGCTCTGGGGTCATTGTCGGATTAATGTCGAAGACGCTCATGGTGAGCATCTCTTCACGGCTGTAGCCTAATACCCGGCACTCTGTCTCGTTGATGTCCAAAAATTGAAAGGTCGAAGGATCGACCACCTCGATGAAGTCGCTGGAGAGGTCGATTAGTGTGCGAAAGAGCTTTAGATGTTCTTCCGCCTGTTTGCTTGCAGTGACGTCGAAGATCACGCCGTCTGTGTAAAGCGGTTTGTCGTCTGGCCCGTAAACCGGCATGCCGTATTCTCTCATCCAGCGCAGGCTGCCGTTTTTGTGCCGCAACTGGTATTCCACCGTAAATGACCGATGTTCCGCCATCGCGTTTGCGACTTCAGTCACTACGCCGGGGCGATCCTCATCTTCTATCAACGGCTCGATCGAACATACCGTTCCGCTTACCAGCTCATCGCTTGTGTAGCCGGTCAGTTGAACAGTCATGTCGTTGTAGAACCCCATCCGGCCATGCTCGCGGACAAACACGCGGTAGACCATGCCCGGCAGGTTCTGGGCCAGCAAACGGTAGGCGCGTTCGCTTTCCAGCAGTCTGGCTTCCGCACGCTTGCGTTCGGTGATGTCGATGCCGAAGCCGATAAGGTTGATTCCGAGTCGGCTTTCTATACGGCGCCCGGTCAGCAGGTAATCGCCAATGCCCTCGGCCAGGACCATGCGCACCTCGACCGCGGCCGAGCCGGTTGCAAAGACCTGCTGTATGGCCTGGTCGGCGCGCGGTCTGTCCTGCTCATGGATGTATGTCAGGGCAGGAATGCCCGACAGCGCTTGCGGCGACAAACCGAGCAATTCCTCCAGCTTCTCGTTCCATTGCACCAGATTGCCTTGAGCATCGAGCAGGAAGAAGATGCCCGGCATGCTTCTGATCAGCGTGTCGGAGAACGCCTTCTCATCCAGCAAAGCCTGTTCGGCACGTTTGCGCTCGGTGATATCGCGCGCCACGGCAATTGCGTATTCCCGGTCAGCTTCCACCCGGGAAAGGCTGACCTCGACCGGGAAGGTGGAACCGTCTTTGCGGCGATGGCGGCTTTCAAACATCACCGAACCGTCTGTCCGCAATGCTTCCGGAATCGCTTTCAGCTGCAAGTCGTCTACATCGGAATCCACATCCTGGACGCCCATCGACAACAATTCCTCGCGGCTGTAGCCCAGGACGCGACAGGCTGTTTCATTCCCGTCAATGAAACGCAACGTTTCCAGATCGACCACCTCGATAGCATCGCTGGACCTGTCGAGCAGGGCGCGAAAAAGTTTCAGGTTGGCTTCGTCGCTTTTACGCTCGGTGATGTCTTCGAGGCCATGCATGGAGTAGCGATAGGCGCCTTGCTCATCTCTTATCGTGACTGCATGAGCGCGGTAGGTTTTGCCATCGATCGTCAGTTCTTCATCGTCGGCATCTGTTGCTGCCTCCATCGCCCGCAGGCAATTGGGCAGCGGGGCGTGGGTCTTGGGGAAGACTTCATAGTAGAGCTGGCCGATGATCCGCTCGAAGGGAATGCCGGCATACCGCTGATACGCTCGGTTGCAACGCACAACACGAAATTCCTTGTCGTGCATGAAGATCGGGGCCTGCACTGCATCCAGCGCAGAGGTCCATTGCTGGTGCGCTTGTTCGATTTGCTTGCGGGTAAGCTCGGCTTGCTTGATGGCGGACTGGTGTTCGGCCTCCTGGCGGGTGCAGCGCGCTTCAGCCTCGGCCAGCGCGCGTTGCGCAACCTCCAGTTCGTGTCGAAGCTTTTCCAGTGCGTCGTTCATGAAGCTCTTCCTGTGCTGCGCCGGGATAGCCGGGTCGCAAATAACTATTCAACAGAAATGAATCGCCACGGGTTTCATAGACACTTTGACTATGTCGATTGTATACGTTGCCGTAATATGTTCGTAAAGCATGAAACAGCATCTGCTGCGGGATGACGGCGTCTTGATGTGCCTGTCAAGGGCTGTTTTTTTGGGCGGCATTGTTTCGCCCGATCCTATCCCGGCGGTCAGCTTCCAGATCCACATGCGCCATCCCGGCATAAAACACCTCCTGCACGTCTTTGACTGATACGCCGACAACCCCAAGGCATCCTTCAGAACCGACCATTTGCCGACATTACAGGCTTCCCATTCACGTATGCTCCGGAGCTTCAACGGCGCGCGCCGATGAGACCACGACGCGGTTGCGACCCGCCTCCTTGGCCTGGTACATCGCCGCATCCACGGCACTGATCAAACTGTCCATCGTCTTGCCATTCTCGGGGAAGGCCGCCACGCCGAAGGATGCGGTCACCTGCATAACGGCTGTTCCCAGCGTTATCCGTTTCGCCGCAAGCTCCGTACGCAATTGCTCGGCGCGTTGATACGCGACAGCAGGCGGCATGTCCGGAAGAAACAGCACAAACTCCTCGCCGCCGAAGCGACAAACGATATCGCTGCCGCGCGCATGTTTTTTCAACAGCTCGGCAAACACCCGCAATACCTCGTCGCCAGCCAAATGGCCGTGTGTGTCGTTGACGAGCTTGAAATGATCGAGGTCGCACATCACGATTCCGACCGGCTGGTTGTAGCGCGCCGCGCGGGCCAGTTCGCGTTTTATCGTTTCGTCGAGATAGCGGCGATTGTAGAGACCCGTCAGCGGGTCGTGCACGGCCTGTTCGCGCAGTTGCTCCTGCAATTTCTGAACTTCCGCCTCGGCAAGTTTGCGGTCGGTGATGTCGCGCACGATGCCTACCGCGTGCCAACGCTGATTTAGCTTCAATGCAGAGATCGACAACTCGACGGGGAATGAAGACGCATCCTTGCGTAGAGCATCCAATTCAAGAGTCTTGCCTATCACCGGACCCTCGCCAGTTTCGCGGAACGAGACCATGCCCTTCCTGAAATCTGCACGGTAACGGAACGGCGCAAGTAATTCATGGGCTTCGTGGCCCATTGCTTCCTGCGAGCTAAAACCGAATATACGCTCTGCAGACCTGTTCCAGTTCACGACCATTCCCTCATCGTCGATCATCAATATCGCATCCTGTGCGGCTGTCGTAACCGCGCGGAATTCGGCCTCGCTTTTGATGAGCGCCTGCTCCGCGCGTTTGCGCTCGGTGATGTCGCGCACGATGCTCAGCATGTAGGGTTTGCCGATTTCGACCATTTTCGCCCTGACTTCTACCGGGAAGGTTGTATCGTCCTTGCGTCGATGCACACTTTCAAATCGCCCCTCTCCATTTTGCAGAATCTGCGCTTTGATCTCTGACACCTGTTTCTCAGTAAATTCCGCCTCGATGTCTGTTACGCTCATGGACAGCAGTTCTTCCCGGCTGTAACCCAGTTCGCGGCATTCTGTTTCGTTTACGTCCAAAAAACGCATAGTCGCAGGATCGATCACCTCGATAGCATCGCTGGAATTGTCGAGCAGGGTTCGAAACAGCTGGAGTTTGATTTCGTCCTGCTTGTGCTCCGTGATATCAAAGATCACGCCATCGATATAAAGTGGCGCGCCGTCCGTCCCGTAAACAGGCATGCCGTGTTCTGCCATCCAGCGTATGCCACCGTCCTTGTGCTTCAGCCGGTACTCCACCGCGAAAGCGCGTTTCTCTGCAATCGCGCGCATGACTTCAGCTTCCACGCCGGGGCGGTCCTCGTCCAGGATCAGCGGCTCGATCGAGCATACCTCGCCGGTTGTCAGTTCATCCTCTGCGTAGCCTGTCATTTGAACGGGCATTGCATTATAGAACTGCATCCGCCCGCCTCTCGCGGACGAACACCCGGTAGACCATGCCGGGCAGGTTCTGCGACAAGGTACGATAGGCGAGTTCGCTTTCACGCAGTTCGGCTTCCATTTGCTTGCGCTCGGTGATGTCGGTACCAAAGCCGATGAGATTTACCCCGAGCTTGGTTTCGATTCGTGTTGCCGTCAGCAGGTAATCGCGAACGCCCTCAGCCAAGACGAGGCGGGCTTCCAACGTAGCCGAGCCGGTTTCAAAGGCTTGCTGGATCGCCTGGATGGCGCGCGGCCTGTCATCCTCGTGATTAATTGACAATACGTTGATCCCCGATACTTCTTCCGGCGACAATCCAAGCAGCACCTCAAACTGCTTGTTCCATTGCAGCAGGCCGCCATCATGATCAAGCCGAAAGAAGATATCCGGAAGGCTCCGGATCAGTGTGTTTGAGAAATTCCTTTCGTCAATGGCCGTCTGTTCGGCCAGCTTGCGCTCGGTGATGTCGCGATCAATACCACGGTAACCGCAAAGTTTTCCATCAGTGCCTAAGATCGGAACGCCGCTGCTTTCAAAGACGATTGGATGGCCATCCTTATGCAGGCGGGTGTTTTCGAGATTTACGATGGCTTGTTGCGCCGCAGCAATTTTAGCAAACAGGCTTGCAACCCGTTTGGCTTCTTCGGGCGCCATCTGGTCGAAAGGTGTTGTTCCGATCAACTCTGCAGGTTGATAATGGGTGATGGCGAACGCTCTGGGACTCACATAGGTATAGACCGCGTTTTCGTCGACTTCCCAAACCAGATCGCCGGTGGTTTCCACGAGGTTGCGGTAGCGATTCTCGCTGTCATGCAACTCCTGCTCCGCCTGCTTGCGCTCGGTGATATCGGTACCAACACCGATCAGATACTTGCCCTTCGCGGTGTCCGCACCAGTAGCATTGAACACATAGTCCCGGATGCCCCTCTTTGTGATGAGGCGCGCTTCGATGGTCGCCACACCCTGCTCAAAAGTTTCCTGGATTTTTTGGGCGACCGCCGGGCGATCCGCCTCGTGAATGACGGCCAGAGCATTGCTTGCCGCCAATCTGTGAGTCGGAGTAGCCGAGCACGTCTCTCATTTTGTCGTTCCAGCGGATAAACCGCCCGGTCGGGTCAAGCACGTAGAATAAGTCCGGCTGGCTTGCGATCAATGTGTTTGAGAAATTCCTTTCGTCCATGGCCGTCTGTTCGGCCTGCTTGCGCTCGGTAATGTCACGAAAGAACCAGATCCGCCCGTAATACTTGCCGTTCTCGCCGAGCATCGGTGCGGAATAGCGATCGAGTATCCTGCCATCCCTGAGATCGATTTCTTCATGGCTTTTTTCTGATCTGTGCTGATACAGATAATTGACGCGGGCGAGAAATGTTTCAGGATCCCGCACCTGTGAAACGACCGAGTGCAGCACGGGCTCATCGACGCCCGCCGCCAATATTTCTTGCGTCAAGCCCCATAGCTCGACGAAGTGGCGGTTGTAGGAGATGATTTTTCCATGCTCGTCCACCACGAGTATCGCGTCCGGCGAAACTTCCTGCTGTGTAGCCAGCAAGATATTCTTGAATGCAATCTCCTGCTGCGCGAGCGATTCGCTGAACAGACGCTGCATGCTGAACAGCAGGCCGACCATCACGCAGATGTACGATCCGGCCTTCAGCAGGTGTGCCGCATCGAACATCATGTCGAAGACCTGTCCGGAGAACGACATGAACATGGCCTGCCCCATGAAGCCGACGATGAGGCTCAGCACCAGCCAGTGTTCGAATGCATCGGTTTTCCATTTGCCCTTGCGCAGATAGCCGATCAGGGCAAGCAGGAAAAACAGGGCAGGCAACGAATTCCTGCGGCCGCGGGAAAGGCAGCTGTTGATAGTAGGCCGCCGGCATCGGCACGAACGCAACGACGGCAAAGCACACCAGCGCCAGCGCAGTGACTGTGCCGTAAACCAGTTTTTCGCTGATCAGGCCGGCTGCGCCGAGCCGGTCTTCGCGCCGCCAGAACAGCCAGCTCAGCCACAGCAGCAGGGACAGGAAGATGCGCGAGGCAAACCAGCTCCATGCGATCAGCGAAGGCGGTGTCGACGGGAACGTATGCGATGAAATAGGAGGAACTGACCACCGCGTGATAGCCGTCCAGAAATGCGGTGGCGACGAAGCCCGTGCCGATGAACAGGAACTTGTTGTCCTTCTTGCTGTAGTAGCGGACCAGCGCGAGGCTGCCGACGGCAAGCGACAATACTGTCGCGACCGTTTCCATCAGGGTATGCAGCTGGCTATTGCCGAGCCATGTTGAATCCCTGAGATAGAGGTAGGCAAAGAAAAGGACCGCAAACATCGCGACGTAGGCAAACCGCCTGCGTCTTGCCACTGTGCCACCGATATCGGGAAAGTCAGCCACCTTGATTCACCACACCATGAAGTGTGTCACGTCGCTATGATTACGATGATGAGTTCCTGAACGTGAATCTCTCTTCAGCGGAAAGCTTCAGACAGGCCTCAACGACTGCCCGATCGTATGTGCTGTCCCGGCCACGGCCATGATTCTCGATTCGATCAGGATCGCATCACCCTTGAGCCCTTGGATAACCCAACCGATCCTGCCTTTCGTGGTGCTGCAGGACGATGTCGGCAATCTGCCAGGGCAATTTCACGTTATTCAGGATATTATAGCTGGACTTCGGATGCTCCTTGATGAGCATGAACTCGATGTCGTTTAGTTTGCCGGGTTTGGAGAGTATTCCGGCCGGGACATTGATCTTTTCCAGGTCGTGAATGATGCCGGCCATAGGGATGCCATTGACCTGATCTTCCGGCAAGCCCAGTTCCCGCGCGACGGCCGTCGCCAGTTCGCTGACGTTACACGTTGACATAGCCTCCACTGGGTCATTGGCGGCGGTCAGCGCTGGGCGAGACTTCGACCGGCAGCCCTGCCGTCCGCCATTCCGGAAATCCCTGTTCGAGACGCCGGGCCCGACGCCCCTTTTGCCGTAGCAGTGCGACGGCTTCGAAAGCCAGCACGCAGTATGGTCCGCGACAATACGCCACCACCTCCTGGCTGGGCGGCAGTTCCTCCAGTCGCGTCTCGAGTTCATCCAGCGGGATGTTAAGAGCGCCGGGCACATGGCCCTGAATGAACTCGTCCCGGGGTCGCACATCCAGCACCGTGACCTCGTCTTGCTGCAGACGCTCGAGCAACTCGTTACGCGACACCGCTTCGAACGCGTCGCGGGCGCGGAAATACAGCCGGGCAATGCGCTTGAGTTCACCGGCGCGGCGCTCGGCCACCACCTGGACGGCCGATACCAGTGTGACCACCGCGTCATCGCTCAGCCGGTAGAGCACGTGCTTGCCCTGACGGCGCGTTTCGACCAGGCCGGCGTGGCGCAACTGCTGCAGATGCCGCGAGGTGTTGGCGAACGACAGTCGGGTGCGCGCGGCCAGCGCCTCGACGCTGCGTTCACCCTGGGCCAGATGCTCCACCAAGCGCAGCCGATGGGCGTGCCCCAGTGCCTTGCAGATGTCGGCAAAGCAGCGAAGAACAACAGTATTGGGACTTTCTTTGGACATACCACAAAGCATACACTCTAATTCATTCAATCAATCGATTGAATATAATCCAAACGGATACGCGTTGCCCTGGCAGCAGCCCTGGGCGCGCGCCCGATGGCTGTCACCGGAGGAGGTATCGCCCATGTCGACACCAGCAGCGTCGCGGCAGCACGAACGCGGCATCGCCAACAACCGCTCGCAGTTTGCCCTGCAGACGCTGCAGGTGATCTTTGTCGGCCTCACTCTGGGCACCGAGCGCACCGTGCTGCCGGCGCTCGCGGGTCACTTCGGGGTACAGCCCGGTGCGTTTCTCTGGCTCGCCTCGTTCGTGATTGCCTTCGGGTTCGTCAAGGGCTGGGTCAACTTCGCTGCCGGCACGCTGGCCGACCGCATCGGGCGCAAGTGGGTGTTGCTGCTCGGCTGGGTCGCGGGTCTGCCGGTACCGTTTTTGATCCTTTATGCGCCCAGTTGGGAGTGGGTCGTGTTGGCCAACATATTCCTCGGCATCAACCAGGGCCTCGCGTGGTCGGTGACGGTGATCAGCATGGTCGATCTGGCCCATACCGATCAGCGCGGACTCGCGGTCGGCATCAACGAATTCGGCGGATACGCGGCGATGGGGGTGGCGGGCCTGGCCACCGGGTTGCTGGCGGAGCAATTCGGGCCGCGCCCGGCGCTGTTCGGCTTCGCCCTGGTGGTGATCATCGCCGCGCTGCTGATCGCCGTCCTATTCGCGGAGGAAACGCGGGCCTGGGCGCACGCCGAGAGCCGTGCCCAGCGCGACGGCGATGCCAACGCAGCGCCGCGCGCCCGCATTCCTTCGACCCGCTCGCCCCATCCGGGCGCCGGCGAGATCTTCACGCTGGTCTCCTTCCGCCACCCCACCTTTCGGGCCCTCTCCCAGGCCGGCGTCACCAACAAAATCGCGGATACCCTGGTTTGGATTCTGTTCCCGATTTATCTGCATCACCGCGGTCTCGGTCTGAGCGCCATCGGCTGGGTGACCGGTATTTACGCCGCCGTGTGGGGTGGGTCGCAATTGTGGAGCGGGCCGCTGTCCGACCGTATCGGGCGCAAGTGGCTGATCACCTGGGGACTGTGGCTGCTGGCGCTGGGCCTGCTCGGTGTGCTCGCACTGTCCGGATTCGGTGCGTGGTTGGCTGCGGCTGCCGTGATGGGCGTCGGCATGGCCATGCTCTATCCCAACATTATCGCGGCGGTCAACGATATATCGGATCCGCACTGGCGCGGTGTCTCGCTGGGCGTTTACCGCTACTGGCGCGACACCGGTTACGCAATCGGCGGTCTGGTGCTGGGCGGCATCGCGCAATTAACCTCGCATGTGGTGCCTGCGTTCTGGGCTACCATCGTCATTCTGGTCCTCTCCGGCGCCTGGGTCGCGCTGGGCTCCGAGGAGACCCATCCGCGTATCAACCCGGCGCCTCGTGGGCCTGCATGAACACGCTTTGAAGCCGCGCGGCAGCGGTCGGTGCGGCCTTCACCCGCTTCATCCATAGGGGTTAGTACATGGCGATACGTTCCATAACCGGCCGTCACGCATTCCTGCAGTTATTGATCGATGAAGGCGTCACCCACCTGTTCGGCAACCCCGGCACCACCGAGTTGCCGATCATGGAAGCCGTGCCGGAATTTCCCCAACTGCAATACGTTCTCGGTCTGCAGGAGTCGATTGTAGTCGGTATGGCCGATGGCTTCGCCCGGGCGTGCAATCGCCTGGTCGCGGTCAACCTGCACTGCACACCCGGGCTGGGACACGCCATGGGCGCCCTGTACAACGCCAAGTTTTCCGGGTCGCCGTTGCTGATCACGGCCGGGCAGTACGAGGTGGGCTACGGGCTGCAGGAACCAATGCTGTATGAGCCCCTGATGCCGATTGCCGAGCCGCTGGTGAAATGGGCTACCGAGGTGACCCGCCTGGCTGACCTCCCGCGCGTCATCCACCGGGCGGCCAAAATTGCGCTGACGCCGCCTACGGGACCGGTGTTCGTCAGCCTGCCGGGCAGCGTACTGGATGATGAAATGACGCTGGATCTGGGGCGCCCGACCCGGATCGAGGCACGGGTGCGACCGTCCGATGAGACCGTGGCCCGACTGGCGGAGTGCTTGCTGGCCGCACGAAAGCCGGTGATCATCGCTGGCCGCGAACTGGCCGAACGGGATTGCTTCGAGGCCGCGGGTGAACTCGCGGAGTGCCTGGGCGCTGCGGTATACCAGGAGCCCGTCCCTTACAACGCGCGTTTTCCGTCCGATCATCCCGCCGGTATGGGCGATCTCACCCGCAACCAGGCGAACGTTCGTGAAACCCTGTCGCAGTACGACCTGTTGATCTGTCTTGGCGCCGATCTATTGCGCATGTCGCCCTATAGCGCGGTCGACCCCCTGCCCAATGGGATGCCGGTGGTCCATATCACCGAACGGGCCTGGGAACTCGGCAAGAACTACGCCACCGACGTCGCCGTGCTATGCGATGTCAGGGAAGCCCTGCACGCGCTGCTGCCGGTATTAAAGGCCCGGCAGTCGGTCGGGCAGGCCCGCCGGGCAGCTCTTCGATTGACCGCACTCGGCCCAGACAATTGGTGCGCGCGGCGGGTTGAGCAGCGCCAGGCCGCACGGGCGCGTGCCTCGTCCACGCCGATCGATCCCCGGGTACTCATGCTGAAGCTCGTCGAGGCGCTGCCCGACGACGCCGTGGTGGTCGAGGAAGCATTGACTGCCGCATCCGCCCTGGCAGCGTTTTACCCCATGCGCGATCCAGGCAGCTTCTACGGTTTGGCCAGCGGCGGCCTCGGCTTTGCTCTGCCCGGCGCCATCGGCATCAGCCTGGCCCAGCCCGATCGGCCGGTGGTGGCCGCCATCGGCGATGGCAGCGCGATGTACAGTATTCAGGCCTTGTGGACAGCCGCGCATCTGAAGCTGCCTATCACCTACATCATCATCAACAATCGCAGCTACCGCATTATCAAGGAACGGCTGTCGGCCGGTCGACACAGCGACCGTTTCGTAGCAATGGATCTGAAGGCGCCGCCAATCGATTTCGTCTCGGTCGCGCGCGGTCTGGGTCTCACGGCGCAGTCGATCATCGATCCGGGCGATCTGGACCAGACGCTGCGTGCGGCGATCGCGAGCAAAGCGCCGAACCTGGTCGAAGTATTGGTGGACGACGGGTTTGGCAACTGACACGCCGGTCATTTCACCACGCGCCTGCCGGCATCGGTCCGCGGAACCGGGGTTGGCGCACTGCGTTTGTGCAGCCAAGCCGGATGCGCCGCGAGTTACCGGACCATCGGCAGACAACCCGGCGCAGTCACTCCCGAGTTCATGCAGGTTGCCCGGATGAGTCGCATACCGTTCTGAACACGCACGCCTGCTTGATTCGCCCAAAATGGTGGAGGTATGTTGCCCCTGTCCCGGATTCATACCCACCACGGGCGATTACGCAACGGTAGTCGCAAGCGGACCAGCTTAAGAGAGACCACGCAACATGGCGACATTTCCGAAGAGCGCGAACGTCGTGATTATCGGCCAGGGCGGAATCGTCGGCGCCTCGGTAGCCCATCATCTGATCGAGCGGGGCTGGAGCGATATTGTCGGACTGGATAAATCCTCTATACCGACCGACATCGGATCCACCGCCCACGCTTCCGACTTCTGCTTCATGACCTCCCACGACCACATGTCGTGCTGGACCACCTTATATAGCGTCGACTTCTATGAGCGGCTCGGTCACTACGCCCGTATCGGTGGCCTGGAGGTGGCCCGCGTCGATGACGACGAGCGCATGGAGGAACTCAAGCGCAAGGTAGGCTCGGGCAAGGCCTTTGGCACCCGGGTCGAGTTGGTCGGCCCGAAGAAAGTCAAGGAGCTGTTCCCGCTGGTCGAGGAAGACATGATTCAGGGCGCCATGTGGGACCCGGACGCGGGCCTGGTGATCCCGCGTTCCCAAACCGTGGTGGGCAAGCTGGTGGAGGACGCCCAGCAGTCCGGCAAGCTCCAGGCCTTCGCCAACACGCCGGCCACCGGCCTCGATATCAAGGATGGCCGCATCAAGGGCGTCGAGACGCCGCGCGGCTACATCGAGACCGCCAACGTGGTGGTCTGCGCCGGGCTGTGGGGCCGGCTGATCGCGGAGATGGCGGGCGAGGACCTGCCCATCATGCCGGTGGACCACCCACTGCTGTTCTTTGGGCCGTTCAACGAGTTCGCCGGCACCGGCAAGGAGATCGGTTATCCCCTGTTCCGCGACCAGGGCAATTCCGCCTATCTGCGCGACACCGGCGACCCCAAGACCGCGGAAGGCGGCCAGCTTGAATGGGGCTACTACGAGCAGAAGGCGCCGCGCCTGGTGCATCCCCGCGACCTGCTGGAAAAGGAGCAGGCGCGGCTGTCGCCCTCACAGCGCGACCTGGAACTGGAGCAGGTCATGGAGCCCCTCGAGAAAGCCATGGAGCTGACCCCGATCCTGGCCGAACTCGGTTTCGACGAGCGGCGCTCGTTTAACGGGCTGTTGCAGGTCACCGCCGACGGTGGGCCGTCCATCGGCGAGTCGCCGGACGTGCGTGGCCTGTGGTACTGCGAATCGGTCTGGGTGAAGGACGGTCCCGGCAGCGGCAAGCTGCTGGCGGACTGGATGACCGACGGACGCTTCGAGCTGGACGTCTTCGGCATCGACGTCGGCCGCTATTATCCGGTTCAGAAGACGCCGACCTATATCCATGACCGCTGCTTCGAGACCGCCTTCAAGATCTACAACCCGCCGGTGCACAGCCGCGAGCCGTATACCAAGGGTCGCGACCTGCGCCGCGGCCCGTTCTGGCCACGCGAGAAAGAGCTCGGCGGCTACTTCATGGAGGCCGCCGGCTGGGAGCGCGCGCACGGCTACGCTGCCAACGAGCACCTGATCGAGAAGTACGCCGACCGGGTTCCGGAGCGCAACAACGAATGGGACGCCCGCCACTTCTGGCGTGTCTCCAACGCCGAGCAGCTCGCCATGAGCGACGGCGTTGGCATGATCAACCTGTCGCACTTTGCCATTTTCGACGTCTCAGGACCCGATGCCGAGGGGCTGATGGAATATCTCGCGGTGGCGAAGGTGGGCGGGAATACGCCCATCGGCAAGGGCGTCTACAGCCACTTCCTCGATCAGGCCGGCGGGGTTCGCTCGGATCTCACCATCCTCCGTCTGGAGGCGGACCGCTACCGGGTGGTGTGCGGCGGCGACACCGGCCACCGCGATTACGTCTGGATGAAGCGCATTAGCGAGGAGCGCGGCTTCAAGGTGCGCATTGACGAGCGCTCGGACGAGATCGCCACCCTCGGCGTGTGGGGCCCCAAGGCCCGCGAGACCCTGCAGAAAGTGGCCGACAAGCCGGATGCGTTGAGCAACGGGAACTTCCCCTTCGCCTCCACCCTGCATCTGCGCATCCGCGGCATCCCGATCTGGGCGTTCCGCATCTCCTACGTCGGCGAGCAGGGCTTCGAGCTGTACGTACCGTTCAGCTACGGCCTTACGCTGTGGGACGTGCTCTATGAGCAGGGCGTTACCCCCGTTGGCGTCGAAACCTACGCCAACAGCCGCCGCCTGGAGAAGAGCCTGCGCCTGCAGAACGCTGACCTGCTGACTGAGTACAATCTCTACGAGGCCGGCCTCGCCCGCAGCAAGGTCAAGGCCGCCGACTTCCACGGCAAGCAAGCCTACCTCGAGCAGCGCGAGCGCGACCACCAGCCCGCCTATCTATGCACCCTGACCATGCAGGAGAACGTCGACGCCAAGGGCGTTGCCCGCTATCCGGTAGGTCAGTGGCCCATTCTCGATCCCGGGACGGGTGAGGTCCTCATCGACGAGGTGGGACGGCGCTCCTATATCAGCTCCATCGCCTATGGCCCTTCGGTCGGCAAGAACATCGCGCTGGGTTACCTGCCGAAAGCCTACGCCGAGGAAGGCCGCATCCTCACGATGGAGTACTTCTGCGAGCACTACCCGCTTAAGGTCGAGGCGGTGGGGTATCGGGCGCTGTTCGATCCGGATAACGATCGGATGAAGTCGTAGCGTTCAGATAAAGGAATCGATCAGCAGGCAGCGTTGACCGGATGTCTGCCCACACGGCCAGGAAGGCCGCAACAGGCAACGACAAATGGCGCGGCGCCCCGAGCGGACGCCGCTCCACCAGCTCGTCGAGACGCACTATAGCGGTCGGTTCCATCAGGGATGTCGGTTATCATCGCTATCGGTTCCCGGTCATGCGTAATGGATGGCATTGGTCGGCACGTTGTCTGGCTTCGCGGCACGCGCGGGTTTCGGAGGTTATCAAATGTCTCGACACCGAGTTCTGCCGCTGCTCCTAACCGGCGTGATGCTGGCCGCAAGGGCCGGCTCCGGCCCAATGATTGCTCCGGCCGCGGCGGCGGTGGCCACCGCCGCCGGACCGCAAGCTGGGCAGGAAGACTGGACCGTTTACATGAACCCGCGTTTCGGCACGACAATCGACTATCCGGCCGGCATATTCAGCCAGCGCGACCGCGCGCCCGAAAACGGCGACGGCCAGACCTTCCGCAGCGCGGACGGCCGCGCGAAGCTGTCCGTTTACGGGACGCACAATGTCGAAGACGACACGCCGCGGAGCTACCTCGACAAATATGTCGACCGCCAGGGCGTCAGCTACCAGCGCGTGACGGCGCGTTTCTACGCCGTGTCGGGCATTCGCGACGGCGTCATTTTTTACCAGCGCTGCAATTTTCCCGACCCGCCCGGTGACATCATTGATTGCATGGACGTCAGCTATCCGGCCGCTCAAAAGACCGCATGGAATCCCATTGTCGCCCGGCTGAGCCGGTCGCTGCGCGCCGGCCAGGGCCTCGAGCCGCGGCCGTAATCGGCGCGGTGCCACCTCCGCTACTGTCTGTTCGGTCTTGCCTTAGAGCAGGCATCCGTTTGATTTGCAGCGAATGTCTGCTTATCAGGCTGTGGACGACTCCTCCACCGCTCTGATCGTCGTCAGCGCCCGCAGGTCGCCGATCGGAGCGCGCCCCCCCTCACCAACACCGTATCGCACCGCCAGGACCCACCCCGCAAGCACCTTTTCTCCATTCCATCAGTAATGTCGGTTAACATAGCTATCTATCGGTTGAAGGACCATCTGATGAAAAAATTTACCGTGACCTGCTTGCTAGGCTTGGCTCTTGCCCTGTCGTTATTCGCTGGATACGGTGGACCAGCAGAATCCGGTCAGGGGTCTTCTTCCCTGAGCGCCAATAACATCAATCTCATCTTTGTGGTCAGCCCGGATTTGGCTTACCACACTCCTGGAGACATCAATCCGCGCACGGCCAATCTCAGCAATCAGGGTTTGCAGCGCTCATTACTGATGGCCACCTACCTCAAACAGCAGGTACTGGGGATGCGGAACGTAACCGCTATCTATGCTCTAACGCCGATGACCCATTTGCAAACCGCACACAATTACCCTGACATGGCGGCACTTGGTTATATTCAGCAGTTTGCCCTTCTCAACCAAACCACGCTAACAGTTGATAACGCGGCCTATACCGCAAACAACGTCCCGATCAACGTATCGTATGTTTCAGGTTCCTTGCCCGGCGGCGTTGCGGATCCCACTAAAACCCTCGGTTACTGCTCTACTTGCAAGGGGCTGGTGTTCGACGACACGAAGAACCGTAACGGGGCCCTGATATCGGGCATCATCAAACAGCATCAGTCCCGGCCAAACGCCTTTGGTGGCTATTATGTTTTCTCCGCGCCGTGGGAGACTACCCGCGCCATGCTGGCCTATATCAATCACAGCTATGGTTCCAGCCTGATGCTTCCAACGAGCTATGTGGACGCCAACGATGTCTATGTGGTGTCAATCACCCCGTCGGGGGATGTCAGTCTGGTGACCTACGACAGCAAACTGAAGCCGCTCACCACTTACCCCGTACTGCCATCGCATCCGTCATTCAGCGCTTCATGTACCCACACACAGCAGCCCTACTTCAGCACCGTACGTACCGGAGGCGTTGATGGCGCCGCAGTTCCGACAAACAGCAATACCAATGAAACGATTTACATTATTCGGCATGCGGAGGCCCATCCGGATCCGGGGATGAAATTTGACGACGGCAACTATGTAGGCGCAGGGCAATGGCGCGCGCTGGACCTTCCCCACGCATTGGCAAACAAAATCAATCGCCCAGACGTGGTTTATTCGGTAGACCCGGCACAGTGGTATCCCATAAGTGCCACCAAAAGCGTTTCGTATGTCAGACCCTCATTAACGGTAATGCCTTATGCTGTCGCCAATAATTTGCCCTATTACCTGGTTTCCTCCTTCTCGTTATTTGATCCGAACCAATCCCAGCTCACCAGTGACTTTTTCTTTACTGGGGGCAAGCTCTCCAATAAAACCGTGCTGGTGGCGTGGGAGTCCAGTCGAATCAAGCCGTTGATTAATGCGCTCCTCAACAGCTATGGCGTAGGTATTCTCCCGCAGCTCACACCTGGCCACTTGGCCGGGCGCCGACTACGACACGATCTGGACGGTGAAACTTGACGCCAGCGGCAACCTGACGGTGGACAATGCACTGTGCGAAGGCATCGATTCCACGAAGCTGCCGGTCACCGCTCCTCAATTCTGAATGGCTTTACGGTGGCAAACTGGATTGCAACAAACTCCTCTGTTTCCAAGCCCGCCACCACAAAGATACATCTTCAGGTGTCATCGACAAGCATGATGTTACTGCCTATACATATGAGACGGTGTGTACCGAACTGAATCGGGAGACATGGACGCAGGAAAGTGGCATCTCATTGCGGATGATTATTAACGTCACAAGGGACTAACATAATGACATTCCAGATTAAATCCGTTAGCCTGGCGCTCGTTGTATCAGTTGTTTTAGCTGCCAGTGCCAGCAGCAATCCCCTCACCACGCGCGGGAAACTGATTGGTGTGCCGGTGATAAAAGGCACGGGCACTGTCACGCAGCTTAATGCGACAATTGCCTCGCTGCCCGCCCTGAAGTCCTTGACCGATACCTCGCAATGCAATGTCACGGTGTGGCAGATCAATTACCAAACACCCGGCGTGCAACCAGGTGAGATGACCAATGCGTCCGCTGCCGTACTGGTTCCCAGCGGCGTCAACTGCCCGGCCGGACCGTATCCTCTGGTTGCGTATGCCCGGGGCACGGCCGCTGAAAAGTCCCACACCAACGCCGATACCAGCCTTCTGGAAACCCAGCTTTTGATGACCATCTATGCCGCGCATGGCTACGCGGTCGTGGCGACCGACTACCTGGGTTACGCGCTTTCCCGCTATCCGTACCACCCCTACATGCACGCGGATTCGGAGGCCAGTGTGGTCATCGACTCGATTCGGGCGGCACGTAACGCAGCACCGGCGCTTGGTCTGGCGCTCAATGGCAAAGTCATGTTGACTGGTTTTTCGCAAGGCGGTCACGCGGCAATGGCGGCGCAGCGCGCCATCGAAAAGCAAAATACCGGTGAGTTCAATTTGGTGGCAGCGGCGGATTTGGCCGGCCCTTACGCGGTCTCTCAAGCGCTGATCGACGGGGTCAGCCATCCGATTGGCGGTGTGCAGGCCTTGGTGCCGTTCCAGATCACGTCCTGGCAGAAAGTTTATGGTGATGTGTACGCCAAGGCTTCGGATGTCTTTAAAGCACCGTATGACAGCTATATAGCAACGCTGTTGCCTATGGTGAACTATCCGGCCGATTGGAAAAAACTTCCCGGCGGCACACCGATGGAGGCCATGCACGCCATGTTCAAGCCCGCTTACCTGCATGACCTGGCCACCAATCCCGCCAACGGCACCATCATTGCTGCAAAAAAACAGGACTTGTTCGGCTGGAACCCCAAAGCCCCTACCATCTTGTGTGCTGCCAAGGCAGACCCGGTCGTCAAATTTTTTAATGCACAAATGGCGTTTGATGATTTTACCAGCCGGGGGGCAACCAATGTCTCACTCGTGAATGTAAATCCCCGCATAGAGCAGACCTATGGCGACGTAAAGACAGCCGATCCCATGACCTACCTCAGCTCCTACCATGCCACTTACGAGATACAGTTTTGCGATCAGGTGGCTAAAGCGTTTTTCGATTTGCACAAGTAAAACGTCAGCGGCAATGCCGCCAAATTCCTCGCTGAACGCTGATTGTGGGCAGCTTTCAGGCCGATCGGGGCGCGATTTCACCCCCTCAGCAACACCGCATCACGCCGCTAAGACCAACCCCGCAAGCGCCTTTTGTCCATTCCATCAGGGATGTCGGTTATCATCCCTTTCGGTTTGTCCATCAGGGATGTCGTTCCGTGACGAAATCAGGCCGAAGGGAATTCCTCCGACGAATCGTCGTCATGGCGGTGCTGATCGTGGCGCTGACCATGATCGGATATGACCGGTATGTGCTTGGCGCCTTGCTGTTCGCGGGATCGCTCGCCATCTATATCTACCTGCCGGCCGTCAGGGTTCCGGCAGGCGCATTGCAATATGATGCGGGACAATCTCAGGTCGCTCCGGACTGGATCGGCTTTATCCTGTCGTCCCTGTTCTTTGCGTGGCCGATCTGGGCCACGATTAGCGAACCCAGGTGGGGCGCGATCCACCCTTCATCCGTTGTGTTGTGGCCCATGGCTCTGATTTGTTCGAGCTTTTGGATCATCGGTGCGCTTCACGCCAGCTACTGGATTCTGATCAAGCCCGACAAGCTTGTGATCTCCTCCGCATTCTCCCGGCGCGATGTCCCCTTCGATACGATCAAGGCCGTGCGCCGCTATCGGCGCGGCTTGCCGAAATGGCTCTATCTCCTGGCCCCCTTCATGATCTCGAAGGGCCAGTACGGAGGCGCCGGGGCGCTGCTTCTGGCGCGCGACCGCACGGGCATGGAATTGGTCCTCAAGGACGGAAGAAAGCTTAGCATCGCTGACAGCGGCTATGACGAGGAGATCGTTGAAATCCTGCGATCCCTCGACCGCAACGGCGTCAAGCTCGCGGCACGCTATGCGAAATATCTGAACCGCCACACGGAGACCAAAAGTAAATAGTCGCTCGAACTCTTGCCTCAGAGGCTCCCATGCCAAAAGCCAGGACGCCCTGACAACGGACATGGCTGATTAAAGGATCGAAATTATGAAGCTCTCAACATTCAGCTCGTTTCTGGCGATCGTTTTTCTCGCCGTTTTGCCCGCGACGGCCCTCGCCAGCCAACAGGAGCATGTCGACTATATCGTCAAACGCATCGACAGGACCTTGCAGAAATCGCTGCAAAATCCCGATGGTTGGCGCAACGACTACAAGGTCGTGGGCTGGAATATTGAAGACCTGCGCAAGACCCTCGAGCAGGGTGGGCGCCTGACCTCCAATCCGGTCAGAACCTACCAGCAACGACTGCAGGTCATGCTCCAGGAACGCCGTGCTGCGTGGGACAGCATGAGCCAGGCTTTGAAAAAGCTGCAGCACCAGCGCAGGACGGCATCCAAACAGCAAATTCGCGATACCGTTATGGAATTGATTATCAGGCTCCGGCCTCGGCCAGGGATCCTCGATCCGTTCGCGATTGCCCTGTCAAAGAACATGAAAGTCATCGAGAAAGACAATCGGCGCGTCAAAAAGGTCGACAAGCTCATCCGCCTTATCGAAGACGAAAGAAAGTCCATCCGGCCGGCGATTCACGACATGCGGAACCGGTATCGCGCGCTGGCTCCGCTGGTCGAGGCCTATTCTCAATTGCCTGGTGCGAATGCCACAAAAATCGCCGTACCAAAGCGTACGTCCGCGCCGCAGCGTGCCAAATCGCAAGCCGGGAAAGCGGCCGCCAAACCCAAGGGTGGTCACTGGACAATGGTGAACAAGATCGTCTGGGTCGACCCGCACATCAATGACCACGAGTGTTATGTCACCAGCTTGAGCCTCTCAGCGGGGGCATTTACCCTTTCCGAGAGCAAGCCAAAATGCTCGAAACCCTATTGGCGTTATTCGGTTACCGGAAACTGGTCAAACCCGCCGCAATATCTGGAGCCTGGCAGGAAATACCCCATGACCGCGGCCTTGACGGGCCACTTCACCATCTCAGGTAATGGCTATCTGAACATCTATATGGATGACGCCACGACCAAATGCGGTGGGGCGAGCAGCGCCAAAGACATTACCGGGGCGTTGAGGATCCGCTGGAATGGCGAAAAGTCCGTGCGCTGGAAAGGGGTGTTATCGGCGCCTGGGAGTGGATATGGCAACGACCACGAACAATTCCAGATAAAGGCCACCACGGCAGACGGATGTGTCAGATATATCTACCAATGGGAAAAATAGATCTTAGCGCCAAGATGCACTGAAGAGCTGCGATGACCCGTCGCGGAATACAGACCCACGAGGGCACTATCGGAAGGTCGATGGAACTCCAGGCGTTGCACCGTTCGAAACCATAAGGTGAATGCGATACCGCCTCCGTGGCAAGTCCCCACGCGGATGCAGATACCGACGTGCAGCGGAATGCCTCATAAAACGGATAGGCTATTTCAATCACCATGATTCACATAATCAATTTTACACAGTGAGGTGCAGGGTGAAATATTTAATAGGACTTCGGATCGATCCATCCGGGTAGCGGTGGAATTTCCGGTTACACGCGTTCCGGCGCGGTGAATGCCTAACCCTGTTTATGGAGACCAGCCATGTCCGAAACCCCAACGCAGGCGACCACCGAAAGTACTGGCGAGAACGCTGACAAATGCCCGTTCATGCACCACACGACCGTTGGCGGTCAGTCCAACCGTGACTGGTGGCCGAACCAGTTAAACCTCAAGATGCTGCACCGGAACTCTTCCCTGTCCAATCCCATGGGTGAGGCGTTCAATTACGCGGAAGCGTTCAAGAAGCTCGACCTTAAGGCCCTGAAGCAGGACCTCCACGGGCTGATGACGGACTCGCAGAGCTGGTGGCCGGCGGATTTCGGCCACTACGGGCCGCTCTTCATCCGGATGGCATGGCACAGCGCCGGTACCTACCGCATCGGCGACGGCCGCGGTGGTGCCGGTGCCGGCCTGCAGCGCTTCGCGCCGCTCAACAGTTGGCCGGACAACGTGAACCTCGACAAGGCGCGCCGGCTGCTCTGGCCGGTCAAGCAGAAATACGGCGACAAGATCTCCTGGGCCGACCTGATAATCCTCGCCGGCAACGTCGCGCTGGAGTCGATGGGCTTCAAGACCTTCGGCTTCGGCGGCGGCCGCGCCGATGTCTGGGAGCCCGACGAGGACACCTACTGGGGCGCCGAGGATAGCTGGCTTGGCGACAAGCGTTACAGCGGTGACCGGGATCTCGAAAATCCCCTCGCGGCCGTACAGATGGGTCTGATCTATGTGAACCCGGAAGGCCCGAACGGCGAACCGGACCCGGTCGCTGCCGCCAGGGACATCCGCGAGACCTTCGCCCGCATGGCCATGAACGACGAGGAGACCGTCGCGCTCATCGCCGGCGGTCACACCTTCGGCAAGAGCCATGGCGCCGGCGATGCGTCGCTGGTAGGGCCGGAGCCCGAAGCCGCCAGCCTCGAGCAGCAGGGTCTAGGTTGGAAGAGCAGCTTCGGCAGCGGCATGGGCGATGACACCATCGGCGGCGGCCCGGAAGTCACCTGGACCCAAACGCCAACCAAGTGGAGCAACCACTTCTTCGAGAACCTGTTCGGCTACGAATGGGAACTGACCAAGAGCCCAGCCGGTGCGTACCAATGGGTGGCGAAGGATGCCCCGGAATCGGTGCCGTATGCGCAAGACCCGTCCAAGCATCGCAAGCCGACCATGCTGACCACCGACCTCTCCCTGCGGTTCGACCCGGCCTACGAGAAGCTTTCGCGGCGCTTCCACGAGAATCCGGACGAGTTCGCGGATGCCTTTGCCCGGGCGTGGTACAAGCTGACCCACCGCGACATGGGCCCGCGCTCGCGCTATCTCGGCCCGGAGGTTCCGGCGGAGGAACTGCTGTGGCAGGATCCGGTCCCCGCCGTCGATCACAAGCCGATCGACGCCAAGGACATCGCCGACCTCAAGGCCAGGATCCTCGCATCGGGCCTATCCGTTTCCCAACTGGTCGCGACCGCCTGGGCCTCGGCGGCGACCTTCCGCGGCTCCGACAAGCGCGGTGGAGCGAACGGGGCACGCATCCGGCTTAGTCCGCAGAAGGATTGGGAGGTCAACCAACCGGCCCAACTGGCGCAAGTACTCGAAACCCTTGCGGGCGTTCAGGACGCGTTCAACGCCTCCGCGTCCGGTGGCAAGAACGTCTCGCTTGCCGATCTGATCGTCCTCGGCGGATCAGCCGCCGTCGAGCAGGCCGCGAGGAAGGCCGGGCAAGACGTCGAGGTTCCCTTCACGCCGGGCCGCACCGACGCGACCCAGGAGCAGACCGACGTCGACGCCTTCGCCGTGCTCGAGCCGGTCGCGGACGGGTTCCGCAACTACCAAAAGGCCAAATATGCCGTTTCAGCGGAGGAACTGCTGATCGACAAGGCGCAATTGCTGACGCTGACCGCACCGGAGATGACGGTTCTCATCGGCGGCCTGCGCGTCCTGGGTGCGAACCACGGGCAGTCCCAACACGGCGTCTTCACCAGGCGGCCGGAGACCCTCTCCAACGACTTCTTCGTCAACCTGCTCGACATGGGCATGGCGTGGAAGGCGACCTCGGCCGACCAGGATGTGTTCGAACTGCGCGACCGAAAAACGGGTGAACTGAAGTGGACCGGCACCCGGGTCGACCTCATCTTCGGCTCGAACGCGCAACTGCGCGCCATTGCGGAAGTCTATGGCTCCGACGACGCGCAGCAAAAATTCGTGGCCGACTTCGTGGCGGCCTGGAACAAGGTCATGAACGCCGATCGCTTCGACCTTGCCCTATCCTGACGAATAGGCCCCGGCGCGCAGCCGTAACCTGGCATCGGATGGTCGAGATCTGGCGGCCGCCGTGCGCCGGCCATTTGCGACAACAGGTACGGCGTTTCAAATGCCCTTGAAACGCCGTCCTGAGGCCAGTGCTTCTTAGATTGGCTGGTTACAGTTAGCCGGCCGCCATTGGCAACGCCGCGGGCTATTGCAACCCACCCCTGGCAAGCACGCCCGGTCGCGTAACACCGCTCCCGAGCGTATCCTGTCGTCGATGGAATACTGGCAGGCAAAGGCCGTCAGCGATAGCCCGTGCCCGGCATGACCTGTCCGTGGCGGCCCATCGATGGAGACATGCGGAGGAGATCATGGCCACGAATAGTGATGTTGATTTTACCGCAACACCGCACGCGTTGGAGCCGACCGACGGCCCCCTGCTGCCGGAGGAACTGCAGCTTGCGTTTCGCAATCGGGGCATGCCACTCGAGGCGATGCGTTACGACCTTACGCCAACCGGACTGCACTTTCTCCTCGTCCACTGGGACATTCCGCAAATAGACCCCACGAGCTGGCGCCTTCGAATCGGCGGGCGTCTGCGCACACCGATGGAACTGACCCTAGACGACATCCGCGCACTGCCCCGGCGAACCTTACCAGTCACCCTGGAATGCGCCGGGAACGAGCGCGGCCTGTTGAGCCCGCGCCCCGTCAGCGTGCCGTGGCTGGGCGAGGCGATCGGTACCGCCGAATGGACGGGGACCCCGCTGCGGCCTTTGCTCCAGGAAGCCGGCCTTGATTCCGAGGCGATCGAAGTGGTGTTCCACGGCGCCGACCGCGGCATCCAGGGCGACGAAGAACAAACCTATGCGCGCAGCCTGTCAGTGTCCGAGGCAACCCGGGCCGAGGTGCTGCTCGCCTACGAGATGAACGGCCGGCCGCTCGAACCGCAGCACGGATCCCCGCTGCGCCTGGTCGTTCCCGGCTGGTACGGCATGACAAGCGTGAAATGGCTGACCGCGATCGAGGTCGTAACGGAACCTTTCGCCGGCTTCCAGCAGGCCGTCGCCTATCACTATCAGAAGGACGCCGACGATCCCGGCGAGGCCGTTCAGAGGATCAGGGTGCGCGCACTGATGATTCCGCCGGGAATACCCGAGTTCTTCTCCCGCCACCGCGTCGTCGATTCCGGCCATATTACCCTCGCCGGTCGCGCCTGGTCGGGCAGCGGACCCGTCGAGCGGGTCGAAGTCGCCGTGGACGGCCGCTGGCGGGAAGCGAGACTCAGCGACTCCGCTGGTGACTTCGCGTGGCGGGGATGGTCGTTTGAGTGGGACGCTAGCCCCGGTGAACACGAACTCGCCTGCCGGGCAACCGACGCCGCAGGGGATGTGCAGCCCGACGAAGCACCGTGGAATTACCAGGGGATGGGGAACAACGCGGTACAGCGGATTCGGGTTAGTGTGAGATAAGCCCGCAGCCGGTGCCCGGCCCACGACTCATAGGCCCGCGCGTGCCAGATGCCGGATAGCGGCGCAGGCGGCGCCGAAGCCATTGTCGATGTTGACCACGGTGAGCCCAGCGGCGCAGCTTGCCAGCATGGCATTCAGCGCCGCTGTACCATCCCGGGCGGCACCGTATCCAATAGAGGTGGGCACACCAATCACGGGCGAGCCCACCTGACCGGCGACCACGGTGGCGAGCGCCGCATCCATACCCGCCACGACGATGATGACCTCATGCCGCGCGATATCGCCGAGCCTGTTCAAGAGCCGGTGCAGACCGGCCACCCCGACATCGAATATCGTGCTGGCGCCATGACCATGGAAGGCGAGGGTTCGGGCCGCTTCCCAGGCGGCGGGCGCATCCGATGTGCCGGCGGTGACGATGCAGACCCGCGCGACACCCGCTGGCTGCTCACTTTTACCGACAATCCCGGTACGGGAAAGCTCATGGTAGTCGATATCACCGAGTGTGGCCGCGCCTTCTGGCGACAGGCGGGTGAACAGGCAGCGCGCGTTGCGTGCCCTCACCGCTTCGGCGATAGCTTGCAGTTGCCCGGGCGACTTGCCTTCACTCAAAACCGTTTCACTGAGGCCGATCCGCTCGGCGCGTCCCCAGTCGAAATTGATCTCGGCGTCCCTGGCGGTGCTCATTGGACGCCCCGCAAAAATGCACTACCACGGCGATAGGGCTCGAGCGCCACGCGCTCGCCGGCAATTGCCGATATGTCGGCGGCCATCGCTTCGCGCTGGCCCTCCCCCATTGCCGCGAGCGTCGCGGGGTCGAGTTCCAGCACGAACCCGCCTGCCCGCCTGCGACAACGCACCGTGGCGACGCCAAAGGCAGCTCGCACGTGAGACTCAACGGCGTCGACCCGTCGCAGCATGGCAGACTCGATCATGAGACCCGTTTCGATGCGGCTTGAAAGACAGGGCGAGGCGGGCAATTCCGCGATTTCGCCAAGATCCAACCGCGCCGCCAACGCTCTGACATCGCTCTTCGTGAAACGGGCAGCCACGAACGGATGGCGCACAGCATAGTCCTTGGCCGCCTGCAGTCCGGGCCGCCAATCCGACAGATCATCGAGATTGGTGCCGGACACCAATGTGCCACCGGCCACTCGCGCCATCGTACCGTACAGATTGGTCTTGCAGAAAAAACAGCGATTGGCCGGATTGGCGAGGTAGCGGGCATCCTCGAACTCGCGGGCATCAACCAGGCGGAGCCCCCAGCCACGCTCGGCGGCGAACTGCTTCACCCGGCTTGTCGCGCTTTCGGGCACCGCGGGCGAGATTGCGTGCACCATGGTGACGGCCGGCAGCAATTCATGAGCAAACGCAGCCAGTGTCATGCTGTCGACACCGCCACTGACGGCGATCGCCGGCCGATCGATGCGCCGCAACACGTCGGCCAGCACTTCATTTCGCGCTTCAGTCATCCTGTTCCACCCGTCTGCGCAACGCCTCCCGGGACGCATGATCGTGGGCCTTCTGCGTCAATACATCAAATTCCGCCTTGCACGTCTTGCGGCCCAGGCGATCGGCGATCTTGACGGGCACGCCTTCTTTCCCGGTCAGTTTGCGTCCGAGGACGCTTCGCGCCACCCACTGTTCGCGAATGCCGAGGGTGGTGGTTTGAACGAAAATTTCGTCCAGAACCTGAGCGCGCGCCGCCGGCTCGCACAGCACCCGTACGCAGGCGACCACGCGGCCTTTCTTTCCGGTAGCGGTGTATTGAACGACATCCAAAACGCCCGCCGTCGCTCTGATCCGGTCCAGCGCGTGGGCGAGATCCTCCGGCGTCTGGTCGTCCACCTCGAACGTCGCCGTCATGACGGTGTCCCGTCCTCCCGCGGAATCGGTCGCGCCATCCGCGATGCCGGTTATCTCCACGACGCGAAGCGCGTTAGGGCGGTCAGGAAGCGTCCGGGTTCCGAACCCCATGCCGCTGCGGCCGAAACGACCTGGCGGCGCCACATCGACCATGCGCGATTTAAGATGAGCCAGGATCGCGGCGCCGGTCGGCGTGACCCGCTCACCGCCAATGCCGTCATCGTGAACCACAAAGCCTTCCAGCAGCCTCGCGGTGGCGGGTGCGGGCACCGGCATAACACCGTGTTCCGTCTGCACCGTTCCTCCGCCCATTGGAAGCGGCCCGATGGAATAGGTCCGGGCATCAGCCGCATCGATCAACAGACCGGCCAGCGCGATATCCAGAATGGCGTCGGCCGCGCCGACCTCGTGGAAATGGACCTCGTCCACACGGGTATTGTGGACGGCGGCCTCGGCCTCGGCCAGGCGCCGGAAGATGTCCACGGCAATGGCCCGGCCACGGTCGCTCAAGGCATCACAGGCCTCGATCATTTCGACAATATCACGCAGGTGGCGGTGGCGTTCCGTCTCCCTGCACAACGACTTTACGCGGCATCCAAAAAATCCACCTACGGACTGCCTCGCAATCTCGACCTTCGTCTCGTCCCCCAGCAGCACCGCGGCGAGCCCGGTTGCGCGATCTTCCAGCTCCGGCATCACATCAAGCATGGCCGCCGCGAACATGTCGCCGGCGATTCCGCCCAGCGGATCGAGATGAAGATGCCGCGCCATTCAGGCCGTTCCATGGAACGGCACGACATAGGGTCCTTCCGGCACCACGGCACATTCGCGAGTGCCGGTTTCCCGCAGCACCGTTCGCAGTGTCTCGTTGAGGTCATCCCGGCAGTCCACACCGGTGAGTCGCCGGTCCTCTTCCGTCAACGTCGAAGCCACCAGAATAATCCTGCCGACACGCATGGGCTTTAGCTGCATCTCGGTCTGCCATTCGTCGACGTCCGCGAGTTCCTTCTTCAGAAGGGTGGACAGAAAGGCGTCCGGCCCGAGTTCTACCAATCGTTGCTGCGCCTTCCTGAATTCCTGCGACCCCAGGCCTTCGCCGCACTCCGCGGCGATGATCAGAGTGCCCCCGTCGGCGAGAATATCCAGGGGCGTCACCATACCCTTGACCGTCTGGTAATACGTGCGGTCAAGCGGATAACCCGCGGCGCTGGTGACCACCACATCGAATTTGCGGCCGACCTTCACCTCGATGGACTGACGCACAAAGGACACAGCCACAGCATGGCTTTCGATGATCTCCCCAAAATTGGCGAAGATTAAATTGCGTGATTCATCGATTACCGTATTGAGTCCATAGAGGGTGCCGCCCAGCATGCCCACGATGTCCAGTTGCTCATCGTGGAGCGGGTTTCCGTCGAGATTACAGCTCGTGGCCAGGGGATCCTCCATGAACCGCGCGGAATGAAACGTCCTGATGGTGGAATGATGCGCCACCCCGGGCGCGACGACTTTCCGCCCACCCGAATAGCCCGCCATGAAATGCGGTTCGACAAGCCCGGTGGCTATGCGGACGTCGGCGTTGACGAAGCGCTTGTCGATACCCACCGGGACGCCACGCCTGGCCGTGCTCCCGAACATGACGTGGTCCTCGTCATTACGAGCGTAGTGATTGACACAGGCCACCTTCTCCAGCACCCACGGATCTCCTATCAGCTCGGCCAATTCTTCGTCCAGATTGGGCCTGTGCAGCCCGGTCGCGACGAGAACCGTGATCCCCGCGGCGGGTACGCCGGCCGACAGCAGACGCTCGATAATCGGTCGGAGAAACAGACGGTTCGGCACGGGGCGCGTGATGTCGCAAATCAGGATGCACGCGGTGCGCGCACCGGTCGCATTCTGGACCAGCGGAGGCGCCCCCACCGGATTGTCCAGCGCCCGCTCGATGACCGCAGCCGGGTCGTCCGGCACAGGCAACGGCGTCTTGCGAATGACCGTCGCGGTGACGTCATCGGGGATTTCCAGGGTGATTCCGCTGTGGCCATAAGCCAGTTCAATGTTCATTGTGTCTCTTCACATCCCGGGTCGTCGGGTATCTTTCGATTCCTCGCACTGCATCCTGGCGGCGGCAGTTGGGTTAAGGCCTGAATTGCCTGCATCGCGGCTGTCGAGTCTGCCCTGCAGACGCGGGTTATGGAAGCCCGCACCGACGTTTTCAAATCATTCCCTTATATTTCAACACAATGCTGCACGACTTTTCACGCCATATCATCGGTTCATGAAAGACGAGAACTCGACCGAGCTTGATCTGCGTCAATGCGCGTCCACGTTCAGAGTCCTTATCTATAATCGGCGCCGGTAACAGGACCGCTCAGCCAGGTCACACTGTTAGCGGTGTCGGCTGATCAAGGACAACTGCGGAGGAATGCCAGATGATCGGCATTTTTGACGGATTAATTCTTGGCTGGCTTGACAGATGGCGGCTGGCGTGGATTCCAGTTGGTCTGGACTACCGCGTATCGGCGGTGATGGAAAAGGCCGTGTAGCCTTGACGTTCCGAGCATCAGCCACGGGCTGGTCCTTTCACGGGTGTGGGCTGGTCAGGCGCGGCACGTGCTGCTGCTGGATCAGCCTACGGGAGGACCCGATTAAGATCGCCGATCTCTGGCGGATCGTCGATCTGCCTTTCGAGGAAATTGAAAGGGAGAGTAGGATCGAGCACCTGAAGCGTCTTGTACCTCTGACTACCAGAGTTCCGACTCACCGTGTCGCAGTCAGGGCTCACCCGTGGCCGTCGACCAAACCGGGCGGCCCTGAACAGCACGATCAGGGCACTACTTTGCCTGGATCGACTCCAGATATTGCACCAACGCCGTGATACGTCCTTCCATGAGTTCCTGAGCGTCCACGTCGTGAGGAACCTTACCGGCCTGTGCAACGGCGCTTTCCATATATCGAAAGCCCCAGACCGGCATCTGTCGATCGCCGTGTGGACTGCTCATCTTGCGGCCGTCGATGATTTGATAAATCTCATCGGTGGGGAAGGTACCACCATAGCTTTTTGCAATCCGCGTGAGATCGCTCGGCTTTTGCGTCAGAACCTCCGCTACCGGACCGTCCCCCTTTCCGTGGGGACCGTGACACGCGGCGCACTGTCCCATGTATTCGTATTTGCCGAGTTTGATTTGGACGGCCTTATCCTGCGCAAAAGCCGGCTCGCTGGTGGCCAGCATGCAGATACCCACCACCGCGGTGATTGCGAACGCTCGAATGAATTTCCGTGAGCTCATTACTGCCTCCCGGTTTTTCAGCCGTGAAAATTCAAGAGGAAATTTTTCTTATTACTATACAACTCCATTTTATTCACATGGATTAACACTGCTTGACAACGCTGTCAACTTAATCACACCGTACCGTTCCCGATAGCGCCAGAATCTCGCATCGCGTCCCACCATCGGGTGTCCGTGGTTAACCGCAAAGACAGCTGCCCAGTCGGAATGCGCTATCGGTTCTACCCGCCCAGCGGTGCCAGATCCCCGTCGGGCATCACCACGAAGATAAGTACCGCCATGATCACCATGACAAAGCGGAAAGCGCTTGACACACCATTCCAGTACTGCAACTGCCACATGCCGAACCATTCGCCGCCGATGGTCATGAAGCCAACCTGCCAGAGCAGGAAACCGAGTATGAGCCCGATCACGGCCTAGATCTTTGCGCGATGGCCGCCACCATCGCCACCTTCGAAATGCGAATGACCATGATGCTCCCCCAGGACTGATGCTTTAGCCGAACAAGGTCATCACGTCGTTGTTGAACATGCCATCGGTAATCGAGATCGGCGTAAACAGCGCACTACCCTGCAGTGGTGATCATAATGTTGGCGCCTTATGTCAGCGCTTTTGCGTGATGAGCGATGTGCTCGCCGATGAACGTGGCAATGAAATAGTAGCTGTGGTCGTAGCCCGGTTGGAGGCGCAGCTCCAGCGGCTGACCGGTCTGGTCGCAGGCGTCGCGCAGCAGATCGGGTCGTAACTGTTTCGCAAGAAAGTCGTCGCCCGTGCCCTGGTCGACGAGGATTTCCGGAACGCGTGCGCCGCCGGCGATCAGCTCGCAGGCATCCCACGCCTTCCAGGCATCGCGGTCCTGACCCAGGTAGGCCGTGAACGCCTTTTCGCCCCACGGCACCCGCGACGGCGCAACGATCGGCGAAAATGCCGAGACGCTGCGGTAGCGATCCGGATTCTTCAAGGCCACGACAAGCGCTCCGTGCCCGCCCATCGAGTGGCCGCTCACGCCGCGAAATTCATTCACAGGGAAATGTCGCTCGACCAGGCGTGGCAGTTCCTCGACCACGTAGTCGTACATGCGGAAATGCTGCGACCACGGGGATTGCGTGGCATTGAGGTAAAAGCCCGCGCCCTGGCCGAGGTCGTAGGCGTCATCGTCGGCGATGTCCTCGCCACGCGGGCTGGTGTCGGGAGCAACGATGATCAGGCCGTGTTCCGCGGCGAAGCGCTGAGCACCCGCCTTGGCGATGAAGTTCTGTTCGGTACAGGTCAGGCCCGAAAGCCAGTAGAGCACCGGACAAGGCTGTTTTTCCGCCTGCGGGGGCAGGTATACGCCAAAGCGCATCGGGCAGTCCAATGTCTCGCAATCATGTGCCCAGACCGTTTGCGTGCCGCCGAAGCAGGCATGGGATTCGACGCGTTCCATCTCAGAAATGAATCACGGTACGGATGGATTTACCTTCGTGCATGAGGTCGAAGGCTTCGTTGATTCGCTCGAGTGGCATCGCGTGCGTGATGAACGGGTCGAGGGCGATCTCGCCGGTCATGGCTTGCTCCACCATGCCGGGCAGCTGGCTGCGGCCCTTCACGCCGCCGAAGGCCGAGCCGCGCCATACCCGTCCGGTCACCAGCTGGAACGGGCGGGTGCGGATTTCCTGTCCCGCACCGGCGACACCGATGATCGTGCTCTCGCCCCAGCCCTTGTGGCAGCACTCCAGCGCGGCGCGCATCACATCCACGTTGCCGATGCACTCGAAGCTGTAGTCCACGCCGCCGTCAGTCATCTCGACGATGACGGCCTGGATCGGCGTATCGCCATGCTCCTTCGGGTTCACGCAGTCGGTGGCACCCATCTGTCGGGCGAGTTCGAACTTGCCCGGGTTGAGGTCGACGGCGATGATCCGACCGGCCTTGGCCATCACCGCACCCTGGATGACGGCGAGGCCGATGCCGCCGAGGCCGAACACGGCGACCGTGCTGCCCGGCTCCACCTTGGCCGTGTTCTTCACCGCACCGATGCCCGTGGTGACGCCGCAGCCGAGCAGGCACACTTGCTCCAGTGGTGCTTCCTTGTTGATGACCGCGAGCGAGATCTCCGGCACGACGGTGTACTCACTGAAGGTGCTTGTGCCCATGTAGTGAAAGATCGGCTTGCCGTCGAGCGAAAAGCGTGTGGTGCCATCCGGCATCAGGCCCTTGCCCTGGGTGGTGCGCACCGCCTGGCACAGGTTGGTCTTGCCCGAGAGGCAGAACTTGCACTTGCCGCATTCGGCCGTGTAGAGCGGAATGACGTGGTCGCCTGGCTTGACGCTGGTAACCCCTTCGCCGACTTCCTCGACGATGCCGCCGCCCTCGTGTCCAAGCACCGCCGGGAAAATGCCTTCGGGATCCTCGCCGCTCAGGGTAAAGGCGTCGGTGTGGCATACACCGGTGGCGACGATCCGCACGAGCACTTCGCCGGCGTTAGGCGGCGCGACATCGAGTTCGACGATTTCGAGCGGCTTCGCGGGTGCGAAGGCAACGGCGGCTCGGGATTTCATCAACGTTCTCCTCTGCATGGGCGATGCCGGGCGACCCTGGGGTAGACGCCTCGGCGGCGAACGGCAGTATAGGAGGCGCTTGTGTGCCCGGCAACCGGATATGGATCCTGCCCGCGCTCGAGGAAGCGCTTGCACAGAATACGGTCACCATCATCGAGTGTCCCGTGGACTATAGCGAGAACACGCGCCTGACCGACAAGTGCGGCAAGCTCACTGCCGCGCTGTAGCAGGCCGCGGAAACGACTGCGCCCAAACGGCCTTCTGCATTAAGCAGAATGGTTTGCAGTGGCAGGCTTTCGGGCAATGATCTGCACGACGGCCCCGGGCCCCGAGTGGTACGTTCCCTCGTTGACTTCGCGCTCGGTTTCCCTGGCGATTTCGAAGTCGAGCCCGTCCAGCTCTTGGTGCAGTTCGGCGAGGGTCATGAACCGTTCGCGTTGGTCCGGGCCGGGTCCGCCCTTGCCGGCCGTTTCGAGTTGCCGCGGCGTATAGGCCTCGAGCAGGAAGACGCCGCCCGGTTTGAGCCCCGCGACCACGCGGTGATGCAAGCCTTTGCGAATACTCCCGGGCACATGGGCGGAAATCGAGACAATGCCGTCCCAGGTATTGCGCGCGATCGCGAATTCGGCCAGGTCGGCCACGATCGTATCGATCGTCACGCCTTTTTGTTCCGCCAGCTTGCGCGCTTTCCGCATGCCCACGGCGGACTGGTCCACAGCCGTGACTTGGTAACCCAACGAGGCCAGGAAGACCGCGTTACGGCCTTCACCCTCGGCCAGGCACAGGATGCGGCCGGCAGGCAGCTTATGGGCGTGCGCGGCCAGAAAGTCATTGGGTTCCGGGCCGTAGGCATAATCCTCGGCACTGTAGCGTTCGTCCCAGCGGTTCATGGTTCGTGCTCCACGCGTGATTCGAAATGTTGCGCCCGCTCGTCCCGGTGCTCTAGCCGCGTTTGCGCCTTTCCCGGTACGTTGGCGAGAGCGTAGGAAGAATAGGAGCCCTCTCCCCACGTGTAAACATGTGATTTGGACATCGCTGGGGACGACGTAGCGTGGCAGGTGCGGCATCGGGGCTTGCGTAATATTTGCCCGGACTGAAGGATGGCAGAAAATTCTTACCTACCCGCCTGACCCCATTGGTTCGAAAAGGCAAAAGGGCTTTGTGACGAACAGGGCGACCCACCGGCTCGTTTATGCGGCATTTCGGATAAAGTAATTTTATGTGACAACCACCATAAGGCAATGATATGCGCTAGATGCGATATTTCAAATTTATCGTAATTAGCGCATAATAAAGCTGGAGAAAATCATGACTGATCTTGCCCGTACACCCAAACAAATCGGCAACGTGGTGCGCCGCGCCCGTAAAAAGCACGGGCTCACCCAGACGGCGCTTGGCGAGAAGGCCGGGTTGCGCCAGGAAACCGTTTCCCTGATCGAGACCGGCAATCCGGCCGCCAGGCTCGAAACCATTCTCACCGTCCTCGCCGCGCTGGATCTGGAGTTCCGCATCGTTTCGCGCACCAAGAGCGGCGGCGCCGATATCGAGGATATCTTCTGATGCCGCGCCGTCCCCGCCATCTCCCGTTGCGCGTTCTTCTGAACAACCGCCTTGTCGGTCACCTGAACAAGGCGGCCAGCGGCGCGATCACCTTTCACTATGACCCAGGCTGGCTTGATTGGGAACACGCGTTGCCGGTTTCGCTCTCCCTGCCCCTGCGCGAGGACGCTTACCGGGGCGAGCCGGTCATCGCCGTGTTCGACAACCTTCTGCCGGACTCGGATGCGCTGCGCCGGCGGGTTGCCGAACGGTCGGCGCCGCCGGCACCGACGCCTACAGCCTGCTTGCCGCCATCGGCCATGACTGTGTCGGCGCCCTGCAGTTTGCCGCCGCCGATGACGATTTCACCGCCGATGCCGCCGTCATCAAAGGCGAACCGGTCGGCGATGACGCCATAGAAAAGCTGCTCAAGGGCCTGGCGCACGCCCCGCTGGGACTTGGCCGCGACGACCCGTTCCGGATTTCAGTCGCCGGCGCACAGGAAAAGACGGCCCTGCTCTGGCATGACGACCGGTGGCTCAAACCGCACGGCACAACACCGACCACCCATATCCTCAAGACGCAGATCGGCAAGCTGCCAAATGGCATCGACTTGTCCAATAGTGTCGAGAATGAATATTACTGCCTGAAACTCGCCGCCGCCTTCGGCCTGCCAATGAACAAGGCCGACATTCGCACGTTCGGCACGACCAAGGCGCTTGTGATCGAACGCTTCGACCGCCGCTGGACGAAGGACGGGCGGCTGCTGCGCCTGCCGCAGGAAGATTGTTGCCAGGCCCTGTCGATACCGCCGACCCGGAAATATCAAAGCGAAGGCGGCCCCGGCCTGGTCCAGGTGCTGGATTTGCTCAACGGCAGCGATAATCCGGCCACCGATCAGACCACCGTCTTCAAAGCGCAACTGCTGTTCTGGCTCATCGGCGCGACAGATGGCCATGCCAAGAATTTCAGCATTTTCCTGGGATCCGGAGGCACTTATCACCTGACACCACTCTATGATGTGCTTACCGCCCAGCCGAGCCTTGCCGCGTGCCAGATTGAGCGTAAAGACATGAAGCTCGCCATGTCGGTCGGCACCAACCGGCATTACAAAATCGGCGAAATCCAGAGGCGGCATTTTTCCCAGACCGGTGAAGAAGCGGGACTGCCGAGAACCCTGGTCCGCGATGCGATCGAAGAGACAGCCGCGCGCGCTAACCAGGCCATGGCACAAATCGAAAGCGAACTGCCGGCCGATTTTCCTGCAGCCATCCATAGCGCCGTGGAAGACGCCGTGATCGCGCGTTTGCGCTTTTTGCAGCTTGCACAATAACGCCTTTCCCAGGCTGATCCAGGGTCGGCTTTCCATAGCAAGCATCATCAGCAACTGCTTTCGGGGATTGGCAAACTGCCCAAGGACCTGGCTGATGAATTGGCAAGGCTGTAATGCTCATGGAACCGTCGTAAACCAGCACCGACTCCGGCCCTCGTCAGCCTGCCCCCTCCAGGGTCAAAACGCGAAACCAGGCTGCGAGCCTCCGGGTACAGGATGAAGATTGATCTCCACATTTGGACCCAAGGTGAACTCCTTCCTTGAAGGCTTTCGAACCGTGTCCTGCGCTTTTGGTGACGGAAGTGTGAGCCTCCCGTGTTCGCCTGCAAAGCATCCGGCCCGCACTCATTGGCGAATCTCGTCACTCCGCTTCATGCCAAATGCGCGATAGTCAGCGTAGGGAAGACGGCAGGCTGAACGCACTCGGCCGAGTCTCCTGGTTTGCGTCGAATAACGCGACGGACGCCCGTCCCCTTCTCAAACGATGTTGTCACACGAGACCTCGAACCTATGCCCCTTACCCGTGCGTGAGCACCGGCAAACGAACCTTTCAGTGCGAATGATATTTCAATAATAGACCTGACCCCATTCTTCCCCGATCGAGTCGACCTTCGCGACGGTGAAGCTGCGCACCAGGAAGACCAAGGACCATCGGCAGTCGCGTCGCCTGACTGACGATGGTCCTCCAGCTCGCCCGATCCACCGAGAGAAGATGGCGAGCCCTCAACGGAACCAACCTCCTACGCGACGTACTGGATGGAACCGAGTTTGTCGATGGACTCAAGAGAGCCGCCTGAGCTCACGCTCCAGAACACAACATTTGACAATATCTAGTGTCGGTGCCGACGCGCCGCAAGAAAAACCCCTCCCCCGAGCGCTAGGAACAAAGCGAGCAACGCAAGGCCAGACGTACTCAAGGTCGGTATTGCCGTAACGCCGCCCGAACTGCCACCGCCCGGGCACCCCACCCCGGCCAGGTTCGGGCTACTCTGCAGAAAAGGATCGAAGATAACGTTCGTGCTGTTGACGGAATCACCAGAGCCTGGACCAACATCGCCGGGGCCATCGGCCGCGCCCCACCAGTTGTTGGTCGCGTCTATCGTGTTCGTAGTGCCACCGTACCAGTCAACTCCCGCTCCATTGCCGGTAAAACTGTTATTGTGCGCAACGACATTCACGCCCACTGTATCAATGCCCCAACCCTCCACACTGTTGTTGGAGATAATGTTGCCACTGATAGTCAGATTGCTCTGGCCGCTCGAGCCAATACCGACGCCCGAACCATTGTTCGAGTCGATTATGTTACCCGTAATTGTGACACCGTCCGACGGATTGAGATATATGCCGCGCCAGTTGTTGTTGATGTTGTTATCTTTGATCGTCAGATTGTTTGCCCCAGCCACAGCCTCTATGCCGCCGCTCTGGGCGGGCGTCGTGACATCTTTAATGATGTTGTTTTGAATCGTGACATTCAAAACAGCTCCGTTCGCGTCTCCTACTGTAAAAGCGTTGTTGTGGCTACCGCTTGTAGACCCGTTTTCTACCGTAAATCCGTCGACAACTGTCCCGTCGGCGCCGGGGTGGATGTAAAATCCACCGTCAACGATAGACTCCGAGCCTCTGTGACATGCAGCGGCTCCAGCCGAAATCCCGGAATTACTGCCATTTATCGTAAGTTTCTTGTCGACGGCTATCTGCTCCGCATACGTCCCCGCCGCGACATTGATAGTGTCGCCGGACGATGCTTTGGCTATCGCGCCGCTGATCGTCTGACAAGCGGTCGCCGACGCGGTGCAGTTATTGCCGTCATTGCCTGAGGGCGAAACGAACCACGGGCCAGCCGCCCATGCGGGCCCTCCGCCATAAGCAGTCAGGGCCCCCAGCACGGCGAAAACACTCAAAAATTTGCGGAACTTGTTGTTCATGTCAATTCCCTTTTCTTCCCTTATATTTGCTCAGTCTATTGGTTCACGCCATAGCCACGCAAGCGCGCGTAGAACCCGCTGCATGTTTGGAGTTTTGCTTTGAGCACCGTACGTCCTCTGCCACCCAGAAAATATCTGGTCAGAAATCCGAGCGTCAAAACCAGGACCTTCTGTGTACCCGGGCCAAGGTCCAGCAGGAGAAAAACCCTAAGCCTTCCGGGGAAGAACCTCCGGACAGGGTCGAAATGCGGCGGTCTGTACAAGAAATTCCTGGGCTCGCTCTAAGACCGCGGCCGCTCGCTGTTCGGATCCCAAACCGGTTCTGCCAACACTTTGGCCCAGCGCCGTTTCCCCAGTAGCATAAGGTCAAACTTCCGGTTCGCGACGGCATAATCCGGTTCGACATAGGCAAATCCCAGGCTCTTGCCGGTCCAGTGGCCATAGCCGCCCGACGTGGTAACCCCGATCGGCCGGTCGCCGTCGAAGACCGGCTCGCCGCCGTGGACGTCGCTCTCTCCGGGCTCGACTTCCAGGTACACCAGCTTGGTCGCGATTCCGGCTTCCTTTACTTTCAGGGTCGTCGCCTTGCCGGTGAAATCACCCTTATCGGCGGCGAAGAACCGTTCCATATCGGCCTCGATCAAGGTGATTTCATTGGTGAGTTCGGCACCCCACGCCTTGTACGCCTTTTCCATGCGCAGAGAGTTGACGGCGTAGATGCCGAAGTTGGCGATCCCGTGAGATTGTCCTGCGTTCCAGACCGCATCGTACAACTGCGGCAGGCGATCCATGGGGCAATGCAGTTCCCAGCCGAGCTCGCCGACGTAGTTGACGCGCAAAGCCCGCGCGGAGACGCCGGCCACAGCGATGGTCTGAGCGGTCAACCATTTGTACGATTCCTTGCCCAAATCCGTGTCGGTCAACCCGGACAGCACGTCCCGCGAGCGAGGTCCGGCCACCACCAGGACCGCCCAGTCGTCGGTGACGTTGTTCACCTGCACGTCTTCGCCGGCTCGAATACCCTGGGTGAGGTGATCCAGGTCCCGATCCTCGGCGGTTGCGGCGGACAGGATGTAATAGTGGTTGTCAGCCAGGCGCGTGATGGTGGACTCGCCTAAAATTCTGCCCTGGTCCGAAAGGTAATGCGCCAGGGCGATGCCGCCGTCGCGACGGGGGAGGCGGTTGGCGGTGAGGCGGTTCAACAACTGGCGTGCGTGCGGGCCGGTAACCTCATACTTTGCGAAACTGGACAGTTCCAGCACGCCGACCCGATCGCGTACGGCTTCGCATTCCCCGGCGACCACCTCGAAGACATTGTTGTGCTTGAAGCCCGGTTCTTCCTCGCGGCCGTCGAGGGAAAACCATTTGGGTCGCTCCCAACCGTTGGCTTCCGTGTACACGCAACCCTGTTCCAGCAAGCGATCGTATAAGGATGTGATCCGGGTCTTGCGCGCCGCCGGGCGTTCCTCCCCGGGCAGGTGCAGTGCATACATGTGCTCATAGTCCTGATGGGACTTGGCCTTGGTGTACTCTCCCGGCGAGTAGCTTCCGAAGCGGCGCGGGTCCAGGCCAGCCATGTTGATCTCCGAGTCCCCGTAGATCATCCACTGGGCCAGGTACTTGCCGCAACCCGCGCCGGCGGCGATGCCGATGGACGCGCCGTTGCAGTGCCAGTAGTTCCTGAGGCCCGCAGCGGGACCCAGATACGGATTGGCATCCGGAGTATGCGGAATGGCGCCGCATATCACTCGCTTGATACCCAGCTCACGCCACATGGGCATGCGCTCCATGACGCGTTCGACGTATGGAGACAGATGATCGAAGTCCGCGTCGAACAGTTCGTGCTCCGATTCCCACCGTGGCCAGCCGTCGCGGTGGATCCAGCACTCCTCGGAGTTCTTCGTCTCGTAGATCCCGATCAAGCCGGACTTCTGCTCCTGGCGATAGTACGCGGAGGGATAAGGGTCGCGCATCACCGGCATCTCCTCGTCGCGTTCCAGGAACTCGGGCACGGTGTCCGTCACCATGTAGGTGTGCTTCATGTTGGTGATGGGGATATCCGTCCCCGCCATCTGGCTTACCTGTCGGGCGTAGCATCCGGCGGCGTTGACCACCATTTCACAGGTCACGGTGCCCTGCTCGGTGACCACTTCCCAGTCCCCGGAGGGGCGTTGCTTGATGTCCAGTACCCGGTTCCTGGTCACGATACTCGCACCCATCTGCCGCGCGCCCTTGGCCAGTGCGTTGCAGCACCCGGCAGGATCAACGTGGCCGTCCTCGGTGGTCCAGGCGCCGGCCAGCACGCCATCGGTGCTCACGAACGGGTTGAGTTGCCTGATCTTGGCGACGTCGATGACTTCGCAATGGAACCCTATCAACTTGCCGACGCTGGCGACGTGATGAAACCACTCCACCTCGGCGGGCTTGAGAGCGAAACGAATGCCGCCCGAGCCATGCCAGCTGACATACTGACCGGTGAGCCCCTCCAGCCTGGGATAAAGACGGACGCCGTAGTCATGAATCTTCGCCATGTTGTAGTCGGCGATGAAGCTGGGGCATTGCCCGGCCGCATGCCAGGTCGACCCCGAGGTCAGTTCGCCCTTCTCGACCAGGAGACTGTCGGTCCAACCTTCCTCGGCCAGGTGGTAGAGCAGGCTGCATCCCATGATGCCGCCACCGACGATGACCACGCGTGCTTGACTCTGCATACCTCTTCCCCCTCGTTACCACACACCGGTGCCCGCGCGCATGCGCGCCTCGGGCAAGACAATATTGAAACCTTCCCGCAATTTTGCATCGACCGCCGGGTCGACGTGGGCGGGATAATGCTCCGACAGGATCGTGCGCACCGTCTCCCGGGCCGCCTGCCGAATGTCTTTGGCGCCCTCGCCTTCCCATTCGTTGATGCTGCGCCGGTCGGCGAGCTCGGGATAAAGGTAGTCCGTCTTCATCCGGGCAAGGGTCTGTGCATGACCCAGGTAATGGCCCTCACCCAACACCACATCGCGAATTACCTCGAAATCCAGCGTCTCGTGGTTCACCTCGATGCCGCGGACGGTCCTGAGGATCGCCCCCAGCAGATCGTTGTCGAGAACATAACTTTCCAAGGTCGTACCCATCAAGCTGCCGTGCATGCCTGCGCATTCGTGAATCATCGATGCTCCGGCATGGGCGGCAAGCGAGATGGTGTAGCCCTTCTCGCCACCGGCCTGCATATCGGGCAGCTTGGAATCCGTCATGCCGGCGGGTACCGAATTCGGCAGATCGTAGAACGCCGCCATTTGGGCGCATGCGGCGGACAGCAGAGCCTGCTCGCCGCTGCCGCCGGACATCGCGCCGGTGCGCAGGTCACTGACGAAGGGCCAGGTTGCAATGATTGCCCGGCAGCCCGGATCGACGATGTTACACAAGACCAGGCCGGCCAGCACCTCGGCGCAGGCCTGGGCGACGGTGCCGGCCAGTGCAGCCGGAGCCGTCGCCCCCGCCTGGCCCGCGGACACCAGAAGAATCGGCATGCCGGCCCTGACCGCCGCTTCCAGCGCGTCGCAGCTCTCGGTCGCAAAGCGCATGGGAGGCACCACGTGACAGCACACCGCGGTGCAGAACGGACGTTCGCGGAATTTCCCGGCGCCGCCCGCCACCACGTCCAGCATCGGGATGACGGCGCGCACGCTCTCGCGATTGGTATAACTGACGGCGATGGATTTCGTCGTGCCCTGCAGGCAGGCATAGGTGGTGTTGATATCCAGATCGAGGATGTTCTCCGTATCCCGCGCCACGACTGAGCGGTGGTACCAGTGGATGTGCTCCATCCGGTCCACGAGCCGCGCGATGTCATAGAGGTCGGCGACAGTGGACGCCCGATAGCCGCCCGTCTCGAAATCCATGATCATCGGCGCCGCGCCGCCGGTGCCGGTGTGCACGCGCTGCCCGCCGATCTCCATGTCATGCGTCGCGTCGATCCCGTGCAGCGTGAACTTGCGGCGCGTTCCTGCGATGACGTCTTCCACCAGCGCACGGGGAAACCGCAGGCGACCGTCTTCGTCTACCAAGCATCCCGCCGCAACGGCCTGTTCCTCCAGACTGGGCGTGACCTGGGACAGGCCCAGATCCGAAAGCAGCTTGAGCACTGATTCATGTATGCGCTGCACCTCGACCTGGGTCAACGGCTGATAGCGCCCGCCGACCATTCCGGGCGTGACCGGGCGCGCAATCGGCTGGAAAGGTGCCTTGGAGCGGGATCGGGGTCGGCGCGCAACAGTGGTGGTCATGGCGAAGTCCCGGTTAGATGTCTCAAGAGACTCTGGGGCAAAATGCAGCGCCACTCAAAGGATCATTCCGCATGAGCCGCATGCGCAGGGCTCATGCAGGACAACCCGGCGCGCCTACATCGAGCGGGCTTCTTTCAGCATCCATCGGAAAAACGCTTCAACGGCAGGAGTGACGGCGTTCTTCTCAAGTGACCCAAGGTAATAACCGCTCCGGGATTTCAGCGTTGCGTGAACGGGACAGACAAGGCGTTCGTCGCTCAGCATCTCGTCCACAATGTAGCTCCAGCCCAAGGCGATACCACGCCCGGCCTGGGCGGCCTGCAATACCATGGGGTAGCTGTTTATCCGGATGCCGCGACGATCCGGAGCGCGGGTGACTCCATGGGCTGCCAGCCAGGATTGCCAGGTCACGCCGCCCCAGATGTTGCCTCCGCCTTCCAGATGTAACAGCGTCTGACCAGGAATGTCCGACGCGTGCCGTAACTCCGGGTGAGCCGCAAGGTATTGCGGGCTGCACACCGGATATACTGTCTCCGCGAACAGGAACTCCGCCTGCACATCGTCCCAATGGCCGTGGCCGTAGAGTACCGCCACGTCAGCATCATCACGCCACAAGTCGACTTTCTGATCCGACGCAAGAACACGCAGGTCAATATCAGGGAAAGCCTCGTTGAATCCCTCGAGGCGAGGCATCAGCCAGTAGTAGGCAAAAGAGACGGAAGCGGCTACGGTGATCTGTGCGAAATTCACCGCACCCCGAATCGTTTCCAGGCACGATCTGATCTCGTCAAGGCTGCTAAGCACCACGCTGTAGAGTTCGGCGCCTTCCGGCGTGAGCCTGAGCGATCTGTGTTCTCTCTGAAAGAGTCTGACCCCGATCTGGTCTTCAAGGGCTTTGACCTGCCGGCTTACGGCGCCCTGAGTCAGGTAGAGCTCCTCGCCTGCGCGCGTGAAACTGCGATGCCGCGCCGCAACCTCGAAGGTGTTCAGCAGCCCGAGAGCAGGTAACTTTTCCTTCGTCAAGAGGTCTTCCCGGGAGCGGGGCCCTTCATGGCGCGGTTACGGGTCCATCATGCGCTGAGCGAGCTCAGGCCCGCCAGACATTTGACTGCTCTTCAGAATATTCTGGTGCGGGTAGCTCCACGCGGTGGCCTCCGTCTATGGTAACTGGTTGTTACAGTTGCACTAAGAATACCAAGAATATCTGTTTGCTTTAGCCCAATTTCATCCACTTCCCGCCCGTCTTCTTGCTGGGGGGCATAAAGAACCACTGCACTACGGCGGGCATGCAATATTTTCCAGCCCCTTCGTTGAAATCCCAATCGCACCCTTCACCAAAGTAATATGGTTGCATGGAACAAGACATCGTTACGCTGACCGTCATCCTGACCGCCGTTGCCGGTATCGGCGCGCAATGGATCGCGTGGCGCTTTCATATCCCGGCGATCCTCCTGCTGACCCTGACCGGCCTCGCGTTAGGACCTGGCATGGGCTGGCTGCAACCCTCGGCAGCCTTTGGACCGATCATGCAACCCCTCATCAGCGTATTCGTGGCCATCGTGCTCTTCGAAGGCGGCATGTACCTACACCTCTATGAATTCAAAGAGGCCGGCAAGGGGGTAAACCGCCTTGTCACCATCGGGGTGTTGTTCAGTTGGCTGTTGGGCAGCGCCGCCGGTCACTATATCGGTGAACTGTCATGGCCCGTCGCCATACTGTTCGGCGCCGTCATCGTGATCACCGGCCCCACGGTCATCATTCCGCTGCTGCGACAGGCGAAGCTCAAACGCAGTCCGGCCTCGTTTTTGAAGTGGGAAGGGATCGTGATCGACCCCCTCGGCGCGCTGCTGGCGGTACTGGTCTATGAATATATCGTCTATTCCGGCAGCGGGGCCGCCTTTACGCAGACCATCGCCAGCCTGGCAAAGGCACTGCTCTCGGCCCTGCTAGTCGGCGGCGGCACGGGTTACCTGTTCGGCATGGCGTGCCGTCACGACAAGCTGCCGGAATACCTCAAGGCACCGGTGCTGTTCGCCGCGGCGCTGGGCGTCTACGGCATCGCCGATATGACCCAGAGTGAAGCGGGTCTGCTGGCCGCCACCATCCTGGGTCTGGTGATCGGCAACATGCGCTTGCCGAGCATGAGCGAGATACGGCGCTTCAAGGAGTACATCACCATTCTCCTGGTTTCGGGCATCTTCATCCTGCTGACCGCCGACCTGAATCCCGCCGTCGTAACCCGCCTCAACTGGCACAGTGCGGCGCTGTTGGCCACCGTAATCTTCCTGGTACGGCCCACGGCGATCTGGCTCGCCACCTTCAAGGCGGACATGAGCTGGCACGAACGCATACTGCTGGCATGGATCGCACCGCGGGGCATCGTCGCCGCAGCAATGGCGGGTTTCTTCGGACCGCGATCTGGCGGCCCACGGCTACGTCGGACGGCGACCTGCTCATGCCGCTGGTATTCGCGCTCATCGTACTCACGGTGACGGTGCACGGCGCCACCATCGGCTGGCTTGCACGCAAACTCGGTCTGGCGGTGGCCGAGCAGAACGGTATACTCATCATCGGCGCATCCCGCTGGTCCGTGGGACTGGCCCAGATCCTCAAAGATATGAAACTCAGCGTCATGCTGGCGGACAGTTCATGGAGCCGCCTGCGCCCGGCCCGTCTGTCCGGCATCCCTGTCTACTTCGGCGAAATCCTCTCGGAGGAAAGCGACGAATCCCTGGAATTCAATGAACTCGGTTATGTCCTGTCCGCCACCTCAAATGATGCCTACAACGCCCTGGTGTGCACCCACTTTGCCCATGAGCGGGGCTATCACCGGGTATTTCAACTCCCCATGTATACCGCGGACGAGAGAGAAGCCCGAAACCTGCGGCACAGCCTGCGCGGCGCCATCGTCTTAGACGAAACCGAAGTCTACGGCGAACTGGAACGCCGTGCCTACACCGGATGGACGTTCCAGAAGACCCGCTTCAGCGATGACTACACCTATGAAGACCATCTCAAGGATCGACCCGCCGACGCCATGGAAGTCCTGCTGCACCGCAAGACCGGAGAGATCATTTTCAAGAAACCCGACACGCAACTGGAACCCGCCGGCGGGGATACGCTGGTAATCTTTGCGCAGGTGACAGCAAAGTCTGAAACAAAAAAATCACGCCAGACACCCGAGACCGGAGAGAACGGGCGGGGGATGAGGTCGCAGGCCGCGAAAGTAATCTCAAACCGTGTAAGTTCTTTCCAGATCAGAGATGGACCCTGGATTTTGGACAGGCGGATAAGTGCCGTTCTGGTTATGCCGCCTTCCGGTGGTCGGCTGAATCATAGTACACGGCATCTCAAACGCACACTAGGTTTCCGGCGATGCTGAACGCCTTTCCAACCGCCGCTTCACTAGATACGCAAGACGCGAGACCAGCCCGTCAAGGCCTCATCATATTGATCACGCTTTGCCTCGCCGTGCTCATTGCGCAGATCGACACGTCCGTGGTGAATCTGGCCGTACAACCGATCGGTCGCTATTTTCATGCCCGGGTGGCGACGCTGCAGTGGGTGATCGATGCCTACAACCTCGTCTATGCGCCCTGTTGCTCACCGGCGGGCTCATGGCAGACCTCTATGGGCGGCGTCGTATTTTTGTTTCCGGTGCGGCGATTTTCACATTGGCTTCGCTCCTATGCGCGCTCACCCCACAGGTCTGGGTATTGGTGATGGGGCGCGTACTCGCCGGGCTGGGCGCCGCATTACTGATACCTGCCTCCTTGGCAATTATCCGCGTCTCGTGGACGGGCGCGACTGAACGCGCGAAGGTGTTGGGAATCTGGGCGGCCTGCAACGGATTGGCGCTGGCCATCGGCCCGACGCTCGGCGGGTTCCTGATCAAGGCCTTCGGCTGGCGCAGCATCTTCGGATTGGTTGTGCCGTTTGGGCTGGCTGCGGTGGCGCTGGCGCTGGCAGTTGTCCCGGAATCCTCGCATAGAGCGGATTCCGTCGCTTTGGTTCATGACCCGTTCGCGGCGGCAAGCCGGTAAGAGACCGCGGGCTGGTCTAATTTCGGCCAAGTCTCCTGGTTTCCGTCGCACAACCCGAGGGACACCCGCTTTCCGCACGCGATGTTGTCAAACCACAGCGCCCGACTTCCGCCCGTGACCACCAGCGGGAAGACGTTTTCCCCAGCGCGAATGGTGTTTCAGTAATAGCCCTGACCCCATTTTTCCAGGCCGAAGAACTCGCCGATCTGGCGATGGCTGCAAGCGCCCGTGGCACAGGCGGCGACGATGTCCGCATTGCGCTCAGGATGGGTGGCCGCTAGCGTCGCGAGCGAAGGCGCCGGCGGGCAAACCGGCGCAGCAATCTATTCACCGCCAGCCATTGCGGCACCGCCACCTCGCTAGCAGTGACCCGGTAGTCGCTCCACGTCCACTCGGCAGCATCATCATCATCAACGGTAGGCGCCCGAGCCTGATTGAGCACCACATAGCAGGCCAGTTCCAGCAGATACGCATCGGCGTTAACTAAAATGGCCTTGAAGCGCCCCTAAAACAGGTGCCCCGAGCGCCGGTGGCGGCAATTTGAGGCCTGGGTAAACACCCCGTTCAACTGGCGCATGCCCTTGGAGAAAGTGCTGTCCGGGGTCTTCACCACCGGATGATAATGGCTGTCCATCAGGCAACAAGCCAGGCAAACCCCGTTGAACCGCTCCACCACCGCGGCCAGGGTATGGAGAAACCCATCCCGGACCGCGTCATCCTCGGCGGTGACGTGATACAGCGCGCCCATGAACTCGATACGCAGGGGTCGGGCGATGGCCCGATCGTCCGCTATCTCGTCTCAATATTGCAGTAATAGACTCGTGCATTTGCACCGGGTGGCCGCTTTGCCGCGGTCTGGGTGGCCGGCTTCTGCGGAATACGCCACGTGACATTTAAGCAACCCTTCCGCCTCGGCCTTGTACCGGGTCAGACTCCGGTAAACAGGAGATCGAGCGCGCGGATCAATGCATGGCGTTCGGCCTCGAGCGTTCCGATGACGCCGCCGAGGTAGCGGCATGAGACGCCGGCAAGCTCCTGGATCGAGACCACCAGTCGCTCGTCGGCGAACTCGACGATCGGGTTTAGGCCACTAAGGGGTCGGGGTCCCTCGCTCTCGCGGACGAGCGGGGCAACCACGACAGTATTGAGATCGCTGAGGAGGTCATGCTGGAGCGCAACCAGGTAGGGTGCCCATGCTGCGCTCTTGGCATCGGTATTGGTTAGCACATCGAACTGGCGCATCAGAAGCGGCGGAATCGATCGCCAAAGCTGCCCCGGTCAGCCACGACCTTATTGTACTGACGGATTGCCTCGCGGTTCTCTTCCCGCCAGGCCTGCTCGCGATACTCCCGAAGAGCCTCGCGCAGATGTACCTCGAGAAACTGCGAGAGGTTGACCCCCCGTGACCTTGCGTCCTCAACCAATGCACTATCGAGGCTCAGATTGACCGCGCGCTTTTTCGTGCTGCGCTGGCTGTCTTGCGCAAGAACCATGTCTTTCACCGGCGAGGGGGATGATACGCATCATTGTATGCGCATGCTGCATGCGCATCAATTGGTCCGCGCTGACTGCATCGCCGGGGCGGCGGCCGTCGACATCAATTTTGTGAACGGCGACGTCACCGCGCTGCGCAATCTCGCCATCGGCTCTGGCTTCAATTTCGTGCTCGACTTCGGCCTCTTCCACCGGCTCAACGACTCACAGCGCGCGGTGATGGGCGGCGAGGTAACTGCCGTCACCGCACCGGGCACGACCCTGCTGATGATTGCATGGATGCCAGGGCGCCGGCCGCCCCTGCCGCGCGGCGCAAGCCACGCCGACATCGAGGCGGCTTTCCCCGCTTGGACGGTCATCGCCGAGGACGCCATTCCGGCTTCCGCCCTGCCCAGCCCCTTGAAGAACGCCGGTCCGCGGTTCTATCGACTGCAGCGCGCAAGCAACGCGGATTGAGCGCAGGCGAGAGCCGGGGCCAACATTATCTCAGTCCGCAACCCTGCATTCCGCTTCGCGTCATGCGGGCTACCTGCTACCATGAAATCCTGAAAACAGGAGATTGCTGATGCGCGCCAAGCGTATGGTGCTGGCCCTGACTATCGCCCTGCTGATCACGCCCGCCCTCGCCGCCGGCGCGATGAGCGAACGCCAGGCCCGCGCCGCCGCCGTGCAGATCCTCAAGGGCGACCCTTACGGCAGGAGCAACGCCCAGGTGCGCAAGAACATCACCGCGGCCCAGCTCGTCACCGCCGGCAGCGTCTGCGGCACCAAGGTCACGCGCCCGCTCTGGCAGTTTCAGGTGTTCGTGCCGAAGGCGCGCAACCCCTCGGGCCATAACGACATCAGAGGCTACCTGGTGATCGACGCCCGCACCGGCAAACTGGTGTGCGCCGGGTTGCCGTTCCTGGATTGAGGCCGAAGCTAGGCCCGCAGCCCGGATGAGCGAAGCGTAAGCCGCCATTCCCTTCCGCCCAACCTCGCCATCGACGCGACGGGTTAGGCCTTGTCCCGCTAACGCAGAAATATTCGGGGTCAGAGTAATATTCATGTTTCAATATTACGATGTCGTGGCCTTCCCGGCTTTCTTGCCGTGACGCGTTGCTCGGTTAACGCTTCTAGTTGTGACGTGAATCGCTCGTTTCCCAGCGCCAGCCCCTTGTTAATAGTCTCCCTGATTTCCTTTAATCGGTCTGGCCCAACATGGGCTTTAAACAAGTCACGGTAGTTGCTCAATCGGTCATCTTTCGATCTTCCTAACGCCAGATACTCCGGATGCGGCGTTTGTAGTTCACTTTCCGCGCCCAATGCATTGATCGCATAACTCGACCAGCTATAGTCACTGGGATCGCCAACCATATCCGCTCTGACCGGATTTAACTCGATATAGCGATAGAGTTCAAGCAGATACCGCTCACTTTGCACCAAACACGATTTGAAACGACCTTCCCACAACGTGCCACTGCGCTGGTAGGTATTATTATAATAGCGAACATACAGGCGCCCGATTGATTGCATCATGCGGCTAATGGCATGGTCTTTCCAAGGGGTACACAGCAGATGCACATGATTTGTCATCAAGACCCAGGCGTGCACATCGACCTGATGCTTCCGCGACAACTCTTTGAGCCAATTGAGATACGCTTTCATATCGTCTTCACCGGCAAAGCAAACCTGCCTGTTATTTCCTCGCTGTAGGATATGTTGAGGCACACCGACAGGGGCAACTCGGGTCAATCTTGCCATGGCGTCATCTACGTTACGAGTCAACAAGGCAATAATAACAGGTTAATATTACTCTGACCCCAAATATTTGGCGTCCTGTTCGGCGAACACCGCCTCGGCGACATGAAATGCCGTATTGGCTGCCGGCACGCCGCAGTAAATCGCGGCCTGCAGCAACGCCTCCTTGATCTCGTCGCGGCTCACGCCATTGTTGCGCGCCGCATTCAGGTGCAGCCGCAGCTCGGCCTCGCGCCCCAGCGCTGCCGTCATCACAATGGTGAGCAGGCTACGAGTGTGACGCGGCAGACCCGGCCGGGTCCAGATCTCGCCCCAGGCGTAGCGCGAGATGAGATTCTGGAACTCGTCATTGAACGGGCTCAGCCGCTGCAGCGAACGGTCGACGTGGGCATCGCCCACCACCGCCCGGCGCACCGCGATACCCTGGCGGTAGCGCTCGGCGTCGTCCATGACCGGTTGACCTGCGCCGAGGAATGCCAGCAGCCGATCAGTGAACGCCACGGCGGCTTCGATATTGGACAGATGCGCGGTGTCCAGCTCGACATAGCGTGCACTGTCGATGTGTTCGGCCAGAAAGCGACCGTCGGCAGGCGGGGTGGCGGCGTCGTAGCCACCCGCCACCACCAGGGTCGGCGCCTTGATCACGGCCAGTTCGCCACGCAGATCGGCGTCGCGGATGGCCGCGCAGCAGCCGGCATAGCCCTCGGCCGGGGTATTGACTAGCTGCACCGACAGGGCGGCGACGCTATCGGGATGCCGTTCGCGGAATTCGGCGGTGAACCAGCGCTCCAGGACGCCGGGCGCGATCGCCGCCATGCCCTGGCTGCTAGACTAACGGCATAACTTTTAAACAAATCGCGGGTGTCCTGATCCTTTCTGAGATATAAAAACCAACTGACAAACCAGATGGGTTAATCAAAACCTCGCGAGGGTTTTTTGATTGCTTATTTCAGACATTAAATACCCGAAAGGAACATGCTCAATTATTGAAAAAATGAGAAGCAATAATGAAAGATACCGACCTGGACGACTCATCCGCCGATCAAACACCATTGAATGACACCGAGGCTCCATCTTCTTCGACACGGATTCCTTGGTTTAGTCATCTGATAGCATCGCCCATTCTGTTTCCGGCGATCATCATTTTCGTGCTGGCCGCGATCTGGGGGACGACCCTAAGCCTGATCAAAATCGAACGAACCGCGGCCGAGCAAAAGGCGGCGGCATTGAGCCACGAACTGGCGCGAGACTTATGAATCGCAGGTCGTGCGCGCACTGCGCGAAATCGACCAGACCCTGAAGGTCGTCAAATATGCGAATAATGTCTTTGGCACGCAGGACGTACTGCCGAAGTTGAAAGCCAGGGGTCTATTGCCGCCGGGGCTGGTGTTCGTCGTCAGTATTGCGGACAGCAAGGGCAATGTCGTGACCAGCACCAGTCCCACCGAAAAAACCAATGTTGCCAACCGGGATTTTTTCCAGAGCCAGCTCCAGACTGATGCCCTCTCGGTCGGTCGTCCGCAACTTGACGCCTCGCACCGGAAAGTGGCGCCTGACATTCAGCCGCAGGCTCGATTCGATCAATGGAAAGTTCGCCGGTATTGTGATGGTCTCGGTCGACGCGGCCTATTTTGTCAGCGGCTATGAATCTTCGAAACTGGGCGAGCATGGCATGCTCGGCATCATCGGTGATGATGGCAAATTCCTTGTCAGGCGCAGCGGGGAAACCGTCACTGCCAACGACAAGTCTGGTTTCGGCGTGCTGAAAATGCATTCCGCGAGATGAGAGGGCAAGCAAAACCACGCTCCAAACCAACGCCTGGGATGGCGTGCGGCGCTACACCAGTGCATTCAAGCTCTATGGCTTCCCCTTGGCCGTGGTCGTTGGATTGTCCGCAGACGAACAATTGGCAGGCTGCTCGACGGAAGAATCGAATCTATCTGTGGCGGGCGGCAGCCGCCAGCTTTGTAATGATCCTGATTATCGCGGCGATGTGGCGCATGAGCCAGCAGCTTGCGTTAAGCCGCCAGCGCACCGTCGAGGAACATCTCGCCCATGCAGCGCGTGTCGAATACCTTGCCTATCACGACGGCCTCACGAAACTGCCGAATCGCAGCCTGTTCAGCCAGCTGCTGAGCCATAGCATCAACCAGGCACAACGCTACAACCGGCAATTGGCGGTGCTATTTTTCGACCTGGACCATTTCAAAAACGTCAACGATACCCTTGGACACGAGGCCGGCGACCAACTGCTGCAAGAAGTCGCGACCAGACTCAAGGCCTGTCTGCGCGCCAGTGACACCATCGCCCGCATGGGCGGCGACGAGTTTGTCGCCCTGCTGCCGGAACTGCAATGAGGAAAAATACGTAGTGACCGTGGCCCAGAAAATACTTGCCGCCGTCGCCCGGCCGTTCATCCTGCAAGGCCAGGAATGTTCCACGTGACAGCGAGCATCGGCATCAGCATCTACCCGCAAGACGGCCTGGACGAGCAGACGCTGGAAAGAAATGCCGATATCGCGATGTATCAGGTGAAGGAAGAAGGCAGGAACAACTTCCAGTTTTATTCCGAGAAACTGAACGCGGAGTCGCTTGAACGGCTCAATTTGGAAGCGTGTCTGCGGCAAGCGCTGGAACAAGACCAATTTCAGCTTTACTACCAAGCCAAGCGGGATATCGGCAGCGGCCAAATCACCGGCATGGAAGCGCTGCTGCGCTGGCAGCATCCAGACCTGGGCACGGTGGCACCGTTGCGATTCCTCCCACTCGCGGAGGAAACCGGTTTGATCATACCAATAGGCAAGTGGGTACTCAGAACCGCCTGCCTGCAGAACGTGGCTTGGCAGAATCAGGGGCTTCCCGTTTTGAGCATAGCCGTCAACCTGTCAGTGCGGCAGTTTTTCGATGAAAGCCTGCTGACAGATCTCAAGGCGATACTCGCGGATACTGGCATGGATGCGCGCCTGCTGGAGCTGGAAGTCACGGAAAATCTACTGATGCACGATGTCGAAAAAACCATGAGGGTATTGACCGAACTCAGTGACATGCGAATCCGGGTCGCCATCGACAACTTTGGTATTGGCTATTCCTCACTTGCCATGCTCAAGCAGTTTCCGCTCGACACCATCAAAATCGATCGTTCGTTCATCCGCAACATCACCGCTACCGACAAAGATCATGCCCTGACAAATGCCGTTATCGCGATGGGCAGGACGTTGAGCTTGAACGTCGTGGCCCAGGGCGTTGAAACAAAGGAACAAGCCGACTATTTGCGCCAGAATGCCTGTAATGAGTTCCAGGGATTTTATCTGAACAAGCCATTACCAGCGGATCAGATTTCAGAGTTGTTGCGGACACAGTCCAATATTACGAAAACTGATACAGATCCACCCGCCTGATGACCAAAAAAGCCCTTGCAGGAGCGATGAATTGGATTATCTCGTGCGGATCACCTTCACACTGTCATCTACCTGATTCTGCTCGATGTAGCCGATGGCATCGGGATGTTTGGCAATGAACTTCTTTACCTCGATGCCATTCGATAATTCCGGCGGCGGCTGGCCCCGGCCGGTGAAAATGATCTTCGACCAGAATGCCTTGATCTGGGCCGGTGACTTGTCGGCGAACTTGAAGTAGAACTCCCTGCGCGCGGCAGAACCTTGGTTCTGATCGATCGGCACGGCTTCGCGGCCATCAGGGAAACGGTTCGCCTTGCCCAGGAATATGTCTACGATCTGGTTTTTGCTCAGCGTGGTCACAGGATTTTTGGCCGATACCACCGCGACCACATCGGCCACAGCCCCAGTGGCCCCCATGCTCAGGGACAACCCGATGATAATCAAACCGATGCGACTGGCATTAATCATAATCGGCCTCATCAGAATACGAAATCAATCGTGGCGCTGAACACGTTGTAACTGCCACCCGTCTGAAAACCTGGCTGGAGGTTGGTCAATACGCCGGACGAGCCGGCACCGATATTGGTGTGATCGTACTGCAGCTTAAGGGCTGCATTACGCATGAAATCCCAACGGGCACCGATGGAAAGGGTGTTCTGAACCGGTTTCGTGCTCAAGAGCGTATTGAGGGCACCATTGAGGCCCGCCGCAGCGGGGTTAGCCAAACCGGGATCGGAAAGATTGTCCGCCTTTGACTCGCCGTACACGATGTAGGGCGTGAATTTCCCAAACCGATATCCGCCACTCACGTACCAGCCGGTTCCTTTACCAAAGAAGGAGTGTGTGACCAAATGGCCCACTTCGCCCATCACGAACCACTGGCCGGGATCGTAGCGTGCGCCAAGGGTGATGACGGACAAGGATTTGTTGTTGGCATCGTATTTGTTCGCAAGGGCGATGCCTTCCGGCCCCATCTGCCTGAAGGCATCGAAAATCGGCTTGGTGCTATCGAGGGTCAAGTGGGTTGATTCGTAGCCTATGTGCAGGGTGGTAGCGTGGTATTCGCCCGTATAGGCCAGGCCCCACGACTGCCTTGCTTTGATATCGCCGCCGCCGTTTGGTAACTGGTTGTCGCTTTGACCGTAGTGCGCCTGCAGAATATTCGTGACCTCACCGAGGCGCATCTGGTAGCTTGCATCGACGCCATCGCTGGCGGTAATCGGTGCCAGGCGATAGACCTCCAGTGGCGGACGCACCCACGGAAATGTATAACCCACTTTGCGGCTATCGGAGAGCAGGAAGGTCGGTAGTACCGTGCGGCCGGCGCGCACACTGAAATCCGGCGTGACCTGATACTTGATATTCGCCCACTCCACATGCGGCCGGTAGCTGTTGTCGTAATTCTGCTCCGCAATGACCTGTAACACGGCAGAGAGCTTTGGGGTGAAATTGGCAGTGACCTGCCCCCCGATCAGGCTGTCAACATCTGCGCTCCAGGCGTGGCTGTAGCCGGCGCCGTTGGGCTTAAGTATGGAAGAGGTAAAGTCCGCCTGATTTTCGCTGGAGTGGACCACCCCCACAGTGCCGAAGCCGCTGAATGAAAACATCGGTGCTTCAAATTCGTCAGCGCTCACGCCAGCCACGTGCAGCGCCACCGCAAGCAACGCGATGTTAGTCAGTTTGCGCGATATGCTTCTCATCATGCTTGCTCCAGTGTAGGTATAAGCCGCCTATGGCAACTGAATCAAACTGAATCGCTACTGCTTTCCTAGATGTCGGGTCCCGGGTGATGCCAGGGGATGGCGCCGGGGGAATTTGTTTACGCCTGCGCCGGGCGTGGTGATTGCGTTGTTCTCCCTGTACATACCTACATCCATTTAGTAGTTGAAACCAGAACACTGTCGCAATCCCCGGCCAGCCGACCCTCACCAAAGTCTAGACCAGTCTAATAATTAATCTGCGGATAAAGCGGCAGGCAGAAATAACCCTGTTTCCAGGGCTCTTCCCCCAATAGAGTGGATAAATTCGCACAGCCCCGTGAGCGATAAAGATCGATCCGCCCAGCCCCCGGGAATTCGCAGCCGCTGGCAGGTGACGTATGTGAAACCGACGGTTCATCCGGTTGACGCAGAGTTCCTGTCGGGCCGAACCGTCCCCTGTTTTCGGGGCAGCGCGAAGCCAGAGAAGTTGTCAGCTACCGCATCCTTTTCGAAAAAAGATGACTATGCTTTTTAGCTCAGTGTCGGAAATTCTGCGATTGAGGTGACGCTTGCCTGGGTGACGCAGCAAGTGACGTAGCAAACCCTGATGCCCCGTGCGCTGCTGCCGTTCAGCACGCGGCACCAGCCACCGATAAAGAACCGCCATGGAAGAGACACTTCTCAAGCGAGTCAGAAATCTGATTTCACAGCGGACGGGCTTGCTGGTTCGCGAGCAACGTATAAGAAGAATAAAACGCCCTTTCCCGTCATGTCCACGCGCAGTTCACAGCCGATGTGCCGCCAAGTGCCCGCCAAGTTTGCCGTGAAAGCGCGCAAAATTCGCCGCCATTTCGGCCAACACACCCTGCCCGCCTCGACTTTGCGGTCAATCCAGGCCCTCAGGCCGACCGATTCCCCGACGCGTCTGCCAGGGCCGCGGCCATGTGTGTTGAGGCAAAGGTTTTCCGAGTCTTTCCGGGCTTGCCCTTCAGCCGAACCAGCCCGCTTGCGGTGGGGCCCGGCACGGCGGGCGTCTCGGGGCTTGGGACTCGGTCGCTTTCGTATCCAGGTGGGTGAGAATCGTCTCGATGACATCGGAATCCGCGATACAGGCGATGATTCGCACCGACCCACCACAGGCCGGACATATCTCGATGTCGATATTGAAAACACGCTTGAGCCGCTGTGCCCAGGTCATCGATGCCCGGCGTTCGGCGGGCGTTTGCGGATCATCCGATCCTCTGGCCGGGTTGCCCTTGCCCCGCTTCGCCGGGGCCACCCACGCGCGGTGTTGGCTGTTCGGCGCAAACACCCCGTGAAAGTGCGTCAGATTCACGCGTGGTTTGGGCACCAACGCCGCCAGGCGGGCAATGAAATCCAGCGGCCGCTCGGGGTGAGTGACAGCCGCTTTTCCGACACCGCCGGGCGGCTGATGTACCGGCACAGCCGCTCCAGCTTCTTGCGTTCATGGGCCTTGGCCGACACACCGGCGTGCAGCGAAAAGCCAGCCACCTTACCGACCGGGTGCATAAACGTACCCATGGGTCCGCGGTGTTTCCCATGGTCTTTAGAGCGGGCGTCAACCCCCAAGTATTGGCCGGACGCTTGGCCAAGATCGGCGATCTTGACGCGGTTGAAGCGGTAGCCCAGTTTGAGGACCTCAGGGAAGGCCGCGTCTTTGTCTGGATGGTGGCTATCATCAATCCGGACGGCCCTGCCTGCGTGCTGGCAATGAGCCAGGTCACGTCCAGAGCCGAAGCCAAGAAGCCCAATGAAGTTAGGCAAAAAGACATTACGGTAAAAGCGCTTAGCACATTCAAATTCATCAAGTAGTTCTGAGGAGGAAACCTGTGCGGTTGCTACTGAACGCGGAGTTTTTGCGCCGACTGGCCATTGCCATCGGCCTTTTCGTCTCCATCCTGATGTACATGACCACCATCGGCGAGTCCTACATGGTGCTCAAGCCGGACTTCACCCTGATGAAGCAAGCCTACCTGGAAAAGAAGGCCGAGCGGGTGCGGGCCTATGAAAAGAAATACCACTCGGAGCAAGAGAGATGCGGCGACCGCAAAATGTTTGTCAAGTATCTGAACGGAATGCGGAACGAACTAGAAGCCAAGAAAACCGCCCTTGAGGCCGAGCGCAACGAGCCTCTGGAGCAATACATAACAGCGGTCGTCAGTGTCAAATCCAAGGAGGTATCCGGCCCGGAATGGCAGTCCCTGATTTGGCTAATTGATGAGTATTACCAGGGCCGGACGCCCAAGCAATGGCTGGACAACACCGCGGAAACAAAAAACGGCTATCCAAGCCTTATCTTCCCCGACAAAACAGAGCCTTTCGCCAGTGTACGCTCCGGGGTGCGCATCTATTACCTTGTCTACAGCGATGGTGGCACCAAGCAGTATCTGAAAATATACAATTTCCCCCCTGACCTTGCGGAAAAATATATTCCCGAAAGCTTCCTGCATCCCTGGCGGGCCTATTTCTGGCTGCCTTTCGCCCTTGGCCTAGCTCTGTATCTGCTGATCCCCAGGGTCAAACGGCCCGAAGGCGCCATTGGTTACACCAAGTTGTGGGGGCTGATAATCACTGACTTTTTCGTCCTGCTGTTTTCCGGGCTGTTTTTCTTGTTCGGCTGTGGGCTGCTGTCATTGCACGATGCCAACATCCTCACATTCAGCAGCATGGATTCAGGCTACCAGATCAGCGTTGTGGTCTTTTGGATCATAGCGGTTTTGATCCTCGGGGCAATGTGGCCATGCGTCAGCCGCCGCAATTTCTGGATCACGTTGCTGCCCGATGGCCTGGAAAGGCACACGGTTAGTGGCGCCACTTATTATGCATACGCGGATATGAAGCAAGCCGGCTTGACTATCAAGGACTATGGCTGGATGGTCCGGCTTATCCTGGCTCTGAGTTCATTCGGCAATGCCGGCACATATGCCATGGGCCTGAGTCTGGGCGCCAGAGACAACAGGGCGGCATTTGTTCGGATGGAAATGCAAGATGGCAAATCCTGGCAGATCAGGCCGGCTGAATTAGAAGGCGGTGTCGAGGTGATCAAGGCCTTGCGGGATGGCAGAGTAGTCCTTGACGGCGAATTGAACAAGGTCCTGAAAGACCTGGATGAGGAAGAGGTGGCCTAGCCTAATTCCAAATGCGGACCAGTCCGTAAATATTCGGGGTCAGAGAAATATTCATGTTTCAATATTACGATGTCGTGGCCTTCCCGGCTTTCTTGCCGTGACGCGTTGCTCGGTTAACGCTTCTAGTTGTGACGTGAATCGCTCGTTTCCCAGCGCCAGCCCCTTGTTAATAGTCTCCCTGATTTCCTTTAATCGGTCTGGCCCAACATGGGCTTTAAACAAGTCACGGTAGTTGCTCAATCGGTCATCTTTCGATCTTCCTAACGCCAGATACTCCGGATGCGGCGTTTGTAGTTCACTTTCCGCGCCCAATGCATTGATCGCATAACTCGACCAGCTATAGTCACTGGGATCGCCAACCCTATCCGCTCTGACCGGATTTAACTCGATATAGCGATAGAGTTCAAGCAGATACCGCTCACTTTGCACCAAACACGATTTGAAACGTCCTTCCCACAACGTGCCACTGCGCTGGTAGGTATGATTATAATAGCGAACATACAGGCGCCCGATTGATTGCATCATGCGGCTAATGGCATGGTCTTTCCAAGGGGTACACAGTAGATGCACATGATTTGTCATCAAGACCCAGGCGTGCACATCGACCTGATGCTTCCGCGACAACGCTTTGAGCCAATTGAGATACGCTTTCATATCTGCTTCACCGGCAAAGCAAACCTGCCTGTTATTTCCTCGCTGTAGGATATGTTGAGGCACACCGACAGGGGCAACTCGGGTCAATCTTGCCATGGCGTCATCTACGTTACGAGTCAACAAGGCAATAATAACAGGTTAATATTACTCTGACCCCAAATATTCACCCCAAATATTCGCTTGGGCACCAACGCCGCCAGGCGGGCAATGAAATCCAGCGGCCGCTCGGGGTGAGCGACAGCCGTTTTTCCGACACGGCCGGACGGCTGATAACTTGGATACGCCGCGAAGAAGAAGGTGACCCGGCGCGATCGGTTTCTGGCGGAATGGGAGGCGGTCACGCCGCGGGCGCGGTTGGAAGCGGCGTCGGACCCGTTCTATCTCAAGGGCGGCGGACGCGGTCGCCTGTGCGAGACTTCTGAACCATTTCAGGTTGCTACGTTTCAAGACAGCGGTATATTCTGCCCGCGTAACGGCCCATTGGCCTTTCATAACAAAACTTAGGTTAGAGATGAAAAATCGCGACCACTACAGGAGCAAGCAATGTCTGTAAGTAACTACTACTCCGAAGAAACGCACGGCCCGCATCAATACTTCGAGCTCGGCGACTTCGAACTCGAAAGCGGCATCACGCTGCCCAATGCAAAACTCGCCTTCAAGACGCAAGGCACGCTGAACGCGGCGAAGGACAATGTAATACTATTTCCGCATATGTGGTCCGGAACATCGAAATCGATGGAGATTTTCATCGGCGAAGACAGGCCGATCGATCCGACAAAATATTTCATCATCCTTCCGGGTCAATTTGCCAACGGCTTCTCCTCCTCGCCGAGCAACACGCCCGCGCCGTTCAATGGCGGTGCCTTCCCAAATGTCACTATCGGCGACGATGTGCGGGCCCAGCATCGCCTGCTGAGCGAGCACTTCGGCATCAAGCGCCTGGAGCTCGTTCTCGGATGGTCGATGGGCGCCGAGCAAACCTATGAATGGGCGGTCGCCTTCCCCGACATGGTCAAACGGGCGCTGCCGTTTGCCGGCACCGCCAAGACGACCCCGCACGACTACATCTTTGTCCGGTCGCACGAGGATGCTCTCAAATCGGACCCCGCCTGGAATGGGGGTTTCTATAAACACCAGAGTGACGTTCACGTCGGGCTGCGCCGCCATGCGCAGACCTGGTCGGTCATGGGACTCTGCCAGGACTTTTACAACAAGGAAGCCTGGCGCGAGGTCGGCTTCACCTCGCTTGAGGATTTCCTGCACCGGTTTTGGGAAGCCTATTTCGCGCCGATGGACCCCAACAATCTGATCTGGATGGGGTGGAAGTGGCGGCATGGCGACGTGAGCCGCCACACCGGCGGAGACCTCAAGGCGGCGCTCGGTCGGATCAAGGCGAAGACCTATGTCGTGCCGTTTTCGCGCGACATGTTCTTCCCGCCCGCCGACTGCGAGGCCGAGCAGAAGCTCATTCCGAATAGCAAATTTCGGGTTGTCGACAGCCTGCAGGCGCATTTCGCAATGTTCTGCCTGACCAAGTCAGATGGCGACCAGATCGATGCCTGCATTCGCGACCTCTTGGCCGAAGAAGTCGACTGAGCCGCGGAACTGCGAGAGGGGGACTGAATCAGCCCCCCTCGGCATCGGCTTGCGGCAGCGCCCGGGGCGGTGCCGGGGCGACCGCGGGCGCTGCCGCGCCTTTGGGGCAGGCATAACGCGGACGCACCGTGTGGATCACCCGGATTTGCATGGGGATGATGTCCAGCTGCTCGCTGAGCTCCTCGCCGATCTTGACCTTGGCTGTGCCGCAGTCGCACTGACGTTGGTCTTCCGAGACGTCGACCCGGGGCAATGCCGGCGGCAAGGCCCAGCGTTTACCGTGGGCCTTGCGGGCTATCGATCGGGCCGGCGTATCGTTGCGGGTGTCCGGGGCCTCGTCCGTTCCGGGCGCCTCGGCTTCGGCTTCATTGAACAACTGGCCCTGACCGAATATTCGGGGTCAGAGGAATATTCGGGGTCAGAGTAATATTCATGTTTCAATATTACGATGTCGTGGCCTTCCCGGCTTTCTTGCCGTGACGCGTTGCTCGGTTAACGCTTCTAGTTGTGACGTGAATCGCTCGTTTCCCAGCGCCAGCCCCTTGTTAATAGTCTCCCTGATTTCCTTTAATCGGTCTGGCCCAACATGGGCTTTAAAAAAGTCACGGTAGTTGCTCAATCGGTCATCTTTCGATCTTCCTAACGCCAGATACTCCGGATCCAGACCGGCCGCCATCAGCAGGTCGACGGTGTTCTGTTCCAGCACCCCGGCCCGCACCCGCTGCTCAACGTAGTCGCGGCTGTGGCGCTCCAAAACCACCGATTCGATGCCCTGCTGGTGCAGCAGATGCGCCAGCAGCAGACCGGCCGGTCCGGCCCCGATGATGCCGACCTGGGTGCGTTTCGCCGGATTCCCGGTCGTCATGGCGATTCTCCTCCAGCTTGCCCTGCGGACGCCGCCTCCCCTGCCCTGCGGCGGAATCCGTTACGTCGGGTCCGCGCCGTCCTGTTCGGCGAACACCGCCTCGGCGACATGAAATGCCGTATTGGCTGCCGGCACGCCGCAGTAAATCGCGGCCTGCAGCAACGCCTCCTTGATCTCGTCGCGGCTCACGCCATTGTTGCGCGCCGCATTCAGGTGCAGCCGCAGCTCGGCCTCGCGCCCCAGCGCTGCCGTCATCACAATGGTGAGCAGGCTGCGAGTGTGACGCGGCAGACCCGGCCGGGTCCAGATCTCGCCCCAGGCGTAGCGCGAGATGAGATTCTGGAACTCGTCATTGAACGGGCTCAGCCGCTGCAGCGAACGGTCGACGTGGGCATCGCCCAGCACCGCCCGGCGCACCGCGATACCCTGGCGGTAGCGCTCAGCGTCGTCCATGACCGGTTGACCTGCGCCGAGGAATGCCAGCAGCCGATCAGTGAACGCCACGGCGGCTTCGATATTGGACAGATGCGCGGTGTCCAGCTCGACGTAGCGTGCGCCGTCGATGTGCTCGGCCAGAAAGCGGCCGTCGGCGGGCGGGGTGGCGGCGTCGTAGCCACCCGCCACCACCAGGGTCGGCGCCTTGATCGCGGCCAGTTCGCCACGCAGATCGGCGTCGCGGATGGCCGCGCAGCAGCCGGCATAGCCCTCGGGCCATTTACCTGTTTACTTGGAGGATGTACGGGCTGGTATCCTTGATATTCAAACCCAAAAACTGAAGCGCCAAATGGGGGGCTGGAATACGGTCTGGCTGATCAAGCTCGAGTTCAGCAAGGGGCGATAAATGACCACCATCATCATAAAGTCCGTTTTGACCTGCCCGCACTGCGGCTTTGCTCAGCGGGAGACGATGCCGACCAACGCTTGCCAGTACTTCTATGAGTGCCGTAACTGCAAGACGCTGCTACGGCCTAACCCGGGCGATTGTTGCGTGTTCTGCTCATTCGGCTCGGTGAAATGTCCGCCGGTCCAGGCGGATCAGAGGTGCTGCGAGTAGCACACCGGCGCTGTCAGTCCCACGGTTTTTGCATAATCACCGCTTTATCGCCGTCCGTATAACCATTATAGAACACGACATGGCTCTCAAATCGATCCCAATTCCGATAGATGTAACGTAACTCCCGTGCGGTCACGTTGTAGGCGTAATCGCCCCCTTTACCGAGCAGTTGGCTGATGTCACCCCGTGCGACCAAGTGAAAGTGAATCGTGCCGCCGGATTCAAGGGTATGTTCCAAGGCCGTTTTGGACCAGCGGGTGCCGTATTGATGGGCGCCCATTTTCGCTTTTGATTAATATCAAACTTCGTGGGGCCAACATAGCTCCTGTCCTGGCCACCGATACTGTTCCTGTTCATGCGCGCATAGAGGGGAGAGTTCGGCTTTTTGAACACCCGAGGCTGTCCACATGAACGGCCTCGGCTGATTCCAGCCTGGCCAAACTCGAACGACTAAGTAAGGTTATTTGTGAGACGGAACACTAGTAGCGCTCACGTCTTTTTCATTTCATCGCTCGGGTCAAGGTCGGTGTCACTGCTATGCCCGTGCCCGCGATACTGGAGCAGCCCCACTTACTCAGACCACAGTTGCCCCACCAGTTCTGCGTGGCGTCGACAGTGCCCTGGCCCAAGTTGTCGACGCCGAATTGAGAGGCTAGCAGGTTGTTTAGATGAGCCTGGACCGGCGCTGGCGTGTTTACCGCGATGCCGACATCTTCGTTCGTGATCATATTATGCGAGATCAGAATTCCGGTTGCGGCTGAAACGCCAAATACGTTGATTCCGGTAGTACCCGGCGTTGCGGCATCTTCCGTGTCTGAACCGTTTCCAGCGATATAGTTATTGACAATCATATTGTCGCTAATGTTCTGATTTGGCGTGTGACTGTGCAGGGCTACCCCAGGGTGCCCATTGTCGAACAGTCGGTTGTGTATCACGGTATTGCTGTAAGATTGAGCGCCGGGAACAGAAGCGAAGATACCGACACCCGCTCCCGAGTGGGTGGCAAGTCCATTCCGATAAGATGCGTTATTCGCAATTGTGTTGTGGTAAACGCCCAGAGGGGCCGTTGAACCTGTCACGAGTGCAGCCGGATGTGAGGCAAGCGTGATACCACAGTCATACGGGTTGTCGTGGACACTGTTGCCGCTGACAAGATCATCGTGAGTGGCACCCGCATCGTCGGAAAGAAGAATGCCACCAGCGTTGTAAGCCACCGAGTTGTCGGTTACGGTTGAATGATCTACGCCCGACAAGTGGATGCCTTCGCCGCAGTCAAAACTTTCGCCTGTTTCCCAGGAGGGTATACCAGGACAGGCAGGTCCGGAAGGGTCGAGGCTCAGGTTGTTAAGATGGACCACGTTGTGGCGTATCGTTATGCCAGACGCATTCGTCACAACGATGCCTTCATAATTAGCGTTTCTAATTGTAAAGCCCGAGATGACGACACTCTTCAAACCCGGATTGTCCATGCCATCAACATTGATTCCGTTTGGTTGTCCGCCGGCATCAATTATTGAGGTGCCGCCACTCGCTCCCAACAACGATATTGGCTTGTCTATGGTGACATCCTCATGATATACGCCGGGCGCTACAGTGATGGTGTCACCTGACGCGGCTGCTGTGACTGCATTCTGAATCGTGCCGTAGCAGTGCGCCGTATCGCTGGGATTGACGCAGAGGATGGCGGCGTCTGCTGGTTGCCAGAAAGCTCCGACCAAGCCTGCGGTGGCTGCAACGGCGAGCAAGGTTTTGCGTGAAAAAATGCCGGAATCAAGAGTCCCCTGCTTGGAATTTTTGTTGGTCATATTACACCTTCAAATAGCAGCTTAGCGTTGATGGACATTTATGAGCGAACAAGATAGCTGTCCGCACGTCGACTTTACGCGCTTGCTTTAACACATTCCAGCACATGCTCAAGTATGCTCCGTCAACCCGCACTCGGGCTTCTTGGCGTAGTCCCGACAGCGGTTGACCTAAGCCCGCTTTGTGATCCACACCGCTAAATTGAGCGCTCATCAACGTAGAGCAGGATGAGTGCGAAGACGAAAACCGAGCATCCTGAATAATCTCCACCCAGAACGAATGCGAAGCAGCCGTGCTAGTGCGAGAGATTTGCTGCACGTGCAGCACGCCGATGGACCCTCGCACGCTAGGCGTAAAACATTTGACCGTCCCAACGCGTCCAGTGAGCGAGGCCAGAAAGCCACGAAAATAGGGCATGCGACGAGGCCTGCAACCCGCAAAAGCTGCCTGCGCGCCCCGATTTTGGGATTCCGTAGCTGCGCCGCATCTGTTTTCGGGTATTACGCAAGTCGCTTGTGCAAAATGGTTCCTGATTAGCCCTCATCCTCAGCCCTAAAAATTGCTTGCCAAGCGCAATTGCCGCTCCGGGCAAGGCGCACACAGCATTATCGCGCGTGCCAGTCGCGGCAGCATTGCGGCTAAGCGAAACCGCCGATTGAACCGGTACGCCGCCTCGGCCAGATAGCGTTGGGCGTACTTGGCCTGCTTGATGGCATGGTAACGCCCACTGATCGCCCGCTTGAGGTTGCCCAGCACGATATTGACCCAGCGCGCACCAGGTACCTCGGTCGCCGCGCGCCCGCCGCCGGTTGCCAGCACCGTATGGGCATGGTCGGCCGCAGCGATACGCCCAAAGCAGGCCAGTCCGTCGCTGTAGGCTTCCGCCGCCGGTCCCAGACGAGATGGAACCGGGTGAGATTGACCCTTGGTTTGGGCACCAGCGCCGCCAGGCGGGCAATGAAATCCAGCGGCTCAAAGATCACATGGGTGGTGCCGTCCCGGTACGGCGTCTTGAGCTGGTAACGGATGTTGCCATTGGGTGTGAGCGACAGCCGCTTTTCCGACACCGCCGGGCGGCTGATGTACCGGCACAGCCGCTCCAGCTTCTTGCGTTCATCGGCCTTGGCCGACACACCGGCGTGCAGCGAAAAGCCAGCCACCTTACCGACCGGTTCGCCGAATTGATCTTCTGGATCACACCCCGGCAGGGTTTGCAGAGTGAACACCTTGCGGCCTGCCTGCGGACCCACGGCGATGCGGTAGGTGATGGAGTACCCGAGCAGGTGATCCAGGAGATCGTCGTCCATCGCATCCCCGGCCAGATAACTGTTCTCGACATCCCGTTCCAGCAGGCCTTGCCGCTCCAGGAAGCGCCCAACACGACGGGCAATGGTGTGCGCCAGTCGGGTCAGTTCGGTGCTGGTCGGCGCCCTGACCCAGCGAAACCGGGCTGATCCGTGTGAACTATCGACATACACGCCATCGAGGAACAGCATATGAAAGTGGATATTCAGGTTGAGGGCGGACCCGAACCGTTGGATGAGGGTAACCGCACCGGTCTGAGCCGTCTTGCGGCTATGGCCCGCCTTCTTAATCAGGTGCGTGGCAATAGTGCGGTAGACAATGCCCAGCACCTGTCCCATGATTGCCGGCCGGGTGGCGAACAGGAAACGCAAGGGATACGGGAAGCTCAGAACCCACTGACGCATGGGCTGCTCGGGCAGCACCGCGTCGACCAACAGCGCGGCACTTTCGGCCATGCGCCGAGCCCCACAGCTTGGGCAAAAGCCGCGCCGTTTACAACTGAAGGCGACCAGCTGCTCGGCGCGGCAGGACTCGCAGCGCACCCGCAGGAAACCATGCTTGAGGCGCCCGCATTTGAGGTAATCCTCGAACTCACGCTGGACATACGCCGGCAACTCCCCGCCCTGCGCCGCCAGATGGGCAGTGAATGCGGGGTAATGCGCTTCGACGATTCGGTAGAGCAGGGTTTGCTCGGGACGGTGGCGCTGGTAACGACCCCCATCCCGCTCCCGGATGGCCGTCCTATCCGCCGCCGCATGGAGCATGATCCGCGTCCTTGCGATAGCTGGAGGTGGAGGGGATGCCGCCGGGCCATGCCCAGCCGGCTGGGCACTATGTGCGCCAAGCGATTCGGGTCACCGGCAATGGCGGGTTTGATGCGACCGTGCAAAATCGGCGAATCGGGGTCTTGCAGTGCCACATGCTTCCTTGCGAGTCCTTTGCCCCGTATCCTGAACAGACCGTACAACGCGCCTCCTCGCAAGGCACCTTCACCCGCCGCATGATGCGCCGGTGCGGCCGCGCAACCCACTCACTGCCACGTGTTAGCGTTTTTGGAAAAGCCGACAATATTGCGACGGCTATGCGTCGTCGCCCCACACCTCCCGCGCCGTATCGACCACCAGCTTGAGCTTGGCCCACTGGTCGTCGGGGGTGATCTCGTTGCCCTCGACGGTGCTGGAGAAGCCGCACTGCGGGCTCAGGCACAGCCGTTCCAGCGGCATGTAGCGGGCGGCTTCGTGGATTCGCGTGATCAGCCCGGCACGCGGTTCCAGCCTGGCCACTTTGGTCGTCACCAGGCCCAGCACCACCACTTTCTTGTCCGGCACGAAGCGCAGCGGCGCGAAGTCGCCGGAACGCTCGTCGTCGTACTCGAGGAAATAGGCGTCGACGTCGAGCTCGTTGAACAGCACCTCGGCCACCGGCTCGTAGCCGCCTTCGGCGAACCAGGTGCTGCGGTAGTTGCCACGGCACAGATGGATACCCACGGTGAGATCATCAGGCCGGTTTTTGAGGGCGGCGTTGATCAGCTCCGCGTAACGACGTGGCAGCTCGTTGGGGTCGTCGCCACGCTCGGCGGCGGCGGCGCGCATCCTGGGATCGCACAGGTAGGCCAGGTTGGTGTCGTCGAGCTGGAGGTAACGGCAGCCGGCGGCATAGAGCGCGGCGATCTCGTCGCGGTAGCACTGGGCCAGATCCTCGAAGAACGGGTCGAGATCAGGATAAGCCTCGATGTCGATGGCGGCACGGCCGCCACGGAAGTGCACCATGGTCGGCGACGGGATCGAGACCTTGGGTGTCTGACGGGTGTGGGACTGCAGGAACTGGAAGTCCGCCACCTGGATCGGGCGCACGTGGCGCAGTTTGCCGGTGACGCTCAGCTTGGGCGGGGTGAAGCCGTCCTTCGACGGTCTGGCGTTGGGGTTGGCGGCGATGCCGCCGGTGACGCTGACGCCTGCCAGTTGCTGCAGGAAATCCAGGTGGAAGTAGGCCCGGCGGAACTCGCCGTCGGTGATGCTGCGCAGCCCGATGCGCTCCTGCTGCCCGATCGCCGCCGTGATCGCCCGGTCCTCCTCCGCGCGCAGCTCGACCGCGCTGATCTCACCGCCGGCATGTCGCCGGCGCGCTTCCAGCACCCCGGGTGGACGCAGCAGACTGCCGACATGCTCGAACCGGAACGGTGGATTCAATTTCGTCATGGTCGGGTCCCTCGGAATTCAGTGGCGCGACTCGTCACACGATTTGAAGCAGCAACCCGTAGTACGGCGGAGCTGCACGGCCTCTTGCGCGAGGCGTTCAACGCTCTGGCTGCCGCACCCCGCGGCTCCGAAGAGCGCCGCACCGCGCTGGAATCGCTGCGCAACATCGAAGCCGAACTGGTCGCGCGCCCACCCGGTTTCTAACCTCACGCGGCTGGCCGTCCGGCCAGTCGCTTCCATCTTTGAACGCTGCCGGATACGTTCCGGCCAAGGAACCGGCCAATATTGCGGAAAACGGCAAGCTAGGAAATTTCCTAACTATCTGATATAGTGTTGGTAACTTAAAGAAGTGTGCCGGACAAGAAACCGGCCAAAATACAGGTCAGAGTATGGCAAAGGACGATGGAGAGAGTATAGGGCTTTTCGAGCCGCTGATGGTAGCCGAGGGCTCCCCGCACCGGGGGGCACTGAACGATCTTGCCCTGGAACTGGCCGAGAAGTCGGCTGCTTTCCGTGCCAGCCTGCCGGACACGGTGGCTTCGGCGCTTGCCGATCTGGTGCGCGCCATGAACTGCTATTATTCGAACCTGATCGAGGGGCATAACACCCATCCGATAGACATCGAGCGGGCCATGGCCGGGGACTACAGCGCCGATCCGCACAAGCGCGACTTGCAGCTTGAAGCCAAGGCCCACATCACGGTCCAGCGCTGGATCGATGAGGGTGGCCTCGCCCAGCCGCCGAGCGCCCCGGCCTCGATCCTCGAAATCCACAAGCGTTTCTGCGACTTGCTGCCCGAAGACCTGCTCTGGGTGGAATATCCCGAAACCGGCGAGCGCGTTCCGGTCGTGCCCGGCGCGCTTCGGGACCGCTATGTACAGGTCGGGAGGCATATTCCGGTCAGCCCCGGTGCCGTGCCGCGTTTTCTTGATCGCCTGCATGCCGCTTATGCTGGGGCAGGACGCACGACGGCCATACTGGCCGCCGCCTGCGCCCATCATCGGCTGCTCTGGGTTCACCCCTTCCTGGACGGCAACGGGCGCGTCGCGCGGCTTATGTCGTATGCGATGTTGCTGGAGACGCTGGACACGCGCGGGCTCTGGTCCGTCGCACGCGGTCTGGCCCGCAACGAGGAAAGCTACAAGGCGCATTTACAAGCTTGCGATGGCCCCCGCCGTGGTGATCGAGACGGCCGCGGAACGCTCAGCGAAGAGGCGCTGGCCTCTTTCGTCCGCTTCTTCCTGCAAACCTGCATCGATCAGGTCGAGTTCATGGCCGGACTGATGCAGGCGGATCGCTTGCGGGACCGCATCATGATCTGGGCGGAGGAAGAGATGCGCGCCGGGAACCTGCCGAAGAAATCGGACATCTTGCTCCGTGCCATCCTTTTCCAGGGAAAGATGGAGCGCGGAGAGGTCGAGGCCATGCTTGGCATGAGCGAGCGCGCCGCACGGCGCGTGACATCCGCGCTTCTAAGCTCCGGCGCGATCACGTCAGAAAGTACGCGCGCGCCGCTGCATCTGGCCTTTCCGGCCAAGTATGCCGAACGGTGGATGCCGGGGCTCTTTCCACCGTCATGAAATCATTGGCGACGATACGGTGCGCGAGGCTTTCAACGCTCTGGCTGTCGCCCCCGAGCTCCAAAGAGCGCTGCACCGAGCTGGAATCGCGTCGCAACATAGAAGCCGAATTGGCCGTGCGCCCGCTCGGCTTCTAACTTTTTGCGGGTGGCCTTCCGGACAATCGCATCATTGAAATGATCGCTCAAGAGGTCGGTGTGCTAAAACCCGCCGACATCGGCAGGCAGCATATGCCCAGTTACTTCTTCTTAAAATTAGGGGCAACCTTGTCCAAGACGATCAGTAAGAGGCCGTGAGCCTGGTCAATTGAGAAGTCGTTCTTTCCGCACTTCTCGTTGATGCACAGTTGCATATGCTCTCGGGGCCCACCACGATATGTTTCGTGCCGGTAGCCTGCCAAATCCAACCCACCAGATATCACTCTAATGTCCTGATCAGAAACATCATTGCCGAAATGAAGTAGAATAGTCCCTTTGGAGCGAAGCAACGCCTCGTTGTTGGAAATTACCTCATCGTGAATCGAATGGCTTCTGCTGGCAGTGGGCGATTGGCCTTCTCCATTTTGTGCGCTTGCCGGATAGATGGTGCCGAAAGCGATGAAGATCGCCAGAAATCCACCGAGTATAGGAGCTGCCACCAGGAGGCCACCAACAGGAGAGTAGAGTATAGGAAGAATAAACGGCCTTTTCCGGACGGGTCAACCGATTGTTCACGGGCGAAATCCGGCCCGGTGGACCATTCCCGCCCGGAAATCCTGCCCCAGTTGATCCTCCCCGCCAAATCGCCCCCTCACCAGCGCCCTGATCCGGACCATCCCGGGCTAGCGACCAACCGACCCCCTGCCGTGGGCCGGTATGACAGCATCTGATCTCAAACAGGAGCGGAGGCGTCAGCCGAATAGTGCGCCAGGTGGTGCCCGGCTTTCGGGCATGGGAACGGACGTGCGGGTTTCGTCTTTGCTTTTCAGGTGATCGAGAATCTTTTTGATCACCACGGGATCCTCGATGCAGGCAATGATCCGCACTGACCCACCACAGATCGAGCAGATCTCTACATCGATATTGAACACACGTTTCAAGCGCTGCGCCCAGCTCATGGATGCCCGCCGTTCGGCGGGCGTTGGCGGTTCATCGGTTGCCCGGGTATTATTCCCCTTGCCCCGCTTGGCCGGTGTCACCAGGGCGCGGCGTTGGCTATTCGGCGCGAACACACCATGGAACCGGGTGAGATTGACCCTTGGTTTGGGCACCAGCGCCGCCAGGCGGGCAATGAAATCCAGCGGCTCAAAGATCACATGGGTGGTGCCGTCCCGGTACGGCGTCTTGAGCTGGTAACGGATGTTGCCATTGGGTGTGAGTGACAGCCGCTTTTCCGACACCGCCGGGCGGCTGATGTACCGGCACAGCCGCTCCAGCTTCTTGCGTTCATCGGCCTTGGCCGACACACCGGCGTGCAGCGAAAAGCCAGCCACCTTACCGACCGGTTCGCCGAATTGATCTTCCGGATCACACCCCGGCAGGGTTTGCAGAGTGAACACCTTGCGGCCTGCCTGCGGACCCACGGCGATGCGGTAGGTGATGGAGTACCCGAGCAGGTGATCCAGGAGATCGTCGTCCATCGCATCCCCGGCCAGATAACTGTTCTCGACATCCCGTTCCAGCAGGCCTTGCCGCTCCAGGAAGCGCCCAACACGACGGGCAATGGTGTGCGCCAGTCGGGTCAGTTCGGTGCTGGTCGGCGCCCTGACCCAGCGAAACCGGGCTGATCCGTGTGAACTATCGACATACACGCCATCGATCCCATGATTGCCGGCCGGGTGGCGAACAGGAAACGCAAGGGATACGGGAAGCTCAGAACCCACTGACGCATGGGCTGCTCGGGCAGCACCGCGTCGACCAACAGCGCGGCACTTTCGGCCATGCGCCGAGCCCCACAGCTTGGGCAAAAGCCGCGCCGTTTACAACTGAAGGCGACCAGCTGCTCGGCGCGGCAGGACTCGCAGCGCACCCGCAGGAAACCATGCTCCAGAACGCCGCATTTCAGGTAGTCGTCGAATTCACGCCGGACATACGCCGGCAACTCCCCGCCCTGCGCCGCCAGATGGGCAGTGAATGCCGGGTAATACGCTTCGACGATTCGGTAGAGCAGGGTTTGCTCGGGACGGTGGCGCTGGTAACGACCCCCATCCCGCTCCCGGGTGGCCGTCCTAACCGCCGCCGTATGGAGCATGATCCGCGTCCTTGCGATAGCTGGAGGTGGAGGGGATGCCGCCGGGCCATGCCCAGCCGGCTGGGCACTATGTGCGCCAAGCGATTCGGGTCACCGGCAATGGCGGGTTTGATGCGACCGTGCAAAATCGGCGAATCGGGGTCTTGCAGTGCCACATGCTTCCTTGCGAGTCCTTTGCCCCGTATCCTGAACAGACCGTACAACGCGCCTCCTCGCAAGGCACCTTCACCCGCCGCATGATGCGCCGGTGCGGCCGCGCAACCCACTCACTGCCACGTGTTAGCGTTTTTGGAAAAGCCGACAATATTGCGACGGCTATGCGTCGTCGCCCCACACCTCCCGCGCCGTATCAACTACCAGCTTGAGCTTGGCCCACTGGTCGTCGGGGGTGATCTCGTTGCCCTCGACGGTGCTGGAGAAGCCGCACTGCGGGCTCAGGCACAGCCGTTCCAGCGGCATGTAGCGGGCGGCTTCGTGGAGTCGCGTGATCAGCCCGGCGCGCGGTTCCAGCCTGGCCACTTTGGTCGTTACCAGGCCCAGCACCACCACTTTGTTGTCCGGCACGAAGCGCAGCGGCGCGAAGTCGCCGGAACGCTCGTCGTCGTACTCGAGGAAATAGGCGTCGACGTCGAGCTCGTTGAACAGCACCTCGGCCACCGGCTCGTAGCCGCCTTCGGCGAACCAGGTGCTGCGGTAGTTGCCACGGCACAGATGGATACCCACGGTGAGATCATCAGGCCGGTTTTTGAGGGCGGCGTTGATCAGCTCCGCGTAACGACGTGGCAGCTCGTTGGGGTCGTCGCCACGCTCGGCGGCGGCGGCGCGCATCCTGGGATCGCACAGGTAGGCCAGGTTGGTGTCGTCGAGCTGGAGGTAACGGCAGCCGGCGGCATAGAGCGCGGCGATCTCGTCGCGGTAGCACTGGGCCAGATCCTCGAAGAACGGGTCGAGATCAGGATAAGCCTCGATGTCGATGGCGGCACGGCCGCCACGGAAGTGCACCATGGTCGGCGACGGGATCGAGACCTTGGGTGTCTGACGGGTGTGGGACTGCAGGAACTGGAAGTCCGCCACCTGAATCGGGCGCACGTGGCGCAGTTTGCCGGTGACGCTCAGCTTGGGCGGGGTGAAGCCGTCCTTCGACGGTCTGGCGTTGGGGTTGGCGGCGATGCCGCCGGTGACGCTGACGCCTGCCAGTTGCTGCAGGAAATCCAGGTGGAAGTAGGCCCGGCGGAACTCGCCGTCGGTGATGCTGCGCAGCCCGATGCGCTCCTGCTGCCCGATCGCCGCCGTGATCGCCCGGTCCTCCTCCGCGCGCAACTCGACCGCGCTGATCTCGCCGCCGGCATGTCGCCGGCGCGCTTCCAGCACCCCGGGCGGGCGCAGCAGACTGCCGACATGCTCGAACCGGAACGGTGGATTCAATTTCGTCATGATGGGATCCCTCGGGAATGCTGTGGTGCGAGGCCCCGTTACCCAGGGCTTCGCCAGTGATGGATTGGTTCAGAAATCGGCCAGGCCGACGTAATTCTCGGCCAGCATGCTGCGGGCCCGCTCGGACCGTACCAGATACTGCAGTTCGGCGCGCTGCAGCCGCTGCTGGAATGGGTCGTCCGAGGGGTCCTTATGCAGCAGCCGGGTCATCCAGGTGGTGAACTGCTGGGCCCGCCAGATCCGCGGCAGACAGGCCTGGGTATAGCCGTCCAGCCGATCGCGGCGGCCTTCCCTGTAGTAACCCGTGAGCGCTTCGGCCAGGTGGCGGATGTCGGCGACCGCCAGGTTCAGTCCCTTGGCACCGGTGGCGGGCACGATATGGGCGGCGTCACCGGCCAGGAACAACCGGCCGTACTGCATCGGCTCGCTGACGACGGCGTGCATCCGGGCCAGGGTCTTCTCCACCACCGGTCCCTCACGCAGGGTCCAGCCGTCGTTGCGCGCCAGGCGGATGTGCAGTTCCTCCCAGATGCGCGGGTCCGGCCAGTTATCGAGCGAGTCGTCGGCCGCGCACTGGACGTACAACCGGCTCAGCGTGGGCGAGCGCAGGCTGTGCAGCGCGAAACCGTGATCGTGGCAGGCATAGATCAGCTCGTCGGTAGACGGCGCCACCTCGGCCAGAATACCCACCCAGCCGTACGGATAGTTGCGCTCGTAAGCGCTTAGCCGGTCCGCCGGAATGGCCGGCCGGCTGACGCCGTGGAAACCATCGCAACCGGCGATGAAGTCGCATTCAACAGTGATTGATCGGCCGTTGTGGGTAGAGCGCAGCCACGGCCGGTCCGATTCCAGGTCGCCGAGCTGGTCGACGGCAGCTTCGAAATACAGCTCGCCGCCGCTGGCCAGACGCGCGTCGATCAGGTCCTTGACCACCTCCTGCTGACCGTAGACAGTGATCGAGCGCCCGCCGCTGAGCTCGGTCAGCGCGATGCGGTGCCCTTCCCCGTCGAAGCGGATCTCGATGCCGTGATGCACCAGCCCCTCGCGTTGCAGGCGCCTACCCAGACCGGCCGCCATCAGCAGGTCGACGGTGTTCTGTTCCAGCACCCCGGCCCGCACCCGCTGCTCAACGTAGTCGCGGCTGTGGCGCTCCAAAACCACCGATTCGATGCCCTGCTGGTGCAGCAGATGCGCCAGCAGCAGACCGGCCGGTCCGGCCCCGATGATGCCGACCTGGGTGCGTTTCGCCGGATTCCCGGTCGTCATGGCGATTCTCCTCCAGCTTGCCCTGCGGACGCCGCCTCCCCTGCCCTGCGGCGGAATCCGTTACGTCGGGTCCGCGCCGTCCTGTTCGGCGAACACCGCCTCGGCGACATGAAATGCCGTATTGGCTGCCGGCACGCCGCAGTAAATCGCGGCCTGCAGCAACGCCTCCTTGATCTCGTCGCGGCTCACGCCATTGTTGCGCGCCGCATTCAGGTGCAGCCGCAGCTCGGCCTCGCGCCCCAGCGCTGCCGTCATCACGATGGTGAGCAGGCTGCGAGTGTGACGCGGCAGACCCGGCCGGGTCCAGATCTCGCCCCAGGCGTAGCGCGAGATGAGATTCTGGAACTCGTCATTGAACGGGCTCAGCCGCTGCAGCGAACGGTCGACGTGGGCATCGCCCAGCACCGCCCGGCGCACCGCGATACCCTGGCGGTAGCGCTCAGCGTCGTCCATGACCGGTTGACCTGCGCCGAGGAATGCCAGCAGCCGATCAGTGAACGCCACGGCGGCTTCGATATTGGACAGATGCGCGGTGTCCAGCTCGACATAGCGTGCGCCGTCGATGTGCTCGGCCAGAAAGCGGCCGTCGGCGGGCGGGGTGGCGGCGTCGTAGCCACCCGCCACCACCAGGGTCGGCGCCTTGATCGCGGCCAGTTCGCCACGCAGATCGGCGTCGCGGATGGCCGCGCAGCAGCCGGCATAGCCCTCGGCCGGGGTATTGACTAGCTGCACCGACAGGGCGGCGACGCTATCAGGATGCCGTTCGCGGAATCCCGGCGTGAACCAGCGCTCCAGGACGCCGGGCGCGATCGCCGCCATGCCCTGGTCACGAACGCTGGCGATGCGACTGGTCCAGCCTTCCGCGTCGCCGATCTTTGCCGCGGTGTTGCACAGCGCCAGCCGGTCGACGCGTTGCGGGGCATGCACGGCCAGCCAGAGACCAATCAAACCGCCCATGGACAGGCCACAGAAATGGGCGCGCCCGATGCCCAGCGCATCCAGCAGACCGACCACGTCGGCCCCGAGCTGGTCCAGCGTGTAAGGCCCGGGTGGCGCGGACGATTGGCCATGACCGCGGGTATCGAGGCGCAGCACCCGGAACTGCCTGGTGAGCTGCTGGATCTGCCGGTCCCACATGGCCAGCGTGGTGCCCAGCGAGTTCGACAGCACCAGCACCGGCGCCGATCCCGGTCCGTCCAGACGATAGTGCAGTCGGGTTTGGTTGACGTCGATGAATGACATGGGTGCTCCCGGATCAGTCGCGGTTGCCGCCGCGCGTCGCCAGCACGCGGTCCACAAGCTCCCCGGCGACGCCGAGGTAATTGGCCGGGTCGAGCAGCCGGTCGAGCTCGGCGGCCGGCAGCAGGCCGGCGATGGTCTCGTCCTGCAGCAGCACCGCGCGCAGTGGCTGCTGCGTGGTCGCCGCCTGGCGGCAGGCCGCCGCCACCCGATGGTGGGCCCTATCGCGGCCCAGCGTCGGTGCCAGCGCCATGCTCACCGATTCGGCCAGCAGCAATCCGCCAGAAATCGCCAGATTGGCCTGCATGCGGTCCGGATGGACCTCCAGCCCCACGGCCACATTGGTCATCTCGCGCAGCGCGCCCGACGTCAGCAGGCAGATCTCCGGCAGGGTCTGCCATTCCGCCTGCCAGCCGCCCAGGCCGCGCTCGTGCTCCTGCACCATGGCACCCAGCATGGTCGCCACCAGCCCCGGCATCCGCACCGCGGCGCTCAAGGTCACCGCGCAAGATACCGGATTGCGCTTGTGCGGCATGGTCGACGACCCGCCGCGGCCCGGCGCGGCCGGCTCCAGCGCCTCGCCCACCTCGGTCTGCATCAGCAGCGACACGTCGCGGGCCATCTTGCCCAGGGAACCGGTGACCAGCCCCAGCGCGGTGGCCAGTTCGGCCAGCCAGTCGCGCTGGGTATGCCAGGGCAGCTCTGGCAGGCCCAGATCCAGCTCGCGGGCCAGTTCGGCGGCCACCTCCTGACCGCGATCACCCAGCGCGGCCAGGGTGCCGACCGCGCCGCCGAACTGCAGCATCAGAATGGCCGGGCGCAAAATTCTCAACCGCTCGCGGTGGCGGTCCGCGGCGCTCAGCCAACCGGCCGCCTTGAGGCCCAGGGTGACCGGCGGGCCCTGCTGCAGCCAGGTACGCCCGGCCAGCACGGTATCCCGGTGCCGGCGGGCCAGCTCTGCGAGGCCATCGGCCAACGCTGCCAGGTCGGTCTCGATATGATGCAGGGCACCGCGCAGTTGCAGCATCAGGCCGGTGTCCATGGCGTCCTGGCTGGTGGCGCCCCAGTGCACGTAACCGGCGGCGCTCGGCTTCCTGCGCGGCAACATTGGCGGTGAGCTGCTTCACCAGCGGAATGGCGGGATTGCCAGCACTGGCCGCGGCCTGGCCCAGCGCTGCCGCATCGTAGCAGTCGGCCCGGCATTGTCGGGCGATGGTCTCCGCGGCGCTGTGCGGCACCAGTCCGAGACCGGCCTGAGCCCGCGCCAGTCCGGCCTCGAAGTCGAGCATGCCCTGCAGCCGCGCGCGATCGCTGAACACCGCGCGCATGGCGTCGCTGGCGAACAGCGGCCCCAGCAGCGCGAATCCGACGTGTTGCTGGCCATGGCGCGTTAACCGCTGGCCCTCAATACTCCAGGAACACGGTTTCGTGCTCGCCCTGCATGCGGATGATCCAGTCAAACGCGCCGTCGCCCAGCGGCATGGCGATCAGGCTGGCCCGGCGCGGCGCCGGCACCAGCGCCAGTACCGAATCGGAGGCGTTGGCGGGCTCGTCGGGGAAATACAACCGGGTCGATACGTGCTTGAGCAGGCCGCGCATCATCACCAGCACGTTCAGGTGCGGCGCCTGCATCGTGCCCTGCGGCCCCGGCACCGATCCCGGTTTGACGGTGCGGATCACGAAACGCCCGTCGGTTGCGGTGGGCACCCGGGCGAAACCGCGGAAACCGGGGTCGGCCGATTCATTGCGGCTGTCCTCCGGGTGCCGGTAGCGGCCGTCGGCATCGGCCTGCCAGATCTCGATGATAGCGTCGGGCACCGGCTCGCCGTCGCCGTCCAGCACCCGGCCGCGGATCTCCAGCCGCTCGCCTTTGGCATCCGGACCGGCGGCATCGCTCTCATACAACCAGTCGAAACCCAGCTTGAAATACGGCCCCACGGTTTGCGCGGCGCTGGCATAAAAGCTCATGGTCACGCCTCCCACGGGGTCTGCTTGCGCCCGCGCAGCACGAAGTCGAAATGAAAGCCCAGGGCGTATTCCGACTCGGTGGTGGCCCAGTCCAGCTCGCATACCAGCCGGTCGCGCGCTTTCTCATCCGGGATGCTGTTGAAGATAGGATCGAACGCCAGGGTCGGATCGCCGGGGAAGTACATCTGGGTGACCAGGCGCGTGGCCAGTGCCGGGCCAAACAGCGAAAAATGGATGTGGGCCGGACGCCAGGCGTTGTAATGGTTGCGCCAGGGATAATGGCCCGGCTTGATGGTCTTGAAGCGGTAGCGGCCGTCATCGTCGGTGAACACCTGGCCGATCCCGGTGAAGTTAGGGTCCAGCGGGGCATCGTGCTGGTCGCGGTCGTGTAGATAGCGGCCGGCGGCGTTGCACTGCCAGATCTCGATCAGAGTGCGCGGCAGCGGGCGGCCGTTCTCGTCCAGCACCCGGCCACTCACGACGATGCGCTCGCCCAGCGGCTCGCCGGCATGGCCGGCGGTGAGATCGGCGGCATTGGGGCCGAGCAGTTCGGGTCCGAAACCGGGGCCGGTGACCTCCGACAGGGTGGCCGGGATGGCGATCGGCGCCTGTAGCGGCCCGCGTTTGCCGGTGGAGGCATACGGCGGGTGCACGGCGGGCGGCTGGGTGTCCCAGAACGGGCGCCGGTAGCCTCTGAGGTCGTTCGCATCAGTCACGTTCACGCTCCGCTGAAACCTTTGCCGAATTTTCCATCATACAAGGCGGGCGCTCGCGCTGATGGATACGCTGACCGCCGGTGGCGGCCGGTGCCAGAATAAGTGATACCCCACAACACGACGCTGTCGCCGTCGTTGATTGACCTAGCGACGGCCTCCGACAGGGTGGTTATCTGAACCATTTAACGCAGCCGCATGTGCACTTATCGGTCGAGTGGTCGAGCATCGGTTAGCTGCCCGCAAAATAGGGCCGATTTCCACGGCGGTCAAGCAACGCCAGCCGGATCACTCTTGCTTTTGAATGGAACAGCCGGCCACCCGTGTAGCCGACGCCTCACCAACGGCGGGCGCGGAGCGGGGTCCGGCAGGGTCTGGTGGTCACGCCGCGGTCTGGAATCGCGGCGATCTGAATAGCCTACGCGGGCGGGCTGGTCGGTCCCGGCGCGGCGCGGTATGCTGCTAGCCATGACCGATCTGCAACGCATCCTCGATGCCGGGGCTGCGGCCGGGCCGACCCAGCCGCAGCCCCGGGTCGGTGTCAGCAGTTGCCTGCTGGGCGAGCAGGTGCGCCACGACGGCGGCCACAAGCGCTCGCGTTTCATCGCCGACGTTTTGAGCCGCCACGTGCGCTTCGACCCGGTATGCCCCGAACTGGCGATCGGCCTCGGCGTGCCGCGCGAACCGATCCGCCTGCAAGGCCGCCCGGACACCCCGCGTGCGGTGGGCACCCGCACCCAGGAGCTGGACGTCACCGCCGCCCTGGACGGTTACGGTGCTGCTCAGGCCGAACGTCTACAAGCCATCAGCGGCTACCTGTTCAAGAGCAAGTCACCCTCCTGTGGCATGGAGCGGGTCAGGGTATACGACCACAACGGCGTCCCCGCTAACACCGGCCGGGGCATTTACGCCGCGGCCATCATGCGCGCGCTGCCACTGCTGCCGGTAGAAGAGGAAGGCCGGCTCAACGACCCCGCCCTGCGGGAGAATTTTCTCGAGCGGCTGTACGCCTACCAGCGCTGGCAGGCGCTGCTGGCCAACGGGTTGAGCGCCGCCGCGCTGGTGAGTTTCCATGCCCGCCACAAGCTCATGCTGCTGGCCCACAATCGCGAGGCACTGACTGCGCTCGGTCAACGGGTTGCAACAGCCGGCAGCGAATCCATCGACGAGCTGGCCGATAGTTACGGGCGCGAATTCATGGCCGCGCTGGCCAGGCCTGCCCCGCGCGCCGGGCATACCGATGTGCTGTTTCATCTGCAGAGCTATCTCAAGCGCGCGCTGCCAGGCGAGGACCGGCGCGAGCTGGCAGCGATCATCGAGGATTACCGCCAGCAGCGGGTCCCACTGATCGTACCGGTCACCCTGTTACGGCATCATTTCCGCCGTTATCCCGACCCGTACGTGGCAAAACAGCTCTACCTCACCTGGGCACCGGCTGACCTGGGCCTGTGGAATCAGCTGTAGTCGACGGCGCCATCAGCGCAGCGGCCGTGGTTTCATCCGTGATCAGGGTATTGCAGTAGCCGGCGGTCAGCACCCCGCGCAACACCGGCAACTTGCTGGCGCCGCCGCTGACCAGCACCACTTCCGGGATGGCATGCAGATCGTCAGGGTGCAGACCGACCACGCGGCGGTTGATGGGATGGTCGACCACGCGACCTTGCCGGTCGACGTAGTGGCCCAGCAGGTCCCCCACCGCGCCGGCCGCGCGCAAGGAGGCCAGGTCCTCGGGACTGACCAGACCCAGCCGGCAGCTGGTCGACTGCTCGCCAGCCTCGCCGGCACTGACCACCGCCAGGTCGACCCGGCGGGCGCGGTTGTAGACCTCGCGCAACACCTCCTGCTCCAGGAAGGTAGCCCTCGAGGCCTCGCTGGAGGCGAACGCCGGCGCGGCCATGTAGTAGCATTCGGCACCCAGCAGATTGGCCAGCAGGGCCGCGGTTTCGTAGGTATTGATAGCCGACGCCCGGGTCAGGCCGCCGATCAGCGATACCACCGAAAAGCCCTCCAGCCGGCGCCGGCGCAGCGCGTGCAGGCTACAGCGCAGGGTGCGGCCCCAGCCGATGCCGACCGACTGCCGGTCCACCAGTCGCTGCGACAGATAATCGCCGGTGGCGGCACCCAGCACGGTCGGCAGATCGGCAGCATCCAGTGGTGCCGGCACCACGATCGCCGCCTGCAGGCCGAAGCCGTGCTCCAGCGCGCGCTCCAGCGCCACGCAGGCACTGAGCGGTGAGTTGATGCGGATCTGCACCAGGCCGTCGTCACGACACGCCGCCAGCAGCCGGTTGACCCGCACCCGGTTGATGCCCAGCCGGCGGGCGATGTCGCTCTGGGTCAGGCCCTCGATGTAGTAATACCAGGCAATCCGGGTCCGCAGCTGGACTTCGGGGTCCGGCAGCGGGGCGACATCCAGCGCTGCGGTATCGGTCATGCGCCAGCCGGCGAACCGGGCAAGGCTGGCACCGGTGGCAGCATCGAACAGGTGCGCTTGAGCCGCAGCGCGAAAGCCATGTTGTCATACACTGTCATGTGGGCGTAGAGCGCGTAGTTCTGGAACACCATGACGATGTTGCGCTGGCGCGGATGCAGTTCGTTGACCCGCTGGCCGCCGAAGGTCTTGCGCACCGCCTCCAGTTCCACTCCGGCCATCGCGGATCTCCCTGTTTCAGTGCTCGCCGGCGGCGAAGGCCGCGAGCAGTCCCGCGTCGCCGGCGATGTCGAGAATACTGAAGCGGTTGCGGATCTCACGCGCATGCACCAGCGCTTCGCGGTACAACGCCACCGGCAGGCCGGCCTGTTCCGCCGTGGTGTAGCCGCCGCAGGCCTGCAGGGCATCGCTCAGGCGCCGGGTCGGCAGCATCACCTCCCGCAGCGGCCGGGTGAATTCGGCCCAGTTCGCGGCCAGACGCCCGTTGAGCCACTCGGCCTGGCGCTCATCCAGCGCCTTGGCACGCCACTCGCGCAGGCAGTTGACGGCCATTGCGCTGCCGTAGCGGCGCTCCAGATCGGCTGGATCGATGCGGGTCGGCGCCAGCACAGGTGGTATTCCGGCACCCAGTATCCGGTGTTGCAGCCGCGACATCGACAGCGTCGCGATACCCACCTGATGGCCGTGCAGTGTGCCCGGATGACCCGCGCCGGCGAACATGTCGATGTAATGGCTGACCATGTGCTCGGACATCGAGCCGTGGTGGCTGGTGCCGGTGTAGACCGCACCCAGGCCGCAGAAGGTGAGAATCCGGCATAGCCGGGCGACTGCCTCCAGATCGCCTTTGTCCAGTCCGCCGGCCAGGTCCAGCAACGGCGCCTCGTCCCCGGCCTGCAGCAGAAACGGCGCTTCGTGATACGGCGTGCCCAGCAGAGCCTGCGACAAGCGCCAGTCCACCTGGGCGGTGGTGCGGCACAAGCTATCGCCCAGCCCGCTGCGGGTCAGTGCCACCGGCGCGGCGGCAATTACCTCCAGATCCATGAAAATGCCCAGCGGACCGTGGGCCGGCAGCGATTTCTTGAAGCCGTGCTCGGTGATGGCGGCGGTGGTGGAGGTGTAGCCGTTCATCGAGGCCGCGGTGGCGAATACCACGTAGTCACGGCCGTCCTGAAAACTGGCGTATTTCACCAGATCATTCACCGTTCCCGAGCCAACGGCGACCAAGGCATCGGCGTGCCGGGTACGCCCGGCGACGCGGTCAACCCACTCGGTATCCGCGTGCGGATCCTCCAGTACCACGTCATCCACTGCGCGCCCGGCCTGACGCAACGCGGTGGCCACCCGCCGGCCCAGTGCCGGGTAAGTATTGCTGTCGGCCACCAGCGCCAGGCGGCCGCAAGCCAGGCCCGATGCGGCCACCAGGTCGGCCTCGGCACCGGCCAGGCTGCGCTCGATCCGGATCAGACGGATCGGTATCGGCACCACCTCACCGGTCTCCGGATTGGGCCGGCGGCCGGCCAGCAGGTCGTCGATATCGCTGTTATCGCAGACGCTGTAACGACTCTCCGCATTCATCGTCCACCCCCACGCACTGCCAGCAGCCGCTCGGCCAGTTCGACAAAACCAGCACCGGCCTCGGCATCCGTCACATAGGCCGGTTCGGCACTCAACCGACCCGCAAAGCGGCGAATATTGGCCACTCCCACAGCGTACGGAAAAAAAGCGAACATCGGCGCGTCGTTGGGGGAATCGCCGACGTACAGATACTGCCGGCGCTGCCGGTCGAGGTCGACATCGAACCGCTCCCGCAGCAACTGGCGGCACATGCTGAGCTTGTCGTACTGGCCGAACCAGGCATTGACGTGAATCGAGCTCACTTTGACGGTGGCGCCGGCCTGCTCCAGCAGTTGGACGATACGGGCCACTTCAGCATCGCTCAACGGCGCAACATCTTCGCAGTAATCGATGGCCAGATCGCTTTCCCGATACTGCTGATCGGAGGCCAGGGCACAGCCCGGCACTGCCGCCAGTACCTGTTGCTGCAGCTCCGTCAGCCGGGCGCGGTTGCGGGCCCGCTCGGCGGCCGGGAAGCGGTACCGGCGGGCGAGTCGGCGGGCACTACGGTCGTACCAGAAATAGAGCGCGCCGTTCTCGCCAACCACCGCGTCGACTGGCCACATGCGGGCAATGTGATCGCACCAGCCGGCCGGGCGTCCGGTGATCGGCACCACCTGCAGCCCGGCCTGCTGCAACCGTTCCAGCGCAGCGTAGGCCGCAGCCGTCAGGCGGCCATCTGTCGTTACGGTGTCGTCGATGTCGGTGAACACACCGCTGACAGTGCGCAGTACCGCTTCCGGCAACGCTGCCAGCGGCTTCATCGATATCCTCGCTCTGGTTCGATCATGCGCCGATGAACAGTTGTAATTGTTGATGACATTTGTAATCGACGTGCTTCACAGCTGTCAAGCCTGGCGCGAAACTACCCCCGGGTGTCGTCGTTCGGGGACGGCGACGCCTTGCCCGGGCCGGGTGCCGCAGTGCACACCGGTTGCTGGCCAGCCATTGCCGAGGACTCCGCCAGCTGGTTTTCCAGTGCCCGGATCCGGGCTTGCAGCTGACCCAGCTCGCGCCGCTTCTGACGCTCGCGCTGGCGCAATTTCTCCAGGTACTTCTCGGGATTGCGCTGCAGCAACCGCTCGACCAGATTAAACACCAGCACCAGCCGCTGCGCCCGCACCAGCAGCCCCCGCAACCGGTAGGCGCGCAACAGCTTGCCGGCCCGGGTCAGGCGCACCAGCCGGATCAGACGCAGCGTGCGCAACACGGCCAACAGCGGCAACAGGATGATCACAATGTTGATCCAGTTCCGCTTGCAGTAGTCGAGCTTATATTGGGCCACCGATAACAGCAGGGTGAATTCGAGGGCAAAACTGAACCAGATAAATGCGGTACCCACATGCAGGGCAACACCCAGCAGGGGACTGTGGAGCAAAACGTCACGGAACAGAAACTCCACCGCCATGATCGGCGCAATCAATGCCGTGACCAGCAACAGCGGCAGTGCCAAGGCCCGTTCCAGCCGCTCCAGCAAAGCCGGGGTGCGTAGCTGCCAACCCAGCCCCGGCAGCCAGATCCAGCGCTTTGGCACCGAGACGTCCACTGTCAACCGTGCCGGCGGCACCAGCAACACCAGCGCCAGCCGCCGCCACTGACTCCGCCATTGCGATCGGCGGCATAATCCGAGCACCCCGTCGCCGGCGATGACCAGCCATAGTCCGCCCATCAGCCACGGCAGCCCTGACAGCGCCCGCACCTGATCGCTGACATCACCGTAGACGTCACTCTGCGGCAGACACAACCCGATGAGTAACAGAAACACCAGCGCCGCCACAAAAAGCGCGCCGGCCCGCACATTCCCTCGCTCCATCGCCTTCCGCCCCGAGCTTTCGATGGCCGCATGTTACCAGGTGCCGCCCGCCGCGATGCCCACGGGATCAACCCTGCCCGGTGATCTGAAACGCAGCGCTACGCTGCGCGTCACACCAACCCGTCCGGGCTAATCGTTCGGCGCAAGGGCCGCGTCCAGTGTGCGGGTAAACAACTCGTCCTCAAAAGGCTTGATCAGGAATGCAGCCGCACCGCCTGCCAGCGCCCGCTGACAGAGATTCCGATTGTCGTTGCCGGTTATGAAGATGACGGGTGGCGTTGCGCTGGCGCCAGCCCGCAGTCGACGCTGCACTTCAAACCCGTTCAGGCCGGGCATCTGGACGTCGAGGATGATGCAATCCGCGGGCACAGACGGCCCGCCCTCCATCCGTTGCAACAGTTCTTCGCCGGAGCCGTACGTCTCAGCGTCCATGCCATGGGCATGCGGACCAGACGTTTCATTGCCCGGCGTATCGACGGATCATCATCGACAATCACGATGCGCGGTTTCGCATTCGCCAACGCCGCATCCCTGTCTGGTCATGGAATCTCCAACGAGACTACCGGCCGGATCATGAAGGACGGTATTGGACCATGGTCCCATAGTGCCGTCGGCCACCACTCATACGGTAGCGGTTATGCCGCTGCATCGGCCTCACTCACCGGCAGCGAAAAAACAAAGCATGCGCCCTGGTCCTGATTATTCTCTGCCCATAGCCGCCCCCCATGGGCATCGATGATGGAACGGCAGATGGACAAGCCCATTCCCATACCGTTGCCCTTGGTGGTGTAAAACGGCTCAAACACCGTGTCCAGCAATCCGCTGTCGATGCCAGGCCCGCGGTCGATCACCGTTACCGTGACGCCGCGGGTGCCATCGGGTTCGACGCGAACCAGCGCCTCACGCCGGTCCGCTGGACAATCGCGCATGGCGTCGAAGGCATTCAGCAGCAAATTGAGCACAACCTGCTGCAGCTGCACGCTGCTGCCGAGCACCAGCGGCAAATGCGGTGCGGTGGCCACCGAAACCCGTACCTGACGCAGCATGGCATCCCCGCGCAGCAGGCTGACCACGTCCCGTACCACATCCGCAAGTTGCAGCGGGGCCAGCTCCGCCGGCGTCTTCCGTGCCAGCGCCCGCAAGCGACGGATGATCTCTGCCGCCCGCTGATCGTCCGCGATGATATCGTCGAGAATCGCCCGCACTTCATCGAGATCAATCCCGTCGGACGCCATAAAACGGCGTGCCGCCTGGGCGTTGTTGAGTATTGCGGCGAGCGGTTGATTGAGCTCGTGGGCCAGCGATGCCGTCAGTTCACCCATGGCTGTTATCCGGTTGACATGAGCCAGTTCATCACGCTGCCGGCGCACCTCCAGTTCCGCACGTCGGCGCGCCGTCACGTCTTCGCCCACTGCCAGTATTCCGCTGACGTGGCCGTCCGGATCACGCAACGGCACCCGCGACCAGTTGATCTGGAGACACTCACCGGTTTTGGTGATGACCTGGTTTTCGTAATCCGAGGGGTGTTCCGCGTCCAGGAAACGTTTGAACTGCCGCCATCGCCGTGGCCTCTCAGGCCCGGGAACAACCAGGTCGAACCAAAGCCGCCCCAGCATCTCAGCTTCAACGTAGCCGAACAGCGCCACCGCGTACGGATTCACGTACTCGATGCAACCCTCCCGATCAAGCCCGACCATCGCCAGATGGACATTGTTCAAAAAAGTCTGCCAGCGGCGCTCGCCGGCCTCGACCTGGCGCGCCAACCGGGCAGCCTGGACCACCTCACCTGCCAGATTGTGGTTCATGACCAGCACCACCGCGAGAAACCCGTATGCATCGAGATACGGTGGCTCCAGCACCCCATGCTCCACGAGAACCCCATAGCCGCCCGCCACGACCAGAAAAACGACGATGCTGCCGCCCAGGAATAAGGCCCGCCGGCGATCGCCCTGGTAACGCCAGAGTGTTACCGATGCATCAATCACGAAAACCAGGAGACCCAGTAGACCGAGATCGCCGACAATACGCCAGGACCCTACAGGTCCTACCGGAAAGGCAAGCCGTTCACCCCACAGGTGGGTTTCCCTGATACCGGTGATCGTGGCAAACACCGCCCCGCCAGGGGTCATGAAATTGACGACGATCACCACACCGAACAGGGCACTCAGTGCCACCGCCCACCAGCGGCGGCCGCCGGCAGCTCGCGAATAAAAGGCCACGAACCAGGTCAGTGCAGTCAGCCATAACGCTGCAAACAGGATATCCAGCTTGAAGGCCAGGGTGATGGACGCGACCGAAGTCGCCGCGTAAACGGCACATACACTGAGTGAACTGCCCGCGGCGGCCACTGACGCGGCGGCAAACAGCAGGTGTTCCCGGAAACGGTCGCCCCGGCTCCAGATCGCGAAATGGTTGAGCGCAACGGTCAGAAACACCGCCGCAGCCATGAACTGTGCGGTAATGACCCAGCCTGGCATTACACCCCTCGGCCCTGGCATGATCTCCGGCCTCAGCATACCCCACACCCCGGGGAATGGGTATAACGGGCACACTTGGCCTGCGCTTCCACGCACACCCGCGCTCATGGATGCGCAATCACCAGTAGAGTGGGTGCGCGTCGCAGAACACAACGCATGGCTCGCTCCAGATTTTCCGCATCGAGTGCCGCGAAACTCTCGTCCAGGACCACCAGATCAGCGTCTTGCAGCAACGCCCGGGCGATGAAGATACGGCTCCGTTCACCGTGTGAAAGTCGCCAACCGCCGTCGCCAACCATCTCCTGCAAACCGGCCGGCATACCCGCTAGCAGTGGCCCCAATCCCAATTCCTGACAGATCGCGGAGGCGTCCTGCAGATCCTGTGGCGACGGTGGCCAACGCCGCCCCATCAGCAGATTGAAAGCCAGCGTTTCTGTCAGGACATAGTTGTCGTGAAACTGCGGAGCCGACACCACCCGCCGCCGCCAGGCCGAGCTACCAAAGGTCTGCTGGTCGAGGCCGTGCAGCCGCAACCGCCCGGCGGTCGGCATACGCAAACCGGCCAGCAATGCCACCAGGGTCGATTTACCACCGCCGGAGGATCCTTCTAACAAAAGCCGGTCACCCGGATGAATCTGCAGATCACAGCCCGCCAGCACTGGCTGGCCATACGGCTGATAGCGAAACTCGAGGTCACGCGCCTCCAGCAGTGGTTGGCGGCGATCGCCCGGCGTCGGTAACAGGGCGCCGGTGTCACGTCCCTCGGACCGGGCGCGGGTAGCCGCCCGGAACAGCGGCCCGACCTCGCGCCAGGCAGTGAGCATGTCGACCAGGCTTTCCACGCCCCGGGACAGATTATTGAACGCCTGGGTCGCCAGCATGACGCCGCCCAGGGTGATGGCGACGGTGACTGCGCTGGGCTGCCCCATTAGCAAGGAATAGGCAAGACCGCTCAATCCAAGCAGCAACCAGCCACGGTCGAGCAGACCGCGTACGCCGATGGCCGCATGGTCATACTCGCGCGATAGCTGGAAATAGCCGGCCAGCATTTGATCTTCGTCACGATGCCAGTTATCGGACGACTCCTGCGCGAGCCGCGTGCGATGCCCCACCATCCGCTCGACCAGATCATTGATCAAATGCCGATGACCGGTCCGCCAGCACTCGCTGCGACAGCGCAAACGCCAACTCAGCAATAGTCCGGTCATAAACCACAGCAGCAGCATTGAACGCTGCAACCACCCACCCGCACCTGAACCCATCACCATCACGGCACTGATCAATTCGATGACCCCGATCAGGGCGGCAAAACCACCCACGAGGAGCAATGTTTCCAGAGTCTCCGCATCCAGCACCCGCCCGAGTAACTGACCGATCCCCTGGTGCCGGACTTCGTCGCTGCGCAACTGCAATGTGCCAAACAACAATCGCTGCTTGAGCAGTTGACCGATGTTGATCGTCAGTCGATTCTGGCTCCTCATGCCCAGCAAATCGACCGGCACCATGGTCAGCAATACCAGGGCCCACGCCTGCAGCCACGCCATGTCAATGTGGCCCGCCAACGCGCCTTTCACAATCAGGATCCAGCCGAGGATCTGCAGCCCCTGTCGCACGGCGTAGGCCAATCCCAGCCCCACCAGCAAACCTGGCACCCTGGCATGGCGCAGCAACGCCCAGAGCCCACCCGCCGGTGACAGACGCAGTAACCAGCAGCCTGCAAGCTGGGTCGATTGCAAGCGCTGGTCGAGCAACAGCTGCCGCGCTCGAACCCGGCGGCGAACGCTGACCTCAGCCCGTTCCAGAAGCTGGTCCAGAGACGCTAGCAGTGGCGCCTCGAGGTCTGCGACCAGCCAGGCGGCAAGGATCCCGGTAGGCAGCCGATGCAGTCGTCGGTCCGGCCCGAGCAGCACGACCCGGCGGCGACTCGCCTGCAGCAGCAGCAACACCTGGCCAGCCGCCGCTACCGGCGCCAGCACCGCCGGCCCGGCGTAACGCAGCGTGGCGAGTCGATCCGGGTACGGTGTGGTCACTTCCTCGACCTCAAGACCGAGCCGTGCCGCGGACCAGATGACACGATCGCCGGACGCCACGGCAATGACATCGGTCACAACCGAGGGCACCGCGGGCACCGCGGGCACGGGATATCCGGCGCGGCGCGCCAGCAGCTCGACCGCTTCCGGCAGTCTTTCAGCAGGCCACAAAAGGGTATCGATCTCGATCGTAGCGCCGTACTGACTCATCGGAATAAAAAACGAGCCCGGCAATAATCCATGCCATTACCAGAAAGAGACCCACCCAGTTCTGACCAGTATTCATTAGCCAAGAAACTGCTCATCTCATACCGTTCCCTAATTATGCCTGCCGGAATAGCCCATCATATTCAGTTCAGGAATACATCATTACGTTCAAGTATGGCGTAAATACTTGAAACTGGCACCCGCTGTCTTCACTGATTGACGACGATGGCCAACAATTAAAAAAGATACGATAAACCAGCGTAAAAGGACTGATAGACCAACAAATTATCAATAGACGGCCAGCGCCGGCCGTGCTCTAATTGACTGGCAGCAATAAGCTGCAAATGGAACCGCACTGGAAAAAGCTGGTTTCTCCAGCAACCGGTTGATCGCGTTAAAACACGGCCAACCGCCAAGTGCATGAACTGAAACCGGGTTAAGGAGAACAGAAATGAAAGTCCGCACCAATATCCGTGCCGGCACCGCCGGCTGGCAACAACGCGACTAGATGCGTAGAGTGACTACACTGCAATGCCCGGCCTCTGCCGGGCATTGCTCGTTGTAACCCATAGCAGGGCATCCATTCATTCCCCGGGAACGGTAGTAGAACAGCTCTCTCTCAATTTGCCATCCGACAAATTAAACCGCCTCCAGCCAGCCGCTTTCCAAAACGTATCGCGCACTTGCCGTTCGGCGTCCACCAGAACCCGATAACGGGATGTGGTGGCCAACAATGTGGCCGGTGTGTCATCTTCGATGATGGCGCCGCCGTCTATCACCACCACTCGCTCGAAATCCTCGGTATCCCCGACATCGTGGGAAACGAACAGCAGCGTCGCCCCCTGCCAGTAATCCCGCACCCGAGCCAGCAGTAGCCGACGTTGGGTCCGATCCAGACCGCGAAACGGCTCGTCCAGAATGACCAGGCGGGCCTCGCGGCGCAGCATAGCCCTGCCCAGGCGCACGCGCTGGCCCTGGCCGCCGGACACAAGCCCTCCCCCCTCGCCCAGCAAGGTCCGAAGGCCCTCCGGTAACCGCTGCAACACCTGTAGCAATCCCGCCTGATCGACCACCGTGTTGAGCAGATCGACATCACCGCTGTGATTGCCGTAGAGCAGGTTGTCGCGTAGCGACCGGTTCCAGATCTGTACCGCCGGGTCGACCCATGCTGTTTCCTGCCGCAGGCGCCGCAGGCCGTTACCGTCCAACGGCACACCGTTGATCCTGACCACGCCCCGGCTGGGCCGCTGCCAGCCCAACAGCAACCCCACCAGGGTCGATTTGCCGGCACCCGATGAGCCGACGATAGCGACCTGTTCACCGGCCCCGACACTGAGGTGCACCCCCAGCAAAACGGGATGCCCTCCGGCGCGGACCTCGACGTCCTCGAATTCCAACCCAACACCGTAAGACACTGCGTCGGCTGACTTCATTGCCGGACTGGCAACTGTCACGGTAACGGCCTCATCTTCCGGTGCGGTGAGCGGTTCCAGCAACCGCAGCAGCCGGTTGCGCTGCATCGGGTACTGTTGCAGCACCCGCGCCAATACCCGCCCCAGCGCCGGTAGCCGCAAGGCCCAATAGACCAGTAACAGGATGCCGGCGACCGCACCACCGTGGCTGAGATAGCTGTACACCAACCAGACAGCAACCCCCATCCCGGCCAATGCCGCCAGCGTCTGCACCAGTGCATGAGCATCATAAAAGCCGCGGCCCGCACGCACCCAATGCACCAGCAATCCCTCGTGTTCACGTCGCACCGCGGATTCCGCCACATGGGTCCGGATCGTCGTGAGTCCCAGCAAGGCATCGAGATAGAATCGGTTGAGCGCCCCTTCGTGGGTACGCAGGTTCATATCCTTCGCGAACAGCAATGGCTGGGCGGCGAGCCACAGCCCGACCGTCACCAGCAACCCCAGTACGGCGATCGGAGCGCCGCCGGGATACAGCCAGATCAGCCCGGCCGTGGTCAGCGCCATCTCGCCGCCGGTACGCAGTAGCAGCAGCGCCGAGCGTGGCAGTTCGCGCAGTTCCCGGATCTGGTGGGCCCGGTGGGCCATATCCGACGTCAGCCGACTGCTGAAATAACGTTCCGGCAGTCGCGGTAACTTGGCCATGAAGCGCATACGCAAGCGGTTTTCCAGACGCCGCCCTAACAGCGCTTCGGCCATCGCCAGCGGGTAATCAAGCAACAGCATGAGGACCAGGAAAACGCCCGCCGCCGCCAGCATGCTGAGACGCACGCCGCCCGCAAACGGCCCTTCGACCAGGCTCAACAGGCCACGGAACAACAGCGCCTCAACCAGCACCGCCAGTGCGCCCAGCCCCACAGCGGCCACAATCACCGCTGGACCCGCCAGCCCGTCCAACCGCAGCAAATCGATGAGTTCCCGCTCCGGTCGCGGTACGGCGTCGGTCAACGCGGCATCCAGTTCGGGCGGGAGTCGTGTGCCTTCCGGCACAGGCTCCGGCTGCCGGCCGGCCACCCGGATCAGCACTACCCCCTGCAGCAATAGTTGCGGTTCATCAGCGTCGTCGGGCGCCGCCTGCACCGACCAATAGACCGGGGGTATGCCGTCCCGCGCATCAGCGTCACCCGCAGCGGGCTGGCACAGACTCACCAGTAACCGTTGCGCCTCGACACCGCGGCGGAGTCCACCGGCCTGCAACAACGCGCCCGTCATGCGGATTGCCGCATCCAGCCAAGCCAGACCATGCCAGTCCGGATCCGCCTGCGCCTGTTGCAGCAGGTGACGGCCGGTCGCCCGGTCGACGCCCAAGCGGGTCAACCGCTGCCGCAGGGCCATCATAAAGTCCTCGGAACCGGCCCAGTCACGCCAGTCTGCCGCCGCCACCAGCAACCGATGTTGGTACAGTTCCCGCAGCAACTGCCGGCCACGCAGCCAGCGGCGGCCGCTAACCGGATCCATCAGCTGCACCCAGGCGCCATGGAGCCGCCACACCACCACGAAATGGGTCATGCCATCGGGCCGTCGCACCACCACCAGCGCGGGCAGGCTCCGGGGCCCCGGCAGCAACAGGTGATCGGCCGGAATCATCACCTGCTCGGCCACCAGGCCGAGCTGATTGGCGACCTCCTCCAGGGTATCGATAGAGGTGCCGTCGACGCTGGTCTGGCAGGCTTCGCGCAAGCGGCCATAGCTGACCGGAACACCATGACCCTCAAGCAGGCATTTCAACGCCGCCGGGCCGCAATCCATGGCCGAGGTCTGAACCACCTCCGGCGCCAGCCAGCGGCGACCGGCGACGGCCATCAGCGCCCCCCCAATGAGATAGTGTTCCCGATACCCGCCAGTCGCAGTATCAGCTGCAGCGGTGTCAGCCGCTCGGTAGCGATCCGCACCCGGCCGCTGATCCCGACCGGTAACGCCTGCGCAGGTTTTCGCCGATCCCTGGCGGACAAGGTGACGGAAACGTAGTTGAGGTGTCTCCGGTGGCCGACGTGGGTGACTTCGAGCAGCACTTGTTCGGACGTCCGGGATCCTGTCTGCAGGGGCAGGAACAGCGCCCTCTCACCCGGTCTGAGCCGCCCGCTGGCGGCAACCGGGAAATCAGCCTGGACCCGCCCGGCCGTCAGCACCCTGGCGCTGTCACTGAACGCATACAGATCGATAGCAGCGAGACAGAACCAGAGCCCCCAGATCAGCAGCAACAGCATGGCCACGACCAGTGTGACCAGCACACCGACCAGACCATCGTCAGCAAGCGCCCGGGTGGTCCGGTCGAACCCTACCGCCATGCGATTCGCACCACGCCCGTCGGCGCGGATCGGCGCCGCTGGTGCGGCACCATCAATCCAATATCCGGCGCGGGAACGTCAGCGCCAGCGCGGCAGCGGCCCGGGCCAGTTTCGGATCAGCAAGGATGGTAGCAAGCGGCAGGGCCGCCAGGCGTTGCAGCACCGCACGTCGAGCAAGCATGACAATCTCCTTGTGTCACGTGTCACCCATTCCGACCAGCCGACGACTACAACCAGCAAACCTGGATTAATCAGCCGCCGCGCTGGAGCCGATGCGTGATCGGCTCGATTCCCTGCGCCTGATAGAACCGGAACCTGGCCCTCGAAGCCTGCAACACGGCGGCATCCTGATCGACCAGTTCGATCACCCGCTGCACGCGCGCAAAACACGCCGGCACCTCGGGTACTAGATTAATCAGAACATCGGCCGGCCAGTTCGGTTCCGCTGCGGTGCCGATCAACACCGGCGCGGTCTCCCCGGCCGTCGGCGGATAACGCCCGTGCGGCACGAAGCTATGCTGCCGGAACGTCCAAAGTAACTCATCCAACCGCTGTACCTGAGCATCGTCCGAGACCAGCAGATAGACCTTATGCCCCAGGCTGAAAGCCTTCTCCGTAAGCCGACAGGCCAGACCGGCCCGGCCGTGGGCAGACGTGGCGGACAATACGTAGAAATCGACCTGGGGCACTGTTCAGCCGGCTGCCAGCCGGTTCAGCAGATACTGGGTCAGCAACGGTACCGGGCGGCCGGTAGCGCCCTTCTGCTTGCCGGTCAACCAGGCGGTGCCGGCAATATCGAGGTGCGCCCAGGGCAGCGCTTTGGTAAAGCGGCTGAGAAAGCTCGCGGCGGTGATCGCACCACCCTCACGGCCGCCGATATTGGCCATGTCGGCGAAGTTGCTGTCGAGCTGTTCCTGGTAATCATCCCATAACGGCAGCTGCCAGGCGCGGTCGAAGCTGGAATCACCCGCCACCAGCAGTTCCTGGGCCAGTTCCGGTCGATTGCTGAACAGCCCGTGCGGATGGTTGCCCAGCGCGATGACACAGGCCCCGGTCAGCGTGGCGATATCGATAACGGCCGCCGGCTCGTACCGGGCGCAGTAGCTCAGGGCGTCGCACAACACCAGGCGACCCTCGGCATCGGTATTGAGAATCTCCACGGTCTGCCCGGACAGCGTGGTCACGATGTCGCCAGGCCGGGTGGCCCGACTGCCCGAGAGATTCTCAGCCGCCGCAACGATGCCGACCAGGTTGAGCTCCAGTCCCAGCTCGGCGCAGGCCTTGAGCGTCCCGAAAACGCTGGCGGCACCGCACATGTCAAATTTCATCTCGTCCATGCTGGCCGCCGGCTTGATGGAAATACCGCCGCTGTCGAAGGTGATTCCTTTGCCGACCAGCGCCACCGGGGCCTGTTTCCTGGGCGCGTTGCGGTACTCCATGACAATCAGACGCGGCGGCTCGGCACTGCCTTGGGCAACCGCCAGTAGCGCCCCCATGCCGAGTTTCTCCATCTCGGTTTCATCCAGCACCCGGGTCTTGATCTTCTTATAATCATGGGCCAGTGTTTCGGCCTGGTCGGCCAGAAAGCGGGGCGTGCATATATTGCCGGGTAAATTGCCGAGATCGCGCGCCAGCGCCGTACCGGCGGCAATAGCCCGGGCCTCGGCAACCGCTTGTTCGGCTTCCTTCTGCTCTTTACGCTTGCTGACAGCCAGACTGACGTCCGCCGGGTTTTCCGGCGCCGCTTCGGGTTTGCTTTTGCAGCGACCGAAGCGATAACGCACGCTGGCGAACTGTTCGGCCGCCTGGCGCACCGCCCAGCGGCTATCGCGGTCGCGCACGTCCAGCAATGTAAGGTAGATTGCGGCATCGACCACACCCGTTGCCTGCAGCGTGCTGGCGGCATTGCTTATAATCTGCCGGTAGCGGCGCGCATCGAGGTCGTCGGGTTTACCACAGCCGATGAGCAGCACCCGTTCACTGCGCGTCCCGGGCACATCGTAGAGCAGCAGCGACTGACCGGGCTTGCCGGCCAGATCACCGCGTGCCAGCAGCTTGCCCAGCTGACCGTCACAGGCTTCGTCGACCGCCTGCGCGACCGGCGTCAACTGACGCTCTTCATAGACACCCAGCACCAGGCAGGCGCTGGCTTGCTTGGCCGGATGGCCGCTGGTAACGGAAAATTCCATGCGCAAAACCTCATGTTCTTCGAATCTGGCGAAACGCCCACCATCGCCCGCTGCCAGGTGCAACGCGGAGGTATGTATGGGTCCGCAGTGTACCCGGATTCCGGTCCGGATTGCAGCCAACCCGGCGGAGGCGTGGTGCTGAAAATCGTCGACCGTTATCTGCTGCGCGAAATCGGGCTTGCCTTCGCCGCCACCCTGCTGGTGCTGCTCGCCATGGTCCTCAGCTATCGGCTGGCGCGACTGCTGAGCGAAGCCGCCAGCGGCCTGCTGGCACAAAACAGCATCTGGCTGCTGCTGGGTCTGGAAGCGGTACGCTACCTGGTCCTGCTGGTACCGTTTGCGGCAATGCTCGCGATCATGCTAAGTCTCGGGCGCTTCTATCGCGACAGCGAGATGACCGCACTGCGCGCCGGTGGCTTTGGCCCGATGCAATTATACAAGCCGTTGCTAATATTCGGACTGCCGCTGGCCGCGGCACTGGCCTGGCTGGCGCTGATGGTAGTCCCACAGGTGCTGGCGCTGGAGCAACAGGTCGCCAAGCAGGCCCAGTCGGAGGCCGAGCTGTCGCTGTTCACCCCCGGCACCTTCCGCAAGCTGGCCGGCGGCGCCTATGTTCTCTACGTTGGCGGCCTGGCTGACAACGGCCGCGAATTGCAGAATGTTTTCGTGCGCAGCAAGACCAGCAAGGGCCAGGCCGTCACGACGGCGCGCAGCGGCCGCCAGCATATCGATCCGCAAACCGGCGATCGCTACATCGTGCTGAGCAACGGGTTCCGCTACGAAGGCGAACCCGACGGCGGCGCCTACACCACGATCAAATTCCAACGGCTGGGAGTACGGGTCGATACGGTGCAGCAGGCCAGCACCGGCAACGACCAGGAAGCACTGCCGACCAGCGCCCTGGTCGACAGCGACAAGGCTCCATTACGGGCCGAACTGCAGGCCCGCCTGAGCGCCCCACTATCGCTGATCCTGCTGATACTGCTGGCACCGCTACTAGCCCATACCAATCCGCGCGAGGGACGCTATGGGCGGGTATTCCTGGCGCTGGTGATTTATACGGTCTACGTCAACCTGTTGAATGTCGGCCAGGCCTGGCTGGCCAGCGGCGACGCTTCGGCCTGGCTGGGTCTGTGGTGGGTGCACGGACTGCTGCTGGTGCTGATCATCGGCTTTGCGCTGCACCATTACCCGCCCGCATGGCTGAGCTCGAGCCGGACGCAGCGGGCATGAGTATCCTCGACCGCTACATCTTCAAAACCGTTCTGAGCACCATTCTGCTGGTGCTGACGGCGCTGGTGGTCCTGAACAGCTTCTTCGGCATGCTGCACGAGCTGAAGGATCTCAGCGCCGGCTACAATCTGCTGCAGATTGGGCGTTACATGCTCCTGACCCTGCCCAGCCGGACCTACGATACACTCCCGGTGGCGCTGCTGGTGGGGGGACTGCTGGGCATGGGTTCGCTGGCCAACCACAGTGAACTTATCGTCATGCGCAGCGCCGGGCGCTCCCTGCTACGGGTGGTAGCGGCCGCCTTGCTGGCCGGATTGCTGATCAGTCTGGTGATCGCAGTGATCGGTGAATTCGTCGCACCCATGGCCCAGCGCCTCGCCCGGGAAGACCGCTTCGTGGCCCAGACCGGGCACCACATGCTGATCCCCGGCTATGGGTTCTGGGCCCGCGACGGCAACAATATGATCCGCATCGGCACCGCCCTGCCCGGTCCTACCCTGGTCGACATCGACATCTACAGCCTGGACAAGAACGATCAGCTGGCGATGGTGACCCACGCCAAGCGGGCCCGCTACCGCAACCACCAATGGCTGCTGGAGGGTGTCCGGCGGATCGCCATCCGGCCGCAGGCGATAACCACCACGGCGGCACCCAAGATCGCCTGGAATTCGGTGATCACGCCGCAGACGCTGCGGGTACTGGCTGCCGATCCCAGCGATCTGGCCATGCGTGACCTGTTGACCTACATCGACTACCTGCGTGACAACGGTCTCGATCCCAAGCACTACGAACTGGCGTTCTGGACCAAAGCGCTGGCCCCGCTGGCCAATCTGTCGATGCTGCTGATCGCGATGCCGTTCGCCTTCACCCGCCAGCGCGCCGGTGGTGTTGGCCAGCGCCTGGTGGTCGGCATTCTGCTGGGACTGGCGTTCTTTCTGCTCAACCGCATGCTGGGCAACGTGGTACTGCTGTACGGCTTTCCACCCGTCATCGGTGCCGCGCTACCCATGCTGCTGTTCTATGCGGCCGGCCTGCTGGGCCTGCGCCGGGTCAGATAACGGCCTACTTCGTTCTGGCGACGACGCCACCAGTGCGGCGGTCCGTGCGGGCCAGGGTAGCGCGCTTTTACTCGCGATTGGGCCGGCACAACAGCCATGTCACACCGGCCCAGCGCCGGCCGCCGGCTCAGCCGACCCAGAAAGCCTTTTCCAGATCAGTGAACTCGGCGGCAGGCCCCTCGTGCTTGTTGCGACCCAGTTCCAGCACGTAGACGTAGTCCGCGATCTTAAGGGCCTGGCGGATCTCCTGATCCACCAGCAGGATAGTCAGCTTGTCGCGGTCACGCAGATTGGTCAGCATCTGATAGACCTCGGCCGCAAGCTTTTTCGACAAGCCGGCTGTAGGTTCATCAACCAGCAGCACCTTCGGCTCCGACATCAGGGTACGGCCGATCTCCACCATCCGCTGCTGACCGCCGGAGAGTTCCCCAGTCGCCTGGTGGCGCTTCTCCCGCAGCGCCGGGAAACGCTCGTAGTTCTCCTCGATCTTGCGTCGCATGCGGCGCCGGTCACGGCGAAACGTCCAGGCACCCAGTTCCAGGTTTTCTTCGACCGACATGTGGGCGAAGATCCCCGGGTGCTGCGGAATATAGGCCAGGCCGCGCAGGATTTTGGCGTAGGTCGGTATCCGGATGATGCTGCCACCATCCAGCCGTACATCACCGCCATTGGGCTTGAGGAAACCGAAGATCGCCTTCAGCGCCGTGGACTTACCAACCCCGTTGGCGCCCAGAATCGTGGTGATCTGACCGGCGCGTGCAGTCAGGGTCAGGTCCTGCAGGATGTTGAGATCACGGTAGTAACCGACAAACAGATTTCTGACTTCTAGCATCGTGTCCCCTCAGTCGACCAGCCGCACGGCGGCGCCGGTGCCGGACAGGTCTTCATCCTCACCCAGGTAGGCCTCGATCACCACGGGATCATTCTTCACCTCTTCGGGCGAACCGTCGGCGATCAGTTCACCGAAGTTCAGCACCAGCAGGCGCCGGCACAGGGTGAAGATGGACTCCATCTGGTGACTGATCAGGATGATAGCCTTGCCCTCCTTGTTAACCCGGGCGATGTAACGGTAGATCACCTCCATCAGCTTGGGATGCACGCCGGCAAACGGCTCATCGAGAATGACGATGTCCGGATTCAGCATCAGCAGCCGACCCAGCTCGAGCAGCTTCTGCTGCCCCCCCGACAGTGCCCGGCCGTACTCGTTGCGCAGGTGGTCGATGGTGAGAAATTCCAGCACCTCCATGGCCCGCTCGCGGAACTGCCGCTTGTGGGCACCCGGATGCATCGCCAGTGCCGGCACATAAAGATTCTCCAGCACGCTCATGCGGCGGAAGGCACGGGTTACCTGGAAGGTCCGGCCAAGTCCGGCCTGTGCCACCTTGTAGGGCGGCAGGTGATCGATCCGACGGCCATTCAGATAGACTGTGCCACTGCTGGGCTTGATGGCACCGTCGAGCACGTTGGTCAGCGTGGTCTTACCGGCCCCGTTAGGCCCGATCAGGCCGACCAGTTCGGCCCCTTCGATCTGGAACGAAACGCCTTTGAGGGCGTAAACGCCGCCGAAATGCTTCTCCACGTTGTTAAGTGCAAGCTTCACGACGTGCCCTCCGCGCCATCGGCCTGAGCCGGGCCGGTTACAGCCTGACGCTTTGCTACCGTTTCCTTAGCCACTCCGGCACGGGCGAAGCGTTCCAGCAGCGGGTGAATCAGGCCGTTGCGCCAGAATCGCAGGGTCAGCATCAGCAGCAACCCGAACAGCACCAGGCGCCATATCGTCATGTCGACGTGAACCGGGCCGATCGAGAAACTGGTCCGCATCCACTCCAGGGCAAACTCCACCAGAATGGCACCGATGGCAGCCCCGACAATGCTTTCCAGGCCGCCGATGACCGCCATCGAGATCACCAGGCTCATCTGCAGCAGGATCAGGATGTTGGGCGTGATGATACCGATGTAATGCGCCTGCACGGCACCGGCCACGGCGGCGATGATCGAGGTCACCACAAACACCAGCAGCCGATAGCGAACGGTGTTGACGCCCAGCGCCTGGGCGGCCTCCTCATCCTCGCGCAGCGAACGCACGAACAACCCGAAGCGTGAGCGTGCCAGCAGCCCCATGACCGCCATCGACACCAGAAACACAGTCAGCATCACATAGTACGGCGGCAATTTGGCGGCAGCGTCGTAGAAGTGGCCGAACAGCTTGATGCCGTGCGGGAACAGGGCCTGCAGCTCGAGTCCGGCCTGACCGCGGGTGAACGGGATCTCAGCACCCAGGGTGGCGCGAATGATCTCGGAGAAACCCACCGTGAACAGCGCCAGATAGGCCGCGCGCAGCCGCAGCACCAGGCCGCCCACCAGCAATCCGAACAGACCGCCGACGATGATGCTGGCGACGATTTCGCCGACCAGCGGCAGATGCTGCACCATGACGCCGGCCGGCCAGTGCGCACGGGCGGTGTCCAAACAGGTGTGGGGAATCGACGACACCCCGATCGGCCCGAGGATCACGAAATAACTGTGACCCACGGCGAACTCGGTGCAGGTACCGGTCGGCGCCGACGTCAGATAGAAGTAGTTGTTCATCAGCCCGGCGGTGTAGGCACCGATCGCCATGAACGCCATATGACCGAACGAAAACTGACCGGCGTATCCCGCCAGCAACGCCCAGCTGGCGGCCAGGGTGGCGTAAAACAACGCCGTGATCCAGACATGCATCACGTAGTTGTAGCCATTGCCGGTGTAGATCAGCGGGAACGCCAGCAGGAAGGCGACCCCGATCAGTCCGGCAAGCCACGGCAGCAGGCGCCTCATTGCTGCCTCCCGAACATACCGGTCGGTTTGAGTAACAGAACCAGGGTCATAATGAACATGCCATAGGCGGGCAGATAGGCCGCCGCGCGGGTGGGATCGGGAATGCAGCCGCTCCCGGCCGCCTCCACCACACCCACGATGAGGCCGCCAAAGAAGGCGCCCGGCAACGAACCCAGACCGCCCAGCACGATGACCACAAACGAGCGCAGCGCCGGCTGCATGCCGATCTGCGGCAACCATGAGAAGGCCTGTACCAGTGTCGCACCGGCCAGACCGGCCAGCATGCAACCCAACGCGAAGGCGAACATGTTCATGCGCTCGGGATTGATCCCGGCCACAGCGGCTGCCTGACGGTCCTCGGCGACCGCCCGCAAGGCCTTGCCCGTCCAGGTGTAATAGAGGAACAGCAGCAGCAGGATCAGCATCACGATCGAGATCACCGCCGCGGTGAGGCGGGGATTGGAAATCGAGATAGTATTGAACAGGGTCAGGTTGCCATGGGTGGTCCGTACCAGCCAGGGATCCGCATGACTGGGCCAGCGGATGATCGGAAAATTGAAAAAGCGATGCGCCTTGACCGGATCGGCCCCCGCCAGCGCCTGCACGAAATACTGCAGAAAGAACGACAGGCCGAAGGTGATCAGGATCGCGTACTCGACCGGGCGTTCAACCGCGCCGGTATACATCGGTTTGAGGAACAGCCGCTCGAACACCGACCCCAGCGCGAAGGTGCCGGCACATGCAAACAACACCGCGATCAGCGGATTCAGCCCCGGAAACCAGACTGCGGTGCTGAAATACACCAGCATCCCGCCCACCATGTAGAACTCGCCATGGGCGAAACTGACCACACCCAGTATCGAGAAAATCAGCGTCAGCCCGAGCGCCATCAATCCGTAAATGGTGCCCATCACCAGGCCGTTGGCCAGCAGCGACGCGACATAGTTGCCGTTGGAAACGCACAGGTTATTGGGAAAGCCGACTGCGAACGCGGCGCTGAACACCAGTACCGCGCCGGTGAGCGGCAGCATACTCCACAACTTGCTGGTCAGCGTGGGCGTCGACCACCACATCGGAAGCAACCCCAACGGACCGGTGGCCGCGCCGAGACTGGAACCCACCAGGGTGGTGCGGGACAAGTCGAGATCGCGGCGCAGGTAGATTCTCGGGGTCACCAACCCCCCAACGATCCCCCACACCACCATCCAGAGAATGATGTACCAGAACGTCGACGAGTGCATCAGCCGGTCATGCTCCTATCTGGGAAACAGCACAGCACCGGGGCATATCGCGCGCGATATGCCCCGGCCCCAATGTGCGCTGACTACTGGTTCACAAAGATCGGCTTGCCGGTTTGATAGCTCGGCGGGTAGACCACCGGGGCTTTGGTGGAATCCTGACCGGTCTTCTGGTACTGCACGATGGTGATAGCTGGGTTGGGGAACTGATGCCACCACTTGGCTGGCTTGCCGTGCTTCTCGGGTGGATTGTCGACGCCATAGGGGAAGGTGATGGTGCCCAGCGCCCCATGATAGGTCACGTGCTCCAGCGCCTTGATGAGGTCGCTACCGTTGGTGCTCTTGGCATCCGAAATCGCCTTGGCCAGCACCATGATCGAATCATAGGCTTCAAAGGCATAGGACTCGGCGGCCTTCTTCCCGGTGGCCTTGATGTAGCGGGCCAGGAACGATTTGGTGACGTCGTTGTACTTTTCCGTCGGCAGACCGACCCGGCCGATGAAGCAGTCATTGCCATCGGGTACGTTGGTCCAGTAGGTCTTGCTTTCCAGCGCCACCTGATCACAGGTAAACGGGATATCCTCCGGTCCGATGCCGGCATCGGCAGCTTGCTGGGTGAAATTGTAAGACGCCTCCCCGGTCAGGAACACCACGATCATGTCCGGGTTTTCGGCCTTGACACGCTGAATGATGCCCGAAAAGTCCTGGGTGCCAATATCGACGCTGAAGGTCACCGAGGCGATCTTCGCCTCGTCCAGCCCGGCCTTGGTCTGCTGGGCTGCCGGAATACCGTAGTCGGTGTTCTCGGTGACGATGACCACCTTCTTCACATCCGGCACGGTGGCCGCGAAGTGGGCGTAGACTGCGGATACCTCTGAGCTCAGCGGCGCGATGCGGAAGGCCTGCGGAATCTCGTTGGCGGTGATCTGGTCGTTCCAGGTCTCGGCGAACACCACCGGCACGTTGTTGGCCTGCGCGACTTTCTCCGCCGCCAGGCCCACCGAGCTGTGGTAACCACCGCCCACGGCGACCACGTGATCCTTGTTGATCAACTGCTCCATGACCGCGGTGCCTTTCTCCGGCAGCCCCTCGGTGTCGCCGATGATGAGCTGAACCTTGCAGCCCAGCAAACCACCTTTTTTATTAATTTCGTCAGCAGCGATCTTCATAGCCGAGCGCATGGCTTCACCCCCGGTGACACTGCCGGGTGCCGAGAGCGGTGCCAGTCCACCCAGTTTGATCGGACAATCCGCCGCCTTGGCCAGCCCGGCAGACAATCCCAAAGACAACGCCAACCCCACCGCGGATATACCCGCTAGTTTTATTCTCATAAAATACCTCCCAACATAATAGTTATGAACTGCTCCCCAGTGGCGCCCATCAGGCCGCCATCTCTATAACAGGCTAAACAGGCCGGTCCGGCCGCCACAATTAGGCTTGTTGGTGCCTTTGGGTGCTATCTGATGCTAAATTCGCGCCAGTTTGCTCTATACTGAACTTACGTTCCCTTGAGCAATCACCTATCCGGTTACTAGCGCGGCCCACCGCACAGCATGCAAGACACTGATTTCCATAAAAATCTGCGCCTGCTCTGTGACTACTATCCGTCGATAGCGGATGTCTGCCGACGCCTGGGCATCAACCGCTCGCAGTTCAACAAATACCTTGGCAACAAATGCCTGCCGTCGCGCCACATGCTGAAACGCATCTGCGATTTCTTCGGGCTGGAGCAGTTTGAGATCGGTCTGCCGCACGAACAGTTCCGGCGCATCATTGCGGTGCGTTCACGGTTCCACGCCCTATCGCAGGACACTGACCCGGCCATGCACCACGGCCCCGTTGACCGGCTGTTGGCGGAATCCCATGACCGCCTGACGATGTACCTCGGGTTTTACCACGAATACTACTTTTCGATGTCGTTCCCCGACCTGGTCCTGTGCGGGCTGGTGCGGCTGTTTGCCGATAACGGTGCGATCTATTACCGGCGCTACGAGCGCCTGGTCCGGCCGGGCAACCGGGGGCCACGATTACGCTGCGACTATCGCGGCATGGCCAACTTTCTCAGTGACCGGATTTTCCTGACCGATTACGAGTCACTGACCCGCAACGAAATCACACAGACCGTGTTGTACCCCAGTTATCAGTGCCGCGTCGGTCAGCTGACCGGTCTCAAGCTGGGTGTGTCGGCTGCACCCAGTCGGCCGCCGATGACCTGCCGCGTGTTGTGGGACTATCTGGGTAGTACCGTGCCGCTGCGGCGTGCACTCGCCCGCTGCCGGCTGTACGACCCGGCAGAAGGCGTGATCGACCCGGCTGTTCTCAGCGCCATCGCCAGCGGCCGGAACGGCACTGGCCCGCACCACCTGCTGGCGCTGCCGTCGGCCTGAGCAGTCTGCCGGTTCTCAGCGCCGTGGCTGTGACGACCGACGGCGCCGGCTGCCCGGGACCGCATCACCGGCTATCGCGAGCACCGCGATAATCACCGCACCCTGCACGATGTCCTGCACGCCGGGCGGCAGATTGGCGATCTGCATGGTGGTCACGATCAGCACCAGTAGTACCGCGCCGAAGAAGGTACCCAGCCCGGTCGAGCTGCCGCCGTAGATCAGGGTGCCGCCCACCACCACGGCACCGACCGACTGCAGCAGGTAGGGTTTGCCCATCTCGAGGAAAGCACCACCGACATGGGCCGACAGCAACGCGCCGTCGAGCGCTGCCAGCACTGAACTGGCAACAAACGCCAGAAAAATCACCTGCTCGGTAGGCACCCCCGCCAACCAGGCCGCACGCAGGTTCTGGCCCACTGCCATGAGTTTGCGGCCATAAGCCTTGCGGGCCAGAATCCAGGCACCCAGGGCGGTGACGGCCAAGGCACACAGGGTGATCACCGGAAAACCGGCCACCCGGGTATTGGCCACGGCGTCCAGCACCGGACTGACGGCATAAGTGGTGAACTGACGATTGGCCAGCAACACCGCGGTCGCCATAATGTAGCCGGTCGCCAGAGTGGCGATCATCGCCGGAATCCGCAGCCGCAACACCAGCAACGCGTTGCCGCTGCCGACCACCACACCGATCACCATAACCGCCAGCAGCCCCACGGGCGTCAGCGCGCTCGAGCCGTGGATCAGACTCATGGTGATGAAGGCGCTGAACGTGATCACGCTGGGAATCGACAAGTCAATGTTGCCCCGGCCGGTGGAGACCACGAACATCTGGCCAATCGCGGCGATGGTCAGAAACGCCGCCGACGACAGCACCCCGCTGAGGCTCTGCAGACTGAAATTCTGGGTAAACCCGCTCAACACCAGCCACAGAATCACGACGCCCAGCGCGGCCCATATCCAGCGGTGTGCGGCGGCCCAGTCGAGCACCCGGTTCATGCCAGTTCCTCACGTTGCTGCAGAGCGGTGCGCAGCGCCAGAATCGCAATCAGCAGGGCGCCCTGCACGGCCGCGTTGTAGTCCGTGCTGATACCCAGAAACCCTAGCAGCCCACCGATCAGCGACAAGGTGATGGCACCAAACGTCACCCCAACCGGACTGATCACCCCGCCCACCAGCTGACAGCCGCCGATCACCACCGCCGCGATACTGAGCAAGGTGTAGGAGCTGCTGGCGTTGACATCGGAGGCGGTATTGACGGCGGTCAGCGACAGACCTGCCAGGATGCCGAAACCGCCGGCGATCACATAGCGCAGCACGGTGAACCAGAGTGCCGACCAGCCCATGTGGGCGAGCGCCTGGGCATTGTTACCGAAACCGCGCAATACCACCCCGACACGTGAGCGGTTGACCACCAGCGCGAGCGCTGCCGCGACGGCGATCAGCAGAATTGACGTCGGCACATGTCCCAGGGTCCAGCTGAACACCGTGACCAGCCATCCCGGGCTGCTGCCGCCCGGGGTCGGCTGCACGGTATAGCCGATGCCGAACCAGATAAAGGATGCCCCCAGAGTCACCACGATCGCTGGCAGCCGACGTCCCTCCACCAGCGCTCCCAGTAGCCCATAACCTGCCAGTGCCAGCAGCAGCGCAGCCACCCCCAACGCTGGCTGGGTCACCAGTACGGTGGCACTCACCACGTTGATCAGACCGGCGAAGGCCCCGACGCTAAGGTCGATCTGGCTGCCACCGACGATAAACATCTGGCCCAGCGCCACCAAAACCAGGGGAATGGCCGGGCTGAGCAGCAGATCGATGCCAAAGCCGCTCAAAACCATCGGGTTGAGGCTGGCCAGAACCGCGACAATGAGCGCGGTGCTGAGAAACGGCGCCAGCCGGAACAGCCAGCGCTGCAGGATCGGGCGCAACCCGCTACCGTCCACGTCGGCGGTCTGCGGGGCTTGCCCGGTTTCGATGAACGACGAGTTGACCACGGCCTCCTCGCTGATCGCCGCGCCGTGCAGTTCGTCGACCACCACGCCGTCGCGGAACACCAGCACCCGATCGCACTCGAGGAATTCGATATCCTCCGTGCTGTACCAGATCACCAGCTTGCCGGCATCGGCCAGTTGCCGGACCACTTCATAGAAGTCGCGCTTGACCGAGACATCGACGCCGCGCGTGGGATCGTCGAGCAACACGATGTCTGATTCCGCGCCCAGTGCCCGGGCCACGATGGCTTTCTGCTGGTTGCCACCGCTCAGTTCGACGATCGGCGAATGCAGCCGTTCGCGATCGAGCTTGAGCGCTTCCAGCCAGCGACCGGCGCCAGCCATCTCCTGGGCCCGGGTCACCGTGGCCAAATCGCGCTGGCGGGCAACCCGGCCGATACTGATGTTGGCCAGCACCGACCAGAGCGGAAACACCCCCTCACGCTGGCGGTCGCCCGACACAAAACTGGCCTGACCGTGACATTCGATCTCGCTGCGGGTCACCGGCCGCTGGGACTGCTGGTAGATCAAGTGCAGCAGGCTGCGCTGGCCACCGCCTTCCAGTCCGGCCAGGCCGACGATTTCGCCGGGTTTCAGGTCAACCCGCTGGCGCGCGCCCAGCAGGCGCTCGCTGCTGACTGCCACCAATGTACTCTGCGCCTCACGGTGCGCGGTTCCGGCGGCGGCCATGCGGCGCTGCTCCAGCAGTTCGCCTTCGGCCTCACCACCCATGGCCAGCACCAGCGCGGCGATGCTCGTGGCCGCGGCATCGCCCTGCCAGACTAAACGGCCGCTGCGCATCACCAGCACCCGCGCTGCCACGTCCAGCACTTCGCGCAGCTTGTGGCTGATGAAGATGAACGCGACGCCTTGGCGGGCCCGTTGCGCGACATAGCGGCGCAGTTCGGCACTGCGCTCAGCATCCAGCGACGACGTCGGTTCGTCCAGAATGAGCAGCTTGAGGTCGGGGTCGCTGGCGGCCCGCGCAATTTCCACCATCTGGCGCTGACTGATCGGCAGGTCACCCACCGCTGCCGACACCTCGATTCGGGCGCTGGGGAATACCCGGGCGATGCTGTCGCGGGCCCGCTGGCGGCACTGGCGTTGCCACCCCAGACCCGCCCCCAGGACCCGCGGATCCTCCAGAAAAAAGTTCTCGGTCACCGACAGGTTGGTGCACAACGACAGTTCCTGGTGCACGATGCGGATGCCACGGCGGCGCGCCACGCGCGGCGAATAGGTCGCCAGATCGAGCGGCGTGCCGGCCACGGTAACAGTGCCCTGGTCAGGCCGGGTAACGCCGCACAGGATGCGCATCAGGGTGCTCTTACCAGCGCCGTTGGCGCCCACCAACCCAACGATTTCGCCGTGTCCGATAGCGATATCCAGGTCCGCATTAGCCTGAGTCGGACCATAAGCCTTGGAGATACCGCTGAGCCCGATCAGCGGCGACCCGGACGGGTCAGCCCCAGCCAACTTGGGGTCGGCCATCGTGTCGACGCGGTTGGCAACCGAATCAACACTACCGCCGCCAGCACCAGGGGAAGCCTGCATCATGGCATAGCTAATGTAACGTCATTACCGATAGAGTCGCCGGCCGGTGACCGCAAAGCCGCGCCTGGCGACAGCGCGCACGTCATGGCCCGCGGCTGGAACGCCACAGGCCATGATGCTGCTCATTTCTGACTCAGCAGATGCTCTTTGACCCACTTGTCCGAATAGGATGGGCTGACAATCAGACCCGGCTTCATGTCGGCGTACTGGGCCAGGTTGTCCTGGGTAACGGTAGCCACCGGCATAATCATGGTCTTGGCCGGTTTGGCGCCCTTGACAATGTCGTAGGTCAGCCAGAACGCGGCCCCGCCGATACCCGGTGTGGTGTTCATGGAGATAGTGGTGTAGCCGTTCTTCTTGTGCTCGGCAGCCCACCAGTGGATGAAGTTCGAGCTACCGCCGCCGGTGATGATCGGCATGTGCTTGGTGTACCAGCCACCGTATTGTACGAACGCCTGGGCAACGCCGTAATCATCACCACCACCCTGGGTCAGAACCGCATCGACGTGTGGCAGACTGGGCAGCACATTGGCAATGGCGGACTGGGCCACTGAGCCAGTCGCCTGACCGTACACGGTAGCCACCACCTTGATGCCCGGATGTTTCTTGAGCACGCTCATCTGGCCCTGATACATGTCGTGATCCGGCGCCGAACCCTTGACCCCGCGCACCACGATCACGTTGCCCTTGCCGTGCAGCCGGTCGACGACATACTGGGCCAGCTTGGCCTGATAGTGGACGAAATCGAAGTTGAGTTTGTAAGCGCATGGCGCCGAGGCGATGGAATCGAACGCCACCACTGTAACGCCGGCATGACAGGCTTTGTTGATGACGCCGTTGAGGGCGGTTTCGGAAGCCGAATCAATGGCAATAGCGTCAACCCCTTTGAGGATCAGGCTGCCCATCTGCGACACCTGCTGGTTCACCGAGCCATCGCCGTTGAGCACCGTAAAGTCCCCGACCTTACCGGCTTTCCTGGCCTGCGCTGCGGCTGCCTGGAACGACTCCACCATCTGATGCCGCCAGGTGTTGCCGTAGTAGGCATTGGACAGGGCGATCACCGGCTTGGCATTCCCGGCCAGCGCCGAACTCACCAGTCCAAAGCTTAGCGCTACCGCACCGACCAAACCCGCCAGTCTGCAATTTACCGACTTCATCTTCAGTCTCCTCCGCAATGCTCAAAGGGGTATATGGATACGCTTACGATGGTTGCGCGGCACACCCTAAGCGCTACCAAGACAACCACCGCGCCCGGCACGACGCTCTTCCTGAGCAGATATAGTACGATCATGTTTTGAGGTCATCATACCACCGGCCCGCCGACCGTCAACCAATGGTATTGGTACCTGCCGGACGTTTGACACCGCTGGTATGATGACGATAAATGTATATCATCAGATCTCAAGCGGTCTTGATCACCGACAGAGGAACGGCGACATGAATGAGGCGGAGCGATTGGCGCTGTTCGGCACCGCGGAACCCACAGCGCCAGTCCGGCACCTGCAGCTCGGTGCCCTGTCACTGGAACTCGACGCAGGGGCGCTGCGCCACGTCCGCTATCGCGGCCACGAGATCCTCCGTGCGCTGCAGTTCGTGGTCCGCGACGCCAACTGGGGCACCTATACGCCGGTGCGCAGTAATGAAAGCGAGCGGCATGATGAGGACCACTGGGAGTACAGCCACGACGCTGAGATCGACGGCACGCTGCGCTACCGGTTAGAGATCCAGGCCAGCGCCCGCCGGATCGAGGCGACTGTCCGGATCACCGCGAGTGCCGACTTCTCCACCAACCGCGCCGGCTTCGTACTGCTGCACCCGTTGGCGGGCGTGGCCGGCTGCCCGGTCACGGTCATCCACAGCGATGGCCGCGAACAGCAGGCCCGGTTTCCGGACCAGGTCAGCCCGGGCCAACCGTTTTTCGATATCCGGGCACTGCACCAGCACTGGGCCCCCGGTTTCACCGTCGAGTGCGTACTGGCGGGCGATGTGTTCGAGATGGAAGACCAGCGTAACTGGACAGATGCCTCCTTCAAGACCTACAGCCGCCCCCTGGCGCTACCGTTTCCGTACGTCATCGAGGCCGGCCAGGATCTGATTCAAAGCGTCACTTTCGACATCGATGACCCGCAGCCGGACGCCGCCGATGCCGCTCGCGCCGACCCCGGTATCACGCTGGAGCTGGCACCGGCTGGCGCCACGGCGCTGCCGGAGCTGGGTATCGGTCTCGCTCTCGACCAGGCCGGTCCGGCACTGGCCGCGCAAGCCCTGCTGCAAGCGCTGCGGCCGTCGCACCTGTACGTGCCCGTGGACCTGCGCAGCCGATCGGCACTGGCGGAACTGACCCGCGCCGCCGAGCTGGGCCGCGCCCTGAATATACCCTTGTGGCTCGCCGTCATCGCGCCCGGCACGGCTTCACTCGCGGCGGAACTGGCACCGCTGGCCCGAGCGCTGGGGCAACTGAGCCAGCCGCCGGCCGGTCTGCTGGTGGTGCCGGCAGCCTATCTCAAAAGCTACCAGCCAGGCGGGCCGTGGCCGGACGGACCGACGCCCGACGACGCCATCGCCGCAGCCCGCGAGGTGTTCCCGGACCTGGCCATCGGTGGCGGCATGCTGACCTATTTCACCGAACTCAACCGCTGCCGCCCATCGGTTCCGGTCGATTTCCTCACTCACACGACCTGTGCCATCGTCCATGCCGCGGATGATGCGTCGGTGATGGAAACGCTGCAGAGCCTGCCGTTCGTATTCCGCTCAGCACGGCAGCTGGCGCCCGATGCGCCCTACCGGATCGGGGCCAGCGCCATCGCGCTGTGGACCAACCCTTACGGCAACGCCACGGTGGCCAATCCCGACCGGCAGCGCATTGCCATGGCCGATGACGACCCGCGCCAGCGCGGCCTGTTCGGCGCCGCCTGGCACCTCGGTTACTACGCGGCCGCGGCGCACAACGGGGTCGACGCGCTGGCCCTGGGCACCGTGACCGGCCCGTTCGCTGTCACCGCCAGCGAGCGGCTGTACCCGGTGTTTCATGTACTGCGCGGCCTCACCGGCGGCCGCGGTTGCACACCCCTGGCGATCGGCAACCCGGCCAGCGAACGCCTCGCCGCGGTCGGCTGGCACCGCCACGACGGCACCGCCGAACTGTGGCTGGCCAACCTGACCCCGGCGCAGGTCGATGTCAGGCTGGCCGGTCTGCGGGACTGCCGGCTGGCGCAGCTTGACGCGGCCGGCGTGACGGCCGCCGCCGGCGACGTAACCTGGCTGGACCGGCTTACGGCCACTACAGCCGGCGCCGTATCCCTGCCGGCCTACGCCATCGCCCGCGTGACCGGCACCCTGCACACCAATCCCTGAGGCCTCGATGAACGACCGACTCCGTGCCAGCTACCTGCTCGAGACCGCTTACCCGCTGGAGCAAGCCGCCGCGACCCTGGCCGGCGAGCAGTCGACCGGCACCTTCGTCAAGCTCGCCGCGGAAAGCGACGAATTGCTGGCCGCCCATGCCGCCCGGATCGATGCGCTGACCGAGCTGGACAGCGTCGCTCAGCCGACACTGCCCGGTGCCGGTGTCCCGACCGATGCCGGCAACGCCCCGCGCTACCGGCGGGCGCGGGTGGAACTGTCGTGGCCGCTGGCCAATATGGGCTGCAATCTGGCCATGGTGCTGGCAACCGTAGCCGGCAACCTGTTCGAGCTCAAACCGGTTTCCGGCCTGCGTCTGCTCGACATCGAATTCCCGGACGCCTTCGCCGACCACTATCCCGGGCCCCAGTTCGGCATCGCCGGCACCCGCCGGCTGAGCGGTGTCGACCAGCGCCCGCTGGTGGGCACCATCATCAAGCCCAGCGTGGGCCTGCCACCAGATGCCACCGCGGCGGTGGTCGATCAACTGTGTGCCGGCGGCATTGACTTCATCAAGGACGATGAACTGCAGGGCGACGGCCCGCACTGCCCCTTCAGCGAACGTCTGCGGGCCGTGATGGCTGTCATCGAGCGCCACGCCGACCGGCTCGGTCGCAAGGTCATGTACGCGTTCAATGTCACCGGCGAGCTGGACGACATGCGCCGCCGTCACGACGAAGCCCTGGCGGCCGGCGCCACCTGCATCATGGTTAGCCTGAACAGCGTCGGTCTGGTGGGACTGCAGGAGCTGCGGCGCCACAGCCAGCTGCCGATCCACGCTCACCGCAACGGCTGGGGCTATCTGTCACGCCACCCCCTGCTGGGTTTCGATTACGTCGCCTGGCACAAGATCTGGCGGCTGGCCGGTGCCGACCACATGCATGTCAACGGCCTGCGCAACAAGTTCTGTGAATCCGACGAATCGGTCATCGCCTCGGCCCGGGCCTGCCTGCGACCGCTGTTCGACCGGCCCGGCAAGAGTTATCGGGCGATGCCGGTGTTCTCCTCCGGCCAGTGGGCCGGCCAGGCGCCGGACACTTATCGCGCGCTGGGCTCGACCGACCTGATCAATGCCTGTGGCGGCGGCATCATGGCGCACCCGGACGGCATTGCCGCCGGCGTGCTGAGCATCCGCCAGGCCTGGGAAGCCGCCGTCGCCGGCTACTCACTGAAGGCGTACGGGCGCACGCACCCCGAACTGCGCCGGGCGCTGGAGTTCTTCGCATGACCCGCAGGACTCCCGGCCGGCCGCCTGCTGGCCTATTACGGTGACGACTTCACCGGCTCGACCGACGTCATGGAGGTGATGGCGTTCAACGGCCTGGCCACGGTGCTGTTCCTGCAGCCACCCAGCCCGGCGCAACTGGCACGCTTCGCCGACTACCGCGGCATCGGCATCGCCGGCGTTTCACGCAGCCGCTCGCCGGCCTGGATGGACGCCGAACTCCCAACCCTGTTCCGCTGGCTGCATCGACTGGATGCCCCAATCACCCAGTACAAAGTCTGCTCGACCCTGGATTCAGCGCCCGAGATCGGCAGCATCGGCAAGGCCATTGACCTGGCTCAGCCGATCTTCCGGTCAAGCTGGGTGCCGATGGTGATCGCGGCACCGCGACTGCGCCGCTTTCAGGCTTTCGGCAACCTGTTCGCGGTCGCCGATGGCATCCCCTACCGACTGGACCGCCATCCCACCATGGCGCGCCACCCGGTAACGCCCATGACCGAAGCGGACGTCCGCCGTCATCTCGGCGCCCAGACCGCACCGCCGGTTCGGACTGATCAGCATTCTCGAGCTGCAGGCCGGGCGCGGTGCCGAGGCATTGCAGGCCCAGCGGGAAGCGGAGGCCGAGATCATCACCATTGACGTACTGGACGAAACCAGTCTGGCCGCGGCCGGCCGGCTGGTCTGGGAATACGGCGGAGAACACTGCTTCAGCGCCTCGTCATCGGGCCTGCAGTACGCCCTGGTGGCCTACTGGCGCCAGGCCGGCCTGCTGGCTGCGGTGGAACCGCCACAGCCAGCAGGGCCGGTCGACCAGATGATTGTTGTCTCCGGCAGTTGCGCACCTGCCACCGGCCGCCAGATCGATCATGCGCTGAGCCACGGCTTCGCGGCGGTGCCGGCTGACGCGCGGCTGCTGTGCACGGCCGAAAGTGCCGCTGCGGAACAGGAACGGGTGGTTACCGCCGCCTTGCAACTGCTCGAGGCTGGAGCCAGCCCGATGGTGTACACGGCGCGCGGACCCGACGACCCGCAGATCGAGCGTTTCCGGGCCCATCTCGCCACGACCGGGCTCGACCGCGAACTGGCCAACGAACACGTCGGCCGGGCGCTGGGGCGGATTCTGGCGCGCCTGCAGGCCGCCACCGGACTGCGCCGGCTGCTGGTCGCAGGCGGCGACACATCGGGCTATTGCAGCCACGAACTGGGCCTTTACGCGCTGACCGCGCTGACCCCGATCGCACCCGGCTCGCCGCTGTGCCTGGCCTACGCCGACGCACCGCAGCGCGACGGCCTGCAGATCGCACTCAAGGGCGGCCAGGTCGGCAATGACGACTATTTCTCGTTGGTGCGCCACGGCCACGCCTGAGCACCAACTCCGCTAGAACTGATGGAGGTAGCATTCATGACCAAGATCGCGTTACTCGGCGCCGGCGGCAAGATGGGCATGCGCCTGTCCGCCAACCTCAAGCACTCCGACTTCAGTGTCGATCACGTCGAGATCAGTCCGGCCGGCCGTGAACGGCTGCGCGAGCAGCTCGGAATCGACTGTGTCGACCTGGAGCCGGCTCTGGCTGGGGCCGCCGCCGTGGTGCTGGCGGTGCCCGACATGGCAATCGGCAAGATCGCCCATGCCATCGAGTCCAAACTGCCTGCTGGAACCCTGCTAATCTGCCTGGATGCCGCCGGACCCTATGCCGGCGATCTGCCGGCGCGGCCCGACCTCAGCTATTTCATCACCCATCCCTGCCATCCGCCGCTATTCAACGACGAGACCGATCCGGCCGCCAAGCGCGATTTCTTCGGCGGTGAAAAAGCCAAGCAGAACATCGTCTGCGCCCTGATGCAGGGTCCCGAGGAACACTATGCCCTGGGCGAGCGCATCGCCCGCACGATTTACGCACCGGTGATGACATCCCACCGCGTTACCCTGCAGGACATGGCGATCCTGGAGCCGGTGTTGTCCGAGACAGTGGCGGCGACCTGCATCGCGGTAATCCGCGAAGCGGTGGACGAAGCAGTGGCGCGCGGCGTACCGGAGGCCGCCGCGCGCGATTTCGTGCTCGGCCACATGACCATCGAGACGGCGATCCTGTTCGAGCAGTTGCCCGGCGGACAGTTCTCCGACGGTGCCAAAATGGCCATCGAACGGGCTAAACAGGAACTGTTCAAGGACGACTGGAAAAAGGTGTTCGAACCCGAGCGGGTGATGGCAAGCGTCAAGTACATCACCACCCCGGCCGGCTGAGCCCGGCGGCTTCCGGGTGGATCAGCCCCGCTGCCGCAGGCGGGTGTGATAAAGCGAACTGGCCCGGGTCAGATGCCGGGTCATCGCCTGCTCGGCAGCGTCGGCATCATGCGCCGCCACGCTTTGCAGAATCTCACGGTGCTCGCCCAGGGTAACGTCTTCGGCCCCGGGCACGCTGACCATGTCGACGTGATATTCCGCCAGCCACTGCAGCATGGCCTGACTCACCGCATTGTAGATCGGGTTGCGGGAAATCCCCGCCAGCGTGTTGTGAAACGCCATGTCAGCCTGGATAAAGGCATCGTGATCGCCCTGATTGGCCTCCATCGAGGCGATTCGCTGGCCCAGTTCCGCGATGTCGGCGGCACTGGCCTTGCGGGCAGCAATCCGCACCATTCCGACCTCGAACAGCAGACGCGCTTCCTTGAGGTGATCCACCGTCTTGGGCGATGTCGACAGCAGATAGCGGGCTGAGCGGTCGATCTGGTCGATCATCGACTGCGCGGTGACGGCGGTGATGCGCGCCCGTTCACCGTGCTGGATAGTAATCATCCCCATGCTGGCCAGCGCCTGCATGGCTTCGCGCACGGCCGGCCGGCCGACCCCGAACATCGTCATCAGGTCGCGCTCCGAGGGCATTTGTTCGCCAGGCCGGAGTTCGCCCTGCTGGATCAGTTCGATGAGGCGTTCGAGCACCTCGTCGGCGAGCTTCCTGCGGCGGATCGGGGCAGCCTTAAACGTTCGCATGGTTGATTCTGCAATAAGTCCGAAAGCTCAGAGGGTACTCAGTACATATCTGGTACGCTAATCATCATACCTTCTGATGTGTCCACAGCGGAAGGCTATCGGGGCCCGGCGCCACGCAATGCCGTCATGCTGTTGTCGCGGCGCATCTGCTAGGATAACGGGCGCTACCCCAGTGGCCGTGGAGCCGGAGCCGATGTCGGAACTGCGTCAGGACCCGATCACCCAGGTCTGGGTCATCATCAACCCGGAGCGGGCCCACCGACCACGCGACGGCGACAGCGCGACAGCGGTTGCAGGCTGCCCCTTCTGCCCGGGCAATGAAGCGCTCAGCAGTGCGTCGGTGGAGCGCATCGATGACCCCGACGGTCACTGGCTGGTGCGCGCGGTCAGCAACAAGTATCCAGTGCTCGAGTCCGGTTCAAGAGTGCGGCGCCAGCGTCACCGGACCGGTTCGAAGTGGCGCCACCGGGTCGGTTACGGCCACCATGAAGTCATCATTGAAACCCCTGACCATCAGGCCACCATCGGCACCATGCCGGTGGACCAGGTGCGGCGGATCGTCGCGATGTACCTGCGTCGTTTTCACGCGCTGAGCCGATACGACGGCCTGCTGCGACAGGTGGTCATCTTCCGCAACCATGGCCCCCGGGCCGGCACCAGCCTGCGCCATCCCCACTCGCAGATTATCGCCACCCCGGTGGTATCGCCGGAGATCCGCCAGCGCATGGCGGGCGACATCGCCTTTTTCGACCGCACCGGCAGTTGCGCCCAGTGCCGGGTGCTGGCGCAGGAACTGCGGGCCCGGCGGCGCATCATCCACCAGAGCACCCGGTTCGTGGCCATTGCGCCCTATGCCTCGCAGGCGCCTTATCAGATTCAGATCATCCCGCGCCGCCACCAGCCCACGTTCGGCCGTGCCGATGCGGCTGAGCTCGATGATCTGGCGGGTCATCTCAGTCGGGTGCTGGCCGCTCTGCACGGGCGGCTGGACGATCCCGATTACAACCTGGTGATCTTCACCCCGCCCCTGGACCAGATCCACCGCAGCGCCAACCACTGGTTGATCGACATCGTGCCCCGGCTCAACACCCCGGCCGGCTTCGAACTCGGCTCACGCATCATCGTCAACATCACGCCCCCGGAAACAGCAGCCCGGGAGCTGCGCGAATGGCTGTCACAGGAGATGCCGTCATGACCTCACCCCTGCCCTGGCTGCCGCTGATAGAAGACTACGAGCCGCTGATCGGCGCGGCAGCGGTCGAACGCATCCTGATGAAGGCCAAGCGGCTGCGGGACATGCACATCCTCAACATCAGCTCCACTTTCTATGGGGGTGGTGTCGCCGAGATGCTGTCCTCCTCCACGCTGCTCGCCTGCAGTCTGGGACTCAAAGCCGACTGGCGGCTGATCCAGGGCAACCCGGATTTCTTCAGCGTCACCAAGAAACTGCACAACGCGCTGCAGGGCGCGGATATCAATCTGAGCGAGTTCAAGAAATCCATCTACCAGCAGGTCACGCTGGAGAACTCGGTGCGCATGGATATCGAGGCCGATCTCGTGATCGTCCACGATCCCCAGCCGCTGGCGCTGATCGCCCATTACCGGCACACCTGTCCATGGGTGTGGCGCTGCCATATCGACCTGTCGCAACCGAACCCCGAGGTGTGGGATTACCTGCAGCCCTTCGTCGAGGAATACGACAGTGTCATCCTGTCGCTGCCCGAGTACACCCGCGAACTCAGCGTCCCTCAGCTGTTCTTCATGCCGGCCATCGATCCGTTTTCGCTCAAGAATCGGGAACTCGACGATGCCGCGAGCCGCGAGCGGCTGCAGCATTTCGGGATTCCGGAGGATCTGCCCATCGTTGCGCAGATCTCGCGCTTCGACCGCTGGAAGGACCCGCAGGGTGTCATCGAGGCCGTCAAGCTCGCCCGCCGCCAGGTCGACTGCACCCTGGTGCTGCTGGGCAATGTCGCGACTGACGACCCGGAGGGTCAGGCGGTATTCGAATCACTGCTCGACGAGCGCGACGAACGCACGTTCATCCTCACCGCCGAGGACAGTGCGCTGGTCAACGCTCTGCAGCGGCGTGCCAGCGTGGTGCTGCAGAAGTCGCTGCGCGAAGGCTTCGGCCTCACCGTCACCGAAGCCATGTGGAAGGGCACGCCGGTCATCGGCGGCAACTGTGGCGGTATCCGCAAGCAGATCGAGGACGGGGTCAGCGGTTTCCTGGTCGATTCCGTGGAGCAAGCCGCCGACCGCGTCGTGCAACTGTTGACCGACCCGGCGCTGCGCCAGCGGATCGGCAAAGCGGCGCGTGAGTCGGTGCGGCGGCAGTTCCTGATGAGCCGTCAGATCGAACAACTGCTGGATCTCGCGACGGCCTTCGAGCCGGATTACCGGTTCAACCCGCGGCTGCTGGACGATCCGGCATTCGGGTCAGCTTCCGGAAATACAGCATAACCGGCACCAGTACGCCGGTGGCACCGGCCCCCGCGTCCCCCCACCGCCTGAGCAGGAGCAGGTAAAGCCGCTGTCAAAAGCCGCCGCGATCACACCGTGCGCAAATAAGCCGCGTACTCCTCCAACGTGACGCGGCGCTTGAGCGCCTCCATCTCCTGACGCTTGAGCGCGGCGAACAGGCGCACGAAATCGTCGCCCAGGTACTCGCGCAGCACCGTCGAGCCCACGAAGCGCGTGCACGCGTCCTCCCACGTCGCGGGCAGCGACGGTGCATGCTGGCGGTAGGCGTCGCCTTCAGTGGGCGCCGGTGGCTGCAGCCGCTGCGACATCCCGTGGTGAGCCGCCGCCAGGATGGCCGCGACCACCAGATAGGGATTGGCGTCGGCACCGGAAACGCGATGTTCGATGTGGGTCGAGCCGTCACCGGACAACGGCACACGTACGGCCACGGTGCGGTTGTCGTAGCCCCAGCTCGGTGCCATGGGCACGTGCGCGTGCATCTGGAAGCGCCGGTACGAGTTGGCGTGCGGGGCAAAGATCGCCGTCGAGTCGTTCAGCAATGCCAGCATGCCGGCCGCGGCCTGGCGCAGCTCGGCGCTGCCCAGATCCGAGCCGTCATCGAAGATATTGCGCCCGCGCTCATCGAGCAAGCTGAAATGCACGTGCATGCCGCTGCCCGGCTCGTCGCCGAAAGGCTTGGCCATGAAGCAGCCGATCATGCCGTGCCTGGCCGCCACCTGGCGCACAGTGCGCTTGAACAGCATAGCCTGATCCGCCGCCGCCAGAGCGTCCGGGCGGTGCACCAGGTTGATCTCGAAATGTGCCTCCGCCTGCTCGGCGATCAGCGTTTCGGTGTCCACACCCTGGAGCTTGCAGGCCTGCCGGATCTCGTCGAACACCGGGCTCAGCTCGTCCAGCTCGTCGAGACCCAGCAACTGCGAGGCGGACAAACGCTGCCCGGACTGAGGCAGGCGTGGTAGCTGCGGCTTGCCGTCGTCCCCCGGCACCGCATCGAGCAACCGGAACTCAAGCTCGACGGCGATGACCGGGGTCAGCCCCAGCGCCGTGAAGCGGCGCAGAACCTGGGCCAGCACGTTGCGCGGATCGCCATATTCGCAGGCACCGCCGACACCGGACTCCATCTGCAACAGTACCTGCGCGGTGGGCGTGTCCGCCCAAGGCAACGGGCGCAAGGAACCAGGCACGGGCCGGAACCGCCAGTCGCGGTCGCCGGTCTCGAACACCAGACCGCTGTCCAGCACCTCCAGCCCCCACACGTCCAGCGCAACGGTAGACGCCGGCAGGCACAAACCGTCGCCGTAGAGGTTATCCAGGACTCGCACCGGCAGGCGCTTGCCACGCGGTATACCGTTGAGATCGAAGAAAAAGGCATCGACCAGCTCGGTCTGCGGCCATGCCGAGAGATAGGCCTGCGTTTCATCCTGCGCGGGGCGGGACTCCGAGTCCTCGTCTTGCCCGAGCCGTTTTGAGGCACTCACCATACGTCATCGCTTCGTCTATATTGTGATCACAACCTAGCACGCCTGCCCAGGTGCCGCAACACACGTGATCACAAGCTGATACCCTTAGCTTGCTGCCACGGAACGCGCCCGTTACGAGGAAGTCCAGGAGCATGATCGTACCCAGCAGACCGGCCCTTATGACTGCAGCCAGACCGGCTCACACCACCATCCAGGAGAGTGTTTACCGCGCCCTGCGGCAAGCGATCCTCAGTGGCAAGTTCGTACCCGGGCGCAGCGTCACGCTAAGAGGCGTGGCGGGCATGCTGGGCGTCAGCGTCACCCCGGTGCGTGAAGCCCTGCGCCGGTTGGTGGCCGAACACGCGCTGGAGGCGCTGGATAACCGCCGCGTACGCGTGCCGCACATGGATCAGGTGCGGCTGGAGGAGATCTGCGCGGCCCGCATCACACTCGAAACCCAGGCCGCACTGCGCTCCCTGCCATACATGGATAAGGCCGGCATCAAGCACTTATGGCAACTCAACACCGCCATCGACGCCGCCATTGACCGCGACGACGTGGTCAGCTACCTGCAGCGTCACTACGATTTCCATTTCACGCTCTACGCCGCGGCACCCTCACGCGTACTGGTCAGCCTGATCGAGAGCGTGTGGCTGCAGTTCAGCCCGTTTCTCAGCCATGCCATAAACCATGTCGAAACCGACTATCTCAAGGATCGCCATGCTCAGGCACTGCAGGCCCTGGAGGCACGCGATCCGGATTTGCTGCGCTTCGCCATCGAGGCCGATATCCGCGAGGGACTGGGCGCACTGCGGGAGGAGGAATGGGATGACAGCGCGCCCTGACCCGCCACACCTGGGCACTAAGCGGGCTCACATTTTGTGATCACATGTTGACACCGCAACACGGCTTGTGATTGCATCTGCGCGTTGATGTGATCACGCGATCGGGCAGCAGCGATTAGCAGGTAACAAGCCAACATGCGGGGTCCGCCGCAAGCGGCCGATCCCCACGAGGCCAACGACGGCCCGGTTTCACGGGCCAACAAGACAACAGGTTCGACACCGCGAACACGGCTTGAACCCCGACACTAGGGAGCGATCTCATGGCGAAAAACGACCAATTCACCGACCATTCGGTGTCGCGACGTTCCTTCCTGCGCACAACGGCCTCCCTGGCCGGCAGTGCCGCGATGCTGGGGGCCTCGGCCTCGCCGTTGCTTTGGAGCGCGGCGGCACGCGCACAGGAGAAGCTTAGCGGCCCGTTGTCGATCTCCAACTGGCCCTACTACATCAGCCCCAAGACGGTGCCCGCGTTCGAAAAGAAATTCGGTATAAAAGTCAAATATATCGAGGATATCAACGACAACTCCAGCCTGTTCGGCAAGATTGCGGGCCCGCTGCAGATGGGTCGCAATCCGGGGCGCGACATCATCATCCCCACCGACTGGATGGTGGCACGCCTGATCAAGCTCGGCTGGCTGGAAAAATTCAGTCACGAGGAAGTCCCCAACGCCAAGAATCTGTCGCCTCGGTTACAGCATCCCAGTTGGGACCCCGAGCGCACGCACAGCCTGCCGTGGGCAACCTACCTCACGGGTATCGCCTATAACATCGAAAAAACCGGCAAAGAGCTGCACAGCATCGAAGACATCTACGATCCAGCCTACAAGGGCCACGTCTCAATGCTCAACCAAATGCGCGACACCCTGGCGCTGGTGTTACTGGGCATGGGCGTGGACCCTGAGAAGGCAACTTACGCAGACGCGCAGAAGGCGGTGGCGAAAATCAAGAAATACGCCAACAATGGCCAGATCCGCCAGTTCTTCGGCAACGACTATGGCGCGGCCTTGTCGCGCGGCGACATCTGGGTGGCTTTCGCCTGGTCGGGCGATGTGGTGCAGTTGCAGAAAGACAACCCGAACCTGCGCTTCCTGGTTCCCAAAGAGGGACTGTACCGTTCGGACGACAACATGACGATCCCGCTCAAGGCACCACACCGCAAGGCCGCGCTGGCCTGGATGAACTACATCTACGACCCAGAAGTGTATGCCCAGATCGCGGCCTACATTCAGTATATACCGCCGGTCGACGGCACCCGGCCGTACGTCGAGAAGATCGCCCCGAAACTGGCCCAGAACCCGTTGATCTATCCCACCGACGCGATGTGGAAAAAGATGCACGGCTTCGTCGAGCTGTCCGGCAAACAGGAACAGAAATGGGAAAGCCTGTTCCAGGATGCTATCGGCCGATAGTCACAACGCGCCCCCACTCCCCACGACCCAGCGAACCCACGACACGGAATTGACCATGGCTGCACAATCCAACTGGCTGACCAGCGATCTGCAACACCATCTGCACCCGTTCTCCAACGCACGGGCGATGTCCGACGAGCGCGACGTGCGCCTGATCGAACGCGCCGACGGCGTCTACATCTGGGACGGCGACGGCCGGCGTATTCTGGACGGGATGTCAGGGTTGTGGTGCGTGAACGTGGGCTATGGTCGTGAGGAGCTGGCGCGCGCGGCCTACGATCAGATGCGCCGTCTGCCTTACTACAATACCTTTTTCAAAACCACCACCGCGCCCGCCGTCAGGCTTGCTGACAAGCTGGTTGAGCTCACGCCGGCGGGCCTGAACCGCGTCTTCTTCGCCAACTCCGGCAGCGAGGCCAACGACACCATCGTGCGCATGGTGCGGCTTTACTGGGAGCTGGAGGGACGGCCCGAGCGTCAGACCATCATCAGCCGCACCCACGCCTACCATGGCAGCACCATGGCCTCGGCGAGCCTGGGCGGGATGAGCGCGATGCATCAACAAGGGGGTCTGCCCCTGCCGGGCTTCGACTACATCATGCCGCCTTATCATTTCGGGCTCGGTCGTGACGAGGATCCACAGGCGTTCGGGCGTCGCGCCGCCGACGCGCTGGAGGCCAAGATCCTGGAACTGGGCCCAGAGCACGTCGCCGCGTTCATCGGTGAACCGGTGCAGGGTGCGGGCGGGGTCATCATCCCGCCGGCGAGCTACTGGCCGCGTATCCAGGAAATCTGTAAGAAGTACGACATTTTGCTGATCGCCGATGAAGTCATCTGCGGCTTCGGGCGCACCGGCCGCTGGTTCGGCTCGGACAGCTATGATATCCGTCCTGATTTCATGCCCATGGCCAAGGGTCTGTCATCGGGCTACCAGCCCATCGCGGCGATCATGATCGGCGACCGCGTGGCGGGAAAGATCATCGACGAGGCCGGTGAGTTCACACACGGTTTTACCTACTCGGGCCATCCGGTGGCCTGTGCGGTGGCGGCGAAGAACCTCGAGATCATGGAGCGCGAGCATCTGGTCGAACATGTCGCCGAGCTCGCGCCCTACTTCAACCAAGGGCTGGGCAGCCTGGCTGACCACCCGCTGGTGGGCGAAGTACGCAGCGTGGGTTTTCTGGGCGCGATCGAGCTGGTTAAGAACAAGGACCCGATCGAGCCGTTCGAGGCGCCTGTCGGCCGCGTGGGTACGCTATGCCGCGACCATTGCTTCGACGTCGGCCTGGTGATGCGCGGCGTACGCGACAGCATGGTGGTCGCGCCGCCGCTGATCTGTACGCGTGAGCACATCGACGAGTTAGTGGACAAGGCGCGCCAAGCCCTGGATCTGACGTTCAGTGATGTGAAAGCAGCCCGGGTGCCTACGGGAGCCTGACCGGCCCCTGCCCTGACGCCGCTAACAGCATGAGCGACCGAGCGCTGCGCAAGAGCGTGCCCTACCTGTTGATCCTGCCCGGCCTGGCGTGGCTGACGGTGTTCTACGTCGTCCCCATCGCCGGCCAGGTCAAAACCTCGCTGGAGTCCGGTACGCTGCTCACCGGCATCGCCTTCACCTGGCACTGGGCCAACTACCTGCATGCGGTGGTCGACTATGGGCCGATTTTCCTGCGCTCGTTCGGCTATGCGGCGGCGGCTACGGCACTGGCCATCGCCGCCGGCTACCCGCTGGCGTACTTCATCGTGTTCCGCGGCGGCCGGTTCAAGACCTTTCTGCTGTTTCCGGTGATTGTGCCCTTTCTGATCACCTACATGATCCGCACCATATCCTGGGAGGCGCTGCTGTCAGACGACGGCATCGTCCTGCGCTTTCTGCAGGCCGCGCACCTGGCCCCGGCGAACGCTCACGTGCTGGGCTCGCCGCTCGCGGTGATCTTCGCCCTGGCCTACAATTTTCTGCCGTTTGCCATACTGCCGATCTACGTCAGCCTGGATAAAATCGACCGACCCGTGCTGCTGGCCGCGCAGGATCTTTACGCGCATCCGCCGCGGGTCTTTCGCAAGGTGATCCTGCCGCTATCACTGCCGGGCGTATTCGCGGGCAGCCTGCTCACCTTCATTCCCGCCGCGGGCGACTACGTCAACGCCATGATGCTCGGTGGCCCGCGCCAGCAGATGATCGGCAACGTCATCCGCAGCCATTATCTGGTGGTACTGAACTACCCGCTGGCGTCGGCGGCCTCCATCGTGCTGATGCTCAGCCTGCTGGTGTGCGTGGCGGTTTACTCGCGCATCTTCGGCACCGAAGAGCTGACCGGGTGATGCCATGACCACTTCCGGCGAAGATTTCGTACAAACCCGGATCGCCCAGCGCCAAAGCCGGTCCGCGCGGGGCGCGTCGCTACGCGAGTGGGTCTACCGTCACGGCGTCACCGTGCTGGCGGCGCTAGCCGTCGTCTACCTGCTGGCGCCCATCGCCATGATGATCGCGCTGAGCTTCAACAAAACCGTCGGCCGTTTCGACTTCGCCTGGCGGGCCTTCTCGATCAAGGCCTGGCTGCATCCCTTCGCCATCGAGGGCCTGCAAAGCTCGCTCTATGTGAGCCTGCTGGTAGCGGTCGTCGCGGCCGCGGTCGCCACCACCTTCGGCACGCTGCTGGGCTACGCCCAGGTCAAATTCCATTTCCACGGCAAGCGCCTGCTCGATCTGTTGCTGCTGCTCACCATCTCCACGCCGGAAGTCATCATCGGCTCGTCGTTGCTCAATCTTTATCTGGACCTGAGGATACCCACCGGCGTTGGCACGCTGATGATCTCGCACATCATGTTCGACATCGCCTTCACGGCCATCGTGGTTAAATCGCGCCTGCGCACCTTCGACTTCTCGCTGGAGCATGCGGCAATGGATTTGGGTGCGAGCGGCTTCCGCGTATTCCGCAAGATCACCCTGCCGCTGATCGCACCCGCCGTGATCATGGGCGCTCTGCTCGCATTCATGCTGTCGCTGGATGACTTTATTATCAGCAACTTCGTTTCCGGACCCACGGTAACATTCCCGCTGTTCGTGTGGGGCGAGGCTCGCGTGGCCATGCCGCCGCAAATCTACGTCATGGGCACCTGCATGTTCGGCGTGCTCACGTTACTGCTGGCTCTCACCGCGGCGGTTGACTTCTTCCGCCGCCGGTCGCAAACCTAGACGGGCACTGATGATGGAGACGAGTCTGAGTACGATGCAAGCGCGTTCGCCGCTGACTGGCCGCGCCGATGAACCACAGAAGACGGGCAGCATGAGCGATGCCGACCCAGTCGGGCTTGCTGCCGCCGGTCCGAGCGCCAACGACACCGTCATCGAGCTGCGCGGCGTCAACAAGAGCTATGGCAGGACCGCGGTCATCGCAGATCTCAACCTGCAGATCCGGCGCGGCGAATTCCTCACCCTGCTGGGACCTTCCGGCTGCGGCAAGACCACAACGCTGAAAATGGTGGCCGGCTTCGAGCCGCCCACGCGCGGCCAGATCGTGCTGGAGGGCCGGGACGTATCCGACATCCCACCGTACGGACGCAACCTCAACACCGTGTTCCAGCAGTACGCGCTGTTCCCGCACATGAGCGTGTTCGAGAACGTCGCCTTCGGGCCGCGCACCAAAGGTGTGAAAAGCGCCGAGGTCAGACAGCGCGTCGAGACCATGCTCAACATGGTGCACATGCTCGAGCATGCCCAGAAAAAGCCTAACCAGCTTTCCGGCGGCCAGCAGCAGCGCGTGGCACTGGCGCGCGCGCTGGTTAACTACCCCAGCGCCCTGCTGCTCGACGAGCCCCTGTCCGCGCTGGACGTGAAGCTGCGCCGCGCCATGCAGCTCGAGCTCAAAAAGATCCAGGCCGAGGTCGAAACCACGTTTATATTCGTGACGCACGATCAGGAAGAGGCGCTTACCATGTCGACGCGCATTGCCGTCATGAACGCGGGGCGGATCGAGCAACTGGGCAGCCCCGAAGAAATCTACTACCGTCCCGCCACGCCTTTCGTCGCCAATTTCATCGGTCAGGCAAACCTGCTGCCATGCCGCTCGGCCGGCGAGGCGGCGGGCAATGCCGTCGTGGAGATTGACGGCGGCGGCCACGCCCATGTCCCGCACGCCGCGGCGCTGTCCGCCGGCCAACGGGCCTTGCTGATGCTGCGCCCGGAGCAGCTCCTGCTGCGCGGCCGCGAGCAGGGCGACGATGCCCGCTACGACAGCGTCTGCGGCCATTTGCGGGAGATTGACTTCCACGGCGCCATGACGCGTTACGTGGTCGCCGCCGAGACAGGCCAGGAACTGACTGTCGTGCTCTCACCGCGCGACAAACCGGATATCGACCTGTATGAAAACCAGGTCGTGACGGTCTGCTGGGATCGCAAGCACGCATGGCTCATTGACGCCACCGAATAAATCCGACCCGCACCCGGCCCGCCAAACGGCTCGGCCGTCCAACCAAGGGGAATCGCAGTGAATCCATCCGACAAGACCCGTCGTTCGTACCCGACCCTATCCCGCCGCTCGCTGCTCAAAGGCCTGCTCACCGGCGCCAGCGGACTGGCCGTTGGCTCTGTGGTCGGCGGAGCCTGGCCGGGCCGCGCACTGGCGGCTGAGAAAAAGCTCCCGGGCCCGCTGATGATCTCCAACTGGCCATACTTCATCAGCCCCAAGACAGTGCCTGAGTTTGAGCAGAAATTCGGGGTGAACGTCAAGTACATCGAAGACATCAACAGCATGGCCGGCATCTTCGCCAAGATCGCCGGTCCACTGCAGATCGGGCGCAACCCCGAGCGCGACATCGTCATCCTCAACCCATGGGTGATCGAAAGACTGGTTGATTTGAAGTGGGTCGAACCGCTGGACTATTCGCAGATACCCAACGCCAAGAATCTGCTGCCGGAGTACAAGAACCCAAGCTGGGACCCCAACCGCAAGTTCAGCCTCCCCTGGGCCAGTTTCCTGACCGGCATCGCCTACAACATCAAGCAAACGGGTAAAGAACTGACCAGCATCAACGAGCTCTATGATCCCGCCTACCGCGGCCACGTCGGCATGCTCAACGATATGCGCAGCACCTTGTCGCTGGTGTTTCTGGGCATGGGCATCAACCCATCGGAAGCCACTGATGCGGATCTGCAAAACGCGCTGGCCAAAATCACGGCCAACGTCAAGAACGGCCAGGTGCGCCAGTTCTACGGCAACGACTATATCTCCGGGCTAGTGCGCGGCGACATCTGGGTGAGCATGGCGTGGTCCGGCGACATTCCCCAGGTGCAAAGCGACAATCCCGATATCCGCTTCCTGCAAAACCCCAAGGAAGGATTTCAGCTCAATTCCGACAACATGGTCGTGCCCATCAAGTCACCGCACTTCGAAACGGCGATGGCATGGATGAACTTTATTTACGATCCCAAGATATATGCGCAGATTGCGGCCTTCATGAAGTACATCCCACCGGTAGCGCATACCAAACAGTACATCAAGGAAATCGACCCCAAACTGGTCGACAACCACCTCATCTATCCCACCCGCGCCATGCTCGACAAAGCGTATCGCTTCAGGACACTGGACGCCAAGGAGCAGCAGAAGTGGGAGTCTGCCTTCCAGGCCGTCATGGGCCACTGAGCGCGGGTCAGGCCGAATGTTGACCATCTATTCCGACGATCATCGATTGCAGGACGGACGGGTCGAGCTTATCGACGGGGAATTCAAACCTTGCTTTGAGCGCCCCGAACGGGCCGACCTGATCCTGCAGAGCGTGCGCGATGTGGCGCTGGGCGCCGTCGAGGCGCCGCGCGAACACGGCGACAGCGCGCTCGCAGCGGTGCACACGCCTGCCTACCTGGCCTTCCTGCAAAACGCATGGACCGAATGGCAGGCGGCGCACGGCGACTGCGACGCCCTGCCCATCAATTGGGCCACGCGTGGGTTGCGCGACATCGAGCCCACCCATATCGACGGCAAGCTCGGGTACTACTCATTCGACGCCGGCACGCCCATCACGCAAGGCACGTGGCGGGCTGCACGCTCGGCGGTCGACGTGGCACTGAGCGCGCAGCAACACGTCGCCAGCGGCGAGCGGGCAGTGTTCGCGCTGTGCCGGCCGCCCGGCCACCACGCCGGAGCCGACTTTCTCGGCGGCTACTGCTTTCTCAATAATGCCGCGATCGCTACCCAGGCAGCCATTGAAGGCGGCGCGAAACAGGTGGCGATCCTGGACATTGATTACCACCACGGCAACGGGACGCAGTCGATCTTCTACCAGCGTGCGGACGTCCTGTTTGTTTCCCTGCACGGCGACCCGCGCACGGAATTTCCCTACTTCCTGGGCTATGCGGACGAAACCGGCGCCGGCGCCGGCGCAGGCGCCAACCGCAACTACCCGCTGCCCTGGGGCACGACGTTCATGCAATGGTACGACGCCCTGAATGACGGCTGTTCCCATATCGCGCAAAGCGGCCCGGATCTGCTCGTCGTCTCGCTGGGCGTGGACACTTTCGAGGGCGACCCGATATCGCGCTTTCGCCTGCAACACGACGATTTCCTGCGTGTGGGCGAACGCATCGCGGACCTTGGCCTGCCCACCGTGTTCATCATGGAAGGTGGCTATGCCGTGCAGGCAATCGGTGTCAACGCAACCAACGTGCTGCGCGGCTTCGAAGGCGCGCGCGGCGGGGCTTGACCCGGCCGCGCAGCGCCACCTGAGTTCACCTGTTACAATCCGGGTCGGTCATGTTCGAGCCTTGACCGACCGACCCGGATCAGGTTTACTTCACCCGGCATTCTCTACCCAAGGCCGCTCAAACCGTGCAGCACGATTCCACTTTTCCAGCCGGCTGCGCTATTCAGACAGGCGGGGCCACCGCTGCGCCAACGAATCGTAACGGCGGTGGGTGACGCCAGTGCGGCGGCAGATGCCGATGAGCCGTCAGGACGAACAACGACTAAAGACTTTGCGACGGGGTTCTGGCCCGATTTCAGGTGCAACCGGCGGCGGCTGAACGATCCGGCGGTTGGGATCCCATTCCGGACATTCGGCGCCAGCAGCGCCGGCAATCGGACGGCATTGGCGTCACAGCGCACCGCACCAACCACAACCGGCGGTTACAGCAAGACAAGTGACAACATATCGCCATCGATTATAGTAACGCAAAGTCTTGATAATAACTGATGCCGGTAACAGCCGGCCGGCATCCTGCCGCTGATTGCAGCGTGCGACCAAAGACGGGGAGGCTTCCAAGTGATGGAGCTTAGCCAGAGTTTTCTGCTAACCGGCACCTTTATCGCTGAAGGATTTTTCGACGTCGATCCGGACCTGGTACCGCAAATCCGCGCTGACGACGGCCCCGTGACCCTGTTGCTGGGCGAAAACGCGGAACCCATCGAGGTACACGTCAAACACGAGGTCCACTTCGACGGCCGCGCGCGGATCATCGGCGGTGCCGCGCTGCGTGAATGGTTCGGGGCGTACTGGGAGCCGGATATCCGGGTGCTGTTACACATCCTGGAACCGAACAGGTTCTCGATCCGCCGGCTCTGGCGCACCTAAAGCGGGCAGCCGCAACTGCACCATCAGGCAGCGCGGTGCAGTACCGTGAGGCCATGATTTGCCGCATCGCCGCGAAGCCGGGTGTTTGACAATAGCTTCTAAAAAAGAAAAAAATGTCGAATATTTCCCTAGAATAATGCCCAATGCCAAGCCATGTCTCATCCCACCAGCAGGCAGACTAACGCCACTGACGTGGCCAGCGACGACGGGGACGACAAGCCCAGGGACATCATTGATCGCGGCATGGCGCACTGGCGGCGCGAACGGCCTGACATCGACTGTTCCGGCAAGGCCATCGTTGGAAGAATCCTGCGCCTGAAGGACGTCGTCCTCAAGGCGTACGAGGTCGCGCTGGCGCGCTATGGTCTGCGCTACCCCGCCTACGCGATTCTCGCCACCCTGCGGGTAAGCGGACATCAATTGCGCATGTCGCCTTCACATCTCAAGCAGACCCTGCTGATGACCTCGGGCGGCACATCCAACCTGCTCAGTCGGCTGGAACAGCAGGGCTTGATTAAGCGTACCAACAACCCGGCGGACGGGCGCGGCATCATCGTGGAGCTAACGGGCGAAGGGCGCAGGCTGGTCGACGAGGTAATGAAAGTTCATGCTGACATGGAGCGCGAGCTGGTCCGGATGTTTAGCCCGCACGAACAGCAGCTCCTGGCGCGACTGCTCAGCAGGATGCTGGTGTTGAACGGGGCAGCCGGCATGGCACTGCTGACGGATGAGAACCATACTTCGGTTTAGCACCACAGTCACTGACGGCCGATAGCCCCGGAACACGACCCTCTTGGCCGATGCGTTCCGGATAGCTACTATCACGCCAACTGCCACGGAGCCGGCCTGAATCCCAGGCCGGCTTTTTAGTTTCGCCAACATAAGCCATAACAATGAATATTGCCCGCCAACGCGCTGCCGCCGGCCAGCCCATCGTGATTCACCTGGAAGGCGAGTTGATCTGAGCCGCGGGTGCTGCAACCCGCCGGCGGCGGGTCACCGCCCCCCAGATCTGTTATGTTGGAATAAGGATCTTCCGAAAAACACACTGGGCAACCACCATGAGCCAGCCTGCGCCGGCACGCCTGCAAACCGTGCCGCTTTTCACGGCGATCGACAGTGTCGACCTCGAGCTCATTGCCTCACAACTGCGCTTGCAACACTGGCCGCGTCATCAGCTCGTGATGACGCCGGAAGCCACCATAAACCGCTATTACGTCATCCTTTCAGGCCGGGTCAAAGTCAGCGTACAGGATCCCGACAGCGGCCGTGAGCTGATACTGCACCTGCTGCGCGCCGGGGACGGGCACGATCTCATACCCCTGCTCGACGGCAAGCCACACCAGGTACAGGCCCTCACGCTGGATTCGGTGGAGGTTGTCAGCGCTCCGTTAACGACCTGGCGCCGGTGGCTGGCCGACTATCCGCCACTGCGCCAGGCTCTGTTGTACTATGCCGCCCGCCAGCTGCGGGAACTAAGCCTGCTGGCCGGTGACCTGGCATTGCACGACACCTCAACCCGGCTTGCCCATCTGCTGCTCCGCAATCTTGCTGACACCGACACCGGTGACGACCATCCGCTTGGCGACCTGGTGCATGAGGAACTCGCCCAGTTGATCGGCAGCGTACGTATCGTGGTCAACCGGGCAATCAACCGCTTCAAGCACGAAGGCATCATCCACACGGCAGCCGGTCAACTGCGTATTTCCAACATGGAACGACTGCTACAAAAAGCGGAAACCCGGTTCGCCGCTCAGTTACGGACGCGGGTCGGCAGCAAGCCGTCCCCGGATAATAGCGGCAGGTGAACTCGCACAGCGCAGCGCGGTGCACCGGCCCGGTTCCGGGGGACCCTACCTGTAACCCAGGTTGCTGCAGTCTTATCCGCAGGTGCATTAAATTCGAGATCCGCTGTCAAACAGCAGCGAGCATGCTGTTATCGACGAGTCCTTAAAAAGGGGTGAAGCACTATCAGCGTAGGGTTATTACCGCAGACTGTTCGGATTCCAGTCGAGCCACTGCCCGCCAGGGTATGGATGCGTAATTGCAGTGGTAACCGGTAGTCTCTGATGAACGGCGGCGCAACACCAGGCAACAAGCCTGCAGGTCGTATTACGGTAGATTGCACGACCTGCGGGGCGAAACCCAATGGTCTGTGCCGGGATTACCCGCGCGGCGTCCTGCGCCAGATCGCGCGTTACAAGTGTTGCGACCGCACAACCCCGGCGGACCAGGATCTCATCGACCCCGGCCAGCCCTGCGACGCGATTCACAACCTGGTCGCCGGCTGGGTGTTCCTGTACAACCTGTCGCCGGACGGTCGGCGTCAGATCGTTCACTTCGCGCTGCCGGGGGCGATTCTCGGTTTCTTTCCGGCCAAACGGCGCGCGACTTACGGCGCCCGCGCCTTGACCGATGCCGTGGTCTGCGTGATCCCGCGGGCGAACCTCGATCCACTGATACGCGAGCGACCGGATATCGGCATGCGGCTGGCGTGGCTGGTGGCGCGCGATCGCAGTCTGGCGTACGATCATCTGGCCAGCGCGGGCCGGCTCTCAGCGCGCGAACGGGTCGCGCATCTGCTGCTGGAACTGGTCGTCCGCTACCAAGCCCAGTGGCCCACCCAGCAGGTCGGGGAAATACCGCTCCCGCTGACACAGGAACATGTCGGCGACGCCGTCGGCCTCAGCGCGGTTCACGTCAATCGCGTGTTGCGGATACTCCACCAAGACAGAATCATCAGCTTCCATCATCGGCGCCTGCGGATTCTCGATCCTGACCGGCTGTGGCAGGTGGCCGATCTTGATCCCCAGACCATTCACTCCTGGACCCAGTCGGAATAGCCCGCCGCACTAGCGGTTACCGCACGCCGTCGAATGGCGTGGGGGATTCGATCCCACCCGTTTGCACATACACGTCGCACAAGTGCCTGCAAGCACTAGCAAACGCCTCGGCCGCGTGAGTAGTGAGTGATGCCAACAGAGATGAAGACGCAAGTATACGGACGACTTTAAACGGGATGCGGTGGCGCTGGTGACCGCGCGGGATTACAAGGTGTCGGAGGCCGCCCGGAGTCTGGAGATCAACGATAATCTGCTACTTATTCCTATTATTCAATCCCGTTTCCGGCGGCTTGCCCACTGGCCCATGCCCACTGAAAATTGTAGCCCCCCAGCCAGCCGGTGACGTCGACCACTTCGCCAATGAAATACAGGCCGGGTACGTGTTTTGATTGCATGCTGCTGGATGACAATTCGTGGGTGTCGACGCCGCCCAGGGTGACTTCGGCCGTGCGGTAACCCTCGGTGCCGCTGGCGACGATGGGCCAATCGTTGAGCTGCGCGCCGATGTCGGCCAGTTCCCTCTCGTTGTATTGGCGCATCGGCCTGCTCGAAAACCAGACCTCGCACAGGCGTTGCGCCAGACGTTTGGGCAGCAGGTCGGCAAGCACGTTCTTCAGATCCATGTCCGGTCGCGTGCGTTGCGTTGCGCCTGAAGCCAATCGCCGGCCTCGGTGTCCGGCGCCAGGTTGACGCGCAGGTCGTCGCCCGGCTGCCAGTATGAGGAAATCTGCAGGATGGCCGGGCCGCTGATGCCGCGATGGGTAAACAGCATGCCGGCGCGAAACGCCTGCTTGCCGACCCGTGCAACGACTTGGGGAAGGCTCACGCCCGCCAGACCCTCGTAGTGTTGCTGGTGCTTGCCGCTTTGTATCAGGGGCACCAGGGCGGCGCGTACCGGCAGCACGGTATGGCCGAACTGGCGGGCAACCTCGTAGCCGAAGCCACTGGCGCCCATCTTGGGAATGGACAAGCCGCCGCTGGCGATGACCAGCGATTGCGCGTGGATCTCGCCCAGTGGCGAGCTTGCGCTGAAGCCGCTGTCGGTCTTGCGCAGATCGCCGACACTGCAGTTGGTCTCGATACGCACGCCAGCGTCGGCGCATTCGTCCAGCAACATGCGCACGATCTGCTTGGATGACACATCGCAGAACAGCTGCCCCAGCTCTTTTTCGTGATAGGCAATCTGATGCTTTTCCACCAACGCGATGAAATCGGCGGGCGTGTAGCGTGCCAGCGCCGACTTGGCGAAATGCGGATTGGCGGAGAGGTAATTGGCCGGGGTCACGCCCAGATTCGTGAAGTTGCAGCGCCCTCCGCCCGACATCAGGATCTTTTTGCCGACCCTGTTGGCATGTTCGGCCACCAACACGCTGCGTCCGCGCTGACCGGCGGCGATGGCACACATCAGGCCGGCAGCACCGCCGCCGATGACCAATACATCCACCTTCATGTTGCCTTCGCCTGCGTACATTCGTGGCGCGACATTATCGCGCAACAAAAGCTGACGGGTTCAGGTTGAGCTATCCCCGATTCTTCACGTGCATCATCAACCGCAATCGTAATCGTAATCGATGCGGTTCGCGAACTCCGCCGGACCGTCCAGCAATTCACTCAGGGTCAGGTCTCTCATTGTCACATGATCGGCTGCAATCCAAACGCCAATGCTACCGTGCGAGACCTGACCCTAATTCCTTTGTGGCGGTGCTGCCGTGCGAGACCTGACCCTAATTCCTTTGTGGCGGTGCAAGGGCGGATGAGGCCAGCGGCGCGTGGCTGTCAGTTGATCAGCGCGAGGAGCTGAGGCGGCTGCGCCGGGAAGTGCGCAGCCTGCGGATGAAAAAGGAGGTTTTAAAAAACGCCAACCCCCGAGGCTTTGTCTGGCGGCGGGAAATCGTTTCGCGATTACTGTGTTAATGCAAGACCTGACCCCTTTCATTTCTCTTGCGGTCCGTGTCCCTATGGGCGTCGAACTGAGGGCCAGTCCGAAAGGTCTGGAATCACCATCGAACCCTAAGGGGGCTGTGGTTGCCACGGGAGCCGGCCTGAGGGCCGACGCGAAAGCGCTGGAATCGCCACCGGACCCTCCCATGACCCGGGCAGCGCGCTTGGCGGCAACCTCTGGCGTGATGAGACAGACGTCAGCAGACAGCATGGTAGCCCAACGCCCACCGTAATGGGTGGGACACGGTGAAGGCCTGAACCTTCGGCAACGAGAGAGACGGGCGAGCCTCAACGACCGTAGTGCACCCGAGCGGGTGAAACGGTCTTGGCGGTTCGTGGCGTAGCCAGCGTTGAAGGTCGCCATTTATGGGTGGTCCTTTGAACTCCGGAGGAAACGCCCCGTGCGGACCCGCATGCGGGGTGTTGTGGAGGCCGGGGGAGAAACACCCCGGCTATCCGATTAGGCGGCACGCACAGTATGCGCCGACAACCGAGCAGTGGCATGGCGAATCTACTTTGGCCGGTGAAGAGCACAGAGCTTGTTTCCGTCTGGGTCGCGCACATATGCCAGGTGCATGGCGCCAAGCTTGCCCTCACGCAATCCCGGCGGGTCTTCTATCGAAGTTCCACCGTGCGCAACAGCCGTGTCATGGAACTGCTTCACCTGCTCCGGCGAACTGCACTTGAAGCCTATGGTGCCGCCATTGGCGTATGTAGCCGGCTCTCCGTTGATCGGCTCGCTCACACAGAACGTTCCACCATCGTGCCGGTAGAACAGACGGGTTTGCCTGGTGCCGTTTTGACTTCGCAGCGGCTCTCCCGCCCCAAGCACACCGAGCACAGAATCATAGAAATGCTTTGAACGCTCAATGTCATTCGACCCGACCATCACGTGGCTGAACATTCAGTTGTCTCCTCTGTCTTCGACGTCGAGTCCGATGATGACCTGGGGGCACGCCAGCGACAGCGCCTCGTGCCGCCTAACCAGAACCAGGCCTACTTTACGCGACAAATCAATGCCGGATAAATCAGCTAAGAATCTGCAATATCTGATACTTATGGCAATTCCGTCGATTTAGGCGGCCTAATTTTTCGCCGATGAAACGGCGGTGAATCTGAGCCACCCTTCTTCACCACCCCGGATCGGCCGCTATACCGCCGGAGCATGCGGTTGCGGCAGCGGCTGCATACCTGACGGCCGCGTCGCTCATGCAGCATGTCTATTGATAACAGATAATTAAGCCCATTCCAAGCGGGTTCATGGGCTTCGGGGAACATCCTATGAAGCGCCTGCGGGGCTTGGCCGCTGGCCGACAGGGCGGCGGCCTAGCGGGCTCCCCGCTCGGACCGGGCGGCTTGTGGCGGGACCAGCGAGATTGGCCGGGCGACCTCCAGGGCTCTGGATTCCAGTGAATTTTCGGGTGGAAAACCGGATGCCGGCCGCGCTAGTCTGAACCGTCATCCGGCAGTGCGCGGTTTTCGTCGCGCTCGCGCTCCTCGGGCTTGAGCAGCCGGAACTCATAGGTATCGCCCGGAGCGACATCCCGGAAATGGCCTCGGTAAGCGAGCGTGACGAGGTTGGCAGCGAACGCGCGGCTGGTGACCCGCAGCCGGTCGTGAGTCGCTTCCACGTCGAGTATCTGCCGCCGATAGCGCAACCGCACCGTCACGCAGTTCAGATCGACGGGCAACACGGGGTCCAGGTGCAAGACGTTTTCCCGCATCTCGACCCCGAGATAGCACCGCTGAATGAGGTCGACCGTGCCGGCCATCGCGCCGACATGAATGCCCTCCGGCGTGGTGCCACCCTGGATGTCGGACACGTCGCTGTCGAGGGCCCGCTGAAACAGGTGCCACGAGCCCGGACGGTCGGATCGCGCCAGCACCCAGGAATGCGCAACCCGGCTCAGGGTCGAACCATGTGAGGTGCGTGCCAGGTAATAGTCGACATTGCGCGGAATGGTTTCGTAGTCGAACGGATAGCCCAGTTGTTCAAACAAGAGCTTCAATTCGTCGGCGGAAAACAGATAGAACAGCATCAGCACGTCGGCCTGCTTGGACATCTTGTAGCGGTTCGGCGTGTCGCCTTCGGCCTCCAGGATGCGGTCGAGGCGCTGGATGTCGCCGTATTTCTTCTCGTAAGCGGCCCAGTCGAACTCCTCGAGCTCACCGTAGCCTTCGAACTGGCTGATGATGCCCTCACCGTGAAACGGCACCCGCAGCTTGCGGCTGATTTCCTGCCAGCGCTCGATCTCTTCGGGCCGCAACCCGATGCGCTCGCACAGTCTGCGACACTGGATCCGGGGCATCAGGTCGAGAACGTCGCAGGCCCGGCTCAGCACCCAGGCCGCCATGACGTTGGTGTAGGCGTTGTTGTTGAGGCCGGCCTCGCTGTCGGGGTCACTGCCGGGGTAGGCGGTGTGATATTCGTCAGGCCCCATCACGCCTTTGATCTCGTAGCGGTCGATCGCGGCGTTGTAGGTGGCGATGCTTGCCCAGAAGCGGGCGATCTCCAGCATCATTTCGGCGCCGTAGAAATACAGAAATTCCTGGTCGTCGGTGGCCTGGTGATACTGCCAGATGTTGTACGCGATCGCCGCGTTGATGTGGCGCTGGCGATAGGTGTTGTCGGGAATCCAGCGACCCGAATGCGGATTGAGGTGCAGCCGCTGGCTTTCCTCCCGGCCGTTGCTGCCGCTCTGCCATGGATACATGGCGCCCTCGTAGCCCGCCTCCCGCGCCGCCCGCCGCGCCTCCGGCAGTCGCCGGTAGCGGTAGCGCAGCAGCGCCCGGGTCAGCGTCGGCATGCGCAGGGTCAGGAACGGAAAAATGAACAGCTCGTCCCAGAAGATGTGCCCGCGATAAGCCTCGCCGTGCCAGCCGCGGGCCGGAACGCCGACATCGCGCTCGACCGTGTGGATCGACACGGTCTGCAGCAGATGAAATATGTAGAGCCGCAGCTTGAGCTCGATATCCGGAGTCGTGTGATCCTCCAGCGCGATATCGCATTCGTCCCAGAGATGGCGCCAGACCAGAGCATGGGCTATGCGCAGGTCATCGAACCGCCCGGTATTGGCGAGGGTACGCTTGGCTTCCAGGCCGGGTTCCGAAATCGCCTGATCCAGCGAGGTGTGAAAAGCCACGATCTTCTCGACGCTGACGCTGGCACTTGGCGTCATGTCGCAGCCGATTTCCTGCCCGATCCAGGCCTCCTGCACGTCGGTGCGGCGCTCGTCATCGATTTCTTTTGCACCACGGTAGAGCCGGGTACGCGCGGCCTGTGCGACGTGAATCAGGGACTGGTTGGTGCGGGCGCGCAGGAACATGATGTCCGGACCCAGATGGTCGAGTTCCAGCGTTTCAAGATGGCGGTTGGCAAGATCGCGATAACGCGGCACACCGTTGTTGGTGACCGCACCGTCGAGAGCGCTGCGCACGGTCAGGTGGCCGGTCCAGTCCTCGGCGGTCAGGGTCACCGCCAGCCCGGCCAGGTGGGGATCGGCCATGCTGACCAGACGCCGCTCGCTCCAGCGTGTGGTGCGTCCACGGGCATCGCGAAACCGCAGATCGCGCCGCAGCAGACCGACCTTGAGCTCAAGCGTCTGGCGATAGGAGAGGATCTCGACTTGATCCACACGAAACCAGTCGCCATCGTCGATCCGGAAGGTCAGCGGCAGCCAGTTCGGCAGGTTGACAAGGTCCTCGTTCTCCACCTGGCGGCCGGCAATTTTCGTGGTCAGCCGATTGTAGCCACCGGCCAGGTAAGTGCCCGGATAATGCACGCCATCGTCAGTGCAGTCGGGCGCCGCACCGCGGGTCGCGAAGTAGCCGTTGCCCAGCGTGCAAAGCGCTTCGCGCAGCCCCTCGCGCCCGGGATCGTAGCTGTCATACCGAAAAGACCACGGGTTCTTGCCCGCCCGCGGCAGCCCGTCGCCAGCACTGTCATCATAGGTATCGTGGACCTGACTCATGTCGTCGTTCCTGTCCTCTTGCGGGTCAGGCGCTGCCCGCCCGGGCGATCCCGGTCAGGAATTCCAGCAAATGTTTCACGTCGCCGGTATCGGCGAGCGCATAGTCCGCCGCGGTCGCCCGGTCGTCGGTACCGCGCACGACCAGGCCGAGACCGCGGCCGGCGAGCCCCCGGAACGCGTCCTCATCGGTAATGTCGTCGCCCACGTAAAGCGGCATGGCCGCTGCGCCATCGGGTTTGAGGCGATCGAGCAGCCAAAACACGGCATGCCCTTTGTCCCAATCGATGTCCGGCCGGATCTCGAATACCTTCTTGCCGTAACCCTTGCGGAGCCCGCGGTGTGTGGTCAGCACCTCGTCCACGACGGTCTCGATCCGCGGACAGTCAGCAGTCGCCGCCCGGCGGTAATGGACGGCGATGGAGAAGCGTTTGCGCTCTACCGCATGGCCCGCGATGCCGGCGAGGCGCTGCCGCAACTGCGTTTCCGCCGCATCCAACTCCGGCAGGAAGGCGACGCCCTTCTCCAGGCTATCGCTCCAGCCTTCGGGACCGGCAATCTCGAACCCGTGACTACCGGCGTAATAAAGCGTGTCGAGCTGAACAAGGCCGCGCAGCACGTCGAGACCGCGGCCGCTCACGATCGCCACCGTACAGTATTGACACAGTTCGGCCAGGGCCGCGCGCATAGCGGCCGGCAGGAACGCCTTGGTATGGTCCTCGACGATGGGCGTGAGCGTGCCGTCATAGTCGAGGAACACAACAGGCACGCTCCCTGACAGACGCTGCCGGATCTCGTCTTCCCGATCCCGGAACAAGGGCCGGTTCGAGAGCCGCTTGACCGCCAGCACCTGATCGGAACCGGTCGTGAGTTCGGCCAGGTCACCCACGACGAGATCCGCTCCGGTACGCTTCAACCTTTCAGCATTGCCGTCCCGGTCGACACCGACCACTAGCGCGAAACCGCCCCGGACACCGGCCTCGACGCCGGCGATGGCATCCTCGATCACCGCCGCCCGCGCTGGTGGCACACCGAGCCGGGCGGCTACCGCGCACAGCATCGCCGGATCGGGCTTGCCCGCAAGCCGGTAGGTGACCAGATCGTTACCGTCCACCCGGGCATCGAACAGGTCGAGCACGCCGGCCTGGCGCAGCACCAGCTCGGCATTGCGGCTGGAGGAGAATACGGCGACCTTTATTCCAGCCTGCTTGAGCGCGGCCAGCAGCGCCAGCGTGCCTGGAAACGCCCTGACCGGGTGGTTGTCGAGCCAGTCGCGGAAATAGCGGTTCTTCCGATTGCCCAGCCCGCAGATGGTCGCGGCGTCGCTGGCATCGTCCGCGCTGCCCCTGGGCAGGGTGATGCCGCGCGAGTCGAGGAAGCTCGCGACACCGTCACAGCGGGGTTTGCCGTCGACGTATTCGCGATAATCCCGCACCGGGTCGAACGGTTTGAAGGGTTCGCCCAGTTCGTTTGCGCGCCGGCGCAGATAGTCGTCGAACAGACACTTCCAGGCAGCGGCGTGCGCCTCGGCCGTGTCAGTTATCACGCCGTCCATGTCGAACAGCACCGCTTCCATCCGGGCAGGCGCACCCGCCGGCCCGCTCCCGCCATCGCGGTTCATGGCCGTCCATCCGGGTCGGGACGGAGCCCCGATACCGTTGTTGGTGATGATATCCGCATCAATTCGCTTCCTTAAACCACAACATAACACAGTGAATGGCGCCGATGAGAAATCCCGCTACCAGCGCTAAGTTCACCGCAAACACGCCGCTTCCCATAGCAGCCACGGCGCCTCTGAAACCGTTTGAACCCGCCCGCCGGATGTCGGTACTACGGACAGACCGCATTTAATTAATATTTGGTCACAACCTTACCCACGTCAAGGTATTGAGACCGCGCTCCCGATAGTATTGCTGGCACGTCGCGCGTATCGACATGACTGACTGGTCCGCGGCTGCGCCGACGTCCTCAATGTCCACGTTTCAAACCTGACACAGAGGAATCGGGTATGCAAATCGATACTGTGACTGCGTTCGTGCTGGCCGGCGGCCAGGGTAAGCGGCTGCACCCGCTTACCGAGAAACACGCCAAGCCCGCACTGCCCTTCGCTGATGGTTATCGAATCATCGATTTCGTGCTGAGTAACCTGATCAATTCGGGCATCCGCTCGATCTATGTCGTTGCGCAATATAAGCCGGCGTCATTGATCCACCACCTGCTCGAGACGTGGATGCCATTCGCGAGGGCACACCCAACACTACAGCTCGATGTTGTCATGCCCGCCCCCGATTCTGACGGATTCCGCGGCACAGCCGATGCCGTGTATCAATCCCTGTGGGTACTGGAGCGTCACTCTGCGGATCTGATCGCGGTATTCGCGGCAGACCACATCTACCGCATGGACCTGCGCCAGATGGTCACTTTCCACCATGACGCCGCGGCCGAGGTCAGTATCGCCGCGCGGCCCGTGGGCGTCGCCGAAGCCAGCCGCTTCGGCATCATGGCCACCGACCGCAGCCGGCGGGTCACCGCGTTTCAGGAAAAGCCGACCCAACCGCTGACGATCCCGGGCGATCCCAGTCGCGCCTATGCCTCGATGGGGAATTATCTATTCAAACCGCGCACCCTGGTCAGGGCACTGACGCAGGGACAGCAGTCTGGCGCGACGGATTTCGGCAAGGATCTGTTACCCCGGTTGATACCCTGGCAACGGGTGTTCGCCTACGATTTCAGAACCAACATCGTGCCCGGCGTGCGACCTTACGAGGAGCCGACCTACTGGCGCGACGTCGGTACCGTTCAGGCCCTGCGTGAGGCGCGCCGGGATACCGAAGGAGCCCGGCCGCGTTTCGATCTGTCCAACCGGGCCTGGCCCATCATTCGCGCGGCCGCCAGCCCGGATCGGCACGCGTTGCCGCCGGCCGACCAGCGCCAGCACGCCTGACCCCGATACCGGATGCATCACGAATCGCGAAGAAGACTGCCGACCAGCAGACGCTGCGTCAGCCGATCCATGATCGGGCGTATGCCATCTGGGAAAGCCAGGGGCGGCCGCGGCCCGCGCCCTGACGACACCTGATCGCGGGTGGTGGTCTACCGACAACCTCGGTTGGGTATTAGCAGCCGGGGCGGTCAGGCGGTGGCTTTGTTGCGGTTCGCCTCGAGCCGCTGGTCGACCAGCGCCACGATGGCGTCGACCTTCGGATTAGTCATACCCTTCTGCCGGCCGATGAGCTGTACCAGCTTGTCGGAGCGCTCGATATTGCGCGCACCGTTCTGCAATGCGCGCGCCGCAGAAGCCGGGCGTGTCAGGCTTTGCGCGGCGGCGGCGTATTTCTCGAACGGCACCAGATCGTCGGGCGCGGCGCCCAGCGCAACACAGAGGTCGAACACGAAATTGTAGACCTCCCGGGCCTCGTCGAGATCGCTATGCACCGCTTCCTGCGCGGTACGTATGCCGCCGTCTTTGGTGATACAGCGGTAATTGCCGGCGAGCAGCATCGCCCATTTAGCCAGCGGCACGAAGAGCGAATCGTGCACGCGCAGTTTCACCGCCAGCTCGACCTTGCTGCCGTCGCCGGGATCGAAACGCACGGCGTTGATGTCCTGTTCAAGCTGGCGCAGGATGGCGGTGTGGTTATCGTCGGCGAAAGCAGCAACCTTGAAGTTGGTCGGCAACGTGACCATGAGCACGTTGGCTTTCTCCTCCGGCGGGCGGATCGCCTGCGGGTCGGGGCTGCACAGGGTCACCCGCCCGGACTCGAAATTGTCCCAGACCCTGGGCTCGGTAAAGGCGGGCTCGAGCGCCTCATAATCAAGCCCGGGGATACGCTTCACGTACGGCAGCGGCGGCATGTTCATGATCGACATGCAGGGCACTCTGGCTCTGGCGACCCGGTCCAGCAGCTCACGCACACCCGGGGCGCCGAATTGCGGCTCCTGCATGGCAAGACAAACCAGGTCGTAATCCGCCGGATCGACGCCCTCGGTGCCGCCAGCGGTGACCGTCCCGGGCAACTTGCGCGAATCGATCTCGGCCAGATCGTTGCGTCCCCGGAGCGGCAAGCGCACCCGGAAACCCTCCTGGTTAATCAAGTCAACTTCCGCCGGAAGGCAGACCAGATGCACCGAGTGCCCACCGAACAAAATCTTGGACGCCAGCAACGACCCGTAGGACGCGCCCATGATCAGAATCTTATAAGTCGCCGGCATGATGCGGCTCCTCCGGATGTCATTCTTTTTTTTGCAAAATCCTGAAAGTCTCAGGCCTTTAGGCCTTGCGTCCCGCGAGGCTATGCTATGCCGCTGAACATTGCGATGCAAATGAAGACAATAAATCGATGCTGGACACCACCTTTTTCTGGGTTTTGCCCAGTGTCGGGCAGCGACTTTTGGTGCAAAAACCACACTTCAATCGGACAATACGGCATGCCGGTCATCAGTCTCGGCTTAATCCGCATCATCCGCCTGATGATTGTCGGCGCCGCCGGTTTGCACGCAACGATGCGCTGCCCGATGCTATGCCACGCCTGAAGTGTAGGCCGGGCTGGCATAATAGCCTGGGGTGCCGGATCGAGGATCTGCGGCGCTTGCAACGCCTGAACTCACGGTAGGGGCATTCATGAAAACCGATGTCATCGTTCTCGGAGCCGGCATTATCGGCGTCTGTACGGCCATCCATCTTGCCAAACGCGGCCGCGAGGTCACCTTGGTCGACCGCCGGCGGCCAGGCGAGGAAACGTCTTACGGCAATGCCGGCCTGATCCAGCGTGAGGGTGTCTATCCCTACGGGTTTCCGCACAACTTCGGCGCTCTGTTCCGCTACGCCCTGAACAACACCGTCGATGCCCATTACCACGCCAGTGCGCTACCCGGGCTGGTGCCGTTCATGACCAGCTACTGGTGGCATTCAGGTCTCACCCGGCACCAGTCGATTGCGAAACTCTACGCCCCATTGATCGAACACTCGCTGGAGGAGCATGGGGTGCTGGTCGCAGAGGCGGGAGCCGGCGACCTCATCCGCAAGGACGGCTGGATCAAGGCATTCCGTACCGAACGGGCGCGCGACGCGGCTTACCGTGACGCCGATGCGCTGACGTCTGATTTCGGCGTCAACCACGAAAAGCTGTCAGGCGATGATCTGGCTCGCGCCGAGCCCCATCTCCAGACCGGACTCACTGGCGGCCTGCACTGGACCGACCCGTGGGCGGTGTACGATCCGTACAGTCTGATAAAAGCCTATGTCGGTCTGTTCGAGAAACTCGGCGGAACCGTGATGTCCGGCAGTGCCGCGACCATCGAGGCAATGCTGTCGCAGCAGGGCTGGCGAATCGCGACGCCGGAGGGACCCCTCGAGGGCAAGGAGGTGGTCGTGGCGCTCGGCCCCTGGGCTGACACCGTGACCCGAAAACTCGGTTACAGGCTGCCGCTGGCGGTCAAGCGCGGCTATCACATGCACTATCAGCCGGCCACTGACGCCGTGCTCCACCACTGGGTGCTCGATGCCGAAGGCGGCTACTTCCTGGCCCCCATGAAGCGTGGCATCAGACTGACCACTGGTGCCGAATTCGCCCGTCGCGACGCCCCGAAAACGCCGGTACAGCTCGCCCGGGCGGAAAAGGTGGCGCGCAAGTTCTTCCCGCTTGGCGAACGGGTCGACCCCGAACCGTGGATGGGGTCACGGCCGTGCACCCCCGACATGATGCCGATCATTGGCAAAGCGCCGCGTCACGACGGGCTCTGGTTCGCTTTCGGCCATGCCCACCATGGGCTGACCCTCGGCCCCGTCACCGGCCGGCTGCTGGCCGAGGAGATGACCGGCGAAACGCCGGTGGTGGATCCGCTGCCCTATCGCCCGGAGCGGTTCCGGAACTGACTACGAAGATTCTGTTTGATCGCCATGCCTAAATACCGCCTGATCAGCCACGTCCTGTGCCCCTTCGCCCAGCGGAGCCAGGTCATGCTGCATGAAACAGGGCTCGACTTCGTTTTCGAGGAGATCGATCTCAAAGACAAGCCCACGTGGTTCGTCGAGATATCCCCCACCGGCAAGGTACCCACCTTCGAGGTCATCACCGACGACGGCCGCCAGATCGTGCTGTTCGAATCGCTGGTGATCAATGAGTACCTGGACGAGGTTGCTGGCGCACCACCCATGTTGCCCGCCAATCCCCTCGAAAAGGCCCGCGTCCGCGCCTGGATCGAGTTCAGCACCGCATTGCTGCAGGACTGTTTCGCTCTCACCGCCGCGAAGGACGAGACAGCACTGGCGCCGATCGTCGAGCGCACCCGGATCAAACTCGACCGGCTCGAGCGCGAGCTCGGCGCGGAACCATTCTTTCTGGGCACAGCGATGTCGCTGGTCGACGCCGCCTACGTGCCTGCCCTACAACGGCTGGCATTCGCCGACGCGTTGTACCCGTCGATGGCGCTGTTCGGTGACCACCGACCGCGGGTCACGCGCTGGTGGCACTCGATCGAGACCCGGCCCTCGGTAGCGGCATCGGCACCCGCAGACGTCCGGCAGCGCTTCCACAGGATGATCGGGCGCGACCGTGGTGGCTACCGCAGTCTCATCGGCGCCGAGGTTCCCGCCTAACCCGGCGCCGGGCCAATCCAACAAGGCGCTGCGCGCAGCGGGATACAAGCGTCAAACGGCCGCCATCGCAGCACGCCGGTATGGTTCTTATCGCCGCTAAGCCAAAGGCAGCCTCCGAACCCTCCTGCCGATATTGAGAATGTGCAACATCCGGTTAACGAGCGACGGCATTTGGCCACATTGACGATACCTGGACATAATCCCTGCCTTCCACTGGGCGCCCATCTGTCGTCATCCCTCTGAGAATACCGTCGTCGAGAATACCTTCCTCGCCCGCATAACGAAAGCCGGTCTTTCTTGCCTTAAAGCGACAAATCAGATCCATGTGACCGTCGCCGTTGACGTCCCATCTCCTGCTGTTACATCTTTTCAGGCTCGCCTCGTTTCCCGTGCGACCAAAGGTCAGGGTATCGAGGTTCAGTTCCGATGCCGGGTAGCTGTCAATGGAGAGAATGGCCACCCGTATAATCCTGGGCACAATGCGGCCGAGCGGAGTAATCAGGATCATATTGGTGTCGCTCGATGGCATGATGTCGATCGCCATCGTCTCAGGAGTGAAAGGTACGCCGGAGCCAGGTTCAATATATTTCGATACCCGATCTGTTCTCCCCGCTGAGTCGGTCACTGTGAGCGTTGCCGCAAGACCTCCCCGCGAATAGTCATGACTCGGATTTTCTTCCCGTGAAGTGTTGCTGTCGTCCCGCAAAACGGCACCCTCTTCGCCACACGACGTAATGCCTTCTTCACACGAAGTGGTGGCGTCACCAAACTCCCAGTAATAAGACAAACCAATTCCTTTGGATAAGTTGGTAAATCTAGTGTGCAAAACAAATTGAAAATCGTTTAATGGCAACCAACTCGCATCGTAACCGAACAGGGCGTAGGGCTCCACCTTGATAAAATCGCTTTTGACCTTTCTGTCGCTCATACCATTGTTACTAGCGGTCAGGCTTACGCTGTATTTCCCATTTTTCTGATAAGTATGCACAGGGTTCTGATCCGTCGACGTTTCACCATCCCCGAAGTTCCACAGCCAACTGCTGGCATCCCCGTCGGACTCATTCTGAAAACGGACGGTGAGCGGTAATGCACCCTCCACAGGCGTTGCATCGAATTCGGCTTTTGGGCCAATAGTCACACAAGCCGTGCAGGTCTTGGTGACGCTTTGGTAGGCACTGGTTATCGTGAGGGTTACCGAGTATGTTCCATCCGTCGCATAGACGTGTTCGGTGGAGGCATCTCTCCCATTGCCTATTTCATGGGGGGTTCCGTCACCGAAGTCCCACTCGTACTGGTATCGATGGCCTGTTGAAGTGTCCGTGAACCTGACGGTTGCTCCAGCCTGGCCGGACACCGGATCAATCCCGAAATTTGGCTTGGGCGTCCTGTCCACGGTAAATGTCTCGACATCATCGTTATTCTCGTCCCTGACGTGCACCGTCATGACGTCACCGTGAGTGACGATGTCCGCATAATGATGTTTCCCGGCCACATAATCAAACCCAAAGCAATGCGGATCACTATTGCATTGGGGTCTATCGCCGAGACTCAGACCCGCACCTCCTCCGCCGAGGATGAGATAGGGAATGCCGTCGACCGTCTTGCGGGCATAATAGTGCTCGTGACCCGAAAAGAAGATATCTACGCCGTACTTTTCGAACAGCGGCACCAAATAGGTTCGCGCATCCTGCTGGTTGTTGCAGTCGCCTTCGTAGTTTGCAGGTGCCGGAGAAAATATTGGTGCATGCATGAAAACGATTTTCCACGGTGTCTCCCTTCCATCGTTCCCGCTGAGCTGTTGTTCCAGCCACTCGTATTGCCCGGTTCCACCTTCACTGGAAGGGCGATAATTCTGGTTGGTAGTAGAACAATACTCATTAGTGGCCATCGGCTCAGAGGTGAGGGAGAAGAAATGGAAAGGTCGATAAATCTTATGATAATAGAGTTGTCTGGGGTCAGAGAATGTCCAAGTGGACCAAAATGGGAAAAAACGTGTGTAATTCGTCGCATTACCTTGACTATAATCGCCAGAGATCTGTATATCGTGATTCCCCGGAGTTGGGAGAATGAGGGTATGTGCAAAAAGCTTTTGCACGTTGTCAATCTGGAACAGACTCAGCCACTTTCCGTGATCATTGCCGCCATTAACCGCAAAGTCCCCGGTATGGACAAGCGGCAGTCCCGTGGTTGCCCCTCCATCCGTATAAACAGTTCCAGCGACAGCTTCAATGTTGGGGGCATTTTTAATGCCATCAACATATTTCTGGTCGCCAAAGGCAAAAAATTCGGCCGCTCCTGGAACGTTACCCGTACCCGGGCCTGTTGTGAAAGTCCCGGACACCTCGCCCCACGGGTCTTTGTCCCAATCCCGGAACTTGAAGGTGTAATCATACTGGCAGCCGGGACTCAGGTTGTTCGCCCAAATCTTCCACACTCTTCCCCAAGAAGGATCGTCGTAGGTATAGCCCCAATTGGGTTCATTACACCCGGCCGCGTAGTCAAAGTGGATCCTTCTGACATTGTAGTCGTTATTTATATCTTGATCGGTTACCACGATAATATTGACATTAGTGAACCCACCATAGACCACCCACGGCCCGGCAAGCCAATGCGGTTCGTTGATCGAATCATTCGCACGAGCTTGCTTGATCACGACGGTGCTCACCAGCGCCAACAGGGCCATGAAGAGAAGAACGCGGTTACTGCAAATAGAGCGTATTAACATCCTATTATCTCCCAACGTTTTCCGTAACCGTTAGAAAAGGCCAACGCGAATACGGGACGGCTGAAACTCAACGTACAAGTGCAACACCTGAAATCAGTTCCGGTGTCGCGAATAACGAGGTCAGCGACGTCCGTGGGGTCGACCCTTTCCAGGAAAGCGGTTTTGACGCCGACCCGCAGAAGGTTGTGGACTTCCAACCGATCGAAGTACCGTACACAGCGCAGATCCCCCGGCCATCACAGGCTCCTTGTCGCAGTCCACAGGCAGGCCTGAAAATTCATTTATCACCCTAGCGCTTACCGGATCGCCGCGCCTTGATCACAGTCAATAGGGCGCCTCAAAAAGCCCTCGCGACTGAAACACGGTGGGTGAAACTACCTTGTCGGCCTACAACCCTGCCTGCCGCATCTGACGGATTTCGCCATCTTGCAATGATCCACCCGGGTGCTCGGCCTCAGCATTTCACCCGACCATGGCTTGCCGTGCGGACATCTTCAGGTGCTTTCGACGGTTATCGCGGGGCCGGCTTGGCGGGTCGATTCGCCCGATTCGGGTTTAGCCCCGGCCAGCACCGCCTGGAGGCTGTTGATATCACCGATGATGCTGCTGACGAGGGAATCCACCGCGCCTTGAGCCGGCTGATAACCGACCCCGGTTTGCCATGTCTTGCGTAGCTGCTGGTAGACGTGCTCGAGGTCGTTGTCCGGGCTGACCGGGCGATTATGGCGGACCGCGTCCTCGATGTTGCGGAGCCGGTGCTCGAACAGCGCACCGCTGTCGCCGAAAGATGGCACGGCGTTGGCGGTTTCGTGCAGCGGTGGCAGCAGTCCGCGGGCGCGCGGACAGACGTGCAGTCGGCATCGGTGCGTTCCGGATCGGGGCGCGAGTGACCGGCGTTCAACGCTAACACCCGACGCTGAGCGGGTCCAGGCCGTGTCGCACTGGCAACCGTTGGTCACAGCGAGCAGCCGGCACGTGGTGTCAGGGCTGGATTTGCTCCGCTTTGGTAGACACCTCACCTTCACACAACGAGGTGTTCCCCAGGGCGACCTACAGTTCCTGGCGCGTGGGCCGAAACAAGATCTCGTTCACGTCCACGTCTTCGGGCTGGCTCACGGCGAAAGCGACCATCCGCGCGAACGAGTCCGCAGCAATGGCGTAGTCCTGGTAGAACTGGCGGACGTTCGCGGCCACATCCGGCTCGGTGACCGATTGCGGCAACTCCGTCGCCACTGCGCCCGGCGAGACTACCGTGGTGCGGATGTTATAGGGCTTGACCTCCTGGCGTAGGCCTTCAGATAACATCAATACGGCGCTCTTGGTCGCCGCATAGACGGCGCTCCCGGGACGGACCTTGTGACCCGCCACGGAGGACACGTTGATGATGTGCCCGGATTGCTGCGCCTTCATGTGCGGTAGCGCGGCGGCGATGCCGTACAACACGCCCTTGATGTTTACATCAATCGTGCGCTCCCAGTCGTCGACCTTGAGGCGATCCAGCGGGGAGTGCGGCATCAGCCCCGCGTTGTTCACGATGACGTCGATGCGCCCGTGATTCTGCACGGCGGCATCGACCAGGTGCTTCACCTGGTCCCGGTCGGTGACGTCGGTCGTGATCGCCTGCGCCTTGCCGGCGTTGTTCTTGATCTCGTCCACCAGCGTCTGCAGACGGTCGGCTCGACGTGCACCCAGCACCACGATCGCGCCCTGCATAGCCAGGTGTCGCGCGGTCGCCTCCCCGAGCCCGCTGCTTGCACCGGTGATGACGACCACTTTTCCGTCGATGTTTTCGCTCATGATGCGTACTCCCGTGAATTCAATACTGAATGGTATCCGTGGGCCGTGACCTTGCCCAACGGGTTGACGACCTTATCATCCAACGCTTCCTGCATGGTGATATGGGTGATGGCCGTATTCGGCTTCAGCGATCGACCCGCTGCGCAACATACGCTCCAGTAGGTCTTCCACGTACGGGTATCGTGGCCCATCCCACTAGATGGCAGAAATCTTGTGCATGAGCCGGTGCTGTCAGTCATCGAGTCTGAAGCGCTCACCGAAATGGACTGCAAACTGCAGCGGGCCTGACGCACTCTGCCATCGTCCGTCGATCCGCCCAGAGTCACAGCCTTGTATGCGGTTTCTAAATTGAAGCGGTTTCATGGTGTATCAGAGATAGACCTGACCCCTTTTTTCTGGACCGCAGGGGCCCAAGACCTAACTGACTCATACCGACCGCCGGGTTCACGCCCACGTTAGCAGCGCCGAGGAAGCGGCGGCCGTGCGCAGTCGTCCGCCCGTCCCCCATGCTGGGTTGCGCATTCGATCGGTGTCATTTGTGTCCATGGCAAGGGCATTGGCCGATAGATTGATTTGACAATAGTTTTATATTTCTAGTAAAACTAAAATATTGTCACAGGATGGCATCGGCACGACATCCATGTTCCACGATTCGTGCTCAACCCAGGAGTCGCTCATAAGTACCCTTACAATTCAGGAGGCAACACAATGTTCCGCAATCGCAATTGCTGGACGGCATCCTCGCTGGCGCGCACCGCCACGCTGTTGGCGGGCGGCGCGCTGGGGCTGGGGTTGCTGACGGCGGCCAACGTCGCTAACGCAGCAACGCCGTGCGAGGTGCCAACCACGCCTTACCCCACCATCCAAGATGCAGTCAATGACACAAGCTGCACGACAATCGATGTCGCCCCAAACTTTACGTCCAGCGGAAGCATAAACATTGACCGGACGCTTACTCTCAATGGAGCACAAGCCGGCGTCGACGCACGTTCGCGCAGTGGAGGTGAATCCCTTTTAACCGCTGCCTCCGGTCAACCCGCCATCACGATTGACGCCCCCAACGTGGTCGTGGACGGATTCACGGTCATGACGCCGACTAATCCTGCCCCCTCTGGCAGCGTTTACGGCATCGTGGTCAAGGGCACCGCTAGCGGCAGTGTGATTACCAACAACATTTTCAGCAATATTGCGAGCACTGGCAATAACGCGACCGCGCAGGCCATTTATGTCGCGAATGGCTCCGATGGGGTCGAAATTTCGCACAACCTCATCGATAACGTGTCGAGTCCCGGGTCCGCCAAAGGCGTATTTGTCGGATACAGTGCATCGACCGATCCAAGCGTGGGTGTCGTCATCAACAGTAATCAGATAAAAGACATCAGCAGCACCAACAGCGGGGCCTACGGCGTACTTGTTAACAATGGAAATGGGTCGACGAGCAACTATGGACTGGTTATTGGAGACAACGACATCAGCGGGTTGTCCAGTAATACTGGCTGGGTACACGCGGTTGGCATCGAGGCGGATGCGCCCAACGTCACAGTAACAGGCAACACCTTCAGTGACTTGACGGCGGACAGTCCCGACGTCGTAGCGGTCTGGTTCGAGAGCGAAGACACCTCGTATGGTTCGGCCAGAGTGAATGGCAACAATTTCAACTTTGGCCGCCGGCCATCGGTTTACGGGATCGAGGTTGATTCGACTTTATCCGTTGGTTCCGTTGACGGGACCTGCAACTACTGGGGCAGCGCCAGCGGACCTAATCTCGCCAGCGCCAGCCAAGATTCCGGGCACGGCGCATTGGTCAGCACCGGGGTCACTTTTGATCCGTGGTCCAAGAATGCCGCGCCACAAGGCCCATGCGTTCCCAACGAACATTCGTCATCTGACGGGCATGATGGGCCGCCCCATTCAACGCCAGCAGATTTCAACTCAAACGCAGGCTTGCCGCCGCAGGCGCATCATCACGGCCGATAATGAAGTTGCAGAACATCAGGTAAAGACTCGGTCATGGGCCGCTTGATCAGGCCGTCGAGGTCTATCGCGGCCGCCACAAACGTCGACATTTAAAGCCCAGGGCCCCTGGCGGAATCTGCCGGGGGCCGAGTGGCGCAGCCAGCCCAGCTCAGCCAACAGGCGCAACAAGAAGCTCCGCGTGTGCCTGATGATGCGCCGACATCGGTGCGTTTCCGGATCAGGGCGCGAGTGACAGGCGTTCAACGCTACCACCCGACAGTGAACAGGTCCCGGCCGCGCCGCGCTGGCAACCGTTGGTCACGGCAAGCAGCCGGTACCTGGTTTCGGGGCTGGGCTTGATCGAGTGATGTGATGGGTCCGCGCCAGCCGAAGAATAGCCCTTTGGGATAATCGTACTGAGACGTCACCTTCCAATGCTTCAGTTGCTTTATTATCGAAACTGCGTCGCCTTACCCACCATCCACAATAAACAACGTACACTCGGCGTTATTCAAGCGCATAGGTTTTACCGGTGCATATTCATCTGAATCCACAAATGCCTGTGCGCTCTTCACGTCCGGAAATTCGATGATCACAATCCTGGTGGGCGTCCAGAGATTCGTTTCTCTAACATCCATGGCCCCACCCCTGACGCGGTATATGCCGCCGTACTTCTCAGCAATGGGCTTCGCAAGTTTTTTATATTCTTCGTAGACCTCTGGATTGTTTATCTTCGTGTCCACAACAAGATATGCACTCATAATGAAACCTCCGGTATTATTTGACGCATAACGGCATGCAGCTTAAGTACACCCACCAACCCGATTCCGGCTAACACACAGGGCTTTCACACAATAAAAGA
>CAVQMB010000006.1:0-79167 GCA_963713445.1 uncultured Gammaproteobacteria bacterium | reverse complement strand
TACCGCTGGTCGCGCTGGGCGGCGCCGAAGACGTCGGACGGCGACGTTCGACCACAATGCGGCGCTGACCGGCGACGACCTGATCGCCTATGTCAACGGCAGCTTGTTCCCCTATCTTCAAGGCTTTCGTGCCCGCGCGCCGGGGCCGCACACGATCGAATACAAGATCGGCGAAATTTTCACCGAGCTCACGCAACAAGTTCCGCACCGGCTATATCCTGCGCGATGTGCTGGAGTTGGTCGACAGGCTGCAGCTTCCGCTCGCAGGCCGAGAAGCACGAACTGTCCGCACTCTATGAAGAGAAGATCAAGCGGCATGGGCAACGCCGGGCGCAACGGCGGCGAATACTACACGCCGCGCCCGCTGATCCGCGCCATGATCCAGGTGGTCCAGCCGCAGCATCGGCGAGCGCATCTATGACGGCGCGGCCGGGTCCGGCGGGCTTCCTGTGCGAGGCCTATGACTATCTGCGCGCGCAGGGACGGGGCTGACGCACGCGCCACGACCTGACGACGCTGCAGAAGCGGACCTTCTACGGGAAGGAGAAGAAGAGCCTCGCCTATGTGATCGCGATCATGAACATGATCCTGCACGGCATCGACGCGCCGAACATCCTCCACACCAACACGCTGGCCGAGAACGTGACTGGATATTCAGGAGAAGGACCGGTTCGACGTGATCCTGGCCAATCCGCCCTTCGGCGGCAAGGAGCGCAAGGAGGTGCAGCAGAACTTCCCGATCCGCACCGGCGAAACGGCGTTCCTGTTCCTGCAGCACTTCATCAAGTCCCTGAAGGCGGGCGGACGGGCGGCGGTGGTGATCAAGAACACCTTCCTGTCGAACACCGACAACGCCTGCGTGTCCCTGCGGCAGGAGTTGCTGGAGGCTGCAATCTGCACACCGTGCTGGACTGCCCGGGCGGCACGTTCCAGGGCGCCGGGGTGAAGACGGTGGTGCTGTTCTTCGAGAAGGGCGCGCCGACGCGGAAGATCTGGTACTACCAGCTCGATCCGGGCCGCAGCCTGGGCAAGACCAATGCGCTGAACGACGACGATCTGACGGAGTTTGTCGGTTGCAGGCCGGATTCGCGGAGTCGGACAAATCCTGGACGGTGGATGTGGCGGAGATCGACACAGAGACGTTTGATCTGTCGGTGAAGAACCCCAACAAGGCCGGAGGAAGCTGGGCTGCGCGACCCGCAGGCGATCATCGACGAGATCGCGGCGCTGGATGCCGAGAGTGCGGAGATTCTGGAACGCATCCGGGGGATGCTGTGAAGGACAGCTGGAGGGTCGCACCTCTCGGGGCAATTTGCGAGGTGATAGCGGGACAATCGCCCGAGGGAGAGTTCTACAACGAGGACGGTGTTGGCCTTCCATTCTACCAAGGAAAGAAGGACTTTCAGGAGAAATATGTCGGACCAGCACGGATTGGACTCGGCAAATTACCAAGGAGGCTCAGGCTGGCGACGTCTTGATGTCCGTAAGGGCACCCGCTCGGTCGGTCAATTTTGCCACGGCGAGATGCTGCATTGGGCGTGGCCTGGCGGCGATTAGAGCGTTAGGTCAGATAGATCGTGCGTTCCTTTTTTATATGCTGCTTTCAAAACAGCCGGAGATCGCGGGCAGGGAGGGAGCCGTTTTCGCGTCGATCAGCAAGTCAGAGATAGAGGAGATTGCGATCTCGCTCCCCCCGGTCGCCGAACAACGGCGCATCGTCGCCATTCTGGATGAGGCGTTCGAGAGGTTGGCCCTTGCCGCCGCCAACGCCCAGAAGAACCTGAAGAACGCCCGGGAGTTGTTCGACATCGGCGTAGGCGTCAAGCTGTTTGGAGACCCTATTGCCAAAGGATGGCGACGCACGAGCGTAGAACACCTTGCGTCACGGGATCGTGGGGCGATTAGGACCGGCCCTTTCGGGAGTCAGCTACTTCACAGTGAATTCGTAGAAGATGGCATTGCAGTTCTTGAAATCGACAATGCGGTTGCCAACGAATTTCTCTGGGGAAAGCGACGCTTTATCACGAAGGAGAAATACACCGATCTCGTTCGCTATACAGTGAAGCCGGGAGATGTCCTGATCACCATCATGGGAACGTGCGGGCGATACGCGGTTGTCCCAAACGACATTCCCACAGCAATTAACAGCAAGCACCTTTGTTGCATCACGCTGGACCGCACGAAATGCCTGCCCGATTTTCTGCACGCGTATTTTCTTTACCACCCCGAATCCCGCGAATTCTGACAGCGCGCGCCACAGGTTCCATCATGGAGGGATTGAACATGGGAATAATCAAAGAGCTACCGGTTTGGCTACCCGACATAGAGGAGCAGACCGCCATCGTTACGAGACTGCGCGCGCTGTCACTGGACATTCGGTCAATGCAGACGATCTATAGTCGGAAGTTGGATGCACTGGCGAGTCTTAAACAATCCCTCCTCACCAAAGCCTTCGCCGGAGACCTCACCTAACCCCCGGACCTATAATGAACGAAGCCGAAACCCGCGCCGAACTGATCGACCCCGCCCTGCAAGGCGCGGGCTGGGGCGTGGTGGACGGCAGCCGCGTCGGCCGCGAGACTCATCACCCTCGGCCGCCTGCAAGGCGCGGGCAAGCGCGGCCAAGCCGGACATCGCCGACTACGTCCTGATCCACCGCACCCAGAAGCTCGCGGTCATCGAGGCCAAAGCGCAGCGACAAGCCCGATACCGAAGGGCGTCGGCCAGGCCAAGCGCTATGCCGAAGCTCGGCCTCCGCTTTGCCTTCGCCACCAACGGCCTTGGCATCTACCGCATCGACATGCAGACCGGGGCGGAAGGCTACGTCGCGCGACTATCCCGACCCCGGACGAGCTCTGGGCCGAGACCTTCGCCGAGGCACAATGCCTGGCGCGACCGCTTCGCCGCCGTCCCGTTCGAGGACAAGGGCGGCACCTGCAGGCCCGCTACTACCAGCACAATCGCGATCAACCAGCGCCCTGGAAGCCATCGCCGCCGGCCGCAACCGCATCCTGCTGACCCTCGCCACCGGCACCGGCAAGACCTTCATCGCCTTCCAGATCGCCTGGAAGCTGTTCCACAGCCGCTGGAACCTGTCGGGCGAGCCGACGCCGGCCGCGCCGCGCATCCTGTTCCTCGCCGACCGCAACATCCTCGCCGACCAGGCCTTCAACGCCTTCTCCGCCTTCCCCGAGGACGCGCTGGTCCGCATCGCCCCGCGACGCATCCGCAAGAAGGGCCGGGTGCCGAAGAACGGCAGCGTCTTCTTCACCATCTTCCAGACCTTCATGACCGGCCGCGATGCCAGGACGGCAATCCGGCGCCCAGCTTCGGCGACTACCCGCCCGACTTCTTCGATTTCATCGTCATCGACGAGTGCCACCGCGGCGGCGCCAACGACGAAAGCAACTGGCGCGGCATCCTGGAGTATTTCGCGCCCGCCGTGCAGCTTGGCCTGACCGCCACGCCCAAGCGCAAGGACAACGTCGACACCTACGCCTACTTCGGCGAGCCGGTGTACATCTATTCGCTCAAGGAGGGCATCAACGACGGCTTCCTGACCCCGTTCAAGGTGCGCCAGATCGCCACCACGCTGGATGACTACGTCTATCACCCCCGACGACGACGTGGTGGAGGGCGAGATCGAGGAGGGCAAGCGCTACACGGAAGCACGACTTCAACCGCATCATCGAGATCAAGGAGCGCGAGAAGCTACCGGGTGAAGGTGTTCATGGACGCAGATCGACCAGAGCGAAAAGACCCTGGTCTTCTGCGCCACCCAGGACCATGCGCTGGCGGTGCGCGACCTGATCAACCAGATGAAGACCAGCACGGACCCGCACTACTGCGTCCGGGTCACGGCCAACGACGGCGCACGATCGGCGAGCGCTGGCCCTGCGGATCTTCCAGGACAACGAGAAGACCATCCCGACCATCCTGACCACCTCGCAGAAGCTCTCCACCGGGGTCGATGCGCGCAACGTGCGCAACATCGTGCTGATGCGGCCGATCAACTCGATGATCGAGTTCAAGCAGATCATCGGCCGCGGCACCCGCCTGTTCGACGGCAAGGACTATTTCACGATTTATGATTTCGTGAAGGCCTACGAGCACTTCAACGATCCGGAGTGGGATGGCGAGCCGCTGGCGCCGGAACCCTGTGCTACCTGCGGCCAGCAGCCCTGCGTCTGCGCCATCGACCCACCCGAGCCGTGCCCGGTGTGTGGCGAGCGCCCGTGCCGGTGCGAGAAGGAACCGCCCGCACCCTGTGAGGTTTGCGGCGAACAACCCTGCGTGTGCGGGAAGCGCCGCAAGGTGAAGGTGAAGCTGGCCGACGGCAAGGAGCGCACCCTCCAGCACATGAGCGCCACCAGCTTCTGGAGCCCGGACGGCAAGCCCATCTCCGCCGCCGAGTTCATCCAGCGCCTGTTCGGCGATCTGCCCGCGCTGTTTGCCGACGAGGATGAGCTGCGCGCTGTGTGGGGGCGGCCGGATACCCGCCGCAAACTGCTGGAGGGGCTGGAAGAAAAAGGCTACGGCGTGGAACAACTGGCCGAGGTGGGCAAGCTGATCGAGGCCGAAAACAGCGACCTCTATGACGTGCTGGCGTACATCGCCTTCAATCAGGCCCCGGTGACCCGCGCTGAGCGGGTGGATTCACACCGCGAAGCCATCTTCCAGGGCCACGACTACCGGCAACAGGACTTCCTGCGCTTCGTGCTCGATCATTATGTGGCGCGCGGTGTGGGTGAGCTTGCAACCGACAAGCTGCCGCAGTTGATCGAGCTGAAGTACCACAGCCTGGGCGATGCGGTCCACGAACTCGGCCCGCCGGGCCAGATCCGGGAGGTCTTCGTCGGATTTCAGCAGCATCTGTACTGAGGCATGGCCGGTGCCGGGGCCGGGGCTAACAAGACGCTGCACCGTATGCGGCGCTATTCCGGGCAAAAGTGATGCTACGATGACAGACCTGAGCGAGTGTGTGCGGACCCGTGTGCCCCATATGACGCCTATTCCTGAGCACAATCAAAAGACGACGCCAGAGCGGCTTTTATTTCTGCTCACACCGACCAAAGTCTTATAGGCGAGGTTCGAGACCATGCAGACCATCTATAACCAGGGGTTGCCACAAAACCCCGCCAACCATGCCGCGTTGACCCCTATCACCTTCCTGGCCCGGAGCGCTTTTGTGTTTCCGGACTATCCGGCGTTGGTGCATGGTCCCATACGCCGGTCCTGGCGTGAGGTCTATGAGCGTTGCCGTCGCCTGGCGTCAGCGCTGACCCAGCAGGGGGTTGGCCGGGGTGATACGGTGTCGTTTCTCTGCCCCGATACGCCGCCGTTGTATGAGGCCCACTTCGGTGTGCCCATGGCCGGCGCGGTGCTCAATGCCATCAACACCCGTCTGGACGCGGAAACGATTGCCTTCATCCTGGAACATGGCGAGAGCAAGGTGCTGTTTGTGGATCGGGAGTTCGCCGATGTCGCCGAACGGGCGTTGCGGCAGGTGGAGCATCCACCCCTGGTAATTGGGATCGACGATCCGGTGTTTCAGGAAGGACGGCTGATCGGCACGGCTGAATACGAGGCTTTCATCGCCCGGGGCGATCCGGATTTTGCCTGGCTGGAACCCGAAGACGAATGGGATGCCATCACCCTCAACTACACCTCCGGCACCACGGGCAACCCCAAGGGCGTGGTCTATCATCACCGCGGCGCGCACCTGAATGCGGTCAACTGGACCCTGTCCTGGGCCATGCCTCCGCACACCCGTTACCTGTGGACGCTGCCGCTGTTTCACTGCAATGGCTGGTGCTTCCCCTGGTCGATTGCCGCACTGGCCGGTGTCAATGTCTGTCTGCGTCATGTGCGGGCCGAGGCGATCTTTGGGTTGATTCGTGAGGAACAAGTCAGTCATTTTTGTGGCGCGCCGGTGGTGCTCAATATGCTGAATAATGCGCCTGACGATCTCAAAGCCGGGATCGAACATAAGGTCCATGCCATGGTCGCGGGCGCCGCGCCACCGTCCTCGGTGATCGCGGGGATGGAGTCGATGGGCTTCGAAGTGACCCACGTTTATGGTTTGACCGAAACCTACGGCCCCGCTGTTGCCTGTGCCTGGAAATCCGAATGGGACAGCCAGCCTCTGGAACAACGTGCCCACTTGAAGGCGCGGCAAGGGGTGAAAAGCCCCATGCTCGAAGACCTGATGGTGGCCGACCCCGAGACCATGGCGCCGGTGCCCAAAGATGGCAAAACCATGGGCGAGATCATGATGCGCGGCAACGTGGTGATGAAGGGCTACCTAAAGAACGGCCGGGCGTCCGAAGAAGCCTTCCGCGGTGACTGGTTCCACAGCGGCGATCTGGCGGTCTGGCATCCTGACGGCTACGTCGAGATTCGTGACCGCTCCAAGGACATCATCATTTCTGGCGGAGAAAACATCTCCTCTATCGAGGTGGAGGATGTGCTGTACCGCCATCCCGCCGTGTCCGAGGTGGCCGTGGTCGCCCGCGCGGACGAGAAATGGGGCGAAACCCCCTGCGCCTTCGTCGATCTCAATCCCGGGAATGACCTGAGCCCGGAAGACATCATCAACTTCGCCCGCGACAACATGGCCCACTTCAAGGTGCCTAAAACGGTGGTGTTCGGGCCGTTGCCCAAGACCGGCACCGGCAAGGTACAGAAGTTTGTGTTGCGTCAGCAGGCGCAGGAGCTGGAATAGAAATGATTTGAGCATGGCTGGGCCAGGATGGCTTTCCATGAATCTCCCGGGCCGGTCCAACCAATGATTTCAGGCTTGTCAGCGAGGAGGCAGGTGATGAGTGACGATGCCCAGACGGAGGCGGTTCCTGCCACGATGGCCGCGATGCAATTGGTCGGGCATGGCGGTGTTGATCAACTGGTCTACCGTGAGGACGTGCCCACACCTAAGCCCGGGCCGGACGAGGTACTGGTGCGGGTCACGGCAACGGCCAAGAACAATACCGATCGCAAGGCGCGTGAGGGGCTGTATCCGACCAAGGACAAGGGTGATGTGACCTCGTTTCAGATCGGTGGTTCGGCTACGTTGACCTTCCCTCGTATTCAGGGTGCCGATATCGCCGGCCGTGTGGTTGCCGTGGGTGAGGGCGTGGATGCCGACCGGATCGGTGAGCGTGGCCTGTTGGATTTCAATATTTATCCGGATGTACGCCGGGACATCAATCTGGCGCCGGATTACTACGGCCATGGCGCCGATGGCGGCTTCGCCGAATACGTGGCCGTCCCGTCGGATCAGTTCCACCGGGTGGACAACCCGGAATTGGCGGATGCGGGGTTGGCGGCCATGGGCATGTGCTCCTACCAGACCGCCCTGCACATGCTCACCTCTGCCCGGGTGAAGGCCGGTGAGCGTGTCCTGGTCACCGGCGCCAGCGGTGGCGTGGGTACGGCGTTGATCCAGCTCTGCCGGATCATGGGGGCCATTCCCTACGCACTGAGCAAGCCGGACAAAGCCGACGCGCTTAAAAAACTGGGCGCTGAAGCCGTTTTCGATCGATCCTATATGGACGATTTTGAAGATCGGATCCGTCAGGCGACGGGTGGTCGGCCGCTCGATGCGGTTATGGATCTGGTCGGCGGTGAGATGACCAACCGCTTCATCGACGCCATGATCTTCGACATGAAAAACCGCGGCGACTACCCCCGGCTCAGCATCGCCGGTGCCAGCGGCGGTAATGTCAGCGAGATCATGTGGACACGGATCTACCTCTATCAGGTGCAGATTTTCGGGGTTTCCCACGGTACCCGTGAAGAGGCGGAACAACTGGTGGCATGGATCCGCAACGGCCAGCTCAAGCCGGTGCTGCACGCTGCCTTTAAGTTGTCCCACCTGCGCGAGGCGGAGAATTACTTCGTCAATCGTGGCAGCAATTTTCTGGGGAAAATCGTGATTGTGCCGGACGCCCAGTGGCAGGCCCATGGCGCCCCCTTTGCACTGGAGTCCCGGGCATGAGCAAATCCCTGACCCTGAAATTGATGGATACCCACGCCGGTGGGGATGTCAGCCGAATCGTGCTGGGCGGCATCGATCCGCTACCCGGCAATACCGTGCGTCAGCAGATGGAGTACCTGCGGGACGATGCCGACGGCCTGCGCACCTTGTTGCTGAAGGAGCCTTACGGCATCCCGGAAATGTCGGTGGACCTGATTGTGCCCGCCGCCGATCCGGCAGCGGAGGTGGGCTATATCATCATGGAAGTGATGGGGTATCCGATCTATTCCGGGTCCAACACCATCTGTACCGCCACCGCAGTGCTCGAGAGTGGCCTGGTGCCGAAAAAGGAGGGTAAGCAGAGCTTCAAGATGGAGTCACCGGCGGGGTTGGTTTATATCGACGCCGAGGTGCACAACGGTGTGGTGGAAGTGATTACCTGCGGGGGGCTGCCCAGCTATGTGGACACGTATAAGGCCAACATCCATGTACCATCCGTGGGCAACGTCAGTTACAGCGTGGCTTACAGCGGCGGTTTCTATGCCATGGTGGATGCACTTGAGTTGGGGTTCCACCTGACACGGGACGAGGAATCACAGCTCGCCGCCTGCGCCTACAAGATTGTCAATGCCATAGAGGCCGAAAGAGGCTTTTCCCACTATACCCTGGGTGATGTCGGGCCACTGCCGTTTCTGCACTTCATGGGGCCGGTGGAACAGGTGGCCGACGATTTCTACCGCTCTCGCTCCGCCACCTATGTCCACCCCGGCGTAATTTGCCGTAGCACCACCGGCACAGGGACATCCGCGCGACTGGCCCTGATGCGTTATGAGGGGAGTATTCGGCCCGGTGACCGGTTGGAGACGGTTTCGCTAAGGGAGACCGGATTTATCGGCAAGTTTGTCGATATCCATCATGTCGAGGGGCATGATGTGGTGGAGAATACGATTACCGGTAAGGGCTTTGTATTGGCGCATTCGGAGATTGTTGTGAATAGTGACGATCCGCTGGTGAAGATGGGTGGGTTGCATCACATCCTCAGTGGCAGGCATAAGGATCAGGGATAATGAAGACACCCATCCTCAAGATTTAGAGTCCCCTATCGGGACTCCAAAACACGAAGCTGTCATAATAGGCAAACTACGATAAAGGCGGGAAACATGGATACCACACTGATCGTATCATAGGTATTTTGGTTGTCATCGCGCTGATCGCTTTTTTATGTGATCGCGATTTTCAATAAATTGGTCACGCTGAAGAATCGATACAAGAATGCCTTCGCGCAGATCGAAGTGCAGCTAAAACGACGTTACGACCTGATTCCAAATCTTGTCGAGACCGCGAAGGGTTACATCAAGCACGAACGGCAAACCCTGGAATCGGTGATCGCGGCGCGCAACGAGGCCTCCAGCATGTTGTCCAATGCGGCGGCGGCTCCGGGCGACCCAGAGGCGATGACGGCGCTGATGGGCGCCGAGGGCAAGCTGTCCGGCGCCTTGATGAATATGAGAATGGTGATGGAAGCCTATCCGGATCTCAAGGCCAGTCAGAACATGATGCAGTTGAGCGAGGAGCTGACGTCCACTGAAAACAAGGTTTCCTTCGCCCGGCAGGCTTTTAACGACGAGGTGATGGCCTATAACACCTATAAACAGTCGTTCCCGCCCGCTTTCTTTGCCCCGATGTTTGGCCACGCGAAGGACGCGGCGTTGCTCGAATTTGAAGACAGCGCGGCCATACAGGCCGCGCCGAAAGTGTCATTTTGATCGGGTCTCGTACTGATCGCAATTGTTCGCCCTCGGCGTTGAAACGATGAACTTCTTTGAATCGCAAGACCGTGTGCGCAAGCACACGGCCCTGCTTGTCGTCCTGTTTGTTCTTGCCGTGATCACCTTGATCGTCATGACGAATCTGCTGGTCATGATCGTGTTTGGCTTTATCAACAGTGAGCAATTGCGCGATGGCGGGACATTTCTCCGGCAGATGGATTGGCGGACTTTCGCCGCTGTAAGCGCCGGTGTCGGTGTCGTGGTGCTGGCCGGCAGCCTGTACAAGATCCTGGCCCTGTCGGGAGGCGGCAAGGTCGTTGCGGAGTCGCTGGGCGGGCAACTGATTCCGCAAGATACGCGGGACCCGAATCAACGCAAGCTGCTGAACGTGGTGCAGGAGATGGCCATCGCTTCGGGCACGCCCGCGCCGCCGGTTTATCTGCTTGCGAACGAACCGGGCATCAACGCCTTTGCGGCGGGATTTTCGCCGCGCGATGCGGTCATCGGAGTTACCCAGGGGGCTATCGATCATTTGAGCCGCGACCAGCTGCAAGGCGTCATCGCGCATGAGTTCAGCCATATCTTCAATGGCGATATGCGGCTCAACCTTCGCTTGATGGGCGTGCTGAATGGCATCCTGATTCTCGGCATTCTCGGCTACTACCTGCTGTATTCGGCGTCGTTCTCGCGCGGCCGGCGCAGCAATGATCAAGGCGCGGCCGCAATGCTGGCGCTGGCGATCGGGCTGATCGTCATCGGCTTTGCCGGCACGTTCTTCGGCGGCCTGATCAAAGCCGCGGTGAGCCGGCAGCGGGAATTCCTGGCAGACGCCTCGGCGGTCCAGTTTACGCGCAACCCGAACGGGATCGCGGGCGCGCTGAAGAGAATCGGAGGGCTGGAGTCCGGTTCGAAAGTCGAGAATCCCGGCGCGCCCGAAGTCAGCCATGCCTTTTTCGCGCAGGGAGTTTCGGGCTTCATGCAAGGGTTGTCCGCCACGCACCCGCCGCTGGCAGAGCGCATTCTGCGCATTGATCCTCAATGGGACGGCAAGTTCGATTCCTCCGACCGGGCCGACGCGGCTCGGGACGAGGATCAGGCCGCTGAAGCGAAAACCACGACGCGCACAGCCGGCTGCCGGCGAGGTCGCTGCGGTTGCCGCCGGCGCGGCGATCGCCCATGTCATGACGGCGATGGATCAGATCGGCAATCCGAAGCAGGAAACCATCGAATACGCCCGCTCGCTGCTGTCGGAGTTGCCCGCGGCGATCAAGGACGCCGCGCGAGAACCCCACGGCGCTCGGGCAGTCATCTATTCCCTGGTGCTGGACAAGGGGCAGGAGGTTCGCGCCAGGCAATTGAAGCAACTGCAGGACTCATGCCGATGCGGATGTCTACGCATTGACGCTCAAGTTGATGCCGGAGATGGACCGACTGGATGTCAAATTCCGTTTGCCGGTGCTCGATATCGCGATGCCGGCGCTGAAGCATTTGTCGCTCAGCCAGTACAAATCGTTCAAGGGTAATCTGATCGCGTTGATCGAGATGGACTCCAGGGTTGACCTGCTGGAATGGTCGCTGCAGAAGATCCTGTTCAACCATCTCGACGGGCAGTTTTTCAAATTGGCGACGGTGAAAGCGCGTTACTCCGAGCCCGGGCACATCGAGAAAGAAATTGAAATCGTACTCTCGATGATGGCTCATGCCGGCGCCCAGGATCAGCGCGCTACGGAAGCAGCGTTCGGAGCGGCGGCTGAAGCGCTGGGGTCGAGCGGACCCGCATTGCTGGCGAAAGATCAAATCACGACATCGGATCTGGATCTGGCTTTGGGGAAATTGGAACAATTGAAACCTTTGGCGAAATCCAAATTGCTCAAGGCCTGTGTCGCCAGCGTTTGGCGCGATCAGAAAGTAACAGCGGTTGAATTAGAGTTATTCCGCGCCTTTGCGGGTGTGCTGGATTGTCCTGTGCCCCCGGTGATGGCGTAATCGCGGGAGGAGATCAGGTCGATTGAAGCGAACGACATGATCATGAGTCGGATTATGGCTAGGCGCAAAAGCGCCGGAGAATCAAAATGTTCGATGGCGTGATGATTCTGTGAAAGGTATCTGACCCCACATATCTCCGCGTTTCCTGGCGCAATAGCCGTAACCGCCGTCGTGGTGGCAGCAGCACGAAGCGGAACTAGCGACTCCCAGACACGGGCGGTGCTGCCTCCCGCGACCACACCACGCGCGAGGCGACGGTCAGGCCGAACGACGCGATGACGCACCAGCCAGCCATCCACGGCATCTGCCTCGGCAGTGCGATACCATGATCCATGAATACGCCGGTGATGCTGGGTCCCAGGGCGCTTGAGAGCACCATCGCCGAGACCACGATCGCGCGGATACCGCCCAGGTTGGCCAGCCCATAGACTTCCGGCCATAGCGCACCCAGCAGAGTCTGGGAGAAGCCATTGCCGATGCCGGCCAGAAACATGAACAGGTAGACCCCCCAGACCGGCGTGATCAGACCGATCACCAACGAGGCGATCGTCACGGGAATCAACAGAAAGGGCAGCAGCCGCAGGGCGCCGAGCCGATCGATGAGGTGACCACATAGCTGGCTGAACACGACGGTCGTCACCGCCATGATCGGGAAGGCCGCCGCGAACACCAGCGGATCGTAGCCGCGCAGCTTGATCAGATAGCCCTGGTAAAAGAAGATCGTCGTGCCGATAAAAGCGGGCGCCAGAGTGCCGGCCAAGATCAGATAGAGGATGGGGTCGCGGAGCACTTCACTTCGTTTCCAGTCGCTGGCCCGGCGGGTCATCTTCGACTGATATTCGGTGACATGTGGCACCCGCTCGACGCTGAGCAACTTGAGGATCGCGGGAAAGCCGACCAGGATCAGCGCGCCAGCCCCGGCGATCCACGGCAGGCGCCAACCGCCTAGCGCCCGGAGCAGGATGACTGCCATTGGCAGCAGCGCCGCACCGACCTGAAGTCCGACGACCACCAATGCCATCGCACGCCCGCGTTCGGCAATGAACCAGCGACCCGTCTCGGTGAAGGCGATTTCAGTCATCATGCCCTGGCCGAACAGGCGTAGCAGGTAGAGCGCAAGCGTCAGGACCACCAGGTTCGGGGCCAAGGCCAGAAGAACGCAAGCGACCGCCAGGCCCGGGATGGTGAAGCGTGCGACCTTCCACCCCGGCATCAGGTCGAGCGTGCGGCCGAGCCAGGGCAGCGTGAGCGCACTCATCAGTGTCGCGGCCATGTACAGCCCGCCGAACTGGCCGGCCGATAGGCCGAAATGCGCTTGTAGATCGTTGCCGGTCAGCCCCACGAAGTAGGTCTGGCCGAAGAATGAGAACAGCATGAGCAGAAAGCCGCCGCCTATCCAGCGGCTGTTGTCTCTAATGAAGCGGGCGTTATCGCGAATAAACAGGCGCATGGTATGTTCAGTAAGTTTGATGAAAACAGAAAGGTCATGGCAGGCGGCACATCCTCGTCCGTCTTTGTCATGATCATTTCTGCCGGGCGCCTGAGGGGGCCGCCTGAGCAGTCGGGGTGCGATGATGCCCATCACCTGAACAAGCGGTAGCGACGTCGACCCCGGGGCCGGCGCTGGCCGTCGCAGCGGGCAACTTACGGCGGACGTCGAGCCAGATCGGACCTTGCCCGGCTCGACATTACCATGCGGCAGACACGCTATCACAGCGAAGCCGATCGAACACGGCCCGAGCCCGGCGGGCGTGCCCCGGGTGACACCGGCGGCTGGCCAGATGGATTGGTGACGCCGTGCTACGCCTGCCGGGCCGGCCGTCAGGGTACCGTCAGTGGTGCGGCCGACACCAGGCCGAACCGAAGTAAGTGTAACAGCGGATCTGGCCGGAAATGAGTTAGGCGGCTCTATTTTTAAACGAAAAGGGGGACCGGTCTAAATGTGGCATCGGGTGTTTCAGCGCTTGGCTATAACTGGCCGCCCCGATTCGTCAGTACCGCTAAACCGACGTCGCTGAGCACTTTGGGGTAAGCTTCACCAGCGTCGGGCGAGCCGAGTATACAGCGGGATTCCGAGCAAAAGTGATGCTACTATGTAAGACCTGACCCCTCGTGCGATGCATGCGAACCCGCGAACCTGCCGTAGGATTTGGATTGCAAAGATAAAAGCCCGGGTAATCCCCCCATCCTCTGCTTGCATTTCAACCCAGCGACCGCTGGCCAAGCGCGGCAATGGTTCCGGCATGGAATAGCGCCGCCTGAGCTACTTCGGCACAGCCTTCATCTTCGGGTAATACATTGATCGATGTGATGGTGTGGCCGGTCAGCGCGCGGATGACGGCATGTGCGCTGTCGGATAGCGCCTGGGCGTTGTAGCCGCCTTCGAGCATCATCACCAGCCGATCGTCGCAGAACTCGTGAGCCAGCGCGCAGACGCGCTCCGTCAATGCAGCATAGCCGGTTTCGTCCATGGCACAGGTATAATCCAGATAATGGCAGTCGAAACCTGAGGAAATCAGGATGAGCTCGGGCTGAAACGCCCGCGCCGCAGGACGAACCACCTGCTCGAACACATTGATCAGGGCCGCGTTGCCGCTCCCCTCTGGGCAATGGCACATTCAGTTGATAACCCAGACCGGGTCCCGTGCCGGTCTCCGATAGGCTGCCGGTTCCGGGGTAGAACGGCGCGGCGCAGTGGCTGTCTACGACCAGCACGCCGGGCTGGTCGTAGAAAATGTCCTGGGTGCCGTTGCCATGGTGCATGTCCCAGTCCCAAATCATCACACGCGAATAGCCCAGGACCGCCCGCGCGTGCATGGCGGCCACGGCAATATTGTTGTACAGGCAAAAGCCCCTGGCGTGGTCGGCGGCTGCATGGTGACCCGGCGGGCGCACGATGCAGAACGCATGTCGACTCTCACCGGCGGTAATGGCCTCGACCGCATCGACGCCGGAGCCGGCAGCTAGTCTCGCCGCGATCACACTATCGGGGGATACCGCGGTCGTGTCTTGCGCCAACCAGTGTGACTCACCGACAAGCGATTCGATATAAGCCACATGGACGGCGGAATGTGCCCGCTGGAGCTGAGCGCGCGTGGCCGGCGCCGGAACCCGCCAGCACATCCCATCGATGGGTTCGGCCAGCAATCGTTCGACGATTGCGGTCAGCCGCTGGGGACGCTCGGGGTAGGCATAGGTCTCCAGGCTGGCGTCGGGATACTGCTGAGCGATCATCGCCTTGACGGCATCGCTCCATTCCGGATGACCGCTGTCCCAGCCTGCCGGATTGTGCCCGAGCATGCGCACGTCATAATAGATCAGCACCGTCTTCTCCATCTTTAACACCTCTGAAGAGGGTTCGTTTGAATCGCACGGGCAGGTCTTGCCTTTTGCATTACTCGCGTGTCGATCTGGATCAGCTTTGCAGCTGAATTACATGGAAGGCAACAATACAAGATTTGACACCATTGTCTGCGCGGAAGTCAGGACTTGATAAATCGTGTGGCGCCGGGAATAACCTGCTAAGGTATCGGAAAGGTACTCGATGGCGGCAATAAATAGCTATCAGCCGCATTAGGGCCAAGGCGACCATGGAGAAGTGCATTCAATCATCCCCGGCACAAGCAGCGTTTACTTTAAAGAAGGGGGACAGGTCTATAAATATAGCATCAGGTGTTTCAGTGCTTGGCTATAACTGGCCGCCCCAATTCGTCAGTACCGCTAAACCGACGTCGCTGAGCACTTTGGGGTAAGCTTCACCAGCGTCTGGCGAGCCGAGTATACAGTGGGATTCCGAGCAAAAGTTATGCTGCGATGGCAGACCTGACCCCGCGTGTGCAATTTTCGAACGTTGCCAAGGGGGCGTCATGCTGGAGTCGAACCCGGAAGTCGTCTGCGCCATTCTCGCCAAGGCCCGTGAATTCCAGGCCATAGTGTCACCGACTGTTGGTTTGGTGCCGCGCCTTGCCCATCCATCCATGATCGGTTTGCGTGCCGGCGGTGTCCGGTGGGTGACGCGCGTCGTTGTGGCGGGCGGGTTGCTGTCCCGTTGTGGCGTGGTGTGGGCCCAGGCGGTCGGTGCCGGCCATGCCGGCGGGCTGCTCAGCCACACCTGGCCGGTACTTTTCGTGTTGCTGTTGTTTCTGGCAACTTCGGCGGTGTTTTCCGGCAGCGAGATCGCCCTGGTTTCGCTCAGTGCGCCGCGGGTGGCGGCCATGGTCGACGCGGGCGTGCGCGGTAGCACGGCAGTGCAGCACCTCAAGCGCCGCCCCAACCGCATGTTGATCACCATTCTGCTGGGCAACAATCTGGTCAATATCGGCGCCTCGGTGCTGGCGGCGGCCTGGACCACAATGGCGTTCGGTAGTGCCGCACTGGGCTATGCCACCGCCGCGTTGACGCTGCTGGTGCTGGTGTTCGGCGAGATTTTCCCGAAGACCATCGCCCAGCAGCACGCCGAGCGCTTTGCCTGCATCATGGCGCGGCCGCTGCTGGTGTTGCAGGCGGTGGTGTTTCCGCTGATCTGGCTGCTGGAATGGGTGCTGGTGGTGAGCATGCGCTATACCCGGGTGCGAGCGCGCTTGCAGTTGGACGCCGCCGTGGAACTGAAGGCGACCATGGACATGCTGTCGCGCGAGGGCAAGCTCGAGGACAGCCTGCAGCATCTGATGTCCGGCACGTTCAGCTTCGGCAAGAAGCGGGTGTCCGAGATCATGACCCCACGCTCGCGGATCGTGGCCATCGAGCATAACGCGCCGCTGGCGGCACTGCGGCGGTTGTTTCTGGCCGGGGGCGTGACTCGCATCCCGGTGTTTCAGGAACAGCTCGACGTCATCCGCGGCGTGGTCAGCATGCACATGCTGCTGCAGGCCGAGCAGGACCGGCGCGCCCTGGTCGGCGACATCGGCCTGCTGCCGGCGGTGATGGTGGCACCGACCATGTACGTGGACGATCTGCTGTTGCGGCTGCAGGCCGAGAAGCAGCATCTGGCGGTGGTTGCCGGCAAGGCCGGGCGGGTGGTGGGGGTGGTGACCATGGAGAACGCCCTGGAAGAAATCGTTGGTGAGATGTTCGATGAGGAGGACCGGTTCCGGGTGTTCGTGCACCGGCGCGGCAAGCAGCGCTGGGAGGTGACCGCCGACTGTCCGATCTATGAGTTCCGTAACTACTTCCGGGGGTTCGAGCCGGTCCAGCCGCCGTTTAAGTCCGTCGAGGCGCTGTACCTGGAGAAAGCCGTCGGCCAGAAGCCGACGGTGGGGGCGCGGGTTGAAGGCGACGGCTACGCCATGGAGGTGGTCGACATGAAGGAAAACCGCATCGTCCGTCTGCTGATCGAGCAGACCATCTGAGTCGCCGGGCCGGCGGCGTTTTGGGGCGGGCGCGACGTTGAAACCAGACTCCGTGTGTGTATTGGAACAGGGTGCCGGGCAGCTTGCATGATGTTCTTATAGGAACTAATATAAACAAATAGTTCTATTAAGGATACCAGGAGCATCCCAATGGCGACCCATGCGCGAACCGGAGCCCGGCAGCCTGGCAGTGAGCCTTCCGCTGCCGGCGAACGCCATAAAGGGCGGGTTGCACTGAAGGCGTTTTTCGCCATCACCGACGCTTGGGGGTGCACGGCCGAGGAGCAGCGGATCCTGCTGGGTGGCGTTGGCAAGACCACCTACTACCGCTATCGTGAGCTACCCGACATCCAGTTGCCCCGGGATACCCTGGAGCGGATCTCCTACCTGATGGGCACTTACAAGGCCTTGCGGGTGCTGCTCCCCAGCGAGGCCCAGGCCAATGCCTGGGTGCGGCGCTCCAACCAGGGCGCACCGTTCCAGGGCCAGAGTGCGCTGCAGCGGATGCTGGCTGGCCGGGTGGTGGACCTGGCCGATGTGCGGCGTTTCCTGGATGCCTGGCGGGGCTGACAGGGGTGCTGCCACAACCGCCGCTGGCGGCACCTGACAGTAGCCGGCACTACCGGATAGTGCCGGCACACTTCCCGCCCATTGATCTGTTCGAATCAATACTCGATCCGGCTGAAATGGCGCTGGCGTTCGAGATCGAGAGCCTGACCAACGACCGCCTGCGTGACCAGGCCGGCGACATCCGGTTGGTCGCTCCACAAGATCGCATCAGTGGACCCGGCAGTTCGCCGGTGATGGCGGCGTTCACACACATCGGCAATCCCAGCCGTTTCAGTGACGGCGGCTATGGGGTCTATTACGCCGGCCGTTCCCTGGCTACCGCTATCGCCGAGACCCGCTACCATCGCCAGCGTTTCCTGCGGCTGACCGCGGAGCCAAGCTGCGAAATCACCTTGCGGGTCTACGTCGGGCAGGTCGTTAAGTCGCTCCACGACGTGCGCGGTGACGCTTATTCCGAACTCCATCGGCCGGATGACTATGAGCCGTCGCAGCGCTTTGGCGCATTCTGGCACGCGCAGGACTCATGGGGGCTGCTGTATCGCAGTGTGCGCGACCGGGGCGGGGAGTGCATCGCGGCGATGCGCCCGCCCACAGTCAGCATTCCCCATCAGGGCCCGCATTTACGCTATGTCTGGGACGGCCGCCAGCAGCGTATTACCGACGTGCTGGAAATACGGCAATGGCAGGCCGGCTGACGCGTCAGCTACCCCGGTAAGTGGAGTAGCCGAATGGCGCCAGCAGCAACGGCACGTGATAGTGCTGGTCGGTGTCAGCGATGCCGAAGCGGATCGGTATGCGGTCGAGGAACTTCGGCTGGGGCAGGGTAATACCCTGACGGTCGAAATAGTCGCCGGCCAGGTACACCAGTTCGTATTCGCCTTGCGTGAACGCATCATCCGCGAGCAGGGGCGCGTCGCAGCGTCCGTCGGTATTGGTGGTGACTGTTTTTAGCAGTTCACGACCTGATTCGGGTTGCAGTCGGTAGAGTTCGATGCGCAGGCCCGTGCCCGGCCGGCCTTGGGCCGTATCGAGGACGTGCGTGGTCAGTCTGCCCATAATGGTGACCCCTGACGGTAAACTGTATACAATTTTCTGCAAAAGTGTATACAATTAGTCCGACGAACGATAGTCACGGCCACCATAATGATGTCCGACGCGACAACGCTCAGTTCCATCAGCGTCACCGTCTACCGGCACCTGTTCGACGCCATTCTGGAACAGCGCCTGCAGCCGGGCGCACGCTTGACCGAGGATACCCTGGGGCAGATTTACGGCGTCAGTCGGACGGTCGTCCGCAGTGCTCTGCAGCGCCTGGCCCACGAAGGGGTGGTCGAGCTGCGACGCAACCGGGGTGCGGTGGTGGCGCGGCCCGATGTAGCCGAGGCCCGGCAGGTACTGGATGCGCGTCGGGTGGTGGAACTGGCGGTGGTCGAGCGGCTCTGCGGCCGGTTGACGGCGGCCACGGTCGAGCGTCTGCAGGAACTGGTCAGGCTGGAGCAGGACAAGTTTGCCCGCAGCGATAGCGGCGGATCGATCCGGGTCTCCGGCGAGTTTCATCTGGCCCTGGCCGAGGCTGCCGGCAATAAGCCGCTCAGCCAATTTCTGCGCGGATTGATTTCGCGCACCTCGCTCATCATCAGCCAGTACGAGCTGCCCGGCCGGGTGCCATGCGCGGCAAGCGAGCATGTTGGCCTGATCGATGTCCTGGCGGGTAGCGACCCGGCCGTCGCCGCTCGGGCCATGGCTGAGCATCTGGCTCACATCGAGACGCGGCTGCGGCTCACGCCGGTGGTGGCCGGCGCCGGCCTGCGCCAGGCCCTGGCGGATCCACAGACGGGGCTTGCCGGGTACAGCAGCGATGACGGCCGGCCGATGCGATGTTCCACCATCATTCCTGAGCCGAGCTTGCACGAGGAACCCAAGCCATGACTGCTGAGCAGACTTATCCGCGCGATCTGATCGGCTACGGCCGCCAGCTACCCCAGGCGGACTGGCCCGGTGGTGCCCGGGTGGCGCTGCAATTCGTGTTGAATTACGAGGAAGGTGGGGAGAACTGTGTGCTCCACGGCGATCCGGCGTCGGAGCAGTTCCTGTCCGAGATTGTCGGTGCCGCCGCCTATCCCGCGCGCCACATGAGTATGGAATCGATTTACGAATACGGTTCCCGTGCCGGGGTCTGGCGGATCCTGCGCGAATTCGAGCGCCGCGGGCTGCCCCTGACCGTCTTCGGTGTGGCCATGGCGCTGGAACGCAACCCCGAGGCCACCGCCGCCTTTGTCGAACTGGGTCACGAGATCGCCTGTCACGGCTGGCGCTGGATCCATTATCAGGACCTCGACGAGGCCACCGAGCGCGAACATATGCGGATCGCGGTCGGGATCATCGAGCGGCTGACCGGATCGGCCCCGCTGGGCTGGTACACCGGCCGCGATAGCCCCAACACCCGGCGGCTGGTGGTCGAGCATGGAGGATTCCTGTACGACGCCGACTATTATGGAGACGACTTGCCGTTCTGGACTGAGGTCGAGACCGATAATGGTTCCCGGCCGCATCTGATTGTGCCTTACACGCTGGACAGCAACGACATGCGCTTCGCCACACCACAGGGTTTCAACACCGGCGACCATTTTTACCAGTATCTCAGGGACGCGTTCGACGTGCTGTATGCGGAAGGCGCCGAGCACCCCAGGATGCTGTCGATCGGTATGCACTGCCGGTTGCTGGGCCGGCCCGGGCGGCTGCGGGGTTTGCAGCGGTTCCTGGATTACGTCGAGCAGCATGACCGGGTCTGGATCAGCCGGCGGGTCGATATCGCCCGCCACTGGCGAGAACACCATCCGTTTCCGGGGCGGCCGGCATGAGCCAGCGCTTCCGCAGTTGTCGGCCGAGCGCCATGGACCGGGACACGTTCGTGGCCACCTTCGGTGGCATCTACGAGCATTCACCCTGGATCGCCGAACAGGCCTGGGAGCGTGGCATTGGCCGGCGTCACGACGATGTCGCTGAACTCCATGCGTTGCTGAGTGAGGTGTTTCTCGCCGCCGATCGCGATGAACAGCTGGCGGTGATACAGGCCCATCCCGACCTGGCCGGACGCGCTGCCGTGCGCGGCGAGCTGACGTCCCGATCAAGCACGGAACAGACCAGCGCGGGTCTGGATGCGTGCACAGCCGCCGAATACGAGCGCTTCCGGCAGCTCAACAGGGCTTACCAGGCCCGCTTTGGTTTCCCCTTCATCATGGCGGTCAAGGGCAAGCATCAGGCCGACATCCTGGCGGCCTTCGAGACCCGGTTGTCGCATTCGCCGCAGCAGGAATTGCAGCGTGCCCTGGCCGAGATCAACACCATCGCGCGGTTGCGACTGAACGAATTGTGAGCGTCATGAATCCAGACAATCCCTTCGCCCAACGCTGGATCAACCTGGCCGAGCCGCGCCTGGGCGCCGCGGCGATCGCCGCCAGCGACGAGTTCTTTGCCCCCCGCGCGCGCCTGCTGGAAAGCGCCGCCCCTGTCTTCATTCCGGACAAGTACGACGACCACGGCAAGTGGATGGACGGCTGGGAGACCCGGCGCCGGCGCGACACCGGCCATGACTGGTGTCTGATCCGGCTGGGCCGCCCGGGCGTGATCCGCGGCGTCGATATCGATACCTCGCACTTTACCGGCAATTATCCGCCGGCGGCTTCGCTGGATGCCTGCTACTGCGATGGCGGCGATCCGGACGCGGACACCGAGTGGCTCGAGATCCTGTCCGCAGTGAGCCTGCAGGGTGACAGTCACCATTACCATGCTATCGAAGCCAGTCGGGTCGTCAGTCATCTACGGCTGAACATCTATCCCGACGGCGGGATTGCCCGACTGCGGGTCTATGGCGAGCCGCACTGCAACTGGGATGATGTCGCGGAGCACGCGCTGGTGGACCTGCTGGCGCTGGAGTACGGCGGCCGCGCCATCGCCTGCAACGACCAGCACTTCGGTTCGATGCTCAACCTCAATCTGCCCGGCCGCGGTATTAACATGGGCGACGGCTGGGAGACCCGGCGCCGGCGCGAGCCCGGCAACGACTGGGTCATCCTGGCGCTGGGGCATGCCGGCGAAGTCCGGGCGGTCGAGATCGATAGCGCGCACTTCAAGGGCAATTTTCCGGACCGCTGTTCGATTCAAGGGGCACTGATGGGTGGCGGTACCGAGCAGTCGCTGGTGACCCAGAGCATGTTCTGGCGGGAGTTGCTACCGCAGCAGCCGTTATCAATGGACGCGCTGCATCGTTTCGAGGCCGAAGTGCAGGCCATTGGTCCTATCAGCCATGTGCGGGTGAACATCTTCCCTGATGGCGGACTGAGCCGGGTCCGGCTTTATGGCCACCTCCACCGGAGTCGCTGACGTGCTGACGCTACAGCCGCAACGCTTGAACCGGACCGCTTTTGCCCCCTTTGGTGACGTGATCGAGACCGAGCAGGCCCGGCACTATCCGATCAACGATGGCTGGACCGAGCGCTTCCACGACCTGGCGCAGGTGCAGCTGGACGAGGCCGGCCGGCCGTTGCTCAGCATCTTCCGCTCCACGCCGTTGCCGCTGCCGCACGAGGTCCGGGTGATGGAGCGGCATCCGCGTGGCAGCCAGGCGTTTATGCCGCTGGGCGGCGAGGCTTTTCTAATCCTGGTGGCACCCGCTGGCGACGATGTCGCGGCAGACGAGTTGCGGTTGTTCGTGAGCAATGGTCGCCAGGGCGTCAATTACCACCGTGGTGTCTGGCATCACCCGGTGCTGGCGCTGGGGCGGGTGACGGATTTTCTGATCATCGACCGGGGTGGGCCCGGTGATAACTGTGACGAGATTCACTTCACCCGTCCGCTGGCGCTGGTCACGGCCGCCGGCTGATTGCGTATCACCACGGGTAAGCGTCAATGGAAGCGTATCTCCTCGACTGGCTCAACCTGTTCGGGCGCTGGCTGCACATTACCGCCGGTATTGCCTGGATCGGGGCGTCGTTCTATTTCGTGTTTCTCGATACCTCGCTGTTGCCGCCCAAACTCAGCGACGATAAAGACAAAGGCGTCGGTGGCGAACTGTGGGCGGTGCATGGCGGCGGTTTTTATCATGTCCAGAAGTATCGGGTCGCACCGCGGCGGCTGCCGGAGCCGCTGCACTGGTTCAAATGGGAGGCCTACACGACCTGGCTTTCAGGCATGTTCATGCTGGCACTGATTTACTGGCATGGCGCTTCGATTTACCTGATCGATCCCAGTGTCGCTGCGCTCAGCCCCGCCCAGGGTATCGGACTCAGCATCGCCTTCCTGGCCGGTGGCTGGCTGATATACGACCAGCTTTGCAAGTCCCGGCTGGGCGACAACGACGTCGCCCTGGGCGTGGTGGTGTTCGTGCTGGTGGCGCTGGCGGCCTATGGTTTGTGCCATCTGTTCAGCGGCCGGGCGGCTTATATCCTATACGGCGCCATGCTGGGCACGATCATGGTCGCCAACGTGTTCTTCGTGATCATTCCGGGCCAGCGGGAACTGGTTGCCGCCAAGCAGGAAGGTCGCGAGCCGGACCCGAGCTACGGTCTGAAGGGCAAGCAGCGGTCGGTACACAACACCTATTTTACGCTGCCGGTGCTGTTCGCCATGATCAGCAATCATTACGCAATGACCTACGGCAACGGCAACAACTGGCTGATTCTGATCGGTCTGTCGCTGGCCGGTGCGCTGATTCGGGTGTATTTTGTGGCGCGCCACCGCGGCCGGGCGTCGCCGCTGCCAGCGGTGCTTGCAGTGGCAGTGCTGGCGGCGGTGGTGGTGGCGATCGCGCCGCCGGTGAGCACGACCGCTGCGGCCACAGCCAGGCCGGTCGGTTTCAACCGGGTGGCCTCGGTGATTCATCATCGCTGCGCCGTATGCCATGCCGCCAAACCGGCTTATGCCGGCTTCACCGCACCCCCCAAGGGGATCATGCTGCAGACGCCGGCCGAGATCCGCCAGCATGCCCGGCAGATCTACCAGCAGGCGGTGGTCACCAAAGTCATGCCGCTCGGCAACCTGACCCACATCAGCAACGCGGAACGCGCGTTGTTGGGTCAGTGGTTCAAGCAGCGCCAGCAGAGACAGGCAACGGCACAATAGTGCTCCGGCCGGATCGCCGGTTACCTGTCGATCCAGCCGCTCAACTCGCGCTTGAGCTGGGCGGCGATCACCTCCACTCCGCCCGGGCTGGCATTCAGACAGGGCACCGTGGTGAACTGTTCGCCACCCTGGGTGAGGAAGCTTTCGCGGCCGCGGATGTCGATCTCCTCCAGTGTTTCCACACAGTCGGCGACAAAGCCCGGCGTCGCGACGGCCACGTTCTTCACCCCCCCGCGGGCCAGTCTGATGAGGGTCTGGTCGGTGTAGGGCTGGAGCCACTGCTTGGGGCCGAACCGGGACTGGAAGGTGAGCGGCATGCGTTGTTCATCGAGGCCCAGGTACTCGCGTACCAGGCGGGCGGTCTTGGCGCACTGGCAGTGGTAGGGGTCGCCTTTATCGAGGTTCTCGCGCGGCAGGCCGTGAAACGACAGCAGGGTCGCCTCCGGTTGCCAGTCCAGCCTCGCCTGGTGCTGACGGATCGAGTCGCCGATGGCCTGGACATAGACCGGATCGTCGTGCCACGGTGGCAAACTGCGCACCGCCGGCTGCCAGCGCATCTGCGCCAGCACCCGGAAACCGGCGTCGTAAGCGGTGGCGGTGGTGGCGGCGCTGTACTGGGGATATAAGGCCGCCAGCAAGATCCGGTCGCAGCCCTGCCCGCACAGGGCTTGTAGGCGGTCGCCGACGCTGGGCTGACCGTAGCGCATGGCCCAGTCGATCACCAGACGCTGGTCGCTGTTGGCGAAGCCTGCGCTGAGAGCCGCGCACAACTCACGGGTGTGGCCGCGCAACGGTGACTCGTCGCGATCGCGGTCCCAGATGGCTTGATAAGCGTGGGCGCTGCGCCTTGGCCGCAGCGGCAGGATGATCAGATTCAGCACTAGCTGCCACAGCAGCGGATTGGCTTCCACCACCCGCCGGTCGCTCAGGAACTCGCGCAGATAGCGCCGCAGGGCTGGAGCATCGGGCCGGTCCGGGGTGCCGAGATTGATCAGCAGCACGCCGATCCGGCCGTATTTGACCGCGGGATGGTCGGCCGGCCGGCGCGATGGCGATGGGGTCATGGGATCCGTTCGGGTCATGCGTGACTTTGCCGTCAGGGGATAGCGGCCGGGGACGGGCCGGCTCAGTCGGCCCGGGCCACGGCTGCCCAGGGCGAGGGAATGAAGGCGGCGCCCTGTTGATCGCCGCTGGCTGAATCAAAGCTTACCGCATTGGGGCATGCGAACAGGTTGGGATACACGCCGTGCGGGACGCTGCGGGTGGTGAAGCGTTCGCCCAGTAGAGCCTGCGTGGCGGCGTCCAGGTTCTGCTCGAGGGTGATCTGCTGGGTACCGCTGACGTCCAGCCGCGGCTGGCGGAAGGCGTGCTCCAAGTCCATCCGGTAATCGAGCACGAACGATGCCAGTTGCATAACGGCGGGCAGGATACGGCGACCACCGGAAGCCCCCATGGCGACCCGCAGACCATCGCCGCGGCTGACCACTGTCGGGCACATGTTCGCCAGCGGGCGTTTGCCGGGTGCCAGCGAGTTGGGTCGGCCGGAGCGTGGATCAAACCACATGATGCCGTTGTTCATCAGGATACCGGTCTGGGGTAGTACCACCTTGGACCCGAACACGGACAGCAGGGTCTGGGTCAGGGCGACCAGGTTGCCGTCGCGGTCGACCACACTTAAATGGCTGGTGCAACCGGGATCGGGGCTGGTGTCGCTATCGCCGTCGCTGTTGAGGCGCTCGGCATAAGCGGTCAGCAGGCAGCTGGCATAACCGGCATAGGCTGCGCTGTCGGGCCGGGCACCGTGCGGCGTGAAGTTTTGTTCCAGCAGGCTCATCGCGTGCCGCAGTGTGGGTCCGGCGCTGAGGCCCGGCGCGAACAGCACTTCATGATCGCGATACAGCAGACTCCCGGCTTCGTGCAGCCGGGCCCGGTATTCGGCCAGATCATCCAGCCGCAGGATCCCACCGCCGGCCTGCACGTCAGCGACGATGGCCCGCGCCAGTTGGCCGCGGTAGAAGTCATCAGGTCCGGCATCGGCCAGGCGCTTCAGGGTGTCGGCCAGGGCGCCCAGGCTCAGCTGCGGCGGCGGGCCGCCCCATTCAGCAGCCGGCGGATAGCCTTCCGGCAGGTAGACCCGCCGGCTCTCGACGAACTGGTCCAGGTGGCGGGCGGCCGCGGCAATCTTGAGAGTGGCGTACCAGTCCACCGTAAGACCTTGCTCAGCCAGATCGATAGCGGGTGCCAGGCAGTCCTGCCAGCTCCGGCTGCCGAAGCGTTCCAGCGCCTGTGATAATCCAGCCACGTAGCCAGGAATCCCGAAAGACTGGTAGCCACGCAGGTTGCGGTCCTCCAGCACGGCCGGCCAGTTGAACAGATCGGCGCCGCCGCCTTCGACCGGCGGGTAGTCGGCTGGATCCAGCCGGCGCGGTGCCGGCATGCTGAAATCGATACAGTAGGCACGGCGCTCGGCGGCCCGGTAGACCAGCAGGTAGCCGCCACCGCCCAGGCCGCTCATCCAGGGTTCAACAGCACCCAGCGCGAAACTCGCCGTCACCGCGGCGTCGACAGCATTGCCGCCGGCCGCCAGCACCCGGGCACCGATGGCGCTGGCCCGGTAATGCTGACTGGCGACCAGTCCACCTTGGCTGGTGACCGCCGGTTTGGTGATGGTCCAGGCTTCCGGGGCATAGGCTGCCGGCATCATCCGCTCCTCACGATAGTGGCGAAACAACAATTATAGCCAGAGCCGCCGCCGTGCGACCAATCGCTGCTCAGGCGCTGCCAGCTCTCCGGCGCAGGCGGGCACAACCCAGCGCCCCCAGGAACACCAGCACACTGGTGACCAGTTCCAGCCGCCCCAGCGCATCGCCCGGGGTCGCTGCCAGCACGAACACACTGGCGCTGAAATAGAACAGGCTGAGCAGACTGATCCACACATAGCTGGCCGGGCGGGCATACCACAAACCGCGCAGGGGTAGCAACAGCGGGGTAATCAGGAACAACAGCCGGAGCGAGCGCGGCCAGTCCGGGTCGGGCCGGAGAGCCACGGCCAACAGCACCAGCAGTAAACCGACATAGCCCAACCACAATAGTATGGTGACCGACCGGCCCATCGGATCAGTTCACCAGCTTACGGGTCGTTTCGGCCAGCCGCCGGCCCAGTGCCCGACACAAGGCCTGCTCGTGTGTGCTCAACGGCTGGGTAGGGCCGCTGGTCCCGGCGTGATGACTCGCCCCGTAGGGCGTGCCACCGGTACGGGTTTCGCTTAGCGCGGCCTCGGTGTAGGGCAAACCGACCAGCAGCATACCGTGATGCAACAGTGGCAGCATCATGCTCAGCAAGGTGCTTTCCTGGCCACCGTGCAGGGTCGCGGTGGAGGTGAACACGGCGGCCGGCTTGCCGGCCAGCACGCCCGATAGCCACAGGCTGGAGGTGCCGTCGAGGAAATGCTTAACAGGTGCTGCCATGTTGCCGAATCGGGTCGGGCTGCCGAGTGCCAGGGCAGCACACTCCCGCAGGTCGTGCAGGGTGGCATAGGGCGGTCCGCTGGCGGGAATGGCAGCGGTGCTGGCCTGCGGTTTGGCGGTGACTGCCGGCACTGTGCGCAGGCGTGCCTGCATGCCGCTGACGCTGTCAACGCCCCGGGCGATCTGGTGGGCCATGGCTGCGGTGCTGCCGTCACGGCTGTAGTAGAGAATCAAGATGTCGACCATACCGTTACAGAGGCTCTCAAAGCGGTGCTAATGCGGCTGGCTTGACGCCAACTTGAGGGGGTGCTAGCTTCATCCGTCGTTGTTGTCGAGTGCCACTTTAACACCACGACATGATCCGCAGACTACTGTTGCTGACGATGATCATGCTGGTTACGGCTTGCGCCACGGCGCCCGTTCAGGAAATGAGCGACGCTCGCCAGGCAATCCGTTCGGCGCAGGCCGCGGATGCGGCGCATTATTCACCGAACCAGCTGCGGGCTGCACTGCAATCCATGCGGAAAGCCCAGATATGGCTTGATCAGGGCGCCTACGCCAATGCCATGCAATACGCGGTTGATGCCCGCCAGCAGGCGATCCACGCCCGCGACACTGCGGTTGCGGCCAGCAGCGCCAAATAGACTGCGATTGTCCATGACCGTCTGTAAACTGTTCTCCGTCACCGGTCGGGTTCAGGGTGTCTGGTTTCGGGCCGCCACCCAGCGTCAGGCATTGGATCTGGGATTGACCGGCTATGCGGTGAACCGCTCCGATGGCGCCGTCGAAGTACTCGCCTGCGGCGAGCGGGAAGCTGTCGATCAATTGCATGGGTGGCTCTGGCAGGGACCGCCGGCGGCCCGAGTCGGCGATGTCAGTGGCCAAGTCCTTGAATGTACACCACCTGACGACTTCACTACCGGTTGATCGGGTCCAGGGGATATGTTGGCAGGTGGGCTTAAACCACCGCCCGCTTCATCAATCAAATCGTAAGTATTTGATTTTAAATACTATTACAGTTTGGTTAAAATTTTCTCAATCTAACGGAAACACCTGTTTTTGCGTGGAGTTCGTCGATCTGATCAAGGCCTTCCAAGGGAGTTATCCACAGGTTCTGTGGATAACTCCCAGCACTAGACTGGCGCTAGTGCGGCAGGGCAGGAATTTTGCGGCGACCGGTTAGAACTGCAGCCGCTGTTGCAGAAAAGGCAACAACTCATCATCACGAAGCAGAGTGCTGGTGGTGTCGCGCCGGCCCTTGTATTCGATCTGGCCGTGGTCCAGTCCGCGTTCACTCAACACCAGCCGGTGGGGGATGCCGATGAGTTCCATATCGGCGAACATGACCCCGGGACGTACGCCGCGATCATCGATCAAAACATCGCAACCCGCTGTCCGCAGCTTCCGGTATAGTGCCTCGGCCGCTTCCCGCAAACGCTGCGACTTGTGGGCATTGAGCGGCAGCAGGGCGAGCTGGAACGGTGCCAGCGAATCCGGCCAGATGATACCGTGCTGGTCGTGATTCTGCTCGATCGCAGCGGCTACCACGCGACTCACGCCAACGCCATAACAGCCCATCTGGATGACCTGACTGGCGCCGCTCTCGTCGAGTACGGTAGCCCCCAGGGCGGCGCTGTACTTGGCGCCGAGCTGGAAGATATGGCCGACTTCGATGCCCCGCGCCAGTTGCAGCAGGCCGTGGCCATCCGGGCTGGGCTCTCCGGCAACAACATTGCGCAGATCGGCGACCTCGGATTCGGTCAGGTCACGGCCCCAGTTCACGCCGGTCAGATGATGGCCGTCGCGGTTGGCGCCGCAGACGAAATCGGCCAGCGGTCGGGTTGCCTGGTCGGCGATGACCGGGATATCCAGACCCACGGGACCGATCGAACCGGGCTCGCAGCCGGTCGCCTGGTGGATCTCTTCGGCGCTGGCAAAGGCCAGCGGCGTCGCCACCTGGGATAGCTTCTCGGCCTTGATGTGGTTCAGCTCGTGATCGCCACGCAGGCACAGGGCCACCACGCCACCGTCAGCGCCCCTGACCAGTAAGGTCTTCAGCGTTTGCCCGGCGGGCACACCGAGAAAGCGGCTCAGTTCGGCAATGGTATGGACCCCGGGGGTGGCTATTTCGGTCAGCGGCTGGGTCGCTTGCGGGCGGGGTTCGGTCGGGGCGGGCGCCGGTGCCAGTTCGACGTTGGCGGCGTAGCCGCCGGCCGAGGAAAAGGCGATCATGTCCTCGCCTGATTCCGCCAGCACATGGAATTCCTCGGAGCGATTGCCGCCGATCGCCCCGCTGTCAGCCTGAACGATGCGGTAGTCCAGACCCAGGCGGTCGAAGATTCGCACATAGGCCGCACGCATCACGTTATAGCTGCTATCCAGACCCGCACTGTCGATATCGAACGAATACGCATCCTTCATGATGAATTCGCGCGCGCGCATCACGCCGAACCGGGGCCTGATCTCATCGCGGAATTTGGTCTGAATCTGATAGTAGTTGACCGGTAGCTGTTTGTAGCTCTTGACCTCGTTACGTATCAGATCAGTGATGACCTCCTCGTGGGTAGGACCGAAGCAGAAGTCGCGCTGGTGACGGTCTTTGATCCGGAGCAGTTCGGGGCCGTATTGCTGCCAGCGGCCCGATTCCTGCCATAGCTCGGCGGGCTGAACCGCGGGCATCAGCACCTCCAGGGCGCCAGCCCGGTCCATCTCTTCGCGGACGATGGCTTCGACCCGCCGCAGTACCCGCAGGCCCAGCGGCAGCCAGCTATAGATACCCGCCGCCAGCCGCCGGATCAGGCCGGCCCGCAGCATGAGCTGATGACTGATGACCTCGGCGTCGGCCGGGATTTCCTTCAGAGTTGTCAGGGAGAATTGGGTCGCACGCATTGCAGAGCCTTGTCGCTTAAAGGGTTAGGGGCACCAGTAGTTGAGATCTTTGCGGGTCTGTTTGAGTGCGTTCGCCCGCCGCGCTTTGTCCAGCGTCACCTGTTTGCCATTGCTTTGGGTCTCTACCACCGGCTGGTCGGAGGTGAGGATTTTCAGGTTGTGTTGCGCAAGCGCGCAGTTCTTGTGGCGTATCGCCGCGTCACCGGCGGGTGCCTTGGTTGCCGGAGCGCTCTTCTGGGGCGGCGGGGTCGGTCGCTTGGGTGGTGCCGGGGGCGGCACCTCGGCACCGGTGTTGCCCAACTGGGTGCAGTGATCAACGTTGTTGGGTGGGGTCTGAGTATAGGTGATGTGGCCATCAGCGCTGGTGCATTTATAGACGGCCGGGGCGGCGGCTTGGGCTATGCTGGCCACCACAAGCGCCAGCACGCCAGCGGCTGCCGGAATGATCGAACGCATCAACGGTTCTCCGCAGTTTGTGCCACAGTCGGTCAAGCCATGCTTGCATTCAAACTTGCCATTATACGTAATCGGAGCGGTTGGTCGTGTGGTCCAGCTTGACCTTTAGGACCGTTGACAGTAATTTTCCAGGTTCACACGAGCCTGCATGGCCAGTCCAAGCTTGCCTGCTCCATCTTGGCTCAGCGTCTTTGAAGTTCAGGAGATCCCGTGGTGGAATTGACCGGTGCCGAAATCCTCGTCCGCGCCCTCAAAGAAGAGGGGGTCGAATATGTATTCGGATACCCCGGCGGCGCGGTACTGCCCATTTATGACGCGCTCTATGCCCAGAATGATCTCCGCCACGTATTGGTACGCCATGAGCAGGCCGCGGCCCATGCTGCCGACGGTTATGCCCGCGCCAGTGGGCGGCCCGGTGTGGTGCTGGTGACCTCGGGGCCGGGGTTGACCAACGCCGTTACCGGCATCGCCACCGCCTATATGGATTCGATCCCGCTGGTCGTGGTGTCGGGCCAGGTACCCACGCCGCTGATCGGCAACGATGCCTTCCAGGAAGTCGATTCCGTGGGCATTACCAGGCCCTGCGTGAAGCACAACTTCCTGGTCAAGGACGTCCGTGAACTGGCCGAGACCCTGAAGAAGGCATTCTTCATCGCTACCACCGGGCGACCTGGCCCGGTGCTGGTCGATCTACCCAAGGATGTCGCCAATGCCCGCACGGAGTACAGCTACCCGCGCCGGATCAAGATGCGCTCGTACAACCCGACCGTAAAGGGTCATACCGGCCAGATCCGCAAGGCGGCGAAACTGCTGCTGGGAGCCGAGCGGCCGATCATCTACGCCGGTGGTGGCGTGGTATTGAACGACGCTTCTAAAGACCTGGTCGAGCTGACCCGGATGCTGGGCTATCCGATTACCAACACCCTGATGGGGCTGGGGAGTTATCCCGCCAGCGACAGCCAGTTTGTGGGCATGCTGGGCATGCACGGGACCTATGAGGCCAACATGTGCATGCATGCCTGCGATGTCATGCTGGCGGTGGGGGCGCGTTTCGATGACCGCGTGACCGGTAATCTGGAGAAGTTCGCGCCCTACGCGCGCATCGTTCACATTGACATCGATCCATCGTCGATTTCCAAGAACGTGGCCGTGGAGGTCCCCATCGTCGGCGCGGTCGGCAACGTGCTGCAGGCCATGATCAATGTGATCCGGGACGAGGGGTTGGAGCCGAATCGCGAGGCGCTGGCAAACTGGTGGCAGCAGATCGACCAGTGGCGGGCGGTGGAATCGTTGCGATATCAGTTCAGCAGCGAGATCATCAAGCCACAGTACGTGATCGAGTCCCTGTTCAGGGTGACCGGCGGCGATGCGGTGGTAACCTCCGATGTCGGTCAGCATCAGATGTGGGCGGCTCAGTATTACCGCTTCGACCGGCCGCGGCGCTGGATCAACTCGGGCGGCCTCGGCACCATGGGCTTCGGTTTGCCGGCGGCGATGGGCGCCAAGCTGGCTTGCCCCGACCTTGACGTGGCCTGCGTGACCGGCGAGGGCAGCATCCAGATGATGCTGCAGGAACTCTCTACCATGCGCCAGTTCGGCACACCGGTGAAGATCGTCAACCTTAACAACCGCTATCTGGGCATGGTGCGGCAGTGGCAGGAGTTCTTCTTCGACAAGCGTTATTCCATGTCATACATGGATGCACTGCCGGATTTCGTCAAGCTGGCAGAGGCCTACGGCCACGTAGGCATGCGGGTGGACAAGCCGGCTGACGTCGAGGGTGCGCTGCGCGAGGCTTTCAAGCTACGGGATCGCACTGTATTCATGGATTTCATGATTGACCCCGAAGAGAACGTCTATCCGATGATTCCGGCCGGCGGAGCGCATAACGAGATGTTACTGGCCGGACGAGACGAAATGAAATCCACCCATGAAGACGGCATGGTGCTGGTGTGACGGACGAACGGACGGACATGCGACATATCATTGCGATCCTGCTGGAAAATGAGGCCGGTGCGCTGTCACGGGTGGCCAACCTGTTCTCGGCCCGTGGCTACAACATTGAGTCCCTGTGTGTGGCGCCTACCGAGGATCCGTCGCTGTCGCGGATGACGCTGGTGACCACCGGCACCGACGAGATCGTCGAGCAGATCATCAAGCAGCTCAACAAGCTGATAGATGTGGTCAAGCTGAGCAATCTGACCGAAGGCAGTCACGTTGAGCGTGAGCTGTTGCTGGCCAAGGTCCGGGCGGTGGATGCGCAACGCGCGGAAATGTCGCGTCTGACGGAAATATTCCGGGGCCGCGTGATCGATGTCACCGAGGTGACGTATACCATCGAACTGACCGGACCCGGCGAGAAACTGGATGGGTTTATTCAGGCCGTCGGTCCGGACAACCTGCTGGAGATCAGTCGCACCGGCGTCACCGGTATTGCGCGCGGGGCGAAGGCACTGCGCGTCTGATTTTCGCCTGGGCCGGCGGCGCGCCGGTCACATAATCAACATTTGTATATCCGAGAGAGCCATAATCCATGCAAATCTACTATGACAAAGACGCCGATCTGTCGCTGATCCAGAGTAAGACGGTGGCAATTATCGGCTATGGCTCACAGGGCCATGCCCATGCCAACAACCTGCACGACTCCGGCGTTGAGAACGTTATCGTCGGCCTGCGGGCCGGCTCGGCGTCGGTGGCCAAGGCCGAGCAGGCGGGCCTCACCGTGAAATCGGTCGAGGACGCTGTGGCGGCCGCCGACGTCGTCATGGTGCTGGCGCCGGACGAGCATCAGGCCCGGCTCTACCGCGAGCAGATCGTGCCGAACATCAAGCAGGGTGCGACCCTGGCCTTCGCCCACGGCTTCAACATTCATTTCGGTCAGATCGAGCCGCGGGCCGATCTCGATGTGATCATGATTGCGCCGAAAGGCCCCGGTCACACCGTCCGCTCGACCTATGTCGCCGGCGGCGGCGTGCCGAGCCTGATTGCCGTGGCCCAGGATGCCACTGGGCAGGCCAAGGACATTGCATTGTCCTATGCCACCGCCAACGGCGGCGGCCGGGCCGGTATCATCGAGACCAGCTTCCGGGAAGAGACCGAGACCGACCTGTTCGGCGAGCAGGTGGTCCTGTGCGGCGGTCTCACCGCGTTGATCCAAGCCGGCTTTGAGACCCTGGTGGAGGCGGGGTATGCCCCGGAGATGGCCTATTTCGAATGCCTCCACGAGGTTAAGCTGATTGTCGACCTGATCTACGAGGGCGGCATCGCCAACATGCGCTATTCGATTTCCAATACTGCCGAATATGGCGATGTCACCCGGGGACCTCGGTTGGTCAACGACGCCACCCGGGCGGAAATGAAAAATATTCTGCACGAGATCCAGACCGGGAAATTCGCCCGCGAGTTCGTGCTCGAAAACCAGGCTGGTGCACCCACGCTCAAGGCCATGCGCCGGCTGAGTCAGGATCATCAGGTGGAACAGGTCGGCGCGCGGTTACGGGGCATGATGCCCTGGATTGCGGCCAATCGGCTGGTCGACAAGAGCAAGAACTGAATGCCGGACGCATGTTCTTGGCGGCACCACGCCCTACGCTGAGCGGTCATGGAACCTGTTGTGCCTGGTGAGAGCCCGCAACGCAAGCGCCACCGCGGGATTTACCTGCTGCCCAACCTGTTTACCACGGCAGCATTATTCTCCGGTTTTTACGCGCTGGTAGCGGCCGTCAATGGTCGCTACGAACCGGCCGCGATTGCCGTCTTTGTGGCCATGGTGCTGGACAATCTGGACGGACGGATCGCCCGCCTGACCAATACCTCCAGCGATTTCGGCGCCGAATACGACAGTCTGGCCGATATGGTGTCGTTTGGCATCGCGCCGGCGCTGCTGATGTACGAGTGGGCTCTGTCGGGCATGGCACATCTGGGCTGGGTCCCGGCCAAGCTGGGCTGGCTGGCGGCGTTCGTGTACGCTGCTGCCGCGGCGCTGCGGCTGGCGCGCTTCAATACTCAGGTCGGCCATGCCGACAAGCGTTACTTTCAGGGACTGCCCAGCCCGGTTGCCGCGGCGATCATGGTGGGGCTGGTTTGGGTGTTTCACGACCTCGATGTCAGTGGCCACCGGCTGCTGTGGGTGGCATTTGTCATCACCGTCGGGACCGGCGCGCTCATGGTCAGCAATGTCCTATACTACAGCTTCAAGCAGGTCAACCTTAAGGATCGGGTGCCTTTTGTTGCGGTCCTGTTGGTGGTACTGGTGTTCGTGTTCACATCCATGGACCCTCCCAAGATGCTGTTTGCGGCGGCCTTGTGTTATGGACTTTCCGGGCCGCTGCTGATGCTGTGGCGCCGCTGGCAGCGGATGCGGCGGCGCGGCTGACCAGGTAGCTGGCGTGAACTGTCATCGCTATTATCTGGAGGCCATGGGGATCGAGCGGTGGCGGCTGCGGTCGGGCGTGGCGCCGGCGCCGGCAACCGCTGCAAGTGCGTCGCCAGGAGACGAGCAAGTCGAGCCGGTGCCCGCCCCGCCGGGTGAGGCCGGCGCGGGTGAGCGTCCCGCGGCACCGCCGGTCGACGCAGCGTCGCAGGAACCGGATGCGGGTGTGGCCACGCCGGCGATTGCAGCCATGGACTGGGCCCAGCTGGAACAGGCCGTGGCAAACTGCCAGGCATGCGCCCTGCACGCCAGCCGTACGCGGCCGGTATTTGGCGTTGGCAGTCATCAGGCGGACTGGATGATCATCGGTGAGGCGCCGGGGGCCGAGGAGGACCGGCTTGGCGAGCCTTTCGTGGGGCGTGCCGGCAAGCTGCTGGACCTCATGCTGGCCGCTGTCGGGCTGGCCCGCGAGCGGGTGTATATCGCCAACATTCTCAAGAGCCGGCCGCCCGGTAACCGCGACCCCAAGCCTGACGAAATCAAAGCCTGCTGGCCTTATCTGATGCGTCAGATCGAGCTGGTGCAGCCGCGGCTGCTGCTGGTCATGGGTCGGATCGCGGCGCAAAGTCTGCTGCAGACGGACACGCCGGTCGGGCGTCTGCGTGGCCGGGCGCACCAGTTTCAGGGGCGGCCGCTGATCGTAACCTATCATCCTGCCTATCTGCTGCGCTCGCCGCAACAGAAGGCCAAGTCCTGGCAGGATCTGCAGTTGGCGCAACGCCTGTTGCGGGCGACGATGGAGGCCTGTCAGTGAGTGCTCAGCCGACACCGGATCAGGCACGCATACGGCCCATGGTCCGCGGTGATGTGGCCACGGTGAGCCGGATCGAGAAGCGGGCTTATGAGTTTCCCTGGACCCGGGGCCTGTTCAAGGACTGTCTTAATGCCGGCTATTGCTGCCAGGTGCTGGAGCAGGGTGGGGAGGTGGCCGGCTACGCCATCGCCTCAGTGGTGCTGGATGAGTCGCATCTGCTCAATCTGTGTATCGCACCGGAGCAGCAGGGCCGTGGCCTGGCCACCCATCTGTTATGGCATGTGACTGAACTGGTGCGTGTTTATGGAGCCCGGACGCTGTTTCTTGAGGTGCGGCCCTCGAACCCGCCGGCTCTGCGGTTGTATCAGCGCGCCGGGTTCTGCGAGATTGCGCACCGAACCGATTATTACCCGGCGGCCGGCGGACGCCGCGAGGATGCCCTGGTCATGGCCCGGCAACTGGAGCCGTTGCCGGGGCCGGAGCATAATATCATCCCCTCAGCCGACTGACCGAGGCCACCTTTTGTCGGTATTACGTTTAGTACCACTGGTACTTGTGTTTTGGCTGATTCCAACCCTGGTGGTGGCGGCTGTACCGGTCGACTACCGGAATGGTCACCTATCGGTCAGCTTTCAGGACCGGCCACTGGGGTCCGCGCTGGCCGCGGTGGGTACCGCGACCGGGGTCAGGTTCAGTCTGCAGCCGGGTGTCGATGGCCGGCTCAGCGCGCGTTTTTCTGACCTGACGCTGGCGGCGGGCATTCGTCGCCTGCTGAACGGTTACAACTTCATTCTGCTGTACGGTGAGGATGCCAACGGCGCACGCCGCCCCGAGCGGGTGCTGGTGCTGACACCGGTGGGCCAATCGCAGGCGTCTGTGCCGCCGGTCAGCGCGGGCGTTGCCAACCCTAAGCCCCGGCAAGTGATTTTGCAACGCCGGGGTGATGGCCCGTTTACCAGCGCCGGGCGGATCAACGGTGAGCCGGTCCAACTGCTGGTGGATACCGGAGCCACCACGGTAGCGCTGTCGGGGACCCTGGCCGAGCGATTGCAGTTAAGGCATGGCCGCAAGCGCCGCATCGATACCGCCAGCGGCGGCACTACCGGCTACGAGACCATACTGGATACGCTGCAACTCGGACCGCTGACTTTGCACCGGGTGCAAGCGGTGATCCTGCCGGCTATGGCCATGGCCGATAAAGTGTTGCTGGGATTGAATGCGCTGTCCGGCCTGGAGATGCATCAGCGTGGCAACACCCTGATCATACGCCGGCCCGGACAGTGAAGCCCCCCGTCTGTCGAACCAGCGGCCTATGGATCTGGCGTTGCGCAGCGCTCGTGCGGGCCCACCAGGAACCAGAGAAACGCCAGCACCTGTAACGCCAACAGCAGGCCGAAAGCCCACTGGTAAGCTTCCGGGGCGTAATGTCCCGCCGGCCCTGTGGGCCAAAGATTGATCACCCCACCAATCGACCACTGGGTCAGAAACGCGGCCACGAACACCGGCAGGTTGATCGCGGCGTTGACCCGGCCGCCGTAGTCGGCGGGAAAGTGCTGGGTCAACAGTGGATAGGCCAGGATGCCGGCACTGCCGAAGAATCCGAACAGCAGCCACAGGGGTAGCGCGTAGCCGGTCAGGTCGAGGCAGATACCTAACTGAGCCAGCAGGAACACCAGCAGGCCTGCCGCGATGGTCCGGCTCAAGGGTATGCCGACTCGCTGCAGCCTGGAAGCCAGTTGCCCGATCAACAGAAAGCCGGCGACGATGGCGGCGGCGGTATACAGCAGATAGTCGGCCATGCCGGCCCGGTTCAGCGCGGTGACGTCGCGGAACCAAGGGCCCGCCCACAGTCCCTGGATCGACATATACGCCGCCTGGGTGATGATCGCCAGCGGGGCGACGCGCCAGAAATAGCGGTTGCGATAGATCCAGCCGATGCTCTGCAACTGGCTTCTCAGTGGGATACCGGGCCGGCGTTGTGGATCCGGCGCCAGCGTGAGCAGCAGCACGATGACCACCACCGCAAGCCCCGCCAGCGCAGCGATTACGCCGCGCCAGTCGGTTAGCGTCAAGGCCAGTTCCACTGGCCGCGTAGCGGTCAGGGCGCCGAGGCCGCCGGCGGCCAGAATCCAGCCGTTCATGGCCGCAACGCGCTGCGGCGGGAACCAATAGGCAGTTGCCGTAAAGGCGGCCATCAGGCACGCCGATGCCCCCAGTCCGATCAGTGCCCGGCCCAGCAGCAGACCCTCCAGGCTCGAACTACGTGCGAATACCAGTGTGCCGCCGGCGGCGATCAGCAGCAGGGCTGCTTCCACCCGGCGCGGCCCGTAGCGGTCCAGCAGCATACCGAGTGGCAGCTGGAATAGCGCGAAGGCCAGGAAGTAAACGCTGGTCAGCAAGCCCAGCGCAGTGGCATCCAGGCCCAGTGCTGTAGTCAGTTCAGGTGCGATGACGGCATTGACCGTCCGGAATAGATACGACAGGAAATAGCCGGCTGCGAACGGGATCAGGATCCTGAGGGTGAGCGAACGATCGGGCACCGGCAGCGTGTCGCTCACGCTGCTCACGGTTTGATCAGGTAGACCGCTTCCCGGAGCCGGTCCAGCCCTTTCTTGCGAAACCGCGGCTGGCCAGCCAGGACATCGGTTTCATCCAGCCGACTGATGGGGTGCCCGTGGTAGAGCTGGCGGACCTCGTCCTCCAGCACGGCAAACGGTGGACCGTTCATCAGTTCCTGCCGGTACTCTAGCGTGATCAGCAGTTGCCGGGCAGTGCCAGCTACCTGCAGCAGCCTGGCAACGTAGTGCGGACGCATGGCCGGCGGCAGGGCGATTAGCGCCGCCCGGTCGTAGACGGCATCGACCGGACCCAGAAGCTCTGGCGTCAACTCCAGGAAATCCCCACAGAAAAGGGTGTAGGCGCCGGCCTGCCAGCGCTGCAACAGGCCGTGGTTGCTGATGGCCGGTTCAAGCCCGTGGTCACGGCAGAAATCCGTCAACGCCACGGTGCTCAATTCGGCACCGATCACCTGATGTCCTTGCTCCGCCAGCCAGGCAAGATCCATGCTTTTGCCGCATAACGGCACCAGCACCCGGCTCTCCGCGGGCAGCTGCAGGCGCGGCCAGTGCCTGATTAACCGCGGATTAACCTCAGGCTGATGAAAGCCGATCTCATCGTTGTGCCAGCGCTGGTGCCAGAAGTCGGGTTCCATGTCGGTCCTATGGATGGTGGCGTGCGGAAGGGGTTTGAAGGGCAGCGGGCATTATCGGCAATATGCCGGTGATGGGCAACGGCACTGTATTGTCGGGCGGCTGACAGCCCAACCGCTGTCGCGTAAGCTCCGCACATCGCAAGTTCGGTTAGCGGCAGCCTGCTTAGAGCTCTGACTCGTTTGTGGCCCACCCCGGTTTTGTGGACACATCATTGTCACCTGAGCGAACTGTTCACAACCGCGAGCGCCAAATCACCCACGACGAGGTCGATCTCCGCATTGATCGGCTGACGAAAGCAACTAACCGAATCTACGACATCAAGGAACTGAACCCGTGAAACTTACCGATTTCAACGCCCTGACGTTCGATTGTTACGGTACGCTTATCGACTGGGAATCAGGAATAGTCGAGGCACTCAAACCGCTGACGGCCAAGGTCGCTCGGGGACTCACCCGCAACCAGATTCTCGAAGCTCACGCCCGCCACGAATCCCATCAACAGGCTCAGACACCGGCGAAGAACTATTGTGGGCTGCTGGCGATTGTCTATCGCCGCCTCGCCGAGGAATGGGGTGTGCCGGTGAGCTGGAACGAATGCGTGGCTTACGGCAAGTCGGTCAAGGACTGGCCCGCCTTCAGCGATTCTGCCGATGCGCTGCGATACCTTAAGACGCATTACAAGCTGATTATTCTGTCGAACGTGGATAATGAACGCTTCACCGGTAGCAACGAAAAACTGCGGATCGATTTTGATGCGATCTACACCGCTGAAGACTGTGGTTCTTACAAACCTTCCGACCGTAATTTCGACTACATGCTAAAGAAGCTTGAATCGCTGGGAATCCGGAAACATGAGATTCTGCATACCGCCGAAAGCCTGTTCCACGACCATGCACCAGCAAACAGGCATGGCCTGGCATCGTGCTGGATCTACCGGCGTCATCAGCAGGAAGGCTTCGGCGCGACGATGAATCCGGGCGAGATCCCACACTATGATTTCCGTTTCAACAGTATGGCCGAGTTGGTTAGAGCTCACCAGCAAGAGTTGGGTGGAGAGCTCTGATAGAGCCATCCGCCATCGTTGCATCAAATACCGGACGATCATGAATACCGCTGTCATAGCCGCTTTTCTGTCGGCTGCAATCCCGGGGTTTTTCACGCCCGGACCGAATAACCTGATGCTAATGACTTCCAGTGCGAAGTTTGGCCTTGGGCGGACGGCGCCGCATGCACTCGGTGTCGTCGCCGGTTTTCCGTTGATGGTGTTTTTGATCGGGCTGGGACTGGGGGAGGTGTTCGTGCAGTACCCGGAGATCGAGACCGCACTGCGATACCTGGCGGCAGCCTATTTCCTGTGGATGGCATGGCATCTTCTCGGTCTGCAGATTGGCAATACGGGCGGCGCCGATCGACCCATGCGGTTTCACGAGGCGGCGTTGTTCCAATGGATCAATCCCAAAGCCTGGGCGATGGCGACATCATTCGTGGTCCTCTCAGTCGCACCCGGTCCGGGGCGCATGACCGAACTCCTGCTACTCACGCTCGGGTGCTTGTTGCTCGCACCGCTTTCCAGCATGACCTGGATGGCATTCGGACAACAGCTTGAGGCGTTCTTGAGGCGCACGCGTGGCGAGCGCCTGCTGGGCCCCGTTCTTGCTGCCCTGATGGTGCTCGCCGTTATATTGTTTCTCTACTAGTATGCCGTCCGCAGGAACCGAGTTCTGTTGAGTAACGAGCCGAACCCCCGGGCAGGTCCATCGTGGTTGCTTGACAGCCAAGTGGTTACGGCTGTTAAGGTCTGGTTAGGTGTCCTGTTTTTGGGCTCCAACTTATCCGTAATTCCACCGACATACTGAATGGTAATCAGAGGTTTTATGTATAACCCCAAGTCTCACCGCATGATCCACGCCGCTGTTCTGACGATGGCACTGACAGGCCTGGCGGCCACACCACTGGCTTTCGCCGCCAATGGCAACGGGTCCGCCGGCAGTAGCGCCCAGCAGTCGCAAACCATGAAGCAGTTCCAGCAGGCCCGTCGGCATCTGCAGCAGGTGCGGGGTAAGCTGGGTACGATCCAGAAGGCAGCACTCAAGAAGCATCCCGAACTGAAAGCTCAGGAGAGTCATCTGCGGGATCTGGTGATACAGACCATGAAGGCTAATGGTCACGATCCCAAAACTGCTGTGAAGCAGATGAAGGCTCTGCAAGCTAAGTTATCCGATAAGAATCTTGCCAAGGACAAGCGCCACCAGGCAATTCAGGAACTGCAAAAGCGCCGTCGCGATTTGCGCAAGGCCCAGCTCCAGGCGCTTCATGACAAGAAGGTTCAGGCAGCGCAGGAGAAGTTCCGCAAGGGTTTGCTGGCGGCCATGCGTGATCAGAACAGCAATACTGATAAGCTCATTACTGATTTGCAGAACACCGAGGCCAAGATGCGCAAGATCGTGATGCGGGCCCGTCAAGCGGGTGGTTCGCCCAAGTCCTGACCCCCGGAATCCGCGGTTTACCGCCGAGAAGGCGCCGCGACTCGAACGGTCCGGCGCCTTTTTTGTGTCTGCTGGTTTTATGATGCAGTTCCTGAGAACACTGATGCAACATATCGCCTGGTTGCCGCCTTGGGCGCTCAGCGCGGTTGTCCTGGCCCTTGCGGTGGCCGCCGGACTTCTCGTCCATCGGCTGTTGTACGATTTTCTTAGTCATGTTGTCGCTTCAGGTGAGCTACTGCGGCGCTCGCTCGTAGCAAGAACCCAAAAGCCAGCCCGCTTCGCGATGCTGGTCGCCGCGCTGTCCGGCGGCGTAACAATCGCGCCGCTGACAGCTACTCAGTCCGCGGTCCTGGCCCACGTGCTGCTGATCTGTTTCATCGGCCTTGTGGCCTGGATGGTGATGACCGTGATGCACATCTGGACAACGGTCTACCTCAGGCGCTTCAAACTGGACGCCGAGGACAATCTGCTGGCACGCAAGCACGTGACGCAGTCGCGCATACTGCAACGGGTCGGTAATATCCTCATTGTCACCCTTGCTATTGGCGCGGCGTTGATGACGTTCGATGCGGTGCGCCAGTACGGTGTCAGTCTGCTGGCGTCGGCGGGTGCTGCCGGCATCGTCGTGGGCCTGGCTCTGCAACCGGTACTGAAAAACCTGTTTGCCGGTATCCAGCTGGCCGTCACCCAGCCGATTCGCATCGACGACGCACTGCTGGTTGAGGGTGAATGGGGCAATGTCGAGGAAATCACTGCTACTTATGTAGTGGTCAGGATCTGGGACTGGCGTCGCCTGATTCTGCCGCTCAGCTACTTCATCGAAAAGCCGTTCCAGAACTGGACGCGCGAAAGCGCATCGCTGATTGGTAGCGTAACGGTGTATCTGGACTATTCGATTCCGGTCCAGGCCATTCGCGAGCAGGTCGAGAAGATTGCAGGCGCATCAAGGCTTTGGGACCACCAGGTCGTTAACGTTGCAGTTACCGACTTCCGGGAGTCCACCATGGAATTGCGAATCCTGGTGTCGGCCGCTAACGCGGGACGTGCCTTCGATCTCAGATGCGAGGTCCGGGAAAAACTGATCGAATTTGTGCAGCAGACCTACCCGCAGGCCCTGCCGCGCGTGCGTGCCGAACTCAACACGGGTCACGGTAGCTCGATCAGGAATTCATCATGACCGGCGCCGGCCGCTCGGCCCGGCCCTTCCCAACCCCGGTTTTCCGGGCCGCCCGCATCCCTCCATATACTGGCCTATGCGTAGTGTCATGACAGACGCCGGTGATGGCCTGCCACTGCCGCAACGCAACTGGGCCATCCTGACTATTGCGTTGGGTCTGGTCATGGCAGTGATGGACGGGGCGATTGCCAATGTCGCGTTGCCGACCATCGCTCAGGATCTGCAGGCCAGCCCGTCGTTCGCGATCTGGATCGTCAACGGCTATCAGCTGGCGATCACGATTTCGCTGCTGCCGTTGTCCTCGCTAGGAGAGATCGTCGGCTATCGCCGGATCTATCTTGTGGGGCTGGTGCTGTTTACGGCGGCGTCACTGCTGTGTGCGGTGTCGGGTTCACTGATGATGCTGACCCTGGCCCGCGTGGTGCAAGGGTTCGGGGCCGCAGGCATCATGAGTATTAACTCGGCATTGGTACGATTCATTTATCCTCAGCGTCTGCTGGGGCGCGGTATTGGCCTCAATGCACTGGTTGTGGCGGTATCAGCCGCAGCGGGGCCCACCATCGCGGCGGGCATTCTGGCGGTCGCGAGCTGGCCGTTTCTGTTCGCAGTAAATGTGCCGTTCGGGCTCGCAGCCCTGACGTTAGGACTGCGCGCATTACCCTTCACGCCGCGCGGCAGTCACCGTTTCGACTGGCCAAGCGCCGTCTTCAGTGCGGCCACGTTCGGCCTTGGAATTACCGCCATTGACAGCGTCGGCCATGGCGAGGCGCCGTTGTTCTATGGCGCGGAGTTCGCCATCGCAACGCTCGCGGGGGTATTGCTGGTACATCGGCAGCGACGCATGACCGCTCCCTTGTTGCCAGTTGATCTGTTGCGCATTCCGATTTTTACTCTGTCCATTCTCACGTCTATCGCAGCGTTCTGCGCCCAGATGCTTGCCTTTGTCGCTTTGCCTTTCTATCTACAGGACAGGTTTGGCTATTCGGCGGTGCAGATTGGCCTTCTGATGACGCCGTGGCCGATCGCCACGGCTTTCGTTGCGCCGCTTGCGGGCCGGCTGACAGACCACTATCGTGCCGGCGTGCTGGGTGCCATCGGGTTGCTGCTGTTCGCCGGCGGCCTGCTGACGCTGGCCATGCTTCCGACACACCCGGCGACCATCGATGTGGTATGGCGCATGCTGCTGAGCGGTGCCGGTTTCGGTCTGTTCCAGTCGCCCAACAACCGTACCATGATTGCAGCCGCCCCGCGTGAACGCAGCGGTGGGGCCAGCGGTCTGCTGGGTACCGCCCGCCTGTTGGGTCAGACCACAGGCGCTGCGCTGGTGGCATTGCTACTGGCGCAGTCGCTGCGTCATGGCACTACGCTGGCACTGCTGGTGGGAACCGGTTTCGCGCTTGCAGGTGCCGCCCTGAGCGCGCTGCGTCTGACCCCGGGCGGTGCCCGCGGTGCGGACGAAGTCAGGGTGGTTGCCGGTCAGCGCCTGCAGCGCGACTAGGTCATGGTGTCCGTCGTAAAGCCGCCTACGCTGCCTGGGCAGCGACCGGGGGGGTGTGGAACAGCGTCAGCAGCTCCCGTTCGCGGGCTTTTGCCGCGGCTACAGCGGTCGCCTTGATGTGGCCATAACCGCGGACGGTCTGGGCCAGTTCGGCCAGCTCTACCGCGATCGCGTGATTGTCCTGATTGAGATTACTGATCAGGGTTTCGACCAGCCGCTCGTAGTCACCAATAAGCTGGCGCTCCATGCGCCGCTCGGCGCTGTAGCCGAATGGATCGAGCGGGGTGCCGCGCAGCGGCCGCAGTCGCGCCAATAGCTGGAACACCCGAAGCATCCAGGGACCGTAGCGGCGTTTCCGGGGCTGGCCCGTTACCGGGTCGCGGCGTGCCAGCAGCGGTGGTGCCAGATGGAATTCAAGCCGGTACTCGCCCTCGAACTGGTCATCCAGGCGGGCCTGGAAGCGGCTGTCGCAGTACAGTCGTGCCACCTCATACTCATCCTTGTAGGCCAGTAACTTGGCATAGCTCACCGCGACCGCCCGTGCGAGTCCGTCACGGCCGGGCGCGCGGGCCTGCTCGGCGGCGCCGACCCGGCGTACCAGTGCCTGGTAGCGGTCGGCATAGGCGGTGTTCTGGTAGCGCGTCAGATGTTCGGCGCGATGGGTGACGACGTCCTCCAGGCTCACCGGCGCCGTGTCCTGGTGGTCGCTGGTGTCGGCGACCATTTGTTCGATGCCAGCCCGGTCGTGCGCCGCGTAGCGGCCCCAATAAAAGGCCTGCCGGTTGAAGTCGACCGCAACCCCGTTCAGCTCGATCGCGCGTTCGATGGCCGCGGCCGACAGCGGGATCAGGCCCTGCTGCCAGGCATAGCCCACCATGAACAGGTTGGCGGCGATCGAATCACCCAGAAGCCGGGTGGCGATGCGAGTCGCATCGAGAAAGTCGGCGCTGGCGGCGGCGGCACTGATGGCACTGCGGCCGGATTGCTGCGGAAACGCCAGGTCCGGATTCCGGGTGAACTCACCGGGCATGGTCTCATGGCTGTTGACCACCGCGGCGCTGCGCTGTGGGTCGAGCCTGGCCAGGGTATCGCTGGCGGCGGCCACCAGCAGGTCACAGCCCAGCAACAAGCGGGCGTGACCGGCGGCGATCCGCACCGCGTGCAGGTCGCGCTGGCGCGGGGCCAACCGCAGGTGACTCACCACCGCACCGTATTTCTGCGAGAGTCCGGTCATGTCCAGCACAGTGACGCCTTTGCCCTCAAGATGCGCGGCCATGCCGAGCAGGGCGCCGATGGTCACCACCCCGGTGCCGCCGATGCCGGTAATCAGAATATCGTAGGGTTGATGAATGACAGGCACCTTCGGGTCGGGTAGTTCAGGCCGCTGCGCCGGGGCCAGGGCGCTGTGGCGGCGCGGCTGACCGCCGTGCACGGTGACGAAACTGGGACAGAACCCGTTGAGGCAGCTGAAATCCTTGTTGCAACTGGACTGGTCGATGGCGCGCTTGCGGCCGAATGCCGTCTCCACCGGCACCACTGCCAGGCAGTTCGATTGAGTGCCGCAGTCGCCGCAGCCCTCGCACACCTCCTGATTGATGAACACGCGCTGTGGTGGATCAGCCAGCTTGCCGCGTTTGCGGCGGCGGCGCTTTTCCGCGGCACAGGTCTGGTCGTAGATCAGCACCGATACGCCGCTGACCTCGCGCAACTGGCGTTGCAAGCGCTCGAGATCGTCGCGGTGATGGACCGTTGTGGCGCTGGCGAAGCCGGCGTGGTGGTCGTATTTGGCCGGTTCGTCGGTGACGACCGCGATCCGTTGTACACCCTCAGCCCGTACCTGCTGGCTGATCTGGCCGACACTGAGCTGGCCATCGACCGGCTGCCCCCCGGTCATGGCAACGGCGTCGTTATAGAGAATCTTGTAAGTGACGTTGACACCGGCGGCGACCGCCGCCCGGATCGCCAGCAGACCCGAGTGAAAATAGGTGCCGTCGCCAATATTGGCGAATACATGGCGGGTCTCGGTGAAAGGAGCCTGGCCGATCCAGGGCGCACCTTCACCACCCATCTGGGTGAAGGTTTCGGTGTGGCGGTCCATCCAGAGCGCCATGAAATGGCAGCCGATGCCGGCCAAAGCCCGGCTGCCATCCGGCACCCGGGTCGAGCTGTTGTGGGGGCAACCGGCGCAGAAATGCGGTTGCCGAACCAGTTCCAGGGCGGGCCGATTGCGCTTTTGCTCGCGTGCCTCGAGCTGCTGCAGCCGCTGCTGCAGACCTTCATGCGGGTGGAATCGGGCGATCCGCGCGGCGATGACGCGCGCCACCTGCACCGGGTCCAGCTCACCACTGACCGGCTGCAAGCTCTGGCCCGTCTCGTCGACCTTGCCAATGACCCGTGGCCGCTGGCCATCGGGCAGGTTGTACAGTTGCTCCTTGAGCTGGGTTTCCACCAGCGGCCGCTTTTCCTCTACCACCAGCACCTCGTCCAGGCCGCGGGCGAAGGCCGCGGCGCCGGTCGGTTCCAGCGGCCAGCTCATGGCTACTTTGTAGAGGCGCAAGCCAATCTCGGTGGCCAGTTGCTCATCGATGCCCAGCTCATCCAGCGCCTGACGCACGTCCAGATAGGCCTTGCCCGTGGTGGCAATGCCGAACCGCGGTCGCGGACTGTCAATAATCAGCCGATCGATGCGATTGGCGCGGGCGAAGGCGCGCACCGCGTTCAACTTGTAGCGCTGCAGACGTAGTTCCTGCTCCAGTGGCTGGTCGGGCCAGCGCAGGTGCAAACCGTCGGCGGGTGGACGAAAATCGTCGGGTAACTGGATGGCGACCCGGTGCGGATCAATCTGCACCGAGGCCGAGGAATCCATGATCTCGGCGACTGTTTTGAAACCGACCCAGCAGCCTGAAAAGCGTGACATGGCCCAGCCGAAAAGGCCCAGATCGAGGATGTCCTGGATGTTGGCCGGGTTCAATACCGGAATCTGGGCATCCATCAACGCGTATTCGCTCTGATGCGGCAGAGTCGATGATTTGCAGACATGGTCGTCGCCGGCAATCGCCAGTACGCCGCCATTGGGGGCGGTGCCTGCGGCGTTGGCGTGTTTCAGTACATCGCCGGAGCGATCGACGCCGGGACCCTTGCCGTACCAGATCGCGAACACGCCATCGTATTTGGCCCCAGGCCACAAGCCGACCTGCTGGCTACCCCATATCGCGGTGGCGGCTAAGTCCTCGTTGACCCCGGGCTGGAACTGGATGTGATTGTTTTGCAGGAATGTGCGGGCCTGCCATAGCTGCTGGTCGAAACCACCCAAGGGCGAGCCACGGTAACCCGATATGAAACAGGCGGTATTTAGACCCATTGCGGCATCGCGCTGGCGCTGCAGCATCGGCAGCCGTACCAGGGCCTGGGTGCCGGTCAGGTACACACGGCCGGAATCCAGACTGTACTTGTCGTCGAGGGTGACTGTTGCCAGAGACATCTGTGGTGTGCTCCGTTCTGGTGGCAGCTGACGGCATCCGATTCACCAATAACCGGGCAGTCTAAACGAACTGTTGATTAGTGGGCAGCGCACCACCGGCAGACCGTTCCGGTCGGCAGTGGCTATCGGCCCGGCGCGGGTGCCGCCACGCGCGTAGCTAGAGCCTTGTCGGCAAAGGCCTTTTGGGGCGGTATTCCGGCACTGTAAGTGAGGCCTCGCAAGTGGTCAAGCGGCGCCGCCGGCTGGCCATGCTAAGATGCGGCGGGGCGGCTGACAGAGACCGATGCGAACGATGAGGGTGACGAACGGCAGGCACCGTCGCCAGGCCGGGTTGATCAAGCTGTTGCTGATGGTGTTTCTGGTGGTAGTCGGCATCTGGGGTCTGGTGGTGTACCGCTCGGTGGGCACGTTCCAGCAGTTCCTGACCGAGAATCACCAGCTCAAGGCGGCTTTGACACGACTGACCCAGGCCCGCCAGATAGGCTATGCCAAGGTCATCGACCAGCGCCGTGTCGACGGTCATACCCGGACCACACTGGCGTTCTACGAAACCGATCCCAAAGACGCGACGCAGCGCGTACTCGACGGCCAGTACACGGTGACCGGTGACGTGGTCCACTTCGACGCGCTGGTGGTCAAGTTCGCCGACCAGATGGTGCTGGATGGCAAACAGCACTCGCTGTTTCTGTGGCGCCGGCTGTACGGCGACGACACCGCGCCCGCCCAGGGCCAGCAGCTGGAGCATCCGGGCGAGACCCCGCAGCGCTATCGGGCGCTCCTGCCGGCGCCGGACCTGTGGGACAAGATCACCCTCAAGAAAGATTTCCGCGCCCAGTTCTGGAAGGCTATCTGGAAGCTGGCCAACGACCCCGGCAAGCTGAAGAAATACGGTATCACCGCAGTCTATGGCAACGGCGTCTATGTGCGAATGGAACCTGGCAAAGTCTACCGGTTCATGCTGAACAAGGCCGGCCAGATCTATCCACGGGTGGAGGCGGCGCTGTGAGCGTCTGCCGGGCAGGGCGCCGCAACCGTAGCGGCGCCCGTCAAGCTCAGTAGCGCGGCCCGCGGGGCGGGCGTTCGGTTCGGGGTTTGGCCTGGTTGACCTTGATCCGGCGACCCTTGAGCGCGCTCTCGTTGAGTGCTTTGATCGCGTCGTCCGCGGCCGCGTTGTCGGCCATCTCGATGAAGCCGAAGCCCTTGGACTGGCCGGAAAACTTGTCGGTAATGAGACTGGCGCTGGTGACAGTGCCGAAACCACTGAACATGTCACGCAATTCTTCTTCGGTTACATCGAACGGCAGATTGCCCACATAGATGTTCATCAGAGCGAGTATCCCGCTGGGTTGACGGAAATGGCACGACCGGGTAATCAGCCCAGGGAAGTTACCCGACAGTGGCCAGCCACATTCCGACTGGCTGCAGCAGAATCATTCGCTGGTTCAGGCAATACCACCTGCTGGAGTGACCTGAGCTGGCGGAACTCTGCACTCTCACATTAGCACAACGATCAGTCACTTGCCGCCGGCGGGTGGCCGGATCCAGCATTGCAGCCCGGGTCCGTGCGGGGATGCGCGCTAGGTCGCTAGCGGTCTCTGGTGCGCCGCGCCCGCCGCGCTTCAGCTTCCATATAAACTCGTTTAACCAGTGGATAGCGTTGCTTGATGGCACCGTCGAGGCGCTGGATCAGGCCCTCGATGGTATCCGCCGTGAGGGCATCGTCGAACTCCATGCTGATGGTTACCAGGACGAACTCTGGCCCCATGTGCAACGTCAGGACTTCGTTGACATGAGCGATGCCCGCCTGCGCCTGCAGCAGACCGCGGATGCCCTGGACAGTGGCGCTGTCGGCGCTTTCGCCGATTAGCAAGCCCTTGGTTTCGCGAGCCAGCCAGGCGGCGGTGAATGTCAGGATGAGACCGATCACCACCGACGCCGCGCCGTCCAGCCAGGCGGCGCCGGTTAGCTGGGCCAGGGCGATACCGGTAAAGGCGACCAGCAGGCCCAGCACCGCGGCGCTGTCCTCGAACAGTACCACGAACTGGGACGGGTCCTTGCCGTGATGAACCGCTTCCAGATAGCCGCGCCGGCCTTTGCTGCGGGCGAACTCGCGCCGGGCCACCCACAGCGAACCGCCCTCGAACATCAGCGCTAGCGCCAGCACCACATAGTTGACGCCGACGTCTTCCACCGGCGCCGGCTGGCGAATGTGCAGGATGCCTTCGTAGATCGATACCCCGGCGCCGGCTGCGAACACCAGAATCGCGACCACGAAGCTCCAGAAATAGACTTCCTTGCCATAGCCGAACGGATACAGCCCGTCCGCTGGCCGGGCGGCACGGTGCAAGCCGTACAGCAGTAGCACCTGATTGCCGGTGTCGACCAGCGAGTGTACGCCTTCCGCCAGCATCGCTGAGCTGCCGGTAACCGCTGCCGCAATGAACTTGGTCAGTGCGATCAGCAGATTGCCGGTCAGCGCGGCCAGGATGACCAGCTTGGACGACGCCGAGGACACCGCCTGCTATCAGCCCTGGGTGCCGAAAACCGGGTTGTGCTGCTCGCGGACTCGCACGAAGGTGGTGCGCTTGGTCAGCTCTTTGAGCTGGTGGGCACCGACGTAGGTGCAGGCCGATCGCAGCCCGCCCAGAATATCCTTGACAGTATCGTCGACCGGCCCGCGATAGGGTACGTGGACGGTCTTGCCCTCGGAGGCCCGGTAGTCGGCCACGCCACCGCTGTGCTTGCTCATCGCGGTCTCGGAGCTCATGCCGTAGAACAGCATGACGCGTTTGCCGTCCCGCTCGACCACATCGCCGCCGCATTCGTCGTGGCCGGCGAACATGCCGCCCAGCATGACGAAGTCCGCCCCGGCACCGAAAGCCTTGGCGATATCACCGGGATTGGTGCAACCGCCATCGGAGATGATCTGCCCACTCAGACCGTGGGCGGCGTCGGCGCATTCAATGATGGCCGACAGTTGCGGATAGCCGACACCGGTCTTGATTCGGGTCGTGCAGACCGAGCCGGGGCCGATGCCCACCTTGACGATATCGGCGCCGGAGAGCAGCAGTTCCTCCACCATCTCGCCGGTGACCACGTTGCCGGCAATGATGATGCTGTCGGGATGGGCCTCGCGCACCCGTTTGACGAACTCGACGAAATGCTCGGCAGTAGCCGTTGGCCACGTCGATGCAGATGAACTCGATCTGGGGATGGCGCGCCAGAATCTGGTCGAGGCGCTGTGAATCGGCATCGCTGATGCCGGTGCTGACCGCCATATGGTTGTACAGTGTGGCCGGCGCAGTGGCCAGGAAGTCGCTCCACTGGCGCTACGTCGTAATGTTTGTGCAGCGTGGTGAACAGGTGATTCCCGGCCAGCGCCCGGGCCATGGGAAAGGTGCCTACGGTGTCCATGTTGGCCGCCATGATTGGCACCCCGGTCCAGCTCTTGCCGGTGTGCAGGAAGGTGAAGGTCCGCTCCAGCGACACCTGGGAACGGCTTTTCAGGGTCGAGCGCTTGGGCCGGATCATGACATCCTTGAACCCCAGCTTGAGATCGGCTTCGATACGCATGGCTAGTCTCAAATGGAACAGGTGGAAAGGCCGTCAGTATACGGCAACCCCGCGCTGGCCAGCGATGCCCGGGGTCCGCGATCCGGGCTCAGACCTGCTCGCTGACGTTGTGGGTGAGGCGGTCGTATAAGGCTTCGAATTCCCGGGTCAGCTTGTGGGCCGGGTCCAGATGAATCAGCGGCCGCGCCTGCTGGTGCGATTCCCGGACTTTGACCGAGCTGGACAGGAAGGCATCCAGCACCGGCAGCCCTTCAGCCCGCAATTGGGTCACCAGCTCGGCGGGCAGCCGCGCCCGACTCTGGTACTGGTTGACCACGATGCCTTCCAGTTGCAGCCCCGGGTTGTGGTCGCCGCGCAGTTCCTGCAAGGTTCCGAGCAGCTGGTACAGCGCGCGGCGCGAGAAATCGTCGCAGTCGAATGGGATCAGACAGCGCTCGGCGGCAATCAGCGCCGAGCGGGAATAAAAGTTAAGCGCTGGCGGTGTATCCAGGTAGATGGCATCGAAGCCGTCGAGCGTGTTCAGGGCCTCGCGCAGCTTGTACATCTTATAGCGCGCCTCCAGCTTGCTCTCCAGCTCGTCCAGCAGCGGGTGGGCCGCCATAATCTGCAGCCCGGGGAACGGTGTCGGCAGCACATAGTGTTCCGGCGGGTTCTGCATCAGGCGGAACGCCAGCACCTGGTCGAAGAAGTCGGCCAGCGTTGGTTCGGCTCCGGCCGTGCCGGCGCCCAGCAGATAATGGGTGCTGTTGGCCTGAGGATCGAGGTCCACCAGCAGCGTGCGCTGACCCCGGGCCGCACTGATGGCCGCCAGGTTGCAGGCGATGGTGGACTTGCCGACGCCGCCCTTCTGATTGAATACCACGCGCCGCATGCGGTCAGATCCTGTACCCTGAATTCGATAACCAGAGCGTAACCGATGACCACTACCGATACCAGTCGTAGCCTGGGTTTGAAACCTGGGCGTGGTTGGGTACGGGTGCCGTTCGCCAGCTAACAGGTTGCCGCCAGCCGGCGGGCAGAAGCCTGGACATCGTGGCATTGCCCGCGCCCGGTCCGTATACTGCCGAACCATGAGTTTTCTCGATCGTATTGCCGAGGCCAACCGCTGTGATCCTGGTGATTTTCTGCCGTGGCGGGTGGCCGGGCAGCGGATCGGTTTCGTCCGCCGGGCACTGGCGGCAGAGCTGCGGCGCTGGCCGCGGGTGTTCAGGGTCGATGACGCCCAGGTCAGGTTGGTCGAGGCGCTTGATCGGCCGGCGGCGAGCCCGGCTGAGCGCAGCGCGGCGATGGCCGGCGTGCTGGCCGAACTGCGTGCCGAGGGCTGGTTCGGCGATCACTGGTGGGACGAGCCGTATGCGGTGAACCGGTATTTTGCCGAACCACCGTGCATGGTCATCGAACGGGCCGCAGTGCAGCCGTTCGGGGTTTGCGGTTACGGGGTCCATGTCAACGGCTACGTGCGTGCGTCCGACGGACTCAGGATGTGGCTGGGACGGCGCGCCCGGAACAAGCCCACCGCGCCGGGTAAGCTTGATCAGATGGTCGCCGGTGGCCAACCGGCCGGGATGGGGCTGCTCGACAATGTCGTCAAGGAATGTGCCGAGGAAGCCGCCATCGCCGAGGATCTTGCGCGTCAGGCCCGCCCGGCCGGTGCCATCAGCTATTGCCTGGAAACTACGGCCGGGCTGAGACCCGACGTGGTGTATGTGTTTGATCTGGAATTGCCGGCCGATTTTGTGCCGCGCAATACCGATGGCGAGGTCGACGGGTTCTATCTGTGGCCGGTCGAACAGGTGGCGGCCGTGGTGCGCTACAGCACCGAGTTCAAGTTCAACTGCTCGCTGGTCGTGATTGATTTTCTGATCCGTCACGGCGTGCTGCCGCCGGAGCATCACGACTATCTGGCGTTGCTCGCCGGGCTGCGCCAGCGCGAGCAGATACTGGCACGTTTTCCATCCTGATCCATCCACTCTGGAGTGCGTTATGAGTGAAGCACGCAAAGTCGCCTTCATCGGCCTCGGCGTAATGGGGTTTCCGATGGCCGGGCATCTGGCACGGGCCGGCCATGATGTCACCGTCTACAACCGTACTTCACACCGCGCCGAGCAGTGGCTGCAGCAGTACCCGGGGACTTCCGCGGCGACGCCGGCCGCGGCCGCGGCCAATTGTGATCTGGTGTTTACCTGCGTTGGTAACGATGACGACGTGCGCGCCGTGGTTCATGGCGACGATGGCGCGCTGGCAGGCATGGCGGCGGGTGCGGTGCTGGTCGATCACACCACGGCCTCGGCGGAGCTGGCCCGCGAGCTGGCCGCGGCGGCGGCTGACCGCGGGGTCCAGTTCCTCGATGCCCCCATCTCCGGCGGCGAGACAGGGGCGCAGAATGGTGTGCTGACGGTAATGACGGGTGGGACGCCGGAGGCGTTCGCGGCCGCTGAACCGGTCGTTGACTGCTATGCGCGTGCCGTTACCCTGATGGGGCCGGCCGGCAGCGGTCAGCTCACCAAGATGGTCAACCAGATCGCCATCGCGGGGATGGTGCAGGGGCTGTCCGAGGCGCTCAACTTCAGTGAACGGGCCGGGCTGGATAGCCACCGGGTGCTGTCGGTCATCAGCAAGGGCGCAGCCCAGTCCTGGCAGATGGAGAATCGCGGTGAGACCATGCTGGCGGGCAAGTTCGACTACGGTTTTGCCGTGGAATGGATGCGCAAGGATCTCGGTATCTGTCTGGCCGAGGCCCGGCGCAATGGTACCCGCTTGCCGGTGACCGCCCTGGTGGATCAGTTCTACGCCCAGGTCGAGGCGCGCGGGGGGCGGCGCTGGGATACCTCCAGCCTGATGCAGCTGCTGCAGCACGATTGACAACCGGTCACCGCCACCGCTCAGTCGGCGTCGTCCTGGCGGATCGCCTCCTGCTCCAGTTGCTCCTCGGCGGCGAGTGTCACGGCGACGCTGGCCGACTGCGGATCGACCGCCACGAACACGCCTTGTTCCACCGGTGCCGCCCGGCGGGTGATGCGGTACAGCGCGAATACGCCGATCGCCGTATGGGTCGCGGCCAGCCCTAACAGGAAACCGGCCGGACCCAGTCGTTCCATCAGCAGTGCGCCACCCAGCGGCCCGATGCTGGCGCCAATGCCGTTGGCCAACACCAGGGTGCCGCTGGCGGCAATCATCTGGCGCGGACTGAGGTGGTCGTTGGTGTGGGCGATACACAGGGAATACATCGGCAGGTTGAGGCCGCCGAACAAACCGATCAGAATCAGCAATGACCAGCCGCGGGAGGTTTCGGTGGGTATCACCAGCAAGGCCACCGCGGCGGCCAGAAAAGTAACCAGGGTGAGTATCAGCCGGCGGTCGAAGCGGTCCGAGAGTTGACCGACCGGCCATTGCAGCAGCAGGGCACCGATCTGGGTGGCGACCATGAAACCGCTGATCTGGGAGACCGACATGCCCAGAGACGCGGCATAGACCGCGCCCATGCCAAGCAGCATGCCATTGGCCACGCCACTGCCCATCATGCCCACCACGCCCAGCGGGGAACTGTGATAGAGCCGGCTCAGGCTGATGTGTTCGGACTGGTCGAACAGCGGCGCCTGGATCGGGGTGAGCGATATGGGTACCAGTGCCACCGAGACCAGCACCGAGGCCAGGATGAACAGATCAATACCCTGTGGCGAGCCGACGTTGAGCAGCATCTGGCCGCCCGCGAAACCGCCGAGGCTAACCAGCATGTAGATCGACAGCAGTTGGCCGCGCGATTCGTTGCTGGCACGCTCGTTGATCCAGCTCTCAACCACCACATAAAGACCGGCGTAGCAGAATCCGGTCAACAGCCGCATATTGATCCACACCCACGGATTGACGAATACGCCATGTACCAGCACGGCGCTGGAGGCCAGCGCCGCCAGCGCTGCGAACACCCGCACATGGCCAACACCTCTGATGAAGCGGGGTACCAGCTGTGAACCGCCGAGGAAGCCGAGGTAGTAGGCTGTCATGATCAAGCCGGTGACGGTGGTCGGAAAACCCGCCAGCGCCGCCCGCACGCCGAGCAGCGTGACCTGCAGTCCATTGCACAGCATGATCAGGCCGATGCCGAAGAACAGGCTCCAGGTGGAACGCAGCACGGACAGCATTGACGGTCTCCGGTAAGGCGGTGCGCCTGGCGCGGCAACTACGAAGGGTGTGAGGATGATCGGCCGGATCGCGGGAGCCGCAATCCGAATGCCGGGACTGGCGCATTGTAGTGGGCTGCCGGTGGCGGCGGCAAGATACTGAGGCGCGGTCGCCGGCCACGGAACCAACTGTTATCATCGGCAGCATTCGTTTGCCACCAGCCGCCAGCAGCGAGTTCGAGTGCCATGGCCGAACAACGCGATCCGTTCCATCTGCCCGAGGTTACGCCGCCCGATATGGCGCGTCTGACCGAATCCTTCCGGGAGATTGCTGAACGCAGTCAGCAGTTGCTGCAGCAGTATGCCGAGCGGCAGGCCGAGGGCGATGATTTCACGATTCCTGATCCCCAGGTGGTGGCCAAGGCTTTCATGGCGCTCACCGAGCGTGTGCTGGCCGATCCAGGCCGACTGCTGGAATCCCAGAAGGCGTACTATCAGGACCTGGCAATGCTGTGGGAGAGCACCAGGCAGCGCCTGCAAGGGGAAGCTGTGGCGCCGGTGATCGAGCCGGAGGCCGGCGACCGCCGGTTCCGCGACGCCCAGTGGCAGGACAATCCCTACTATGACTTCATCAAGCAGGCCTATCTGCTGTCGGCGCGGAGCGTCCTGCACAGTGTCCGCGCCTCCAAAGACGGACTTGACGTCAAGACCGCCGAGAAGGTCGATTTTTACACCCGTCAGTACCTCGACGCGGTGGCGCCGACGAATTTCCCGCATACCAATCCGCAGGTCATGCAGGCGACCCTGGAGTCCGGCGGCGAGAACCTGGTCCGGGGATTCGAGAACATGCTCGAGGATCTCAATCGCGGGGGCGGTGAACTGCGTATCCGGATGACCGATCTGGACGGTTTCCGGCTTGGTGAGAATGTCGCCGTTACGCCCGGCAAGGTGGTCTTCCAGACCGCACTGATGCAGCTTATCCAGTACGCGCCGAGCACCGAGCAGGTCTATCAGCGGCCGCTGCTGATCGTGCCGCCGTGGATCAATAAATATTACATTCTCGATCTGCGCCCCAAGAACTCGTTCATCAAGTGGGCCGTCGACCAGGGCTTCACGGTGTTCGTCGTGTCCTGGGTCAATCCCGATGCGGCCCTGGCCGAGCGGGACTTCGAGGACTATCTGCTGGAGGGCACGCTGGCGGCCCTGGAGGCGGTCGAGCAGGCCACCGGCGAGCGCGAGGTCAACGCCATCGGCTATTGCATCGGTGGCACGCTGCTGATGGCCACTCTGGGTTACCTGGCGGCGGTCGGCGACGCTGATCGGGTCAAAAGTGCCACGTTTCTGACCACCCTGGTCGATTTCTCCGATGTCGGCGAACTGTCGGTGTTCGTCGACGAGGAGCAGGTGGCGCTGATGGAGCGGGAGATGGAACGCAGGGGTTATCTGGAAGGCAGCCAGATGGCCAACGTGTTCAACATGTTGCGGGCCAATGACCTGATCTGGTCGTTCTACGTCAACAACTACCTGCTGGGCCGCGAGCCGATGGCGTTTGATTTGCTGTACTGGAATTCGGACTCGACCCGGATGCCGCGCCGGATGCACAGCTTTTACCTCCGGAACATGTATCTGCGCAACCGGCTCCGGGAGGCGGGTGGCATCGATCTGGCCGGCGAGCCGATCGAGCTGGGCAAGGTGCGTACACCGCAGTACTTTCTGTCGACCCGCGAGGATCACATTGCGCCCTGGAAGGGAACCTATCTCGGGGTCCATCTGACCGCGGGTCAGGTCCGCTTCGTGCTGGGCGGTTCCGGCCATATCGCCGGTGTGGTCAACCCGCCGGAGCGCAATAAATACGGTTACTGGGCCTACGGTCGGTTGCCCGATTCGGCCGATGAGTGGCTGCGGCAGGCCCGTTATCATGAGGGTTCGTGGTGGCCGGACTGGTCGCGTTGGGTCCGACGGCGCGCGGGCGGAGAGGTGGCGGCCCGGGTTCCGGGTGATGGGGCCCTCCAGGTGCTGGAGGATGCGCCCGGGTCTTACGTGAAGTTGCGCAGTGACGGCAAGGTGTCGTGATGGAGCTGATTGATGTCGGTGCCAATCTTGGCCATGAGAGCTTCTGCCACGACTTCGCCACCGTGCTGGAGCGGGCGGCCGCCGCGGGGGTTGCGCAACTGGTTCTGACCGGCACCAGCGCGGCCGAGAGCCGCCGGGCCTACGAACTCGCTAGCCGCCATGGCGGACGATTGTTTGCCACCGCCGGCCTGCACCCGCATCTGGCCAGCGAGTGGGATGCGGCCACCGGTGATTTGTTCGCGACGCTGGCAGTGCAGCCTGAGGTGGTTGCGCTCGGCGAGTGCGGGCTCGATTTCAACCGAAACTTTTCGCCCCGGCCGCAGCAGGAATATGCCTTCGAGGCCCAGCTCGAGCTGGCGGTGGCTCTCGGCATGCCGGTGTTCCTCCACCAGCGTGATGCCCACGAACGCTTCATGGCCATTCTCGAGCGCTATCTGCCGCGGCTGCCACGGGCGGTCGTACACTGCTTCACCGGGACTGCCGAGGAACTGGCCGCCTACCGCGATCATGACCTGTACGTGGGTATTACCGGCTGGATCTGCGATGAGCGGCGCGGATTGCATCTCCGGGAACTGGTAGGGCGGATTCCGGCGCAACGACTGCTGCTGGAGACGGACAGCCCTTACCTGCTGCCCCGGAACCTGCGTCCGAAACCGAAAACGCGCCGTAACGAACCGATGTATCTGGCCGAGGTGTTACGGTTGGTGGCCGTCTGCCTGGGTCAGCCTCAGGAGACCGTGGCGGCGGTGACCACGGCCAACGCCAGGCGCTTTTTCGGCCTGCCTCAGGCGACCGACTGACGGCGGTTTCCCGTCAGGCGGGTGGCGAGCCTGGCGCTGGCGGCCAGGGTGTGTTCCAGGCGCTGCTGGTTACGCAGGGACAGGCCCAGCGGTGTGGTCAGCATGTGGGCCGCCATGCGGAACGGATAGTGCGTCGTCGCCAGTGTCCGGATCGTGCGCGCGAACTGGCGGTAATAGCGGGGCTCCCAGGTCTGCTGTGGATGGCGTGCCTGCCAGGCATGACGGAAGGCGACGCGCGCGTCCTCGCTGTCGATTTCGTAGATCCGGTGTGCCAGAGTCTTGAGAAGAATTCCGCGTGAGGGCTGCTCGAGGCTCCGGTAGCGGCTGAAGTAACGCTGGAAATGCTGGTAGTGATAGGCCTCGTCGGTCCGGATGAGCTGACACAGCTGGCTCAGCACCGGGCACGGGCTGAGCCGGGCGAGCATCGTGTAATAGGAACAGGTTCCGGTTTCGACCACGCAGCGGCCGGCCATCTCCAGCGCGCGTGTCGGACCCAGCATCTCCGGCCGGCACAAGAGCGCGTATTCGGCGTAGAAGCTGCGGTAGGCACGTTCCCAATCCAGCTCCGGCCAGACTGTCGTTACATAGTGTCGAAGGGCCTGGCCGTGCTGCAACTCCTCGGCCTCCCAGTGTTGCGCCAGCCATTGCTGGACCTCGCTATCGCCACTGAAAAAATCGATCAGGTTGCGGGCGTAGAGGTCACTGGTGATCTCGACAAAGGAGGCGCTCACCAGTACGTAGAACAGCAGGTCGGAATCGGCGACTCGGGAGCGGTCGACCGTCTGGTAAGGCAGCGTCTGGAAGTTCCAGCGCAGGTGTCGGGCGGCGCTGGGGTCGGTAGTCGTCATGGTTGCCTGTGCCTGCCTGTGCCTGCCTGGGTCAATGAATCGGTCCAATCGATTTGCCGAATCTGACAATCACTAATACGGTAATAACACTAATACGGCAATGAGACTAGGCTTGCGCACCACGCGACGCAACGGCTGCTACATTACGCTTTGGTCAGAATACGACGCCAGATAGATTGGCCGAGGCTGCGATTGCACTATGAAGATCATTGATATCATCGCCGACTCCGGCCATGCAGCAACCATTGGGAGCATCGCCGAACAGCACGAGTTGAACGACATCTGGCAGGGGCCCACCGCCGACGACGGGCGTCAACTGACCCGGTTGCAGGTTCGGCCAGGCGATCTGCAGAAAGTCCTTGACGCCCTGCAGAGCGTGCTCGGAACGAGCGAGGATTACCGCATCACGGTGTTAACCACCGAGGTGGTGCTGCCGCGTCCAGCCGAAACCGATGACGGGCATGAGGAAGGCTCGGTGCGGGCGGCGCGGGAGTCCCTGTACAACGAAGTCGCGCGCAGCGCGCGGCTGAATATGGATTATCTGCTGCTGGTGCTGCTGTCGACCGTGGTCGCAACTATCGGACTGATCGAGAACAACGTCGCCGTGGTGATCGGGGCGATGGTTATTGCCCCGTTGCTGGGCCCCAATCTGGCACTGGCACTGGCGGCGGCACTGGGTGATCTGAGCCTGATGGGCCAGTCGCTGCGGACCAGCCTGGCCGGGCTCGGGATGGCGACCGGCCTGGCCGTGGTGGTGGGCTGGCTGTGGCCGGGTGCGTTGTCGAGCCCCGAATTGCTCGGCCGGACCAACGTTGGGCTGGATTCGGTGGCGCTGGCGCTGGCCTCCGGCGGCGCGGCCGCTCTGTCCATCACCAGTAGCCTGCCGGCGGTGCTGGTGGGGGTGATGGTGGCGGTAGCGCTGTTGCCGCCGGCTGCGACCTTTGGCCTGATGCTGGGCGCGGGCCAGCTGACACTGGCCGTCGGCGCCGGGTTGTTGCTGGCGGTCAACATCGTGTGTGTCAACCTGGCCGCGAAGGTGGTGTTCCTGTGCACAGGAATCCGGCCGCGTACGTGGTTTGAGCAGCATCGTGCCCGGCAGTCGATGACCACTTATATCCTGATCTGGATCGTGTCGCTGGCGATTCTGCTGGTGGTGATCTACCTGCGCGGTTGAGCTGTGGGAGGAACCGTTCATGATGTCCCGCTCCGGTAGTGGTTGCCGCGGCGTCGTTACTGTGGCACTGATCGTGAGTGCTCTGCTGGTCGCAGCGGGCGCGGCCTGCGCCCGGCCGCGTATCGGTCTGGTGCTGAGTGGCGGCGGCGCCCGCGGTCTCGCTCATATCGGTGTGCTGAAAGTGCTGCAACAGTTGCGGGTACCGGTCGATGCCATAGCCGGCACCAGCATGGGTGCGATCATCGGCGGTGCCTATGCGGCCGGGGTGCCGGTGGATCGCATGCAGCAACTGATCACCGGGCTGCACTGGGCCCGGCTGTTCCGCGACAACCCGCCGCGGCAGCGCCTAAGCAACCGCCGCAAGCAGGACGAGCGGACCAACATTATGGCTTCCATCGGGCTGCGTGACGGGCATTTTGTGCTGCCGGAGGGCGCCATCAGCGGGCAGCGGCTGGACAGCTTTGTGCACCAGTTCGTGGCGCGCGCCGACAGCATCGACAATTTCGATCATCTGCCGATTCCGTTCCGGGCGGTGGCCACTGATTTGGTGACGGGCAAGCCAGTGATCTTCGAGCACGGCTCGCTGGCCACCGCGATGCGGGCCAGTATGTCGATTCCGGGCGTGATTGCACCGCTGAAGGCCAACAACCGGTTGCTGGTCGATGGCGGCCTGGTGCGTAACCTGCCGGTGGCCGTCGCGCGGGCGATGGGTGTCGATGTGATTATCGCGGTGAATCTGGGCACGCCGCTGCTCAAACGCTCTGAGCTGACCTCAGCCCTCGCCGTGACTGCGCAGATGATTGCCATCCTGACCGAGCAGAACGTGCAGCGCTCGCTGAACCGGCTGCACCCGCGGGACATCCTCATTCAGCCGCGGCTGGGGGATATTTCCGCGATCGATTTTGACCGCGGCCAGCAGGCTATCGAGCGGGGTGAAGCTGCGGCGCTGGCCCAGCGCAGCCGGCTGCGCCGGCTCAGCCTGTCGCCGGCCGCCTACGCCCGCTGGCGCGAGCGATTCCGGGCCGGTGGCGGCACGTCACAGCCGCTGCTCGCAAAGATCCGCATTGTGGGCACCCATTACACCAATCCCCGGGTGTTACGCAGCTATCTGCAAACGCGGGTCGGCCAGCCGCTGGACCGCAGGCGGCTGCGCGCTGACATCCAACGGCTCTACGGCCGCGGGGATTTCGACCGGGTCACTTACCGGCTTTCCAAGGACAGTCAGGGCGGTGATGACCTGACCATTCAGGTCAACGAGAAATCCTGGGGCCCGGACTACCTGCGCTTTGGCGTCGGCTTCGATACCGATCTGCACGGCAACAGTGACTATGGCCTGGTGACCAGCTATCTGCGGACCTGGGTCAATCCGTTGGGGGCGGCGTGGCAGACTGACCTGCTGCTGGGCCGCACCAGCAGCGTCAGGACAGCGTTTTATCAACCGCTGGATGTGACCGGGCGCTGGTTCGTAGAACCCTACGCGGCCTACCAGGACCGCTCCGAGACACTGTTCAGTGACGGCAAGTCAGTAACCGATTACCGGATCCAGACGGCCCGCGTGGGGCTGGATCTGGGGCTCAATCTGCACGCCCGCGGTACGCTCCGAATTGGCCCGGTGCTGCGCCATATTAACGCGGTGGCGACGCCGTCCGTCGCGGGGCTGGCAGAGACCCATGCCACCGAGCTGGGCCTGCGGGCGCGTTATGAATACGACCAGCTCGATAACCTCGGATTTCCCGGCAGCGGCGACCAGATCCAGGCGGGGCTGTGGCTGACCCGCCAGAGCTGGGGGGCGCCGACGAATTATGGCCGGTTTGATCTGCGCTGGACGCATGCCTTCGGCACGCCCACCGACCGCTGGCACACGGGTCTCGAACTGGGCGCGCGCCTGGACGGGGAGTTGCCGCCTTACGACAGCTTCCGACTGGGCGGCTTCCAGCGCCTGTCGGGGTTGCAGAACGGCGAGCTGCAGGGCCAGTATCTGGGCCTGGCCAAGCTGGTCTACGATCACCGTGTCACCCGATTGGGAGGCGCCTTTGGCGGCGATCTGTTCGCCGGCGGTTCAGTCGAAGCGGGTAATGTCTGGTCGAGCCGCCATGCCATCGGCGGCAACAGCCTGAAACTCGCCGCCAGCATTTTCCTGGGCGTCGACACGTTCCTGGGGCCGTTTTATCTTGGCTATGGTCATACCACGGCCGGCCATAACGCGGTTTATCTGCAACTGGGACCCCGTTGAGCGGATGGCTCAGGTCCGGTTTTTGCTCAGCGCGACCGACTCGGCCATGATGCAGAGGATCTCGAACATGATGGTGGCGGCGTGCAGTGCCGTGAGGCCGCTGGGGTCGAATGGCGGCGATACCTCGACCACGTCGGCGCCGATCAGATCCAGCCCGCGCAGCCCGCGCACCATGCGCTGGGCCTCGAACATGGTGAAGCCGCCGGCCTCCGGGGTGCCGGTGCCGGGCGCATAGATCGGGTCCATGCCGTCGACATCGAAGCTGATGTAAGTGGGGCCGTCGCCGGCCACCCGGCGGGCCTCAGCGATCACCGCGTCGACGCCCATTTCGTAAAACTCCTCGATGCCGATCACCCGCATGCCGCTGTCGTAGGAGAATTGCCACATACGCTCGTCGTTCATCGAGCCGCGGATGCCGATCTGGATAGTGCGCCGGGGGTCGAGCAGACCTTCCTCCACCGCCAGCTTGAAGGTGGCGCCGTGGTGCTCGGCGACCCCCATGTAGGGGCCGCCGGTGTCGCAGTGGGCGTCGAAGTGGACCAGTCCCACCGGACGTTCGCGGGCGATGGCGCGCAGGATGGGCAGGGTTGAGAGGTGGTCACCGCCGCAGCTTAGCGGTACCGTTCCGGCCTGGTGCAGGTCCCGGAAGAAGCCCTCGATACTGGCCAGGCTCTGGCCGATGCTGAACAGGTTGATGGGGGTGTCTCCGAGGTCGCCGAGCCGGCACAGCTGCGCCGGTGTCAGGTGACTCAGGTGATGGGTGGCGCGCATCATCGTCGATTGGTCGCGGACCTGGCGCGGCCCGTGGCGGGTGCCCGGCCGGTTGGTCACCGCCAGATCGAACGGGATGCCGACCAGACCGATGTCGACCTCGGCCGGGTCGTGCACGATCGGCAGACGCATGAAGCTGGGGATTTCCATGAAACGGGGCCGGTACGGCTGCTGTTCAGTCATCGGAAGCTCCGGGGGTAACGATGCGGGAAGGTCCGCCGAGCAGGGCACTATAGGTTTCGGGGCGCCGCTCGTCCAGGTAGTGAAATGGCAGGGCGGCGACGGCTTCTGTCAGTGTGGATTCAATTCGCGCCAGCCCCAGCCAGGGCCGGTCGGCCGGGCCGGCGGCCAGGCACGATCCGTCGGGCCCCCAGACAGCACTGCGCCCGAAGAAATCCATGCCGCCCTGGTGGCCGACCCGGTTGACGATGACGATGACCCGCTGGTTTTCCAGCGCCCGGGCCGGCCCGTAGACCTGCTGGTAATGTTGCCAGGGTCGCATGTTGGCGGTCGGGAAGCACAGTACCTCGGCGCCGGCCAGAGCCAGCAGCCGGCTGTATTCGGGAAACTCGAGGTCGAAACAGATGCCAACCCCCAGCCGCAGACCGTCCACATCGAACACGCCGGGCTGGTCGCCGGCGCAAAACACGCGGCGTTCGTCCGCATACAGATGCAGCTTGCGGTAACAGCCGCGCAGTTCACCGTGGCGGTCGATGACTGCCGCGGAATCATACAGTCGCCCGTCGCGCGCGCGCTCGGCAAAGCCGGTGACCAGACCGATCCCGTTGGCGCCGCAGGCCGTCGCTAACGCAGCCAGCTCCGGGCCGTCGGCGGCGATCGCATATTCTGGCACAAGGGCGAGATCGTAGCCGCTGACGAACAGCTCAGGAAACACCGCCAGCCGTGGCCGGTCGTCTCCCCACCCGGCCAGCCGGGCCAGGACCTCGGTGACCCGGGTCAGATTGGTATCCGGGTCGGCGGCACTCGGCGCTTCCTGCACCAGCGCCAACGTCCAGGCGGCGGCCATCAGTCGAATACTCCCCGGGTCAGCCGCGCGATCAGGTAGACCGCAACGAAGGTCGCCAGAATGAACAGCGACGAGGCCACGGCGATCAGCGGGGAATAGGAGTAGCGCAGCGACGAGAAGATCTGGATCGGCAGCGTGGTGATGGTGAAGGTGGACACCAGAAACGCGATGATGAAATCGTTCAGCGAGAGCACGAAGCTCAAGGTCAGGCTCGCGAAGATCTCGCCGTACAGCAGGGGCAGGGTGATGGTGCGCAGTACCTGAGTACCGCTGGCGCCGAGGCTCATGGCGGCCTGTTCGACCTCCGGGTTGATCTTGGCCAGCGCGCCGTAGGTCAGCAGAAACGGAAACGGGGCGTTGAACACGGCATGCGAAAGAATCAGTTTGAGCAGGCCGTACTGGGTCCAGCCGAGGTGGAAATAAAACCCCAGAAATGCCACCCCGATGACTACGGGCGGAAACAGCAGCGGCAGCAGTGCCAGTCCGCGCAATAGTGGTTTGAGCCGGGTTCGGGCCCGTGCCAGCGCCAGCCCCAGGCTAAGCCCGATGCTGGTGGCCAGCAGCGCCGAGGCGACCGCCACGATCAGGCTGGTGCGGATGGCGGCGAGCCAGTCATCGGCATGCAGCAACTGGTCGTACCAGCGCAGCGACAGTCCCTGCGGGGGAAATGCCATGAAACTGCCGGCAGTGAACGAGGCGCCGATGATCACCACCAGCGGCGCGCACAGCAGCACCACCACCAACGCCGTGGTGAGGCGCAGGGCCAGGGTGAACGGATCGTGTCGTGCCGTGCTCATGGTGCCGTTCTCCGGCGTGGCCGCAGGGCGACGCTCAGCAGCAGTAGCAGAACGCCGACGGTGATCGCCAGCACCACCGCCAGCGCGGCGCCGAACGGCAGATTGCTGTTGTAGGCCACGGCATTGGTGATCAGCACCGAACTGGTCCACTGCGCCGGAGTGCCCAGTACATCCGGAATGATGAAGGTGCCAACGGTGAGCAGAAACACGAACGCACTGCCGGTCAATAACGCCGGGCGAACCAGCGGCAGGACCACTCGGGTAAAGGTCTGACGCGGCGTGGCGCCGAGAATGAGCGAGGCCTCCTCCAGTTCCGGATTGAGTTCGCGCAATGCCGCGTACAGGCTCAGTACCATGAACGGGAAGTAGATGTAGACCATGCCCACCAGCGTGGCCATGAAGCTGGGCGAGTAGTTCTGCGGCACCGTGGTGATGCCGACTGCGGCGAACAGCTGGCCGATACCCGAGGTGCGCGAGAACAGTACCGACCAGCCGAAGGCCCGCACCACCGTGGTGAGCCACAGCGTGCTCACGGTCAGCCCCATCAGGCTCTGGCGCAACACGCCTGACCGCAGCCGGGCCACCACGTAAGTGAATGGCAGCGCCAGCACCAGGCAGACCGCGGCGGTCAGGCCCGCGAACCAGATCGTGAACCAGAGCCGCTCCAGGTAGAACGGCTGCAGTGCCTTGGCATAGTTCGCCAGCGTCAGCCTCGGCACGTACAAGCCCTGTCCGGAGACATGGGTATAGACGCTGAACAATACCAGACTGACCAGAGGCAGCAGGAAAAACACGCCCAGCAGAGCGGTGGGATAGGCCAGCAGCGTGCCGCGGAGCCAGCGCGGGGTCCAGTCCATAATCCGCCTCCTAGGCCAGCAGGTGCATGTGTTCGGGTACCAGCCGCACGCGCACTGCCTGACCGTGTTCCAGCGTGGGTGCGGCGGCTCCCTGATGGGTTACCACGAGGTCATGGCCGCCGCTGGTGCGCAGCCGGATTTCGAGCAACTCACCAACGAAACGGATCAGGCTGACGGTCGCATCCAGCAGCGGCTCCGCGTCCGCTTGCGTGGCGGCGGTGTCGATGGAGAGGAACTCGGGCCGCACGAACAGCGTGACCTGCTGGCCCTGGCGCCATTGTTGCGGCTGCTCGACCGGGACGCGAAGGCTTACCGGTTCGTCGGTGAGGCGTACCTCGACGGTCTGCGCATCGCGGCTTTCCACCACCGCTGCCAGCAGATTGGCGTTGCCGACGAAATCGGCAATGAAGCGGGTCGTCGGCCGGTAGTAGATTGCGCGCGGCGTGTCGAGCTGTTCGATGCGGCCCTGATTCATCACCGCCAGCCGGTCCGACAGCGTGAATGCCTCGCGCTGATCGTGGGTGACGAAGACGGTGGTGATGCGCAACTGTTCATGCAGCCGGCGCAGTTCGACCTGCATTTCCTCGCGCAGCTTACGGTCCAGGGCGGCGAACGGTTCATCCAGCAGCAGGATCCGGGGATTAACGGCCAGGGCACGGGCGAAGGCAACGCGCTGGCGCTGACCGCCGGAAAGCTCATCCGGCCGCCGGTCAGCGAGCGCGCCGAGCTGCACCAGGTCCAGCATCTCACCAACCCGGCTGCGGATCGCGGCGGTTGCCATGCGGCGCAGTTTCAGTCCATAGGCAATGTTGTCGAATACACTCATGTGCGGGAACAGCGCCAGCGACTGGAACACCATGCCAATATCTCGGCGGTAGGGCGGCAACCGGGTGACACTGTTATGGTCGAACAGGATCTCGCCCCCGGTAGGGGCGATGAAGCCGGCGATCATGCGCAGCGTGGTCGTCTTGCCGCAGCCCGAGGGTCCCAGCAGACTGAGAAACTGACCCTGCGGCACGGTCAGCGATACGCTGTGGACCGCGACATTGGAGCCGAAGCGCTTTTCGACTTCGGTCAGCGTGATCGAACTCATCGAGTGGTCTCGGTGGGTTGGGGCGGGGTACGGTCACGCCCCGCCCGCGCGGAAGGGAATGCTTAGGGTTTCAGCCGACCAGGGTCTTGTCCCACTGGTCCTGCAGCCAGTCGGCCCGGTCCAGATACAGCGGATAGTAGGGAATGATGGCCTTGTCGGGGCCGGGTCCCAGCACGCGTTTGGAGAGTTTTTCCGGCAGGTGTACCAGATCCTGATGCACCGAGGGAATGGTGTAGAGATTTTCGCTGATCTTTTCCTGGACCTTGGGCCGGCAGGCGTAATTGATGAAGGCCATTGCCTCCTTGGCTTTCTTGGTCGTCTTGATGATGACCCAGTTGCCGCGATCGACCACCGGGCCCTCGTCCGGGAACACCGATTCCACTGGCGCCCCCTTGTCACGCATCACCTGCGTGACGTCATTGTAGAGCTGGCCCATGGGGATGTTGCCGGACTGCAATGCGCTCTCGAAGGTGGCCTCATCCTTGAACCACAAGGCGACGTTCTGCTTCACCTCGGCCAGCTTGTTGAGTACCTTGAGCACACCTTCCTTGGTCTTGAGGACATCGTTACCGCCGAAATACAGCTTGGCGGTGATGTCCAGCAGGTAGCTGTTGCCGGGCAGGGCGAGCAGGGCCAGGTCGCCCTTGTACTTGGGATCCCAGAATGCCTTCCAGCTGCTCGGGTGATCCTTGATGTACTGCTTGTTGTACACCAGGTTGATATACCAGGCGAGAGCCGCGACCGCGTACAGCTTGCCGTCGTGGCGTTCGAAAAACGGCGTCTCGACGTTCTTCAGATTGTCCATGGCGCTTTCGTCGTACGGAAGCCACAGGCCGGTGCGCACGCCTTTGATGGTTTCGGTGACCTTGATCATGGCCACGTCCACCGGGGCCTGGCCCGCCGGCACGGCATTGCTGAGCTGCACGAACATGACCGACCCGGTCGGCTCCGGGCGCGATTCCACCGCGATACCGGTCTCTTTGCGAAAGGGTGCGAACAGAACCTTGTCCAGAACATCCTTGAACACCCCGCCATAGACCGCGACTTTGAGCGGTTCGGCGGCCTCGGCGGGGCGGCTGATGATCCAGGGTCCTACGGCGGCGGCAGCGCCCGTCAGCGTGACGCCCTTGATAAATGAACGGCGGGTGAATCGGACTGGCATAAGCTGTCTCCTTATCGTTAGGTTGTGAGGCGTTGCCCGCGACCCTACCGGCCATGCGGGCCAGCGCTTAATATTAACCCGATCTTATCAAAACGGGATGGTTAACGCTGACCACGCCGGTTTGACCAGCTGCCGAGCAGGAGCCCGGTGGTCTGGCCGGCATGGGCGGGTGGTGTGCCGTGCGGAGGGATGAGTACGGCCGGCAGATCGAGATGACCGGCAATCAGGGTGCAAGCCGCGGTCCAGCTGCGCGCGAGTTCAACCCGGTAACCCTGCCCGGCCAGGGCATCGCGCCACCAGCGCTGACGCGCCGATAGCCGGCCGACCGTCGATTTCATTTCGATGAACAGACCGGGGCAGGCGTCGCGGGATACCGGAAGCAGCAGGTCCGGCACCCCGTCCTGGGCACCCTCAGCCTTGAGCCGGCCGGCGGTGCGGGGCCGGCGCAGTCCGCCATTGGGGATCGCGAACAGCAGGCCCACCTCGGGGAAGGCCTCACGCAGCACATCGCGCCAGGCCATCAGCGCGACCTGATGTTCGTGCTCCTCGTCACGCCGGATGGCAGAGCCAGGCGGCGGCGAACCGTCGTGGTCGGCCCAGCTGGTCCAGGCCTGGCGCAGGGCTTTCCGGCGTGACGGGCGAGAGGTCAAAACTGACGATCTCCGGTGATCATTGTCGTGGCCGAAGATGGTAACGTATTTTCCGCAACAACCGCGTTTGGAGATGAGGATGACGGCAGCCGGCGCACGAGCGCTGCGGGTCGGTTTTGTGCTGGTGCCGCAACTCCCGTTGATGGCCTTCACCGCGGCGGTCGAACCGCTTCGGGCGGCCAACCGGATTGCTGGCACCCAGTTATACCAATGGCGTTTGTATGCGGCGGGCGCGACCCGGGTCGAAGCCAGTAACGGCATCGCGCTGGTGCCCCAGGCCGGACTGGTGGAGAGCCACTGGTCCGATCTGTTGCTGGTCTGCGCCGGGCTTGATGTGCAGCGGCACAGCGACCCGGCATTGACCTCCTGGCTGCGCGCCCAGGCCCGCCGTGGTGTCGGGCTGGGCGCCATCAGCACCGGAACCTATGTGCTGGCGCAGGCCGGTCTGCTGGACGGCTACCGCTGTACCATCCATTGGGAAAACGTGCTCAGCCTGCGGGAAAGTTTTCCGCAACTGGAGGTGACCGAGCATGTCTACGAGATCGACCGCAATCGCTACACCTGCTCTGGCGGTACCGCGGCGCTCGATCTGATGCTGCATCTGATCGCCCGCGACCACGGCGCGCTGCTGGCGACCCGGGTGGGCGAACAGTTCCTGCATGACCGCCTGCGCACGCCCGGTGACAACCAGCGCCGGGCCGAGCAACTGTTGTTGCTACGCCAGTCACCGCATCTGGCGGCAGCCATCAATCTGATGACCGCGCATCTCGAGCAGCCGCTGGCCGCCGCTATCATAGCGGCTCGCTGCGGCCTGTCGCTGCGCCAGCTGGAGCGGCTGTTCCGTAAGTATCAGCAATGCACGCCGCAACGCTACTATCTGCACGTGCGCCTGCGCCACGCCCGCTTGTTGCTGACCCAGACCGGTCTGTCGGTCATGAACGTCTCGCTGGCGACGGGATTCGCGTCGCATTCCCACTTCAGCAAGAGTTACCGGGAGTTCTTCGGCCACACTCCGCACGCCGAGCGAAGTTTCGGCGCAACCGACCCGGATGAAGCCATGTCATGAGCCGTGGCGGGCGCTTCGCCGGGTTACTCCACGGCGATGACCACATTGCCGATGACACGGCCCTGTTCCACCATTTCGTGGCCCTCGGCGGTGCGGGCCAGCGGGAGGCGGGCGGCGATTCGGTGCTGTAGATCGCCGGTTTTCAGCAGACCGGTCAGTCCGGTCAGCGCCGCCGCGCGATCGCTGGGATTGAGGTTGTAGACGATGAAGAACTGCAGGGCGGCATTCTTGACGATCGCCGGAAAGAACGGCACGGCAATCTCGGGCGCATTGCTGCCGTAGGCGACAATCTCGCCGTCGTTGCGGATGATGTCGAGGTCAAGGCCGATGTTTCCGGCCAGATCCACCTCGATGATCCGGTCGATGCCCTGGCCGCCGGTGAGTTCGCGGACCCGGGCGGCGACGGCGTCGGTGCGGTAGTTGATGACCTCGTCGGCACCGGCCGCAGTGGCAACCGCGGCTTTCTCCGGGCTGCTGATGGTGCTGATGATGCGGGCCGCACCCAGCTGCCGGGCGATCTGGATGGCATACTGGGCCACGGCGCCAGCGCCGCCGGCGATCAGCACGCATTTTCCCGCCACACCGCCATTGACCGTTACCGCGTGATATGCCGTCAGGGCGGGGATGCCCAGGCAGGCACCAGCGTCGAGCGCGACCGCTTCGGGCAACGCCACGGCCTGATCGGCCGGCAGCACCACGTATTCCGCGGCTGTGCCGTGCGGCCGGCCCCAGGCGGCGTTCCAGACCCAGACCCGCTGGCCGACCCGGCTGTGGTCGACACCCGGACCGACCGCATCGACAACACCGGCGCCGTCGCTGTGCGGGACAATCGTAGGGAAGGGCAACTGAGCGGACCGCAGGCCGGCCCGGCTCTTGACGTCGGACGGGTTGACCCCGGACCAGGAAAGCCGGACCCTGACTTCGCCCGGCCCGGGTGTTGGTGTCGGCAGATCGCCCAGTTGCAGGACGTCGCTGGCCGGGCCGGTGCGCTGATAGTAAACGGCTCGCATGATATTCCTCGGGTTTGCGGTGACAATCGTGCGGGCATTGTAGCGAACGCGGCGGCGGTTGCGACCGCCGGGGATGGACAGCGTGGCGAAGCGGTTGAAAGCGACTGGATTGCTGTTGGGTGCCGGCGGGTTTGTGGCAGGGGCACTGCTGGGGCCGCCGGGTGCGCTGGGCCTGGCGGCCTGGATAGTCGCGCTGACCGCGGGTTTGATGGCACTCTGGTGGGTGACCGAGGCATTGCCGCTGGCGGCTACTGCGCTGGTGCCGCTGGTCGTGTTCCCGACGTTCGGGGTGATGTCGCCGGCGCAGGTCAGCGCGGCTTACGGCAGCCACTTGATCTTTCTGTTCCTGGGCGGTTTCCTGCTGGCCGTGACGATCGAGCGCTGGGGGCTGCACCGGCGGATCGCGCTGCACACGATCAACCGGGTGGGCGTTTCCCCGCGTCGTCTCATCTTCGGCTTCATGTGCGCGACCGCATTCCTGTCGATGTGGCTCAGCAACACCGCTACCGCCATGATGATGCTGCCGATCGCCACCGCCGTGCTGGGTCAGGTCAGCGGTGACGGGCATACCGGAGACCGGCCGCCGGTGCCGGCTGGTTTCGGGATCGTACTGATGCTGGCCATCGCCTACGCGGCCTCGATCGGCGGCGTGGCCACTTTGATCGGAACACCACCCAATGCGGTCCTGGCCGGCATGGCCTACAAGCTCTACGGCATCCGGATCGGTTTCGCCCGGTGGATGCTGTTCGGGTTGCCGCTGTCGCTGGTGATGCTGTTGTTGAGCTGGCTGGTGCTGGTTTACGGTCGCTACCGGCGCAGTCTGGACCCGTTGCCGGGCAGCCAGGAGATCATCCGGGCTGAGCTGGGGCAACTGGGTGCGATTAGCGGTGCGGAATGGCGGGTGCTGGTGATTTTCGCGCTGGTCGCTCTGTCCTGGATCGCGCGCGGTTTCCTGCCGGCCGGTGTGCTGGCGGGGATTGATGATTCCACCATTGCGGTTGCCGGTGGCCTGGCACTGTTTGTCATGCCGTCGGGTGAGGCACCGGGCCAGCGCCTGCTGGACTGGGATACCGCCGTGCGAATACCGTGGGACATCATGCTGCTGTTCGGCGGCGGCTTCGCGCTGGCGGCCGGATTCGGCGAAACCGGCTTGAGTGCCGCCATTGCCGGAAGCCTCCGGACACTGGGAGCCGCCCCGACGCTGGTGATCGTGGCGAGCTGCACCGTGCTGGTGGTGTTTCTTACAGAGGTCACCTCCAATACCGCGACCGCAACGCTATTCGTGCCGTTGATGGGAAGCCTGGCCATGGCCACGGGTCAGCAGCCGTTGACGCTGATGGTGGCGGTCGCCGTGGCCGCGTCGTATGCGTTCATGCTGCCGGTGGCGACGCCACCCAATGCGGTGGTCTTCGGCAGTCACGCAGTGACAGTGCCCGAGATGGCGCGTGTTGGCGTGGTGCTTAATGTCATCGGTACGGTGCTTATTGTCGCTTTCGTTTATGGCTTATTGCCCTGGGCGTTGGGTAGCGTGCTGCATCAACCGTAGGGATGCCACCGGCGGCCGGGACCGCTGCGGCCGTAGCCGATTTCGCGCGCCGATCGGCCTCGGGCCACGCCTGCGGTATACTGTATATTTCACACCTGACCGGAGCGCGCCATGTACAGGAGCGGCAACAAGGGTTCATCGCTCGACGAACCGCAGATCGGTTTTCCCCTGGTCGAATGCTGGAATCCGATCACGCATGTGGCGACCCTCGCCGCTGAAGTGAACAAGAAGCGTGTGCTGTGCCGGATCTCCGCGGAGTTGCTGGTGAAACGGTTCCGCGCCTCGCCGGAACAGCCGATGCGCGCGGTGGCGGAGAACCGCACGGCGCTGCAAGCTGCGGCAAGGACACTGATCGAGAACGGCGCCTACGAGCAGGACGGCTCCATCATGATCCGGCAACGCGACCTCTGACGCTGGAGCCCCGACTGAGCGCAGGCGCGGCGGCGCTAGTTCGTGACCTGCTGCCAGGCCTGTTGGGCAGCGGGGGGCAGTTTGTTCATATGCTTGAGGAATAATGCAAGCGTCCAGATTTGCTGGTCGGTGAGCGTGCCCTTCCACGAGGGCATGCCGGTCCAGCGAATGCCATGCTTGATCTTCCAGAACGAGTAGCCCGGCGGATCATCCTCGACCCCGTCGGTGGCAAGCTGAGGCGGCGCCGGATATTCGCCCTTGGCGACGGCCGAAGCGGAAGCGTCGCCCTGCGCCGTACCGTGGCAGATCGCGCAATGTTTCGCGAACAGCTGTACGCCAGCGATGAGATTTTTATCGTTAAGGGGGACCGGGTCGGGGCTTGATGGCGCCTGATTGCGCAGAGTGGCGGTAAGCGAGGTGTCAGCAGCCCATGTTTCCAGTGGTCCGGGTTTGGCGTCGGCGTTGGCCGGGATAAGGCCGAGTCTGAGCGCAGCAAAGCCGCATGCCAGCGCAACGGCAATGGTCACAACGCACCCCAAAATAAAACCTTTGAACATCGCGGCTCCTCATTGGATTAGTGTTATTGCACACAAGCGGCGATCCTCGCCGGAATGGCCAGGCGCCCGGGAAGGCCCCAGCCGGCTGGCTACCATCGGACCATGCTGTCATTTGATGGCAGTGTCAAGAATCCTTACGCAGTGTTCATGTTGGCATCGTGGCAATCGCTTCCCTTCACCGGCCGGCCGCACCAGCAGCGGCCACGGGGCGCCATGGGATAATGTCACATTCTGCGGCACGTCCGTGCTGGCTTGACACCAAACCGAACGCTAAGGAAAACAAAAAAGCCCGCGAGAATGCGGGCTTATTGCCTTTGCGAGGCGACTCCGCGCCAACCGATAGCGGCGCTGCGGCGGGCTCAGCCTTTGGCGGCCCAGACGTTGCACCAGCCATTCGGGCTGATGTTGCCGGCCACGATGTTGCAGCTACCCATCGCTTGCGCCGTCTTGCCAGGCACGAACTGGGAACAGGTGGCGCAGCGCTCACCGCCGTTTGGCTTATCCTGATACCCGACCGCGCCCTGCGGCACACTGCCGGCGGCGTGAGCCGGTCTGGCGCTCAAGGCGGTCCAGCCAACCGCGAGGCCGGCGGCGGTCACCAACACGCGCTTCATGGCGGCGCGACGGGTCAGACCATTGGCTTCGGATGGGTTGGCTGATTGGCGGGTTGACTGATTCATGGCATTTGCCCTCGGGGTAAGTAAAATTGTTCCCGTCGGTGGGCATTCCCTGTTCCCTCGGCGGATGAATGCTATGTTATTTCCATCCCACCGGCCCGACATTGATCCGGATCAATTTTCCGGCGACTTCCGGTCGAGAGCCTGCTTATTTGTGAATCGGCTGGCGTTCATCCCGGCCGGGCGGGTCTGTTACCTGCAGCCGGTACCCTGGCTGTCCTATTCTGGCGCCGCACCGCCACCGGCCATCCGCAGCAGCGGGTCCGACAGGCACAGTCGTACCAGCTCGGCCTGACGGCTCGTCCCTGTCTTCTCGAAAATGCGGGCCAACTGGTTGCGTACCGTACTGATCGCCACCTCGTTGTGATCCGCGTAATCCTGCAAGCGTTCACCGGCCAGCAGCGCCGCGAGCAGCCGCGCTTCGGCGCCGGTGAGTCCATAGAACTGGCGCAGCACCTGCGCCGGGGTGGCAGTGCCACGCTCGGGATCGCTGACCAGGACCAGGGCCATCGGCTTGGCGGGCCCGAAGCCGTCCTGGCCCAGCCGTAACGGACACACCAGCAGCGACAGCGCCCGCCGCCGGCGCCGCGGCACGGTCAGTACGCCGCCGGCGCCAATTCCCTGGCTGGCTCCTGCGGCTGCGGCGCCGGCCACCAGTTTCGCGAATCGTGCCCGCAGCCGCGGGTCATGCAGCCGTAGCTCACCCCCGCTCATACCCGCGCCGTCAGATGATTGCAGCAGCGTCTCGGCGACGGCGTTGAGCGATACCAGCCGGCAATCGGCGTCCAAGACCACCACGCCGACGTCCAGCGCACCCAGCGTCCCGGCCGTAACCCGCTCGGCCAGTCGGGCTGCGGTGAGTTGGTGGTAAATCTGCAGCGCGCGCTGCAGGTGCGGCAGCAACAGATCCAGCATGCGCTTGTCCGGCTCTTCGAACCGGGGCAAGCCGTCCGCCCGGTGAATGCCGATAATCCCATTGGCCGTCTCGTTCAGCGGGATGCCGCAGCCGATCATGCAGGCGATGTCGGCCTGTTTGCAGAATTCGTTGTAATGGACCGAGCGCACAAACTCCCGGTCGTCCACCAGCTCCTGACCCACCGATGACCGCAGCCCCGGTTGCATGATCCCGCGCGAGACCCAGATGTCGTGCTGGTAGTAGTACGTCCGGTAGTCCTCCGCAAGCTTCGGTGAAATGTTGCCCGTGGTGGTCAAGACCTCGATTACGCCGTTCGGCGGATCATGGATCTGCACCGTGGCGCTGTGAGCACCGAAGCTGCGTGCCAGCTTCGGTGCAAACGCCGGCCAGCGCACGGGGTCCATCGCGGTATCGTAAAGCTCTCCAATCAACTCGAGCAGGCCGGCTTCGTTCATGGCTGCCAGCCCTCGGTATGAGGGTTCAGAAAGGGGCGGATCGTGCAGGGACGTGAATCGGTTCGTTCGCGCTGGTGGTGCGTGGGTTCAGCAGGCATGGTAAGCCTCCTGTGAACACTTATGGTTATGAAGGCTCCGGTCAGTATGCTAAAAGTGTATACACTGAGATTATTATGTACTGATTTATATACTATTAATGTCTATTTTGAAAATACTGTCAACCGGCTATGACCATTTCTGAGGCTTCAAAAATGTCCTGGGGCACGGCATCCATGGCCTTGCACAGTTCCTCGGGCAACGCTACCCAAGCCTGCGCAGCCTGTCCGGCTTGGCCTCCTTTATAGTCGCAACGTCCAAGTCGGTCAGTAGACTGTGGTTCTGGAAGTGGCGGGCACGCAGCGTATCAGGAATCTGTCGGAAGAAACTGCGTGTCTAAAAGTGCCGGGCCATGGGGCCGCCTCCCTTGCGGCGGCTTGTTTCGCGTCCGTTGGACTATGCCGGATTTTACAGTACTGTACTGGCCAGCATATGGCTCGCTGGTCGCGTCGGGCAGTGGGCGCCCGATGGCACAACGATGCTGATGCCGTACCGGCATTGTGAGAGCAACGCAGGGTGACCCGTAGAAATCAACGATGGCCATCAAGAAATCCGAACTCTATTCCTCCCTCTGGGCCTCCTGCGACGAACTGCGCGGCGGCATGGATGCCAGCCAGTACAAGGACTACGTCCTGTTCATGCTGTTCATCAAGTACATCTCCGACAAGTACGCCGACTCGGACGACTTCGCCCCGCCGGTGACCATCCCCGAGGGGGCCAGCTTCAAGGACATGGTCAAGCTCAAGGGCAAGAGCGACATCGGCGACAAGATCAATACCCAGATCATCCAGCCGCTGATCGACGCCAATTCGCGCCTGGCGCGCAGCGACTTCCCCGACTTCAACGACCCGAACAAGCTCGGCGAAGGCAAGGCGATGGTGGATCGCCTCACCAACCTGATCAGCATCTTCCAGAAGCCGGAGCTGAACTTCGCCAAAAACCGCGCCGAGCACGACGACATCCTTGGCGATGCCTACGAATACCTGATGCGCCACTTCGCCTCGGAAAGCGGCAAGAGCAAGGGCCAGTTCTACACCCCCTCCGAGGTCAGCCGGGTGATCGCCCAGGTCATCGGCATCTCGCCCGAGACCGCCGTGGCCGCCACCACCGCCTACGACCCCACCTGCGGCTCCGGTTCGCTGCTGCTCAAGGTGGCCGCCGAGGCGGGCAAGCACATCACCCTGGAAGGGCAGGAGAAGGACGTGACCACCGCCGGTCTCGCCCGCATGAACATGATCCTGCACGACTTCCCCACCGCCAACATCGTGCAGGGCGACACCCTCGCCAACCCCAAGTTCAAGGACGGCGAAGGGCTGCGCACCTACGACTACGTGGTGGCCAATCCGCCGTTCTCCGACAAGAGCTGGAGCACCGGCCTCACCCCAGCCGAGGACCCCTACCAGCGCTTCGGCTGGGGCGTGCCGCCGGCCAAGCAGGGCGACTACGCCTACCTGCTGCACATCATCCGCTCGCTGAAAAGCACCGGCAAGGGCGCCGTGCATCCTGCCCCACGGCGTGCTCTTTCGCGGCAACGCCGAGGCCGTCATCCGCAAGCAACTTGTGCGCTCCGGCTACCTCAAGGGCATCATCGGCCTGCCCGCCAACCTGTTCTACGGCACCGGCATCCCCGCCTGCATCCTGGTGCTGGACAAGGAGAACGCCCAGGCGCGCAAGGGCATCTTCATGATCGACGCCTCCAAGGGCTTCATCAAGGACGGCAACAAGAACCGTCTGCGCGAGCAGGACATCCACCGCATCGTCGATACCTTCAACAAACAGGCCGACGACCCCGCGCTACGCCCGCATGGTGCCCTTCGACGAGATCGCCGATGCGAAGAACGACTACAACCTCAACCTGCCGCGCTATATCGACAGCACCGAGCCGGAAGACCTCCAGGACATCCACGCCCACCTGAACGGCGGCATCCCCGAGCGCGACATCGACGGCGATGCAGGCCGCGATTCCGCCGGTGCCGGGCCTGAGCGCCTACTGGCAGGTCTTCCCCGCCCTGCGCCAGACCCTGTTTCGCGCCAAACAGCCGGGCTATGCCGAGCTGGCGGTCGAGCCCGTCGGACATCAAGCCCACCATCCTCGACCACGAGCGAGTTCGCCGCCTTCCGCGCCCGGGTCACGAGCGCTTTCGAGCAGTGGCGCGAGCGCAACACCCCGCTACTCAAGGGCTTCGATCGTGGACGGCCAGCCCAAGGCGCTGATCACCACCATCGGCGAAGACCTGCTGGAGACCTTCCGCGCCGCGCCGCTGCTCGACCCCTACGACATCTACCAGCACCTGATGGACTACTGGGCCGAGACCATGCAGGACGACGCCTACGTGATCGCCGCCGACGGCTGGGTGGCCGAACCCCGCCGCGTGCTGGAAGAGGTCAAAAGCGGCAAGAAAAAGGGCCAGATGAAAGACAAGGGCTGGACCTGCGACCTGATCCCCAAGCCCTATATCGTCGCCCGCTACTTTGCCGACGAGCAGGCCGAACTGGACGCCCTGCAAGCCGAGCTGGATCCCTGGCCGCCCAGACAGACCGAACTGGAAGAAGAACACGGCGGCGAGGACGGCGCCTTCGCCGAGCTGGACAAGATCAACAAGGGTGAAGTCAGCAAACGCCTTAAAACATCAAGGGCGACGCAGACGCCGCCGACGAGGCTCAGGTGCTCAAGCAGTGGAGCCAACTGGATAAGAAACAGAGCGACCTCAAGAAGCAGATCAAGGAGCAGGACGCCGCCCTCGACCAGCTCGCCTACGAACAATACCCGCAACTGAGCGTGGACGAGATCAAGACCCTGGTGGTGGACGACAAATGGCTCACCGCCCTGGAAGCCGCCGTGCAGGGCGAGCTGGAGCGCGTCTCCCAGACCCTCACCGGCCGCGTGCGGCAACTGGCGGAACGCTACGCTACGCCGCTGCCGGAATTGCTCGACGCGTAGAGGAGCTATCGGCCAAGGTGGATGAGCATCTGAAGAAGATGGGGTTTGCGGCGCAAATGGAGAGTTGAGAATGGAGAGGGGAGAATGGGAAAACCGAACACTGTAAGGGATAAATCGTTTTTGTTTGCTTTGCGCATGGTAAAGATGGCCCGGTTCCTTCAGCAGGAGAAACGGGAGTTCGTCTTAAGCAAGCAGGTTTTGCGTAGCGGCACGGCCATCGGTGCGCTGGTCCGGGAGGCAGAGCATGCCCAGAGCAAAGCGGATTTTATCGGCAAGATGAGCATTGCGCTGAAGGAGGCCAACGAAACCGACTACTGGATAGACCTTTTGTATCAGTCAGATTATCTCACCCAAGAAGGCCATGACTCTCTCCATCCCGATATTCAGGAGTTGATTAGCCTACTCGTGTCCATTGTCAAAACAGCAAAAGAGTCAGGTAATGGACAATAATTCTCAATTCCCCATTCTCAATTCTCCATTCTCAAAGGTGGGCGTGAACCGGGAAGCAACGGCAGTGCGCGATGCCTCGGCGGGGTACGACCTGCAGGCGGGCCAGCCGACTGTACCGGTTGGGTACAAGCAGACTGAGGTGGGGGTGATTCCAGAGGATTGGGAAGTGGAGCCTTTAGGAAACCTAGTAACTTTCCTTGATGGACAGAGAAGGCCAATCAAAAGCTCAGATCGCGCAAAAATAAA
>CAVQMB010000005.1:0-99510 GCA_963713445.1 uncultured Gammaproteobacteria bacterium | reverse complement strand
CATTGCCGTAGCTGTCGGGATCATTAGAAAACATCTTCGCGACGCCGTACGCCATCAGCGAACCAGGCGTTGCACCGGCGGCCGGCAGGATACCCACTGAGTAACCCAGAAAAGCGCCCATGTTGGCAGTCTTAAAGCTTTCCTTGATACAGCGCACACCGTCTTTCAGATGGGCTAGCGTGAATTTCGGTATGGTTATGGTTACCTCGCCCTGAGCCACCTTAATGGTCCATAGAATTTCACCGATACCATAGAGACCAATGGCCATAACGAGAAAACTGATGCCATGATAAAATCCGGGGAGTCCAAAGAAAATCAAGCGCGGCTGCCCGCTGATGGTATCTAAACCCACTGTGGAAGCGAGCAGCCCGAATGCTATAGAAAAAATTGTCTTCCAGACATCGTCGCCACCCAAACCGATAAACGTTGCGAATGCCAAGAGCATCAGATCGAACGTCTCAGGTGGACCGAACTGAAGCGCGAATGAGGCTAGTGGCACCGCCAGCAGGGTAAACAGAATAGCTCCGACAAGGCCGCCGTAACCCGACGCAAACGCTGATGTCATCAACGCCTGCACGGCTCTTCCATTAACCGCCATCGGCCTTCCATCAAATACTGTGGCAACGGCCGTCGAAGCACCTGGTATTCCAAGCAAAATGGAGCTTATCGAGCCGCCGAACATGGCGCCATAGTAGATGGCCGCAAGAAAAATGATGGCGGCCGTGGGACTCATCAAGAAGGTAACAGGCAAAAGAATTGCAACACCATTGACCGAACCGAGCCCTGGCATTGCACCGGCAATCAGGCCTGCGGCACATCCTAATACCAGAATAAGGAAATTCCACCCAACAAAGGACTGATAAAACCCATGATATAACGATTGCAAAATCACATCGGGGTGCACGGTATTCTCCTCCGGATCTTTTACATTATGATCAAGGCGAGTCCAAGATTTCAGGAGGACGACGCGTTGAACAACGCGAATAGTGGATCGAATAAGGGCTCAGTCATCCCCTTGGGTAGAATTTCCTGCATCATGATTTCAAAAAACAGAAATATGCACACCGGAACAATAATTGCGACAGCGATCGTGGTTATCCAAGAATGACGCCCACGCCCCAGTGCTTTCATATGGAAGACAAGCAAGAACATGATGGCGCCATACGTACCAACGACAGGAACAAAAGCCAGCGCCAGTAGTAACGATGATGCGTGCCAGAACACAGCCTTGCCTTCTGCCGGTTCGAAGTAGCGCCGATTCTTCCATCGTTCCGGGATCTTACCCAATGCCGCCTTCATCACTATAATCAGCGTGCTGATCAACATGACTATGGACAACCAAAAGGGGAAGAATCCTGCACCGGGCCCCCTCCCTCGCACCCATGTTATAGGCAACTTGGCACTTAGAATGGCGGTGTAGATTGATAGCACTGCCAGAATCAAGCCCGCTATTATTTCTGCACGTCTCACTTTTATTCTCCTCCAAGTGATTGGGACAGGATCTTGCTGTTAGGTAGTCATAAGACTAACCCGGTTACACGGAGGAGGATGAACTGGAGGGCAACATGTTGATAGCGGTGCGGTCGTGGGCCGGCCTTCGCCGAAACGGCTGATATTGAGGGACACGGCCACGGCCGTAACAAGCACGCGGGAACTGTGCTGAAAGTCAGGTGCTGGTGCTGTTCTCTGATTACCACGAAGCCGGCCCGCAAGCGCTTGCCGCCGGCAACACGGCAACCAATGACCCCGTTTCTCCTCACAAAATGGCGCTTTCGGTTGCCCGGACAGCAACGGTGAGCGCAGCCACCGCCGAGTCGGATCCCCAAGTCCGTTACCACACATCTCATGTCGATTTCTCATGAGTAATCTCACCGCTCAGCACCGTTCCGAAGTAACGGTAACAGAATTGATTCGATTGACCTCTAGATACGATCGCTCCTCAATGTAATCACTACTTGCCAACAATTGAGTGTTCGCACCAATCGGATAGTGATCTGCTTTTGCGGTGGCTCGTGCGGGCAGGCGCGCTTCCGAGGCGCCTGCCCGACGATTGCGAGCCCGGCCACTACGGTGCTGGCAGTAAGGCACCAGCACCATTGAATCCATTACTTATCTGACCCATTCATAGGAATTGTGACAGAGTGCTTACGATCACTATCCAGTCTTGGCAAACGCCTCGTTGGGCTTAATGGATGGCGCAACAACCGGCCTTTTCGGCGGATTGTATTTGGCGGGTATGATGATCAGTCCAGCGGCGATCGCCATGATACCCGCAACACTCATCGCAACCGGGAAACCGCTCTGGGAGATAAGCACTGCCGATAGAACCCCACCATACAGGCCGCCGGATCCCTTCGCTATAGCGTACAAAACGCCATAGTTACCACCTGCAGCGGCTTCCCCGAAGTAATGACCAATAATGGTCGGGAACAGCGAGAACAGAGGACCCCAGAAGAAAATCGCCACGATGGCTGAAATGACGAACAACGCCTCACTGTGTGCGGAACCGGCAAAAACGGTTACAAACAGGAAGATACCGCACAGCACATAGCTGAGAATCATGGCGTTTTCCCTACCGATTTTCTCCGATATGCTCCCAAGAGCCAGTCGCCCCAGGCCGTTGGCGATGGAAATTCCGCCTGCCGCTGCCGTAGCCGCCGCCGCCGTAAAGCCGAAGCTCTTGGAATACGCCACGATTTTGCTAACACCTGCCAGGCCCGCGCTCGAAATCAAAATGAAGGAAATGATCAGAATCCACATCTGCCATGTCCCCAAAGCTTCCTTCATAGTGAACTGATACTCCGACGGACGCTTGGTAGCAGCCTTCGGGGTCCAACCCTGGGGTTTCCAGCCCGTCGGCGGATCCTTCATAAACAGCGCGGCCACGATCGTGACGCCACCGATGATCGCTGCCATCAGATATATCACGTTGAAGAACGTGGAATCCGGCGCGGTACCAGGAATTGCCCTAATGGGAAAGATGAACGGCAGCGAGCCCCACGAAAAGGCACCGGCGATCAGCCCCGCGGTAACGCCTCTCATGTCCGGGAACCATTTGTTGGCCGTGTTGACAGCCGCATTGTAGATAAACCCGGCGAAGAAACTACCCACACACCACAGGAACAGAACCAGTGGATATGATGGGCCCAAGGTCGTGGCATAAAGTCCCACACCCCCGACCAATCCCCCAATGATAGTCACGACGCGGGGCCCGTATTTATCTCGCAACAAGCCACCCGGCAGCGTTCCGACGGACTCGAAAATCACGAACAACGTGAACATCCAGCCCAGCTGCGCATGGGACCAGTGATAGATATTGCCGATATGTCCCGACATCGAGCTCCAAGCATACTCGTAGGGACTTATGACGGCCATGGCAACAAAGGCCGCGATCAACACCACAAACCGACTGTATCCAAGAATTTCCTTGTCGGATTTGAATGATTCCGAACTCGTAGCAGTTTTAGCTTCAGACATATTTTGGCTCCTCCAATTCCAGACCATTCAACTTAGGGAATACCAACTTACCTCATCACATGCTCCCATTTTTCCGATAGAAAAACCCAGACAGTCCCAAGAGGCATGACGTCAGCCCCTCCCCAATTCACTCAATAAATCAAACGCATTTCCGAATAGATTAACCGAGATTACGGCAAACCCTAATCAGAGAAAGCCGGCAGCTCGCGCCCAGCGGTATTTTGCACCCAGCACTTCGACCGGCGTCTCTGTTGTATAAGGATAAGCGACAATACCGTGCTGGTACAGATATTGCGAGGCTTCTTCGACCTCTACATCACCTGCCAATGAGGCGACAACAGGCTTGACAATACCTTTTTTCTTCATTTCCTCCACAACTTCTACCACCAGTTTGGCAAATACCATGGGAGGCGTGATAATAGTATGCCAATATCCAAGAATCAGCGAGTGAATCCGTTCATCCTGCAAACCGAGTGCAATGGTGTTCTTGTAAGTTTGCGGCGGCTCACCACCCGTGATATCGACCGGATTCCCTGCCGCACCAAACGGTGGAATGAATTTCCGGAAGGCCGCGTCGAGATCCTCCGGCATGGTCATGAGGGACAAACCGTTGTTGACACAGGCATCCGACAACAGTACCCCTGAACCACCCGCCCCGGTGATGATCACGACGTTCTCGCCTTTCGGGGTTGGCAGTACCGGCAGCCCGTGGGCGAACTGCATCAGTTGAAGCAGGCTTTGAGCCCGAATCACACCGCACTGTTTAAAGACGTCATCGTAGACCTTATCGTTGCCGGCCAGGGCACCAGTGTGGGAACTGGCCGCCCTGGCGCCAGCCGAGGTACGGCCGCCTTTCAGAACGACAACCGGCTTTTTCCGGGAAACCTCCTTGGCCGTTTCTGCAAAAGCGCGACCGTCTTTCAGGTCCTCGCAGTGCATCGCCACCACTTGCGTGTTGTCGTCCTGCTCGAAGAACGTCAACAAGTCATCCTCATCGATATCGCTCTTGTTACCGAGGCCGACGATAGCCGACACACCCATCTTGCTGGAACGGGAGAAGCCCAGGATAGCCATGCCAATGCCACCCGACTGCGACGACAGGGCAGCGTAGCCCTTCACATCGTAGGGGGTGCAGAACGTAGCGCAGAGCTGCTTGGGTGTGTAGTAGTAGCCATAAATATTTGGGCCCATAAGGCGCACGTTGTATTCCCGTCCGATACGAACCACTTCGTCCTGCAGCTCGACGTTACCGGTTTCGGCAAAGCCCGACGGAATCAGCACGGCACCCGGGATGTTCTTCTTGCCAACCTCCGTGAGGGCTGTCGGTACGAACTTGGCCGGCAGTGTGAATATGGCGACATCCACCTTACCCGGTATATCAAGGACGCTCTTGAAAGCCTTTTTCCCGAGAATCTCATCGGCTTTCGGATGCACCGGATAAATGGCACCTGCAAACCCGCCGTTGATCAGGTTCTTCATGACCGAGTTGCCGATCTTCCCGTCTTCGGCCGAGGCGCCGATTACAGCAATCGAATCCGGTGTCATGATGCGGTTCATGGCCGTCAGAATCGCGTCCTTGTCCGGCCGGTAACGTTGCACCTTATTTTCGAAATTACAGATGATGCGCACGTCTGCAGCGACCGCGCCATCGGCACTCGCGAAAACAGGGTTCAAGTCCAGCTCGACGAGCTCTGGGAAATCATCGATCAATCGTGAGACGTTAACGATCAGTCCGGCCAGCGCCTCGCGATCGACCGGCTTCTGCCCCCGCGCACCGCGCAACAACTCGGCAGCCTGCACACTGTCCAACATATCGAGCGCGGCATCGTAGCTCACAGGCGCCAGGCGGAAGGTGACGTCCTTCATGATCTCCACCAGAATGCCGCCCAAGCCGAACGCCACCAATTTACCGAAACTGTCATCGGTCACGGCACCGATGATGACCTCTTGCCCGCCCTGAACCATCTGCTGGACCTGGACCCCCAGACATTCCGCTTGGGGATCATAGCGCTTGGCGTTTTCCATAATCGTGGCGAAGCCGTCGCTGACTTCTTCAGACGATTTGAGTCCGACCAGCACACCACCGGCTTCGGTTTTGTGCAGAATTTGCGGGGAAACGATTTTCAGCACCACAGGATAGCCCATCTCCTCGGCCATCTGTGCGGCTTCCTTCGCATCTTTTGCCAATCCCTCCCCGGGTACCGCAATCCCATAAAGATCACACAACTTTTTGCCTTCCGGGGCGGTCAGAGCAGTCCGACCTTCCGATTTCACACCATCAAGGATTGATTTGACAGCATGTCGGGCATCAGTCGATACAGAATTATCAAGCGACATTACACTACCTCAATTCTTATTACATACGCACGGATTCGGTGGCGCTCCACTCAAAGGCCGCCGTTGCTACGCCAAGTCGCCGGCATCAACATCAAGCCCCAGCCAGTCCAGAACATCGCGGGTATGTTCGCCAAGAAGTGGTGAAGACTTCACCTCCACAGGTGAATCCGACAGGCGAATGGGGCAGCCCACTGTAGTGAATTCCCCCCGTTTCGGATGGTTTACTCGGACCAGCGTGCCTCGTTCGTACAATGACTCGTCTTCGTACAAGTCTTTCATACTCAGAATCGGACCACACGGCACATTGAGTTCATTGAGTGTTTTCATGACCTCAAATTTGCTCTTGGTCTGGGTCCACTCTTCAATAACACCGAAACAATCTTCCAGGTGAACAAGCCGCGCCGCCGGTGTCGCATAGGCGGAATCCTCGATCAGTTCCTCGCGACCAACCAATTTCATCAGCGGCTCCCAGCCCGGCGGCTGAATGATCACGTACACGTAGTCATTCGGACCGCCTGGTGCGCAGCGCAACGCAGCGCCCGGCTGACCACCGCCCGACGCGTTGCCCGATCGCGGCACGGCGTCACCAAATTCTTTGTTCGGATACTCGTTAAGCGGGCCATGCTGGAGACGCTGCTGGTCGCGCATCTTTACGCGGCAGAGATTCAGCACGCCGTCCTGCATAGCCACTTCCACCCGCTGCCCCTTGCCGGTGAGGGTGCGCTGATGGAGAGCTGCCAAAACTCCGATTACACAATGCAATCCCGAGCCGGAGTCGCCGATCTGAGCCCCAGTCGACGTCGGCGGGCCCTCTTCCCAACCGGTCGTACTCATGGAGCCGCCCATCGCCTGCGCCACCGTCTCATAGGCCTTACAATCCACATAGGGACCAGGACCAAATCCTTTGATCGACGCGTAAATAAGACGCGGGTTGAGCTCCTGAAGTCTTTGCCAGCCAAATCCCTGGCGGTCCAGTGCACCAGGCGCAAAATTCTCGACCAGAATATCGCAGCGTTTAACCAGCTCTATAAAAACTTCCTTGCCTTTTTCACTCTTGGTGTTCAGCTCGATACTACGCTTGTTACAGTTCAGCATCGTGAAATAGAGACTATCGGCGCCGTCCACATCACGCAGTTGCTGCCGTGTAATATCACCACGCCCGGGCATTTCGACTTTTATGACATCGGCTCCGAACCATGCCAACAGTTGTGTCGCGGAAGGCCCAGACTGCACGTGTGTCATGTCCAGAACTTTAATACCCTCGAGAGCTTTTGTCATAGGTCCACCCTTATGATGCGATCGTTTCACTCAAAAGACATTCAGTTGTACCGAATAGCTCATACATATCTTTTTTAATTCTCAAATCGTTTGCCGCTTGGTAACCGACTTACATATCGCCGGGTTAATGCCAATATCCAAAATTTCATTCATATCACATCACCATCATAATCCAATCTGGCAAAAGCAACTAATCAGGTACCATAATCACTTTTCTTGTATGATTTATTATTTTCACTACCATTAACGTCGAGAAAATCTCCATATTTTTCTACATATGCAGCCAATCCAAGAGCATGCTCACGCACGAGTTTCTCTGCGAGATCCGGATTGCGGGCCTCCAGTGAACGAATAATATCCAAGTGGTCTCTGATCGAGCGTTCGGCTCGATTATCCTCGCGAATGGTGATCTTTCTTATTCCTCGCACGTGTATAACAAGATCGGATATCATGTCGCTAATAACAGAACTGTGAGCACACTCTATTATTTTCTGATGGAAAGCTATATTAGCGGATGAGTATTCACTTAAATGCTCTGATGGCATCTCCCGCTCGTATTCACGCATAATGTCATGTAATTCAGCGAGCTCGTCCATGGACGCACGAGCCGCCGCAAGGCGTGCAGCCATGCTTTCGAGCGCGGCCCAGGCGGTGATCAACTCGACGACCTCCCGCTTTGTCTTGCGAACCACAAACATACCACGGCGCGGAATTGATCTGACAAAACCTTCTCTTTCCAAAAGAGCCATCGCTTCCCGAATCGGTGTACGGCTAACCTGCATGTCTTCACACAGCTTGCGTTCATCAAGCCTTACTTCTTCATCGAATTCATAGATATCCATTTCGGATATCGCTTTCTTAAGTGTCTGGTAGACTCTGCGCCGCATACTGAGAGAGCTATTGATAGGGTTAACATTGAGCGTGGGTTTGCTCTCCTTCTTTCTCCGTGTCATTGTATTTCTCACATGTAGCCAGTTCTGTAGGACTCACCCGACACTACCGGCTTAACGCCTCTGTACCTGCGCTGTAGCCACGGCCGGATATTATTTTTGTGCGAGGCGCCACCCGTACCAACAGAAACACCGCAGCCATGGTAATATCACGCCGGTCATGGCGAGCCCGGCTCCCAACACGGAAGCGGGCTGCCGCCGGATCGGCGCACAATAATCCACGGCCAAAGGTGCAGCGGCAAAACAGTGCCCCGGCAGCGCCATTATCCACACTCTTGGCGGTTGAGTCAGTTCACTACACACCGGCTGTCGAGCCCGAGAAGTTGCTTGGCAGCCAATTTGTGAGGCCTGGCGGGACTTGAGGTCAGCCCCACCTACGGTTGGCATTACACTGATCGCTGAAACTGCAAAGCTCGGGCAGGTGCTGTTTCCAGCGGTTCGCGCGGTCATACCCACAGTGTCACCTGCGATCCGCAGTCCGCGACTTGCAGTACTTTTGCATAGCTATCTTGCAAGGATAGCCGGCCATAACAGCACCCACCCTGTCCGGTCGCTCATAGGGCGCATCCACTAGAATTTATCCACATCAGGACAAATTCCCGTTATCCACGATATCCGATCATGGTACTCGCCTTGAATTCCCGACATATCAGTAAGAACCTGCAGCGCTTTGGTTCCTTCCCACCACGTACGAATCCGATGATGAAACGTGCGTCGGGTCTACGGCACTACCGTGGAGACATGCCATGACCTCTCGCATGCTTATTACGCCAATCAATGCCCCATTTTCTAGCACAGGCAGATGCCGGATGTGATGATCCAGCATAAGACCCAGCGCGTGTTCGAGGCTATCACTGGGTTGGCAGCTGATAATATTGGGCGACATAAAGTCAGCTACCGGCTTATTCATTATGGCAACGGGACCCTCATTAACAAGGATACGAACGATATCCCGTTCAGAAAACAAGCCAACCAAAGTATTCCCTTCGGTCTGGCATACGTCCTGCACGGCGAGAGCCCCAATATTCTCTTTGCAGAGAATCCGGGCCGCGACTTGCACTGACTCATTAAGACGTACTGAAACGACTCTCGTATTCTTGCGACGAAGTACTATTTCCACATTCATCGACTAGACCCTATGTGGAGACTGAATTCATCTATTTTCAGGCCTTCCACGCCTGCCACATATAGACCCTTTGATACAGTGACACCACGTGGTACCGGATACTTTCGCATCGCCATTTCTATGCCACTCGGGCTGCAGCACTTTGGTCTTTAACAGTGGACATCACTGTTTCAGCAACCGCGGCACGCTGACGAATCAGGGACAGAACAATATCGATAGTTGGTGTAGGTACATTGGTCATTACTCCCAACTCCTGAACGGCTCCAACGAGGGCCTCAATTTCCATTGGCCGGTTGCGCTCCAGATCCTGCAGCATGGAGGTTTTGTGAGCACCAACGCGTCCCGCACCGTTTATCCGGCGCTCGATATCAACCCGGAACCCGATACTGAGCTTTTCACCGATTTCCTGTGCCTCGGCCATCATCTTCGCGACCACCGCACGCGTTCCAGGATCGAACGCGATGACATCGAGCGTAGCGTGCGTAAGCGCACTAATGGGATTGAATGAGAGGTTGCCCCACAGTTTCAGCCAAAGCTCGTCGCGGATCTTGTCTAGCACCGGCGCATTGAGCCCGGCCTTGGTGAACAGATCTGCCAGTCGTTTGACCCGCGGGGTTATCGTCCCTGTCGGCTCACCGAGCGGTATCTTGTCACCATAGATATGCTTGACGACACCGGGCTCAATAACCTCGGTTGCCGGGTAGACGATGCAGCCGATCGCTCTCTCCGGACCAAATTCATGCCACTGTCGCCCGCCCGGATCGATACTCTCCACTACCCGGCCTTCGAGAGGTCCGCCGTGACCGTGGAAATACCAGTACGGAATACCGTTGACACAGGTAACAATAGCCGTATGTGCCCCCAGCAAGGGCCGCATGGACTCAACAATGACAGGGACCGAATGCGCTTTAAGGCAGACGATGACGTAATCCTGTTCCCCCAGCTCGGAGGGATCATCAGTGCAGTACGGATTAGCAACGATTTCCTCGCCGCCCATAATCAGGCGGACGCCATGGTCACGCATGGCTGCCAGATGCGGGCCGCGCGCGATTAGGCTCACTTGTGCGCCGGCACGTTGCAGCAACACGCCGAGAAAGCCTCCGATAGCGCCTGCACCAAATACAGTAATCCGCATGAAGTCTCCTCCGTGGTCGTCCCCGTTCATCGAAGTAAGCGAGGCATTCGCAGCTTGTGATTTTTAATCTAGTATACAGAATACAATATGTCAACGACAGCCTATCGCAACAGCGTATTGGCCTGAACAGAGGGCGTGGCGCCAACGTGAGATACACCTGAAGATGCTCGGACGTTGGGCATCAGGGAAGGATGGATGATGGGTTTTACCCGTGCAGCGTTTAACGACTGAAGAAGTCTTGCTATGCGGGTCCCACAGCGGCACTTTTTTGAGTGTGGCTGGTCTGTCTCTGGGAGAAGAGGGGGAACTGTGCGGGGTGATCCTACGTATCAGGCTGAGGACACCACGTATGCATGGTTATTTCGACCTTATTCAACACCAGGGTAAAACGTTACGGGTTGTCGCCATGGCCCATAAGCTAACGCCCAGTACGCTGATAGTCATTTTCCGCAGGTATCGCGAGGTGGGCCGGCTCCGGCTTGTGCCGGCGCCCTGCCATGCCCGGCTCAGTGATGACCAGCTGTGGTCTCAGCCGTGGAGCAACTTGGGGCGCGGGGGATGTTCAAACGCGCGTTGGCGGCCAAAGGGCGATTGCTTACGGTCGATCTCGATTAGTCATCTGACGAGATTCGGCTCGTTTTCTGCGCCTGGCCGGTGCATAACACGCCCATCATCTGCCTGCTGGACTTTCCGGGTCGCCGCTTGCGTCCTAGTTCGAAGGTCGTCGCCCGTTCATTCGGCCCGGCAAACCATTGTCAGTGGTGGCCGTGCTCTCTGTCGGCGACGAAGCGGCGTTTATATCCGCCGCATTGCGACTGTGCTCCCGAAGATAACCCGACTTCTCCAATTTTCGGCCGTAGCGCTCCAAATGTCCGATAGAATGTTGTAGTTCTGCAACCAGGTCATCACGTTCCACGTCGGAGAATCCATTGGGCCGGGGAGGCAGTTCATAGGTCTGCAGGCACAGCCCTTCCAGCGATGCGGTTGCATTGGCGTACGGGATCGCCCATCTACTGAGCTCCGGGGCAAGGCCGCGGGTCGACGAGCCGTTTCCCAAGCGGTCAAAAATACTCGTTACAGATGGCTCCGTGGCCTGTGTTTCGACCGGCCCCGCAAGCAAAGTGTGGAGCAGGGTCTCCATCTGGACCGCTGGTGCTGGAGGTGCATCCGTAGGTAATGCCCCATCCGCCGGGGACCACGCCCCCGTTGGTAGAGAGGTTGGCATGTCGCCGACTACTTCTTTCAGGATACCGCTGAGGAGATCCTCGCCAAGATGGCCAAACAACGTACCCGCCAGCCTGGCCCGCTGCCTGGGGTTACCGATCGCACCCGCCAGGCGGATCAAGGCACGCAGGCCCGCCTTAGTGAATTCGGGAATCAGCGCGTCCAGCACCAAGCGTTGGCGATATTCGTCCAGAGTGGGTAGCTCACTGAGGAGATTGAGTACCAGTTCGGTGTGTTCGGCCTCGGGTAGGTGCGGCAGCAGGACAATCAAACCATGGATACGCTGCACTTGGTCCTGAAACCGGAGGAGCTGGGTATGCAGCCAGGAGCGGCATTCACCGGGCAGATGAGGAGCCAGCACTCGTATCAGACGGATTCGCTCTGCTTCACTGCCGAGTTCGAACGTAGCCGACAATGCGTCGACCAGGACCGCATGGCGACGGGACTCTTCGAGGAACGGTGCACTGCGGGCCATAAAGTGGATACGCCAGTAACCACTGATGGTATCAGTTGTGGCTATCAAGTCCCGAAGCAACAATCGGCGTTTTTCGCCATTGATGATACGTTGCTCGAGCAGGTGCGAGGCCCATTCGCAAAAGTCCAGTGGTTCGTGCCGCAGCTGATCCAGTGTTTCCAGCAAGTATCCCGCGAGATTAGAACGATCGGTCTCAGGCGCTTGGTGCCAGAGTGATTCGTAAGCCTTAATCCGTTCCAGTGGCTCTCCCAGCTGCATCGCATTGACCTCGGCGTCGTTGAGTACCGCCCAAGCCTGGTCGGGGGGCAGACGACGAGCAAGTTCACCTAGTGCATAAAGGCGGTCTGCTTCAGCCAGTAGATCGATAGCTGTCAACACTTCGGCCAGATCGTTCTCAGCCAGGCAAGGAATCAGCTCAGCAACGACGGAGGTGCGCAGTTCACTATCAATTTCGTGCAGTTCCATCAGGCTGGTGCGGGCCAGTTCCTGCTGTAACGGTGATTCTGCCAGTTTGGCGAGGCGGGACAAGGCAAACGCACGCTCACCCGGTGCGCTGATTTGTCGAGCCAATTGGAGGCTAGCGTGGACCAACGGTTGGCGCCGGCCTTCAGGTAGTCCGGCGGCCAGTTCCAGGTATAGAGTGACAGTGGCCGAGGTCGCGTTCGGTTCCAGAGTGGGCGATATGAACTCGAGCAGGGAGTTCAACAGGGCATCTTGGCGTAGAATCTCGCTTGCCAGCTGTTGGCGATCGGTGATTGCTGAAAGCCAGCGTTCTGGTGGTTCGCGTTTGGATGCTCCAACCATAGCCGACATCCCCCAATATTTTAGTGATAAATGGTGGCGCCTAACGTCTACCAGCGGGGATTCGACGCGACGTCTTGTCTGACTGCATGAAGTTAAATTTCAATAATAGCATTTAAGTATTATAAGGCCATGAAGAGTTTGTAAAATTTGACATGCACACGCAGCCGTTGCCTGATTGATACACTTATACAGATCATAGCTGGGCACGCCCGGCCGCTTGGAGACCTCGGCTACCAAATAGTCGCGATCCACGATTTGACACACTATATCCTGCTTGAACTCCAAGCCGATGCCCTGGGTTGTTTGGCCGACTTCCTTCTATGCTCGAATCAGAGCACCGGCATGGCCACTGCAGCGGAGGAAGCCCAAGGCCACCGGCGGGCGGTTCACGAACGAGGACGCCATTGTCGCCATCACCAACGGCAAGAGGCTGCAGAATGCATTAAATGGCCAGTAGCCTATTCAACACAACCCACACCAGCGAGATCCTGCAATGAGCGAGCCGCCACTGAACCGCGCCGACTACCGCTACTTCCTGCCCATCACCACGCGCTGGATGGACAATGACATCTATGGGCACGTGAACAACGTAGTGTACTACTCGTACTTCGACACCATCGCCAATCACTTCCTCATCAAGCACGGCGGGCTCGACATTCACAACGGGCCGGTGATCGGCTTCGTGGTCAACTCCCAGTGCAGCTACCGGAGTCCAGTCGCTTACCCGGAGCCGGTTGAGGGCGGGTTCCGGGTCAACCGCCTCGGCAAAAGCTCGGTGGAATACGGCATCGCCATCTTCAAGCACGGCGGCGACACCGCCTGTGCCGTTGGTACTTTCGTCCATGTTTTCGTGGACCGGACCACCCAGCGCCCGACGGCCATGCCAGCGCCACTGCGCGCCGCGCTGGAAGCGGCAGAGGTCGCGTAAACGAGGGCATCCATACGGAATCAGTCGACGCCAGGCGGAGCTGGTGCGTGATGATTAGAAGGCTATCGCACCGCTGGGAGACGGCCACAATTGCCGATGAGCCTGGGCATCGCGCCACGCGGCAGAACAGTACGTCAGGCTGTCCAGGCACCGCCGACGCCGGCAGTCGACGTCCAGGTGTGTTACGGTTGACAGTAGATGTTTCCGTTTCAGTGAACGGCATCACCTGATTAAGACAACACACATTACAGCGAGTTATATATGGCGAAGACCAATTTCGGATACGAAAAGCGGCAGCGCGAACTGGAAAAGAAAAAGAAGAAAGAACAGAAACTTCAGCGCAAGCTGGAGAAAAAGCAGGCCCCCGAGGAAGGCAATAAGCAGGAGGCGCGTGAGCAGCGCAGCGAGTAATCCGGCCGTCGGCTGGACGGGTACCGTCTTGTCACCGTGATGAGGCAACCATGCCTGGTAGAAAGACGCCCGATAGTACCAAGCTGGACCGCTTGGTCGCAGCGGCCCGGGAAAGCCGCGTCAAGCGCGAGCAGGGCTACCGCGAGCAGGCGCTCAAGCTTTACCCGTGGATCTGCGGCCGCTGCGGCCGTGAGTTCAACCGCTCCAATCTACGTGAACTCACGGTGCATCACCGCGACCATAACCATGACAACAATCCAGCGGACGGCAGTAACTGGGAGCTACTGTGCCTGTATTGCCACGACAACGAGCACGCCCGCTACGAGGAGGCGGTCCGCTCCGGCACGGGTGAGAACGTCGGTAGCACACCCGAGGCAACCCACAAGGGGCTGTCTGGGTTGGCCGATTTATTGAAAGGCAAGGACTCCAGCGCCTGATGAAACCTCCCAAGCGTATTGTTCCCCTGATCGAGGACGGCCTCGTCGACGACGTGGTACGACAACTCAAGAGCGGCAAGGAAGCATCAGTCTTTGTGGTCCGCTGCGGCGGCGAAATCCGTTGCGCCAAGGTCTACAAGGAGGCCGCCAAGCGCAGTTTCCAACATCACGCCCTCTACCAGGAAGGCCGCAAAGTGCGCAACAGCCGCCGCGCCCGCGCCATGGCGAAACGCACTCGCTACGGGCGCGACCAGCAAGAGGCGGTCTGGCAGAGTGCCGAGGTGGATGCATTATACCGCCTCGCCGCGGCGGGCGTACGTGTCCCGCAGCCGCATCTGTTCAGCGACGGCGTGCTGCTGATGGAACTCGTCACGGACGCCGCGGGCGATGTCGCGCCACGCCTCGACGATCTGGTACTGAGCGAGACGCAGGCCCAGCTTTACCACCGCGTGCTCATGAGCCAGGTGGTGCGCATGCTGTGCACCGGCCTGGTCCATGGCGATCTGTCCCAGTACAACGTACTGATCGATGCGGACGGTCCGGTCATCATCGACCTGCCGCAGGCGGTTGACGCCGCCGGCAATAACAACGCATGCCGCATGCTGGTACGTGACGTGGACAACCTGACGACCTATCTCGGCCAGTATGCGCCGGTGCTGATGGAGACCGATTATGCCCGCGAGATCTGGGCACTCTATCAAGCCGGCACCTTGGAACCGGACACCGAGCTGACCGGGCAGTTTCAGCATGATGAGCGCCCCGCGGACATTGATGGCGTCCTGCGTGAGATCGATGCTGCCCGTGAAGAGGCGCTAGAACGCCGCCAGGAATCTGCTCTTGAAACCTTCTGAACCGGAGTGCAGGGTCTCTGGATACTGACACCGGCGTCGTTCTGTTCCATGCCCCGCAGCCTCCCCTCCACCAGCGGCCCATAGCACCAGTCCCCACGGGGATTTCGACAGCATGCTGCAGAACAACGACGCAGCGCTGTCCATGAAGCACGAGGCTATACGCATCGAACGAAGGCACTGAAACGGCTTCGGCCTAAGTCGGGGAAGTGATATTGGTACTTCTCAAATGGCTCGATCTCGGCCTGCGGGGGCTCATGGAGACCGGCATCGTGGTGGCCCTGGGCTCCTGGGGCTGGCACACCGGCCATAGCCCCGCCGCCAGTGCGGCATGGGCCATCGGCGCACCGTTGCTTGGCTTCGGCTGCTGGAGTCTGATCGACTTCCGCCGGGCCGGCTCTTGGGCGGAACCGCTGCGCCTCATCCAGGAATTGGCTATTTCCGGCAGCGCGGCTGTCGCCTGGTACGTCGCAGGCCAGCAAACCCTCGGCTGGGCGCTGGGCATCACCTCGGTACTTCAGCACAGCTTACGCTATGCCACCGGAGGACGGTTGCTACAGCCGCCTCCAGAGCCGCCGCGGGGCAAGCCCCGTCACACACCCAGGGCGCAGTAGTCCGCCAGCGTATCGGCCAGAAACGAATAGGTTTGCCGGGCCTGGTCGATGGTTGCCCGGTCGACCTCGAACACCGCCAGGGTTTCGTCCTTGTTCCAGCGCACCTCCGGCTGAGTCTCATCGACCCAGGGCGGGCAGAACATGGAGCCGCCGTAATGGTCGCCGGCCCGGTTGAGGCTGAGCAGGTAAACCTGGTTCTCCAGGGCTCGGGTGACGGCGAAATGCGGCCAGCTATAGTACGACGGATCGTCGTAATAGGCACCGCAATGCAGAATCAGCTCGACGCCGTAAGCGCGGCACAGGGTGCGGGTGAGTTCCGGGATGCGGATGTCGTAGCAGATGATCGGCGCGATGCGCAGACCGTTCAGCTCGAACACCAGCAGACGCTCGCCGCGCTCGAAGTAGTCTTTCTCAGTCGAGGCACCGTAATGCGCGATGTGGAGCTTGTCGTAATAACCCAGCAGATGCCCATCAGGCCCGACCGCGGCCTGGCAGATGCGGTAGCCGGTAGGGTTGCGGCGCGGGAAGCCGTAAACAATGGTGGTGCGGTGGCGCCGGGCCAGCGCCGCAAAGGTCCGGAACGATGGCCCGTCCAGCGGTTCCGCCAGCTCGGTGAGCCGGTCGAAGGTCGCCGGTGCATAGTCCACACTGGCCAGTTCCGGCAACACCACCAGATCCACCCACCGGTCCAGCAAGGCCTCGTTGACGCGGCCGGCCACCCTGGCCAGATGGACATCGCGTTCGCCCGCGCTCAGCATCGCCGGAATGGCGATCTGGCAGGCCAGCAGACCGAGCCGGCCCTTCATAGCATACGCGCCCTTGCGCGGGCCTGGACGGCGGCGCCGAAGTCCTGAAACAGCTTCACCGAATAGGGATTATCGGTGGCTCGATACTCCGGGTGCCATTGCACACCCAGGGCGAAGTTGCCGGCATCGCGCACGGCGACGGCTTCGATGGTGCCATCCGGCGCCGTGCCCTCGGCGATAAGCCGCGGCGCCAGCCGGTCGATGGCCTGCCGGTGCAACGAATTGACCGTCACGCTGGTCTCACCGAAGCGGCGCTGGAACTCACCGCCGTCGATAAATGCCACCGCGTGACGGGGGCCGTACTGCACATCGGGGTCATCATCCGACGGCCGGCGATGATCCAGCCGGCCGGGCCGCTCGTGCACCGCCGGGTGCAGGGTCCCGCCCAGCGCCGCGTTGAGTTCCTGGAAACCGCGGCAAATCGCCAGCAGCGGCACCTGCTGGCGCAGCGCCTCGTCGATCAACCCCAGGGTCAGGGCATCGCGGGCCGGGTCGTAGGGCTCGTGGGCTATGGTCGGCTCGCCACCATAGTGCCGTGGGTGCAGGTTGGAGTAGCTGCCGGTGAGCATGATGCCGTCGAACCGCTCGATCAGTGCCGCCACATCAAGCGCCTCCGCCAGAGCCGGGATGATCAGCGGCGCGCAGCCGGCGGCCGCGCTGACCGCACGCAGGTATTTGTCACCCACCGCATGAAACGGCTGGCCATCGATCGTCTTGCAGTCGGCACTTATACCAACCAGGGCTAATGAGGTCATGGTGTTAGCTTTCCACAGCTGCCAATGGTCACCAGTGTCGCAGAATTTCGGGACTGACGCCCATGCGCCGGCACGAACGGGACGCCACGCCGTCCCTGAGCGCCACCCGGAACAACGGTGCGATGGCCCACAGGCCGCGCTGGCCGATCGAGGCCTGTGCCTGCTGGGCCGGCGACAACCGCAGCAACCGCCGGGCCCAGTCCGGCAGCAACGCCATGCCGGCACCGAGGAAGAAATCACGCGACAGCCCGGCCACGGGCACCGGCAGGCGGATACCGGCCAGTACGCCGAGCACGGCCCGGGAACGCTCGCTGAGCACCAGTTCGCTCCGAGCCGTCTCGAAATACGCATCCACGGCGGCAGCCGAGGCCGGCACGTCCTGCGCGCCCAGGGCCTCAGCGATACGGCGCACTTCATCGTAATAGCGATCGGCCGCGGCCGCCGGCAGCGGCATGTGGGCATAACGCCGGAAGCCCTGCAGGAAACTGTAGGCTTCGGTAACGTGGACCCAGGTCAGCAGGGCGGGATCCTCGGCGGCATAAGGCCGCCCGTCGGCAGCCATGCCGCGCACGCCAGCATGAATCCTGCGGACCCGTTCGATCAAAGCCTCGGCCTGAGCGCGGGCGGCATAGGTCGTCCCTGCCACGAACCCGGTAGTGCGCCGCAGCCGTCCGACCAGATCGCTGCGGAAATTGGAATGATCCCAGACGCCGGCCAGAGCCAGCGGATGCAGCGTCTGCAGCATCAGCGCGCACAGCCCGCCGGCCAGCATGCCCGGGAAATCGGCGTGCACCCGCCATACCGCGCTGGCCGGTCCGAACAGCCCGGGATCGCCCGGGGGATGGTCGAAATGCACCGTGGTCTCGGGGTTGCGCGGAAACGCACTCAGCACCCAGCGGCGGATCTGCGCCTGGGCCGGCCGGGTCAGCAAGTCAAACGCCATAACGCGACATAATCCTGGAATAACTCACTCAATGGCCGAACACGCCGTGCCACAGCGTAATCAGAAGCGGGACGGGCGCCACCGCCAGCACCACGGTCACCAGGTAAAGCGGTAGCGTAAATAAGCGGCTCAAACCGGCCAGCAAGGCGATGCCGCCACCCCCGCCAAGCAGCGTGTTACCGGGCAGATTGAACGCCATCGCCAACGCCAGATAGCGGTGGCGCAGCAGCAGCGGCGCGATCCGCCGCGGCGCCCGGACCAGCAGGAACCGCAGGCGCTGTTCGGCATCCAGGGGCTCGAGCTGCGGCAGTAGGACGGCAGCCCGGTAAAGATGCAGCCAGCGCAGCAGTCGCGCAACATAGCTCAGCGGCACCCGGTTGCCGACGGTAAAGCTCAACGTCAGCGCCAGCACCGTCGCCAGATAGACCAATACCACTCCCGGCATTCCCAACAGCATCATCAGCGCCCAGCCCAGCTCGACGCCGGGGACGAACGGCAGGCTCAGCAACACGGTGTAGAGTAGCAGGCCGAGGACATAGACCGCAGCGCCCCAGCGCACCAGCCAAGCATGCAGGCCATGCTCCACGCTGCTCTGCAACCACTGGCCGGACTGATGCAGCAGCATCAGCGCGAGCGCGATCAGCACCAGCCGCAGCACGAGCCGCAGGCGGCTAGCCGCCGTACCCGGCCCGGCGCGCATCACCGCGATTCCCAAAACATAACGATATCGACATCTGCCATGCAGTTGCGGAACCCGCTGCCCAGGCCACAGTCGAGAATAGACAGACGGCCCAGCCCGTGGCAACCCACCCATGAATCGTCGTGGAGACAACAATGACACAATCCAGCCAGCCCTCCGTGGCCGGGCAGGTCGCCCTGGTCACCGGCGCCAGTTCCGGCATCGGCCGCGCCTGCGCGCTAGCGCTGGGCCAGGCCGGTGCGCACGTGGTGGTCAATCACCTGCCCGAGCAGACCGACGCAGCGGACACGGTGGTTGCCGAAATCGAAGGCCGGATCGGCGAACCCGCCGACATCGCCCAAGCGGTGGTCTGGCTGACCCCGTATGCTGCCGATTACATCACCGGCACCACCCTGGTGGTAAACGGCGGCATGATGCTTTACCCCGCTTTCCGCGACAACGGCTAGGACCTGTTCATGAGCCAACCCATAGAAGACTACGCCCTCATCGGCAACACCCGCACCGCCGCCCTGGTCAGCCGCGGCGGCTCCATCGACTGGCTGTGCCTGCCGCGGTTCGACTCATCGGCCTGTTTCTGCGCGCTGCTGGGCACAGCCGATCACGGCCGCTGGTGCCTGGCGCCACAGGGCGAGGTGCAGGCGATCAAACGCTACTATCGGGACAACAGTCTGATCCTGGAAACGCGCTTCGAAACCGACGCCGGCGAAGTAAGCGTGATCGATTTCATGCCGGTGGCCAAGGGTGACGACCGGGTCGACCTGTTCCGGATGGTCCGCGGCCGGCGGGGGACAGTCGCCATGGCCATGGAGGTGCTGCTGCGCTGTGACTACGGTTATACCGTGCCCTGGGTGCAGAAGGCGCCTTATGGCCTCACCGCGGTGGCCGGCGGCAATGCACTGAAACTCACCGCTCCGGTCGAACTGCACAGCGAGGATTTCACCACCAGGGCGCAGTTTCAGGTGCGCGCCGGCGAAACCCTGGCCTTCGCCCTGACCTGGTTCCGGTCGCACAAACCGACCCCGCAGACCCTGGATGCCCACAGTCTGCTACTGGAAACGGAAGCCTACTGGCACCGCTGGGCCAACCGCTGCGAGTATCAGGGCGAGTGGCAGCAGGCGGTGCAGCGCTCCCTGATCACCCTCAAGGCCCTGACCTACAGCCCCACTGGCGGTATTGTCGCGGCACCCACCACCTCGCTGCCCGAAGCTCTGGGCGGTGAGCGTAACTGGGACTACCGCTACGTCTGGATCCGCGACGCGACCTTCACCCTGTACGCCATGCTGCTGGCCGGCTACGTGGAGGAGGCCCGCGCCTGGCGGACCTGGCTGGAGCGCGCCGTCGCCGGGCTGCCGTCACAATTGCAGATCATGTACGGCCTGGCGGGCGAGCGGCTGCTGAACGAAGTCCAGGCCGACTGGCTGCCGGGTTACCAGAACAGCGCGCCGGTGCGCCTGGGCAATGCCGCCTACCGGCAGTTCCAGCTCGACGTTTACGGCGAGTTGATGGATGCGTTCCACCTGTGCCGGCTGCACACCATCGAGCCGGACGAGAACACCTGGAGCGTGCAGCAGGTGCTGGTCGACTTTCTGACTGACGCCTGGCAGCGTCCCGACGAGGGCATCTGGGAAGTGCGTGGACCACGGCGTCATTTCACGCACTCCAAGGTCATGGCCTGGGTCGCCCTGGACCGTGCCATCAAGGGCACCGAACGCTGGGATCTACCGGGCGACGTCGAGCGCTGGCGCGAACTGCGCGACCGCATCCGCGGTGACGTGCTGACCAACGGCTACGATCACGAACGCGGTAGTTTCGTCCAGTATTACGGCGGTAAGACCCTGGACGCCTCGCTACTGGTGCTGCCGCTGGTGGGTTTCATCCCCGCGACTGACCCGCGCATGACCCGGACCATCGAAGCGATTCAGCGCGAGCTGACGGTCGACGGGCTGGTGCGGCGCTACACCCCTGACGATGAGCTCGACGGCCTCAGCGGCGACGAGGGCATGTTTCTGATCTGCTCGTTCTGGCTGGCCGACAATCTTGCTTTGATCGGCCGCCGCGACGAGGCCAAGGCGCTGTTCGAACGGCTACTGGCGCTGCGCAACGATGTCGGTCTGCTGGCCGAGGAATACGACCCCAAGTCCAAGCGCATGCTGGGCAACTTCCCGCAGGCGCTATCCCACGTGGCCTTGATCAACACGGCCCACAACCTGAGCCGGCAGGATGCGGGGCCGGCTGAGCAGCGGGCCCAGCACTGAAGCGATCGAACGCGGGTGTCGTCAGAACAGCGACAATTGGCGCTCCTCGACCCGCGGCATCAGGTGCGAGGCGGTGACGCCCAGCAGCCGCACCGGCCGCGATGCGGCATCGGTGCGGGCCAGCAGCAGCGCCAGCAGGGCGCGCATCTCGGGCAGCCCGCGCAACGGCCGCGAGGCCGTGTAGCTGCGGGTGATCTGGTGGAAATCGGTGTATTTGACCTTGAGCGTCAGGGTCTGGCCCTGCAGACCGCGCCGCTCCAGGTTGGCCGCGACCTCGGCCGCCAGTTGTTCCAGCGCCGCCAGCATCGTGGCGGTGTCAGCAAGATCCTGCGGGAAAGTGGTCTCGGCACCAATTGACTTGTGGACCCGTTCAGATACCACCGGCCGTTCGTCGATTGCCCGGGCGAGCTGGAAATAGCGCCGGCCGAGCTTGCCAAAGGTCTCGACCAGGCGCTCCAGCGGCCAGGCCCGCAGATCAGCCCCGTTCTGGATGCCTAGTGCCTTCATCCGGGCTTCGGTGGCCCGGCCGATGCCGTGAAAGCGGCCTATCGGCAACCCGGCAATAAAACCGGGACCCTGCTCCGGCATGATCAGGTGCTGGCCATCGGGCTTGTCGATGTCCGAGGCCAGCTTGGCCAGGAACTTGTTGTAAGACACACCCGCCGATGCCGTCAGCCCCAACTCATCGTAAATAGCCCGGCGGATGTCGCGGGCGATCAGGGTAGCTGAATTGCTGAACTGCTGGCAGTCGCTGACATCGAGATAAGCCTCGTCCAGCGACAACGGTTCGATCAGGCCTGTATAACGCGTCATGATCGCCCGCAGTTCGCGCGACACCTCGCGATAGACGCTGAACCGGGGCCGCAGAAACACCGCCTCCGGGCACAACCGGCGGGCATGGGCGGCCGGCATCGCCGAGTGGATACCGAACACCCGGGCCTCGTAGCTGGCGGTGGCGACTACCCCGCGGCCGGCGGGATCGCCACCGACCACCACCGGCCGGCCGCGCAGCGCGGGCTGGTCACGCTGTTCGACCGCGGCGTAGAAGGCGTCCATGTCGATGTGAATGATTTTGCGTTGAGCCGGCATTGGGTGGAGAATCGTCGGTCCCGGCCATTAGCATAGCGCGAGGCAGCCGCGATGGCAGTCCAAGCCTTGTTGTTCGACGTCTTCGGCACCGTAGTGGACTGGCGCGGCAGCATCGTCCGCGAGCTCACCGTGTTCGGCCAGACCCATGGGCTCGACACCGACTGGGCGGCCTTCGCCGACGCCTGGCGGGAGCTCTACCAGCCCACTCTGGAACGGGTGCGCAATGGCGAACTGGGCTGGGCCAAACTCGACCGCCTGCACCGGATGAGCCTGGAGCAGCTAGCCCGGCGGTTCGACTTCCTGGCCGTACTGAGCGAGGCCGAACTGGATCACCTCAACCGTATCTGGCACCGGCTGGAACCCTGGCCAGACGCGGTCGGCGGCCTCACCCGGATGCGCCGGCGCCACATCGTGGCCCCGTTGTCCAACGGCAACGTGTCGCTGATGGTCGACATGGCGCGCCGTGCCGGCCTGTGCTGGGACCTGATCCTGGGCGCCGAAATAGCCCGCCACTACAAACCGCAGCCGGAGGCCTACCTGGCCGCCTGCGAGCTGCTGGACCTGGCACCGGCCAAGTGTCTGATGGTGGCCGCCCACAACGGCGATCTGGCCGCCGCCGCCGGCTGCGGACTGGCTACCGCCTTTGTAGCGCGGCCCAGGGAATACGGCCCGGCCCAGAAGCATGATCTGGCGCCCAGCCAGCGTTACAACTTCGTGGCCCGCGACTTCCATGATCTGGCCGAGCAGCTCGGCTGCGACTGAGCATAACCTTATAGCGCATCCGTCTTGGACAAGCCGCATCGGACTGTCCGACCATCGCGTCCTCCAGCCAGCTCTCGCGGAGAAAGCACGGTCGGGCGTGATGCACACATCTCAAGGCGAAGTCTATCTGGTCGGGGCCGGGCCCGGTGATCCCGAGCTGCTCACCCTGCGGGCAGCCCGCCTGCTCGGCCGAGCCGACGTGGTCGTGTACGACCGCCTGGTGGGCCAGGCCATCCTGGAACTGGCGCGGCTAGACGCCGAACGTATCTTCGTCGGCAAGGGCCGCTGCCGGCACGTCATGGAACAGGCCGCAATCAATCAGCTGCTGATCGAACTGGCCCGCGCCGGCCAGCGGGTCTGCCGGCTCAAGGGCGGTGACCCGTTCATCTTCGGCCGCGGCGGCGAGGAACTGGAGGCGCTGGTGCAGGCCGGAGTTCCCTTCCAGGTGGTGCCGGGCATCAGTGCGGCCCAGGGCTGTGCCGCCTTTGCCGGGATTCCACTAACCCACCGCGACTACGCCCAATCGGTGGTGTTTGCCACCGGCCACCGACGCGCCGGCACTGACCTTGACTGGGGCCGGCTGAGTCAGCCCGGTCAGACTTTGGTCTTGTACATGGGACTGCATAACCTGCCCTGGATCAGCCATCAGCTGCAGGCCCACGGCGCCGATCCCGCACTCCCAGCCGCCATTGTCGCGCAAGGCACCACGACCAACCAGCGGGTCATCACCGGCACCCTGAGTAACCTGCCCCGACTGGCTGCCGAGCAGCAGGCGGATTCGCCCAGTCTGGTGATCATCGGGGAGGTGGTGAAGCTGCAATCCAAACTGGCCTGGTTCACCCCGCAGGAGCACGTGATACGGGCTGGCCGCGCGAGTCCGGAGACCGCCTCCGCTTAACCCGGCGGAACGCTTCCGGCATACTCGGCAGCATCGGCCTTCGCGCCACTCTGCCGGCCACCTGTGGGAGATCCGATGGCACGCACGGGGATAACCTATGAGGACGTGGCGCGCGCCGCCACCATGCTGCTCAGCCGAGGCGACAACCCCACGATCCAGCGGGTGCGTCAGGAGCTCGGCTCCGGCTCCAACACCACCATCTCCAACCATCTGCGGCGCTGGCAGGACACCCATCCGGATAAAACTGCACCGACGGCCCTGCCGCCCGGCCTGCCCGAGACCCTGCTACCGGCCGTAGAGACCTTCTGGCAGATCGCCGTGGAGCAGGCCCGCGACGTCTTCCGGGAGGAACGTGCCGCCGCCCAGCGGGAAGTGGCCGAGGCCCGCGCAGCGCAGTCAGCCGCAGCCGCCGAGCTCAACCGTCTGGCCCACGACCGGGATCGGCTGCAGAGCGACCTCGACCGCACCACCCAGCAACTGGCCGAGCGCAGCGAACAGCTTGCGGCCGAGCGCAACGCCCATCAGCAGACCGCTGGCGATCTGCGGGCCAGCAGCGAGCGCCGGGCCGCGCTCGACGAAGCCTTGCAGCAGGCCCGTGCCGCGCTGGCGTCTGCCGAGCGCGAGCAGCGCCAGGAACGCGAAGCATTGGCCACGCGCCACCAGGCCCAGTTAGCCGAGGAGCGCCAGCGCGCCGAAGCCACCGCTGGCGATCTGCGCCAACGACTGGACCAAGAGCGAGGACAAGCCCGCACCGAACGCGAGCAACTGCTGGCCGCCCAGACCCGGGCGCGGGAGCAATGGGAAAGCGAGCTGGCGGCCCGGGAACACGCCTGGCACGAGCAGCGGCAGGCGCTGGAACAGACCCTCAGCCGGGAACGCGAGCAGCATGGCGGTGCCGAGCGCGACGCCGCCGAACTGCGCGGCCGGCTGGCTCAGCAGAACACCAGTCTGAGCGGACTGGAAACCGCGCTGGAACGCCTGCACCAGCGCGAACTCATGCTGGGGCGTGACAATGAACGCCTGCAAGCAAACGTACAACAGCTCGAAGGCGAGTTGAAACGTTTGCAGACAGAGCTGGACCAGGCACGCCAGAGCCCTTGCACAGATTCTTCGAAGGCCGCGGAACCGGGTACCAGGCCTGCAGTTTCCGGGCCGGCCAGCACGGCACCAGGCGAAACGCCGGCTAACCGGTGACGTCGCTGATCGCGCTGAGACGCCCGGCGGGCCGCCGCGGTTACCAGCATTGGAATCGTTTCAACAAGCCTCAAGGCCACTGTCACGATGGCGTCTGCCAGCGCCGGTGCAACCACCCACCCAGGCCGCCGAGCAACAGCCAGAACACACCGTTGGTCCAGCCGGCGGCCAGCGCGAACTGCTGATTCATCGCCGCCGGCACCACGGCCACCTGCAGCGCGGGCTGGGGCGCGCCCACCCAGTGCGGCACCAACAGCAACGCCAGGCCGCCGGCTTTCCACCACCAGCGCCGCCCCAGCACAAGCAGCGCCAGACCGGCCGCCGAGCAGGCCACGGCCAGCAGCCACCAGCCCTGGCGCAGCGCCAGCAGCGGCAACGCCGTGCCCGGCAGCCTGGGCGGCAAACCCAGCGCCGGCAGCACGAACAGGCCCAGGTAACCGCCCAGTCCCCACAGCAGGCCACGCCACCCGTCGATCCTGCCGCGCAGCAGAAAAGCCGCCTGCAGCAGCAGGGCGAAACCGATGCCAGCCACCGCATCGGTCGCCAGCAGGGCCACCGGCAAACCCGGCCAGCTGGCCCCACCGTGCTCTATTAAGGCGGTCAGATCGCGGGCGTGGGCGGCATACAGTAACGGCTCCACCCTAAATTGCTGCAACAGATCGAGCACCAGTCCCGCGGCCAGACCGCTGATGACCGCCATACGCAAAAGTCCAGCCCACATGGCTTAAAGCCCGGGAAAACCGAAGGCGTGGCGGGCCACGCCGCTAATCGCAGAAACCATGTCCCCTTCAGCAAATCCAACGCCGTAGAGCAGCATCAGCCCCAGCGCGGCAGCAGCCAGGGCCATGCGCAACCGCACCCAGTATGGCACGGTCCGGGCGGTCTCCGACATAACGGGTCACCTTGCACACAGGCTTCGATTTTGGAATTGTATTATTGTATTACAGTATCGTCCCCCACCCACCCGACCACTTGGATCGCATCCCCATCATGACCGCTGCCAGTACGCTGCAAACTCAGGAACGTGACCTCGCCGCCCGCTACGCCGATGTCCAGGTCCGCCGTCTCAATCTCGATCTCACCCGTGGCAAACCGGGCACCGATCAGCTCGATCTGGCCAACGGTATGGACGACATTCTGGCAGGCCAGTTTCACGCGGAAGGCACCGATCTGCGCAATTATGGCGGTCTCGACGGGCTCAAAAGCGCCAAGGCAATCGGCGCGCTGCTGCTGGATGTGCCGGCCGAAACCGTCCTAGTCGGCGGCAACAGTAGTCTGACCCTCATGTATCACTACCTGTTGCATGCCCACATCTTCGGCATACGCAGCCGCGACTCCGCCTGGAGCCGCAGCGGCCAGGCCCGATTCCTGTGCCCGGCGCCAGGCTACGACCGCCATTTCGCAATCTGCGAGGAATTCGGCATCGACATGATTCCGGTCCCGATGACCGACGACGGACCGGACATGGACCGGGTTGAGGCCCTGGTCGATGGCGATCCGATGATTAAAGGCATGTGGTGCGTACCGAAGTACTCCAACCCGACCGGCTGTGTCTACAGTGCCGAGACAGTGGACCGGATCGCCGCGCTGGGCAAGCGAGCCGGCCCGCACTTCCGAGTTATGTACGACAATGCGTACGTAGTACACGATCTCACTGACCAGCCGCCCACGCTGGCCAGCCTATACGAGGCCTGCCGCCGTCATGGCACCGAGGATTCGGTAGTGCAGTTCGCCTCGACCTCTAAGATGACCTTCGCCGGCGCCGGACTGGCCTTTCTGGCAACCAGCCCGGCCAACCTCGCCAGCTTCAAGCAACACATGGGCGTGGTCACCATCGGTCCCGACAAGCTTAACCAGCAGCGTCACGCGCTGTTTCTGAGGGACGGCGCCGGCATTCGGGCCCTGATGCAACACCATGCCGCGCTGGTCAAACCCAAGTTCGACTGTGTGCTGGAAAGCCTGCAGACGGCGCTGGGCAATCGCGACATGGGCCGCTGGACCGAACCACAGGGGGGTTATTTCATCTCGTTCTATGCCAAGCCCGGGCTGGCCACGGAGATCGTGCGGCTGGCCAGTGAGGCCGGCGTGAAACTGACCCCGGCCGGTGCCGCCTACCCGTATGGCAAGGATCCCGCAGACAGTCACATACGGCTGGCACCAACCTACCCGAGCCTGACCGATGTCCAGCAGGCAGTGGAGGTCTTCACGCTGTGCGTACAACTGGCCACGCTGCGCCAGCGCCTGCAGCAGCCGTAACCCTGCACGATGGCGGTGTCCGGCACTGATTTGGTCACCAGGCTGAGACTGGGCCCGGGTCTCGGCGAACCGGTGCTGCTGGCGTTCGATGCTGCCGAACGCCAGGCACTGGCAGAGCGAATCGAGGCCACGCCGACAGCTGACAGGCGGCTGGCGATCATTCTGGCCGCCGCCACGACCAGCACCGAGTTCGATGAGCTGCTGACGCGGTTGCACCGGGCCGGCTACGCAGTGAACACGTTGCCGACTGATCACGCGGCCCTACTGGCGCAGCTGCAACAGGCCGGCCCTGGCGGCGAGGAGCTGGCCCGCAGCGACTATGAGCTGTTTTTCGGGACCCTCCCCACTCCTTTCCAGACCGCGGTGTTGCAGCGCTGGGGACCCGTCGAGGAAGACCCGCTATTCCGGCCTGGTGAGCTGGACTGCGGCCGCTTTTTGCTGCCCCGCTGGCAGCCCGGGCCCGTCGCGGTCGGCCGGTCGCCAGTGACCGGCTACCGCCTGGCGGCCGTGGCCGGGGACATCGATCCGGCACAGGCACCGCCGCACGGGTATCTGGCCTTCTGTTGCTGGCTGCGGGACACTCTGCGAATCACTGTGGCGATCGACGTATGCGCCGCGGCCACCTGCTAGTCGTGTCGAAGAACACGGATACGCCATGGATTTTGCGATTCAGCCGGTAGCGACCAGTCTCCGCACCCAACTGCAGCAGCGCCTCGATGAGAAGGCCAGGCTGCCCGGATCGCTGGGTGTGCTGGGCCGGCTTGCACTGCGCATCGGGCTAATCCAGAACACACTGACGCCACACCTCAGCAAACCGACCATCGCGCTGTTCGCCGCTGACCACGGAGCCATGGTGGAAACCATCAGCGCCGAGCCGGCCGACATGACGCCGCGAACGATGCTGGATATCCTTGCCGGCACCAGTATCATCAACGTACTGGCACACGAGAACGGGCTGGATCTGGTGCTGGTGGATGTCGGTGTCGATTACGATTTCCCCGGCGATGCCCCGCTGGTACGTGCCAAGGTTGCCCGTGGCACCGCCAACTATGTTTCGCACCCGGCCATGACCCGCAGGCAGTGTGAACAAGCCCTGACCAGCGGCGCCAACGTCGTTGACCAGTTGCTCGATGGCGGCTGCAATATTGTCGGTTTCGGCGCGCTCGGCAGTGGCAACAACGCCAGCGCAGCCCTGCTGATGGCATTGCTCTGCAAGCTGCCGCTGGAGCGTTGTGTGGGCAGCGGAGACGGACTTGACGCGGCCGGCGGCTATCACAGAATCAAGATACTGCGCCAGGCCCGGGAGCGGGTGGCAACACCGGAACTGAGGCGTGATCCGCTTGGCCTGCTGGCCGAGTTCGGCGGCTTCGAGATTGCCGCTATCTGTGGCGGCATGCTGCGCGCCGCCGAGCGGGGCATGGTGATCCTGATCGACGGTTTCGTCACCGGCAGTGCCCTGCTCGCCGCGCGGGCGCTGCATCCCGGCGTGCTCGATTACTGCATCGCCGGCCACCATTCGGATGATGCGGCGCACGCCCTGATGCTCCAGCAACTGCACGGCCGGCCGCTGCTCGACCTGCGGCTCCGGCTGGGCCTGGGCACCGGTGCGGCGCTGGCCTATCCGTTGCTGAGAAGCGCGGTGGCATTGCTCAACGACGCCCCCACCGCAACCGGCCGTGATCCCGATCCCGGTCCTGATACCGGAGCCACCTAGCCCGCCAGCAGCGGCTCGGGCAGCAGGTCGGCAAAACAATCCGCAGCCACCAGTTCGCGCCCGGCCGCTATATCGGCGGCAAAGTAGCGGTCCTGATCCCAGCGCGCAATCCGTTGGCGCACGCGCGCGTGGGCGGTTTCCAGTGGTTCGGTGGTGGTCAGCGGGCGGCGCAGATCGATGCCCTGGGCAGCGGCCAGCAGCTCGATGGTGACGATGCCTTCGACATTGGCGTTGAGTGCGCCCAGCCGGCGGGCGGCGAAGGTCGCCATGCTGACGTGGTCCTCCTGGTTGGCCGAGGTCGGCAGGCTGTCGACACTGGCCGGGTGGGCCAGCGATTTGTTCTCGCTCGCCAGCGCGGCGGCGGTCACGTGGGCGATCATGAAGCCGGAGTTGAGGCCCGGCTCGCGCACCAGAAACGGCGGTAACTGACTGATACCGGTGTCGATCAGCATGGCAATGCGGCGCTCGGCCAGGGCCCCGGTCTCGGCCGCTGCCAGTGCCAGGTTGTCGGCGGCAAAGGCCACCGGTTCAGCGTGGAAGTTGCCGCCGGAGATAGCCTCGGCGGGTTCGCTGAACACCAGCGGATTGTCGGATACCGCATTGGCCTCCGTGGTCAGAATGCCGGCCACGTGGACGAGCTGATCCAGGCAGGCGCCCATCACCTGCGGTTGGCAGCGCAGGCAGTAGGGATCCTGGACCCGGTCGCAGCGTTCGTGCGAGCGGTTGATGGCGCTGGCGCCCAGCAGATAGCGGTACAGTGCCGCCGCCCGGATCTGGCCAGCGTGCCCCCGCAGCTCATGAATCCGGGCGTCGAACGGGCGATGGCTGCCCAAGGCCGCCTCGACACTCATGGCCCCGGCGACCAGCGCAGCACGGACATTGCGTTCAGCCTCGAACAGCCCTTTCAGCGCCAGAGCCGTCGACACCTGGGTGCCATTCAGCAACGCCAGTCCCTCCTTGGCCGCCAATTCCAGCGGCCCGATGGCCGCTGCCTGCAGCGCCTCGGCCGCTGGCATCCGGCGGCCGGCACAACGCACCTCGCCGATACCGAGCAGCGCCAGGCTGAGGTGCGCAAGCGGCGCCAGATCACCCGACGCCCCCACTGAACCCTGACCCGGAATACACGGATAGATGCCCGCGTTGAGCAGACGCAACAGGGTCTCGATCAGCACCGGTCGCACCCCGGAATAGCCGCGCGCCAGACTGTTGATCTTGAGCAGCAACACCAGCCGCACGGTAGCATCATCCAGCGCGGCGCCCGTACCGGTCGCGTGCGACAGCAACAGATTGCGTTGCAGCTGCGCTAGCTGACCGCGGTCAATGCGGGTCTGCGCCAGGCGCCCGAAGCCGGTATTGATACCATATACGGTTTCGCCGGCGTCGATCATCTCGGTCACCGCCCGCTGGCTGCTGGCTATGGCCGGCCAGGCGGCCTGCGCAAGGCTGATCTGCAACGGTTTCTGAAAGGCAGTCCGCAGCGTTGCCAGATCCAGTTCGCCGGGCGTCAGCGTGATTACGGCGTTCATTGGTCCTGCTCCAGTGTTACACCGGCCGGGTCCTCGCTGCCACGACGGTAGCGGTAAGTGCCCTCGCCCAAGGCGACCACGTTGTCAGCGTCATCGAAAATCTCAACGCTGGCGAAGAATATTCTGCGGCCGCCGCCCCGGCGCCGTCCCACGACGCGCAACTGACCGTGTCCGGCCTGACCGGCATAATTGACTGTCATCGACAGGGTCAGCGCCTGGCGCACCCGACCGGGCTCACGGCAGAAGCAGCCGGCCAAACCGCCGGCGGCATCGATCAGCGTGGCCAGCACGCCACCGTGCGGTACCCCGGAACGATTGAGGTGGTGTTCGGCGACGGTGAGATTCAGTTCAGCGTAGTCTTCACGCCAGTCGGCTATTTCAAAGCCGATCAGGCGGTTGAAATTGCTGTCAGCAGGATCGAACGTCAAGAATCGGCTCCTCGGTTCAGACGATGGCGCTATTGTAGTCCCTGACAGCAACCCGCAGCGGACTCTAATATCCAATCTCAACGACACGTGCCGGAGACTGTTGCGATGCTGGAGGCATTTGCTGTGCTATTGGGATTCCAATTGCTGGGCGAAATCCTGGTCCAGGCCGGCGGGCTACCGCTGCCGGGACCGGTGCTGGGCCTGGCACTGCTGTTCCTGGTGCTGGCCTGGCGCCGCCGGGTCGGTAATGACCTGGGGCGTACCAGCCACACCTTGCTGGAACATCTGTCACTGCTATTCGTACCAGCCGGAGTAGGCATCGTGCAGTATCTGCCGCGACTGGCACACGCCTGGCTGCCCCTGGGCCTGGCGCTGCTCGGCAGCACCCTGGCGGCGATCGCGGTCACCGCACTGGTCATGCGCGTGCTGCTGCGCCTGACTGGAGCCCTGCAGCATGAATGAGGCCCTGGCCCAGCTGTGGGTCTACCTGGCGGCTTCCCCGCTATTACATCTTAACCTCACGCTGCTGGCCTATCTGGGTGGGGTGGCGATCTATCGCCGCTGTGGCCAGACCCCGCTGCTCAATCCGGTATTGCTGGCAGTCACCGCTCTGGTGCTCCTGCTGCTGGTTACCGGGACACCTTACCCGCGCTATTTCGCCGGCGCCCAGTTCATCCACTTCCTGCTGGGGCCAGCGACTGTGGCCCTGGCGGTCCCGCTGTACCAGCATTTCGGCCGCGTCAGGCGCCAGCTATTGCCGATCATGGGGGCGCTGCTGGCCGGCTCGATGACCGCCATCGTCAGTGCCATGGGCCTGGTCTGGCTGTTGGGAGGCAGCCGCCTGCTGGTGCTGTCGGTAGCACCCAAATCGGTCACCACGCCGGTCGCTATGGGCATCGCCGAGAAGATCGGCGGGCTGCCCTCGCTCACCGCCGTGCTGGTGATCCTCACCGGCATCACCGGCGCTGTCACCGGTCCGTTGCTGCTGGGCTGGCTGCGGATCGGCGACGACAGCGTCAAGGGTTTCGCGCTGGGCGTGGCCTCGCACGGCATCGGCACGGCGCGGGCCTTCCAGATCAGCCCGCTGGCGGGCGCCTTCAGCGGCCTGGCGATGGGCCTGAACGCGCTGTTGACCGCGCTGCTGGTGCCGCTACTGGTGCGTCTGCTGGGACTGCACTGAGGCCGCTATTCATTCGAACCGCAGCGCTTCGATCGGGTTAAGCCGGGCCGCCCGGCGGGCCGGAAAAAAGCCGAAGAAAACGCCGACCGCGGCCGACGCCAGCAAGGCCAGCAACACGATGCCCGGGCTTACCACCACCGGCCAGCCAGCCACCGTGGCCACCGCCACGATCACCGCCAGACCGAACATCAACCCCAGCACGCCACCCACCAGACACAGGGTCACCGCCTCGACCAGGAATTGCAGCAGGATGTCGCGTCGGCGGGCGCCCAAAGCCATCCGCAGGCCGATCTCGCGGGTCCGCTCGGTGACCGAAACCAGCATGATGTTCATAATGCCGATCCCGCCGACTACCAGTGAGATCGCCGCGGTCACGCCCAGCAGCAGGCTCAGGGTGTCCTGGGTGGCGGTGCGGGCGCGCAGGAATTCAGCCAGATTGCGTACCGCAAAATCGTCATCAGTACCCGGCGGAATACGCCGCCGCCGGCGCAGCAGCCGTTCGATGCCGTGCTGAGCGGCCGTCAGATCAGCGCCCTGGGCCAGCTTCACCGACACCATGCCGACCTGATCCGGCACCACGCTGTCACGTCCCACCAGTCGTCCCCGGGCGGCCTTGATCGGCACCAGCACCACATCGTCCTGGTCGCGACCGAAGGTCGACTGGCCCTTGGCCTCCAGCACTCCGATCACGGTAAACGGCACGTTGCGGATGCGGATCCGGGCCCCCAGCGGATCGAGACCCGGGAACAGCTGCTGCGCCACGGTCTGGCCCAACAGCGCGACGGTAGCCCCGGCGCGGGCTTCCTGGGCGGTAAACCCGTGGCCGTTGGCGAGTGTCCAGTCACGGATCTGCAGGTACTGCGGGTGAACCCCGATCACACTGGTGGTCCAGTTGACGTTGCCGTAGACTACCGGCGCTGCAGTCGCCAGCGAACCCGAAACCGCCACCACACCCGGCACATCGTTGCGGATCGCGCTCATATCGGCTTCCGACAGCGCCGGCGCCGTACCGGCGCCGGCATGGCGCCCATGAACCCGGCTGGAGCCGGGGAAGACCATCAGAACGTTGGTACCCAGTGCCTCGATCTGGCGGGTGACCTCCTGACGGGCACCGTTGCCCAGCGCCACCATCACGATCACTGCACCCACCCCGATTATGATGCCGAGCGTGGTCAGCATGCTGCGCAATGGATTGCTGCGCAACGCCGCGACCGCCACCTTGATGCTGTCGAGCAGGGTCATGGCGCCACCTGGCGCAGCGGTGCCTGGGCACTGTCCTCGACCAGCCGGCCATCACGAAACCGCAGCTGACGGCGCGCCACCGCGGCGATATCAGATTCATGGGTAACCAGCACCACGGTCAGACCCTGGTCATTGAGCGCGCCGAACAACGCCATGATTTCCATGGAAGTGGCGGTATCGAGCGCTCCGGTCGGCTCATCCGCCAGCAGAATCCGCGGGTTGTTGACCAGCGCCCGGGCAATCGCCACCCGTTGCTGCTGGCCGCCGGAGAGTTGCGCCGGGCGATGGTCGGCGCGGTCGGCGAGCCCCACCTGCGCCAGCCGCCCGCGCGCCCGGTCATCGACATCGTGACGGCCGGACCGGGCATACAACAATGGGAGGCGGACGTTGTCGAGGGCCGACATTCGTGGCAGTAGATTGAACTGCTGGAATACGAAGCCAATGGTGCTGTTGCGCAGCTCGGCCAGCTCGTCGGCCGACAGGGTCGCGACCTCGCGGCCGGCGATACGCAGTGAACCGCGGCTCGGCACGTCGAGCGCACCAATCAGATTCATCAGGGTCGACTTGCCGGATCCGGATGGCCCCATGATGGCAACGAACTCCCCGCTGTCGATTTCCAGCGTTACGTCGACCAGGGCCGGCAAATCGCGTTCACCAACCCGGTAGGTCTTGCTGAGGCCGTCACAGACGATCAGCGGTTCGGACACAGTGGTGGTCATCACGCCGGCTTGCTGCTGACACCGATGATGACCCGCTCGCCCGGCTTAAGATCGCCGCCGGTGACAGCGCTGTAGCGGTCATCGCTGAGGCCGAGCTGAACCGTGCGGCGCTGCGGCTGGCCATCCGCACCCAGCACCCAGACGATACCGCTGCGCTGGGTTAGGCGCTGGGCCTGCCAGAGCGAGAAAGCCTGCTGCTGCTGCGGCTTGAGCAGCGGCTGCAATGTGGTGGCCACGAGCTGGCGGAACGCGGCCTGTAGCGCTGCCGAGTCGACCGTACCACGGTCGCCGCTGGCGGCAGCGGGCTGAAATTTCTGCAGCGCCCTGCGCAAGGCTGCGACTTGCGATGGGTCGAGTTGCAGCGCTGTCTGCAATTGCTCAACCAGGCGTTCGCGGCGCGCTGTAGCCGACGCCGCATTGACCGCCATTTGCGGCGGCCGGAAACGCAGCGCCTCGTTCGGCACGCGAAGCACGTCGCTGACACTGCCGGTGACGATCTCGGCATTGGCGGTCATGCCTGGCAGCAGCTTGCCGTCCGGATTCTCGGCGTCGATCACCACCGTATAGGTCACCACATTCTGCAGAGTCGTCGCCGCCAGCCGCACCTGACTGACATGGCCTTCGAAGGGATGCTCGGGATAAGCGTCGACGGTGAAAGTGACCGGGTTGCCCGAACTCACGTTGCCGATATCAGCCTCGTTGACCTGGGCCTCGATCTGCACCTGGGTCAGATTCTGGGCGATTTTGAACACTGTAGGCGCCTGCAAACTGGCGGCCACGGTCTGGCCGACGTTGACATTGCGCTCGATCACGACCCCGTCGATCGGCGACCGTATCACGCTGCGTTCGAGATCGATTCGGGCCTGTTCCAGCGAGGCCTGCTTGGATGTCACCACGGCCTGGGCATTATCGACCTGGGCCCGGGCCACGACCAGGTCGGCACTGGCCGTCTCGACCTGGGTCCCGGCAGCGTCGAGGGTGCTGGCCGAGACATTGCCCTGGGCCGCCAGACGCTGCTGTCGGGTCAGATCGCGCTGCGCCTGGTGCAGCAAGGCTTCCGACTTGGCGACCCCGGCCTGCTGGACACTGACTGCGGCCCGGGCTACCGCCAGATCAGCCTGGGCCTGGTCGACGCGGGCTTTGAAGGTCTTCGGATCGAGCCGGGCGATGACCTGACCGGCCTTGACCCGGCTGTTGAAGTCGGCATCCAGTTCGGCGATCTGGCCGGAGAGCTGCGAGCCGACCTCGACGATGACCACGGGGTTGACGGTGCCACTGGCGATCACCACCCGCCGGATCGACCCGCGATCGACGGCTGCTGTGCGGTAAGCCGGCGTTTCGCGCCGCGCCCCAACCAGCCCCAGCTGCCAAACCACAGCGGCGGCGCCGACCGCGGCCAGCAACCCGACCAAAACCAACCACTTCTTCAAGACCGATCCCATCCTGGATTGAACCCGACGCTATTTTACCTCCAGTTGCTGAACGGCAGCGTAACAAGTTGTAACCCCGCGGTTATAGAGTCCCGGTCGACGGCTTGGTATAGTCGGATTCCGGTTCCGCAGCATGTAATGGCGTTCATGACTCTAACCCGCGAGCACATCGAGGCCGGGCTGATTGAGGAAAAGGTCAAGGAGGCCGAACGGCTGGGCCTGACCACCCGGTTGCCACCGGCACAGCGGCAAGCCTCCAAGCGTGCCATCCTCGAGGCGATCGGCGATGACGAAGTCTGGTTGTTCGGCTACGGTTCGCTGATGTGGAATCCGTGTATCCACTACCTGGACCGCCAGCCGGCCCTGTTGCACGGCTACCATCGCAGCTTCTGCCTGCGGGCGCCGACCGGACGCGGCTCGCCGGACTGTCCGGGCCTGATGCTGGCGCTTAAGCCAGGCGGTTCCTGCCGCGGCATTGGCTATCGGATCGATCCTGCACTGGCCGAGACTGAATTCGACGTCGTCTGGAACCGGGAGATGGTGAGCGGCGCCTACCGGCCCCGGCTGCTGACCTTGCGCACGCCGCTGGGTCCACGCCGAGCCGCAACCTTCGTGGTCAATCGTGATCACCCCCGCTACCTGCCGGACGTCGCGCCCGAGCAAGCCGCTGCCATGATCGCCAGGGCCGAAGGCTGGCTGGGCCGGTGCGCCGATTACCTGTTTAATACGGTCGAACACCTCGACCAACTTGGCGTACGTGATGGCACATTGCACCAGTTGCAGCGGCTGGTGCTGGAGTACCAGCACTGAACGGCAAGTTGCCGTTACACACCGATTTTATTTGTTATACTTGAGTGCTTATTCCGGGCTCGCCATTACGGACCCATCCTGAATCAGTTTCCTCCAGAACCATCGGCAACGGAGCACTCATGGCCGTCGAACGTACCCTCTCCATCGTCAAACCGGATGCGGTAGCCAAGAACCTGATCGGCAAGATCTATGCGCGCTTCGAGGGCGCGGGCCTCAAGATCGTGGCCGCTCGCATGCTGCATCTCAGCCGTGAGCAGGCAGAGCAGTTTTATGCTGTCCACCGTGAGCGTCCCTTTTATAAGGACCTGGTGGCGTTCATGACCTCCGGGCCGGTCATGGTGCAGGTTCTGGAAGGCGAGAATGCAATCGCCAAGAACCGTGAAGTCATGGGTGCGACCGATCCCCAGAAAGCCGCACCAGGGACTATTCGTGCTGATTTCGCCGACAACGTCGAAGAGAATGCGGTACACGGCTCGGACGCGCCAGAGACCGCGGCAAGCGAAATCGGGTTCTTCTTCGACGACGGTCAAATCTGCCCGCGCACCCGCTGAGTGTCAGTTCGCCATGGCCACCGTCAACCTGCTCGATCTCGACCGTAGCGCGCTCGAAACGCTGTTTCTCGAATTGCGGGAACCGGGTTATCGCGCGGAGCAGATCATGAAATGGATTTACCACGACGGGGTGAGTGACTTTGCCGCCATGACCAATCTCAGCAAATCCCTGCGGACGCGGCTGGAGCAAGCGGCGGAGGTCCGTCTGCCCAGGCCGCTGCTGGACCGCCGGTCGCACGATGGCACCCGTAAGTGGCTAATCCAGCTGGACGGCGGCAACTGCATTGAAACAGTGTTCATACCGGAAACTGATCGCGGCACCTTGTGCGTGTCGTCACAGGTCGGTTGCATCCTCGACTGCAGCTTCTGCGCGACCGCACGCCAAGGCTTTAACCGCAATCTCAGCACCGCCGAAATCATCGGTCAGTTGTGGCTGGCGCATCAAGCCCTGGGCGGTGGCCGTCCCGGCAGCCGCCGGATCACCAACGTGGTGCTGATGGGCATGGGTGAACCGCTGTATAATTTGAAGAATGTAGTACCGGCACTCAACCTGATGATGGACGATCTCGGCTTCGGTCTGTCGAAACGACGGGTTACTCTGAGCACCGCCGGCGTGGTGCCTCAGATCCATAAGCTGCGTGAGCTCTCTGACGTCAGTCTGGCCGTGTCGCTGCACGCCCCGGATGATGCCTTGCGCGATCAGTTGGTTCCGCTCAACCGCCGTTACCCGCTGGCCGAACTGCTGCCGGCATGCCGTGCCTATCTGGCCGACCGGCCGGCACCCAGCCACATCACCTGGGAGTACGTGATGCTGGACGGCGTCAACGATTCCGAGTGCCATGCCCGGGCGCTGGTCAAGCTGTTGAGCGGTATCCGCTCCAAAGTCAATCTGATTCCGTTCAACCCGTTCCCGAATGCGACGTACCGCCGCTCCAGCCCGGCCGCAATCAACCGCTTCCGTGAAATTCTGCTGGCGCACGACCTGATGGCCGTCACCCGCAAGACCCGTGGCGAAGACATCGCCGCGGCCTGCGGCCAGCTCGCCGGCCAGGTGCAGGATCGCAGCCGGCGCGATCAGCGCTTCACCCGTCTTGCCAGTTGATCGCGCGGAGCCCAGCGGTGAAGCGCACTGTCGCCCTGCTGCTGACTCTGCTGGTCGCGGGGTGCGCAACCACCGGTAACCCGGCGGAGCACACTGACGACGCCCATGCTGCCCACATTAACCTGCGGCTGGGCGTCGGTTACATGGAGCAAGGCCATCTCGACACCGCCAAGCAGAAGCTGCTGCTGGCGCTGAAGTACAATCCCAAGCTGGCGGAAGCCGACAACGCGCTCGGCGTGCTTTACGAGCAGAGCGGCAATCCGGAGCAGGCCGAGCGCTACTATCGCAAGGCGGTTCAACTCAAGCCACAGTATCTGCTGGCCCAGATGAATCTGGCACGGGTACTGTGCGCCAATGGCAAAGCCCGTGAAGGCAAACAGATATTTCTCAAAGCAGCCGGGGATCCGCGCCTGACGGCGCCGGAGATTGCCTATACGGGTGCCGGTGTCTGCGCACGCCGTGCCGGTAACCTCAAGGAAGCCGAGCGGCTTTACCAGCTTGCCCTGAAGAAGAACCCTGACGCCGGCGGGACCTTGTTCGAAATGGCGCGACTGATGCACATCGAAGGTGACAATCGCCGGGCCAAGCAGTTTCTGCTGCGTTACCACAAGCGGGCCAGTTTCAATCCGGTCAGTCTGAAACTCGCCATGGAGGTCGAGCAAGCACTGGGCGAGACCCGAATGCGTGCTGAATATGCTCACCTGCTGCACACCCGGTTTCCCAATTCACCGCAGGCCAAGCAGCTACCCCCTGCCCAATGAGCCAGCTGCCACCTGATCCAATGCCACCGGCGACCGCCTCGCCAGGCGCTTTACTGCGGCAGGCCCGGCGCCAGCGCGGCCTGCGATTGCACCAGGTCGCCGAGGCTCTCAGAACCCGACCCGAGATTATCCAGGCGCTGGAAAGCGACCGTTTCGAGGCTGTGGGCACGCCCGTTTTCGCGCGCATGTATCTGGCTAACTATGCCCATCTGCTGGGAGTGCCCGAACAGGACGTACTGACCCGCTTCAAGGCATTGGGTATCGACCAGCCAGCGCCATTGCGGCTAGCCCGGACGCTGATTCGCCAAATCCGTGACGGGAATCTGCACTGGATGCGGTCCGCTTTGCTGGTGGTCGCGGTGTTCTGGCTGGGTTGGATCCTGGCACCGCAGCGCCGCGCCCACCGGGAACCGCCGTCACCTGACCCTGCGGCGCCCTCAACACCGGCCCGGCTGGCTGGCGCAACGCCCCCGACGACCACCAACCGTGTCAGCACCCCCGCAGGCGATGCTCAGGCCACGGCTACGCAGGTGGCGGCAGCTGCCGACAAGGTGGCACAACCCGCGTCGTCGCCGGCCGAACCGGCACCGGCAACGCCCGTGACCAAGACCGGAAAATCCCCGGCCACAAGCGCCAGCGCTGCTGACGAATCAGCGACTGGCGGCAAGCCGGCGGTGGCCGAAACGGGTACCGCCCAGGGAGCGGCAACAACGGCCAGCAGCACCTTGCGCATCAAAGTCAGTGCCAAGTGCTGGACCAACGTCACCGATGCCCGGGGCGATCAACTCGTCTATGGCCTGCTGAAGGCCGGTGAACACCGCACCGTGACCGGTGTACCGCCGTTTACCATTAAGCTCGGCAATGCTCAGGCGGCAACTCTCACTCTGGACGGGAAAGCCGTCAAGCGCTCGCTTTACGTGCCCAAGTACGGTACGGTCAACCAGTTTGTGCTGAAGGGACCGCCAGGCGACTGATATCGCGGCCATCGCAGCCGGTCTGACCAGTCCGCTTGTCAGACACTTCCTGTTATCCTGCAACCCTCCGAGTAACTCACTGACACGCCATGGCGCAGCATCTACAAGCCATCCGCGGCATGAATGACATACTGCCGCAAGAAACCCCGCTCTGGGCCGGAATCGAAGCCACTATCCGTGCCCTCCTGACCAGCTACGGCTATCAGGAGATGCGCATCCCGCTGATCGAGTATACCGCCCTGTTCAAACGCTCGATCGGGGAAGTCACCGACATCGTCGAGAAGGAGATGTACACCTTCCCCGACCGTAATCAGGACAGCCTGACACTGCGGCCGGAAGCCACCGCAGGGTTCGTGCGCGCCGGTATCCAGCACGGCCTGCTGCACAACCAGACCCAGCGGCTCTGGTGTCTGGGGCCGATGTTCCGCTACGAGAAGCCCCAGAAGGGCCGCAGTCGACAGTTCCACCAGGTCAATGTCGAGGTGTTCGGCCTGGAAGGACCGGACATCGACGCCGAGCTGATCCTGCTCAGTGCGCGCATCTGGCGCAGCTTGGGCCTTGACGGCGTCACGCTGCAGCTGAACTCGCTCGGCTCGCCGCAAGCCCGGGCCGCCTACCGCAATCACTTGATTGCTTATTTCGACGGACACTACCAGTCGCTCGACGAGGACAGCCGTGAGCGCCTGCATCGCAATCCGCTGCGCATTCTCGACAGCAAAAACCCGGCCATGGCCGCACTGATCGCCGATGCCCCGCTGCTGGTCGAACACCTGGATTCGGCGTCGCGCGCCCACTTTGAACAACTCCAGGCGTTACTGCACGAAGCCGGCATCGCGTATCGGATCAATCCGCGCCTGGTCCGCGGGCTGGACTATTACAATCGCACGGTGTTCGAGTGGGTCAGTGAACACCTGGGGGCGCAGAACACGGTTTGCGGTGGTGGCCGCTACGATGGTCTGGTGGCCCATCTGGGCGGGCGCCCGACACCAGGAATCGGTTTCGCCATCGGACTCGAGCGGCTGGTGCTGATGGCCGCGGCCAGCGGCTATCAGCCGCCTGAGCAGCGACCGCATGCCTATCTTGTCATGGTCGGCGAAGCAGCCGAGAATCGGGGCCTGGCGCTGGCTGAACGGTTGCGCGATCAGGTGCCGGGGATGCGCCTTACCAGTCACTGCGGCGGCAGCAGCTTCAAGAACCAGTTCAAGCGGGCCGACCGCAGCAACGCGGAAGTGGCTCTGATTCTGGGCGAAGCGGAGCTCGCCCGCGGCCGGGTCGCGCTCAAACCGTTGCGCAGTGACGAGCCTCAGATTGACTACAGCGAAGCGGAACTGGCCGAACGACTGCGGCAGATCGTTGCCGGTGTGCCCAACCAATTGCGGAGTTAGCGATGGCAGAACATTTGAGTGAGCAGGAACAGGTCGAAGCAATCAAAGCCTGGCTGGTGAAATACGGTCCGGCCATTGTCGGCGGCATCGTCATTGGCCTGGCGGCGCTGGGCGGCTGGCGCTGGTGGCAACAACACCAGCGCCAGCAGGAAGTCATGGCGTCAGGGTATTATCAGGCCATGCTGAACGCGACCCGCCAGGATGACCTCCCCAAAGCCCGCGGGCAGGCCGCTGTACTCACCGACGAGTATGGCAACACCACTTACGGGGTCCTGGCCGCGCTGATGCTGGCCCGGTTCGAAGCCGACGCCGGCCACAATGCAAAGGCGGCGGCGTCGCTGCATTGGGTGCTGAAGCATACCAAAGCAGCCGATATCCGGGCTATTGCCCGGTTGCGCCTGGCCCGCGTACTGCTGGCACAGAACAAACCGGCGGAGGCACTGGCCCAGATCGACCAAGTGGTGGGTGACGGCTTCAGTGCGGAGAAACAGATACTCAAGGGCGATATCTACGCCGCCCAGCACAAGGTCGATCAGGCCCGGCTGGCCTACGAGGATGCGCTGAACGCGCTGGGCCCCGGTGCAGAAGCCAGGCTGCTGCACTGGAAGCTGAGCAATCTGCCACCCGCTAAAAACAGTCAGTAAATCAATCATGGCACGCCTATTCGGAATCGTTTTGATCAGCCTGCTACTGGGTGGTTGCGGTTGGGTCAATTCCTACTTCCTGGGTACTGACAACAGCCTTCCACCGACCCCGCTCAAGCCACTTGCCCAACCGCAGCCAGTGCGTGAACTCTGGCATTCCAATGTCAGTTCCGGCAGTGGGTCCGCATTCGCCGCGCTGACGCCGGCACTGGTTGGCGATCGGCTGTTCGTCGCCGGTTACCACGGCGATGTCAGCGCAGTCGACACCAGCAACGGTCAGCGCCAGTGGCACACTGCAACCGATCTCCTGATCTCGGCCGGCGTAGGAGCTGGCGATGGTCTGGTGTATGTCGGCACGGTTGACGGCCAGGTGGCAGCATTCGACGAGAATACCGGCAAACAGCGCTGGAAGGCCAAGGTACCCAGCGAAGTACCGACAGCACCGGTGGAAGCCGACGGGGTGGTGGTCGTACGAACCGTCGACGGCACCTTCACCGGTCTCAGCGCCAAGGATGGCAGCCAGCTCTGGGCCTACGACACTTCCCTGCCGGTGCTGACACTGCAGGGGGCCTCGCGGCCGCTGATCGCCAACAACGCGGTCATTGCCGGCCTTGCCGACGGCAAGGTGCTGCTGCTCAATCTCCGGAACGGCACGGTAATCGGTACACGCCGGATAGCCTCGCCCAACGGGCGCACCGAAGTGGAACGGCTGGACGACGTCGACGCGGACATGAAGCGGGTTGGCAATGTCTTGTTCGCGGCTGCCTACCAGAACGATGTGGTCGCGCTCAATCTGCAAAGCGGCGACCTGCTATGGGCGCACAAGCTATCCAGCGACACCGGCATCGACATCGCCGACAACCGACTGTTCATCACCGATACCAAGGGGACCGTCTGGGCGCTGGATGCCCGTGACGGCCACACGCTGTGGCAGCAGGATGCCTTGCGTGGCCGCCGCTTGAGCGCACCGGTAGCAGTCAGCAGTGATGTGGTGGTCGGCGACTACCAGGGTTATCTGCAATGGCTGGATGGCGACACCGGTCAGATCGTGGCGCGCATCCAAAGCGACGGTGACGGCCTCGCCAGCACCCCTCTGCTGGCCGACAACACCCTGTACGTGCTCGGCCGCAGCGGCAAACTGTATGCCTTTACCGCCCGCCCCGGATCAGGCGGCAGCTGACGGCCATGCTACCCGTTATCGCGCTGGTCGGGCGGCCCAATGTCGGCAAGTCGACGCTGTTCAATCTGCTGACCCGCACCCGCGATGCCCTGGTTGCCGACTACTCCGGGCTGACTCGCGATCGTCAATACGGTCATGCCCGGGTCGGCGGCAAGCCTTATCTGGTGGTCGATACCGGTGGCTTGATCGAGTCTGGTGACGAACTGGCGGAACGGGTCTCGCAACAGGCACTGCTGGCAGCACGCGAAGCCGATGTAGTGCTGTTCCTGGTGGATGGTCGCAGTGGTCCGACCGCTGCCGACCAGACCATCGCCGGCGATCTGCGCCGACTCGGCAAAACACTGTATCTGGTGATCAACAAGGCCGAACAGCTCGACCCGGATCTGGTCGGTGCCGAGTTCTACGCCCTGGGTCTGGGACGACCCCACGCCATTTCAGCCAGTCACAACCAGGGCGTGACTGCGTTGTTCGAGGCGGTGCTGGCCGCAGTGCCGGCCGTCCCGGAATCGCCCGGACCCGACGGCAGCATTCGCCTGGCCGTGGTGGGCCGGCCCAACGTCGGCAAGTCCACCCTGATCAACCGCCTGCTCGGTGAAGAGCGGGTGCTGGCCTCGGACCTGCCAGGCACCACCCGGGACAGCGTTTACATTCCGTTCACCAAGGATCAGCGCCATTACACGCTGATCGACACCGCCGGCGTGCGACGCCGCAGCCGGATCCACGAAACGATCGAGAAGTTCAGTATCATCAAGACGCTTCAGGCCATCGAACAAGCGCATGTAGTACTGATGCTGCTGGACGCGCGTCAGGGCGTGGCCGAGCAGGATGCCCGGTTGCTGGGGCACATCATCGAACGCGGTCGCGGCCTGGTCATCGCGGTCAACAAATGGGACCGACTGGAGCCCGGTGCCCGCGACCGGATCCGGGCGGAACTGGACCGACGCCTGAGCTTCTGCGACTTCGCCCGGCTGCACTTTATCTCTGCGCTGCACGGCTCCGGGGTAATGGATCTTCTGGATTCAGTCGACGAGGCCCATAGCGCCGCCACCTGCAAGCTGACCACACCCGAATTGACCCGGATTCTGGAGCAAGCCATTGCCCACCACCAGCCACCGCTGGTGCACGGTCACAGCATCAAGTTGCGCTATGCGCATCAAGGTGGTCAAAACCCACCGGTTATCGTAATCCATGGCAACAGAATCAGCCACATTCCGGGTGCTTACCGGCGCTACCTCACCAATATCTATCGGGACGCGTTCAAACTGATCGGGACACCGTTGCGTATCGAGTTCAAAGGCGGTGAAAACCCTTATCAGCCGAGCCGGCCACACCGACCGCAGCAACATCGGCCGGTGAAACCGGGCCGCAGCAGAAGCCGCGGCCGCCGCTAAACTGGCCCGGGGCACGGGAAAGCCGGTCAGCCCACAATCGGCGTATCGTCCGGCGTCGGCAGGCCTCTAGCCCAGCGGGTGATGGCGCCGATATCGGCCGGTGTGGTACGGCAGCAACCGCCGATGAGCCGGGCTCCGGCGTGATACCAGTCGCGCGCCTGGCCGGCGAGCCCCGCGCCGGCTGATTCGCCACACCAGTCATGCCGGCCGGCATCGTAGCTCTCGCCGGAATTGGGATACACGACGATCGGCTTGCGGGTAACGCAGCCCGCTTCCCTGATCAGGCCGGACAGGTATTGCGGCGGTGTGCAGTTGATGCCAATGGCGGCGACCTGATCGTGGCCTTCGAACGTCGCAACGACGTCCGCCAGCCGCTCGCCGTTGACAATGTGACGGTCGTCGCAGGCTGTGAAGCTGAACCATGCGCTGATCTCGGGAAATTCCTCCAGCAGCCGCAGCAACGCGTGGGCCTCGTGGCTGCAAGGCAGCGTCTCGCAGGCCAGGATATCAGCCCCGGCCGCGACCAGCGCCGCCAACCGTGGCCGATGGAATTCGATCAGTTCACGCTCGCTCAGGTGGTAGTCGCCGCGATATTCAGAACCATCGGCCAGGTAAGCACCATAAGGGCCGACCGAACCGGCCACGAACGGCCGGGGGCGGCCATTGCGCAGCGCCGCATCACACCAGAACCGATCGCGTGCCGCGACCGCCAGCCGAACCGAACGCCGGATCAGGCCCTCGGCGGCTTCAGCGCTCAGGCCGCGACGGGCGAACCCGGCGACACTAGCCTGATAGCTGGCGGTGATGGCGCAATCGGCACCGGCAGCAAAGTAATCGGCGTGGACCTGGAGGATCAGTTCCGGTCTCTCCAGCAATACCCGGGCGGACCACAAGGGGTCATTCAGATCGCAGCCGCGCCGCTCCAGTTCGGTCGCTAGCGCACCGTCCAGCACGACCATGGCACGGTGCCGCAGAACGGCAGCCAGGGGATTCATCACCGGTCCCCGCTACGGCGGCCATGCTGCTCGAACCCGTGCAGGAAACTTATCAGATTCTCGCCGAGTGCGGCCGACAGATACCCACCCTCCTGAACCAGCACCGTCGGCAGGCCAAGAGCGGCGATACACGCGCCGATATGGCCGAAGCCGGCGGTGGTAAGGCATAGCGCGGCCAACGGGTCGCCACCGTAGGCATCCAGGCCCAACGCCACTACCAGTGCCCCCGGCGCAAACTCGCGGATGCGCTCCAGGGCTGGCTGCAACGCAGCCAGCCAGCCGTCGTCACCAGTACCCAGCGGCAGCGGAATATTCAAGTTGTAGCCGGTGCCGGCAGCGACGCCGCGCTCGTGCGCGTGGCCCCAGAAAAACGGGTAATAGTCCGCCGGATCAGCATGCAACGACACCGTCAACACATCCGCCCGCTGATAGAAAATCCCCTGGGTACCGTTGCCGTGATGCACGTCGATGTCGAGGATAGCGACACGATCGAAGCGCCGGCGCAAATGCTGGGCGGCGATGGCGGTATTGTTGAGAAAGCAGAAACCGCCGGCCATGTCGGTATAGGCATGGTGTCCCGGCGGCCGACACAGGGCATAAGCGGCCGGCTCCCCGGCCAGGATCAGTTCGGCAGCACTGACCGCCACCCCGGCTGAGGCACAGGCCGCCGCGAAGGTATGCTGGCCGATCGGGCAGGCGGTGTCGGCCATGTGCCAGCCGGCACGCCCGACGACTGAGCGCGGATAGACGGCCGGCGTCCGAGCCGGATGGACATTCGGTATGATTTCGGTCGCACTGTCGCCCAGCGCCTGCCATTGAGTGTAGGCCGTTTCCAGAAATGCCAGGTATTCCGGGGTATGCACTGCGGCAATCGGCCCGCGACCATAATCGTCAGGCAAACTCACCGGGTAGCCGACCCGACGCACCGCAGCCAGGAGACGCTCGGCCCGCTCCGGCTGCTCAGCGCTGTCCCGGGCCACACCGCGCACCAGAAAAAAGGTCGGTTCGTGCTGGCGATGGGCTGCGCTGTAAATGACCTTCATAAGCTGACTAGCTCCTGGGTAATACGCCGGGGATGGACGTCGGGCACAGGGCGCCGTCTGACCCATTCTAGATCGCCTGCCAGCCAACTCCAACAGGTCCTCCACCGGCCAGTGGCATTGACAGGCGCGTGACGTCTGACTAGGTTGCGCAGGCCAATACGAATCTCAGAGCGAGGTCCCAATGGACTCCGGCCATAACCCTCAGCAAGATGCACCGTATACTGAAACCGACGCCCGCCGCGACCTGGCGGCCGCCTATCGTATGATCGCGCGGCTCGGCCTGGACGATGTGATCTACACTCACATCTCAGCCCGGGTACCAGAACAACCCGACCACTTTCTGCTCAATCCTTACGGCCTGTGGTTTCACGAAATCACACCCGCCGCACTGGTCAAGGTCGACGCGGACGGCAGCATCGTCGCCGATGATAGCGGCCGCGGCATCAATCCGGCCGGTTTCACCATTCACAGTGCCATCCACGCCGCCCGGCCGGAAGTCGGTTGCGTGCTGCACACGCATACCGTCGCCGGTGTCGCCGTGTCGTCGCAGGAGGACGGACTGCTGCCGCTCAATCAATGGGCCCTGCAGTTCTACAACCGGATCGGCTACCACGATTACGAAGGCATTGCCCTGGATCTGGACGAGCGAACCCGTCTGGTCGCCGACCTGGGCAATCATGCCGTGCTGATTCTGCGCAATCATGGTCTGCTGACGGTCGGCCGCGACGTTGCCGAGGCGTTCAAACTAATGGTCAACCTCAACCGCGCCTGTGAAGCCCAGTTGGCCGCCCAAGCCGGCGGCAGCGCGCTGCGATTGCCGACCACAGCGGTATGTGAAAAGACCGCTGCGCAGTATCGCTGGTACCAGGACAGCCGGGCCGACAACCCGACGCAGCGTGACATCGAATGGGAGGCTTATCTGCGCCTGCTGGCAGCGGACGACTTGGCATTCCACAGCTGACCGCGACAACCACCGCCGTATCGCTGAACGCCACAGCAGGGTTACAGTGCGCTGGCCGCCGGCATGCCCCGGATCGCGGCGGGCGGTGCTACCCGCCGCACTGTGGCTGATCCTGCTGTGCGCCGCCTCGCTGGGTTACGCGTGGTGGCTGAGCGGACCGCACTGAACCGGACTCAGCCGACGCTTTGATGAGTACCGTCGCACAAGGGCTGATTGCCAGTGTGTTTGCAGCCGCAGAAGAACACCTTCTTGCTGGCCTCTGCCGTGTATTTGACCGGGGTGAATTCGGTGACCTGATGGGAGCCATCACAGAACGGCTGATTCTTGCTGCGGCCACAACGGCACCACCAGTACGTCTTACCGGCTTGCACCTCGACCGCAAACGGACCGCGCTGGGCAATGACAGGATCACTCATAAGGCATTCCTCGGGAAGCTGTGGTTGGTTCGGCGCAGTCTAACGCCATTCATCCAGCCATTGGTATCCGCGGTAGGCCGCCCACAGATACAGCAATCGCAACCGGGGCCAGGGAAAGTGCGGCAATGGCCGACGCATCAACGCCGGCACCGTGGCCGCAGCAGCATCACCGGCTGCAAGCCGGGCCAGGGCCTGACCGCTCCAGCCGGCCAAGGCCACACCGTTGCCGTGGTACGCCATACCGATCAGCACGGCCGGATCATCGGCCAGTGCACCGACGTGTGGCAGCCGGTCGCGGGCCAGACAGGCCAGTCCCTGCCAGAAATAGTCAATCCCAACCTTGCCCCAGGCCGGGAAGGCGCGCCGGAATTCCGTGGTCAGAACGGCGCGGCGGTTCGCCGCCGCCGCTGGTGCCGCAGTCAACCCACCGCGGCCACCGAACAAAAACCGGCCGTCCGGCAAGAGCCGGAAATAATGCAGTAACCGGCGGCTGTCGTACGCCATCACCTCGCTGCGCCAGCCTTGTGCGGCCAGCTCGTCGGGCGCAAGCGGTCGCGTCACCAGAATGCTGGATAATACCGGTAAGGGTGCCCCGGCCAGCGTCGGGTGCCAGGCTTCATCGCTGTAGCCATTGCCCGCCAGGATCAGTGTCTGTGCCTCAACCCGGCCGTGGCTGGTTATCACCTGATGACGGCCGGCTTCCCGGTGCCAGGCCAACACCCGGCTGTCGCCGAACAATGAAGCCCCGTGGCGGCTCGCGGCACGGGCCAGGCCATGAGCATACTTAAGCGGATGCAACCCGAACCCGAGCGGCGTATATAAACCGCCGTAACACTCGGCGCCGCGCACACCCCGCTCCGCCAGCGCCGCAGGCACCAGCAATTCGCAGCGCACACCAAAAGTCGCTCGCAGGAGCTCAGCCTCGTCCGCCAGTTCGGCCAGCTGTTTGGGTTTATGCGCCAGGCAGTACTCCCCGGCACCTCGCCCATCCAAGGTGATGGCTTCCTGTCCCGCCAGGTCCTGCACCCGGTCGATGGCGGCCCGCTGGGCATTGAAAAACTCCTGGGTGGCCTCCAGACCGAAGCGGCGGATCAGATCCTGATACGACAACTTGGCACCACCCAGACAACAGAACCCGCCATTGCGCCCCGACGCCCCCCAGCCTGGTTGCGCTGCCTCCAGGAGGCAGACATCGATGCCATGATCGCGCGCCAGATGTAACGCCGCGCTGAGACCGGTGTAGCCGCCGCCGACGATAACCACCTGGCAGCGCCGGACGCCCTCCAACGGTCCGAACAATGGTGCCGGGCCGGCACTGGCCTGCCAGTAACTCGCCGCCGGCCGGGGCCCGTAAGCGGCGGGATGATAAAGCACACGGTGAGCAGGCATACTATGCAACAAATCTCCTGGCCAACAACCACACTCTCATGGAAACCATCGACAAACCCTATCTGCTGTTTTTGGGCGACGCACCCGATCAGCTGGCCGCCAAAACCGCCGCCGGCGTAGCCCACTGGCGCCCCGCCGACTGCCTCGGCCAGTTGCGCTTGCCGGGCTGCAAAGCTGATCTGGGGTTGGCGGACCTGACCATTGAGCAGGCGGCCGCGCGCGGGGTGCGCACCCTGATCGTCGGCGTCGCCAACCGTGGCGGGCACTTTTCCCAACAGTGGATCGCCACCCTGGAAGCCGCGCTGGCCGCCGGGATGGACATCGCCAGCGGTCTCCATGGCCGGCTTAGCAGTGTACCCGAGCTGGCGGCCAGCGCTGCCCGGCACGGGCGCCGGCTAACCGACGTGCGTCATCCCACCGTCGAGCTGGCAGTCGCCAACGGACGCAAACGCAGCGGCAAGCGTCTGCTGACGGTGGGCACCGACTGCTCGGTGGGCAAAATGTACACTGCCCTGGCCATCGAGCGCGAATTACACCAGCGCGGCCTTCCGGCCAGCTTCCGCGCCACTGGCCAGACCGGCATCTTCATCGCCGGCACCGGCATTTCGGTGGATGCCGTAGTAGCCGATTTCATTTCCGGCGCGGTGGAACAGATCAGCCCTGCCAATGAACCCGGGCACTGGGACATCATCGAAGGGCAAGGCTCGCTGTTTCATGTTTCGTTCGCCGGCGTCAGTCTGGGTCTGCTGCACGGCGCCCAGCCCGATGCCCTGGTATTGTGCCACGAGCCGACCCGGACCCACATGCGCGGCTTGCCGGACTATCCGCTGCCGAGCCTGACGGCGTGCAGCGCCACCAACGAAACCGCAGCGCGGCTGGCCAATCCTGCGGCCCGGGTGATTGGCTGCGCTATCAACACTGCCGCACTGCAGCCGGGAGCGGCCCGGGCGCTGCTGCAACAGACTGCGGATCAACTCGGTCTGCCGTGCATCGACCCGGTGCGTGACGGTGTCGCGCCTCTGGTCGATGCTATGGCCGGGCTATGACGGCCGGCGCCGCCGGCCGGCATCTGGACATCCGGCAGGAAACCTGGCCGACCCGCGGCGTCTGGCGTATCGCCCACGGCAGCGTGCGGGCAGCCGACGTCGTGGTGGTGGAAATCCGGACCGGGACTGCGATCGGCCGCGGCGAATGCCGCCCTTATGCGCGTTACGACGAAACCGTAGCAAGCGTGATGGCACGGATCGAGGATCTGCGGCCGGAACTCGAGGGCGGGCTGGAACGGCAGGCACTGCAACAGCGGCTGCCCGCTGGAGCCGCCCGCAATGCGATTGACTGCGCGCTGTGGGATCTGGCCGCCAAGCAGACCCACCAGGCAGTGTGGCAACTGGCCGGCCTCGATAAGCCGCAACCAGTGATCACAGCCTATACGCTCGCCATTGACACGCCGGAAGCGCTGGCCGCCGCGGCGCGTGAGCAGGCCCAGCGGCCATTGATCAAGCTCAAACTGGCTGGCGACGGAGCCGATCTGGCACGGGTAGAGGCCGTGCGCCAAAATGCCCCGCTCGCCAGCCTCGTGGTCGATGCCAACGAAGCCTGGCAGGTATCCGACTATCAGGCACTGGCGCCTGTTTTTGCCAGACTCGGCGTGGCGTTGATCGAACAGCCGTTTGCCGCCGGCGCCGATCAGGCACTGGCGGAATTACCCCGCCCAATACCCGTTTGCGCCGATGAATCCTGCCACGACCGCGCCACGCTGCCCGCTCTAACGGGCCGCTACGACCTGATCAACATCAAACTCGACAAGACCGGCGGTTTGACCGAGGCCCTGGCGCTGCGCCAGGCTGCCGAGGCTGCCGGCTTCGAAATCATGGTCGGCTGCATGGTCGGCACTTCGCTGGCCATGGCCCCGGCGTTGCTGGTGGCCCAGGGCGCCCGCGTCGTCGATCTGGACGGCCCGCTGCAACTGGCCCGGGACCGAGAACCCGCCCTGGCTTTCCAGGGCAGCCTGATCGAACCCGCGACGGCGGCACTGTGGGGTTAGTTGCTCATCACCAGCGTGCCATCGTCAGCGTGACGGACTAGCAAAGTCGCGTAGTCCGCCACGATGTGAGCGCTCTCGTCGAGCAACGCATCAGGATGCTGGCCGGCGGGGGTACTGGTATCACCGGCCGCATTGTCGTCGGCAGCCTTGAGCGCGGTCTTTTTCAGCTGACCCAGCTGCAGTGGCGGCAAACCTTTGACGGCCCGCCAGCGATTGCGGCTGGCAAGCTCCTCGAGTTCAGCTTTATGGTAGGCCGCTTTACGCTGGCTTTCGTCCAGCGATACCTCGGTGCGCTGGCGGGCTTGCCGGGCCGCCTTGACATCGGCCAGATAAGCCTGGAACTCCGGATCGTGGGCGATGCGTTGCTGATGCAGCTTGCGCAGCTCGGGCAGGTACTGGCTGAGGTCTTTGCCATGCGAGTGCTTGAGCGGTTTAATATGATCCCACGGCAAGGCGAAATCCTCCGCACTCTCGCCGACATCCTTGCTGTCCACCGCCGTCGGGAAGCTGATATCCGGTGTCACCCCACGCAACTGGGTACTGCCGCCACTAACGCGGTAGAACTTGGCAATGGTCAGCTTGAGCTGGCCCAGCGGACTCTTGATATCCGGCAGAAAGCGGTTCAGATCGACCAGGGTCTGCACGGTACCCTTGCCAAAAGTGGGTGATCCCAGAATCAAGGCCCGGCCGTAGTCCTGAAGCGCGGCGGAAAAGATCTCCGAGGCCGATGCACTGAAGCGATTGACCAGCACCGCCATTGGTCCACTGTAGGCCTGGCCGTGATCGGGATCGCGCTCGACATCGACCTTGCCCTTGACGTTGCGGACCTGCACCACCGGGCCCTTGGGAATAAACAGACCGGTCATCTCGATGGCTTCCTGCAAGGCACCGCCGCCATTATTGCGCAGGTCAATAATGAGACCGTCGATGTGCTGCGCCTTGAGTTTGGTCAGCAGCTTGCGCACATCACGCGTAGTGCTGCGGTAGTCCTTAACGCCACGCTGAGCGGCGGCGAAATCGCTATAGAATGCCGGCACGGTAATGACCCCGATACGCAATGTCCGGCCGCCTTCCTGGACCGTCTTGATCGCACTGTGGGCGGCCTGTTTCTCGAGCTTGATCTTGTTGCGTACCAGCTTCACGATCTCGGTCTTGCCGGTCGAGGTAGCCGAACGCACTTCCAGGCGCACCACACTGCCGCGCGGCCCACGGATCAGGTCGACCACGTCGTCCAGCCGCCAACCGACCACATCCTTGATGGGACCCTTGGGACCCTGCCCGACACCGACGATGGCATCACCCGGATGCAGCTTGCCGCTCAGGGCAGCCGGTCCACCCGGCACCAGCTCGACGATCTTGATCTGTTCATCTTCGAGGCGTAGAACCGAGCCAATGCCGTCCAGCGACAGGCTCATCTGGATGTTGAAGTTCTCCGAGGCCCGCGGCGAAAAGTACGCCGTATGCGGATCGTAACTGGACGCCACCGCGTTCATATAAAGCTGGAACACGTCGTTGGTATGGTACTGTTCCATGCGGTGCAGCCGGTCCTGGTAACGCCGCAGCAACACCTTCTTGGCGCCGGCAAGATTCTTACCCGCCAGCATCAGCTGCAGCAGCTCGTTCTTGAGCCGCCGTCGCCAGTAGTCATTAAGCTGATCCCTGCTGCTGGCCCAGGCCGACTTGCTGCGATCCAGCTTGAAGGATTCATTGGCGTCGAAATCAAACGGCTGACTGAGCCGCAACTTGACATAGGCGGTGCGTGCCGCCAGCCGCTGCAGATAGGTATTGAAAATAGCGTAAGCCGGTTGCAGATCGCCCTGGCGTAGATCCTCGGCGAGCTTGCTCTGGTAACGCTCGAACCGGGCAATGTCGCTCGCCACAAAATAACTTCGATTGTAATCCAGCGCCTTGAGGTACTCCTTCAGAATGTCAGCACCGCGTTGCGCGTTCAGTGGCTCCTGGCGGTAGTGATAATAGGTCAGCAGACCAGCGATAGTCTGATCGAGCTGGACCTGCTCGCCATCTGGATGAATAACCTGCGGTTCCTGGACGGAGGCCGCGGTTGTGTTGGCGCACGCAGGAATAGTGCCGATCAGCACCAGCAGCGCGTACATCAAGAGAGAGGCAAGTCTGCTTCGCATGTCGAAAAATCCGCCTCTTTTAGGCCATATGAGATGCATGATAAATCATTTGTCAGTCGCGCGGCCGTTCCGCCGCAAGGACCACGGATCAGTTCGGATGTACCAGAACGATATCGGCAGCCACCGGTTGCTTGCCATTTGGTTCGGCCAGCGTGAATTCAAAGATGTGATTACGCGATGGCAGTCGCATCACGTTAAAACCTTCCGGCAGACTCGAATCGTGAAAAAACGCGGTCCGGTATGGCGACTGGTCGTCGCGCGAGTCAGTCTTCCACAGATATGGCGACAGTCTCACCAGAAACCGCATGAAACCGTAGCTCTTGTTGTCGTCGTGGTGATAGCAATAGCCACGCACCCGTGAGCCCAGCTCGCCCCATTGCCCGGCCTGCGGTTCGTCGTTGCGCGCGGGCAGCAGATCCGGTACCAGGTAACCGGATATGTACATGTCGGCTTCCCGACGCAGTTCCTCGGAGACGTTGTCGAACGCCAGCACTTCGACCCGACAGCCCTTGTTCTGCAGGGCCCGCACCACCTGCACGAAATCGCCATCGCCGGTGACCAACAACACCCGGTCGAGGTTCTCGGACTGCAGCAGCACATCCACTGCCATGTCGAGGTCGGCGTTGGCCTTACCGTAGCGGTTGCCGGATTCATCGGTGAACCAGCGCACGCGTTTTTCGATCACCTTATAACCGATCTCGCGTAGCGCGGACTGGTAGGCCCGGGCTTTGTCCCGGTAAACGGCATTACTCTCAGCGCGATCCTCGTCGTAAGCCAGATAGACATTGAGGCGCAACGCCTCGGCATGGTCCCGGCAAGCGAACTCGCGCAGCACATCGTAGCGCAGGCGATTGCCACCGTTGCGGGAAATATTGGCGGCGTCGACGTAGACACCGACGTTGGCGTTGGATTTCAAAAATGTCTTCATACAGTTTGTAGTATCAAAATATGTAATGTTTAAATGGTAATGAGAATGGATTAGACCAGTGAGCCCGCTCAGATAGAGCAATCAAATGGTAATGTCGGCGGTTTCATGGCGTGCCCGTGCGCTCGTCATCCCTGATACCCGGCAGGAATTGCTGCAGATGCTGCTGCTTATCCAGTGGATACAGCGAAAACGTGCCCATGCCTTTGGCGACAGGCCTGGCATCAGCACAGTCGACGATTTCCGCTGTCGTCACCAACAACCGGCTGCCACCGAATTCGATCCGTCCCTGCCCTTCCAGCAGTACCCCGGGCCCGACAGCGGCCAGATAGTTGATCTTGAATTCCACCGTCTGGCACAGCTTGCCTTCAGGAAACACCTTAGACAAGGCCGTCAGGCCCAACACCCCGTCCATCATGGCGGCCAAGACCCCACCATGGCAGGCGCCGGGCATACTCAGATGCTGGTCCGTCACCTTCAGCCGGTAACTAATCCGCCCCGGGGCATGGACCGTGAGGTGCATACCCAGGTGCCGATCGAATTGGCAGACGCGCTGAAATAACTCGGCGAACTCCTTGATATCCATCAAACAGCGTTTGGTGACTGCAGCGTAGCTAGTATAACCTAGCGCCACCGGACAAACCGTCGCCGGCCGCCAACCCATGCCCCGTATTCCAGGGTGCGGTCACAGCACCAACCCGGACGCCATAACACCATGATTCTAAATCGATTCTTCAAATCGAAGCGGGCTCGATCCGAACCGGAGACCCGTCGGAATGCCGTGCAAGCACTCGCCGCCGACGATCCCAGGCGACGCCAGGCTGGCCTGCGAGGACAGCGATCCGGGCAAGCGACGGATGGCGCTCGCTCAGCTGACCGACCTGGACCTGCTATGGCGGATCAGCAGCGAGGACAGCGACGCCGGTGTACGCGAGTTCGCCCAGGCCCGGTTCCGTAAACTGCTGAGCGGGCAGGCCGACGACAGCCCGGCGTTGATCCAGCGGCTGGCATTGCTGAACGGACCGCGCCCGCTGGCAGCGGAACTGGCCGAGCAGATCGCCCGCCAAGGCGCCGAACCTGAACTCCGCCTGGCCGCCTTGAAGTGGGCCCGGCGCGAACAACTGTGCGCCGAACTGGCGATTCACGACCCGATAGCCAAGGTCCGCAGCGCCGCTCTGGAGCGGGTCAGCACACCTGTGCTGCTGGAGGACATCGCCCGCCGCACCCGCCAGCGCGACAAACGCGTCAGCCGGGGTGCCCGTGAGCGGCTTCAGGCGCTTAACGCCGAACGCGAGCGACTGAACCACATTGAACAACTGTGCCAGGACGTGGAGTCGCTGCACTGGGATGGCGAAACCGGCCCGAGCACGGCCCGCTTCGCCCAGCTGGAAGTGGCCTGGCAGGAGGTCGCCGAGCAGGCCAGCGATAATCAGCGCGAGCGATTCCGCCAAGCCCACGACCGCTTCGCCGAGCATTTCCGGGCCAGCGCCGCCAACCGCGCGGCCCGGCAGACGTTATGCCAGCAGCTGGCGCACCAGCTGGACGCGCTGCAGCAACCAGACACGCTCGCCAGCGAGAACGACGTCAGCGATCAGCTGGCCCGCATAAGCGCCGACTGGCAGGCACTGGGCCCGCCCAATCAGGCGGGCAGCCGGCGCTTGCAGGAACAGTTCGACGAGCTGCTGGAGCGTTGTGAGCAACGGCTTGCCCAGCACACCCATGACCAGCAATTGTGCAGCGCACTGAACGGCCTGATCGACGAGGCGCAGACGCTACTGGCGCGACCCGGTCAGGTGCTAGACCATGAGGTCAGTGCCCTGCAGCGGCGCTGGAAGCATCAACCGCAGCCGCAGACGGCCCGGCTGCGTACCCCACTGCAGGACCGGTTCGCCCAACTGCTGACCCAACTGGAGCAGCGTTTGGCCCGCCAGGGCGTACACAAGGCAGAGGAAATGCATCAGCTGGAGGACCAGCTCAGCACACTGAAGCAGGCGCTGGATGATGGCGAACTGGCCCGGGCCATCGACTGCCACCAAAAGGCGGAAACGCTGCTGGCCAACAACATCGGCCTCAGCCGTCAGCAAATGGACGATTTCGCCAGCCGCTTGCAGGCCTTGCAACCGCGTATCGCCGAGCTGCGTGGCTGGCGCCGCTGGGGCACCAACCGGTCGCGCGAAAGCCTGATCGAGGAAGTCGAAAGCCTGATCGGTAGTAAGCTGAATGTCAACGAACTGGCCCAGCGCATACAAGCGGCGCGCAGCACCTGGAAGGAGATGGACGGCACCGCTGGCGGCGCACCACGCGCTTTGTGGAAACGCTTTGACCGGGCCTGCGAACAGGCTTATTCGCCGGTACGCGCGCACCAGCAAGCTCAGGCCGAACAGCGCCAGCGCAATCTTGAGCAGGGAGAGGCCCTGTGCCAGGAACTCGAACAACTGGTCGCGGCCACTGACTGGAGCGGGCAACCGGACTGGCGTGAACTGAGCCGAGCCAGCCAGCGCTTCCAGCAACGCTGGCGTCAGCTGGGACCCGTGGAACGCCGCCAGCGCCGCGCCGTGGAACGACGCTTCCGCACCGCCTACGACGCATTGCAGCAACATCTACAGCCGGAACTCGAGCGCGATGTGGCCCGCCGGCGCGACCTCATCCGACGAGTCCAGACGCTGCTGGAGACATCCGACAGCCGTGCTGCCATCGACGAGGTCAAACAGCTGCAGCAGGAATGGCAACCGCAGGTGCTCGGCACCCGGCGTCAGGAACAAGCACTGTGGAAGGCCTTCAGGGCCGCCTGTGATGACGTTTTCGCACGCCGTCAGGCGGAACGTGAAGCACATGCCAGCCGCCGTCAGGCTAACCTGGAACAGCGCCAGGCCATCGCTGCGGCGATCGCCGAGCTCGCCAGCCAGAGCGATGTTGAGCCAGCCACTGCCAATGACCGCTATCAGGCCCTGAAGGCCGAATGGCAGGCCGTCGGTGAAATTCCGCGCCGCGCTCAGCGCGACAGCGAGCACCAGTTCCAGGAGGCCTGCCAGCGTTTCGAGCGCAGCCGGCAGCGGCAGCGGTACCTGAAGATCCGTACTGCACTCGACCGGCTGGCTACCCGGGCAACGCTGTGTGCTCGGGTCGAGGGCCTGCTCGAGCACGGCGCCGAACCTGCTGCCGTGGCGGAGCTGGAGGCGGCCTGGAACACCGCACCGGAGGTCGACAACGAGGCACGCGCAGTTCTCGACGCACGCTTTGCCCGGCACCGCCCAAGCGCTGCGCGCCGGCCCGGCTGAATGTCGGGCCCGCCAGGCCGAACTGCAAGCGGAAAGCAAACGCAAGCGCGACCTGTGCCTGCAGTTGGAAATCGCCACCGGGGTCGACACGCCGCCAGCCTACACACAGGAGCGAATGGAATATCAGGTTGCCCGGTTGTCGGACTCGCTCAGCGGTCGCCGCAGCCACGATGCGGGCCTTAACGACCCGTTGCAGGAAACGCTAGTGTTAGCCCGCGAGTGGCTACTCAGCCCGTTGCCGCCGGATGCCAACAAGGCCGAGCTGGAAACCCGCTTCAGGCGCGTCTACGCGGAACTGCAGTCCCAGCTCGCCTGACCCAGTCAGGGCGCCGGCGGCGTTGGCGGCCGCCGGCCGATTCGGGCATCGATCCGCAGTGGTTGGCCGCCCCGGATAATACTGAGCTTCACGTTCTGGCCTACCCGGAGCAGGCCGATGGCATTACGCAAAGCGCTGGCATCGCGGATCGACTGGCCATTAACTGCCGTAATGATGTCGTTGCTACGCAGTCCGGCGGCCGCGGCTGCTGAATCCGGCTCAACCCGGGAAATCAACGCGCCGTGAGTCACCGGCGCCTTGAGTCTTTTGGCCTGCTCGGGCTCCAGCGTGGTGACCACCACTCCCAGCTGGCCACGGTCGAGCTTGCCATAACGGATCAGCTGATCGACCAGGTGCCGCACCATGTTAGACGGGATCGCGAAGTTGATGCCCACACTGCCGCCATTGGGTGCCAGGATGGCAGTGTTGATGCCGACCAGTTCGCCCTTGAGATTGACCAGCGCCCCCCCTGAACTGCCCGGATTGATCGAGGCATCGGTCTGGATAAAGTCCTCGTAGCCTTCGATGCCGAGGCCACTGCGTCCCAGGGCGCTGACAATGCCGGCCGTGACGCTCTGGCCGAGACCGTATGGATTGCCAATGGCAACCACGAAATCGCCGACCCGCAGATGATCGGAATTGGCCAGTCGCAGTTCAGTCAGATTATGGGCCGGGATACGGATCACGGCGATATCGGTCTCGGGATCAGAGCCCACCAGGACGGCCTTGAACCGGCGCCCGTCCTGCAAGGTGACTGAGATGTCATCAGCCTGAGCGACGACATGCTGATTGGTGACGATATAGCCCTTGGCCGCGTTGATGATCACCCCGGAGCCCAGGCTTTCGGTACGGCCTTCCTGCTGGCCCTCGGGCAGGCCGAAGAAACGCCGGAAGAACGGATCGCTGAGCAGTGGATTGCGGCGCAGCGGCACCCGGCCCTCGCTGGCAATGTTGACCACTGCCGGTGCCACCCGCTGGATCATCGGCGCCAGACTGGGCACCATCTGAGCGGGCATGGTGCCGAACGGCATCGCACAGGCGCTCAACAGCAGAGCCAGCAGCACCACCAGCCAGCGTTCCAGCCTACAATACGCCATGGCGTCTCTCCCGTAGCCTGGTATCACGCATACCCTCCAACCTCCATTGATCCGGCGCAGCCGCAGGAGTTGTCCATGACCACCGAGCGAGCCTTCATTCCTGTCAACATCGCCGTTCTCACCGTATCTGATACCCGCACCGATGCCGACGATAAGTCCGGCCAGCTGCTGGCCGAGCGGCTGCAGGCCGCCGGCCACCGGCTGGCAGAGAAACGCATCGTCAAAGACGACATCTACCAGATCCGGGCTGTAGTCTCGGCCTGGATCGCCGCCGATCAGATCGACGTGGTACTGCTCACCGGCGGTACTGGCGTCACTGGCCGCGACAGCACCCCTGAGGCGGTGACCGCGCTGCTGGACAAGGAGATCGCCGGCTTTGGCGAACTGTTCCGGATGCTCTCGTGGGATGAAATCCGCACTTCGACCATGCAGTCGCGGGCCCTTGCCGGCGTAGCCAACGCCACCTATCTGTTCTGCCTGCCAGGCTCCAGCGGTGCCTGCCGCACCGCCTGGGATCGGATTATTCAGGACCAGCTCGACTACCGCCACCGGCCGTGCAATCTGGTCGAGCTGATGCCGCGATTGCGCGAGCGCTGAGACCTCATAGCAGGCGGTACCCGGTGTCCAGCAGCGGCGCGATCAGCAGGATGCGGGTCAGCTGCAGCAGGACCAGCACCGCGATCGGCGACAGATCGAGCCCACCCATCGGCGGTAGCACATTGCGCGCCGGCTGCAGAATCGGCTCGGTCAGCTGATACAGCACGATCACCAGCGGCTGGCGCGGATCAGGGTTGACCCAGCTCAGCACGGCACCGATGATCACCGCCCAGAACAGGACGCTTATCAGCAGGTCGAGCAGCTGCGCCACCGCCACAACCAACAGTCCGCCGACGGCCGGCATGTGCCCCATCAGACCGAAAATCAGCGCCAGCTGCACCAGCTTCAGGCCGAAAATCAGCACGATGCCAGCCAGATCAAGGCCATAAAACCCCGGCAATACCCGACGCAACGGCAACAGCGGCGGATTGGTCAGCTTGACCAGAAACTGCACCAGCGGATTGTAGAAGTCGGCGCGCACCCACTGCAGCAGGATGCGCAGCAGCAACACCACGATATAAAGACCGAATAGCGTCTTGATCAGGTAAATTCCGGCGTTGCTGGTGTAGGCTTCGCCCCCCATCAGTCGCCCTCTAGCATGTTGCTGAGTTCCTGACAGCGCTGCCGGGCGCCGGCCACGGCCTTGCTGAACAGCGCCTCCAGTCCACCTTCCTGGAGAATGCCGATAGCCCGCTCGGTGGTACCGCCGGGAGAGGTCACCTGGCGCCGCAGGGCACCCGGATCCTGGTCGCTCTCGAGCGCCATCCGGGCAGCCCCGAACGCGGTCTGTAATGTCAGCAGACGAGCTTGTTCGCGACTCAGGCCCAACTCGACGCCGGCGTTCTCGAGCGCTTCGATGACCAGAAAGAAATAAGCCGGACCGCTCCCGGACAACCCGGTCACGCTGTCCAGCAAGGCCTCGTCCTCGACCCACACGGTGAGGCCAACAGCCCGCAGAACCGTCTCCGCCGCCTCGCGCTGTTCGGCGCTGACCCGGGAGTTGGCATACAGGCCGGTCGCACCCGCCTGGACCAACGCCGGTGTATTAGGCATGCAACGCACCACCGCGGCACCGCCTCCCAGCCAGCGATCCAGCGCCGGCTCGCGAATACCAGCGGCTATCGAGACCACCAGAGGGCGCTGTTGCTGGACGACTGCGGCGACGCTGGTGGCAACCGCACGCATAACCTGCGGCTTAACCGCCAGCACCACGATATCGGCTGCGGCTACTGCAGCCCCATTATCGGCGGTAACCGGGATACCGAAACGCTCATGCAAGCGCTGCCGTTGCTCGGCCGCAGGATCGGTCGCCTGGATCAGCTGCGCCGGATAGCCATCGGCGATCAGGCCGCCGATCAGGCTGCGCGCCATGTTGCCTGCGCCGATGAATGCGATAGTCTGGTTCATACCGCCCCTAGCGTTGAATTATGGATGTAATGCTAATGGTAGCCGATTCGCTCGCCGGCTTCAGCGCCGGTTCAAATCACGTTCTGCCAACCCGCTGCCCGGGCCCCGAAAGTCGAAGGCCGCTGGAGTGCGGGCGGCCGGTATCGTCAACTGACGGAAGTATTGTCGCGCGGCGGACGTGGCCCGAAGATCGCGGTGCCGATACGCACCATGGTCGCCCCTTCAGCGACGGCAGCCTCGAGGTCGGCTGACATCCCCATGGATAACGTATCGAGCGCAAAACCGCTCGACCGCAGCGCTTCCTGACACTCGCGCAACCGGGCGCAGACCCGGCGCTGTTCGACAAAATCCTCGCTCGGTGCCGGAATCGCCATCAACCCGCGCAGGCGCAGTCGCGGCAGTTCGGCCACCGCCGCGGCCAACTCGCCGAGTTCAGCCGGTTGCAGCCCTGTCTTGCTGGCTTCACCGCTGATATTGACCTCCAGGCACACATTCAGGGGGGCCAGGCCGGCGGGCCGCTGCTCGCTCAGCCGCCGCGCGACCTTGAGCCGGTCGACACTGTGTACCCAGTCGAAATGGCCGGCGATACCGCGCGTCTTGTTAGTCTGGATCGGGCCGATGAAATGCCATTCCAGGTCAAGCCCGGCGAGCGCCTTCATCTTATCCAGTGCTTCCTGCAGATAGTTCTCCCCAAAGCGCGTTTGACCAGCCGCCGCCACCTCGGCGATCGCGCTGACCGGATGCAGCTTGCTGACCGCCAGCAGAGTAACCGATCCGGGTGGCCTGCCAAAGCGCTGCTCAGCGGCGCGAATGCGGGCCACAACCTGCTGCAACCGTGTGCTGGCTGTCGTCATACTGAGCATCCCTCATGCTATGTGGTTTAATGCTAGGAATCATATCGCGTCGCCTGCAGCAACCGAAGGTGGCCACAAGAAACGGCGACGCACGACACCTGCCAACAGAGGGCTTCACGACCATGAACCTGGATGACCTGCTAACCTTCGCCGTTCAACACAAGGCCTCCGACCTGCATCTCTCGGCCGGACTGCCCCCTATGGTACGCATCGACGGCGACATCCGCCGCGTCGATCTGCCGACGCTGGAGCACCAGCAGGTGCACGGCCTGGTCTATGACATCATGACCGACCGGCAGCGCAAGGACTACGACGAGTTCTACGAAACCGACTTCTCGTTCGAGATTCCGGGCCTGGCGCGATTCCGGGTCAATGCCTTCAACCAGGACCGCGGCGCCGGCGCCGTATTTCGCGTCATTCCCAATGAAGTCATTTCGCTGGATGACCTGGGCTGCCCCTCAACATTCAAAGATATCGTGACCGTCCCCCGGGGGCTGGTGCTGGTGACCGGTCCGACCGGTTCCGGCAAGTCGACGACGCTCGCCGCCATAGTCGACCACCTCAACCGCACCCGCTACGGCCATATTCTGACCATCGAGGATCCGATCGAATTCCTCCACAACAGCCAGCGCTGCCTGATCAACCAGCGCGAGGTACACCGCCACACCCTGGGCTTCAGCGAGGCGCTCCGTTCCGCCTTGCGCGAGGACCCCGATATCATCCTGGTCGGCGAGATGCGCGATCTGGAAACCATCCGGCTGGCCCTGACCGCCGCGGAGACCGGCCATCTGGTGCTCGCCACCCTGCATACCAGCTCGGCACCCAAAACGATCGATCGCATCATCGACGTGTTCCCGGCCGGCGAGAAATCACTGGTGCGGTCGATGTTGTCGGAATCGCTGCGTGCGGTCATTGCCCAGGCTCTGCTCAAACGCAACGGCGGCGGCCGCATCGCGGCCTGGGAGATCATGGTCGGCACCCCGGCAATACGCAACCTGATCCGCGAGGACAAGGTGGCGCAGATGTATTCGAGTATCCAGACCGGCCATCAGTACGGCATGCAGACGCTGGATCAGGGCCTCACCGAGCTGTTGCAGAAAGGTCTGATCACCCGTCAGGAAGCGTTGACCAAGGCCCAGAACAAGGCCACTTTTGCAGGCGTCTGAGAAACCACCCCAGACAGCCCGGGGCTGGGGCTGGCGTTCGCCAGCGGCGTCAGAGCGACCTCACGTCGTCCGCAAACACCACCCGTCCGGCCAGCAGCGTACAACGGACCCGCCCCGGTAGTTCACGGCCCAGAAACGGTGTGTTGTGGCCCCGGCTGACCAACGTCTCTGGACCGACCCGCCAACGGCTGGTGGCATCAACGACGCAAACGTCGGCAGGAGCGCCTACACCCAGCTGGCCCAGCGGCAGGCCAAGGGTGCCGGCTGGGCCACTGGTCAGCCGCGCAATCAGTTGCGGCAGTGCCAGCGTGCCCGCCCCGACCAGTTGCAGCCCGACACTGAGCAGGGTATCCAGGCCGCTGATACCAGGTTCGGTTTCGGCGAACGGTGCCGCCTTGGCATCAGCCTCATGCGGCTGGTGATCGGAACACAGGGCATCGATCACGCCGTCGGCCAATGCCCGGCCCAGCGCCGCCCGATCGGCACGACCCCGCAGCGGCGGCAGCACGTGCATGAGACTGTCATAGCGGTCCAGATCCTCATCACACAAGAGCAGCTGATGGCCAGCGACATCAGCGGTGACGTGGAGGCCGTCGGCACGGGCCCAGGCCAGCAAGGCCACCGCCCGGGCGCTGGAGACGCCGCTGAAATGGGCCCGCACTCCGAGTTCCCGGACCAGTTCCAGATCGCGCGCCAACGCCACCGTCTCCGCGGCAACCGGAATGCCGGTCAGACCCAGCCGGGTCGCAGTGGCTCCGTCGTGGGCGCAGCCGCCGCCTGCCAGTTCGGCGTCGACCGGCCGCACAAACACGGTGAGATCGAAGCTGGCCGCATATTCCAGGGCCCGCCGCCCGACCAGACTGCCGACCGCCCGCCCGGCATTGCTCACCCCGACGCAGCCGGCCGCCTTAAGCGCCGCCATCTCCGCCAGCTGGGTTCCCGCCAGACCCCGGGTCAGCGCGCCCAGCGTCAGCACCCGGATGGACCCTGCGGCCTCGGCCCGGCGTCGGATCAGCTCGACTACCGCCGGTTCGTCGATCACCGGATCGGTGTCCGGCGGGCACACCAGTGTCGTGATGCCGGCCCGGGCCGCCGCCCGTGTTTCCGAAGCAATATCAGCCTTGTGTTCCAGCCCCGGTTCGCGCAGTCGGGCACTGAGGTCGATGAAGCCGGGACAGACGATGCAGCCAGCGGCTTCGATGACCTGGTCGGGTTCGAAGTCGACGTCTGAGCCCACCGCCGCCACCCGGCCATCGGCCAATGCCAGGTCGAGCTCAGCGTCAACGCCGTGGGCTGGATCGATCAGCCGGCCGCCGCGGATCAGGATGCGCTTCATGGGCCACCCTCACGCCGCGCCGGACTGCCGGCGATCAGCGACATCACAGCCATGCGCACAGCGATGCCGTGGGTGACCTGCTCCAGGATCACCGAACGGGGTCCGTCGGCGACCCGCGAATCGATCTCGACGCCGCGGTTGATTGGTCCCGGATGCATCACCAGCGCATCTGGCCGGGCCCGCGCCAGACGCGCTTCGGTGAGGCCATAGCAGCGGAAATACTCGGCCTCACTGGGTAGCAAGGCCCCCTGCATGCGCTCCTTCTGCAAGCGCAGCATCATGACGACATCGGCATCACGCAGGCCGCTGTCGAGATCCTGAAACACCCGCACGCCCAGACTCTCGACGTCGGCCGGCAACAGTGTCCGCGGCGCTATCAGACGGACAGCCCCCGCACCCAGGATTCTGAGGGCGTGGATCTGCGAGCGCGCCACCCGCGAATGCAGGATGTCACCAACGATTGCCACCGTGAGTGCCGGGAAGTCCGGCTTGTGGCGGCGAATGGTGAACATGTCCAGCATGGCCTGGGTCGGGTGGGCATGACGGCCATCGCCGGCATTCAGCACGGCAATGTGCGGAGCCACGTGACGGGCCATGAATTCGGCCGCTCCGCTGGTGCTGTGACGCACCACGAACATATCGACCTGCATGGCCTCGATGTTGCGCAAGGTATCCAGCAACGTCTCGCCCTTGACCGTGCTGGAAACTCCGATATTGAGGTTGAGCACATCGGCCGACAAGCGCTTGGCCGCCAGTTCGAACGTGGTGCGGGTGCGGGTGCTGGCCTCGAAAAACAGATTGACCACGGTGCTGCCGATCAGGGTCGGCAGCTTCTTAACCCGCCGTTCGGCAACTTCGGTGAGCGATTCGGCAACGTCGAGAATCTCGACCAGATGATGCCGCGCCAGCCCTTCGACAGTCAGGAAATGGCGCAGCCGGCCATGCTCGTCGAGCTGAATACTGGCCGGCATCAGCTACTCCGCCGCCGTTCCAGACACAGCGGTTCGGGGCCGCTCAGCTTGATCTGCTCGGTCTCGGCGAGGGCCAACCGCAGCCCGACCACATCGGCCTGGATCGGCAGTTCGCGGCCGCCCCGGTCGACCAGTGCCGCCAGCAGCACCGACGCCGGCCGGCCGTAGTCGAAGATCTCATCGAGTGCCGCGCGGATGGTACGACCGGTGTAGAGCACGTCGTCGACCAACACCAGATGACGGTCGTCGATATTGAACGGCAGCTCTGAGGGTCGCACCTGGGGGTGCATGCCGATGCGGCTGAAGTCGTCGCGATAAAATGAGATATCGAGGCTGGCCAGCGGTGTATCCAGACCCAGCCGCTCGCGTAACCGCCGGGCGATCCAGACGCCGCCGGTGTGAATGCCGATCAACGCCGGCGAGTGAACGCGACGCTGGGACAACAGCTCGCCCAGGTCGGTAGCCATCTGTTCCAGCAGGGTATCGACGTCAGGTAGTGTCACAGCGCTGCTCGCTGAACCAGGTTTCGAGAATCAATGCCGCCGCCACGCGATCGACTTCGCCCTTGGCGCGGCGCGGATCGATGCCGGCGGCACGCAACCGCTGCTCGGCTTCATGCGAACTGAGCCGTTCGTCGACCAGGATCACGCGCAGGCCACTGCGCTGCTCCAGTTCGCTGGCAAACCCGAGTGCCGCAGTGGTGGAGTCGCTGGCACTGCCGTCGGCATGGCGTGGCGCTCCCACCACCAGCAGATTGGGCCGCCACTCGCGCAGTAACCGGTCGACGGCCAACCAGTCAGGCTGGCCGGTACGATTGTGCAGGGTTGTCAGGGGCCTGGCCTGACCCAGCAACTCCTGACCCACCGCCACACCGATGCGGGCGCGCCCATAATCGAAAGCCAATAGCAGACGCGCCATCCCGGCCGCGGCCGGCCTAGGCATGGCCGGCATCACCTGTCAGGAGGCGCAAATCCACGCCCAATAGGGCGGCCGCTGCGGACCAGCGCTCCGCCACCGGCGTATCGAACAGGATCTCCGGATCGGCCGGGCCCGACAACCAGGCATTATCGACCATCTCCTGTTCCAGCTGCCCCGGACCCCAACCGGCGTAACCGAGTGCGACCAGCAGCCGCTCGGGTGCGGCGTCCTCCTCAAGTGCCTGCAGAATATCGCTCGACGTGGTCAGACCCAGCTCAGCCGATACCTGTAGTGTGGAGTCCCAGGCGCCGAGCGGCGAATGCAATACGAAACCCTGCTGCGGCTGCACCGGGCCGCCGGAAAATACCGCGCGATCGCGCAACGTCGGTGCCCGCGGGAGCGCCAACTGAATATGTTCCAGCAGCTCGCCCAGGGTCAGTTCCAGCGGCCGGTTGATGATGATACCCAGTGCCCCGCTGTCGTCGTGACTGCAGACATACGTCACGGTGCGGGAAAAATTGGGATCTGCCAGGCTGGGCATGGCGATCAGGAACTGGTTGGTCAGATAAGTCGGTTCAGCCATGGTCGGGCATTCGCCTACGGTGCGGCCATTCTAACTTACTTGGTGGCGGAGGGGCGCCGGCCCTGGGCGAATTCCCAGGTACGCACGATATGCAGAATGTCGTAGCGCTTGCGCAGCGCCGGCGGGAAGGGGGCGAACGGAGAGGCCAGCAGCACGATCCGGCGGGCGGCGGCATCCAGCACCTGGTGCCCGGAGGAACGCAGTAGCCGGATGCTATAGAGACTGCCGTCGGCGCGGATCGCCACATCCAGTGTCAGCCGACCACCAAGACCCCGCTGCAGCGCCGCGACCGGAAAATGCCGGGTGGCGATACGCTGCACCCGTTCGCGCCAGCGCTCGGCGTAAACGCCGGCCAGCCGGGCCCGCGCTGACAGATGGCTGGGCTTGGAACCGCCAGCAAGCGTGCCGCTGCCGAGCGTTTCCGGGATCAGGGCACTGCGCGCGCCGAGCGGAATCAGACCGTCGGTTTGCTGCGGGAATACCGCGCGGGCGGCAGCGCGGGATCCGGCCGGCGGCGGGGCGGGCCTATTGCCCTGAGTGCTGCTCACCGCGCTGAATTCGGCGCTTGCCGGTGTCGGGGCCCGCGCTGACCCAGACGCGCCCGCCACGGCCGACGACGGTGCCGGCAGTGCCCCTGGTTCAGCCTTTGGGTCGCCGCCGGCGCGGGCCTTGAGCGCCAGATGCAGACTGTAGACCGGCTGTCGCGCCACTGGCTGCGGCAGACTGAAGTGAATGCCCAGAAACACCAGCACGTGCACCGCCAGCGCCACCGCCAGTGCCGTAGCCAGCCGCTGCTGTTCGGGACCGGCTGCGGCAAGCAGACGACTCATGGCAACCGGAGGTCAGACCAACCGGGCCGCAATTGCATCCATCAGCCGGCCACCGATATCGAGTCCGAATTGATCATCCAACTCCCGGACGCAGGTCGGACTGGTCACGTTGATCTCGGTGAGGTAGTCGCCGATCACGTCGAGACCGACGAAGATCAATCCACGGGCGCGCAACGCCGGTGCCAGCTGACCGCAGATCCAGCGATCGCGCGCGCTCAGTGCCACACCGACACCGCGGCCGCCAGCCGCCAGATTGGCCCGGCTCTCGCCGGCCGCAGCCAGTCGTGCCAACGCATAGGGTATGGGCTCACCGTCGATCAGCAGAATGCGTTTGTCGCCATCGCGGATTTCCGGCAGGAACCGCTGGGCGATCGCGAACCGGCGGCCGTGCTGGGTCAGCGTCTCCAACGCCACGTTGACGTTCGGATCACCGGTCTGCAGACGGAACACTCCGGAGCCGCCCATGCCGTCGGGTGGCTTGACGACAATGTCGCCATGCTCGGCCAGGAACGCCTTGAACTGGGCATGGTCGCGGCTGACCAGTGACGGGGGGCAGCACTGCGGAAACCAAGCGGTGAACAGCTTCTCGTTGGCATCGCGCAGACTCTGCGGTTTGTTCACCACCAGGGTGCCCGCAACTTCGGCCCGCTCCAGCAGATAGCTGGTGTAGACGAACTCCATGTCGAACGGCGGATCCTTGCGCATCAGAATCACATCGAGCTCATCCAGCGCCAATACGTGCGGCTCATGCAGCGTGAACCAGTCGTGCGGATCGGCCCGGACGTCGAGTCGCCGGGACCGGCCCCAGCTACGCCCGTCCTGCAGAAACAGATCGCGCTGCTCGAAGTAATGCAACTGCCAGCCACGGGCCTGGGCAGCCAGCAACAAGGCCAGCGTGGTGTCTTTCTTGTAGCTGATGGCCGCAATCGGGTCCATCACGACACCGAGACGAACGGTCATGGTGGTGACTCCAGCGAAAACCGGTAACTACTTTACCGCAGCCGGCTCAGTTCTGTCCGGCTGCCAAGGTCCGCTGCAGCCCGGCCAGATCGGCGATCGGCGCTGAACAGTGATCACCATGGCAGACATAGGCCCGCGCCGCGCCGTCCGGACCCGCCGGCTGCCCGGGCAGGTCAGGTGCCCGCTCCGGCAACGTCAGGATCAGCCGCCGCGGGGCATAGCCCGGCGCCAGATGGCGGTGCCACTCGTGCACGGTTGCCGCCGGCCCGCGCAGGATTACAGTAGCATCCGGATAGAGCTGTTGCTCCAGCGCAGTCATCAGCGCGGCACAGCCCAGCGGCGCCTGCTCCAGCCACGGCTGAGCCCAGCACAGCGTCCGGTCAGCGGCGTCCAGATAGCGGACCTCACCCAGCAACCGGCCCAGTCTCATAAGGGCCAGTGCCGCCACACCGTTGCCGGACGGATGAGCGTCGTCGAACACCGGCTTGGGTCGCTGGATCAAAGCCTCATGGTCATCGGCGGTGAAATAGAAACCGCCGGCCGGATCCTCGAAATGGTCCAGCAGCCGATCCGCCAGGACCCGCGCGAAATCGAGCTCGCCCGGTGCCCAGCGGGCCTCCAGCAGGCTCAGCACAGCAGTCAGCAGATACGCGTAATCGTCCAGAAAACCGGGGGCACCGACCCGCTCGTCCTTGTAACTGGCCCGCAGCCGCCCATCCTGCCAGACCCGCTGGCGCAGTGCCGCCAGCGCGGTCGCGCCGGTCGCGATCAGATCAGGCCGATCCAGCAACCGGCCGGCAGTCGCCAGCCCCTCGATCGCCAGCGCATTCCAGGCCGTCAGAATTTTCTCGTCACGAGCCGGCCAGACCCGCTGGCGGCGCAGCTGGTAAAGCTTGTCGCGGGCGGCCACGACGAGTTCCTCGACCACCGTCGGATCGCGTCCCAGCCGCTGGGCCAGATGTTCAGGCGTTTCCACCAGCGTCAAATGCCAGTCGCCCTCAAAGTTGGCCGCGCCATCGAGCCCGTAACAGGTTGCGAACACCTCAAACTCGGCCGGACTGAGCGTTGCCTGCACAGCGTCGCGCTGCCAACAGTAGAAACGCCCCTCGTGGCCCTCGCTGTCGGCGTCCAGACTGGCATAGAAGAAACCCTCGGGAGCCCGCATCTCGCGCGACAACCAGTGCGCCGTCTCCTCAGCAATGCGGCGAAACAGTGGTTCGCCGGTCGTCGACCAGGCCGCAGCGTAAAGCGCCAGCAGCGGACCATTGTCGTAGAGCATCTTCTCGAAGTGCGGAATTTCCCAACGGGCATCGACCGAGTAGCGGTAGAAACCACCGCCCAGCTGGTCATAAACCCCGCCGCGTGCCATCCGGTGCAGGGTTTCGCTGACCATTTCCAACGCCACACCGTCACCGGCACCAGCCGCGTTGGTTCGCTGCCAGTGCCGCAGCAGCCACTCCAGGTTACTTGGCTGGGGAAACTTGGGCGCCTCGCCGAAACCGCCGTTGACGGCGTCGAAGCGCTGCCACAGTTGGTCGCGCAGACTGTCCAGGAGGGCTGGCCCGGGGCGCTCCGCGGCGGTGGTGGGTGCCTGGCGGAGTGCAGCGAGCACCGCCTGGTTCTGATCCTGTATGGCCGCTTTCTGGTCGCGGTAAGCCTGTGCCACCCGGCGCAGCAGGTCGCCGAACGCTGGCATACCGTAGCGCGCCGTACGCGGCACATAGGTCGCGGCGAAGAACGGCACCTGGTCGCCCGGCGTCAGGAATACCGTGAGCGGCCAGCCACCGGGCCGGCGGTTCAGCAGCTGAAACGCGCTTTGGTAGATCTTGTCGAGATCGGGCCGCTCTTCGCGGTCCACCTTGATGTTGACGAACAGATCATTCATCACCCGCGCGGTGGCCGCGTCCTCAAACGACTCGTGGGCCATCACATGGCACCAGTGGCAGGCCGAATAGCCGATCGACAGCAGGATCGGCCGATCTTCGCGCCGTGCCCGCTCCAGCGCGGCAGCATTCCAGGGATACCAGTCGACCGGGTTGTCGGCGTGAGCCAGCAGATAGGGACTGGTCTCCTGGGCCAGCCGGTTGTGGTGTGCGCCAGTCGTCATTGCTGACTCCTGCGTTGGTTACGGGTGAATGGCTAGCGGTCTGCGACCGGACCGGCCCGGTGCAGCTCCGTGTCCACCTGCTGCAGCCGCGCCGGGGTGCCGACGTCATACCAGCGGCCGCGATAGTGTTCACCGCCGACCTGCCCGGACGCCGCCGCAGCGGCCAACAGCGGTGCCAGCGGGAAGCAGCCCGGGCGCCAGCCGGCGAACAGCCCGGGCCGCAATACGCTGATGCCGGCGAAGGTCAACCGCGGTTCGGAATCAAGAGTAACGCGCCCGGCCCGCAGCGCAAAATCGCCGGCGGGATGATGGGCGGGGTTATCGACAAGTACCAGATGAGCCAGCCCGCCAGGCTGCGCAGGCAGATCCGCCAGCGGATAGTCAGTCCAGACATCACCGTTGACGACCACGAACGGATCCGGGCCCAGCAATGGCAAGGCCTGCTGAATACCGCCGCCGGTTTCCAGCGCGCCCGGCGGTTCCTGGGAGTAGTGGACGGTAACGCCGAAGCGTTCGCCACAACCGCAGTAAGTCCGGATACGGGCGCCCAGATGGCCCAGATTGATGACCAGCTCACTGCAGCCGGCTGTTCGCAGGGCCAGGATATGCCATGCCAGCAGCGGTTGTCCGCCGACTTCCAGCAACGGCTTAGGCACCCGGTCGGTCAGCGGCCGCAGCCGTTCGCCGCGACCGGCTGCCAGAATCATCGCTTTCAAGCCATCATACTCATCTGCTGCCCGGGGTCCGTAGCCGGCCGCGGATTCACCGGCAAGCCGGCCAGTATGAAGCTGCGACGGATGCTCATTGAGCACGGCCATGCTAAGCTTGCAGGCGCAATCTAACTGAACAAAGAGCGGGCGACAATCATTTTGCCGAGCCACCGCAAATTTGCGCTCTGGGCCGTGCTGCTATGCCTGCCGGCCATGGCCCGGGCACAGCAAGCACCCAACATGTGGGCGTTGTGCAGCGCCGACCCGCTGGCGCGTCTGCTGACGCCGGCGACTGGGGCCAAGCCGCAGGCCAGCGCCACCCGGTTCACCGCCGATCAGGGCCTGGTGTCAGCGCTCAGTGCCAGCCTGGCGGGCAGCGTCAAAGTCGCGAAGGGCGATCTGCGATTGCAGGCACCACACGTCGAGCTCAACCGGCGCACCAATGAGCTCAGGGCCAGCAATGTCGACTTCGGCTCCCCGACGCTTGCCATTCACAGCGCCAACGCCCGGGTCGACCTCAACCGGGGCACCGGCCAATTCGATCAGGCCCAGTACTACTATTCCCGCAACAACACCCAGGGCAGCGCCAACCAGATCGCCGTCGACCGCAATGCCCAGCGCAGCAAGCTCAATCAGGTCACCTACTCCAGCTGTGCCCGAGGCCACGAGTTCTGGCAGTTGCGTGCCCGCCAACTGGACCTCGACCAGGCCACCGGCCGGGGCCGGGCCTACGGCGTCACCCTGGCGATCAAGCATGTGCCGTTGCTGTACCTGCCTTATCTGTCATTCCCCATCAACCACCAGCGCCAGTCCGGCTGGCTGGTACCACGTATCGGTCTGAAACGCGACAGCGGGCTCGACCTGACCCTGCCTTACTACTGGAACATCGCTCCCAACCAGGATGCGACGTTCTATCCGCGCATCCTGACCAAGCGCGGCGTCATGCTGGGCGGCGAATACCGGCTGCTGACGCCACATAGCCGCAGCCAGGTCGATGCCGAGCTGCTGCCCTACGACAAAGTCTACGGAGGAACCCGAGGGGCCTTCAAGATACTGTCCAGCGCCAGCCCGAAACCCGGATTTTACAGCAACCTGCTGTACCAGTACGTCTCCGACAGTCAGTACCTGAACGACCTCGATAACAACCTGGACCTGCTCAGCCCGAGCTATCTCGAGCGCCATCTCGATCTGCGCTACACCCGCCGCAACTGGACGGCCCTGGCGCGGTTGCAGGGCTTTCAGATCATCGACAAGAACCTGTTTAGCCCCGCCAATACGCCATATGATCGCCTGCCGCAGCTGCAGTTCAACGGCGACTGGACCGGCCACCACGGGCTCGACTACCAGTTCTACGGCGAATTCGTGAATTTCGACAATCCGAGCGCCAACCGGGTCAACGGCACCCGCATCGATTTGCAGGCCGGGCTGAGTCTACCGCTTGAATGGCCGGCCGGTTTCATTCAGCCCAGCGTGAAATACCGCTACACGGCTTATAACCTGCGCGGTGCCGCGCCGGGAGCGTCACAGAATCCGCAGCGCGCAGCGCCGATCGTCAGCGTCGACAGCGGTGTTTTCTTCGACCGCCCGGTCGACTGGTCATGGCTGGGCGGCGCCGGCACCCAGACCCTGGAACCGCGCCTGTATTATCTGTACGTGCCCTATCGCAACCAGAACGCCATCCCGCTGTTCGATACCACCGCCATCGACCGCAGCTACTCCTGGCTGTTCATGAACAACCGTTTCACCGGGGCCGACCGGCTGGGTGACGCCAATCAGCTAACCGCGGCACTGACCACCCGGATAACCAACAATGCCACCGGCCGCGAGCGCTTCTACGCCGCCATCGGCGACATCCTGTATTTCAACAACCGCAGGGTCACGCTGGCCGGCGGACCGCCGCAAACCAGTTTCACTTCGGGTCCGATCGCCGAGGCCCGAATCGGCCTGAATCACGGCTTCTCGCTGCGCGGCAGTCTGCAGTGGGACCCTCAGCTCGCCAGCACCAGCCGCTCGGCACTGGATCTGACCTATCAACCGGATGACCAGCACCTGGTCAGTCTGACCCACAGTTTTTCCAAGGGCACACTGAATCAGCTTGACCTGTCCTTCATCTGGCCCATCAACGACCGCTGGAGCGTGCTGGGTCGCTGGAACTACTCGCTAGCGTATCAACAGAACGTCGATACTTTCGCCGGCTTTGAGTACGATGACTGCTGCTGGGCGATCCGCATGGTGGCACGTCGCCATCGACTGACCGCCCAGGACAATCAGTCCAGCGACTCGGTTTACCTGGAAGTCGAACTCAAAGGCCTTGCCAATGTCGGTCGGCATATCAACGACCTACTGCGCAACACCATCCTTGGTTACAATAATCTGCAATATAGATGACGCGCCCATGAAACGTCCGCTTGCATTGCTGGGCCTGCTGCTGGCCCTACTGGTCCATTCACCGGCCCATGCCCAGCTCCAGTTCGGGCCCGGGCCACAAGCGGCCGGCAAACAGCTCGACACTATCGTGGCCGTGGTCGACAACGACGTCATTACCCGTCGCGAACTGAATGAGGCACTGACCGCAGTGCGTCACCAGATGGCGGCCCGCAAAGTCAAACCGCCACCGGAAAAGGCGCTGGAACGGCAGGCGCTGGAGAATCTCATCACAAAACGGCTTGAGCAGCGGGCCGCCGCCAAGCGCGGCATCGTGATCGACGATCCCAGCCTCAATGCCGCCGTGCAATCGATTGCCCAGCGCAATAACCTGACGCTGGATCAGCTGCGTCAGGCCATCGAGCATCAAGAGGGCATCAGTTTCGCCCGGTTCCGCGATAAAATCCGCCAGCAGCTGCTCGAACAAAGGCTGCGCCAGCAGGTCGTCGGCAGTAATCTGAAGGTTTCCAAACAAGAGGTGGACAACGCGCTAAGCCGCGGTCTGACGGGTGCCAACGGGCGCCAGTATCACCTCGCCCAAATTTTGATCGCGGTACCCGGCAATGCCAGCCAGGCACAACTCCACCAGGCTCAGGCCAAGGCCCGGAAGGTGGTGGCCGAACTCCGCCGCGGCACGGAATTCCAACGCCTGGCGGCGGCCGTATCCGATGGTCGCAGGGCCCTGCAGGGCGGTGATCTGGGCTGGCTGTCCGCAGCCGAGATGCCGCCCCTGCTCGCCAGTGCCGTGGCCAAACTGAAACCCGGGCAGACCAGTGGTCTGCTGCGCAGTCCGCAAGGGTTTCACATCATAAAGCTGCTCGATGAGCGCGACCGGACAGTCAAACCGGTCACCCAACAGCGGACCCGCCAGATTCTGATCCGGACCGGCAAGGGCATCGACGCGGCCCAGGCGCGGACCCGACTGGAACGCCTGCGCCAGCGCATCCGCAATGGCGCCAGTTTTACCGAACTGGCCAAGGCCAACTCCATGGATACCAGCACCGTGAGTCAGGGTGGTGAGATGGGTTGGCTGGATCCGGGCCAGCCCGATCCAGCGTTCACCAAACAACTCGATAAGCTGCGCCCGGGCCAGGTCAGCCCGCCGTTCAAGACGCCCAGCGGCTGGCACATCGTCCAGCTGGAGGAACGGCGCCAGCAGGCCTCCACCAATGCGGCTCAGCGGGCCGCCATTCGCAAGGCGCTGCTGCAGCGCAAAGCCAAGCAGGAATGGAACCTGTGGTTGCAGCACCTGCGTGACCAGGCCTACATCGAGATCCGGCTGTAACGTTGCACCACCCACGCAAGCGCTTTGGCCAGCATTTTCTCCACGATCCGGTAGTCATCCAGCGCCTGCTGGCGGCCATTCATCCACAACCGGGGCAGCCGCTGGTGGAAATCGGTCCCGGCCTGGGTGTGCTTACCCGGCCACTGCTGGCGGCGGCCGGCACGCTCGAGGTGGTCGAACTGGACCGCGATCTGGCCGCGCGGCTACAGGCCGAGGCGATTCCCGGCCTGCGAGTCCATCAAGCCGATGCGCTGGAATTCGACTTCGCCAGCCTGCGGCAGGATACGCGCAAGCTGCGGCTGGTGGGCAACCTGCCGTACAATATCTCCACACCACTGCTGTTCCACCTGCTAGCGCAGATCGAGTCTATCGCCGACATGCACTTCATGCTGCAGAAGGAAGTGGTAGCGCGGCTCACCGCTGCACCGAACAGCGCCCATTACGGCCGCCTGACAGTGATGATACAGCGCCATTGTCGGGCTGACTGGCTGTTCGGCGTCGGTACCGGGGCATTCCGGCCGCCGCCACGGGTCGAATCGGCGGTGGTCCGGCTGACGCCGCACCAGCCGCCACCGGTAACGCTGCTCGACGAGGCGCTGTTCGCCACAGTGGTGGCCAGAGCGTTCGGGCAACGCCGCAAGACACTGCGCAACAGCCTACGCGGTCTGCTGGAGCCGGCCGCCATGCAACAGCTCGGCATCGACCCGGGCGCGCGGCCTGAGACACTGACGCTGGACGAATTCGCCGCGTTAGCCAACTATGCGGCCCAACACCCCTGAGGCAATGAGGTTCAAGAACCATGGATCCCGCGAATCCCCTGCGCACGCTCAATGCCGCCGGCCAGAGCGTTTGGTACGACTACATCCGCCGCGACATGCTAGCCGGTGAACTGGCCACCATGATCGAGCGTGACGATCTGCGTGGCATCACCTCCAACCCGACCATCTTCGAGAAGGCCCTCACCAGCGGCCACGATTATGACGACGCCCTGCGCCGCGAGTTGCAGGCCAGCCAGCACCCCGAGCCGCGGGCGCTGTTCTACCGGTTGGCCATCGACGACATCCGGCAGGCTGCCGATCAGCTGTTTCCGGTCTATCAGCGCACCGGTGGTGTCGACGGCATGGTCAGCCTGGAAGTGTCACCCGATCTGGCTTACGACACCGAGGCCACCGTGCGCGAGGCGCGCGAACTGCATGCCCGGCTGGACCGGGCCAACGTCATGATCAAGGTACCGGCCACGGAAGCCGGCCTGCCCGCCATCGAGGCCTTGATCGATAGCGGTATCAACGTCAACGTCACCCTTCTATTCGCGGTCGAGCGCTACCAGGCGGTGGCGTCTGCGTACCTGCGCGGCCTCGAGCGGCGCCAGCAACGCGGCGAACCGATCAGCGGCATCGCCTCGGTGGCCAGTTTCTTCGTCAGCCGCCTGGACGGAAAGCTGGATCCGCTGCTGGCGGGACGCCAGCCTGACCTGCAAGGCAAAATCGCCATTGCCAATGCCAAACTGGCCTATCGCACCTACCAGGACCTGTTCGGCAAGGCCCGGTTTGAACAACTGGCCGCAGCCGGCGCGCGACCCCAGCGATTGCTCTGGGCCAGCACCTCCACCAAGAACCCGGCTTATCCGGAACTGCTTTACGTAGAGAACCTGATCGGGCCCGATACCGTCGATACCATGCCGCCGGCGACCTACGAGGCCTTCCGCCGCAGCGGCCAGGTAACCGCCACCCTGGCGCGTGATGTCGACCAGGCACAACACCAGATCGGCACCCTGGCCGCGCTGGGTATCGATCTGCAAGCCATCACCGATCAGTTGGAGGCGGAAGGGGTACGCGCTTTCGCCCGGTCATTCGACAATCTGCTGAGCGCCGTGTCCACCCGCACCCGGGAACTCGCCGCGGCATGAGCGACCATACCGCAGAACCCGTGATCCAGATCACGCCGGAGCCGTTCTTCCTTGCCGAGCACTCGGATCCGGCCCGCAACCGCTACGCCTTCGGCTACCGCATCACCATTCACAACAACGGCGGCAATCCGGCCCGATTGTTGAGCCGCTACTGGCGCATCACCGACGGCCAGGGCCGGGTCCAGGAAGTACGCGGCGACGGCGTGGTCGGCGAACAGCCGTATCTGCGGCCCGGTGAAGGCTTCCAGTACACCAGCTGGGCCTTGCTGGAGACCACGGTCGGCAGCATGGAGGGCAGCTACCAGATGGTCGCCGACGACGGCACCCGCTTCGAGGTACCCATACCCGCGTTCACCCTGGCATTACCCAACCACCTGCACTGATGTCATCGGGTCCCGACGCTCCACTGCCAGCACCGCCCGACGCTCTGGTACGCGACCGGGTTACCGGCGGCCGCGTGCCGGCGGAGCAACACTGATGGCCGTGTACGCGATCGGCGACGTGCAGGGCTGCTACGCACCGCTGCGGCGACTGCTTGACCGGCTCGGGTTCGACCCGGTCGCTGACCAGCTCTGGCTGGTGGGCGACCTGGTCAACCGCGGACCGCAGTCGCTGGCAGTACTGCGCTTCCTATGCCAGCTCGGCAACGCCGCTATCTGCGTACTGGGCAACCACGACCTGGCGCTGCTCACCCTGGCCGCCGGCCTCACCCAACCGCGGCGCGGTGATACCATGACCGAGGTAGTGGCGGCACCGGATGCCGCTGAACTGCTGGCCTGGCTGCGCCAGCGCCCGCTGCTGCATCACGATGCCGGACTGGGCTTCACGCTCGCTCACGCCGGCCTGGCGCCGGCCTGGGATCTGGCGCAGGCACGCGATTGCGCCGCAGAGGTCGAAACCGTTCTGCGCGGCCCTGACTACCGTGACTTCCTCGCCGGCATGTATGGCGACCAGCCCGATCGCTGGTCAGATGATCTGCGCGGCATCGCCCGGCTGCGCTGCATTGTCAACTATTTCACCCGCATGCGCTTCTGCCGGCCCGATGGCAGCCTTGACCTCAAGGCCAAGGGACCACCCGGCCAGCAAGCACCGGGCTTGCAGCCCTGGTTCGAGCTGCCGGATCGGCGCAACCGGGACCTCCGCATCGTGTTCGGCCACTGGGCGGCGCTCGGCTACCATCGCGCACCCGGCATCTACGCCCTGGACAGCGGCTGCGTCTGGGGCGGACAGTTGACTGCGTTGCGCCTGGACGGTGCCGACCAAAGCGTGTTCAGCGTCGCCTGCGAGGGCTGAATACCCGATCTACCAGGGAACTGCGCCGTTATGGGGTTGCCGGCGATTCGTCAGCCGACGCTGCCAGTACCCGGCGCGCCTGGTCCTGCAAAATGCGGAAGGAATGTTCCCATTCGCCCGCGCGCGGTGTGGTCCAGGCCAACTGCCGGATAAGCCCCAGCAAAGCCTCGGCCCGGGCCAGGGCAGCGTCGTAGTCAGCGGCATGCACGAAAGCCGTTTTGCGATCCTGGCAGACGCCGATGCAGGTCTGCAGTCCCTCGATCCGGCCGCAGCCGATGCACTCCAATGCCTCGATTCGCTCGGTCACCATGTCATCACCCACTGTCAATCGTCGCCGGAGCCGGCCTCAGGACTGAAATGGGCGGCATATTTCCCGGCCACCCCGTCCCATTCATCGGCGTCCGGCGGCGCGTCTATCTTGCGCGATAGTACCGGCCAGCGCTGCGCGTGCTCGCGGTTGATGGCCAGCCAGCGTTCTTCCTCCAGGACGTCTTCGGGGACGATGGCATCGACCGGGCATTCCGGTTCGCACAGGCTGCAGTCGATGCATTCCTCCGGATCGATCACCAGCATGTTGGTGCCCTCGTGGAAGCAGTCCACCGGGCACACTTCAACGCAATCGGTGTACTTGCACTTGATGCAGTTCTCGGTGACGACGAAGGTCATAGCGCAGATCTCGAATAAAACATGTATTCATTTTACATTTTTAAACGACCACCTTCCACTCGTGCCCACCGGCGGCTCCAGCGCCAGCAACCGTGCCAGCGGGCGGGGCTCCAGCAGATCGGCCAGGGTGTAGCGGTCAAGCTCGGTCAGAAAAGCTGTCAGCGCGTCGTCCAGCACATGGCGCAGCACGCAAGCGGCTTCAATCCGACAGCTGCCATCCCCTGCAGGCAGAAAACACTGCGCGAGCGCAAGGTCATCCTCGGTCATGCGCACCACCTCGCCCAAACCGATCTCATTGGCCGGTTTTCCCAGGCAGATGCCACCGTTGCGGCCGCGTATCGTACGTAGATAACCGCGTTCGCCGAGCGCATGGACCACTTTCATCAGGTGATTGCGGGAAATTCCATAAATGGCCGAAATCTCGGCGATAGTTGCCAGTCCATCGCCCTTGACGCCGACATACATCAGAACCCGCAAAGCGTAATCAGTGTACTGGGTAAGCCGCATGGATCACGGTATCCCTTGGGTTCTGTAAAAAGCTATATCATAAATACATATTCTGCAACGTACCCAGTACATCACCTCCCGGCCAGCCCGTTCCAACTCAACCGCCGGCGCGCGTCGGTCGCAGAAACTGGCGCTGCACCTCGGCCTCCTGGGCCTCCATAGCGCTCTGCGCGAATGCCATGTGCTCGGCCATGACGGCACGCACGGTGGCCGTGTCGCCGGCCCGCAAGGCGTCCAGCAGCCGGATCTGGTAGGACCGGCCGCCTTCCCGCAGCACCGGGAGCGGTCGCTCATAAATCCGGTGACAAAGCGTCAATTCCCTAAGCAACCGGATCAGGAACTGGCACACGAAGGCCAGTACCGCGTTGGGGCAGAGTTCCGCCAGGGTCTCGTGGAACGCCAGCTCGGCGAAGCGTTGCTCGCGCTCCTCCGCCTGCGACTGTGGCGGCCGTTCGTACAAGGTCATGGTGTCCTGAAGCCGCTGAATGTCTGCCCCAGAAACTACGCCAACCAGGCTGGCGGCCAACTCCGGCTCGAGCCGCTTGCGCAGGTCGTAAATGTCCCGGATGGTGATATCCTTGAAGAAAAAGTAATTGCCCAGCAGCTCGATGGCGTGGGTCATCGACACGTCATTGATGTACGCCCCGCCGGTGGGTCCGGTCCGGGTCCGAATGAGACCCTGCGCCTCCAGCACCTTCAATGCCTCGCGCATGGTGCCGCGGCTGACGCCGAACAGCTCGATGAGCTGCTTTTCCTGTGGCAGCCGATCCCCCGGCTGCAGACCGCGGTCGGCGATCCAGTCCTTGAGCGCGTCGGCGATCGCCCGCGGCCGGTTGCGGCGGCCCCGGGTTGCGTTCACTGCGCGTGTCCCGCCGGCCGGATTATCGCGGCCGGCCGTTGAAGGGATGGAAACATGCGGCCCATTGTTCATTGTCCAGTCTCGTTAACGGCGGTCGCTGCTGCCGGCAGCGGGCGTCGGCGCGCAGGCAGCGCGGTGCAAAGGCACAACCGGGCGGCGGCGCCAGTGGATCGGGCAGTTCCGCCAGCACCTGATTGGCAACCGCCATGCGCTGGCCGATCCGTGGGGCGCTGTCCAGCAGCAGCCGGGTATAAGGATGGCAGGGTTGCGAAAACAGCCGCCCGGCAGCGCTACTTTCGACGACCCGGCCGAAATATCACGGCCGTCGATGGCCACCGTGCCGGCCGATGGCCGGGTCAGGCCGACCAGCATCCGGCCCAGGGTGGACTTGCCACAGCCGGACTCACCCACAACGCCCAGGGTCTCGCCTTGGTGCACAGCGAGGTCCACGCCCTGGACCGCGTGCAACCCGGGCTTGCGCTGCCCCAGCAGGCTTCGGCCGCCACCGAAAACCTTGCTCAGTTCGCGCACTTCCAGGATCGGCGCGGTCATGCCACCCTCGGCAACGGATGGCGGCAGCAGACTTGGTGGCCCGGCCCGATCGGTTCGGCGGCGATCGTCCCACGCCGGCAATCGGCGCTGGCGCGCTGGCAGCGCTCGGCGAAAGCACAGCCGATCGCCGGCCGGCGGCAGTCCGGGAATAGCGCGCAGCTCGCGCCGCCCGCCGCCCAACACCGGTACGCATGCGATCAGCCGGACGGTGTAGGGATGGGCCGGCCGCGCCAGCAGCTCCGCGGTCGGCCCCTGTTCGACGATACGCCCGGCGTACATCACCGCCACCCGGTCACACAGTTGTGACACCACCCCGAAGTCATGGGTGATGAACAGCAAGGCGACACCCTGCTCCCGGCGCAGTTCGTCCAGCAGACCCAGGATCTGCGCCTGGACCGTGACATCCAGCGCCGTGGTGGGCTCGTCGGCAACGATCAGCGATGGCCGGTTGGCCATCGCCATGGCGATGCCGACCCGCTGGCGCATGCCGCCGGACAGCTCGTGCGGATAGGCGCGGGCCCGGCCGGCTGGATTGGGAATATGCACCCGGCCCAGCAGATCGACCGCTTCCCGCCAGGCCTGGCGTTGCGTCAGCGGCCGGTGGGCGCGGATCGCCTGGGCGATCTGCTCGCCCACCGGGTACAGCGGATGCAACGTTGTCAGCGGGTCCTGGAACACATAGGCGATCTCGGCACCCCGCATACGCCGCAGTGTTGCGGCACTCCCGGACAGCAGGTCGCGTTCGCGGTAATACACCCCGCCTGCACATATCCGGCCTGGCGGCGAGACCACCAGAGCCGCCAGCGACAGCGCCGTGACCGACTTGCCCGAACCGGACTCGCCGATCAGGCCCAGGCATTCGCCGGGCGCGATGCTGAACGAAACGCCGTTGACGGCCCGGTAGATCCGCCGTCCCTGCTGAAATTCGGTGCGCAGCCCGGTCACCGCGAGCAACGCCCGCCCGCTGTCCGCGGGCGCCGCCGGCACGCGATCCCGGGTGATAGCAGTGGCCGGCGCCGGCCGGGCCAGCGCGCCCGAGCGCAGCCGAGGATCGAGGGCATCGCGGATCCCGTCGCCGACCAGGTTGATGCTCATCACCACCAGGAAAATCATCACGCCCGGCACGGTGGCCACATGCGGTGCGGTCATCAACAGCTTGCGGCCCTCGCCCAGCATCGAACCGAGGTCGGCCTGCGGCGGCTGCGAACCGAGGCCGAGGAAGCTCAGGCCAGCGGTTTCCAGGATCATCCAGCCGATGGTGGTGGACATGGTGATGACGATCACCGGCATGACGTTGGGCAGCACTTCGCCGAGCAGGATGCGCCGGTCGGACTTGCCGGTCAGCCGGGCGGCGTCGATGTATTCGCGATGTACGATCCCGACGGTGATGCCGCGGATGTTGCGGGCGAAGAACGGGATGTTGACCAGGCCACGGCGTACAACGCGTTCATCAGCCCGGGCCCCAGCACGGCGACGATGGACAGCGCCAGCAGGATGTAGGGGAAGGCCATCAACATGTCGATGCCGCGCATCAGCAGGTTGTCGGTGCGTCCGCCCGCGTAGCCGGCGACGATGCCGATGGCCGAGCCGATCAGTGCGGCGAACAGCGTCGCGGCGATGCCGACGGCGATGCTCAGGCGCGTGCCCCAGAGCAGGCGCGATAGCAGGTCGCGGCCGAGCTGGTCGGTGCCCAGCAGGTGGCCGTTGCTGAGCGCTGGCAGCAGCGAGTCGCCGAGGTTGGTGGCGTCCGGTGGGGGCAGCGGCAGTACGGGCACGAGCAACACCAGCAGACCGACCGCGGCAGTACCAGCGCGCCGAAGGCGGCGAGCCGGTTGCGCGCGATGCGCCGCCAGACGGCGAACAGATTGGCGCCCTGCAGCGACAGCGATGCGGCGACGGCGCTCATGCGCGCACCCGCGGGTCGAGCATGTTCTGCAGGATGTCGGCGGCGAGGTTGAACAGCACGTAGCTGGCTCGCCACCACCAGCACGCCGCCCTGCACCAGCAGGATGTCGCGGCTTTCGATGGCCTGCACCAGCATGCGGCCGATGCCCGGCCACTGGAACACGGTTTCGATGTAGACCGCGCCGCCGAGCACGAAGCCGGCCTGCACGCCGATGACGGGGATCACGTTGACCAGCGCCGTCTTGAAGGCATGGCGGTAGACCACGCGGCTTTCGCTCAGACCGTTGGCGCGGGCGGTGCGGATGTAGTCCTGGCGCAGCACTTCCAGCATGTTGGAGCGCGTCAGGCGGGCGATGACCGCGGTGGCGCCGACCGCCAGCGTGAAAGCGGGCAGGACCAGGTGGCGCAGCAGGTCGACCGGGCCGCCGCCGCCGTAGACTTCGTACATGCCGCTGGCCGGAAGCCAGTGCAGGTCGACGGCGAAGGCGAGAATCAGGATAAGACCGAGCCAGAACGAGGGCAACGAGATGCCGGTCAGGATAAGCAGGGTGACGACGCGGTCGGTCCAGCTGTACTGACGCACGGCGGAGACGACGCCGGCCAGCAGCCCCCAAACCGTGCACAGGATCAGCGCGGTGATGGCCAGGATCAGGGTGGCGCCGAAGCGCTGCATGACGACATCGAGCACAGGGCGATTGACCGTATACGAGCAGCCGAGGTTGCCATGCAGGATGTTGTCCAGCCAGATGAAATACTGCACTGGGAGTGGCTGATTCAGGCCGAGTTCGGCGTTGAGCTTGGCGACGTTTTCCGGCGTGGCATAGGCGCCGAGCATGGCGGTGGCCTGATTGCCCGGGATCATGCGCATGATCAGGAAAACGACTAGGGACAGCCCCAGCAGCACAGGGATCACTGCCAGCAGGCGCTTGCCGATGTAGCCGTACATATCTGCGTCACCCCCGCCCGGTGGCTGTCGCGCTGCCCTCTCGTGACGAGCCGGCCCCCGGCTAGCCAGGCCGGCGCCGGGCAACACGCCGGCAGCGCGAAGCGGGCGGGTACCGGCTGCGGCGCATCCGGCACCCGCCGATACGTTACTGCTTGCTGACCTTGTGCAGCAGCAGGAAGAACGAAGGCTGAGATGGAAGTTCTTCACCTTGCGTTGGTTACGGCGTTCTGCTTCCAGTTGGCGACGAAGATCCACGGCGCGTCGTCGTGCACGATGGCCTGCATCTTCTTGTACAACTCGGCGCGCTTGGCCTGGTCGCTGCTGCTGCGGGCCTCTTCGAGCAGCTTGTCCACTTTCGGGTTGGAGTAGTAGCCCGAGTTGAAGCCGCCCTTGCTCGGCCAGGCCTGCGTGCGCAGCGCCAGGAAGGGCAGGGTGTCGGGCGAGTTGGTCATCCAGGCCATTTCGGCCATGCCCACGTTGCCCTTCAGGCCGGCGTTGACCTTGGTCAGGAAGGTGTTCCACTCGAAGGTCTCGATTTTCACCTTGATGCCGACCTTGGCCAGATCGGCCTGGATCGCGGTGCCCATTTCGACCGGCGAAAGCATGCCCGAGCCGCCTTGGGTGACGTAGAAGGTGGTCGAGAAGCCGTTCGGGTAGCCCGCTTCGGCCAGCAGCTTCTTGGCCTTGGCCGGATCGTAGGGATACGGCTGCAGTTTCTTGTTGTACGCCCACGCGAAGGCCGGCGGGGTGGGGCCGTTGGCGACTTCGGCGGTGCCCTTGAGCACGTCCTTGACGATCGCTTCCTTGTTCACCGCGTAGTTCATCGCCTGGCGCACCAGCTTGCTCTTCAGCGGGCCATCCTTGGTATTGAGGATGACGAACCAGACGTGCGGGCCGACCTGCTGGTGGATCTTGAAGTTGGCGTTGTGCTCGAACAGCCGCAGCGAATTCGGCGGTACACCGAACATCATGTCGATGCCACCCGAGAGCAGTTCGGACACGCGGGTGTTGGTGTCGCTGATCGGGCGGTAGATGACCGTCTTCAGTGAGGGTTCGCCGTCCCAGTAGTGCGGGTTGCGCTTGAGCACTACCTTGTTGTTGCGGTCCCACTGCACGAGCTCGAAGGGGCCGGTGCCGGACGGATGGCTGCCGTAGTTCTTGCCGTATTTCTTCACCGCCGCGGGCGAGACGATCAGGCCCGTCGGATAGGCGAGGTTGGAGAGGAACGGCGCGTAGGGCTTCTTCAGCGTGAACCGCACCGTATGGGAGTTGATCACGGTGACCTTGTCCACGTCGCTGAAGAAAAAGGCGAGCGGGAAGGGACCGGTGTCGTGATACGGGTTGTTCTTGTCCAGCATGCGGTCGAAGTTGAACTTGACCGCTTCGGCGTTGAAAGGCGTGCCGTCCTGGAACTTGATGCCCTGGCGTAGATCGAAGGTGTAAGTCAACCCGTCCTTGCTGACCGCCCAGCTCTTGGCCAGAGCGGGCACGGGCTGTAGCGTGCCGCTCTTGTAGCGGACCAGGCCGTCGTAGATGTTTTCCAGGATGCGGAAGTCGGTGACCGCCGTGTCGACGGCCGGATCGAGCGATTTCGGTTCGGCACTCTGGCCGACGACCAGAACGCCCGGCGGCGTCTGCGCCTAGGCCGGAACCGCCACCCAGAGTGCTGCCAGCACAGCCAGGGCAGCGCCCAGGCCTGACATGATACGTCGCATTGCCTTGCTCCTCCTTCGCGCGTCACCCCCCCGACGGGGTGGCCTTGCGGCTCGAGTTTATCATGATAAACTCCGGGCGAGCAATATTTATCATGATAAATTCAGGCGGCCTCGTATCAGGCCGGCCAAAGGACGACAACACCATGACGTATTCGGTAATCGCCCGCGACCCGGAGACCGGCGCGCTGGGCGGTGCGGTGGCCACTGGCGCCCCGGCGGTGGGCGGCTTCGTGCTACATATGGCGGCCGGAATCGGCGCCATCGCCACCCAGGGCTATAGCACCAACACGCTGTACGGCAGCGATGGCTTGCAGCGACTGGCAAGCGGCAGCAGCCCGGCCGTGGTGGTCGAACAGCTAACCGCCCGCGACGTCGGGCGCGATTTTCGTCAGCTCATCGTAATGGATAACAGTGGCGGCTGTAGCGGCTGGACCGGTGCCGCCAACATCGAGGCCAAGGCCCATCATTGCCAGCCCGATCTGGCGGTGGCTGGCAACTGGATCGAGTCGACCGGGCTGCTGGACGCACTGTGTGAGACTTACCTCAGCAGTCGCGGACCGCTGGTCGAGCGGCTGCTGCAGACGCTCGCCGTCAGCCGCCGCGCCGGCAGCGACAAACGCGACCTGCAATCGGCCGCGCTCCGGGTGGTGACGATGGACCGGCCGCCGCTGGATCTGCGGGTGGACGTCGATCCGGACCCGGTGACCCGACTGCTTGAGGTTTACCAGGCCACCCAGACGCCCGACTTCCAGGCTTTCCTGCGACGCCTGCCAACGCCGGCCGATCCCGGCCGGCACTGAGCGCACACCGAGGGGGTTACCGATCCGGTTGTCTTCGATGAAGCGTTGGAAAATGACAGAACGATTGCAGAAAGATGAAAATTACTGTCACCGCCCGCGGACACGATCATTGCGGCGGATGGGGCCCAACCATCTTGGCCGGATCGACGACCCGGTCGAATTCGGCCTCGCTCACGTAGCCCAGCTCGAGCGCGGCCGCCTTTCAGCGTGATGTCGTGCTCCATGGCGTAATGGGCGATCTCGGAGGCCTTGTCGTAGCCGATCACCGGCGATAGCGCGGTCACCAGCATCAGCGAGCGCTCGACGTATTCCCGAATCTTGCTCACGGTTGGGCTCGGTGCCCTCGACCAGGTATTTGCGGAAGTTGGTGCAGCCGTCGGCCAGGATCGCGATCGACTGCGTGATGTTGCCGATCATCAGCGGCTTGTAGACGTTCATCTCGAGCAAGCCGCCGGCGCCGCCGAAGCCCACCGCCACGTCGTTGGCCATCACCTGCACCGCCAGCATCGCCAGCGCCTCGGTCTGGGTCGGGTTGACCTTGCCGGGCATGATCGAGGAGCCCGGCTCGTTTTCCGGGATCAGCAACTCGTAGAAGCCGGCGCGCGGGCCGCAGGACAGCAGCCGGATGTCGTTGGCGATCTTGTAGAGCGACACGGCCAGGGTCTTGAGCGTGCCGGAGAACTGCACCAGCGCGTCGTGGGCGCCCTGCACGGCGAACTTGTTCGGTGCGCTGACGAACGGCAGTCCGGTGAGCTGGGCGATTTCCGCCGCGGCGCCTCGGCGAAGCCGGCCGGTGCGTTGATGCCGGTGCCGACCGCGGTGCCGCCCGAGGGCGAGCTTGTAGACGTCGCCCAGCGCCGCCTCGATGCGGGTGATGTCGTCGGCGAGCATGCCCGCGTAGCCGGACCATTCCTGGCCCAGGGTGAGCGGGGTGGCATCCTGCATGTGGGTGCGGCCGATCTTGACGATGTCGTTCCATTCCTCGGCCTTGGCCGCGATGGCATCGCGCAGCGCCCGCACGCGCCGGCAGCAGCCGCTCGCTGGCGGCTACGGCGGTGGCGATGTACATCGCCGCCGGGAAGGTGTCGTTGGACGACTGCGACATGTTGACGTGATCGTTGGGATGCACCGGCTGCTTGGAGCCGAGCGGCGTGCCGGCGAGCTGGCTGCAGCGGTTGGAGATAACCTCGTTGACGTTCATGTTGAACTGGGTGCCGCTGCCGGTCATCCAGACATGCAGCGGAAACATGTCGTCGTGCGGCGCCGGTCAGGATCTCGTCGCAGACCCGGGCGATCAAACCGTGGTGCTGGTCGTCGAGCCGGCCCATGGCGCGGTTGGCATTGGCCGCCGCTTTCTTCAGGATGGCGTAGGCGGTGATCATCTCCCGCGGGATCAGATCGCGGCCGATGCTGAAATGCTCCAGCGAGCGCTGGGTCTGGGCGCCCCAGAGCTTGTCCGCCGGCACCTGCACCGGACCCAGGCTGTCGGTTTCTTCGCGGAATTCCGCCATAGTGTGTTCTCCGTTATGAGGCTGGTCACGCCACCATTGGACAGCGATCGGCCCGGCACAATCCCTGGCCGGGCGGGATGCGGACCCGAACCGGTCAGCTCTTGCCGGCGGCGATTCCGGTCTTGGGATCCAGGAACAGCGTGTGCGCGCCGGGTTTGCGGCCGAAGTTGAACATGTCCCCGAGCGAGCCGGCCTTGGCATCGAACGACTGGTCGCCGATCCGCGCCAGCTTCCAGTTGTCTTCGATGAAGCGCAGGATCGAGCTCTGGTCGGTGACGTTGTGGGCCACGTAGTTCGCCTTCGCCCACGGCGAGATCACCAGCAGCGGCAGCCGCGGCCCGTAGCCGCAGCGGTCCTGGTAGGCACCGCCCGGCGACCGTGCCGCACAGCCGCTCGCGTCGACCAGCGCGTCGTTGGCAGGATCGCTGGACTGGTTGACGATCGGCCCCATCACGTGGTCGTACCAGCCGTCGGAGTCGTCATAGGCGATGATGACGGCCGTGGACCGCCACTCGGGGGAGCGCTGCAGCCGGTTGATGGTCTCGACGAGGAAGTGTCTGCTCGTCCAGCGGATCGGAGTAGCCGGCGTGGCCGTCCTGATAGCCGGCAGCCTTGAGGAAGCTCACCGCCGGCAGATTGCCGGCGTCGACCGCCGCCCAGAAGTCGCTCAGGTCGTACTGGTGGTTGGCCTGGTCCTGGTGGCCGATCATCGCCACCGAGCTCGGCGGCAGGTGATGCGGGTTGGCGGTGGAGGCGTAGTACTGGAACGGCTCGTGGTGCGGGATGTAGTCGCTCACCGTGGCCCCGCCGATGTTGTGATGGCTGGCCCCGCAAACGGCGCTGCCGTCGGCTTTGCGGCTGGTCGGCTTGAACCCGCCCTCGAACCAGCCCCAGGTGATGCCCCGGGCATTCAGCAGGTCACCGATAGTGCGCCCGCGTATGCCGAGGGTGCGATGCTTGCCGCTGGAACAGTCGTCGAAGGTCGGATCGGGGTCACTGATCAGCGTGCCGTTGGCCACCAGGCCGGGTATATCGGGGGCCGGTGAGCCATCGGCCAGGATCACCTGATGGGTCCGCCCGGCGGTCAGATTGAGGGCCCCCGGGGTCGATGGGCCGAAAGTCGAGCCGAAGAAGTTGTCGCTCATCGCGAAATGCTGGGCGTAGTTCCAAAGCGCAGTGACGGTGTTGCCATCGTAATAGTCCATCACCAGGCCGGGTCGATAGAACTCGTTCTCGTATTTCCTGGTGCAGTCGCCGCCGCCGGTGTGCTCGACGAATTGGTCCATCAGGCCGCCGTGAAAAGCCTTTTGCTCGTCGCCGTAATGGTGATCCTGGTCACAGGTCAGCGCATGGCTCCGGTCCAGCCGGCGCGGATTGTATTTGTTCGGATTGTGACGCAGCAGGTAATCATTAAGGCCGTTGACCGACGGGGTGCCCGGCGCCGCCACAAAATGCGGCTCACCCGGCGGATTTTTCGCTTTGGGATAGGTGGCGAAGTAATGGTCGAACGACACGTTCTCCTGGAAAATCACCACCACGTGCTGAATCGGCGTGGCCGGCTTACTCTGCGCTGCCAAGGCCAGGCCAGAAGCCGCCAGCAAGGCAGCGGCCAGTGCCACCGCCGGCATGATTTTGACCCCGGATACCGCCCGTTGCATGATCCATCCGGCCCGGTCTCCGTCAGCGCGTAGACACCCACCGGCACATTGACCGGCCCCACAGGCGTCGGACCCGTGACAATCATCGGTCCGGTCGATGCATCCCCGGTCGCCGTCAGCGTGAAATCCGTGGCTGATGCAGTACCGCCACCCGCATTGTTAACCGTCTTCAGCAAGCCCAGCTTCGCCGCGATCAACGGCGTGAACGTGTTGGCGATCGTGCAGGTGATGGTATTGCCTGCATCCGCTCCTGTGATCGTCAACCTGTTACCGACCAACGTGCCGCCACCGCTGCAACTGAACCCGCTAGACGTGTATCCATCCGGCCCGGTCTCCGTCAGCGCGTAGACACCCACCGGCACATTGACCGGCCCCACAGGCGTCGGACCCGTGACGATCATCGGTCCGGTCGATGCATCCCCGGTCGCCGTCAGCGTGAAATCCGTGGCTGATGCAGTACCGCCACCCGCATTGTTAACCGTCTTCAGCAAGCCCAGCTTCGCCGCGATCGCCTCCTCCCCCATACGGCAAACTGTTCGCTCAGCCCGGCATCGACGACACGGCTGCGGCCGTGCAGCGGCACCGGCTAATCATCACTATAGTAGCGATCGACGGTGTCGGCACAATGACACCCGATCAAGCGAAAGGTAACGGAGGACGAGATGCCCCTTACCGGAAGCTGCCTGTGCGGCGCCATTCACTAATATCCAAAAGAGCCGGCCTTCTGAGAGGATGTTTACAAAATCAAGTCGTCGTCAATCGGCGGGCGAGCATGCATGCGCCGGTGAGCCAGACCCAGGCTTCGGAGACATCACTGCGCCGATCATGATGCATGATTAAGCGCCGAGCCCGTTCATTCCAGCTGTGCGTACGCTCGACCACCCAGCGCTTGGGTAACGGGACAAAGCCATCGCTATTGGCGGGCACTGGGAAGAGCTCGCCTTGCTCGGCGTGGCGCCAGCAGCCGACGTTGCGGTTGGCCGGATGGCGCACGACATTGACGCTGGCTGAGCGCGATGCTCGGGCTGGCCGTGCTTGAGCTGCCGCCGCAGGGTGTTGGCATGAGGGTCACGCCTTGCGCGTGTGCGACTACGACTCCGTCGGCGATGCCAGTGGCGGTGGCGGTGGCGGTGGCGGTGGCGCTGGATGGTCACGCCTTGCGCGCGTGTGCGACTACAACATCGCGGCGACGAGCTATTGGTCGATCGCGATGAGGTCACGCCTTGCGCGCGTGTGCGACTACAACTGAGGAACCGGATGCGGTAATACCGCACGTCCGGGTCTGTGCGGAGCGCGCCGGGTAACCGGCGTCCCTACCGCTGAGGCACGTGGAAAAAGCACCTGCAAAACAATCCAGGTTTGTGCTGGTCTGTCATCGCCTGCCTGAGCACGTAGCCGATCCGGAGCGGCAGGTGAAAACAGACTGACAGTTTCCAGAGGGCTGAAGCCAAGCGACGTCGCGACAGGCCGCCCATTAACAACGCCCGCATGGCACGCGTCGGCCGAGGCGCAGACAGCGAGTCTAAAGGAACCGATCGATGCGAACCGTGGAGGTACCGAGATACACGGCGCCCGACGTTGCCAGGGCATCGGGCAATCTCCGTTATCACCGAAGATTGTCCGAACGCGCCGCTTAATGGAGCCGCTGACGCAGCTGATTGATCAGGCCATCCAGCGTCTGATCGGTAGCCGACCGCAGAGCTTCCATACAGGCAGGGCTGAGCCACGTCAGAACATTGGCACGTGCAGCAGAGAGTGCACGCGGCTGAAGATCCGCCGCAGCATGAAGCCCGGCGCCTGGCCCAGCACGTAGAACTCGTCCACCTCCTCGCGCCGCACCTCCCAGCTGAAAGAGGCCGGGCCGTCGAAGCGCCCGCGGGTGGTGCATTCGTGGGTCTGCCCGTTGATGACGAACCAGACGTGGCCGGCGTGTTCGCGGTGCTCGCGCGCCGCGTCCCAGACCGCTTCGCGGTAGCCCAGTCTCATGACGTCGTCGTGCCGCGGAGCCTCGGTGGCGTAATCGACCTCGCTGTAATTATTGCGGCGCAGCCAGTCGCGCAGGCTGCGGCTGCCGCCGGGGACGCGCAGGTGGTCGGTGGTGTTGCGGTAGATGACGTACTGCGTGTAGCCCGAACAGTCGAGCCAGCGGATGTTGGCGGCATCGGTGCCGCCGAGGTTGTGCACCTTGCCTTCGAGACCGTGCATACGGTAGCGGATCGGCGCGGCACTGAGAGCTTCTAGACAGGTGACGAGTTGGTCGGTCGAAAAGTTCATGGGGCAATCCTTTGCACCGGTAGGCAGCTTTGAAAATAAAACGTATCAGACTTATTTCCGATATTAAAGGCTCACGTCGCCCGATCCCGTGGTCCTGGACCTGTCGCACGAAGGCGTGCCGGTGGCCGCATAGGATCAGCCGACTCAGGCGCAAGCGCAGCGAACGCCCCTCGGAGCTACACTCCACCGCCGTCACAGAGGACGGCTCATCAGCGTGCAGTAGCCGCTATGGCCACACGAAACCCTTGCGGCCAGCGCCAGCGGAACAACGCCTCGCGGCACTGGGCTTCACTCCCGTAGCGGTTGAGAGAGTAGCTCAAGCTCATCCCCGGCTGGAACTACACCCTATTTTTGGCCATCGTGGACACCCCTCGAACTCATCAGGAAGGTCCACTGAACCAACCGGCTGTCTCAAGAGCTTAGACTGCTGGGTAATCAGGTAGCGGATAGAGATTCGTGCTCTGACCGGAACGATATTCTGCCCAGAAAACAGGAGTGAAGAATTTTAGCAGATAGGGATTCGTGCTCTGACCGGTTCTCGGTAAGCGCCGTTAAATCGACCCACTTGCCTCAGCGGTATTGAGCCACATTTTTTGAAGCCGGTGCCAGTGCCACACTCCAGGGCAACAGTGCTTCCAGTTTTTCCAGTGTGTCCGCCTCAGCAATACGTTCCAGCACATGGTCGATGTACGCCGACGGCTCCAGTTGATTCGCTTTGGCCGTTTCAATCAGGGAGTAACAGGTGGCACTGGCGCGGGCGCCCCGTGTTGTGTCGGCGAACAACCACGCCTTTCGACCCAGTGCGAACGGGCGGATGGCATTCTCGGCCAGAACATTGCTGATCTGCAGATCGCCGCGTTCGCAGTAGCCCACCAGATAGGGCCACTGGTTCAGGGTATACTCCATGGCCTTGCGGGTCAGTGAGCCTTTCATGACCTTGCTGACGTTGCTCTCCAGCCAGGTTTTGAAGGTCTCTAGCAGCGGCAAGCTCATCGTCTGACGGACGCGGTAGCGTTGGGCATCGCTCAAGTCTTTCGTGTTGCGTTCGACGGCGTAGAGTTTTCGGATATGGCTCAGGGCGACATCGGCCTTGGAGAGCTGTTTGTTTGAGCCATTACCCTGTTTTCCGGCGGGTGCCGCCCGGGCGGCTTCAACGAACTTACGCCGGGCATGATCCCAGCTTGCGACAGGCTAAGCCCTGGAAAGGAGGAGTCATGTAGACACAAACCTTTCACTGTGACCCAGAGGGTTCGACACCCTCCTGGTAAAGACCGAGCCAGTCAGCCAGGAAGCGAGTCTTGCACGGCCAACGGCAACGCGGGTCGTGAAGCGTAGACAGCGGGCGTCAAAGCCGTGTGGTAGCCACGAAATCATGTAATCGCTGAAGCCTTCGTCGTGTTGGGTGCGGGGGCAGCATCGGGAATTCCGCCAGGGCCAGGATGACCGATTCGGCCGGGGTCTTGGAGCACGGCAAAGGCGCGGGATGGGTCACCAGGGAACCTGTGAGATCCCACGGGTGTGCGCATGAGGTAGCCGGTACTCGGGGAGCCGGCGGAACAATTCTCCAGGCTCGGCGGCGGACTTGGCTGTTGTCGGGAGCGCCACGGCGAACACGAACCACCAAGCACATGCGCGACCTTGCGGCGAAGCCATAAGCCAAGGGGCATGCACCGTGGGAAGTCGTAGCGACTTCATAGTACCGATGACGGTGGGGAACCGGGCTCGCCGGGACCCACTCGAGGAAAGGGGGTCGCCACGCGTGAGGAACCATTGACGGGAAACACGGGAGAGAACTCTGAGTCTCACAAACCTGTCATGAGCGGCCCCTCGTCCATTCACGACGACCTCAGGGCCGCTCTGCGTCAAGCGATTGACGCGCGCCATCCGGGATTGCCCATTGCTGTAAACTGGGGTCAAGTCTATCATCGAAACACAGTATTTGGAGTCAGATACTGTGTTGAATTGTAAGTGCCATCATCGGGATACGAGCCTCAAACGGCTAGCCTAAGGCCCGCGCGATAGCACGGTTCATGACCTGCTCGTCGGTGAGCATCACTTCTTCTTCGGCTTCTCCCCGACCGGCCCGCCAGCCTTGTTCCAGCCGCCGAAGCCGTCCTCGATATGGGCGACGTTCTCCAGCCCCATCTCCTGCGCCAGTCGGGCCGAGAGCGCCGAGCGCCAGCCGGAGGCGCAGTAAAAGACAAAGCGCTTGCCGGTCTGGAACTGCGGCTTGGCGTAAGGGCTCTCGGGATCGATCCAGAACTCCAGCATCCCCCGCGGGCAGTGGAAGGCGCCGGGGATCATGCCGTCGCGCTCCAGCTCGCGCGGGTCGCGCAAGTCAACGAAAGTGACATCCTCGCGGCCGTGCAGGTTCATCGCTGCGGTGGCCGGCAAATGCTCAACCACCGCATTCGCTTCTGCCACCATGTCTTTGACGCGTTTCATTGCTTTCCTCCCGGGGACTGCGGGCGCTTGAAGACCATCTTCTGCCCAACAAGTTTATCCTTGGGGCCGTGCCAGGCATATGACAACAGCGACGGCTCGGTGTCGCTGACCGTGAGCCTGTGCATCCGGCCCGGCGGATTGAAGATGAGGGAACCCGGCGCATAGACCCCATCATCGTTTTCGCTGACGGCGCCGGACAAGGCATAATAGCTTTCGGTCAGCCCGTCATGGCTATGCGCCGGATAGGTGCATTTGGGCGCGAACAGGACCATGCCCAGTATCACCGCCTCGGAAAAAACCGGTCCCTGCGGCCCGGCAAATTCGGCATAGGCGTATTTCCGGCTGAGCCCGCGCGGCACTTTCTCGTAGCCATAAAGCCAGCTTACCTCGGGCAGCACGCTTTCAATGGTACGAACGATCGACTGCGTCGACCCTCGCCGGCCATTGTCCATCGCCCGTTTGAGGTGTGCCGTGACCGGCTTGTCCTCCGGGGTTCTTTCGAGTACCGGCGGATTGGAGTCGAGGATCGCGCTGATCGCCTCGCGCACGGCCCGCTGGTGGGACCGGATCTTGGCGCTGCCGCCTGCCTTGCCTCGCCGGTAGAGCTCGTAGAATTCACGCAGCAGATAGCCCCACTCGGGGCGGTCTTCGAGGCGCAGCTTAGTCATTTCGGGTCAATTCCGCTCGTTCAACGACCGCTCAGGATGCGGCCTTCGGCGCGGACTGGCAAGCCACACAATGGGGGTCAAGTCTATCATTGCAATATCGAATCGGATGAACGATGATCGATCCATGGCCAGACCCCTGCGTATCGAATTCCCCGGCGCGCTGTATCACGTCACCTCGCGCGGTGACCGGCGCGAGCCGATCGTCGAGGATGACGAGGACCGGGATCGGTTTCTCCATACCCTGGGGGAGGTGGTGCAACGGTTCAACTGGGTCTGCCCGGCTTATTGTCTGATGGACAACCATTACCATCTGGTGGTGCAAACCCCGGACGGTAATCTCTCCAGGGGCATGCGCCAGTTGAACGGGGTGTTCACCCAAGCCTCCAACCGCCGCTACCGGTGCTCGGGACATCTGTTCCAGGGTCGCTTCAAGGCCATCCTGGTGGACGCCGACGCATATCTGCTGGAGTTGGCCCGCTACGTGGTACTGAATCCGGTCCGGGCACAGAGGGTCGATGACCCCGCCAAGTGGACGTGGAGCAGCTACCGGGCAACGGTGGGCAAAGCCCCGGTACCGCAATGGTTGGCGGTGAGCGGGTTGTTGCGGCGGTTTGCCCGTCGCCGCACGGAAGCGCGGCAACGCTACCGCCAGTTTGTGGCTGAAGGGCTCGGACAGGGAAGTATCTGGACCGGCTTGCGCCAGCAGATCTATCTGGGCGATGAGCGCTTCGTCGAGCGGATGCAGCACCGCATGACAGTGCCGGATGAGCTCAACGTGCCACGCGCACAACGCCGGCCACCGGCACCCTCGCTTGAGGCGCTAGCGGCCACCCACCCCGAGCGCAATGCGGCCATCGCCGCCGCCTACGCCACGGGCGCTTACAGCTACCGCCAGATCGCCGAGTTCTTCGGCCTGCACCTGGTCACGGTCGGGCGGATCGTGCGCGCGGCAGCCAGCACCGACGCTTCCAGCCGTTAGCCTGAGCTGTGACCGAATGTATCGATAGTAGACCTGACCCCCAGTCACGCCCGTGGTGTGTACCAGCCAAGACCTCCACTGGTATCATGCGCTCAACCAGCCTTAACAGGGCTGCGTCGAGATTCAACCGATCCCATCGAGAAAGGCATATGCCGATCCCTCTTTCCGTACTTGATCTGGCGCCGGTCGCCGCGGGTTGTCGGCCATCCGACGCGTTGCGTCGCACCGTCGAACTGGCCCGGTTGGCCGAAGGTCTGGGCTTCGTGCGGCACTGGTTCGCCGAACATCACAGCATGCCCAGCGTGGCCAGTTCCGCGCCGGAAATTCTCATCGCCCATGTCGCCGCCCATACCGAGCGACTTCGGGTCGGCTCGGGCGGCATCATGCTGCCCAACCATGTGCCGTTGAAGCTGGCGGAGGTTTTTCACACGCTGGCCGCACTTTACCCGGATCGGATCGATCTGGGCATCGGTCGGGCGCCGGGCTCGGATAGGAACGCCACCCGCGCGCTGCGCGCCTTCGATGGCGAGCAGTTTCCCGCCCTGCTGGCGGAACTGCTGGCGTTCTCCCGGAGCGAACTGCCGGAGCAGCACCCGATGCGATCGGTGCGGGTGATGCCGGACGACGTCGGCCTGCCGCCGATCTGGGTGCTCGGATCCAGCGGTGCCAGCGCAGCAATGGCGGGCCAGGCCGGGATGGGCTACGGTTTCGCCAGCCATTTCAGCCCCGCACCAGCCACACCGGCCATGCACGCCTACCGGGAACAGTTCAGTCCGTCGCCTGAGTTTCCCGAACCTCATGCGATACTCTGTGTATCCGTGGTCTGCGCCGACAGCAATGAAGAGGCCGACTATCTGGCGGGTACTACGGATCTGATGCGGCTACGCATAAATCGCGGCGAATACCTGCCGCTGCCCAGCCCTGACGAGGCCCGGGCCTATCCGTACACGGAGGCTGAGCGCGCCGCAGTGAGGCAGTTCCGGCAGATGAACATCGTTGGCGACCCGAAAACCGTGCGCCGACAGATTCTGGCAAAAGCACAGGACACGAAAGCCGACGAAGTAATGGTGACGTCCAATATTTACCACCACAGCGCCCGCCTCCATTCCTTTGAGTTGTTGGCAGCCGCCTTTGCCGCTGACGCGTAATCCGCTGGTCAGGAAAGACGGGCTGCGGCCAGCCGGCGGGGTAACCTGGAGAATGCTGCTGCCACCACCAGCGGCCGGCGCGGGGTGCCGTTTCGCGCCTGCCGGTGACGCCTTGGCTTACTATCCATTGCATGCGTAACTCACCCGGAAACCGGATTCAAACTGCTCAAATACATTATCTACGAGCTGGCGCACCGCCTGCGACTCAGCGATCCCGACATACGGACTGCACAGCCATGAAAGCTAAAAGCTACAGCACCGGTAAGCTGCTAGTTCCCTACCTTGAATCCTCTGTCGCCTCACGTCCGACTCCGCGCCGAACTAGTTCCGCATTGATTGCGGACAACTTGCTGCCTGTCGCGGCGGCGAAGCTCACCGCCAAAGCCTCGCGTAGCTCCGGCGTTTTGCAGACCAGCTCACGGACACGGGAAGCCTTGATACAGAAATAGCGTGACGGTTTGGTCAGCGTCACGGTCGCGCTTGCGGGCTCCCCACCAAGACTGGTAATTTCGCCGATGTAATCGCCGCCCACACACTGACCGATCACATGGCCGCCGAGAGTCACGTCGGCTTCGCCATCCGCCATATAGATGAGTTCGTCGACCGGGATTTCTTCCTGTGTTAGTTGAGTGCCCGGCTTGCCGGTCACCCAGATACCATTATCAAGGAATTTCCTAGCCCGGTGTTTGTGTAGGTGAGGCATTTTGGATGCAATGAAATCCGCCTCCTCCGGCGTGAACCGGAGGCCATGCAAGATCACATACAAGCGCACAATGCCGCCCGCGCTGATCGCAATCCAGCAAATCTGAATCAGCGCCGAAGACAGGTTGAATGCGGCCGTCAGGCTTATCAGAACACAAGTGGCCGCCGCAATGTTGAGAAGCGCGTAACGATAGCTCTGTCCGGCAATGATGCCGAACTGCAGAGCGGCATAGGCCCCAAGATAGATCAGCACACCGACAAGGCCTACGGCATTCGTCAATTGCATTTTCCAGCCTCGAATTAGAGGTGAGTGGCTCTTTCCCCCTGGAGACGCGACGGCTACCGGAATCTAACCGCCTCAAGGTGGGTCGCGCAATGGGGGCATACCGACCCAGTCCGGCGCGTGCCGCGAGTCCGGAAACGGTTTGGGAACGCCACGCAGGCGGTATGACAACAATCTCGCCCGGCGCGCCCAGATCGCCGCAAGGCGGAGGTAATTGAGCGAATGCGGGTCATCGATGGAACGGGCCCGCGGAATCGGCAGATTCTTGGGGTGATTGCCGATGTGAAACCACGTAAGCATGCTCTCCTGGTAGGGCAGTACGCGATCGATGTGAACTTCCGCCAGATCGACATATGGGAACCGGTCCTGATTCCAGGGCACTGCGCTACTGACCCACTCCGGCCCATCGTCTGATCCCGGCCTGTCGCGAAGCTGAATCTGCAGAATGTAGTTCAGTGCACCGCCCTGGTTGATGAAGCTCCGCGTCGCATCCTTCAGATAGTTGCGATTACGCTCCTCGTGTCGATACGGGTTCTGCAGCCACGAGTGGGCCCGGTCCCATTGATCCGGAAGACCGGACTCGACGCCGTTGAACAGCTTCGGCACCAGCCGATAGCGGGCGTAGCGATAGACCCCATCGTCGCAGACGAAGCCGCTCACAGTCTTGGTGTGGTAGATCATCTTGTCAAACGATTCGGGATTGCGGCGCACGGAACCGCCACCACCGTAATAAGCTCGTGGATGCCGACGCAGGTAAGGGACGTAATGCTTCCCTTTTCCGGCAATGCTGGCTCTCATGAAGCCGACGAAGGTGCGCGCGTTCCAGAACAACGGCATATCGCCCGTATTCATCATGAGGTCGAACGGCGAGTAGATGCGATGGTCGGCAAATTTCAGCGAGGCGCTGCGCACGACAAGTTTGGCGTCGTCCTTGAACGACGCGCTGGCATGCCGCAGACGGCATGCGAATTCCCGCCCCGGGAGAAAGAAGTCATGTCGCGGAAAAGACTGATCCGCCACGATCTTGATCCGCCCGGCCAGAAGAACACCGTTCTCATGCGACATCCGCACGCGACGGAAAAGGCTGTTGGCCGATACCAGAAGAGTGACGAAAAAAGTCACGATCGCGAGTTCAATGCGCCGATAAGCAGCTATCAGAAAACGCAATACCGGGTGTCGTCTCATTTGCCTATTCCTCTTC
>CAVQMB010000004.1:35000-414613 GCA_963713445.1 uncultured Gammaproteobacteria bacterium | reverse complement strand
GCGTCTCGGTCCTCGCCTGCCAGAGTTCATGAGGCTGGCGTGCCGCACGGATAGATGATAAAAATCCTCGGTACACAGGGTCTATACATCGAGTATTTATATCAATGGAGAAACGGCGCTCGCAGCGTGAACAGGCTCAGGCCCTTCTGAGGGAGCGGGGAATGCTGCATTCAGTCGCGCTGCGCGAGGCCGGCGTAACCGCCGCGACGATGAGTCGTATGGAGCGGGCCGGTGAGGTCATCCGTCTGTCGCGAGGCGTCTATCAGCTGCCAGACGCCGACCTGGACCCGAACCACAGCCTGGCGGAGGCGGCCGCGAAGCGGGTGCCCAAGGGCATCGTGTTCCTCGTCTCCGCCCTGGCGTTCCACGGTCTAACGGACCAGCTGCCTCCGAAAGTCTGGATGGCGATCGGGCCCGAGGACTGGGCACCGCAGCGCAGCGGTGCGGGCATCCGCATTGTGCGTTTCACAGACAGTCTACTGAGGGAGGGCATCGAGACGCATGTGATCGAAGGTGTGTCGGTAAGAGTTTTCGGCGTGGCCAAGACGGTAGCGGATTGTTTCCGACATCGCGGCAAACATCGCGGCAAAGTGGGCCTGTCCGTTGCGCTAGAGGGGCTTCAAGAGGCGCTGAGGCAACGTAAGGCGACGCCTGCTGAAATCGCTCGTCAAGCCGGGAAGGGCGGGGTGTCCACGGTCATCAGGCCGTATCTCGAGGCGCTGACCGCCAATGCCTAAGGAGATCAAAAACGTCGGCGCCTCCGTTCGGGCGCGTCTGCAGCACCTCTCCCGGGAAACGGGGCAGAGCTTTGAACTTGATACTTACCCGCTACGCGTTGGAACATCTGCTTTACCGCCTCAGCACGTCCGCCTTCGTCGACCGATTCGTTCTCAAGGGCGCAATGTTGTTGACAAGCTGATTCGCGGATCCACACCGGGCTATTCGTGATCTGGACCTGTTGGGTTTCGGTGATTCAAGCGGATCAGCGCCTCATTGCGGGCGTGCACCTGGAGCGGAAGGGCGAACCATCCGTCGAGCCTACGCCTTTCATCATCTCGGGTCTCGACGCGGATGTTCGCCTGCAAGACGTTCTCTTGCTCTCTCAGGGTGACCACGAAGTGGTTCCCGAACTGAATGAGCTGCGCGAGAACGCCGCGCGCCTCGGTGGGCGTATGCAGGTCTTCGGCACCGCGCGCGACTACTTTGCTGCGCTTTTCGATCTCGGTGTGACGCCGCTGCGCCTGGCGACGGACGAAGAGCGCAATAAGCTCAACGAGATGCTGCGTACCAGCATGACGGGCGGTATCTCGCGGGCGCTGACATCGGAGCTGCGGTCCTTTTTATTGAAGGAAGAAACCGGGCTGGCCGACACCTTGCAGCGCATGAAGGCTAACCTCGATGCGTGCAGGCGTACGCGCACCGAGGTCCAGGAGGCGCAGCGGCTCGAGCGGGAGATCGGTGGTGTATTCGAGGCCGGGCAGACCATGTTTGCCGCGGCCTTCTTCGCGACCCGCGAGCGCGCCGATGAGCTGCGGCGCCGCTTGGCCGAAGCGGAGGAAGCACAACGCAAAGCACAGGAGCGGCTTGCAGAGGCCGAGGATCAGCTCGCCCGCGTCTGCGATGAACTCAGCAACAAGGGAGCTCGCCAGGAGGCTCTGGCAGCGGAGGTCAATGCTGCCGAGGATTGGCTCCGGCGTCTTCAGCAGGCGCTGCAGGCGTCCGAGGAAGTCGCCCGCCGGCGAGAAGAGCTGTCTTCGGCCGAAGCCGATACACAGATTGCCGTGGAGCACCGTAAGGCGCGGGAGGAGGTTCGAAACCAGCGCCGAGCAACGCTGCACCGCTGCCGGGAAGACCACAAGCGCGCCGGCGGGGGCCTCGCAGACCTCCAGCGCGGACTCGACGAACTCCATCGCCGTGCCGGCGCATATAGGCAAGTGCTCCGTCGCAAGGGCGAGGCGGAGCGGTTACTCGAAGCTGACGAGCTTGCCATCGGAGCCATCTCTGGCCGTGTGGCGGAGAGCAGGGCGCAGCTCGACCAGGTGGACCGCTCTCGGCGCAACGCAAGGCAGCGGCTCGCTGATGCTGATGAGCACAGGCGAGAGCACACCGCAGCACTTGCGGCTCTGGAGCTGATGGCAAATCAGACGGTAGAACCTCGTGATGCCCACCCGATAGCACTACAACAGCTTCGGCGGTTTCGGGACCTGGAGGCGCTGGCCGGGCGTTTGAGCACCATTGCCACCGAACTCGCCGAGGCCCGCAAGCTCGCCAGCCGCCAAACCCAAGCCAGGGAGCAGGCCGAAAAACTGAGTCTTTCCCTTTCGGGGCAGCGGCCTGCCCACGTCGAGATCACAGAGCATCTCGAGCAACGGAGCAGGAGCGCGAGCGGTTCCTCGAGCAAGCCCGCGAGGCTCAGGCGGACCTGGCGGACTGTCAGCGAACGCTGGACGCTGCGCGCGCGCGGCAAAAAGAGCTCAGTGATCGCGAACCGACTGGCGCGACCTCGCGAGTCGCGCCCGGCATCTGTCGGACGAACTCGGGTGCCCCCTGACTTCGCTACCGGAGCTTCAAGCCGCGCGCGAGATGGTCGTGCCGCACCTCACCCGGGTGAAGGCAAGCGAATCCGAACTCGTCTCCTGTCAGTTTTCACCCATATGGAGCCATTCCGATTTCACCTTAATGGAGCCAGGGTGTTTGCACTCTAATGGCGCCACGTCGTTTTCACGCTAATGGAGCCACCCGCGGTGGTGTGTTGTCGCCGGCACAGGCCGGCTTTCGGGCTCGAACCCTGGTTTTGACCGGGTACGCTCGCGGCTTTGCCCGCGGAGCGTGTCCATGGCCAACAAGAGGTTCGAGATGCACGAGTATCGCAACATCCTGGTGCGCATGCGCCAGGGAGACTCCGACCGAGCGCTGGCGAAAGCGGGCCTGATCGGTCGGCCCAAGGCCAAGGCCCTGCGGGCGGTGGCTTTGGCCCAGGGCTGGCTGGACCCCGCCACGCCGTTGCCGGATGATCCGATTCTGGCCGCGGTGCTGACCCGGCCGAAAACAACGGCGCAGGTGGGTTCCTGCGTCGCGCCGTACCGGTCAATCGTCGAGGCGTGGGTCGAACAAGGCATCCAGTGCCGCACGATCCATCGGGCGTTGGTCCGACAGCACGGTTTCACCGGCAGCTACGCCTCGGTCTACCGCTTCGTTCAGTCCCTGGACGAGCCCCTGCCCAAGGCCACCTGCCATCTGGACTTTGCCCCCGGCGAGGCCGCCCAGATCGACTTCGGCAGCGGGCCGGTGCTGGTCGATACGCGCACCGGCGAAGAGATCAAGACCTGGTTCTTCCTCATGACCCTGTGCTGGAGCCGCCATCAGTACGCTGAGATCGTGTTGAATCAGACCGTCGACACCTGGCTCGCCTGCCACCGCCACGCCTTTGAGTGGTTCGGCGGGGTCGTGGCCAAGGTCATCATCGACAATCCCAAGTGTGCCATCACCCGCGCCTGTTGCCGCGATCCCACGGTGCAACGCGCCTACGCCGAGTACGCTGAAGGCTTTGGGTTCAAGATCGATGCCCTGCCGCCGCGCGAGCCGAAGAAAAAGGGCCGGGTGGAGGCCGGTATCAAGTATCTGAAACGCGCCTTCCAGCCGCTTCGCACCTTCCGCGATCTGACCGACGCCAACCGTCAGCTGCAGGAATGGACCCTGGCGGAGGCCGGCAACCGCATCCACGGCTCCACCCACGAGAAGCCCTTGACCCGCTTCGCCCTCGAGCGCGACTGGCTCAATCCCCTGCCGCAGCGCGCGCCGGAACCGGCCACCTGGGCCAAGGTGAAGGTCCATCGCGACGCCCACGTGCAGTTCAATAAGTGCCTGTACTCGGTGCCCTTCCGACTCATGGGCCAGACCCTGTGGCTCAAGGCCACCCCAGCCACCGTGCGGATCTACCGCGACCACGATCTCATCACCACCCATCCCCGGCTGTTCCAGCCCGGTGCGCGCGCGAGCCTCGATGATCACCTGCCGCCCGAGGCGCTGGCCTACAAGCTGCGCGACCCGCAGTGGTGCCTGAAGCAATCCGAGCGCATCGGCCCCGCCTGCCACGCGCTCATCCAGCAGCTGTTCGCCCATCGGGTACTGGATAACCTGCGGGCCGCCCAAGGCATCGTGCGCTTGACCAAGAGCTACGGCGCCGAGCGTCTCGAGGCCGCCTGCCAACGGGCGCTGGCCTTCGACAACCCCCGTTACGCCACCGTCAAGACCATCCTGCAAAAAGGCCTCGACGGGATCCCCACACCGGAGCAGGCCTTTGACGCCCTGGCCGAGAGCTACACCGGTCGCGGGCGCTTCAGCCGTCCGACAGCCACGTTGTTGAAACACTGACCCGCAACCTCACAGGAGACCCCGCCATGAATCCCATGCCCGAACTCGCCCCCCTGCTCAAGCAGCTGCGCCTGTCCGGTATCCTCGACTCGCTCGAGGTCCGCAACAAACAGGCCATCGACCGAAAGATGGCCTATACCGAGTTCCTGTCCCTGCTCATCGGCGACGAGGTCGCCCGCCGCGAGCAGAAGAAGTTCGCCTTGCGACTGCGCCGCGCAGCCTTCCGCTCCCACAAGACCCTCGACCAGTTCGACTTCGCCTTCAACCCCAGCATCAACGCCGCCCTCATCCAGGAGCTCATCACCGGGCGGTTCATCCACGAGAAGGTCGCCGTGCTCATCGTCGGGCCCTGCGGCACCGGCAAAAGCCACATCGCCCAGGCCCTCGGCCATGCCGCGGTACGCCAGGGTCACGATGTGCTGTTCACCTCCCAGTCCCAGCTGCTTGGCAATCTGCATGCCGCCCGCGCCACCGACGCCTACAGCCGCCGCTTCCAGGCCCTCACCCGGCTACCGCTGCTGATCATCGACGACTTCGGACTCAAACCCCTGCGCCCGCCCCATGACGAGGACTTCCATGATCTCGTGGCCGAGCGCTATGAGCGCGGCGCCACCGTCATCACCTCTAACCTGGACTTCTCCGAGTGGGGCGATGCCTTCCCCAATCAGCTGCTCGGCGCCGCCACCCTCGATCGGCTACGCCACGGCGCTTATCGCGTGGTCCTCGACGGCCAAAGCTATCGATCGCCCCGGCCCCTGGAATCGGCGCTTGATTCCCGCGCAAAAGCCGGAAAATAATTACCCCGTTCGAGCCCGAAAATGACCACTCCAAGTGGCTCCATTAGCCCGAAAACGGGTGGCTCCATTGCGGTGAAAATTGACAGTCGGGCTGATCCAACAGGCCCGGCGTCACGGTGCGCGCCTGGAAACCGCCTGCCAAGTGCTGGGCCTGACGGCCCGTACGCACCAGCGCTGGACACGTGATGGCGCGTTGCGCGAAGACCAGCGCCCTTTAGCCGACCGGCCGGTGCCGCCCCATGCCCTGACCGCCGCTGAGCAGCAGGATATCCTGGATGTGTGCCACCGGCCGGCCTTCGCCGACCTGCCGCCGGATCAGATCGTGGTCCGGCTGCTGGATGACGAACACCGCTATCTCGCGTCGGTCTCCTCGTTCTATCGGGTGCTGCGCCGTCACGGTGAGCTCGTGCACCGGGGACGCGCCAAAAAGCCCCGGCGCGTCGCTGCACCCACGACCTATCGGGCGACGGCGCCCAATCAGGTCTGGTCGTGGGATTGTACCTGGCTGCCCGGACCGGCCCGCGGCACGTATTACTACCTGGTGATGATTTTGGACATCTACAGCCGCAAGGTCGTCGGCTGGGAGGTCTTTCTCGCGGAGTCGGCCCGTAACGCACGAACCGTCATCGAGCGTGCCGTGCTGGCCGAGCAGATCATCGATCAGCCGTTGGTTCTGCATGCCGACAATGGCAGCCCGTTCAAGGGAAGCACGCTGCTGGAGAAACTGCGCGAGCTCAACATCGAGTCATCGTTCAGCCGACCCCGTGTGAGCAACGACAATGCCTTCTCCGAAGCGTTGTTCCGCACCTGCAAGTACGTGCCGAACTTTCCGGTCAACGGCTTTGCCGAGCTCGGCAAAGCACGCCAGTGGGTGCACGGCTTCGTGCGTTGGTACAACGTCACGCACCGTCATCGGGGTATCCGGTTCGTGACGCCCGCCGAGCGCCACAATGGCGCCGATACCGCGATCCTGCATCGCCGGCATGCGTTGTATCAGACCGCACGCCGGAAACGACCCGGTCGATGGAGCGGCAAGACCCGAAACTGGGCGCCAATCCCCGTCGTCTCGCTCAATCCCGAGCGAGAATCACACGTCACGTCAGACAAACCGGATCAACACGCGGCGTGACGACGCTTAGACACGACAGGTACCTTGACAATCACCGCCCGTTGGGTATCCTTCCACCACTGCGGCACCAAGCCCCAGCGGACGGCGTCCAGCACTGTGGCGCCCGTCTTGGGCCTAGTAGATCACGGGAACAAGGGTGCTGGGTGCGACGTTGTAGCGCTTGTCGAAGGGCTGCGGGCTTCTGCGATCGTAGTGATAGAAGCGCTCGAGTTCACCTTCCCTGGGACTGACGTTGCGGCCACACACAGGTTTTCACTCCGAACCAGCCACAATGGCAGCATAGATCATGTCGTAAGAATTACCTGGTTAGAGCAGTGACTCTAAATGAGTTATTTCGATATACTTATCGCCGTTTTTTGCGTTTAAGCCACGGTCTCACTAGTCACTAACAGCCAGGTGATATACAAATGTCGGTGGGTTCGAACTGTCTTCACCCACCGACATCACGAAACTAACTTCAACATCCTGATAATATTTTAACCTAATCAACAATAACAAATAACTATAGTTTATAAGGATTACCCTTCTCTAAGGTAACCTTGCTGTTTTTGATTCCCTTGGTGACTGTCTTAGAAATGATAACGTCACCTTTTCGGAAGAGATGGAAGCAGGCCCGTTTGCCCTTGTCCCAAGTCATGTCAGGCCAGTGTGAGCAGAACAGATTATTGTCGGTGACTTCCCACGTTCCGGTACCCTCGTCCTTCCCGCCGTTCCACCAAGCTCGACCGCGCGACGTACCATCCGGATCGTGGTAACCAGCCCATTCCCAGTGCCCCCCGTTGGTAAACCCTTCCGTATAGAAAGTGTTGCCCGGAATGGCATGTCTCATATCGGCGGATGACATAGGATGATAGCCGGTGGTATCCATATTGGTAGCACACGCCGACAACAACACGGCAGAAAAAAGTGCCAGCATAACTGAGTAGGTACGGTATCTATAAAACATTATTATACTCCCATTTATGTTTGGCTTTTTATTTATAGGAGCATAAATTGATAATGTCAAACCATGCTCATTGGAACTACCGGAACGATCGAAGTTGAGGGATATCTGCCGACTGGCATTATTTTCCGATACAGAATGAGGAAAAGATCCGGCCCAGCAGATCATCGGAAGTAATCTCTCCGGTAATCTCGCCCAGCGTCCGCTGGGCCAGGCGCAGTTCCTCGGCCATTAGTTCCCCGGCCCGGTATTCCTCGAGCTGGCGCCAGGCTTCCTCAAGATGGCCGGCGGCCCGCGCCAGCGCATCCAGATGGCGGCGGCGGGCGCTGAACAGGCCTTCTGCACCACTTTGGAAGCCCATGGCCTGTTTAAGATGACCTACCAGCAGATTGATACCCGCCCCCGTCCTGGCCGACAAGGCGATGGCGGTGCCGCCATCGCTGGATGACTCGGCCGGCTTGGCGCCGCTGAGGTCGATCTTGTTGCGGATCACTGTTACCGGCACCGACCACGGCAACCGTTCGCGGATGCGTTGGTCTTCCGCACAGATACCGACCTGATCATCGACCATCAGCAGCACGCGGTCGGCAGCCTCGATTTCCGCCCAGGCCCGGCGCACACCTTCACGCTCGATCGGATCGGGACTGTCGCGCAGGCCAGCCGTATCGATCACATGCAGCGGCATGCCGTCGAGCTGAATCCGTTCCCGTAGCACGTCGCGGGTGGTCCCGGGTATCTCGGTGACGATCGCGCTGTCGCGCCCGGCCAGCTGGTTCAGCAGGCTCGATTTGCCGGCATTGGGCCGGCCGGCGATGACGACGGTCATGCCGTCGCGCAGCAGTCGGCCCTGACCGGCAGCGGCCTGCAGTGCACGCAGATCCTCACGCACCTGCTGCAGTTGATCAGCGATCTGGCGGTCGGCCAGAAAGTCGATCTCCTCCTCGGGGAAGTCGATGGCGGCTTCGACATGCATGCGCAGCCGGATCAGCGCCTCGACCAGGTCATCGATCCGGGCCGAGAACACGCCTTGCAGTGATCCCATGGCAGCCCGCGCTGCGGCCGCCGTACCCGCCTCGATGAGGTCGGCTACGGCCTCAGCCTGGGCCAGATCGAGTTTATCGTTGAGGAAGGCACGTTCGCTGAACTCGCCGGGTCGTGCTATCCGGGCACCGAGCGCCAGTATCCGTGCCAGCAGCAGATCCAGCACCACCGGGCCGCCGTGGCCGTGCAGCTCAAGCACGTCCTCCCCGGTGAACGAGCCGGGCCCAGGGAAGAACAGCGCCAGTCCTTCGTCGATGGCCGTACCGTCAGCCGCCCGGAAGCGCCGGAACACCGCCTGCCGGGAGGCCGGCAGCTGCCCCAGTAATTGTTCCGCTATGGCGCCTGCGGCAGGGCCCGATACCCGCACCATACCAACGCCGCCAACCCCGGCAGGGGTGGCGACGGCGGCGATCGTATCGGTGGCTGCGGTCAGGCCTTGGCTTCGGCCATTTCCATGCGATGCATGATCAGCCATTGCTGGGCAATCGACAGCAGGTTGTTGACCAGGTAGTACAACACCAGACCGGCGGGAAACCACAAGAAGAAAACGGTAAATACCAACGGCAGCGCCATCATCAGCTTAGCCTGCATCGGGTCGGGAGGCGTGGGGTTGAGCCGCTGCTGAGCAAACATGGTAATACCCATCAGGACTGGCAGGATATAGTACGGGTCCATGGCCGAAAGGTCATGAATCCAAAGGATCCAGGGCGCATGGCGCAGTTCAACGCTTTCCAGCAGCATCCAGTACAAGGCGATGAACACCGGAATCTGTACCACCATCGGCAGACACCCGCCCAGCGGGTTGATCTTTTCCTTCTTGTACAACTCCATCATCGCCTGGTTGAGCTTCTGGCGATCGTCGCCATGAAGCTCCTTCAAGCGCTGCATGCGCGGCCCCATGCGCTTCATGTTGGCCATCGAGCGGTAGCTGGTTTCCGACAACTTGAAGAACACCAGCTTGATGAATACCGTCAGCACGATGATCGACCAACCCCAGTTACCCAGGAACTGGTGAATCCATTTCAGCAGATAGAACAACGGCTGCGACAGGAACCACAGCCAGCCATAATCGACCGTCCGGCTCAGGTACGGGGCGGCGGCGTCGAGCCGGGCCTGGATTTTTGGCCCGGCGTAGAGTTCGGTAGTGAAGGTGGCGTCGGCACCCGGTGCGACTGTCTTCGGTTCGCTCACCATACCGAGCACGTAAAGGCCGTCGGTCAGCTTTTTGGTGTAAAAGGTGTCGGTCTGGCCCTCGCCCGGAATCAGCGCGCCGAGGAAATAATGCTGGCTCATGGCGACCCAGCCACCGTTGACCTGGATGTCAAGGTTCTGCTTGGTCATGTCGTCAAAACTGACTTTCTCGTAGTGCTTGTCGGGTGTGGAGTAAACCCCACCCGCATAGAACCGCGAGGCAAAGCCGTGACCATGAGCGGGCTCAGTGCGCACTAGCTGCCGGTACTGACTGCCGCGCCAGACGCTCTGACTGGCGTTGTCCACACGATGGCTGATCTGGATGAGGTCGCGGCCACGCTCGAAGGTAAACGTCTTGCTGACCTTGACACCGGCGGGATCGGTCCAGGTTAGCGGCACCACCAGCTTGTTCTCGCCCGGCTTCATGCGGTAGTCAGTGTGAGCCGCCTGGTACAGCACATGATGATCCGGGGCTTTACCCTTGGCCGCAATCAGACCGGACTGGACGATATAGTACTTGCTGCTGTCCTCCGCCAGCAGATCAATCGGCTTTTTGTCCTGCTGCGTTTGAAAGAACTTGCGCAGCTGCAGATTGACCAGCGTGCCACCACGGGTATCGATCTCGGCGATGTACTGATCCGTCACCACCTTGACACGCTGCCCGGGCTTGGCCGCCGGCAGTGCCGGTTTCGCGCGCTTGGCGGAAGCGCTGGCCTTGGCAGCGGAACCCGGGACATCACTGGGTTTCGGCACGCCTTCTTTGCTGGCACTGGCGTTCGCGGAAGGGTGGGTCTGGGCTGTCGGCGCGCCTGGGGCCGCCGCTTGCTGGGTCATGTGGTCCTGCGTCCAGGCTTGCCAGATCAGGAACAACACCAAACCCAGGGCAATGATTAGAAATAGTCTCTGGTTATCCATTTAACGCGAGTCTTTGCTAGCCTCGGGAACCGGGTCGACACCACCAGGATGCCAGGGATGACAACGTAACAGCCGCCGCAGGGCGAACCAGCCGCCCCGGCCTGCGCCGAAACGTTCGATCGCCTCCATGGCGTATTGCGAGCACGAGGGATAGAACCGGCAGCGTTGCCCCAACCAGGGACTGACCAACAACCGGTATCCCTTAATCAGCGTGACTAGCAGGGTGCGCATTGTAGCGCCAATCGTGCCCAGTGCTGTTGCAGCGAAACCGCCAGCGTTTGATTGTCATGGCCGGCCAGGTTGGGACGGCTTATGACCACGATATCAAGTCCGTGCAACATTTGCTGATGCTGCCTGAAGGTCTCCCGCACCAGCCGTTTGATGCGATTGCGCCCGACCGCTCGCTTGGAGGTGCGACGTGACACCGCCACCCCTAGTCGGGCAACAGCCAGTTCGTTACGACGATATAACACCGTAAAGAACCGGTCAGCGGATTTTCCCGGTTGAGCGAAAATGCGGTCGAAATCCGCCTTGTGGAGCAACCGGGCGCGCCGCGGAAAACGCGCATCGGTCGTCACGTCGTTACGGTGTAAGCCGCATCCGGCCCTTCGCGCGACGGGCTCTGATCACCGCCCGACCGCTCTTGGTCGCCATCCGTGCGCGGAAGCCATGGGTCCGCTTACGGTGTAGATTGCTGGGCTGATAAGTCCGTTTCATGACTACCTCGGTAAGTCTGTGGACAAAGACTGTGAAAAGTAAGACGATAGCTTATTTCCTGTCAAGCCCTGTCGTCGAAACCGCGTTTGGCGCTATCCTTATCCGTCACCGGCAGCGATCCTGTCAGATCAGTTCATTCCCTTCCGTTGATCACCCTGATGGAGCGCCAGGTGGAGCAGAGTACGTGGAAATCCTGCCTCGAACGGCTGGAGCAGGACCTGTCCGAGCAACAGCTCAATACCTGGATCAGGCCGCTGCATGTGATCGAAAATCAAGGCGCACTCAAACTGCTGGCGCCCAATCGTTTTGTGCTTGACTGGGTCAAGGGTCACCACCTAAGTCACATCCGGGATGCTCTGGGCCAGCTATTCCCGGACCGGCGCATCGATGTCCAGCTTGAAATCGGCAGTAGCCGGGCTGCGGCAGAGGCGACCCCTGACGATTCGGAACCCGCACCAGCCCCGGCTTCAACGCGAAAACCGCTGCTGATTGAGGCCGTCGACGAAACCACGCCCCAGAGTAGCAATCTCAATCCTGATTTCACCTTTGAGAATTTTGTTGAAGGCAAGTCCAATCAGCTTGCCCGTGCCGCCTGCCTGCAGGTCTCCCAGAACCCGGGAAAAGCGTACAACCCGCTTTGCATTTACGGCGGCACCGGCCTCGGCAAAACCCACCTTATGCACGCGGTGGGCAATATGCTACGGGAGCGTAACCGGGAAGCGCGGATACTCTATCAGCACTCGGAACACTTTGTGGCCGACATGGTGCGGGCGCTGCAACACAACAGAATCAACGAATTCAAGCAGCACTATCGCAGGCTCGACGCCCTGCTGATCGATGATATCCAGTTTTTTGCCGGCAAAGAGCGCTCCCAGGAAGAATTCTTCCACACCTTCAACAGTCTGCTGGAGGGCCGCCAGCAGGTCATCCTAACCTGTGATCGTTATCCGCGCGAAGTACGTGGCGTGGAGGAGCGCCTCAAATCGCGTTTCGGCTGGGGCCTGACGGTTGCCACCGAACCGCCGGAACTGGAAACGCGGGTGGCGATTCTCATGAAGAAGGCGCAGCAGTCAAACATCAATCTGCCAGACGAAGTTGGATTTTTTATCGCTCAGCGGATCCGCTCCAACGTGCGCGAGCTGGAAGGTGCACTGCGCCGGGTCTATGCCAATTCGCAGTTCACTGGCAAACCCATTACGCTGGCTTTCACCAAAGAGGCGCTTAGCGATCTGCTGACGCTGCATGACAAGCAGGTAACCATAGAGAACATTCAGAAAACCGTGGCCGATTACTACAAGATCCGGGTTGCCGATCTATGCTCCACCAGCCGCCAGCGGGTATTCTCACGCCCGCGCCAGATCGCCATGGCGCTGGCCAAGGATCTAACCGATCACAGTCTGCCGGAAATCGGTGGTGCCTTTGGTGGCCGTGACCATACCACCGTGCTGCATGCGCTCCGCAAGGTAAAGGAATTACAGGGTTGCGATGAGGCAGTGCGGGAGGATTTCACCAACCTCATGATCACGCTATCCACTTGATTTGCGTGTGGATAAATCTGTGGATAAGTCAGTGATATCCTGTGGATAAGTTTGTGGACAAAATGTGGATAAATTTTTATCCACAAAATATCCACAGCTTATCCACAGGCTTATCCACAACAAGAAGCATTGCTATCCTATTGATAGGTAAGGAATATGGTAAAATTATCCACAGAATATCATCTCACTAATAATAATAAGCTTTATATTTTTTAAGAACTAACCTATTGGACCGACCATGAAGCTGGAAATCCAACGCGAACAGTTGCTCAACCTGTTGCAACATGTCATCGGCGTCGTCGAACGACGCCAGACCTTGCCCATTCTGGCCAACGTTTTGCTGGTGGCTTCGAAGGGTTGGTTCACGCTGACTGCTACGGATCTGGAAGTCGAGTTGACCGCGCGTGGTGAAGCGGCAGCGGACACCGACGGTCGTGTGACCCTGCCTGGCCGCAAGCTGCTCGAAATCCTGCGGGCGTTACCCGACGGTACGCCGGTCGGGCTCAACGTCGAAGAGGCCAGGGCGCAGCTCAATTGCGGCCGCAGCCGGTTCACGCTGGCGACCTTGCCAGCCGACGAGATGCCGGCGCTGGAGTCATTCAGTGCCGAGGCCAGCGTGCGCTTGCCGCAACGTGATCTGCGTCGGCTGATCGAGCGGAGTCACTTCGCCATGGCTCAGCAGGACGTGCGCTATTACCTCAACGGCCTGCTGCTGGAGAGCACTCCGGACCGACTGCGGGCGGTGGCCACTGACGGTCATCGGCTGGCGCTGGCTGAGGTGTCGGCAGATACTGGTGAAAGCGGTAGCCGTCAGGTCATTGTGCCGCGCAAAGGGGTGCAGGAGCTGATGCGCCTGTTGGCGGATGACGAGGCCGAGGTGGCGCTCGGTTTGGGCAGCAATCACGTGCAGATCGATCTGGGCAATATCTGTTTTACCTCCAAACTCATCGATGGTCGCTTCCCGGACTATCAGCGCGCCATTCCGAAGCCCGGCGAGCGGGTTCTGGTAGCCGATCGCCAGCAACTGCGGGCAGCCTTAGCGCGAACAGCCATCCTGTCCAACGAGAATCGTGGTGTGCGACTGCAGCTGGAGGACTGGCTGTTGCGAATACAGGCCAACAATCCGGAGCAGGAAGAGGCGGTCGAAGAGGTCGAGATCAACTACAGCGGTGGACCGCTGGAAATAGGTTTCAATGCGGGCTACCTGCTGGATGCGCTGGGCGCCCTGGACGACGAGCTGGTCAATATTTACCTGCAGGATGGCAACAGCAGTTGTCTGATTCAGGCCAGCGAGGATGCCAGCTGCCAGTACGTTGTCAGCCCGATGCGGTTGTAACCGGCCCGATGCCGCTGGCGACGCTTGCGCTGAAGGGATTCCGCAATCTGACCGACGGCAAGCTCGCGTGGACACCCGGGCTGAATCTGATCACGGGTGCCAATGCTTCCGGCAAGACCAGTCTGCTGGAAGCCATTTATTTCCTGGGCCGGGGCCGGTCTTTCCGGACCCGGCAGAGCCGCCAGCTGATCCGCCACGGAAGCCAGCTCCTGCAACTGGTCGGGACAGTCCAGGCGGCGGCCGGCGGTCGTCACAGCACGGTCGGTCTGGTCCATGACGGTACTCGCCTGAGTGGCCGGGTCGACGGCGCGCCGCTACGCACGTTGGCCGAGCTGGCGATTCAGTTACCGCTGTTGCTGCTGAATCCTGACAGTCACCGGTTACTCGATGACGGCCCCCGCCAGCGGCGGCGCTTTCTGGATTGGGGGGTATTCCATAACGAGACGGGTTTTCTGCCGGTTTGGAAGTACTACTTCGGTGCTTTGCGGCAACGCAATACGGCACTGCGCTCGGGCTTTGACAGACGCGCTCTGATGCCCTGGGATGCGGAGCTGGTGGCCAACGCCGGTCGGCTCGACAAAATGCGCCAGGCGTTCTGTGCCGCGCTCGAGGCGACCCTGCAGCCACTGGCCAGTGAATTGCTGGGGGTACAACGCCTGAACCTGGACTATCGCCGCGGCTGGCATGCCGAGCGTGAGCTGGCTGAGGTGCTGCATACCGATCTCGAAACCGACCGCCGTCAGGGCCATACCCGCAGCGGGCCGCACCGGGCTGACTTCAGCGTCCGCCTGGATGGCCAGCACGCTTCGCAGCGGCTCTCCCGGGGTCAACAGAAACTGCTGGTGGTGGCTTTGGTGCTGGCTCAGGCGGAACTTTACCGGCGACGTAACGAGCACCGCTGTGTGCTGTTAATCGATGATCTGCCGGCGGAACTGGATGACGTCAACCGCCAGCGTGTGATGCGTTGCCTGGCCCGGCTCGACTGCCAGCTGTTCGTGACTGCGATCGATCCTGATGTGCCGGAACTGGCTTTGTGGAGTCGGTTGCAGCAGTTCCGCTTGTGCGCCGGCGAAGTCCGCGAAGTGGTATAATTTCTTTTTTTTTCCAGACCGGAAAATACCTTATGAGCGAAGCCCTGGACTACACCTCAACCAGCATCAAAGTGCTCAAGGGCCTGGATGCCGTGCGCAAGCGTCCGGGCATGTACATCGGCGATACCGATGACGGCACTGGCCTGCACCACATGGTCTTCGAGGTGGTGGATAACTCGATCGATGAAGCGCTGGCCGGGTATTGCAGTGCTATCACCGTGACCATCCACAATGACGAGTCAATCACAGTGGTCGACAACGGACGGGGCATTCCGGTCGACATGCATGCTGGCGAAGGAAGGCCGGCCGCCGAGGTCATCATGACCGTATTGCACGCCGGCGGTAAGTTTGACGATAACTCCTACAAGGTCTCGGGCGGCCTGCATGGGGTCGGTGTGTCGGTGGTCAATGCGTTGTCGGAATCGCTGCAGTTAACCATCCGCCGTGATGGCCGGATTTACGAACAGCTCTACCAGGCCGGCGATCCGGCCACCCCGCTTAGTGTGATCGGCGAGGCCAGCGACAGCGGCACCGAGATCCACTTCAAGCCGAGTGCGGTGATCTTCAACAACATCGAGTTTCACTACGATGTGCTGGCGAAGCGCTTGCGGGAACTGTCGTTCCTCAATTCCGGTGTGCGTATCGAACTGGTCGACGAACGCGCCGGCAAGAGCGATGTGTTCGAATACCAGGGCGGTATCCGGGCTTTCGTGGAACACCTCAACCGCAATAAAACACCGCTGCACCCGGCCGTGTTTTATTGCAATACCGAACGCGATGCCATCGTGGTCGAGGTTGCGTTGCAGTGGAACGATTCCTATCAGGAAAATATCTTCTGCTTCACCAACAACATTCCGCAACGTGACGGCGGTACCCATCTGGCCGGTTTTCGCGGCGCCCTGACTCGGACCTTCAATCACTACATGGAAGCGGAGGGTATCCTTAAGAAAGCCCGGGTCGCGACCAGTGGTGATGATATCCGTGAAGGACTGACCGCGGTGCTGTCGGTCAAGGTGCCCGATCCCAAGTTTTCCTCGCAGACCAAGGACAAGCTGGTCTCGAGCGAAGTCAAGGCGGTGGTTGAATCAGTGCTGGCGGAGAAGTTCAGCGAATATCTGCTGGAGAATCCGGCCGAGGCGCGGGCCATCACCGCCAAAATCGTCGACGCCGCCCGGGCCCGCGAGGCCGCGCGCCGGGCCCGCGAGATGACCCGCCGCAAAGGGGTGCTGGATATCGCCGGTCTGCCCGGCAAGCTGGCCGACTGCCAGGAGAAGGACCCCGGCCTGTCGGAATTGTTTATCGTCGAGGGTGACTCCGCCGGCGGTTCCGCCAAGCAGGGTCGCGACCGGCGGTTTCAGGCCATTCTGCCGCTCAAGGGCAAGATCCTCAACGTCGAGCGTGCCCGGTTCGACAAGATGCTGTCATCGGCTGAGGTCGGCACGCTGATAACAGCGCTGGGCTGCGGCATCGGCAAGGAGGAATTCGATCCTGACAAGCTGCGTTACCACCGCATCATCATCATGACGGACGCCGACGTCGACGGCAGTCATATCCGCACGCTACTACTGACGTTCTTCTACCGGCAGATGCTGCAGCTGATCGAACGTGGCCATGTCTATATCGGTCAGCCGCCGTTGTACAAGGTAAAGCGTGGTAAACAGGAGTACTACATCAAGGACGACGCGGAAATGGCCAGCTATCTGTTGAATAGCGGTCTGGACGGTGCCCGGCTGGTACCCGAGACCGATGCCCCGCCGCTCAGCAACACCGCGCTTGAGGAACTGGCCCGCCAACACATGACGGTCATGGCCATGCTCGATCGCCTCAGCCAGCGCTACGATCGCCGCCTGCTGGAACAACTGATGTACCTGCCGCGGGTGGACCGCGACCGCTTGCGTGATGAGGCAATGCTGGAAGCCTGGGCCGGCCAGTTGGTGGACAGTCTGAATGCCGGTAACGATGAGCATACCCGCTATCTGGCGCGGGTCGAGCAGCGTGAAGGCCGCGACGAGCGGTTGCTGGTGATGATCCGCCGCACCCACGGGCTGGATCACGAGACCCGAATGAGCCGGGAATTTTTTGACTCGCCGGAGTACGATCGCATCGTTCGTCTGGGCGAGCGGGTAGTTGATCTGCTGGGACCTGGAGCCACGGTCTACCGCGGTGAGCGCAACCAGACGGTGCAGACGTTCAAGGAGGCGGTCGACTGGCTGCTGGCGGATGCCCAGCGCGGCTTGGGCATTCAGCGCTATAAGGGTCTCGGCGAGATGAATCCGGAGCAGCTGTGGGATACTACCATGAACCCGGAGACGCGGCGATTGCTCCAGGTGCGGATTGAGGACGCCATTGCCGCGGACGAGGTGTTTACGACGCTGATGGGCGATCAGGTTGAGCCTCGGCGTGATTTCATCGAACGCAACGCGCTGTTGGTCAACAACCTGGATATCTGAGGTCAAGATGCCCAGCCGACGGTCGGCTGAACCGGAGCTGCGAATCGTCGGCGGACAATGGCGCAGCCGGCGGCTGGGATTTCCGGCGCTGCCTGGCCTGCGGCCGACGCCGGACCGGGTGCGGGAAACCTTGTTCAACTGGCTGGCGCCGATCATCGAGGGTGCCCGCTGCCTGGATCTGTTCGCCGGCAGCGGTGCATTGGGACTGGAGGCCTTGTCCCGTGGCGCAGCCGGGGTCGTGTTCGTCGAGCGTGACCACCGCGCTGCCCGGGCGTTGCGCAGCAATCTTGCCAAACTCGGAACCACTGCCGAGGTGCACGAAGCCGACGCCATGGATTGGCTGCAGCACACGACCCCGCAGCCGTTCAACATCGTACTGCTCGATCCGCCGTTTGGGCTTGGTCTGCTGGATCCGGTCTGCGCGACGCTGGCCGCGAGCGGTTGGCTGGCGGCCGAAGCTATGGTTTACCTGGAATCCGAGCCGGGGCTGCATCTGCAACTGCCTACCGGCATGACGGTGGTGCGCGACAAACGGGCCGGTCAGGTGGCTTATCGTCTGGTACGACACGGGGCGAGCGGCTCATGACGACCACAGCGATCGAAACGGTCGACGCCAGCATCACTCCATTGGGTGGTATGGACGTGTTGTCGCGCGGTGAAGTGGCCCGGCTGCGCGATGTGTCACTGGGTGGGCTGCACGATCTGCTTCGCCGCTGCGCACTGGCAGTGCTCACCAGTGGCAGTGACAGTGACGACCCGCGTACGCTGCTCGACCGCTATGCCGGGTTCGACATCGAAGTGCAGCAGCAGGACCGCGGTCTGCGACTGGAACTGCACGGCGCTCCGGCGCCGGCGTTCGTGGATGGCCAGATGATCCGCGGCATCAATGAACTGCTGTTCGCTGTGGTGCGCGATATCGTCTATGTTGGCAGTCAGATCCAGTCGGGCATGTTCCGGCTGGACGACAACCAGGGCATCACCAACGCAGTGTTCGAAATCCTGCGCAATGCCCGCGTGCTGCAGCCGCGCACCGATCCCAATCTGGTGGTGTGCTGGGGGGGCCATTCGATCTCGCGGGAGGAGTACGACTATACCAAGCGCGTCGGCTATCAACTGGGCCTGCGCGGGATGGATATCTGTACCGGTTGCGGGCCGGGTGCCATGAAGGGGCCGATGAAGGGGGCGACCATCGGGCACGCCAAACAGCGGCGCCCGGCCAACCGCTATGTGGGTGTGACCGAACCGGGCATCATAGCCGCCGAACCACCGAATCCGATCGTCAATCACCTGGTCATCATGCCGGATATTGAAAAGCGTCTGGAGGCCTTTGTCCGGCTGGCTCACGGCATCGTGGTATTTCCGGGTGGCGTTGGGACCGCTGAGGAGATCCTCTATCTGCTGGGGATTCTGATGTACCCTGACAACATCGGTGTGCCCCTGCCACTGGTGTTCACCGGGCCGGCCGAATCAGCGCCCTATTTCGAGCAGATTGACCGCTTTCTGCAACTGACACTGGGTGACGATGCAACCGCTTGCTACAGCATCGTCATCGATGATCCGACGGCCGTGGGCCGGCTGGTCGCCGAGGGCATGGGAGCGGTGCGCGAGTACCGCAAGCGGACCCGCGATGCGTTCTTTTTCAACTGGGGCGTGACCGTGCGCCGTGAACTGCAGCAGCCGTTTGCGCCGACCCATGCCAATATGGCGGCGCTGGACCTGCGTCGCGGACGGGCGCCACATCAGTTGGCGGCGGATCTGCGACGGGCGTTTTCCGGAATTGTGGCTGGCAACGTTAAAGAGGCCGGAATCCGTGAAATCGAACGTCATGGTCCTTATGAAATCAGTGGTGACACGGACATCATGCAGGCGCTGGACGAACTGCTGACGGGGTTTGTCGAGCAGCATCGAATGAAACTGCCAGGTGCCGCCTATACGCCATGCTACCGGTTGCGCAAAGGCGGGTAGCGTCCGATGGCCCGCTGTGCTGCGTCTGCAGGATGCAGACCGTACTATCCGGGGTGGCTGGTCTGGAGTAATCCCTACTGGGTTGGGACGCTGTGTCGTGACCGGATGGACCAGTGCGTCCCAGGAGCCGCTGTTCTGAAGGCTTCAGTCCGATACTCAACCGCTGCCGGTTGCTGACCGGGTCTATGGATTCATCTGGTCTGCGTTGGGTGCCGGGGCAGCCGCCCTACTCTGAGCGATACCGGGATCATTACTGGTCCCGCGCCGGAGGCTTGGGCGAGGCCCGTCACGTGTTTCTGGACGGCAATGGTTTGCCGCAGCGCTGGCGGCAGCGGGAACGCTTCGCGATTGGTGAAACCGGCTTCGGCAGCGGACTTAATTTCCTCGCTACCTGGCAGGCCTGGGCCGGCGATCCGCAGCGCTGCCGTCGGCTGCATTTCATCAGTGTCGAGCTGCATCCGTTGGCGGCCGGCGAACTGCAGCAGGTATTGGCAGCCTGGCCGCAACTGGCGGCATTGACAGCGGATCTGGTGGCGGCCTGGCCGGAACCGGTGCCGGGATGGCATCGGCTGACGCTGGCCGATGACCGGTTGCTGCTCGATTTGCTGTTCGGCGAGGCCGGTGTAGAATTCGGGCGGCTCGATGCTGCGATCGATGCCTGGTATCTGGACGGCTTCGCCCCGGCTCGTAACCCCGCCATGTGGCGTCCCGAACTGCTGGCTGAAGTGGCCCGCCTGACCGTGGCTGGCGGCACTGTGGCGACCTATTCGGTGGCCGGGGTCGTCCGTCGGGGCTTGCGGGAAGCCGGCTTTGAGGTGACCAAAGGCCCCGGGTTTGCAGGCAAACGCGAAATGCTTGCCGGGAAGCTGGCAAAACCCGTGCTTGCTAAGCCCAGGTCACGCCCTTGGTTGCAGCCGCCGTTGCCGTTGGCGGCGGATGAGGCGGTAGTGGTTGGAGCCGGTCTGGCCGGTTGTGCGATGGCGGATGCGCTGGCACGGCGCGGCTGGCTGGTTACCTTGCTGGAGCGACGCGCGGCACCGGCGCTGGCCGCTTCGGGTAACCCAGCTGGGGTAGTGATGCCACGGGCTGAAGCTCAGCGCGGACCCGCGGGGCAGTGGTACCTGCAGGCTTATCTGCATGCGCTACGAGTGCTGGCCCGGTACGCAGGAGCGGCGGATTGGCAGCCAACCGGTGTGCTGGCGCTGGCTGCAAACAGTCAGCGCCAACGACGTTACCAGCGGTTTGTCGAAGCCTATGGTTTACCGGGAACGGTGGCGTGCTGGGTCGATAGCGCGGCCGCCACAACAGTGGCGGGCGTGGTGTTGGACCGGGGTGCGCTGTATTACCCGGGTGGTGGCTGGCTAGCGCCCTCCGGATGGTGTCGGGCGCTGGTGGAGCGGCCGCGTGTGAGCTCGCGCTACCGGGTTGACGCCGTACGCCTCGAACAGCTCGCCGACGGCTGGCAGGTGCTCGGGGCCAGCGGTGAGGTGCTGGCGGCGGCGCCGGTTGTGGTGCTGGCCAACGCCAACGGTGCCGCCGCCTATGAGTCGACCAGCTGGTTACCGTTGGTGGCGGCGCGCGGGCAGTTGTCTGCAGCGCCGGTGACGGCCGCCAGTGGTAGGCTGCAGACTGTGTTGTACGGCAAGGGCTATCTGATTCCGGCGCGGCAAGGCCGGCACGTCATCGGCGCGACGCTCACCGCGCACGACAGCGATACCCGTCTGCGGGCGGCCGATGACGTCCACAATCGGGTGCAGCTGGAACGTATAGTGCCGCAGCTGGCGGCCGAGTTAACCCCGGAGCTGAGCGGAATCTTTGCCGCGATCCGGGCAACCAGCCCGGATCGCCTCCCGCTGATCGGCGGGGTGCCGGATCCGGCGGCCTTTCGGGCGGCCTACACGGCGGCCGCCCGTGGCGCTATGGGGCGGAAACTGCCACCGCCGCCGCATGCGCGCGGCTTGTACTTGCTCACTGGTCTGGGTGCGCGCGGCATTACCGTCGCACCGCTGGCGGCCGAGCTGCTGGCAGCGCTGATAGCGGGAGAGCCGGTGCCGCTGGCGCGCGATCTGAGCGACGCTGTCAACCCGTCCCGGCTGCTGTTCCGAGCCCTGCAGCGGGGTGAGTACTGAGTCGCATGCCCAGGGATGACGTTACCGGCTTAGTTCTGTCGCAAGGTCAGGATACCGTCGCGCTGGTTGAGTTCCAGTTGCTGCATGAAACTCATGCCCAGCAGTACCGTGGAGCCCTGCATGTGGGAATTGATGCTGGCGCGCACGTCGCGCAGCACAATGTTGCCGAGCCGGACGCTGCTCAGGCGGGTCTGATAGACGGTGATGGTGCCGTTGGCGGTATGCGCGTAAGTCGGATAGCCGCGCTTCAGGCGCAAGCGGGCGGCGACCGCGGCCGGAATGTTTACATCGGTGGCGCCGGTATCGACCAGGAAACGCACTTTCTGGCCATTGATGAATCCCGGCGCCAGGTAATGGCCCTGGCGATTTCGCTTGAGTTTCACGACCGCCGGACCGCTACCGCTGGTGCGGGCCAGCGCTTCGTTGGGATGTTCCTGGCGGACCAGCCAGCCTTCGAATAGCGCTGTCAGCAACGCCAGCAGAATGACCCAGGCGGCGATGATCATATACTTGCCAAGGCGCTGCTGGCTGTGGACTGGATCGGGCATGGTCAGTCGGCAGCGGCGCTGCCGGTGCGGTAGCGTCGCGGGGGTTGGTCAGGCGGCGCCCAGGCCAGTACAGGTCGTACCACCGGCTGGCGCCGCCGCAGCTTCCCAGTCAACCGCGCCATCGCCACGAAGAAGGCTGGGGTGATATACAGTGTCAACAGTTGCGACAACACCAGCCCACCGACGGTGGCGATACCCAGGGGCCGGCGGGCCTCGGCGCCCAAGCCGAAACCCACGGCGATGGGCAGGGCCCCGAATATCGCAGCCAGCGTGGTCATCATGATGGGTCGGAAGCGTACCAGACAGGCTTCCAGAATGGCAGCTGCCGGCTCCAGACCGTGCTCGCGCTGCTGCTGGACAGCGAAGTCAACCATGATGATGCCGTTTTTCTTGACCAAGCCGACCAGCATGATAAGTCCGACAAAGCTGAATATGTTGAGTTCCTGCCCGAACAGCAACAATGCCAGCAGGGCACCCACCATGGCCAGCGGCAGCGCGAACTCGCGGAACAGCCGCCCGATGATGCCACCCAGGAACACAATTGGGATAAATATGGCCACCCGCGACAAAGTCATCGACAATACGGTGAAACCGATTTCCCGTCTGCCGACCAAGGCCGTCCGCAGTGCTAGCTCGCCGCGTTCGCGGTAGCGGACGCTGTTCTCCAGCACCACGTCGGTACTGTCAAGCGCGTGACCGATGTCGCGCAGGTGGATCGGAGCACCGTTGTCGTAAGTCACCACCAGACGGTTGTAGGCGGCGGCGTTCTTGAGCTGGCCGTCTGCGGCCACGGTATAGGTGCGCACCGAGCCGCCCAGCAGCCTTCCTGCTCACCAGTGCCTCGTCGTGTTGTCCAATGCTGGGGAATTCCGGCTGGTTGCCCGTAGCGGATGATGAAGTTTGAACCGGCTATCATTGTCGCACCAACCTCGGCCAGCAACGCATTTTGGTTACAACTTGAAACATGCCGCTCACACCGCTGATCCGAAGGCTGATCGGGAGCGAGTGCCGGGTGCCGTGCCACTGTCTTCACCCGGCACCAGCGCCGGTGTGGGCGAAACCGCCACCGTCACTGCCCGGCGGGCGTTGCTCGCTGCCCGTGCGGTACGCAGTCTGGGACAAGGCCTGCTGGTGGTGGATTTCAGCCTGTACCTGCATGCCCTGGGTTGGTCAGGTGCCGGCATCGGCGCTTTGTTCACCGGCGGTATGGTGCTGCAAGCATTGCTGGTGATGATCTCGGGACCGCTCAGCGACCGGCTTGGCCGCCGTCGGTTTTTGGTCGTCTATGAACTGGTGACACTGGTGGCTGCGGCGGTCGCGTTGCTGACCAGCCAAGCGGCGTGGTTAGCGCTGGCGGCCATCGCGGGTGGTTTCGGGCGTGGTCAGAACGGTGCCGCCGGGCCGTTCGCGCCGGTCGAGCAGGCCTGGCTGGCGGGCCTCGTGGCGCCACGCGCGCGCGGTCAGCTGTTCAGCCTGAGCGCGGCGCTGGGCTCGTTCGGAATGGCGGCCGGTGCGCTGGCAGCCGGCCTGCCGGCGCTGTGGTCGGGCGCGCAGGTCGGGGCGGCCGACTACCGCCCGCTGTTCGCCCTGGTGCTGCTGGGTTCGCTGGGCTGTCTGGCGGCGCTGCTGGTAGCGCGCGAGTCGCCGCCGCCGGCCCGGTCCCGGTCGGTTGCGGGACATGCCGAGCGCCACGAGGAAAACCGGCGGCTGCGGTTACTGGTGCTAGTCAACAGTCTGAACGGCCTGGCCATTGGCCTGATCAGTCCGCTGATCGCCTACTGGTTCGCGCTGCGCTATGGTGTCGGTCCCGGCGCAATTGCACCGGTGCTGGCGCTGTCGTTTGCCATCACCGGCGTTTCGGCCCTGGGGGCTGGGCGGCTGCTGGGTCGGTTCGGGGTGGTGCGGACGGTGATCGCCATGCGTTCGGCTGGCCTGGTGCTGCTGGCCGCATTGCCTTTCGCCCCCAGCTTTGGCATCGCCACCGTGCTGTATGTATTGCGTTCGGCGTTGAATCGCGGCAATGCCGGCGCCCGCCAGGCTCTGAATCTGAGCCTGGTGTCGGCCCAGCGGCGCGGGCTTGCGGCCACGGTCAGTTCATTGTCGATCCAGTTGCCACGCGCGCTGGGGCCGCTCGCTGCCGGTCCGTTGTTCGCCGCCGGCTTTCTGGGGCTGCCGTTGCTGGTGGCAGCGGGTCTCCAGGGTGGTTACCTGCTCTGCTACTATTATGCTTTTCGTCGCCTCGATCCCGCCCGTTCCATTGCCGGCGGCGATTGACGCGGTAACGGTTTGGCCGGAGGCTGCTGGTGTCACTGTCGCTGATTGTTGCCATGGCGCGTAACCGCGTGATCGGCCACCAGGGCGGAATGCCTTGGCGATTGCCGGCTGACCTGCGCCGGTTTCGACGACTCACCATGGGCAAGCCGGTCATCATGGGCCGGCGTACCCACCAATCCATTGGCCGGCCGCTGCCGGGGCGCCACAACATCGTGGTGACACGCCGACCTGAGTGGCAGCCACCCGGCTGCAGCGTGGCCGGGTCGCTGGCGGCCGCGCTCGAGCTGGCGGCCGCGGCGGACGAAGTGATGGTGATCGGCGGCGGTGTGCTATATCGCAGCGCTCTGCCCCAGGCCGGGCGTATCTACCTCACCGAGGTGCACACCGAACCGGCCGGCGATGTGCTGTTTCCGGCGCTACCCACAGGCCAGTGGCGCGAGGTCTGGCGCGAGAATCATGGCGCCGACCAGGCTAACGAGTTCGCCTACAGTTTCGTGCTGCTGGAGCGCTCGGCGGCGGCCGCGCGCGGGGTTTGAGCCTGTTGCCAAGCCACTGGCAATTTCAGCAAACGCCGGGAATGGGAAACCTGATGGATATGATGAAACCGTTCGATATCACACCGCTGCTGGATCCTCAGATGGCGACGGTACTGGTTCACCAGCGTGAACTGGCGGGCGCTGTTGCCGACTCCGGTGGTGATCCGGCCGAGCTACGCGCCGGCTATCGCCAGAGCCGGCAGTACTGGAACGCCGACCGGCCCGAACTGGTCCAGGTACGTGATACCGTGGTTCCCGGGCCGGTCGGGGCTATCCCGGTACGGTTGTATTATCCCAATGTGCAGCCACTGCTGCCCGCTGTCGTGTACCTGCACGGGGGTGGCTGGGTAGTGGGTGATATCGACACCCACGACAAGATCATGCGGTTACTGGCGCTGGACAGTGGTGCAGTGGTGGTTGGTGTCGACTATCGGCTGGCCCCGGAGCACAAATTTCCCACGCCGATTGACGAAACGCTGGCCGTGGTGCGGCAGTTGACGCAGCGGGGCCGGGACTGGGGTATCGACCCTGCACGGGTGGCGGTTGCCGGTGATTCGGCCGGTGCCCATCTGGGTTTGGCCGCCTGCCTGCTCAATCGTGATGAAGATGGTCCGCCGCTGCGGGCGGCGACGCTCTTTTACGGTGTGTTCGGCTTGCGCGATTCACCGTCGCGCCGCAAGTTCGGCAGCAACGATGACGGGCTCACTGAACAAGACATTAAGTTCTACGCGGATTGCCTGCTGCGCGGGCCGGAGGATCTGGATGATCCGCGCTTCGACCTGCTGCGCAACGATCTGCGTGGACTACCCCCACAATATGTGATGGCGGCCGCACTCGATCCGTTACTGGATGACAGTCTGGTGCTGGCCGATCTGCTGCAAGCGGCCGGAGTAGAACGGGAACTGGTGACTTATGATGGCGTGCTGCACGGCTTCTTGCACTACAGCCGGATGCTCGATGTGGCCCGCGCGGCTTTGCGTGACAGCGGGCTCTGGCTGCGCCAGCGCCTGACTGAATCGCCGTAGAACACGGGTATTGGCCGGATAGTCCCGCCACTGTGCAAGTGAGGGGATCTGGCTGGACCGCGCTATGAGCCGTGCCGGACCCGCTGACTGTGGATATCTCCAGGGTGTGGTTGCCTTGCGGGACCGGCGAAGTGAGACGGCCCCGCATCGGTTCTCAGGCGCGTTGCTTCACGTCGGCCGCAAAATCTTCATAACGGCGCAATGGCGTGACGTCGATATCGACGTACTGCCCCATTTCCTTCATGATCGGCAGATCCAGGGTGATCTGATCGAGAGTATCGAGCGAATCGACGTCGACCACCACTACCACCCGCCGTGCGCCCACGCACTTCCACAAATCGATAACCACTCCGGCTTGCTTGGCGCCCAGTGCAGCTTCGGCCTCACGGGTCCAGATGTCGAACAGATCTTTCTGGCTCATGTCGGCGCCGTATTCGACATGGACATCTAGCATAAATAGCATGGATGATTCTCCTCGTAAGATACTTTTAGGTTATCAATCGATGGCCACGATCGCCGCGCCGGCACCTGTTATGCCCGATTTGGCACCGCGGCGCAAGCTGGATCGGCGGATCCCGCGCCGGTTCTCATCCAAAGAGCGACCGAGTTCGACTACTGGACGTTTTCTGTTTCGGAAAACAGGTCGGCAAACAGCGCACTCGACAGATAACGTTCACCCGAATCGGGCAGGACCACCACGATGGTGCTGTCACGGTGGGCCGGTTCGTCCGCGATACGCAGGGCGGCCGCGAGTGCCGCGCCGCAGGAGATGCCCGCGAGAATGCCTTCTTCGCGCATCAACCGGTGGGCATGGCTCATGGCATCAGAGTCGCTCACCTGTTCGACCCGGTCGACCAGACTGAGATCGAGGTTTTTGGGCACGAAGCCGCCACCGATACCCTGGATTTTGTGTGGTGCCGGGGTGAGTTCCGCGCCGGCACGGGTCTGGGAGATGACCGGTGAACCGGTGGGTTCGACCGCCACCGAAGTCACTGTCCGGCCACGCGTTTGCTTGAAGTAGCGGCTGATGCCGGTGATGGTACCGCCGGTGCCAACGCCGGCGACCAGCACATCGATGTTGCCGTCGGTATCGTCCCAGATTTCAGGGCCGGTGGTGCGTTCGTGAATGGCCGGATTGGCCGGATTGTCGAACTGCTGCAGCATGACGTAGCGGTCCGGGTCGCTGGCCTGGATTTCGGCGGCTTTATCGATCGCCCCCTTCATCCCCTTGGCCGGTTCAGTCAGTACCAGGCTGGCGCCCAGCGCTTTGAGCACTTTACGCCGTTCGAGGCTCATGCTGGCGGGCATGGTCAAAGTTACCGGATAGCCACGGGCGGCCCCGACGAAGGCCAGGGCAATGCCGGTATTGCCGCTGGTGGGTTCGATGATTTCGCGGCCCGGTGTTAGTACGCCACGCTCCTCGGCGTCCCAGACCATGCCGGCGCCGATCCGGCACTTTACCGAGTAGGCGGGGTTGCGGCCCTCGATTTTGGCGAGTACGTTACCGCGGCTGATGCGGTTGAGCCGGACCAGTGGCGTCCGTCCTATGGACAGGGAATTGTCGTCGTAGATATTGGCCATGGCGGTTCCTCGGATGGGCTGGGAATTGCCGGTGGCGGCACCGGTTGCCGCGATAGTATACCGCTGTTGGTGGCGCGGCCACCGCTGGCCGCGATCGCTGCTAGACTGTGCTTTGACAACACGCTCCGGAAAATCGGGAATCATCCGGGCTTCTCGACAGTCACAACACGCGTGTCGGTTGAAAATCCAGAACAGGTACGATCAAGCAGGTCGACACCGTTAATGCATCGGCGAACGCAACCCCGGACGTCGGTGTGAGCCAATAACCGTTACGGGAGTATCTAGCATGAAGACTCGCATCGAAAAGCTTTCGGTCGCTGCCCTGACAGCGGCTACGATCGCTCTGCCGGCCGCGACCATCGCCTATGCGCCGACTGCCAGCGCCGACAACACCACCATGAGCACGAGCAAATGCGGCGCCAAAACGAGTGGCACGGCCAAGTGCGCTGGCAAGTGCAGCAGTGACAAGGGAGCGGCTATGGGCGGATCGGACACGAAAGGGTCCGCTGGCGGGATGTGTGGCGCGGCCAGTGGTGGTAAGACCAGCACCAAGAAGAAATCCGGCGGTATGTGCGGCGCCAACTGACAGGACTTTGCGGTCGACGACCGGCTTCGGTCTCTGAATGACCATGCCGGCGCGTGCGCTGCAGCAACTACCTGCTGCGCAGCAGGAGGCAATGGCCGGTGCCGCGGAACAGCTACTCGGCTGTTACGGGGTACTGGCCGGCGCTGGCCGGCATCTGCTGGACGATCTCATCACCGACCAGCCGGTGGTGCAGTGGGAGCATTATCCGGTCGGTGATGTCATCGACCGGACCACTGGTTTCCAGTATTACTATCATGCCCATCCACCGGAGGACCGCGCCGTCGGCATGGAGCACGGCCATTTCCATCTGTTCGCCCGCCTCGACGGTGACTGGCATCAGCGGGACGCGGTTGCAGAGGACGCGTTTCTTGCCCGCTTCACAGACGATCGTAGTGATTATGCCACGGCGCACTTGCTGGCGGTTTCGGTCGATGCCAAAGGGGTGCCGCGCGAGATTTTCACCGTCAATCAATGGGTGACGGATGATCGCTTGCTGACTGCGGCCGGGACCCTGGCCTTGCTGGATCGCTTTGCCGTCACAACGACGGGCCCCGAGCTGCTAAACCGCTGGCTGGGTGCATTGCTACGGCTGTTCCGGCCGCAGGTCGACCGGTTGCTGCAGGAACGCGATCAGGCCCTGGCGGCCGCCAATGCGGAATCGGTGTTGTGCGACCAAAGCCTGGAGGTGTTGTCCCGCGCCGGCATCGACATCGATCGGCAGATCGCCGAACTGAACAGCAAAAGTGCCTAACAATCGGCCCGGCGGGTCCGGAACGGCCATTGCTAAGCGGTGGGTCGGGCCCGCTCGGCTTTCCACGACGGCTCGGCGTACCCGACCGTGCCGATGTCCCGCGCGCGCAGGCACTCGATTACCTCGCTATCGCTGCGGAACTTGCCACTGTCATGCTGCGCTGATTGCGCTGGTTATTCGGCCAGCCATCGCCCGATCGACTTGCCCGCGTGCAGCCCCTGGATCGCGTTGGCAAGCAGCGGTGCGATATCGACGACCGCCAGCTTGGCCGCTAGCGGACCGGTAGTGAGTTCGGCCAACGGCAGACTGTTGCTAACCGCTATATGGTCGAGTGATGGGTCCGCCAGGACGGTTGCCGCAGCGGTGGCGAATACGCCATGACTGGCGACCGCCAGCACTCGGCTGGCGCCGCGCGCCCGCAGTGCCTTTGCCGCGCGGACCAGCGTGCCGCCGCTGGCGATCAGGTCATCGACCAGAATGACAGTGCGGCCGGCAACATCGCCGGCCACCAGGTCGCCGCTGACCTGGCCGCCGCTGCGATGCTTTTCGACGAAGGCAGCGGTCGCCGGTCGGCCCAGCCGCTGGCTCAAGACCTCGCGGAAACGCTCCGAACGCTTCACGCCCCCAATATCGGGTGAAGCGACGCAGAGGTCCTGATCGGCCAGTAGCGGCTCCAGGTAGTCGATCAGCCCAGTACGCGCTGACAGGTGCTCGGTCGGACAGCGGAAGGCGTTTTGCAGGGCGGCCGGATTGTGGGCATCGACGGTCACCAGCCGGTCGACGCCCACGGCTTCGAACAGCTGCGCCAGGTAACGCGTCGTGACCGGGTCGCGCGGATTGGTGCGGCGGTCTTTGCGAGCGTAACAGAGATAAGGCACGACCGCGGTGACACGCGCCGCACCGACATCGCGCAGAGTGGCCAGGAAGAATAGCAGCCTCACCAGGTGATCGTTGACGCTGTACTGGTCATCACCGTGCAGCCACTGGATAACGTAGGCGTCGCGCCCGCGCACGCTTTCCAATGGCCGGATCTTGTGTTCCCCGTCGCCGAAGTCGCGCTCTTCATGCGCACTCATTGGCAAGCCCAGCGTCCGGGCTACCCGGCCGGCCAGGGCGTGGCCCGTGGCCAGCGAGAACAGCGCGATGTCGGCAGTCACCGTCACCGCTCCCATTCCGCCAACCCGTCGACCGACTCGGGTGCCGCCGCCACCCGGAACTCCAGCAGCGCCGATTTGCCGGATTTATCGTCGATCCTCATGCCCTTGTGAGCCGAATGCACGGTTTCCCGGATGATCTGTACCGGCTCGTGAATCTCCCAGGTCTGCGGCTGGCCGGCATCTTCATAAGTTATCTGCACCACATCGCGTTGTGGCTCATAGTCAACGGCGAGCAGCGACGCCTGATCGATGCGCTGCTGCCGGTTGGCGCGGGCGTGATCCGGATCGGTGTCCAGCAGTCGGGTGAAGACTTCAGCCAGCGAGATCCGCCAGCCGCGGTGTTCAAGCCCGAAGCCATGGCAGAATGCCGGCCAGTCACTGGGTTCAATACGGGTCCTGTCGACGGTGCCTTGTTTCGAAGTGTTGCGGCTCCGCCAGGCCTGCTTCAGTAGCGCTTCGACTTCCTGGTCGGAAGTCTGATCGAACTGCACGTAGTGCTGGCCGATGGCGTAGAACGGCGCCGGTGTGGCCAGGCACACCACCTCCTCCACCAGCGACCGCAGCTTGGCAATGGTATCCGCGGGCGCCACCGGCACGGCCACCACGATCGCTGCTGGCTGCTGCCGGCGCACGGCCTGGATGGCGGCGTGCATGGTCGCACCGGTCGCCAGTCCGTCGTCGACCAGCATCACGCATTGACCCGCCAGTTTGGGACGTGGCCGGTCACCGCGATAGACGTGTTCGCGCCGTTGCAGTTCGCGTTGCTCGCGGGTCGCGACCTGATCAATAGTGTCGCCAGTGACCTGGTGATCGTGTACCACATCGTCGTTCAGTACCCGGATGCCGCCACTGGCAATAGCGCCCATGGCCAGTTCCTCGTGGCCGGGCAGGCCCAGCTTGCGGACGATCATGAGGTCGAGTGCAGCACCCAGGTAGCTCGCAATCTGAGCGGCCACAGGTATGCCGCCTCGCGGCAGTGCCAGTACCACAAGGTTATTGCGGCCGCGGTATGAAGTCAGTGCCTGGGCCAGTTCCTGGCCTGCTGCGACACGATCATCAAAAGGCAGATCCATCGAGTCCGCTCCCTCCGAGTCGCCGGTGATGCCGTTACTACTTATTAGTATAGGCGCAACGCGCCCCGTTCAGCCGTCACGGTTCGTGCGAAGCTGCGGTGCCGCTGCGGTCAGCCGTCAACTGCGCCAGCAGCGCCATGCACAACGCTTCGCTGGCCGCTGTGGGGCGGGCGGGTCGTCGCAGCACATAACCCCAGCCGCTGCGCCGTACCGGTACCGATATGGCTACCAGCCGGCCGTCGGCGATCAGTCGGTCCACCAGACGGTCCCAGCCCAGGGCGACGCCGTGACCGGCGCTGGCGGCGTTGAGCAGCAACGGGTAGTTCCGGTAATACATGCGTGCCGGTCGCAACGGCCGGGTTGTTCCCGCCATGGAAAGCCAGCGCGGCCAGTCCAGCCAGCGGGGATCCTGTTCGTCCATGTGTAGTAGTGGCAGCTCCAGCAACGCCTGTGGTGTCGTGCTGCGGTCGAGCCGCCGCTCGCGCGCGAATGCCGGGCTGCAGACCGGAAACACCAGTTCCTCGAACAGCGGCGTATCGCCGGGCAGACAGCGGCCGAACGGGCCGAAGTAGATGTCGATATCGCTGTGGGCTTGTTCCGGTCCATCGTCTCGGTCGGCTGGTAGCACCTGAATTTCGATGTCCCTAGCGGCCGCTTCCAGCAACGCGAGGCGCGGCAGCAGCCACAAGTGGGCGAAGCCAAAGTTCGCTGACAGCACTAGTCGGCGGCCGCTCCTGATGCCCTCGCCTCGCAGCCGGTCGGCACCGTCGGCCAGCTGATGGAAGGCCGCGCTGACCTGATCGAAGTAAGCCAGTGCAGCACTGGTAGGCTGCAGCCGGCGTCCGGCTTTGCGGAACAGGGGTAAGCCGAAATCGCTTTCCAGACTGCGCAGATGTTGTGATACCGAGGGTTGTGTGCTGCCCAGCTCACGGGCTGCCGCGGTCACCGAACCCAACCGGACCACAGCTTCGAACGCGATCAAGGCCCGCATTGACGGTAACCGGCTGACCAGTCGTTTCATAAGATGCACTTATATAAACGTTAAGCAATTACCGGATTGTTGTGCGGTCGCGTCGGTGATGTCATGAATATTCCCCAGTGCTTGTCAGAAACCGATCATGCCAGAAATCACCATAGAGAGCGTCGCCGGTCGACCGCAAGTGGTGGCCCGCACTGCGGACCGGACCATCACGCTGCCGGCGCTGTGGTTGCGGGAGCGGACGCCGGATCCGGCCCAGCTCGATGCGGTCACCGGCCAGCGGCTGATGAATCCGCACTCGCTGCCGGACGATCTATTCCTGAGCCGGGCGCAGATTACCGACACCGGTCTGTGGCTGGTCTTCAGCGACGGTCATGCCGCGTTATATGATCCGGTCGCACTGGTGGCTGGTCTGGAATCCGGTGACGGCTGTCCACCAGCGCGGCCCTGGCGGGCCGATCCGCCGCCATCGCCGCTGCACTACTGGCCGGTACTGACGGAGAATGCGGCACTACTGGCGGCACTTACCGATTTCCTGCGGCTGGGATTCATCATCATCGATCAGACGCCACTGGAGCCGGAAGCGATCCTCGCGGTGGCCGGCCGCTTTGGTCATGTGCGCGACACCAATTTTGGCCGCTATTTTGAGGTCTATTCGCGGCCTGGCTCGAACGATCTGGCCTACCGTCCGGTGCCGCTGGGCCCGCATACCGACAATCCTTACCGGACGCCGACACCAGGGGTACAGCTGCTGCATTGCCTGGTCAATGAGACGTCCGGCGGACTGTCGACCCTGGTGGACAGTCTGGCGGTGGCCGAGCGCCTCCGCCAGGACGATCCGGATGGGTTCGAGCTGCTGAGCCGGGTGCCGGTGCGGTTCAGGTTCCGCGATCCTGACACCGATCTGGTGGCCTGCCGACCCCTGATCGAGGTCGATGCAGACGGCCGCATGACCGGGGTTCATTACAGTCCCAGACTGGATGAGCTGCCGCTGCTGAACGAACCGGATAGCCGCCGCTTCCAGCGGGCCCGGGCGCACCTGGGTGCCCTGTTTACCGACCCGATCTTCGAACTGCGGTTCCGGTTGCAGCCGGGCCAACTGCTGATGTTCGACAATAACCGGCTGTTGCATGGCCGCACGGCTTATGATGCCGAGCAAGGCCGGCGCCACCTGCAGGGCTGCTATATCGACCGCGACGGACCGCGCAGCCGTTATCGGGTGCTACAGGCCCGACAGACGGTTGGCCACGACCCGCGGAACAGTGCAGGGGTGGCGGCTGTCCCGGTCACGGTTTAAGCTGGCGGCGGAGGCTTTTTACGTTGCCGATTTGAAAAGGTTTTTCGCAGTCTCTATCATCGGGCAACGCGTTAAACGCGCGTGAACCATTTTCCCCCGCTGTCCTGCAAGGTAGTGTCGCGGATCCGCAGCCTGCCATTCGAAAGGAGGCGAATAACGGTCAGGGGGATATAACAACGACACATGACGCCTTAATGGAGGTCCTCCGGTGAGTAAATCAAACAATACTGGTCAGTCCGGTCTCAATCGTCGCCAGTTCATCAAAGCAGGCGGTGCTGCTACGGCCGCATCGGCCGCGGGTCTGCTGGTCCCCGGCCTGTTCCTGCCCTCTCGCAGTAGCTGGGCGGCTGAGAGTTATCCGGCGCTCGGAAACTATCCAGCCGGCGTGCAAGGCGACTCCGTTCTGATTGGCGTCACCGTACCCCTGACCGGCCCTTATTCGGCCAGCGGTGAAGACGAGAAGCGCGGTTATGAACTGGCCATCAGCCAGATCAACGGCGGCGATGCCATCGCCCAGAAATGGGGCCTGAAAGGCAAGGGTGTGCTGGGCAAGATGCTCAAGCACAAAGTGGCTGATTCACAGACCAAGCCCAACCCTGCGGTGCAGGCTCAGGTTGGGTTCATCCAGCAGGATAAGGCCATCATGATCAGCGGCTGCGTCAGCAGTGCAACGGCTGTGGCACTGGAGAAGCTGGCCCAGCGCGAGAAAGTGATCAACATGGTCGGCGCCAGCGGCTCCAATGCGACCACGGGCGAGGACTGCCAGCGCTACGGCTTCCGCTCCCAGCATCCGGCCTACATGATGGGCAAGGCCTTGGCGCCGGTGCTGGCCAAGCATGTGGGCAAGGACAAGAAGGTCGCCTACCTGGTACCGGACTACACCTTCGGCCACACGGTGTTCAACTCGGTCAGTGAGTTTACCGGTAAGCAAGGCTGGAAAGTGGTCAGCAAGCAGCTCGCGCCGCTGGGCACCACCGACTTCAGTTCGTTCCTGATTAACATCGCCAACAGCGGTGCCGACGTGTTCGTGAACATCGCCTTCGGCGGCGATTCGGTGGTATCGACCAAGCAGGCGGCCCAGTTCGGTATCCTGAAGAAAATGAAACTGGTTGTGCCACTGGTGTCCCCGTTTGAAGGTGAGGAGCTGGGGCCGGAATATCTGGAGGGCGTCTACGGCACCATGGAATGGCACTGGCGGCTGGCCGAGCATTATCCGCTGAGCAAGGATTTCCTCGACAGCTTCCGCAAAGCATACAAGGATACGCCGCGCTGGACCGCGCATATCGCCTACATGCAGACTTACCTGTGGGCGCTGGCGGTCGAGCATGCCGGTACCTTCTACCCGGTCAAGGTGATCAAGGCGCTGGAATCCATGACCTTCGAGAACACCACGCTCGGCAAAGTGCGCTACCAGGATTACGATCACCAGTTGGCGCGGCCGGTTCCGGTCATGCTGGGCAAATCCAAGGCCGAAATGAAGGGCAAGGACGACTACTTCAAGGTGGTCGAGGTGGTGCCCGGCGAGGATCTGCGGATTCCGGAAGGCACCCTAGGCTGCAAACTGGGCTCTTACACCTAAGCGCTTAGGCGATCTTCGGCTCCGGCGGTGGCTCAGGGGTGGCCGCCGGAGCTACGCCGCCAGCGTGACTAAGGCGGTCAGACCGGTTCGGCGGAACGGGGTGGAACGCTGGTCATACTATGATCGGTGGGCTGCGGGGTGACCGTCATTACGGTCACCCCGTCCGGTGCCTGGAACCGGTGCCAGGCACCCTGCGGTACCACGAGCATCATGCCGCCGCTGAGCTCCAACGTCTGCTGGTCGTTGCCGGAGGCGATGATGGTCAGGGTGGTGGCGCCGTCGAGAATGTAGACTATTTCATCGCCGTTGGGGTGCCGCTCCCAGGCGCTTTCGCCGGAGAAGCGGCCGGCGAATATGGCACCGTTACGATAAGCCGCAAGGGTCGCGAAGGCCGCCCCGGTCTCGGCAGCACTGCTTTGCGGGGTGCGTCCGTGCAGCATGGGTCGACGCGCCAGTTCCGCGTTGATGTCGATGGGCTTGATCAAGGGCAGTCCTCCGAATGTGGCGGCAGTGGGTCACGCCGTGATGGCGACTGCGCCTGCTCGGCCTATGGTTGCGGCAACTGTTTGGCAGCGGCAACGATGCCTGCAGCCTGGCAGACTTTGACCGGTTGGCCGTGGGTCAGCTGGCAGATGGCCGCGGTGTATTGATTGGCGCTACCGATGATGTCCTGAGTCAGTTTGTCGTCGCCTGACCCCAGGGTGTCGGCGGCCTGCTGCCATGACAGCTTCTTGAGCAAAGCGGGCGATATCGGTGAGCCTACGGTGAGAAACCGCCCGGCCAGATAAAGGAAGGGTATGGCGCCGGGGTAGTGCGTGTACGGCGTGGTGTCAAACTTCTCGAACATCGCTTTTTGTTGGTCCGTTGGCTTTTGCAGCAGGTGCTGATCGCGGTCCTCCAGCTCGACGGCCTGCAGCTCGATGTACCGGCTCTGGTAATGAATGCTGTGCAGGTCGAAGGTAATGGTGTTGGCAAAGACGTCGCTCGCACTGGAGCGCATGTAGCGCAGACCGTCCAACTGCCCGAAACGCATCAAGGTGATCACCAAAGGCCAGCGTACGGCGGCGCAGTAAGGACAGAAGTCCGCGCCCATATACAGTACCAGCGGTTTCCCGGTGGGCTCGGAAGCCTCGGGGTTTTTGATCGCCTGGAGCGCAGGCCGCTCGGGGCCGTTGGTGTATTCCAGCCGGTCATGGCTGACCTGCTGGAGCGTTTGCATCAGCGCTGCGGAAACGGGTTGGCCGATGCGGCTCTGCTGGGCATGGGCGGGCACTATGATCCGAAGCCCAAGCACCGTTACCGCGATCAGGCTGGCGGCAGCCGCGAAGGTCAGCTTCAGGCGACGGTTTGCTGAATGCGTCATCTAAGATCCTTAGGCAGTCGATAGCAGGGCAATATTATGCGGTGCAATGCGGCTGGACTCCAATGGTTCGCGCCGCGGGTGATCGGGGAAGCCGCACCCTGGCGCAGGATATCGCGTCAGACGTTCCGGAGGATCCAGCCGGCCGCTTTTTCGGCGATCATCAGGGTCGGTGAGTTGGTATTGCCGCTGGTGATGGCGGGCATCACGCCTGCGTCCACCACTCTCAACCCCTCGACGCCACGAACTCGCAGCCGGCTGTCGACGACGGCCAATGAGTCATCGTCCCGGCCCATCTTGGTCGTACCCACCGGGTGAAAGATGGTGGTCGCGATATCGCCCGCCATCCTGGCCAGGTCTTCGTCGCTTTGGAACGCCACGCCCGGTTTCCATTCGACCGGCTGGTAGCGCGCCATGGCGGGTTGCCCGGCGATGTGGCGGATCTGGCGCAAGCTGTCGGCGGCGATCTTGCGGTCGGCATCGGTGCTGAGATAGTTCGGCGCGATCGCCGGGGCATCCTGGTAACGGCGGCTGTTGATGCGCACGGCGCCACGGCTGGTGGGATTGAGATTGCAGACGCTGGCGGTGATCGCCGGGAAGTCGTGCAGGGGCTCGCCGAACGCGTCCAGGCTGAGTGGCTGGACGTGATATTCCAGATTGGCGTGTGTCCGGCTGGGATCGGACTTGGAGAAGGCTCCCAGCTGGGACGGCGCCATGCTCATCGGCCCGGTCCGCCGGAGCACATATTCCATGCCGATCATGGCCTTGCCCAAAGCATTATTGGCGATCGTATTCAACGTTTTCGCACCGGTGACCTTGAAGACCGCACGGATCTGCAGATGATCCTGCAGGTTCTCGCCGACCCCGGGCAAGTCCGCCACCACCTCAATGCCGAAGTCCCGCAGCAGCGCTGCCGGTCCGATGCCTGAGAGTTGCAGGATCTGCGGTGAACCGATCGCGCCGGCACTGAGGATTACCTCCCGTTCGGCCGTCACGGTAACCGGTTTGCCGGCCTTCGCCACGACCGCGCCAGTGCAGCGCGGGCGGCTGCTGTCCGACTGGGCAAAGCGCAGTTGCGTCACCTGGGCCTGAGTCCAGACAGTCAGGTTGGACCGCTTCATAGCCGGGCGCAGGAAGCCCTTGGCGGCATTCCAGCGCCAGCCGCCCCGCTGGTTGACCTCGAAGTAGCCGACGCCCTCGTTGTCACCGCTATTGAAATCACCGGTGCGTGGGATGCCGGCCTGGACGGCGGCTTCCGTAAAGGCGTCGAGGATATCCCAGCGCAGGCGTTGCTTTTCGACCCGCCATTCGCCGCCATGGCCGTGCAGATCGGAAAACCGGCTGTTGTGACCGGTGGCGGGATCGGTACCGTCGTCGAGTCGGTAGTGGTTTTCGTGCCGTTTGAAATCGGTCAGGCAGTTTTCCCATGACCAGGCGTCGTCGCCGATGGCGGCTGCCCAGCCGTCATAATCCCGAGCCTGCCCGCGCATGTAGATCATGCCGTTGATCGAGGAACAGCCACCCAGCGTTTTGCCACGCGGATAGCGCAGCGAACGGCCGTTCAGGCCGGCCGATGGTTCGGTCTGGTAAAGCCAATCCGTGCGCGGATTGCCGATGCAATACAGGTAGCCGACGGGGACGTGAATCCACGGATAGTTGTCGCGCCGGCCGGCTTCCAGCAGCAGCACCCGGTTGCCGGGATTGGCGCTGAGCCGATTAGCCAGGAGACAGCCGGCCGTGCCGGCGCCGATGATGACGTAGTCGAATACCATAATGCACTCATCTGCAGGCAAATTGGGAATCCATAGCGCGAACCCGTCAAACTTGTGCAACCCGGCCGCCGATAGCCGATCAAGAGACACTATCGTGGCGTGGAATGCCGACGGTCACAGCACGATGGCTCAAACCACGCACGCAACGGTACGACATACGACAGCGCACCGGCAACGGCTTTACGACTTGCCTGGTTGACGGGATGGGTCGCCATGGCGTTCAAAAGCTTACGGTAACCAGACGACCGTAGCCGACCTCGAGCAGGGGTTCACCCGCTATTCAGTGGAAGGAGAGCACCCAGCCCGGGAAACGTCTGCCAGAACCAGATCGGCGCCCTTTTCCCCTACCATTATGGCAGGTGCGTTGGTGTTGCCGGACGTCAAGGTGGGGAATATCGAGGCATCGATAACGCGCAGGCGCCGCACGCCATGCACTTGCAGCTTATGGTCAACCACAAAGCGGTTTGGATCGGGACCCATGGCGCAGGTGCCCACGGGATGGAATACCGTCGTGCTTCTTTGCCGAATGTCTTCAATCAGTGCCTCCTCGGTTACCACGGACGCGCCAGGCGTCAATTCCTCGTCAATGATTGAAGACATTGCTTTCGTCCCGGCCAGCCACCGTAAAAAGCGTGCGCCTTCCAGCATCTGACCAACATCGTCGGCAGTCGCCAGGTAGTTGGGATGGATCTCCGGGCTTTCCAATGGGTCCGGGGATTTTATCTGCAGATAACCGCGACTGCTGGGCCGGCACACCGAGTAGCCGAGGAGAAAGCCTGGAAACGGATCCGGACTCATCAGTGGCCGCTTCCCGGGTGGCGCTCTGACGTAGCTGAGGGGGGAAAAATACAGTTGCAGATTCGGCTCTTGGAGTGACGGCCTGCTGCGCACAAACCCGCCGCCCTGATTGACACTCAATGACAGCGGTCCGCGCCGGAACAGGACGTAGTGTATCCCGGCCCGTAATTTCCCCCACCAGGGATACAGTTCACTGTTCAGGGTCGGACAACGGGCCCGGTAGAGATGGTCCAGGCCCAGGTGATCCTGCAGGTTGCGGCCCACCGCTGGGGCATCATGGACTACATCAATGCCGTTGCGCCGCAACACCTCGCCCGGGCCGATGCCGGATAGCTGTAATACCTGCGGCGAGTTCACCGCGCCCGCCGCCAGAATGACCTCGCCGGCGGCGAGGGCTGTCTGCATCACCCCGTCCTGCAGGTATTCGACGCCTACGGCCGTCTGTCCTTCAAACAATATCCGTGCCGCATGCGCGCCGCTTTTTACGACCAGATTGCGGCGGCCAAGCGCCGGATGCAGATACGCAGTTGCCGAGGATTCGCGAATTCCCTTGCGCACTGTGACCTGATAAAGGCCAACGCACTCGGTATCGGCGCCGTTCAGATCCCGCCGTACCGGAAGCCGCCGCTCCGAACAGGCAGCCAGATAGACCTGACACAACGGATGAGCATCACGCGCGATATCGCTGACATGAAGGGGCCCGCCCGTGCCGTGCAGTTCATCAGCTCCGAGGGCATTGTCTTCGGCCCGCTTGAAGTAAGGTAGCACATCGTGCCACCCCCAACCCGGATTCCCCAGCGCCCGCCATCTGTCGAAATCCGACCTGAAGCCCCGGATATATACCATGGCATTGATCGAACTGGAGCCGCCGAACACCTTGCCTCGCGGCCAATAGCTGGTCCGGTCTGCAATTCCCGGGCACGGGCCGGCCTGGTACATCCAGTTGACACGCCGGTCATAGAACGATTTGCCGTAACCAATCGGTGTGCGAATCCAGAAACGGCGGTCACTCCCGCCAGCCTCCAACAGCAGCACGCGGGATCGCCCGTCTGCCGTCAAACGGTTGGCCAGAACACAGCCCGCCGAGCCGGCGCCCACAACAATATAGTCGAACCTGCCCTTCGCCACCTTCGCAACACCTCGCCGGAGCATGCCAGCTACCGCATTTCGCCTGGTCGCGCTTTTATCGATCATTTGCAATCGGTGCATGGCTTTTCTCCCGCTGCGCCATGACACTGATCAACGCCAGAACACCCGAACCAATCATCAGTAAGAACGACACGGCATTGAGTGCCGGGGTTGACCCCACTTTCATCATCCGGTTGTACATGGCAATCGTCAGCGGAGCGCGGAATCCAACGAGCATCACCGTGGTATTGAAGTTTTCAAACGACATCAGGAACGCCAGGATTCCAGCGGCCAGCAGTCCGGGCCGCAGATACGGCAGTGTGATGGTGCGCAGTACCCGAGCGCGAGTCGCCCCAAGATTGAGCGCGGCCTCTTCCATAGCGGCATCGAATTTTCTCAACCGCGCTGCGATCACCAGGGACGTAATGGTGGTAATAAATGAAATCTGCCCAACGCAGATCATGAAGACACCGGGTCTGAGAAACGACAGGTGTAGGTCTAAATTCGCTTCCAGGCCGTTCACCAGCATATTCGATATCACCAGTAGCGAAATGCCAATCACAACACCCGGGATCACCAGTGGTATGATCAACACGCCGTAAAGAAACTCCTTGCCTCGGAAATTTTTCCGCTCAAATAAGAATGCATTGCATGTGCCGATCAACACGGAAACCGATGCAACTATCAGTCCAATAAGGAATGATGTCTCCACCCCGTTCAGTAGGCGGCTATCATGAAAGAAACCGATTTTCGGGTATTGATCGCCGAAAAACCAAGTCCAGGTAAAGCCCTTCCAAGGCATCGTGGGGAACAGTGAATCGTTGAATGCGAAAACACTGGTGGCTACAAGTGGTGCAATGAGATAGACATAAAACAGCCAGATGTAGGCTCGATACAACCAACGGACCACCGGGGTTTGCGGGCCAGCAACGTTCATCTTATTAGCCCTCTCGACCAATTGTATTGCCCAGGCGTTGCCCGGTCAGACGCAAACCCAGCCAGACGACCACCGAAGTGAATATCAACAGCAGGACACCGAATGTGGACCCTACTTCCCAGTTGTACCGGACAATGAACTGGTCATAGATCACCTCGGTGAACCACATGTTGTCCTTGCTACCCAGAAAGATCGGTATCAGATAGCTGCCCGTGGTCAACATGAACACAATCACGCATCCGGCCACCACGCCGGGCATCGAGTAGGGAAGCACGATACGCCGGAACACTGTTATGGCGTTGCCCCCCAGGTTGTACCCAGCCTCGATCAAGCCATCGTCCATCGAGTCGAGGATCGAGACCAGCGGCACGATCATGAACAGCGACATCGTGTAAACGAGGCCAACGACAAGCGCCCCGTTGCTGTATAGCATCTCTACCGGCTGATGGGTGATGCCCAGCCACTGGAGTATCGCGGAAACCACGCCAGACTGGCGTAACAGCACCATCCAGCCGAAAACTCTGACCAGATCACTTACCCACAGCGGGATCAGGCACAATAGGAAAAGTCCTGCCCTGGATCTGCCTTTGGCAATTTTGGCAATATAGTACGCAACCGGAAAGCCGACTATCAGTGTTAGAACAGTGACCAGTATTGATATTATCGCTGTTCGAAGTAGTGAGCTCCAGTAGATGGATTCATGTATAAAATCGATGTAGTTCGTCAATCCATAGGTGTATTGGTGTAGTCCCAGTTTTTGTTGGAGTGAAAGATAAAGAATACTGACTTCTGGAATAACAATTATCAAAATAATCCAGATTGCGAACGGCATGAATAACAATATCAATGCCAATCGATCGGAATCGCGTCTTGACATGGCTTAATTTATCCGTGCCCTGAAGATGCGAGACTTCTCGACCCGCCAGTGCAACGCGACCGGGTCACCCGAGTTGAATGTCGTCGCGCTATCAGTATCGGCAACGCTGGCCTGGACCAACTGGCCGGCATCAGTGCGAACCAGGAGGCGACTGTTGGCACCATTGAACAGCAGACTGTCGACCTGGCCCCTGAGCATGTTGGCCTTTCCATTTGGTACATCGCTGTCGGGTTGGGTCCTGTCTGCCTGGATGTACTCCGGCCGGACGTAGATGTCTACGTTGTCGCCCACCCTCGGCCGGTCGGTGTCATCGCTGCACCCGCAGATCGTGTTGCCTGTATCCGTAGCCACGGCTATGACGGCCTGATCGATCGTGGTTACACGGCCACTCCAGCGGTTGTTATCGCCCACGAATCCGGCGACGAACGGGGTCCTCGGATCGTGATAAAGCTCCTGTGGTGTGCCGATCTGCTCGAACCGACCATTGTTCATGACGGCCACCTGGTCCGACATGACCAAGGCTTCGGATTGATCATGCGTGATATAGAGGAAGGTGGTCGCAAACTGGTGTTGCAGCAGCTTCAGTTCCACCTTCATACGCTCGCGCAACTTCAGATCGAGTGCGCCCAGGGGTTCATCGAGCAGCAGCACATCCGGTTCCAGCACCATGCAACGTGCGATCGCTATGCGCTGGCGCTGGCCGCCGGAGAGATGATTCACGTGCTTTGAACCGACCTCCGGTAACCCAATTCGCTCGAGCACTTCCTGCACCCGGCGGGTAATTTCGCGCTTGGACAGTTTTTTGCATTGCAGCCCGTAGGCGATGTTTTCCTCGACGTTCATCATCGGGAACAATGCCAGGTGCTGGAATACCATCTTGACGTTTCGTTTATTCGGAGGCGTATGAATGACTGACGCTTCTCTTATTCTGATATCGCCCGAAGTGGGTTCCTCGAACCCGGCAATCATGCGCATAAGCGTCGTTTTGCCTGACCCGGACGGTCCGAGGATGGAAAAGAACGAACCACTTGGAATCGACAACGATACTTTGTCTACTGCGACGAAGTTACCGAAGTTCTTCGACAAGTTGTCGCATTGGAGATCGTACATAATCTAACTTTCCCGGGTGGCGGAGGCGATGGCCGCCTCCGCTTGAACTGCGATGCGTTAGTGGGCTGCCTTGATGTTATCGAGCACCTTGCCTTCTATGTCTTCGATGCCCGGCGGCACATTGGGGAAGAACTTCAACTTGTTAAGGTCCTGTTTACTGAATGCGGTTTCCAGACTTTCACGCCCAGCCGCTGGCATCAACGCCATTCCATTTTTCACGGCCGGTGTTGCGCCACAATGAGCCGCGATAATTTTCTCGATATCCGGTTGCATGACGAAGTTGATCCATTTGTAAGCGGCATCGTCTGCTTTACCGTTTTTCGGCAGCGTGAATGTATCTATCCAGGCCAGAGCCCCGCTTTCTGGCGGCACAAACACGAACTTCGGGTTCAACGCATGAAGCCGGTTGGCGGTGGAACTCCAGGTGCCCGACGCAACCACTTCGCCCGACATCATCAAGCGCATCAGCTGGTCGCCACCGTGCCAGTACGCACGAACGTTATCCTTGCAGGCGATGAGTTTCTGCTGCACGCGGTCCATGAGTTTTCGGTATTTATCCTTATTGTGATAGGCGGCGAACGGGTCGTAACCCATTGCGAACGCGGTCCCAAGAAGAATTATGCGGCGCAGCCGCATTGACACTTTACCCTTGTATTTGGGATCGCACAGGTCGGTCCACTTTTTCACGTCGGGCGCTTTGGTCTTGTTGACCACCAGTCCTGCCGTGCCCCACATAAAGGGAATGGAATAGACCTTACCGTTGATTGTCGTGTTGTGCTTGACCGCCGCCAGGAGTTGCGGGTCGAGTTCGTTGACATGGACCTTTGAAAGATCCATCGGCTTGTAAATGCCGTATTCGACCTGCGCTTCCATGATACGGTCGTGACTGGGCTGCGCCAGATCCCATCCCGAGCCGCCGGTAGCCCGGAGTTTGGCGATCATCTCCTCATTATTCGACAGCGTGACCTGGACGTGGATATCGGGGTACTTGGCCTCGAATTTTTGCACGACCTCATCAGGTGCATAGTTACCCCATGTTAGGAGGCGCAGCGTTTCCGCACTTGCCGATGTGATGGCTCCGGCCAGCGAGCCAGCCAATACGCCGGCTGCGATGATATTGAGGACTTTGGTCGACATTTCATTCTCCTCGGCTTCGATGATTCTTCAAAACAAATGGTGCAACAGAATTCATGTTTAGGGATTCGACATATGCAAACTCCTCGATGGTAAGATAAGCTTGCAAAGCTGACAGTCATATGGTTTTCGCTTTCAGTTATCCTATGTGCCTTTTGTTCCGGGATTCGGATAATCGCTTATCATTTTTCACTCCAGTCTCGCCTTGCAAGAGTGCTTTGAATGGTCATCGATTCATGCGGTCCATCTGGCGATAGTAAGTAATTGCCGGCGCCAGAAACCATGGTTTCCCAGAATAAAAGGGGCGAGTGGGAAAGGGCAGATCATCGAAAGCAGTCGCACCGCTTGATTTACCCAGTACCTGCAAACCGGTCCGCATCCCCAGGTAACTGGCCATTGCCACGCCCGAACCGCAATAGCCCATAACGTAGTGAATTCCGTCATGAGTTCCCTTGTGCGGCAACGTGTCGAACGTGTATCCCACGAATCCCATCCAGGAGTGCGTAATCCGCGTTTGTTGCAGTTCGGGGAAAAGCCGGGTCAGCTCGGCATGAAGCTTGGGCGCACTGCGCCGCGGATCGGTCTCGCTGAGGGACACCCGACCGCCGAACAGGATCCGCTCGCCGTCCGGGGAGGGACGGTAGTAATACACCACATTCCGGGTGTCACCGATGGTCCGGCCGGTAGGCATCAGCCGGCGCATGAGGTCCTTTTTTATCGGTTCAGTCGCGATGATGTAACTGCCGATCGGAATGATCCGGCGTCGCTGCCACGCAGCGAATGGGCCCGTGTAACCGTTGCTGGCGACGATCACATCGCGGCATCGGATCGTCCCTTTGGCGGTGCTGATTTGAAAACTGTCGGTATCTGGACCGGATGCCCTGAGCCGGACAGTGCGGTATCACCTCAGCCCCAGCCGCCAGGACAAGTTGCAGCAGTCCCCTGTGCAGCTTGGCCGGGTTCACCGAGGCATGGCGTGGGTAAACCACACCACCGTGATAGGCACGGGTGCCGAGCTCAGTCATTTGCTCGGAACGCGGCACCAGGTGCGCGTTCGTTTCCAGTCCCTTGGGTTCGTTTCTTATGCGTTTGGCCAACCGCTCGTATTGACTGGCATTGTGGGCCCCATGGAAACGGCCTCTGGTTGCCAAATCGCAGGCGATGTTTTCGCGCCTGATAAACGCCTTTAGCCAGGCCAGCGAGTTGTGGCCCTCCTGCAGGATGCGGAATGCTTGGCCCGGCCCGTATTTGGCGCTCAGCTTCCCGAAATCCGGTTTGATACTGGTGCTCACCTGGCCGCCGTTGCGGGTGCTGGCGCCCCAGCCGGCGCTTTGTGCTTCGATGACAACCGTTTTGCGACCCGCCCGGGCAATTTGCAGGGCCGCATTGAGCCCGGAATAACCTGAGCCGATCACCACCACATCGGCCTGCCCCGGCAAGGCGGCAGCGCCGGGATCGCACAGCTCGACCAGGTCCCACCAATAGGGCTCCGTCTTGAAGTCATCGGTGTACAAGTCAGTATTCATGGCGGATCTCCGGTAGCCGTTCAACCCCCGATCCGTTGACTAGCGCAGTCCCCGGCAACATCGCTAAATCCTCGCGACGACGCTTTTGACGCGGGAATAGCTACGCAACGCCTCGAGGCCTTTCTCACGTCCAAACCCGGACAGCTTATTGCCCCCGAAGGGAACCTCGATACCGCCCGCAAAGTATTCGTTTATATAGATTTGGCCGGCATCAATATCGCGGGCCATGGCCAACGCCTTGTTGACGTTGTTGGTATACACACCCGCCACCAGCCCATACCGCGTTGCATTGGCCAGAGCGATCGCCTCCTCTGCATCCTCGGCGACCTGAACCGACAGGACCGGGCCGAAGATCTCCTCCTGTGCCATGCGGTCGTCAGGGGTTACCTTGTCGAACACGGTCGGCTCGAAAAACCAGCCTTTGCCGGTGGTCGGATCCGTCACCTGGCGTCCGCCGGTGGCAATTTCAACGCCGCGGCGCTTCGCGTCAGCAACGTAGGCCGCTATTTTCTCCAACTGCTCGCGCGAGTTGATTGCGCCGATTTGCGGGTCACGCAGGCCATGGCCGACTGTGAGCTGCCGCGCCCGCGTTACCAGGCGCGCCACCAGCCGGGCGTGGATCTCACGCTCGACGACCAGCCGCGAACCGGCCGAGCAGACCTGACCGGCATTTTCGTAGATTGCCGCGAGAACGCCATCGACGGCCCGGTCGATGGCGCAGTCCGCCAGCACCACGACCGGTGATTTGCCGCCCAGTTCCAGGGTCACACTCGACACATTCTGGGCCGCGGCCTGCATTACCCGCCGGCCGGTCGCGGTCGATCCGGTGAAGGTGATATGCCGGACCAGAGGGTGGGCTGCCAATGGCGCTCCGGCATCGCCACCACGGCCCGTGACGACGTTGCAGACACCGTCAGGCAAGCCCGCTTCCTGGAGTATCTCGGCCAGCAGCAGTGCTGTCATGGGCGTTTGCTCGGCAGGCTTCACCACGGCCGTACACCCTGAGGCCAGCGCCGGGGCCACGCTGCGGGCAGCGGTCGCGATCGGAAAATTCCACGGCACGATGTGTGCGGTGACGCCGACCGGCTCGCTGACGGTATAGGCGACGTAATTGCGGCCCAGCGGGATGCTCGCGCCCTGCAACTTGTCGGCCGCACCGGCGTAGTATTCAAATGCCCGCGCTGCGCCGTGAACATCAGCCAGCGCTTCGCTGACCGGCTTGCCGCAGTCGAGGCTTTCGACCACTGCCAGATGATTGGCGCGGCTTCGGATCAGGCCGGCGGCGCGCTGCAATATCCGGCCACGCCCCGCCGGTAGGTCGTGCGACCAAGGCCCCGTCAGCGCGGCCTGCGCCGCCTCAACAGCGGCGTCGACATCGTTCGTATCTCCGGCGGCGAAGGTCGCAAACGGCTCGGCCGTGCCAGGATCGAACGATTCCATGGTGCAACCGGAACGGGCCGGGTGCCATTCACCGTTAATGAAGTGCTTGTCGGGCAGTGCCGCTATCGTCCCGTCAGTGAGTGCTGCCGCTGCCCTATTGCGCAGATCGTCGTCCATTGTCATTCCAGTTCGCTAATCTGATAGTTGGATCGGTTGAGCCACGCCTGGTCTATTTCGACGCCCCACCCGGGCGCATCCGGAATCGCGACCCGGCCATCCTCTATCCGATAGGGCGATTCCCGGAACAAGCCCTCCTGCCACGGATAGTAGTCCGGCCCTTCTATCGAAAACTCCAGGTAGGGTCCGGCGTTGCCGATAGCCCCAAGCAGGTGCATGGTGAACAGCGTGACCATCGACAGGTTGGCACTGTGCGGTGTGCACGGCAGACTAGCCTGCTCGGCCATCGCAGCAACCTGAAGTGCACGGGTAAGGCCGCCCACGTAGCACACATCCGGCTGGACAATGTCCACCACCTTGTCATCGATCATGCGTTGCCAGTTCGCCAGGCAACAGTCCTGCTCGCCACCGGCGACAGCCATGTCCAGCGCCGCGGTCACCTGGCGCGTCTGTTGGTACTCCCAGTAGAGGCATGGCTCCTCAAAGTGGCAGATGCCGTACTCTTGCAGCATCTTCCCGACCTCGATCGCCCGCCCCGGCGAAAAGCCGCTGTTGGCGTCGACCAGCAAGGCAATATCATCGCCCAGTGCGCGCCGCACGGCCGGCACTATCGCCTCGGTCCGGCCGGGCCACTCATCGCCGTCATGGCCGCATTCGGTGGCGATCCGGAACTTGAAGGCATCGTAGCCATACTGATCACGCAGGCGGAGAAACCGTTCCGCCTCGGCCGCCGGCGTGATATCGCGTTTCATCGACGAGGCATAGACCCGGATCGGCCGGGGTTGGCCGCCGAGCAATTCGCACACGCTCTTGCCTTCGATCTTGCCCCGCAGATCCCACAGCGCGGTATCGAAGCCCGCCAGTGCCCGGCGCAGATAAGATCCGGGGAACTTGTATTCACGTTCCAGAATTGACTGCTCGAGCGATGCGAAATCCAGGGCGTCGGCGCCCAGGCTCCAGGGCGCGATCTGGCGGTGCAAAATCGTCGCGGCGATATCAGCGTTATAGGGTGAAACCTGGCCCCATCCCTGCCATCCCGCCTCCGTCGTCACGCGCACGAAGCCGATGAACGGGTCGCAGAAGGTCTCGATGGACTTGATCCTCATCATGGTTCCTTTGGTGGAAGGGGCGACAGCGTTGCCACAGCACGCCTTGGTTGAGCCCGGGTTGTTGCTTGGCCATCATCTTGCAGCCGGAATTGGTCTGCCGGTAATATCCATTTTCAACAAAAATCCAAACCATTTCGGGAGACCGCCTGGCCGGCGAAACGCTGTTCCGGTCGCGAGCGCCGCAAATGAGAGGTAATCCACTGATGCCGAAACGCACGGGGGGTACGCTGCTGCTTGCGCTGGCACTGGACGAGTCCTGCGACAAACCGGTCAGCACCCAGCTTTACCTGGCTTTGCGGGGAATGATTCTGTCGGGCGCGCTGCGGGCCGGTGAGCGGCTTCCAGCCAGCCGCATTCTGGCGGCCGATCTGGCAGTCTCGCGCACCACGGTCATTGATGCATTCGAGCGGCTCTGCGCCGAGGGGCTGCTGGAAGCGCGGGTCGGCGCCGGAACGTTTGTTAGCCAGGACGTGCTGGTGAGCCGTCCCCAAGTGCCTCCGTCGGCGGCTGGCGGAACACTCAAGCCGGCCCGCAAGCCACAGTTGTCGCGGGTCATCAAACGGGCCGAGGAGGCGCTGGTGGACCGACTGCCGCACCAGCCGCGCCCGTTCACCACTGCATTGCCCGCGCTCGATGCCTTTCCGATGGCACTGTGGTCACGCCATGTCGCCAAGCTGTGGCGGACCCGGGCGGATTTCATGATGACGTACGGCGACGCGCGCGGCTTGCTGGCGCTTCGAAGTGCGATCGCATCGCACCTGAAAACCAATCGTGCGATAGCCTGTGAGCCGGAACAGGTCTTCATCGTCAACGGGGCGCAGGAAGCGTTTCAACTGTTGAGCCGGATGTTGCTTGATTCGCAGGACAAGGTTTGGTTCGAAAATCCGGGCGCCATCGGGGCCCGCAACTGCTTCGCGGCATCGGGCGCCGAACTGGTGCCCATACCGGTCGATGAGGAAGGGATACGGGTCGACGAAGGCGTGCGCCGGGCACCGGATTTTCGGCTGGCCTTTGTGACACCGTCGCACCAGCATCCGATTGGCAGTGCGATGAGCCTGCAGCGGCGGCTGGCCCTGCTCGAGGTGGCTGAACAGTCGGATGCCTGGATCGTCGAGGACGACTACGACGGCGAGTTCCGCTACAGCGGCCGCCCGCTGCCCACGCTCAAGAGTATCGATATGGCCGGCCGTGTCATCTATGTCGGCACCTTCAGCAAGACGCTGTTCCCCGGACTGCGACTCGGCTATTTCCTGCCGCCTCCGTCACTGGCAGCGGACTTCGAGAAAGTGCTGCGCACCTTCGTGTCGGGGGTACCGTCACACTCTCAGGCGGCCGTTGCCGCCTTCATGGATGACGGGCACTTCGCGGCCCATTTGAGAAGAATGCGCAAGCTCTATGCGGCTCGCCATCAAGTGCTTCAGGAGGCTGCGCGCACGCACCTCACCGGACTGCTCGACGTCGTGCCCACCAATACCGGGCTGCATACCGTCGGCTATCTGGACCCTTATTTTTCAGAGCTCGAGGTGGCTGAACAGGCATGGTCGCGCGGCATAACGGTGGTGCCGTTTTCGCGGTTCTGCATAGAACCGATCGCCAGCAAGGGTCTGGTACTCGGCTTCAGTGGCAATCGGCCCGGGGACATCGTACACGGGGTAAAGGTTTTGGCCGCGACACTGGAGACGCTAGCGGCGCCTGCGGACGCGATGCCGCGTTCCAGGGCGTAGCCGCCGGATCGTGTGTGCACGCTGCTGCGGGTCGTGCCGGTTGGCGTTCCCAGGGTGGCGTCGCCATCACCCGTGGTTTTGCACAGGGCTTTGTGCCCGAGATTATCGCAGCGCCACTTGGGTTTAATATCGACGTGGCCGGTCGCAGTCTTAGCGGCAAAGGACCAATCCTACTCGGCTACCGCGTCCAACTGATCGACATTCTGCACCTCTGCGTATCAGCGCGTTACGGCGAATCCGCAATGCGGCGCTCCAACCTGCGAACGAAGTCGTCGGTACGGAGACTGCTCTGACGCATCTCGTTGGCTTCGCGCCAGGCGTAATCGACGATGGTCCGGATCAGAGTCGGCGGGGCATCGACCGCGCCGTCGCCGCCCGCCAAGGGAACGCTTGGAGCGAACGGCAGGCCGACCCGGCTGAGCTGCTGCACGTCGGCGCCGGGTAAGTTGTTGACCCTGACCGGATAACGGCGATTGCTGAGATCGGTATAGATCGATTCGATGTCCTGGATTTCGTCGCGGAAAAATTCGTGGCCGTAGCGGTGGCGTAGCCGAATCAGTCCGATGATGGTTAGGGCATCGAGGATCAATTGGTCGCGTGCCACCCGGGCGTTGAGCCGCTCCGCGTTCTCGACGACTGCCACCCGCGGCCATTCGGCTTCTGCTGTACGGCGCAATTCAGCTTCCAGCGCCGGCAATCGCTGCGGATCGACCGGTACATCGTCGGCCAGCGTCAGCTCGTCGAGTTGATCGAGGGCGTCGATCAGGCGCGTTTCGACCCGGCTGTCGTCACAACGCACATTGACCGCATAACCAACCCACGGGGAATCCTGTCGCTCCAGTCGAACCTCCAGCCGCCGGATGCACACCGGCGTGGGCCGGTCGTCCAGCTCCGTCAGCAAGGCATCGAATGCCGGGTCGCCGTGGCAGCAGAAATGTGGCGCTCTGCCGTCGGCCAGTCCCCGTTCGTAGAGCGCGCGCGACGCTGTCAGTACGGTGCCGAGCGGCCATTCAATGAACGCTTCACGGGTGCCGCTTGACCGCGCAGTACACAGGTATACCGACTGGCTCAACGTTTGCCAGATCTGCTCCAGGGTCACCGGCGCTGGCTCCTGCTCGGTGGTTTGCGCGGCCTGGCGATAAGTCTGGTATAGCTCGGCGGCAGGAATCTCCATGCGCTCGGTCTGCTGGCGGTGCTGCAGGGCGCGTTCCTTGGCACGCTGTTCCAGTTCGGCTTCGGTCAGGCGCCCTTCTGCCAAGGCTTGGAAGTCATCCGGATCCACCGGCAGCAGCGCCAGTTGCTGACTGCCGACAACGGCCCCGATCTGGCGCAGCCGCTCCAGCAGGCGACCATAGACCTGTTGCTCGACTGAGCCCAGATAACACAGGTTCAGTACAAATATTTCGTCGTGGGTTTGGCCAATGCGGTCGATTCGGCCGATACGCTGCTCGACCTTCATCGGGTTCCACGGCAGATCGAAGTTCACCAACAGATCCGCGGTCTGCAGGTTGAGTCCCTCGGCGGCGGCATCGGTGCACAGCAGCACGTCGATGTCGCCCCGAAGGAAGCGATGCTTGATGGCGTCACGCTCCACGCCGATCATCCGACCGGTTGCAGGCTCCAGATAGTGGCCGCCGGCACCGGAATAGGTGCCGATCCGCATCCGCGGCTGGGCGATCAGCAAGCGCCCGCACAGATCGTCCAGCGTGTCGGTGAAGCGGGTGAAGATCACGGTCTGGCGAATCCGTCCGCTGGGGCGCTCCAGGCGCTGGTCCAACACGCCGAGCAGATGCTGGGTTTTGGACGAGGTGGCGGTCAGGTCACCGAGCGCCGCCAGCAGCTCGTCGAGTTGGCCGCGCTCCCAGGTCAGATCCTCCAGCGTGCGGTTTTTGAGCACCAGCTCGACGGCCGCCACGTCGTCATCGGCGTCGCCAACGATCAGGTCGTCGGGATCGGGGTCGCTCAGCGGCTCGGGCTGGAGCTGCTCCAGCGTCACCGACACCTTCCCCCGGCGGCGCCGCAGGGTCTCGCGGATCGCATACAGACTGGAGGCGAAGCGCAGCCGCAGAAAGCTGAGATAGAAGCCCACGGCGGCCCGCTGGTTGCTATCCGCGCTGTTCGCCGTCAGTCGCCGGGCCAGGCCGGTGCAATAGCGCTCCAGGCGCTGGTAGACTCGTTGTTCCTGCCCGGTGAATGCGATCGCCGCTAGCGGCAAAATGTGTCGCTGGGCCAGATTGGCGGCGAGCTGGCCTTCCTGCCGGTAGATGTCCAGCAGCGACCGGGTGTGGCGCAGCATCACCCGCGACAGCGGTGCCGCCGCGAACAGCAAGCGGTGCAGATGACGGATGTCGCTGCGATGAGGCGGCCGATCGTCGCGCAACCAGCGCTCGGCGATGCGACGGCTGCGCGATTCGATCACCGCGCTCTGCAGATAGCGCCATAGCAGCGGATCGAGACGCTCGAGTTGAACAACGCAGCGGCGCAGGAAGCGCCACTCGTATTCGTCCAGCGATTCCTCGTGATTAAGCCGCCCGAGCAGTTCGTAATAACGTGCAGTCAGGCCGGCGTCGAATTGAAACGGCCCGACCCGGGGAATCAGCGCCAGCAGATCGGATACCTCGACCGGGTCCAGCTGCATCGGCGTCGCCGTCGCCAACAGCAGACAGCGGGTGCGGGGCCGCAGGTGATCACGGATGGCGCGATAGAGCTGGCCGAACTCGGCACGTCCGCGCAGCCCGGCGGTGGGGTTTCTGCGCCGCGCATAGTGGGCCTCGTCAACCAGCACCAGATCGAACGCCGGCAGCCCGCGCAGCCGTTCCGGACAGCTCAGCAGCCCGTCGACACGATCAGCAGTTCCGGCTGGTACAGGCTGTCCGCGGTTCGCGTCGCGGGTTCCGGCAGCAGATACTCGTGCCGCGGTGGGCGACCGCCCAGGGCGCGGGCGAAGCCGAGCCGGAACTTGTCGGCCAGCTCACGCTGCCATTGCCGGGTCAGCGACGCCGAGGCGGCGATCAGCACCCGCCTGGCCCGGCTCGCCAGGACCAGGGCGCGAATGGCCAACCCGGCCTCGATGGTCTTGCCCAGGCCGACCTCGTCGCACAGTAGCTGACTGGCGGGAAACTGCTCGACGATCCGCCGCGCCACGATCGCCTGATGCGGGCAGGGGGCGACCGGTGCCGTGTCCATGCCGACCCAGCGACCACCCGGCAGGCGCGGCGCGTCCCGGATCAGAGCGAACTGCAACCACTCCCGGGTCGGCGGGGCAACGGGCTCGGGTTCCGGTAGTGCCCGTACGGTGCCGTCGATCTCGCGCAGTTCCCGCAATCCCTTGCTGAAACGGATCAGCTTCGCCCGCATCGCGTCGGGCAGCGGCAATACCGCAAGCCTGGATGACGATCCGCCCACAGCGCCTCGAACTCCCGCTCGGCCTCATCGGCACGGGCGTGGCTGTCGTCGTTTTTCCAGTCGCAATGGACGTCGATATTCTCAGCGTTGCGCGTCAGCGCGGTACGGGATTCGTTGAGCGAGCCGGTCACGTACAGTCGCTGGTCAGCGCGATCGTCGAGCAGCGCCCAGTTCTGATGCACATAACCATCGGCCACCGAGTTGAACGGCAGCGGTTCGCCGGTGCCGGCGTGAACCCGTAGCGCGACCTGTATCTCCAGATGGTCGTGCGCCACCAGCCAGGCCAGCAGCGCCACCCCGTCCTGCACCGCGGTGGTGGGCCAGCCGCTGTCGTCCAGCTCGTGCTCCAGCCGCTGGCTCAGCCGGGCGGCGTCACCCTGGAGGATCGCCGCGACATCGGCCGCGTCGAGATCGGCCCCGACCACAAAGCGTGCTTTGCCACCGTGTCCGACGAACGCCGAAAAGCCCTGCGAGGCGGCCGCCAGCGAGCTGGACCGGAAATAGCCGGCTACCCGATCGTAGCGCACGGCCCGCGCCAGGGCCGGATCCAGAAATCGTACAAATATCGGTCGGCCCGCCATCCGGCCGTGTGGCGGCAGTCCGGTAACTGAGGCGCCAGCGATGAGCGCGAAAACCATCAGGGGCATTCACCGCTTGCAACCTCTCCGGTAGCGCTCGTCGACGTTAACCAGTCAGCCGCATCGAGCCGGTCAGTGCGCTCGCCATAAAGCTCGAACAAGGGCTTGCCCAGCAGTTGTGCCGCTTTGGCTTCGTTGATCAAGTCTTCCGCCAACACCGAGATAGACCTGTTGTTCGAAGCGCTGCGGGTATTCCTGCGGGTAAGGTTCGCCCGGTTCCGCCAGATGCCGACCAGTTCCAGAAACAGGCCATGCAGTTGGGCCGCCTGGCTTTTGGTGATGCAGCCAGTTGCTGGGCACGCATGATCCAGCCGGCCATGGACAGTCCGTATTCCTGTTTGAGCAGCCACAGTTCCCGCGGCTCCAGCGATGCCGGCGCCGGCCAGCGTCTAGATGACCGCTCCGGCGGGCACCAGAAAAGCCCCGGCGAAGCGGTTGCAGGCTTTCTCCTGATCCAGCTCGGAAGCCAGACAGGCCCGCCAGCACCCGATGACCCAGTTCATGGGCCAGGGTGAAACGTTGTCGATCCCCGGGCCAGTCCTCACCCACGGCGATTACCGGTTTTCCGTCGACCCGCGCGGACAAGCCCTTGAACCGCTTACAAGGCTGGGCATCAACAGCACTATCACCGTGGTCTTCCAGTGTGCCGGCATTATCGGGAATCGGGTTCTCGCCCAATTTCCGGCGGCGCAGCGCCAGCGCGGCGTCCTCGACCGCATCCAGGGTAGCGATCCGCTCGGGCAGCGACCCGGGCAACTCGAATAGCCAACTGTCCGGCAGCAGCCGATCCAGCGCGAACTGGCGTTCCAGGCGTTCGCGGATGAGTGCCAGCATCCGGTTCCTGGCAGCGCCTGACAGTTTGCTGTGATGGCGGTATTCAACGTGCTCAAGTTCCAGCCGGTCGGAACAAAAAAGTACTCGAGAGAACGTTCAGTGCGTGGGCGAGCTTCAGCAGCATCGCACTGGCCGGCACCAGCTCGCCGCGTTCATATTTGTTCACCGCGGTCTGGCTGATCCCGGCGCGTTGGCCCAATAGGCGCAACGACAGACCGGCTGCCAAGCGGGCTTGTTTGATGCGTGCGCCCGGGTTTTCCATCGCTAAGGTTTACATTTCTTGCATTTACGCTGGGGCATGGTAAACCTGACCAGCGAAAATGCCAGCGCGTTCACAACCCGAACCGGAGCGCCTCGGCCTCGCGCTGCAGCGCCTCGTCGTCGGCTTCCTCGATCCACACCGCGACCAGATCCAGCACCTGATCGCGGCGACCGACGGCGTGCTGGTCCAGATAAGCGCGGGCAACCGGCACGTCGCCGTCGCGGTAGGCCAGCAGCAGGCCGTGCAGCCGGTCCCAGTCGGTCTGGGGCTGGGCCAGCCGGCGCGGGTCGCGCTCCCCGGGCCAGGCGCAGCTTGGAGCCAGCGCGGACCAGTGGCGCCGGGTAAAGCCGGGCGTCCTGGCTGCGCCGGCCGGCGGCGGTATTGATGCCGACCGCGCCAGGCTCGGCCCGGTAGCCGCCGGTCTTGCTCTCCAGCGCCAGGTTGAGCGACTTGGCCAGGTTCAGCGCTTCGGCGAAGGCGAATTCGTGGTGGCCCCAGATACCGTAGATCAGCACCGCCAGGGCGGTTTCGGCGTCCAGCCCGGATACACTCAAGCGGCCGCCGGTGATGTCCTGCACCTGCGCCTGCGCGACCACCGCGCTGGCCTCGGTGAGCGCCCGCACCGGGCTGACCGGCGCGTCGCCGTCCAGCACCGGCCAGTGCTCGGACAACACCTGCAGCGCCCGGCCGTAGCAGGCCACCATGCGATCGACCGGATTCAGCCTGAGCGGCGCGAAATCGCCCAGCGCCTGCTGTGCACGCTCGATCGAATCGCGCCGCCACGCCCTGCCCGCCCAGACCCTGCCACAGCGCCGGCGCACCGTCCGAAGGGGGTCGCTTGCGGCAACTGATGAAGATCGAGCTGGCGGCGGCGGCGACGTCTTTCTGGTGCATGGAGTTCTCGCCTTCGGACTCGACCGGAAACGAGGCGGTGATGGTCCAGCCGGATTCGATCAGCGAGCGGGTCAGCGTCTCCCAGGCATCCTGCGACTTGTGGGTGAACATCAGGGTCATCAGGCCGTCGTCCCTCAGCACCCGGCGGCACTCGCGGAAAATCTCCGCCATCAGCCGCTCGTATTCGGCCTTGGCCAGCTCGGCCCCGCCGTCGCGGGCCGGGTTGGCCACGGCCTCGTCCTGCTTGTCGGTCAGCCGGCGCCGGTAGAGATCGGGATACAGCTCGGTCAGGGTGCGGCGTTGCCAGACGTAGAAGTAATCGCTCAGCTCGGCGTACTGGACGTTGTTGTAGTACGGCGGATGTACATGCACACCAGATCGACGCTGGCATCGGCCACCCCAGCCAGGTGGGCGGCGGTGCCGTTGATGACCTTCACCGGCGGTTGGCCGCCGGTCGCCTCATGCAAGGGTCACATCAACTCGGCAATGCCCTTGTAGGCATCGATGATTTGCGACAAGCCCCAGGCGGCGCCCGAGTTGGGGCCGGTGAAGATCATCTCGCCGAAGGTCCACTTGAGCGAGAAATCGTGGCGGCTGAAAGTGCCCTTGACCACCCCGCGGGTGAACTCCCAGCGGGTCTGCCTGCTGTTGTAATCCAGTCCCTTGTCGATGGCGAACTGCAGGTAAGTGATCACCGCCCGGCCGCGATCGGCGCCCAGCTCGGCCAGAATCCGCGGCTTGAGCCGGTTCAGACCGTCGCTCAGGGTCAGATGGCCCAGCAACTGGCGCGGGGTGAAAAAGTCGGTCCAATGCGTGATGCCGAATTTGACGATGCCGTCACGCTGGTCGCGACGATGGCCGTAAGGGATGTCCTCGGTCGGAATCAACCCCGCCGCCTCCCAGTCGTCCCAGCGGTCCTGCAGCCGTTGTTCGGCCTCGGCCAGCGCGGCCAGATCGCGTGCGTTGGGCGGCCGGAAATAGCGGATCTTGGTGGTCTTGATCTCGCCCGCCCGCGCGCCGCTGGTATAGCGCTGCGGCCGGCCGTGCTTGTCCAGCCTGGGCTCGCGGCGGATGGCGACCACCGCATACAGTCGCTCGCGCCAGCGGCCGTGTTCCGATTCGCCGCGCGCCTGGGCCTTGATCTCGTCGCCCGTTATGGCCTGCCGGCAGTGCACGCACTGGCCGACGCCGCGCGCCACGGTGGCGTGATTGGGATCCTCGCCGTCGGGTCCCCGGCCCTTGCTGACGCGGTAGGTCCGGAAGCGGACCTTGCCGTGCCGGCCGTTGTCGTCGTGGCCGTAGGTGACGACGCTCACGCCCGGGGTCGCCGGCTTCCTTGGACAGCCAGCAGGTATTCAGCAGCGGGGCTTCGCCGTAGCAGGTTGGGCAGGTGACCTGGCGGACGTCGGTATAGTCGACGATCGACTCCCTGCTGAATTGTTCGAACAAGTCCGAATGGTTCGCGCCTTAAAGCCCGGGTCAATCGGACTCCCTCGGATTGAGGTATCTCCTGCTGATCGCCGTATGCGTCGGCCAACGTAGCCGTTTCGGCGAGTAGTTCTTGTCCGTCGTACTATGTAGTTCGTTAGCGTTGGACCAAATTGAGCAGGATAGGCCAGAGTGGCATGCAGAATAGTGGTGGCGACCGGATTGAGTTCGTTGGCGACAACAGTATGCCCGAGGCGTAACGCTTCGAACGGTATGGAGCCGCCGCCCGCAGTGGGGTCCAACACGGTGATCCGCGTCTCTGAATACGGGGTCGTTGCTGCGAAGGCTCGGCTGTATCCATAGGGATTTCCTTCGAAACGGATGCCATGTTGCTGAGTAAATGCCATTTTTGCCTTGGCCCACGCCGGATCGCCCATCACCCGCTGCACCGGCAGCTCGTCGCCCGCTTCGGCTTCCGGTAACGGCTGCGATTCATCCTTCCAGCGGACCAGCACCGGATCGTGCGCCAGGCGCGGATCGCGGGCCTCGAGCTTGGCAATCAGTTCAAGGTTGTCCGCCCGGCGCCGCTGCTCTTTCGCCAGCGCCCGCAGCACCACGGCATCCACCGCCAGCCACTCCTGTCCGCCGCGTTGTTCGATGCGCGCCAACAATTTCCCGGTCAGGGTCCAGGGCTGGCCGTGCACCAGCGCCTGCACGCGCTCGATGCCGAGCTGACGGACGAAGGTCTCCGGGTCGGTGCCGGCCGGGGCCAGCGAGGCGATGATCGCCGCCCGCGACGGTGTCAGCGGCCGCCGCGCCCACCAGACGTGCAGGCGATTAACCGGTGGCTGCAGGCCGACGCTCTGCTCGCGCTGGGTCTCGGCGCCGACCTGGTGGCAGGGAAAGCCGGCTTCGATCAGGCGCAGGCCGGTCGTGGCGGTGGCAGTGTCCATGGGGACCCTCTGAGGTATACGGTGTTGTTTTAGCGGTGAGAATAGCCCTGAAGCGGCTGGGCGGTGGCGGCCTACACATCGCCGTCAGCCGCTGACGATAGATGGTCCAGATCCAGCGGATCGCTCTCGAGGTAATCCTGGGCCGTAAGGTCTGCGAATGTGACGACTGTGCCGTTGACAGATATGAAGCGGCCCCTCTTGGGAACCAAGGCAAGCCATTTTTGCTGTAGATCCTGCCAGTTTTGGCCCTCGAAATTTGCTTGACCCGAATCCCTGATGAAATAGAACGTCAGCTCGACCGCGTCGGTGTCCCAGGACGGTGCCGCTGCCACCGTATCTCGCGCAAGGCGCGCAGCGCGTTGCCTTCGACACTGGCTCGGCCGTGTTTGTTATTGATTCGCTTTTGTAGTTTCGTGGCCAGTTCAGTGAAATCGTCCGGGAAGGCGAAACGCGACCGCTTGCGTTCAATGCTTCCACCAGTCGGCGTTGCTGGAGGTCGGTTTCACAACCAGGAACACGCTTCCAATCGGCGAGGACCGATTTCTCCATGGTCATGACGCGATCCAGATCGGCGACGAGACGCCGATCCGCCACCCCGCGAATGTAGGCGTATTGCGGCCGGCGGGCGCGTTCGATGTCGTCGAGCATGTCGTCGCCGATTTCGACAAGCGGGGCGATTCAATGTAAGGGCGGCGGGTGCAGCCACGAACGATGCTCGCAGGCTTGCGTCATGACAACAACCCGGATACAGGAACCTCGATGAGATCAGATTCAGTGTCGTCCGCGTCTTGCGCGGCTTCGAGTAAGCGGTTGGCGCGGATCGACGCGATGAACGAACCAGTGATCGCCCACGGTGCAATCACCCTGCCGCCAGTGCTGGAGCGCGTCGTTGATCTCGCAGTCTATCCTCACGCTCAGTGTCATCCGTCACCGCGTCTTCTTGCTCCTCGTCACGCGTGGCACCCGCGAGCCCTGCTTTCGACATGGACCGGCTCATGACGCGCATCGACCAATTCGTCGGCATAAAGCCGGGTATCCGGCCGCCTGTGATTCGGGCGAAAGCGGCTTACGGCGGATTTCCTGCCCGCCCGGACCCCGGCCGAGGATTTCCTTGGCCTCGTCATACTCTCCACGCGCAAGCAGGTCGAACGGGTGAATGTTGTCGGCGGTGGGGGCGAGTAATGCCTGCCCGGTTGAGGTCGCCAGCACCCCGGTCAATGTGGCGGATCACCGCAAGCAACCGGTTGAGCCGTTCCTCGTTCTTTCGGCTAAGGGGTCGGCCGCTACCCAGTGATGCAGGCTGCGACGATCCACCCCGAACAACTGTGCCAGCCGATCCCAGGTCAGTCCGCTCAGGCGGCGCAGCTCATGGATAGCCGTCCGGGTCGCCTCCCGAGGGTATCGATGAGCGCCGGATGCTTCTGCGGCGTCGGCAGGCAGTGTTCCCGGGCTGGCTGTGAAACGCGCTTGTCGACTGCTTGAAATCCTCTGAATTCCGGTGCCATTGATCGCCACCGGACAGGGTGGCGTCGGGGGTCATGTCCCCGTCGAACGATAAGCGCCTGGCCCGGCACAGCGAATGCTGCACGGAACTCATCAATCGCGCCGAAATGTCCTTGGACTGGCCAGGTGGGATTTCAGGTTGAGTGCGCTCTTTTGATAATTGCCAATGCCGTCCGTAACCGTCCAGCGGAAAAACGCGTAGGTTCTCTCGGCGAAGCGCTGCGCCTCGTTCATCAGCTCGGCGACATCGAACGCGCGTCGTTCCACTCTGAACATGTCCAGATCAAGCAGCCAGGAGTCGGCCGCCACCGGCTTGATGGCGGCAGGGTCTATCGTCATCTCCGGCGGCAGATAGGCGATGCGGGCGCGCAGCTTGGCTTTTTCAGCAGGAACGTCAGTAGCACCTCGTTGATCGCATGGTCGATCCGCGCTGCCGCCTTGCTGCCAACAAGCCCCGCCATTTCCGGGCGGATCAATTGCTGGATGGCGGCGACGTCGGCATCTACGATGCGGTCAATATAGCGTATGCCAAATCGCTCAGAAAACCGGAGAGGAAAGCTATCATTCACTGCTTTGAGGAAGCGCTCCAGCCGGGCCAGAAAATCCCGCCGGCTCTGGTAGGCCGAGGTTTCCAGAGCCATGAAGTATCCACCCAGTGACACCCCCCACGAGTCCTCTGCATTGCGGAAACGCCAGATTGGGGACGATCAATCGCCGTCCTCGGCTCGACGGTCATCGCTCATGAACGGGTATTCTTCCCGTAGGCGATTTTGTAGCTTTCCAATGAGACGCCGGTCCTCCACTGATAGATCGAGCGGGAAACGCACCTGCGCGATAACCTGAACCAGGGGTGCATCGGGCAGCGGAATCTCGGCTGGCGGCGATGCCGTCAGCGGATTGTAGTCGGTGGACACAGCCATTTCCCCTGGGTCGTGATGGTGGACAGTCGGTTTCGACGGACTCACGCATTACTTTAGGCTAGCGGAGACACATTGTGAAGTAGAGTGTGAAATTGACTGTCTGGCCGAGTCTGCTGAATTGCACATCCCAGCTTGAGGTCGCTCCAGGAACGGTCAGCACCCTGGCGCGATTCACCGCAATCGGCCGAGCATCCTCTGCACCCCTTGATCCTGCGGTTGCCCGCCCAGCAGGGTTCGCAGCCCGGCCACCGCCCAGCGGTTGCCGTCGGCGCCGAAGCTGGTGGTGCGTGACAGCCAGTAGGCGGCTTCCTCGCGGCTGAAACGGGCGATGCGGCGGCCGATCAGCTCGACCCGGTCGAGATCGTTCAGCCGCTCCTGGAGACGGAACAACAGTGCGACCTTGGCGCCGGCATCGTCGTCCAGCGGCAGGTTGATGCGCAGTTTCAGTCCCTCCCGGGTCAAGAATCGGTGCAGATCCAGGGGCACGCCGGCGTCATCGCACACCGGTTCGAGCAGTTCACGCAGCAGCGGCAGGCAGCGGCGTTGCGCCTCGCCCCAGAGCCATCCCGGTCCACCAGGTGACTACGCCCGCTCTTGGTGTTGGCCTCGTCCAGCGCCAGTCCTTCTTGATCACCAGTACCGGCGGTGGATAGTCCTTCCATTCGGTGATTCGCAGCACAACGGCGCGCGCCGCCAGTAACCGTCGATCTGGCGGTCGTAACGCGCTCGCAGGTCGGGTTTTCGGGGTGTCTTGGCCATCAATGCGACTAGGGATCGACCGCTTGCAGGAACGGACAGTTGCGGTCCGGCTCGTCGACCTCCAGCCGGGCCGAGCTTTGGTCGTCGGCGTGACGAGACCGGCCAGCACCTCGAACAATTCGCTCAGTTGTTTCATGGTCTCCGGCGGCGCGTCATCGAGAACCAGCCGCAGGCGGGCGCGCCCGGCAGGCGCAGATCGTTCAGCTCCAGCGTCCGGATAGTGGTGCTGGCGCCGCGACTGTAAAGCGCACCGATCCGGCGCAGTTGCGCCAGCAGGCGCTGCCGGAAGGCGTCGTCGTCCCGCACCAGGCGGGCATAAGTGGGATGCAAACGGCGATCCCCCAGCCACGGGAGGCCGCCTCGGCCGGAGAAATCAGGTGATAGGTTGGCTGCAGGTGCTGGAACATGGCCCGGGTGCCGTCGATGAGCTCGGCAGGCTGTTGCTCGGGGTCGTCGCCCAGGGGGGCGGGAAACGCCAGCAGTTGGCCACGCTGGACCAGCCGTTCGGCCGCTCCCAGCAGGTCCGCTTCGGCCAGCTCGCCATGCCGCTGGACGATCTGCTGGTGAAGCGTCTCGAATGGCGCTTCGTGCTGCAAGCGAATGGCATCGCGCAGCCACTTCTCGACCTTGGCCGGATCCAGCCGATTATCACCCCAGCCGCGCTGGCGCGCGCCGGCGGGGCTGATCAGTTGCCAGTCCGGCCGGCTCAGGTCCAGATCCAGCGGCAACCCGGTTTCCCGGCTATGGAAGTGGTCCGGATGAGTGCTGGCGGGATCATCCATGCGAAACAGGCGTTATTGGCCCTGATCGACCCAGGCACGGATGAATTGCGCCAGCACCGTCGGCGATTCCAGCACCGGCCAGGTCCGGCGCTGGGCGAAGGCGTCGCGGATCTGCCCCAGCCGCGGGGTCGCGCCCAGCTCGAAGCACAGCCGCCCCAACGCCAGCAGACCTTCGCGGGTGAATGCGTCGTCCGCGCTGATCAGCTCACCGGCTTCACGCAGCACCCGATACAGCTCCTCGATTACCGAAACACCGCCTTCGCCGCCACCGGTGTAGATGGCGCCGCGAACCAGTTGCCCGGCACCGCCCGAGTACCAGACCGAGGAGTAGGTCTGCGCGACCAGCGTACTGAGGTCGTTACTTCGGGCCCGTTCCTGCTGCACGTAATCGTCGTCGGCCAGCGCCCGCGGCGCGACGCCATAATGCTCGGGATGATGCCGCAAGCGGTGCATGGCCAGCACCCGTCCGGCCAGGTCCTGCAGCCGGTTGAGTCGTTCCTGGACCCGCTGCACCCGCGCTTCGTTCCAGCTCTCGGTAAGCACTTTGACACTTTCGGGGGCCAGCAGAAACACGTAATTCTGATTGATTCGGGGCCGGTTTTCGGCGGCAGTGATCACCATGCGCTCGACATCGATCTGATCGCTCAGCGGGTCGATGATCGCCAGCACCGGCCGCTCAGTCTGATCGGGTATATGCTCCACAACGATACTTCGGCCGTGAGCTGAAACGAGTCGGTGGCGCGTCGGCTGATCACCCGGCGGGCGCGGTCAGACAATTCCTGCTGGATCTGCTCGGGTCGCAAGCCTTGCCGGATCGTTTCCAGAATCCGGTTCAGCGTGGGATCGGTATCGGCATAGAAACGCCCGTCACGCTCGCGCAAATAGTACGCTTCCTGCGGGATGGCATCGAGCGCTTTGTCGACTTGCACCAGCACCAGTTCAGGTTCGGCAACCTCCAGCAGCGCATCCTGTCTCAAGCAGCCCGAAGCGGTTGCTGCCCAGCCCCTCCGCGCGGCCGACCAGGCTGTGCAGGAACACCGTCTTCCACGTCCATTCATACAGCAGTAAGCAGGCCGGATGCGGGTTGCGCCGGTCGAGCCCCGGGCCACGCTCATGCCGGTGTCGAGATCGGCGCTGCCGACACTGCCGATGTCGGCCTCCAGGGCGGGACGCAGATCGAGGTTGCCGGTACGGCCCATGACCTCTTCGACGATGCGCTGCGAGCGCAGATCGAGATGACAGGTGTGGATCATCGGAATCCTGATCCCGGTCTCCCACAGTCCGCGCACGGCCAAAGCCAGCACCCGCAGCACCCCGCGGGTGCTCTGAAAGTTGTCCACTTGAGCCAGCTTCTGGGTCAGAAAGCGGATGAAGCGTGGATGGAACGGGTAGTGGGTGCGCAGGGTACGGAGGTACTCCTCGCGCTGGGCGTCGTCGGGCAGACTGCCGGCGGCACGACGATACAGATCCATGTAGGCGTCCGCCGTCTCGTCCGCCGCTTGGGCGTCGATACGCTCGAACAAACGGCGGCCCAGCACGTGCGACAGCTCCCCGGATTGCACCGGGGTCACGGTGCTGGCATCACGGCTGATGACGCTGAGGGCATCATGGGTGGCGCGATCAGCAATGGCTTGAACATCGTCGGCCGCCAGATCGCCGCCGCGCACCTGCGCCAGTAGCTGGCTGAGGCGCTGGGTCTGACCGGCAAAGGCATCGGCCTGACTGGCCAGTGTCACCACGACCGCCAGCCGGCTGTGGGTGCGGGCATAGCCCAGCAGCGCCATTAAGCTGGCCGCCAGCAGTTCCGGGCCATCGGGCCGGAAAGCCGCCAACCGGGCCGCGTACAGCGCCAACTCATCGAGCATGATCAGGACCGAGCGGCCTTTGAATAACGCGTCGAGGAAATCTTCATCGGTGGTTGCCCAGGAGTCGACTGCCGGACCGAGGCTGTCGGCCAGCGCCTGACCGCCGATCTGCCGGGCGATTTCGGCCCACAGGGTGTAGGCGACCAGCGCCGAGCCCTGCTGGCGGTGCACCGCAACCACTTCACCGGAAATGCCTACCACATCGACGCTGCCGGCGGCAGGCAGCCGGCTGCCGTCGACCACGTCACGGGCGACCTCGGTAAGCGCCCGGCCGCGATAGGCCAGATGCGCAAGAGCGATCAGCGTGTGGGTCTTGCCGCCGCCGAAGCCGGTTTCCAGGCGCTGGATCGCGGGCTGGCTGTTGTCGCCGGTGAGCCGCCCCAGTGCGGCATCGAGCACCGACCGCATACCGGCAGTCGGGTAAGTGGCCTCGCCGAAAAACGGCTCGGCCCGGGTGTACAGGTCATGACTGGTGCTGTCTTCGCCCCGATAGGCCTTCAGCACCTGGTGCAGGCTGGCAGTGAAGATTTCCGGGTTGAAGGTGCCGCCGAGAATGTCCTGGCGCGGTGTGCAGGCATGCTGGATGGGGCGCATACGACTCTCCCGGATATTATTAATGGCCCGGCATGGGATCGGTAATGCCATTGCTGAGCATGGGGAAGTGAATCAGGAAAGTGATGTGATGACAAGCGCGGTTTCCTGCCAATGGGCCGCTCGATGGCCGTCGCCCGCCTATCGAGCCCAATGAAGACTGGCGCAATTTGCCGGCATCAAGGCCCGGAGCTTACAGCGCCGGCCACTATGGGCATAATGCAAGGTCATGAAGATGAGTTCCCAACGCGTCGATTCGAAGGCCGTTACCACAAGGCCGGCAGGGCATTGTCTCGAGTGGCGCCGCACCGGTTGCCGGGCGCGGCGGCATCAAGTGTCGTCCAAGTGATGCGAGCAGCCACTCTTCGGCGGGCGGCGCGGCGGTGATGTTAGGCGCTATCCCGCGGACCGCGTTCGGCCTGCTGGTACTGCTGTTGCTGGCAGGCTGCCAGCGACCGTGGAACAATCCCTATCCGGGTGCGGCGGCTGCGGCCAATACCCTGTTCCGGGCGTTCACGGAACGGCCCCGGCATCTGGACCCGGCGCGGGCTTACAGCACCGATGAATCGGTATTCACCGGCGCGATCTACGAGCCGCCCCTGCAATACGCTTATCTCAAGCGGCCGTACCAGCTTGAACCACTCACGGCGGCGGCTATGCCAACCCTGCAGTACCAGGACAAGAATGGCCAGCCGCTGCCGCCGGATGCGCCGCCGGACCAGATCGCTTACAGCGTCTACACCATCCACATCCGCCCGGGGATCCGCTACCAGCCGCATCCAGCGTTCGCCCGCGATGGCGCCGGCCACTATCGCTATCTTGATCTCAAGCCGGGGACACTCGATCGCCGGCATGTCGAGCACCTGTCGGACTTCCCCGGAACCGGCACCAAGGAGCTCACCGCACAGGACTACGTTTACGAAATCAAACGCCTCGCCGATCCCACGGTGCAGTCGCCCATCTTCAGCGCCATGAGCGAGCACATCGTCGGCATGCAGGCCTATGCCAAAACGCTTACCGCGGCGCGCCGGGCCCTGGATGCCAAAGCGGGCGCTGGTGCCTGGCTGGATCTGCGCAAGTATCCACTGGCCGGCGCTAAAGTGCTCAGCCGTTACCGTTACCAGATCAAGCTGCACGGGCGTTACCCGCAGATACGTTACTGGCTGGCGATGCCGTTCTTCGCGCCGGTGCCCTGGCAGGTCGACAGATTCTATGCCCAGCCCGGCATGGCCGCCCGCGACCTGACGCTGGACTGGCATCCGGTCGGCACGGGGCCGTACATGCTGGTGGAGAACAATCCCAATTTGCGCATGGTTCTGCTGCAGAACCCGAACTTTCATGTCGAATATTATCCGAGCACCGGTACGCCGGCGCAGAGGCAGCAGGGATTGCTGGCCGACGCCGGCGAACGGTTGCCGTTCATCCACAGAATCGTGTTCAGCCTGGAGAAGGAAAGCATCCCCTACTGGAACAAGTTCCTGCAGGGCTATTACGATATCTCAGGGATCAGCTCGGAAAGCTTCGATCAGGCCATCCACATCGGCGGCGGTGGCGAAGCGGGACTGACCCCGGCGATGAAGCAGCACGGCATCTACCTGGAGAAAGTCACGGAGCCGGCCATTTTTTACCTGGGGTTCAACATGCTCGACCCGGTTGTAGGGGGAGACGGCATGCAAGCCCGGAAATTGCGCCAGGCCATCTCCATTGCCGTCAACTACAAGGATTTCATCTCCATCTTCCTCAACGGGCGGGGTATTCCGGCCCAGAGTCCGTTACCGCCGGGGATCTACGGTCACCAGAACGGCTGCGCAGGACTCGATCACTATGTGTATACCTGCAAGGATGGGAAGCTGGAGCGCAAGCCGATCGCAGCGGCCCGGCGATTGCTGACCGAAGCGGGCTATCCGGGCGGGGTCGACGCGCGGACCGGTGAGCCGCTGACGCTGTATCTGGATACGGTGGCGACCGGTCCCGGGGACCAGGCGCGCGTCGCCTGGTACCGCAAGCAATTCGCCAAGCTCGATATCCAGCTGGTGGTGCGCAGTACCACGTACAATCGCTTTCAGCAGAAAATGGCAAACGGCGATGACCAGATATTTCTGTGGGGCTGGCAGGCGGATTACCCGGACCCGGAGAATTTTCTGTTCCTGCTCTACGGTCCCAACGGCGCCGCCAAATACCACGGCGCCAACGAAGCCAACTATGCCAGTGCCGAATTCGACCGGCTGTTCGACCGCATGAAGGCTATGGCCAACGGGCCGGAGCGCCAGGCTATCGTCCAGCGCATGGTTGCGCTCGTCCAGCGCGATGCGCCGTGGGCGTGGGGTTTCTACCCGCGCCAGTTCACCCTGTTCCATGGCTGGGTCCACAATGCCGTGCTCAACCCGATGGCCAACAATTCGTTGAAATATCTGCGCCTGGACCCGGACCGGCGGGCCGCTCGGCAAAGGCGGTGGAATCAGCCGCTGCTCTGGCCGCTGGCTTTAATCCTCGGGGCACTGGTGCTGTTGGTGCTGCCGGCGGGCGTGCTGTTCTGGCGCCGCGAGCATGCCCGCCCGCGGCCGCTGACCAGGTGACACGACGGTGTTCGCCTATATCCTGCGCCGCATCGCCTACGCCGTGCCGATCCTGGTTGGTGTCAATCTGATCACGTTCCTGCTGTTCTTCGTGGTCAATTCGCCGGCCGACATCGCCCGTATGCAGCTGGGCGTCAAGCGCGTCACGCCACAGATGATCCGGAACTGGGAGCAACAGCACGGTTACGACAAGCCGTTGCTCTACAATGCCAGGGTCCCGGGTCTGAAAAAATTCACCGACACGATCTTTTTCACCAGGTCGCTCAAGGTGTTCGCATTCCGGTTCGGGCAATCCGATCAGGGCCGCGACATCGGCAGCGACATCCGCCAGCGTATGGGTCCCAGTCTGGCCCTGGCCCTACCGACTTTCGTTATCGGCATCGCGCTCAACATCACCTTTGCGCTGCTGCTGGTGTTGTTCCGCGCTACCTACCTCGATGTCTGGGGCGTGATCACCTGTGTGCTGCTGATGTCGATTTCGCCGTTGTTCTACATCATCGGCGGGCAGTTTCTGGTCGGCAAACTGATGCATCTGGTGCCAATTTCCGGCTATCACTATGGCTGGGACGCCGCCCGGTTTCTGGTGTTGCCGGTGGTGATCGGCATCGTCAGCGGCATTGGGTCGGGGACGCGGTGGTATCGCACCATCTTCCTTGAAGAGTTCGCCAAAGATTATGTGCGTACCGCCCGCGCCAAAGGCCTGTCCGAGCTGCGGGTGTTGTTCCGGCATGTACTCGGCAACGGCCTGGTGCCCATTCTCACCGGTGCCGTGGTGATCCTGCCGCTGCTGTTCATGGGCAGCCTGATCATGGAGTCGTTTTTCGGTATCCCGGGGCTGGGGAGCTACACCATCGACGCCATCAACAATCAGGATTTCGCCATTGTGCGAGCGATGGTGTTTCTGGGTTCGGTGCTCTACATCGTCGGCCTGCTGCTAACCGACATCTGCTACACCCTGGTCGATCCCAGGATCCGTCTGGACTGATGCCCGTTTTTCTCGCCACCGACGTCCTGCTGTATCTGCTGCTGGCAGCGGTGGCCGGCTTCATTCTCTATGCGCGCCGCAAGCGTTATCTGCGTGAGCCCTGGCTTCGGGTCCTGCGGCGGCGCGCGGGCATGATATCGGCGGTCATACTGCTGGCCTACCTGATCATCGGTGTACTCGACTCGATTCATTTCCGCCCGGTGATCGGGCACGGCCCGCAAGGCCAGGCGCGCTACGCCCCGCAGGTGATCAGCGTATTGGACTGGCTCATCGCTCCGGTGCGCAACCACAGCGAAAAGACCTATTCCGCACCATTTGCCACCCGGTTGTTCGTCGAGGAGACGGTGACGGGACCGGATGGTACGGAGCGGCGAATTTATCCGCGCCTGAAATGGGGCGGCAGAGACTTGACCCATCCCGGGCAGGAGCTGGCCAACGTGCTGGGTCTTGCGGGTGTCGGCGTCCTGGAAGGGCTGGGGGGCGTGGCGCTGCTGGTCCTGGCGCTGGTCGCCGCTCTGGCGCGGCGCTACCGGTGGTCGTGGCGCAGCGCTGCGGTGCGCGTCCTCCGCGGCCGCACCCGGCTGCCCTGGCGGGCGGGCCTGATCACCGCCGGCGCGGTATTTTTGCTGGTAGGGGCCTGTGCCAACCTGGCGCCGCACTACCATATCCTGGGTACCGACAAGGTCGGCGAGGATGTCTTCTACGAAGCGGTCAAGAGTATTCGCACCGGGCTGGTGATCGGCACGCTGACCACCCTGGTGATGCTGCCGTTTGCGATTGCTGCTCGGAGTCATGGCGGGCTATTTTCGCGGCCGGGTGGACGACGCCGATCCAGTATATCTACACCACCCTGAATTCGATTCCGGGCGTGCTGCTGATCGCCGCTGCGGTGCTGATGCTGCAGGTGTACGTCGAGAGCCCATCCCGAACATGTTCCCCACCTCGGCGCAGCGCGCCGATTTTCGCCTGCTGTGGCTGTGCCTCATCCTCGGCATCACCAGCTGGACCGGGCTGTGCCGCCTGCTGCGCGGCGAGGCGCTCAAGCTGCGCGAACTCGAATACGTGCAGGCGGCGTCGGGCCTTCGGCGTGTAGCCGGCTGCGCATCATGACCCGCCATATCCTGCCCAATGTGATGCACATCGTGCTGATTCCAGTGGTGCTGGATTTCTCCGGACTGGTGCTGGCGGAGGCGGTGCTGTCCTACATCGGTGTCGGCGTCGACCCGACCATGAACAGCTTCGGCAACATGATCAACGCGCCGCGCCTCGAAATGGGGCGCGAGCCCATGGTGTGGTGGCCGCTCGCTGGCGGCGTTCCTCTTCATGCTCGGTGCTGGTGCTGTCCGCCAACCTGTTTGCCGACGCGGTGCGCGATGCCTTCGATCCGCGCCTGCGCGGCGAGGTGGCGGCGATGACTGCATTGCTGGAAGTGGCCGGCCTGACCACAGAGCTGAGCGTGCCGGACGGGCGTGGTGCGGGCGGTGGATGGCGTGGATCTCAGGCTCACCGCCGGCCAGACGCTGGCGTTGCTGGGCGAATCGGGCTGCGGCAAGTCGATGACCGCGCTGTCGCTGATGCGGCTGGTACCCGAGCCAGCCGGGCGCATCGTCGCCGGCCGGGTGGAGTTGGCCGGCACGGATCTGCTGAGTCTGCCCGAGGCGCGCAATGCGCCGGGTGCGCGGGCGCCGCGTGGCTATGATCTTCCAGGAACCCATGACCTCGCTCAATCCGGTGCTCACGGTTGGCCAGCAGGTCGGCGAGGCGCTGCGGGCCAGTGCGGAGGTGGGTTTCCGGGTTGCCCGGCAGCGCAGTGTCGAATTGCTGCAGGAGGTCGGTATACCCGATCCCGGCCGCTGCGCCGGCCAATATCCACACCAGCTTTCGGGGGGCCTCAAGCAGCGGGTGATGATCGCCATCGCGCTGGCTGGCAACCCCGATATTCTCATTGCCGACGAACCCACCACGGCGGTGGATGTTACTATTCAGGCCCAGATTCTGGATTTGCTGGTGCCATCCAGCGTGAGCGTGGCATGGCGTTGCTGCTGATCACCCACGACCTGGGCGTGGTGGCCCAGGTCGCCGATCGGGTGGCGGTGATGTATGCCGGCGAGATCATCGAAGAGGCGCCGCGGGATGCACTGTTCCGCAATCCCCGGCATCCCTATACCCGCAAGCTGTTCGAGTCGCTGCCGGATATGGCCAAACGGACCCGGCAGCTGACGCTGATCCCGGGCCGGGTGCCACCACTGACCCAGCGTTTCCATGGCTGCCGTTTTGCCAACCGCTGTGACCGGGCCTGGTCGCGCTGCATCGACGAGGTTCCAGCCTGGCAGCCCCAGCCGGAGGGCGCCGGGGTACGCTGCCATTTATACGCCGCCGAAACCCCACCGTCCGAAACCCGTCGGATCCCGCCGCTGCCCGCGACCCCGGCACCGGGGCGACCGGCCGCCGCCGCCGGGGCGTTGCTCAGCGTCACCGACCTGCAGGTGCATTTCCCAATCCACAGGGGCTTGTTCAAACGGACTGTCGGCTATGTGTACGCCGTGGATGGGGTGTCGCTGACCCTGGCGCGCGGCCGCACCCTGGCGCTGGTCGGTGAGTCCGGCTGCGGCAAGACCACGGCGGGCAAGGCCATCCTGCAGCTCATCAAGCCCACTGGTGGCCGGGTCAGGCTGAACGACGATGATTTGACCGGCTTGTCAGGCGCTAAGCTCAAGATCCGCCGGCGCGCCATGCAAATGGTGTTTCAGGATCCGCACTCCTCGATGGATCCGCGTATGCTGGTCGGCGATATTATCGAGGAAGGGATGCTGGCGCAGCGGCTGGGCGGCTCGGAACAGCAGCGGCGGGCGAAGACCGCGGCGCTGCTGGAACAGGTCGGTCTGGATGCGGCCGCGGTGGAGCGTTATCCTCACGAGTTCTCGGGCGGCCAGCGCCAGCGTATCGGCTTTGCCAGGGCCCTGGCCGTCGAACCCGGGCTGCTGATCTGTGATGAGCCCACCAGTGCTTTAGACGTCTCGGTTCAGGCGCAGCTGCTCAATCTCATGCAGCAGTTGCAGGGTGAACTGGGTCTGGCTTACCTGTTCATCACCCATAACATGTCGGTGGTGGCCTACATGGCGCATGAGGTTGCGGTGATGTACCTGGGGCGGATCGTGGAGCGAGGCAACGTGGAAGAGGTGCTGACCCGGCCGAGTCATCCCTACACTCAGGCGCTCCTGGCAGCGGTGCCGCGCATTGGCTCGCCCCGGCGCGACGCGGTCACACCGCAGGGGGATCTGCCTTCACCGGCGGCTCCGCCGCGCGGCTGCCATTTCCATCCCCGCTGTCCGCACGCCACGGCACAGTGCCGGGCGCACTATCCGGGCGAGACCCGTCTGAGCGCGACCCACAGTGCACACTGTTTTCTGCTCGGTGCCGGCGCCAGGCGCGAGCAACCCTAGGGACCCGCTTCAACGCCGGTGGACGACATGCGCAGCGCTAGGCGAGTGCGCCGGCGGCGCCGCCGTGTCGGCACTAGCCCTGCACGGAAAAACCCCCGTCCACTGGTATGGCCGTACCGGTGATAAAATTGGACGCCGCCGAACCGAGGAACACCGCGATACCGGCCAGATCCTCCGGTTCGCCCCAGCGTCCCGCCGGCGTGCGCCCGAGGACCCGTTCATGCAGGCCGTCGACCTGATGTCGGCCGATGCGGGTGAGTTCAGTGTCGATCCAGCCCGGCAGTATCGCGTTGACCTGGATGTTGTCGGCCGCCCAGGCGGCGGCAAGCGCACGCGTCAGTTGGACGATGCCCCCCTTGCTGGCGGCATAGGGCGCAGCGTAGCCGGCACCGAAGATTGACATCATGGACCCGATGTTGATGACCTTGCCGCCGCCGGCCGCCTGCAGATGAGGATAGGCGGCCTGCGAGCAGATGAAGGCGCTGGTGAGGTTGGTGTCCAGCACGGTGCGCCATTCGGCCAGCGTATATTCTTCGGGGCGCTTGCGATGATTGATTCCCGCATTGTTGACCAGTATGTCGAGCCGGCCCAGTTGTTCGATCGTCGTCGTGACCATCGCCCGGGACGACGCTTCGTCGGCGACATCGACGGACACGAAAAGCGCCCGGACTCCGAGTGATTCAAGTTCTGCGCGGGCTTGTTCACCCTTCGCGGCATTGCGGCCGGCGATGGCCACTGCCGCGCCGGCTTCACCCAGGCCCTGTGCCATACCGAGACCGATCCCGCCGTTGCCGCCCGTCACCAGTGCGACACGCCCCGTCAAATCGAATCGTTGCATCAGACTCTCTCCCCGTGTAGTGCTGACGCTGACCACTACCGGCCAGCAGAAGGTTGCTATGGAAACGTCGTATGATCGCTGGCACCGTTCTCTAACGTGCCGCTCTACCGGATGTTTTTGCAAGCCCCTGGTCGGCGCCAGGGGGCACGAATTTTGCTGATGGCACCAGTGATTTCAGGCTACCGGTGCCAGCCCGTCACTGAAAGCGGTGCGGTAAAGCAGTCGGTCGTAGCCATCGTAGTCATTGACGGCGTAATGTAGCGTCGTGCGGTTATCCCAAATGACCAGTTCGCCAGGCCGCCACCGATGGCGGCAGCAGAACTCCGGCCGGGTGGCGTGGTGATAGAGGCGCGCCAGGATCGGTGCGCTCTCCGCCTCGCTCATGCCTTCCAGGCGCGTGGTGTAGATGGGATTCAGGAACAGTGCCCGCGACCCGGAGACCGGATGGCGGCGCACGGCCGGATGGATGCATTCCCGGTCCGCTGCGGGATCGCCGCGGGTCATCCGTACCGAGGCCGCGGCCCGGGTCGCAGCCGCGGGAGCATGGTTGGCGCCGTAGGGCGCGCCGACATGGATCACGCCGCGTCCTTCGAGCAGCGCCTTCATCTGGTCGTCCAGCGCTTCAAACGCGGCAATCTGGTTGGACCAGAGCGTATCGCCACCGACCGGAGGAATGGTGACGGCGTTCAGTACCGAACCGGCGGGCGGGACGTGCATAAACGAGAAGTCTGAATGCCAGTCGCCGCCGAACACCCCCACCTTCACCTCGCTGGCCGCTTTTCTGACCGCGATCACTTCCGGATCCCCATCGATCGGCACCACGTAAGGCAATTGCATGAGCTGCCCGAACAAGCCGGTTACCGCTTTCTGCCGGGCGAGGTCCAGCCTTTGGCCGGGCAGGAATAACACCTGGTGGCGATACAGTGCCAGGCGCAGCGCCTCCGCGAGGTCCGCGCTGATGCGGTTGGCCAGATCGATGCCCTTGATCCGGGCGCCGCAGTGGGTAGTGACGGGCTCAATGTTCATGAGGAGAAAGCATAGCAGGGATCGGATGCCTGGATCTCGTCCTGCCTTGAGTGGCGTAAGATGTTGGGCCGGAAGCAGGCAGACGCAATGTCTACTTGAGATGCGGCTGGTGCGCTGGTAGAAATAAAAAAGGTGATCGAAGCGCATATGACGCCGTAAGCTATGTTGTCAGCCGCTTTTGCAGAACCATGGCATGTGCTTTGCTTAAAGTCTGCATGTGACTGAATGGCGGCGGCCGATTGCATCGTCGCGTTTCTTTAATCGGCACCCTCACCGGCGTGCCATGCCGGTTTCAACGCCGGCAGATTCATTTCTGCAACAAGAGGGGTATCGAGCAAATGGCAAAGCAGGCAACTCATTGGATGCATTGGGCCGCCGGCGGGATGTTGGCTGTAGGACTGGGGATGGCCTCCGCGAGCTGGGCGGCTGGCACTGTCAAGGTTGGTGTCACGGGTCCGTTCTCCGGTCCGGCGGCACAATCGGGGCTGGCGTTGAAGCAAGGCATGGAGATTGCGGCTGCCGAATGGAATGCAAAAGGCGGTGTGGATGTTGACGGCCACAAGGAGCAGGTAAAGCTGCTGTTTGAAGACACCCAGGACAATCCGGCCCAAGGGGTAAGTGCCGCGCAGAAGCTCATCACGGACAATCAGGTCAACTTCATCATCGGCGATGCCTTTGCGAGTTCGGTGACCGTCGCTGAGATGGACCTGGCGGATCAGTACAAGATGCCCATGATGAGCTGCGAGCCGGTGAGTTCAGTGATCTCTCAGAAGGTCGCGAAGAACCCATCCAAATACAAATACTTCTGGAAGGCCGATTTCAGCAGTGATGGCTATGCGGCCACCATTTTTGATACCTATAACTGGCTGATCAAAAAGGGTGATTTCAAACCGGCCCATAAGCGGGTGGCCTTTGTCGTCGAGGATACCGACTACGGCCGCTCGATCGCGGGGCTGGCCGCCGGGTTATTCAAGCATGCCGGTTGGAAGGTCATCGCCAACGAGACAGTGCCGCTGGGTAATACCAATTTCAACTCGATCCTCACCAAGTTGAGTTATCAGAACCCGGCCGTGCTGGTTTCGGTGTTCACCTCGGTTGATTCGGGCGTAGCGCTGTCGCGTCAGTTCAACGAACAGGGCATGAAGGCGTCCCAGTTCGCCATTTACTATCCGACCCGCCCTGGTTTCCTAAAGGGTGCCGGCAGCAACGCCGAAGGGCTGATGTGGGCGCCGCTGCTGTTCGATCCGGCACAGCGCTCCGCTGACAAGTCGCTGGATGAGAAGGTGCAGAAGCATTTTGGAACCGCAGCAACCTCGGACCACGGCTACGGTTATGATTGCATGAATATCGTCTTGAACACGTTCCAGCAGGCAGGTACGACCAAGCATGCCGCGGTTGCCGCCGCCCTCGGCAAAACCGATTACAAGGGCGTGCTGGGCCGCTATGTGTTCAATCAGAAGACCCATACTTCCAAGTATGGTGCGGAGTACATTCCAATCCCTACCTCCCAGATCCAGAACGGCAACAACGTCATCATCTGGCCTGAGGCAGTGGCCACCGGCAAGTACCGCGTCCAGCCGTGGATGAAATAGGCCTTGCCCGATCCATCGGCTGTTCTGACCGTCGAGGGTCTGTCCAAGGCCTTCGGCGGCCTCAGCGTGCTCGATCAGGTGTCCCTGGGAGCTTACGCTGGGGAGATTCTGGGGCTGATCGGGCCCAATGGCGCGGGCAAGACCACGCTGTTTAACATTATTGCGGGCGCGCTGGCGCCTTCCGGTGGCCGGGTCTATCTGGATCAGCGCGACATCACACCACTCAAGCCGTATGCCCGCTGTCGGCTCGGGGTGGCGCGAACCTTCCAGATTCCCCAGCCGTTCGTCAATCTGAGCGTGCTGGAGAACGTGGCGGTTGCGCTGGAGTTCGGGCGTGGCGGCCACCGTGCCGGTGGCGGCGATACGGCACAGCAATGGCTGGAGCAGGTTGGCTTGACCCGCTGGGCCAAAGCGCCCGCCAGTGCTTTGCCGCTGGGCGCGCGCAAGAAGCTCGAGCTCGCGCGCGCACTGGCCACGGAGCCGCGGGTGATCCTGCTGGACGAGGTCATGGGGGGACTCACGCCGGAGGAAGTGGATGACGTGACCTCGATTATCCGAGAGCTGGGTGGTGCGCGTCTGGCGGTGATATTCGTGGAGCACGTTATGCGTGCGGTCATGAACGTGGCCGACCGTATTGTTGTGCTGCACCAGGGCGGCCTTATCGCCGATGGATCTCCCCAGGCGGTGGCAGCCAATCCGGACGTCGTCGAAGCCTATCTCGGAGGGTCGCTCAGTGGCGCTGCTGCAGGTTGACGCCGTCGCCGTCTATTACGGTGAGGCGCGGGCACTGCACGACCTGACCCTGGCGGTCGACGCCGGCGAGGTGGTGGCGGTGATCGGTGCCAATGGTGCCGGTAAGACCACTATGCTGTATACCATTTCCGGCTTGTTGCGACCGCAGGCGGGACAGATCCTGTTCGACGGCGCGGCGATCGATCGGGCGCCGGCCCATACCTTGATCTCGCGGGGTATAGCCCATGTGCCCGAAGGACGCCGTCTGTTTCCCCAGATGTCGGTGCGCGAGAATCTGTTGATGGGGGCTTATGGCAGTGGGGTATGGCGCGAGCGCTGGACGCGGCTCCAGACCATGAGCGAGCTGTTCCCGCGATTGCAGGAGCGTATGAATCAATACGCCGGGACTTTGTCGGGAGGCGAGCGCCAGATGCTCGCGATGGCCCGGGCATTGATGAGCAGGCCGCGCCTGCTGATGCTGGATGAACCCTCGCTGGGACTGGCCCCCAAAATCGTGGAGCAGCTGTTCGCCATCATTCAGCGGATCAACTGGGACGGGGTTGCGGTACTGGTAGTCGAGCAGAACGCGCAGCTTGCACTTGACGTGGCACAGCGCGCCTATTTGCTGGAGAACGGCAGCGTGGTGAGAACCGGACCGACCGCGGCGTTCATGCAGGACGAGGCCGTACGGCGAGCCTACTTGGGAGTATAAGCGTGGATATGCCGATTCAGCTGGTGATTGCCCAGATCATCAACGGTATTATCGTGGGATCGATGTATGCCCTGTTTGCGAGTGGTCTCACGCTCATCTGGGGCACCATGAAAATGCTCAATTTCGCCCATGGCGAGTTTTTCATGCTGGGCGGATACCTGGTTTATTACGTCTACGCAGTACTCGGGTTCGATCCTCTGATCGCCACCTGCGTGGCGGTGGTGCTAGTCTTCGTGATCGGCATGGTGATCGAGCGCACCATCATCCATCATCTGCTGTCGAGTCCGGTGTGGCAGCTCACCACCATCATCGCGACGCTGGGTATCTCCATTTTTTTGCAGAACCTGGCGCTGCACATCTGGGGGCCAAACTTCCAGAATGTGCCTTATTTCGTCAACGGCGTAGTCACGTTCTTCGGCATCCGCATTGCCTATCAGCGGCTGCTGATCCTGGCGGTATCGGTCGGTTCCGTTGCACTCATGTGGTTCGTTCTCAGGCATACCCGCTTTGGTCTGGCGCTGCGTGCGACGGCACAGGATGCTGACGCCGCCCAGTTGTACGGCGTCAATGTACTGGGTGTCTACACGCTGACGTTCGGCTTGTCAGCGGCGCTGGCGGCGCTGGCGGCGGCCATGCTTTCACCGATTACGGCAGTGAATCCGTTCATGGGTCTGAGTCCCCTGCTGAAAGGCTTCGTGGTGGTCATCCTGGGCGGGCTCGGCAGCTTCAGCGGCGCCATCGCAGGAGGTGTGCTGCTTGGTGTGGTGGAGAGTCTGGGCGTGCTATATACGTCGTCGGAATGGGGCGACGTGATCGCTTTCACCTTCCTGGTCCTAATCATCTGGGTACGACCCTGGGGCCTACTCGGCATTGAGGAGCGCAATTGATGGGCGGCGTCGGAGCGCCGCAACGTTATGGTGGCGTTGCGCTCGCGCTGGTCACGCTGTTGCTGGTGCCGCTGGTGGTACACAATCCCTATGTGTTGCACCTGTTCATCCTCAGTATGATTTTCGCATTGCTGGCGTTGAGCTGGAATCTCATCAACGGCTATGCGGGCATCTTTACCTTCGGACATCAGGCGTTTTTTGGGCTGGGCGCTTACGCCTCCGCGCTGCTGGCCATGCGCCTTGGGTTGAGTCCGTGGCTGACACTCTGGCTGGGTGGTGCGGTTGCGGCCAGCGCAGGTCTGATCATCGGCTTGCCGGTACTGCGGATACGCTCCGTTGCCCATGTCGCGATCGTGACCCTGGCGTTCGCCGAAATCGTCAAGATCCTGGTGTCCAATCTGACCGGTCTGACCCGCGGTACCATGGGGCTGGCTGGCATTCCAACGCTACCAGCCGTGGGCCCGGTGAATTTCGGGGTCGCTGACCGGACGGCCTACTACTATGTTGCATGGGGGCTGCTCGCGGCCGCGATGATCGGCTTGAATTGGTTGGTGAACAGTCGTACCGGTCTGGCGCTGAAGGCTATCCGCGACTCGGAAACCGCAGCCGATAGCCTGGGAGTCAGTCTGACGCGCTATAAACTCGCGGCTTTCGTCGCCAGTGCCTTCATCGCCGGGGTGGTGGGTGCTTTCTACGCGCACTATCTGCGGATCCTCACGCCGGAGTCGGCCATTGGCGTGCATATCATGATCACCATTCTGGTCATTACCCTGGTGGGCGGCATTGGCACAGTTCTGGGTCCGTTGGGCGGTGCGTTTCTGGTGACGTTCGGTCTGGAGGAACTTCGGGTGCTGGGGGATTACCGTCTGATGGTCTACGGTGCACTGCTGGTGGCATTCGTCATGTTTTTGCCCCAAGGCCTGGCACGCCTTAACCTGCCGCGTAGTCTCAGCACCTGGCTTCAACGCGACCAGTGAGTGATTTGGTTGGTGTGACCGCGCTCAGCAAGGGGCGCGCAATTCCGATCGATCAGACATCGCCTGCGGCGCGCAGGCGCCCACGTAACCTTGCAATTTCGTCGAGCAGATCGAGGGCCAGAGCGACACCAGGCCAGTTGATCTGCAGATCCTGCTGCAGCCGCAGAGCGCGCTGTAGGCGCGGTAATTCAGGCCCGCTGAAGCGCCAGGTTGCGGGTGCTTCACCGCGGGGGTCGGCGATACCCTCATACACCAGTTCGATCACGAGTTCGGCGTGGACCTCGCAGGCCTGGCAGATTTCGGTCAGGCTGAATTCGGTTGTCTCATCCAGGACGACGCCAAGCACGGGTTCGTTGCCTTGGTTCACGAGATCACCTCCCCTTTGCAGCGACTAACCCAATTGTAGCGCCGTGAAGTCGCAGCGGGTGGATTTTTCCGCCCACTTGCGACGGGTCAAGCGATGCTGGGTAGCAACGCATGCCCTTGCCGTAAACCGAAACCCAAGCATAACGCAGTTAAAATTTACGATTCTCAGGGCATATATTGGCTGGCTTGCAATGATTGGATACATCGTTTGATGAATGTCAGCCAAAAAAAATTTTGAAACAAGCGTCACCCATAGAAAAAGCACCGGCCTTTCGGCATCAACTCCGTTTATTAATCGCCCGACAGGATGCTAGTCTGATATATCTGTCGCTGCCGCCGAATCCAGCGATGCCGCTTTGTTCGAACTCACGAGAATGAGAGGAGTCCTTATGAAAGGCCGTTTAGTAGTTGCTTATCCCATTGCGTTATTGACCTTTATGCTGGCGTCGTTCAGCGTAGCGGCCAATGCTGCCACCCTGGTCGCTGGTGTGGAGCCATCGTTTCCACCATGGGCTTATGTGGATCACGGTAAGTTTGAAGGAATTGCGATCGATGCCGTGCGGGAAATAGCGAAAAAGGAAAACATGGATGTTAAATTCAAGGATCTGCCATTCCCTTCGCTTATTCCAGCTCTGATGGCCGGGAAAATCGATTTGGTCGTTACCGGTTTGATCGTAAATAAGAAACGGGCCAAAGCGGTCGATTTCTCGATTCCGTGGTTTGAAAGCAACGATGTGATCATCGTTCCCAAGAAATCGGACAAGACGTTGTTCAGTGCCGTATGTGGTGGCGGTAAGGTCGGCGTGCAAGGCGGCTCCACTCAGCAGTCGTGGATGAAAAACAATGTGCTCAAGCTAAAGGGATGTGACGCGAAAACCGTTGCCTACGATGATTACGTAACCGCCGTTGCCGATATGCTGGCAGGCCGTCTGACCAGCGTCGATGTGGCCGCCACCACTGCCGCGACATTCATCAGCAAGGGGCGCCCGGTCAAAATCGTTGGTAAAATCTTTATCCGTGCACCACTCGCGGTGGCCGTCAAAAAGGGCGATCCAAAGCACCTTCTGCCCAAGCTCAATAAAGGCATTATGGCGATCTACAAGGATGGCGGTTGGGGGCAGATCGTGCATCACTACATTCCCGGCGCCAGTGTCCCTACGGTTCCTGCCTATATGCCGGATTGGGTGAATACCTATAACAAGCCGGTTCCCGGTCTTCCGAATATCGGCAACTAAGTTCGGTTTTGATAGAGAGCGGGGTTGCGTACCCCGCTCCCATTCTGTCACCAGCGAATATCCATGCTTGAAAATCTTCTGCTATCGAATCTGCCCTATCTGCTGCAGGGTCTGGGCGTCACACTGCTGCTGCTGGTCAGTCTGCTGCTTGTCGGTCTCCTGATCGGCGTGCCGTTGGCGCTATATCAGACTGCCGGGCCACAGTCGTATATCCTGCAATTTCCAGCGCTGATTTTCGAACGCGTTTTCCGCGGCGTGCCCATTATTGTGCTGCTATTCATATTTTACTACGGATTGGCCAGTTTCAATCTCAGCTCATATCTGTCCGCTGTGCTCGCTCTGGGGTTGCGCTCGGCGGCCTATCAAGCACAGATATTTCGCAGTGCGTTGCATTCGGTACCGAGAGGACAATATATAGCGGCCAGAGCTATGGGACTGAACAAATTCGGTGCACTGATATTTGTGATCGTACCCCAGGCATTCAGATATGCTATTGGCCCGTGGACCAATGAATTCTCCTCTGAGATCAAAGCCACTGCACTGGCCTATGTTATCGGTGTGGTTGAACTGACGCGCCAGGCCCACTACATAGTGACCGCATCGAGTGGCCATATCCTGGGCGTCTTCCTGGCGGCAGCAGTGCTTTATTTTATCGTCAACAAGATCGGAAATTCTCTCTTATATGCGCTGGAGCGCCGTGTGCAAATTCCCGGTGGCTCGTTCAGGTCTGTTTAAAGGTTCATTTAATGTCTGAAGTAACTCTGGAATTACGTGACATCCACAAGCAGTTTGGTGCCATGCCTGTTCTAAAAGGCGTCAGCCTGGAGATATGTCGGGGCGAGGTAAAGTCAATAATCGGGCCGTCCGGTTCAGGCAAGAGCACGCTGCTGCGCTGCGTGAATATGCTGGAACTACCCGATAGTGGTGACGTTATTCTTCGCGGGCAATCGCTTCGCAGTGGCAATATCAACAGCCACCGGGCACAAATCGGGTTTGTATTCCAGGACTTCAATCTGTTTCTCCACCTGACGGCGCTGGAGAATGTCGCGCTATGCCTGAGAAGAGTCAGGGGAATGAGCCGGAAGACCGCCCGCGAACGGGCGGCAGCAGAGCTGAGACGGGTTGGGCTGGCCGAGCTATCGGTAAATTATCCAGCCCAGCTCTCGGGCGGCCAGCAGCAGCGTGTGGCGATCGCGCGTGCCCTGGCGATGGATCCTGCGATCATGCTGTTCGATGAAGCGACCTCGGCGCTCGATCCGGAGCTGACCATGGGTGTACTGGAGGTGATGCGGGAGCTAGCCGGCGAGGGAATGACGATGCTTATCGTGTCTCACGAGATGGATTTCGTGCGGTCGATTTCGGACGAAATCTATCTGATGCGCAAGGGCGTGATCGACTGGCACGGGCCACCCTCAGAGATGGAAGGAAAACTGGAATATCTGTCCGGGGCGGGCGCCAAAGAGAAAATGGCCGGCTAGGCCCGGCTTGTATAAGGCTGGAAACGGTAGGGGAAATGTGACGTGTGGGATTTCACGCTGTCGAATCTTCCCGCGATTGTCGCGGGCATTCCAGTCGCGCTGGAAGTCTGGATCATTGCCATGGTGGGTGGATTCGCCCTGGGTCTGGTGCTGGCATTCTCCAGGCTCTACGGAGGTCGCACGATATACGCGTTGGCGACAGCCTACGTCGAAGTGTTCCGTGGCACGCCGATGGTGGTGCAGCTGTTTATCGTGTACCTGGGTTTGCCGTCAGTCGGCATTACCTTCTCGCCTTTCGTGGCCACGGCGCTCACCATGGGACTGAATTCGGCTGCGTATCAGGCCGAATACTTCCGCGGCTCCATGCAATCGGTATCCCACGGCCAGATGCTGGCTGCGCGGGCACACGGCATGTCGGCATTGCAAGCCATGATCTGGGTGGTTTTGCCCCAGGCGCTGCGCCGGGTGATACCGCAGTGGTCCAACGAAGCCATTCTTGAGTTCAAATTCACTTCGATCGCTTACACGATCGGGTTGAGTGAGATTACGGCGCGGGCCTCGGAAGTCGGCGCGGAGACGTTCCAGTACTTTTGGGCCTTTCTGCTGGCTGGCGCCGTGTATCTGGCAATGACCGTAGTGATTGCCGCGATTCTCGACTACGTCCAGCGAGCGGTCCGGGTGCCGGGTGTTACGCTGGAAGTCAATTCAATGTAGCGGGCCGCTATCGCTCGCCAGGTCAGCCGGCGAGCAGGCGACCCCAGCCGCTGCGGTGGTCGTCGATGCCGGCCAGCCGCAGCATGTGCCAGCCCAGCGCCTGGTTGCTGGAGATCACCGGTCGTCCGAGCAGCCGCTCGGCTTCGTGCAGGACCGCCAGGGTGCGCAGGTTCGTGCACGAGACGAACACCCCATCACAGTCCGACGTTTGGCCCACCCGGATAATGGCCTCATGCACCGAATCGGGACTGATGCGCGCCACCCGCCGTTCGGTCGCCACCTCAAATGAGCCGAAGCTGCAGACAGTGAGTCCGGATGTCTCGAGCGCGGTGCCGAGCGTGGCTGACACACGCGGGACGTAGGGCGTCACGATACCCAGCCGGCGGATGTCGAGTGTCCGGCATGCGGCAACGACGGCGGTCAACGGGTTGGTGATCGCGCTCCGGGCAAACGTTCCAGGATCATTCCGCGGGCGCGCCTCACGGATGAGCCTGGCGATGTAGTCCGGCCCGAGCACGGCAGCACCCGAGGTGCAGGCGAAGCCGATCACGTCGGGTGCTGCCTCGGGCGGAAGCAGTTGGGCGGCAGCGGGAATCCCTGTCGCCATTGCGTTCAGCGTCTGTTCGGTCAGGTCAGTTCCGCTTCTGACCCGGGTGACGTGGAGTGCAGTGCCGTCCAGGCCCGTTAGCAGTCGACGGAACTCGTCCTCGATGGTTTCATCGACATGCAGCACGATCAGACCCAGCCGCGCGCGGCTTCCCGCGCCACCGTCTGTCCGGTAGGCCAGCCGCATCGCTAAACCAGCGGAAGTTCGGCTGGAGCTCGACGGGATAGCCATCCGGCACCGTCAGCGCGGATCACGATATTTTCCTCATGCACCATTGTGCGTCCCGCTGCTATCGTCAGCCCCGGCTCGAGCGTGATCACCATGCCGGGCGCCAGAATCGTGTGATCCGTGGCGCAATGCGACGGCCATTCGGTCAGCTGCATACCCAGGCCATGGCCCATTCGTCCGACATTGCCGGCAGCATAGCCGCGCGCTTCGATCACCGCCTGCATCGCGCCGAACAGTTCGGCGCAGGTTGTACCGGCCCGCGCGGCGGCCAGTCCGGCCTCGGTGGCCTGGAACAGCGTCGCGTAAGCGCGCCGTGCTGCGTCGTCCGCCGTGGCGATGCCGTAGTTGCGGTCGAAATCGCAGAAATAGCCGTCGAAGGTTGCACCGGTGTCCATCATCAGCACGTCGCCGGTTTGCAGCGGTTGGTTGCCCGGCGGCGAGATGACATCCGCGTACCCCCCCTGAGCGGCGGCACCGACCAGATAGGGCACATCATCGGCGCCGCACCGCAGTAACTCCATTTTGAAGACACGGAAGATCTCGGCCAGCGGCTGTCCCGCCTGTACCAGGTTGGGCACCGCGTCGAAGGCATCAGAGGCGATGCGGCAGGCCTCGGCGATCTTGGCGATCTCCGCGTCGGATTTGACCATCCGCAGGGTCCGAATCAGCGCGGTCGCATCGACGATTTCGGCTTGCGGCAACTGCTCCGTCAACCGCCGAAAATCCGCGAGCGGCATGCGCAGGGTCGTTTCCGGTCCCATGGGGACACCGATGCGCCCCGGTGTTGCGGCGACCTCACGCAACGTCTCAGCGACCAACGAAACCCCCTCGTCGGCGGGGCGTGGTGACGGCCAACTGCGGATGTCATCGACCCAGCTGCGGGTTATGACGGGCACGCCGATCTCGGGCACTACGGCAATGGGTTTGCCCCGGTGCGGCACGATCAGAAACCAGGGTCGGGTCGGACTCTGCCAGAACTGGGTGAGGAAGCCGCTGAAATAGCGCACCTCCGGCTCAGTGGTCAGCAGCAGCGCATCGAGGCCGGCGTCCGCCATCAGGCGCTGGGCCGATTCCAGGCGCCGCTCGAATTCTGCTGGTGGAAAGCCGCGCGGCAGTGCCTCACCCGTCGCCGCCCCGCTCAGTCCGCTTGCTGTGCCTCGGGCGCTATTGCTGTCACGGCTCATGCGGCATCCTCGCGGCCTTCCGAAATGAATGCCAGCACCCGGCTCTGCGGCGACAGTGCCAGGTTCGTCCGGTGCCCGCCCGCGTGATGCAGGCCTGCCACGCCGGCGGCGCCCGACGGTGTCGTCCCGACGCCGTGGCGCTCCAGCAGTGCCACGGTTGTCGCAGCCTCCTCCTCGCCCAGCGTCATGAAGAAGTCCGCATTGCGTGCCAGTTCCGCCAGCGCAAGGTGTGAGGGGGTCTTGCAGTCAAGCCGCCCCATGCTGGATACGGGGCCAGAGGTCGTGACCGGTCGACCCGCCCGAATGCTGTCGATCAAGGCTGGAGCGGCGTCGGGTTCGACCACGATAATGACCGGTTCAGCGCCCCAGCGGGCGCGAACCAGTGCCGTTACCGCAGCGGCCAGGCCGCCCACACCCGCCTGCAGGAACACGTGGGTGGGTGGCGCGGAGAGCTCACCGGTCACCTCGGCGGCCATCACCAGGTAACCCTCCATGACCTGACGGGGTAGCTCCGTGTAGCCCGGCCAGGACGAATCCGACAGCAGTACCCAGCCGTTGGCGTCAGCGTCAGCAGCGGCCGCTGCCATGGCATCCTCGTAGTCACCGCCGGGCCGGACCACACGGGCTCCGAGCCGACGCAGACGTCCCGCGAAGGTCTCTGGAACCGAATCGGCCAGATAGATCACTGCAGTGGCACCGAACACCCGGGCCCCGGCAGCCACCGACAAGCCGTGGTTGCCGGCGCTGGCGCAGGCGTAAACAGTGTCCGCTAGCGCCTCGGCTACTGGCCGATCGGTGGCGGGGTACCCGGAGGCGTCCAACCGCGCAGCGGCATGCCGGGCAATGGCGTACGCAGCACCCAGCGCCTTGAAGCTGCCGAGGCCCATGCGACTGCTCTCGTCCTTGAGCAGCAGCGTCGCCACACCGAACCGGTGGGCGAGGTCGGGCATCCGGCGCAGTGGCGTCGGTGCATAGGCCGGGCAGCATTGCAAGAGAGCCGCGGCCGTGGCGGGATCGGTGCTGACGTCGCCGGGCGCCAAGCCGGTGTTGACCGGCAGCCCGACTTTGCGGAACGGATTGCGCAGTAGCTCCAAGGTTTAACCGAATGGTTGCATCAATGTGGCTAGAGTAGCGGCTGGGGGTGAAATAGTTTTGCGTGTATCGTTACGAACACTTAATTTTTTTGCTTATTTGACACTTATTTTTGGGGCTTTCATGAAACACATTGCTCTTGATCACATGGATCGGCAACTGCTGGATCTGCTGCAGCACGATGCCCGCCAGTCGCTGGAATCGCTGGCCCGCGAGGTTTCGCTTTCGGCGCCCGCCGTGCAGCGCCGTATCAAGCGCATGCGCGAGCTGGGAGTGATCACCCGCGAGGTTGTGGTGGTGGATCCGGCCGCCGTTGGTCTGCCGATGACGTTCATCGTGATGGTGGAACTGGAGCGGGAACGCGCCGATCAGATCGATGCTTTCCGGCGCAAGGCCGTCAAAGAACCCTTGGTGCAGCAGTGTTACTACGTCACCGGAGAAGGTGATTTCGTCATCATCGCGCTAGCCCGGAGTATGGACGATTTCGAGGCGCTGACACGACGCCTGTTTTTCGATGACCGCAATATCCGCCGTTTCCGTACTTCGGTGGTGATGGGCCAGGCGTTGCGCTCGCTGACAGCACCGGCGTGCTTTTGACATATATCAATTCACCAGCCGAAGCAAAACCTTAGCATGGCCGCATCATCAGGAATGGCGCGCTCGAGACGCTGCGCGCGATCACTCCAGACAGCTTATTTACTGGACCATGAGGACGATGTGCCATGTCTGAGTCGACTTCCGCTGCCACCCATCTCCGGGGCAGTCCCAACAAGGCATTGTTCGGCGCCACCGTTGGCTTTTTCATCGGATTCGGTGCGGTGTCCCTGTTCGGACCCACCGCTCATAGTTTCATGCAGGCCATGCAGCTCAGCCCCGGACAGGTCGGTTTGCTGGTGGCTATCCCGATGTTGACGGGATCGCTGCTGCGCATCCCGTTTGGCGCCTGGGTGGACACCACCGGCGGCAAATTGCCGTTTCTGATCCTGTTGCTGCTGTCGGTGGTCGGCATCGGCGGTCTGTACTACATGCTGCTCACGCTTTATCCGGATCACCTGAATCAGAGCAACTATCCCTGGCTATTATTGTTCGGGGCCCTTGGAGGTTGCGGCATCGCGACTTTTTCGGTCGGTATCGGCCAGGTCGCTTACTGGTTTCCCAAACACCAGCAGGGCTGGGCGCTCGGTACCTACGCCGGCCTGGGTAATACCTCGCCGGGCCTGGTGGCACTGATTCTGCCGCTGATTATCGCCATGGGCGGTTTGTGGACCGCCTATCTGGTATCGCTGGGTCTGGTGATTGTCGGTATCGGACTTTATGTCGTGCTGGGCCATAACGCGTGGTACTTTCAGCTCCGTCATCACGGCAGCACGCCCGCCGAGGCCCGCAGTGTGGCCACCGCGGAGGGGCAGGAACTTTTCCCCCAGGCAAGTGCACTGCATGCGCTGGTGGAATCGGCCAGGCAATGGCGCACCTGGCCTCTGGTGATCCTCTACTTCACCACTTTCGGTGGCTTTCTGGCCCTGACCGCCTGGTTGCCGACCTACTGGCAGAGCTTCTTCAGTACCTCGCACTGGACCGCCATTATCCTGACCGCGAGCTTCTCACTGTTCTCGTCGCTCATCCGTGTGCCGGGCGGCAGCTGGTCCGACAAGCTGGGCGGAGAGCGAGTCGCCATCGCCTCGCTGCTGACCCTGCTGGTCGGCGCGGCGATCATGACCTTTTCCGGTAGTTTCGGTACCTCGGTGGTTGGCGAGATGCTGGTCGCTGCCGGCATGGGGGTCAACAACGCCGCTGTGTTCCGCATGGTCCCGCACTATGTGCCTGACGCGGTCGGCGGCGCGGCCGGTTGGGTCGGAGGCCTCGGCGCCCTGGGCGGGTTCGCGGTGCCGCCACTGCTGGGCCATTTCGTCGAGATAATGGGACCGGTCGGGTATGCCCGCGGCTATGTCGTCTACATTGGCCTTGCCATCGTGAGCCTGCTGCTGACCGTACTGTTGCGGATGACGATCTCCTCAGCGCCCGCTGCGGAGTCCTATGTGGCGCGCAGCACCAGGCGATGACGATCCGGTAGTATCCTGAGGTGGGCGGCACGCTGGTTCGGCCGTCCGCCGACGCTGGACGGGGGGCTGGCTGGCCGCGTGAGGTGTCCAGCCATCGCGTACTGCGGCCCATCGTCAATACGGCAGCCCCCTCAGCCGGCCCTCCCGCAGGCATTCGCGCTGACACAAGTGCCGGCCGTTTTTTCTAGACGACGTCCCCCAACTCGAAGTGCACTGTCCGGATTTCGTCCAGAACCGTTTCGATCAGATCGTCATAGTGCGGCAGCCGTTTGGCTTCGAGGGCTGCCAGCTGCACCGGGTGACTGCGGGTCCGGGGGCCCCGACTGACCAGCGCGCAGCAGTCCTTGTAGGGCTGGATGGAGGTCTTGTAGGTGTCAATCTGACGTGCCCAGGTGATGATCTCCTGTTTATTAAGGCCGATCAGCGGACGGAACACTGGCAGCTCAACAGCGGCTTCGAGGGCGACCAGGTTGGCCAGCGTTTGCGAAGCGACCTGACTCAGGCTGTCACCGGTGACCAGGGCGGCCGCCTGCCGGCGCCGGGCCACTTGTTCGGCTGCGCGCAGCATGAAGCGACGGAACAACATGACTTCGAAACCGGTGCGGTCACCGGTGAGTGCGAGATCGAACCGCACGTAAGGCGCGACATATAGGGTCAATGTTCCGGTGTAGTGCGACAGTCGGCGGGCCAAACGTCCGACCGGTGTGTCCACGGCACCGTCACGATCGAGGTAATTTGCCGTGAAATGCAGCCCGTCGACGTGGCAGCCGCGGCGCGCCATGAGGAAAGCCGCAACCGGCGAGTCGATGCCCCCGGAGAGCAGGGTCAGCACCCGTCCGCTGATGCCCACCGGCATGCCGCCCAATCCGGTGATGCGATCGGCGTAGAGAAACACCCCCTCGGGATAGGTGGCGACATGGAACGTACGGTCCGGCGCGGACAGATTGACGCCATCCCAGGGAGTTTCGGACAAAATCGCCGTACCCCAGGCCCGTTCCAGTGCCCGGCCGGACAGCTGCAACCCGGAGGCATGCTGTGCCACCCTCACGGCAAAGCGCTGACCGGGACCATGAAGGTTGCGGGCTAGATCAAGCAACGCGGCACCCACCGGTCCGCATTGTAGTGCCGTCTCGCCGGCGCTGGCGAGCTCAAGCGGGAACCGCATTGCGGGGAAGTAGACCGCAATCCCCGGGTCTCTCCGAGTGCTTCCAGAACCTCGGGCAGACGGGCCGGATGGTCAGCAACGTCGATCAGCATCCGCCCGCCTTCGCGGGTTGCCGGCCAGCTCAGCCCGAGTCGCTGTAGGCGCTGCCGCACCTGGCGCTGTAACTGCGCCTCAAACGTCGCGCGGTTGCGTCCTTTGAGGGCAAGTTCGGCATAGTGAACGGCGATGCAGTTGGGCGCGTAGGGCATGGTCCGGTGGTGGCAGGGGGTTGTATCGTCGATCATCGTGAAAGGGCGCGGATTGTAACATCCGCGACCGGTCCGCCACCGCACACCCAGTCGTCCGCCCCAGACTCTGCGAACGTCACTCGGCGCTATGGTGAGGACAACGACGTGGCGGTCTGTGACGGCATTGTGGCCAGGGTCGAGCGCGCCGCCAGCGCAAATGCCTCGGTCAGGGTCGGGTGTGGATGAATGGCCTCGGCCAGAACCGGCAGCGTCACACCGGCGGCAACCGCCAGGGCTGCCTCGCCCATGATGTCGGCAGCCCCTTCGATCAAGGCGTGGATGCCGATCACCCGCAAATCATCGCGGCGGTAAACGATGCGCAGTAGTCCATCGGCTTCCCCGCTGATCTGGGCGCGGGCATCGCTGCGATAGTCGTATTCCGCCACCGCCACATCCATTCCCGCTGCGCGTGCGGCTTCTTCCGTCAGGCCGGCCATGCCCAGCTCGGGGCGCGAGAAAATTACTGCGCTGTTAAGCTCGGGCCGGGGCCAGCGGCTGGTTTGGCCGAGCAGGTGGCCCGCTACGGCCAGTGCCTGGGCGGTGGCCCAGTGGGCAAACATTGGGTGGCCGATCAGATCGCCGGTCGCGAATACACCCGGCTCGTCGGTCTCGAGTTCGGCGTTGACCTTGACGCCGTGGCGATCATGGCGTACCGCGGTGTTTTCCAGACCCAGACCATCGACGTTAGGGTGACGTCCTGCCACGATGGCCACGACCTCAGCCTCAGCCTCCCGTGCGGTCTCCGCTTCGCGGTAACGTACGCTATGGTGCCGGTCGCCACCCACTATGGCGTCGATCCGGACATCGGTAACCAGGGTGACCCCGTCGGCCATCAGTTTCTGGCTCAGGCGTTCAGCCAACACCGCATCCACCGGCCCCAGAATGCGCGATGCGGCTTCGAGCACCGTCACCCGGCTGCCGAGCACCGCGAATATCTGCGCCATCTCGATGCCTATGGGTCCGCCACCGATCAGGACCAGGGTGTCGGGCACGAAGCCGATCTCGATCAATCCCTCAGAGGTAAACACACCGGGCAGGTCGGCGCCCGGAATAGGCAAACGGTTGGGTGCTGAGCCGGTGGCAAGGATGACCTGATTGAAGTGTACCCGGCGCTGTTCGCCGCCGGCCTCGATCAAAGCCTCACGTGAACCGCAGAGACGGGCGCGGCCGAAGACCACCTCCAGGCCGGGGATGGCACGCGCCTGCGCCAGGGCTCCCTGAGCCCGTTGGGTAAGAATGCGGTGTCGGCGGGCCTGGACCGCAGCCCAGTCCACCGTCGTCTGGCTGGTGGTGAGCCGCAGGCCGAATTCGCCGCTACGGGCGATTTCCAGGCGTCGCGCGGCGGTTTCGCGGAAGATCTTGGACGGGATGCAGCCTTCGAACAGACAGGCACCACCCAGTCCCCGCCCCGCCACCGCCAGCATCGTCCGCTTGCCGCCGCGTGCCAGAGCCATCGCCGCCGGTGTGCCCCCAGGCCCACCGCCGATCACCAGCACCTCAACATGTTCACTGGTCGTCATAGTGTGCTCCTTATTTGCACTGTCAGGCAGCCAGTCTGCTCGCGTGGGCTGCTGCCGGCCATGACCAGGGTCAAGAAACGCTGCGTCGGGCGCGCTGCCCCAGCAGGCGTGCGCCCAGTGACCCGAGCACGCAGCCCGAGCCGATCGCGGCAAATCCCAGCGCCCAGGACGCGGGCGTGCGACCGCCGCCGGCGACGTCCAGGGCGGCTCCGAACAGCACCGGCCCGAGGATGCCGCCGGCGAAGCCTGCCAGCGAATACAACCCCATCGCGGCGCCGCGCAGGTCACTGGGTGCGGCAGCGACCAGTCCGGCGGTTAATGTAGCGGAGTCCGCCATCACCAGCATGGTGTAGGCCAGCAGCACCGTCAATACCACGATCGAGTAACTTGCGGCCGAGAATCCCAGCACAATGCCGCACGACCCCGAACCGAGCATCACCGCGAGAATCCAGGGGCGTCGCCCGACCCGCAGTGCTGCCTCGTTGCCCAGAATCGACGCCGGCACCGAGCACAGGCTCACGAACGCGGCGGTCGCCGCCGGCGCCCACGGGAAACGGTCACCGCCGGTGTGCAAGCCGGCGGCGAAGGCGAGGAAGGCGACAACCCAGGCGCGCGAACCGAACAGCTCCAGGCAATGCACGGCATAGCCCAACGTATAACCGGCCGCCGCCCGGTGCGTCAGTACGCGTCGCCAAGCGCCCAGCGGAAACAGCCTGGCCAGCGAAAACGGCATTCTCACCGGCGGTGCTGCGGCAACCGGTGCCATCCCGCCGTAAACCAGCACGGCGGCGGCGAACGGTCCGGCGGCGGAAACGGCGAAGGCCGCCTGCCAGCCCCATGCCGCCGCCACGGCACCGGCCAGCAGCAGAGACAGGGCGCTGCCAACGCCGAAGAACGAGGTATAAAAGGCGATGTAGCGGCTCTGCGCCGGGCCACCGACGCGGTCGGAAAGCAGCCGCAGGCCCGGCATGTAAGTCGCTGCCACCCCGCTGCCCAGAAGAATCTGGAACGCCGCGGCACTCCACAAGCCGCGCGCCAGCAGCGCGAAACCAAGCAGCCCGGTGCTGGCCAGCAGTCCGCCGGTCAGATAAACCTTGCGGGCATCGCTGCGGTCGGTAAGTGCGCTCCAGTAGGAAACGGTGGCCACGTAGCCAGCGAAGAACGCGGCGCCGACGAGCCCGGCCTCGGAATGCGACAAGGCCCACTGGTCGCGCAGTAGCGGCAGTAGTGCCGCATAAGTGGAAAACCCCAGCATCGATAGGATCTGGGCAGTCAACAGCAGCAGCGCCACGGGCCTGGCGGACACTTGTGGTTCTCCCTCTTGAGATCAGCGGGCGCAATGCGCCGAGGCCAGCGCGGTGCGGAACGATTCCAGTCGAGTGGTGCCCATGCGCTTACGTTCTGATAATGTCACCGGGTCCGCTAAATTAGCGCAGCTTAGACGATAATTGCGGCCCGCAACATAGAGCAGCCGCCGCGCGCCGAGCTGGCCCGGTCGGCATGGTAAGAGCTGTCAGTTTCGTGCCCGGTGGAGAAGCTTGTCCAGCGCGTTAGCGAACGCCCGGCGGTCACTCTGGCTCAATGCCGCCGGACCCCCCGTGTCGATGCCGCTGGAGCGCAACGTGTCCATGAAGTCGCGCATGTTGAGGCGGGCTCTGATGTTATCGGCAGAGTAGCTTTCGCCGCGCGGGCTCAGTGCATGCCCGCCCTTTTCGATCACCGCGGCGGCTAGCGGGATGTCACTGGTGATCACCAGGTCGCCGCTAGTGATCCGCTGGAGAATCTCGTTGTCGGCGACGTCGAAGCCGGATCTGACGTGCAGTGCTTTGATCCAGCGTGAGGCCGGGGTCCGCATAGGCTGGTTGGCGACGAGCGTCAGCGGGGTTTTGGTCCGTTCCGCGGCCCGGAAAAGAATGTCCCTGATGACCACGGGGCAGGCATCGGCATCGACCCAAATTTTCATTGCACCATGACTCCGCGTCCGAAAGTGTTTACCCAGCCGACAGGATAGCGCCAGCGCGCCCGCGTTGCTCTGCTACCATAACGGACCTGAATGCGCCGGTTAGTGCACCGGGCGGCCCACGATGCGCGGAGGTGACTCATGAAGGTTGCGGTCCTGGATGACTACCAGAACGTGGCTTTGAAGCTGGTGGATTGGAGCAGTCTACCCGCCGAGGTCGAGATCGAAGCGTTCCATGACAATGTCAAAGACCTGGACTTTCTGGCGCAGCGGCTGCAGCCGTTTGAGATTGTCTGCCTCATGCGCGAGCGAACGCCGTTTCGGCGTGAGCTGATGGAAAACCTGCCCAACCTGCGTTTGCTGATGACGTCCGGTATGGCCAATGCGGCGATCGATCTGGCGGCAGCGACCGATCAGGGCGTTCTGGTCTGTGGCACGGGCGGGGTGGCATCAGCTACGGCGGAACTGACCTGGGGACTGATTCTGGCGCTGCTGCGCTCCATTCCGCTGGAGGACCGGGCGGTCCGCGAAGGCTGCTGGCAGTCCACCCTCGGCACCGGTCTGGACGGCAAAACCCTGGGCATTCTGGGCCTGGGACGGTTGGGCGCGCAGGTGGCCCGCGTGGGGCTGGCCTTCAATATGCGGGTCATCGCCTGGAGCCAGAACCTGACCCCGGAACGGGCCGAGGAATGTGGGGTCACGCTGGTGTCCAAGGATGAGCTGTTCATGCGCTCGGATGTCCTTTCCATCCATCTGCGGTTGAGCGAACGCACCCGTGGGCTGGTGGGCGCACACGAGCTGGGACTGATGCGGTCTTCGGCTTATCTCATCAATACCTCGCGCGGCCCCATCGTGAATGAAACGCCGCTGCTCGCGGCGCTGCGGGCGCACAAGCTGGGCGGTGCGGCGCTGGATGTCTACAACGAGGAACCGCTGTCTTACGAGCATCCCCTGACCCACCTGGACAACGTGGTGCTGACACCCCATCTGGGTTACGTGACCCGGGAAACCTATCAGCGGTTTTATGGCGACATGGTGGAGAATATTCAGGCGTATATCGAGGGGCGGCCGCTGCGAGTACTGAATCCTCAGGTGGCCGGATAGCGCCCGGATCTGCCCGTTACCGCTCGACTTCCACCCGGTTGCGGCCATTGTCCTTGGCACGGTATTAAGGCGTCGTCAGCCCGCCGCAGAGCGTCTTCAACGCTGCCATCGCCCGGCTTCACCATGGCAATCCCGGCACTGATGGTGCAGTGGACCTCGCCGCCATCGGACGGGATGGCGCGGTCGGCCAGTGAATGGTCGTCCGTATAGCGGCCTCGGCCTGAGACCAGGTCCTCCATTTCCCCTTCGGCGCACTTGCCCTGAGTGGCGCCGAAGGCGGTGTGCACCGCATGGAACGACTGATGGGGCACGGTCAGTGATTCCGGGATCAGCTCTTGGACATACTGACGCTTGGTGTCTTGGCGGTTTTGGAAACCTTCAGAACGTCCCACATGCCACCCAGCGCGTGACCGGGTACACCGCACATCAGCCAGTATTTGCCCGGCTTGTCGGCCTTGAAGCTAAAATTGGCTGAATGGCCCGGCTTCACGCCTTTCTTGGGGTTCGGCGTTTCAGCGCCCGAGAACGCCGGCTTCACCGCGTGGACCGGCGGATGGCTGCGTGCTTTTACGATCTCCACGCTGTGGTGCAGTTTGGCGACGTCCTTGGCCTTGATCTTGACGGTCCAGCCGTCCGGCACCGTGACCACCAAGTGGCCCTTGGAATAGCCATTGAAGTTGTACTCGCTGCCGCCGCTCGGGGCGCCCATGTCCAGCGTCAGCTGGACGGTCTTGTCGGACTTGTCCACCGACATCCAGCCGGGTGTACTGGCAAATGCCATCGCCGGCGCGGTGATCAGAGAAGCGGCCAGGAGAACGCGTGGCATAGTCGAGGTTCGCATTGATGCCTCCGTTAGTCTGTCCAGGATCACTATCGGACCATTGAATGGCGCGGCGACAGCCTGTCGGCCACGATTCGGAGGGTGCCATCGGAGGCGATGGCTTGTCCCATCCCAATACCTGATGCGACCCGGCGACAGGCAATGAGTTCGATGTGGCACTGAGGCAGGCTAAACACAGGTCCGGATCTGGCGAGAATATCCCGCGTATCTCGATTATAGTCGGACCATGAAACTCGATCCCGACACCTGCTATCAGGCAGTGATTGCCCGCGACCGCCGCTTCGACGGCTGGTTCTTCGTCGGGGTGTCATCGACCGGCATCTATTGCCGGCCGGTGTGCCCGGTCAGGCGTCCGCAGCGGAAGAACTGCTGCTTTTTCCCGAACAGCGCTGCGGCCGAGCAGGCAGGTTTCCGCCCGTGTCTGCGTTGCCGCCCTGAGCTGGCGCCCGGCCATGGCCTGCCCGACATTACCGGCCGCCTGGCCCAGGCGGCGGCCGCGCTGATCGAGAGCGGATTTCTGAACGGAGCGACACCCGGCGCGCTGGCGGATCGGATCGGTGTCAGTGACCGTCACCTGCGGCGCATTTTCGAGACTGAGTTCGGGGTGTCCATCGGCCAGTTCGTCCAGACCCAGCGCCTGCTCATGGCCAAGCGCCTGCTGACGGATACCCGGTTGCCAATGGTCCAGGTGGCCCTGGCCGCCGGGTTCGGCAGCCAGCGGCGCTTCAATGATCTGTTCCGGGACCGCTATGGTCTGAGCCCGAGCCGCTTCCGGCGGACTGCCGCCAGTGATACCTCGGCGCCGCTTCGCTTCGAGCTGGCCTACCGGCCGCCGTTCGCCTGGGCGGCTTTGCTGGCGTTTCTCCGTAAACGGCAAATCGAGGGTGTCGAATCCGTCGACAGCGAACGCTATGTGCGGACGCTCGAGATTGTGCGCGACGGACGGGTCTGGCACGGCTGGGTCGAGGTCCGCCACCTGCCCCAGCGTCACGCGGTGAGTGTGACTCTGCCGGCGGCGCTGCATCCTCATGTATCAGCCCTCATGGGGCGGGTCCGGCGGCTGTTCGATCTGGATTGTCGTCCCGAACTGGTTGATGCGCATCTGGGCGTGCTGGCCGCCGGGCTTCCCGGCGTGCGGGTGCCCGGCAGCTTCGATGGTTTTGAAATCGCGGTGCGGGCGATCGTCGGTCAGCAGATCTCGCTTGGCCAGGCCCGAAGTGTGCTGGCACGGATCGCGGACCGCTTCGGCACACCCGTCGACGTGGTGCCCCAGCACCTGGCGCGCACCTTCCCTCAGGCTGGCGTGCTGGCTGAGGCGGGCACTGACAGTCTCTGTGAACTAGGCATCACCCGCATGCGGGCTGAAGCCATCGTTGCGGTGGCCCGCGAGGTCGTCAACCGGCGGCTGACCCTGGAGCCCTTCACGGCGCTCGACGATACCTTGCCCGCACTGCGTCGTATCCGCGGTATCGGCGAATGGACGGTGCAGTACATCGCGATGCGGGCGCTGGGCTGGCCGAACGCGTTTCCGCACGGCGACGCGGTGCTGAAACAACGACTGGGCCTGGCCGATCCTGCGGCGCTCGGCCGGCATGCCCGCCAATGGGAGCCCTGGCGAGCCTACGCGACCGTCCGGCTGTGGCATGGCGAAGGCTGTGGGACTGGTGTGGCGAGATCACGGGAGATAAGTGAATCATGAGCGATTACGGTCTGATGACGAGCCCACTCGGCGAGATTTTGTTGCGCGCGGAAGACAATAGCCTGACGGGCGTGTTCTTTGTTGGGCAGCGGTATTTCCCCAGTGCGGCCCGGCCACCGTTTGCACCGGCGGCCACCGGTGCACCTGTGATTCGCGCGGCGTGCCGGCAGCTTGAAGCCTTTCTCCGGGGCCGGCAGCGCCTGTTTGATCTGCCTTTGCGGCTGCACGGCAGCGCGTTCCAGCAACGCGTCTGGCGGGAATTGACCGCCATACCGTTTGGCGGCGTCACCTCCTACGGCGCTATCGCCCGGGGTCTGGGGTTGGGTACGGGTCATGCGCGGGCCGTCGGCGCCGCCATCGGTCGCAATCCGATCTCGATCATCGTGCCCTGTCACCGGGTACTGTCCGGCAACGGCGGCCTGGCGGGCTATGCCGGCGGACTGGACCGGAAGCGGCGGCTGCTGGCGTTGGAGCAGGTCGCTCCCGCGGCGTTGGTGGCGCAACCGGTTTTGCCGGGCTGAACAGCAGCCCGGGGCGGTGCCGGAATCAGCCGATGGGGGCAATATCGGGCTCGACCCAGGCTGTACGCGCTCGTGGTGAATTCAGGCAGGCGTCGCTGTAATGCCGGGCCACTACGCCGCGGGCGTCGGCAACTAGGTCTCGGTTGGCATCAAGAAACGCTGGGAAGTCCTGTTGCCGGTCGTCGCGCAGGCGCTGGGCCATGATACGCATCAGTGCGGAGGTGAGTGTGTAGTTGAACTTATCCGGGGCTCCGAGGCGGGCAGCCAGATCACGGATGCCGTCGCACACCCGGGTATTGGCCTCCTCCAGGGGGTACCGGCTCAGGTGCAACCAGGCGATACGCAAATGGCCGCGATGATCGAATTGTTCGGGCCCGAGTTCGCGGCGTTGGAATTGGGCAAGACAGGCGTCGTCGAGTGTCATCCGGTGCTCCGGGCTGGTCTGTAACATGATCGTCATGAATGCTTAAAGAAACCTTCAACATACCGTAACGACCGCCTGTTTATTCTAGACGAGCCATCGGACCAGAGCGATCTGCGTAGCGGTGGCCATCCGTCGTTAGTTTCACATTGCCAATAAGGTGAAAAAGCTATGCGATCAACGCACAACAAACTGCGGCTGACGATCGCGCTGGGAGCAGTGCTCAGCGGACTGGCGACCATGCCGGTCCTGCATGCCGCCGAGCGGGACACTCACGACCACGCGACGAGCACACCGATCAAACACGTCCTCCTGATCATCGGCGAGAACCGGACCTTCGACAACGTGTTCGGAACCTTCAAGCCGGGCAAGCACCAGCAGGTCAAGAACCTGCTGACCGAAGGCATCGTCAATGCCAATGGCACGCCGGGACCCAACTTCGATAGCGCCCAGCAGTGGCTCGCTATGGATACCGGATCGTACTCGATTCATCCCGACAAGACCGCCCCGTACGCGACGCTTGGTCCAATCACCACTACCGGCACGCCCAGCTCGGCACCGTTTTCCAGTTTGAGTTCCGCCCAGGCCGCCGAGCCGGCTCTACCCTCCGACGCTTACCCCTTACTGACCGAGGGTGGTAGTGGCCTGCCCGCTGGCACCGCCATCGATCCGCGTTTTCCGGAAAACCTGCCGAACGGTCCGTTTGATCTGACCCGCTACCTGGGGTATCAGGACTACAGTGGCAGCCCCACCCATCGCTTCTTCCAGATGTGGCAGCAGGTCGACTGCGACATGGCCACGGCGACCAAGACCAATCCCAGTGGTTGCGAGAACGATCTGTGGTCCTGGGTCGAGGCCAGCGTGGGCAATGGCAGCAACGGCCAGACGCAGCCGGCCGATTACAGTCAACCCGGCCATCATCAGGGTACTGTGGCGATGGGTTTCTACAACATGCAGCAGGGCGACGCCAGCTACTTCGACCAACTCGCCCACCAATATGCGATGGGCGACAACTTCCACCAGTCGGTGATGGGCGGCACCGGCGCCAACCACGTCGAGATCGGTTTCGGCACTGGCATCTACTACGCCGCCGCCAACGGCCAGCCTGCTACGCCGCCGGCCAACCAGATCGAGAATCCGGACCCCCAGCCCGGGACCAATAACTTCTACACCCAGGACGGCTATAGCGGCGGTTCATACGTGAAGTGCGCCGACCCATCGGAGCCGGGGGTAAAGTCGATTCAGGACTATCTGTCCGAGCTGCCCTATGCCGTCTTCAAGGGGGGTGACTGCCGGCCGGGCGCCTATTATCTGGTGAACAACTACAACCCGGGTTATCTGGGCAGCGGCCAGCCGGCACCGCTTGGGCCCGATCAGTTCACGGTGCCGCCGATCACGCAGCAGAACCTGGGGTTGCTGCTGAGCCGTAACAACATCTCCTGGCATTACTATGGGGAGGGCTGGAACGACGGCAAGGAAACCGGCAGGTACTGCAATATCTGCGACCCGTTCCTGTATTCGAAGCAGATCATGACCAACCCGGATCTGCGCAAGAATCTCAAGGGCATCCACGCCCTTTACAGCGACATCGAGAGCGGCACTCTCCCGGCCGTGTCGATCGTCAAGCCGGACGGTTACCTGGACGGCCATCCGGCGTCCTCGAAGCTGAGTCTGTTTGAGGCTTTCTCGCGCAAGATCGTCGACATGATCAAGGCCCGCCCCGGCCTCTGGAAGGACACGGCGATCGTGATCACCTTCGATGAGGGTGGCGGCTACTACGATTCGGGCTATATCCAGCCGATCGACTTTTTCGGTGACGGCTCGCGGATCCCGCTGATCGTGGTATCACCGTTCTCGCGCAACGTCGGTGTGGTCCACACTTACGGCGATCACGTCTCGTTCGACAAGTTCGTCGAGGCGAACTGGAAGCTAGGCCCCATTTCACAATGGAGTCGCGACAATTTGCCGAATCCCGTTACCACCAGGAACGATCCGTACGTGCCGGTCAACAGCCCGGCCATCGGCAACCTGATGGGCATGTTCCATTTCGGCAACCCTGACCGGGGTGATCACTCAGATCACGGCTGATCCCGGAAAACACCAGGGGGCGGGTCAGCCGCCCCCTGGCATCGTCGATCAATCCTCTGGCTTGTTGCGATATTTGCTGGCTTCGGTCCGCTCGCTGCGATGGAACCATACGCCGGCTACGGAAGCCACGCCGATCAGGTTGGCCTGGCCGACCTGGCGCGCGGTGGCTGCTGAATCCACCGGCTCAGTTACCGTCACAGCGCGTGGCGCACCGGCATCAGCGCTCGCTGGCCCAGCTGGCCCGTGCCAACGCCTCTACGGCGGCGACTTCCTGCGCTGGCACTTTATCCGGCTCGGCGTGTTCGAGCAGGTCGAAGTGGAAGATGTAGAGGCGCGAGACGAAATAGCGCATGGGTAACGAGGACTCACCGAAACGTTCGCCGCGTCCCTCGGTGGAGACCTGCACGCCATTGCCGAGATCCTGGCCGCCGTCGTTGTTCGGGTTGTAGAAATACACGCGCATGTCATCATCCTGGTCCAGCGCGACCCGTTGTATCGTGATCGCGTGCCAGCCCACGAATCGGGCCGCGCTGTCGGTGACAGCGAGTCCGGCCGGCTGCGGATGGATGAGCGGCTGATTGCCGTTATACAGGGGGTTATAGCAGGCATAGAAGTACCGGACGAAAGCGTCGTAGTCCTTCAGTCTGCCGCTTGCCAGGTCCACCGCGAGCCGGAATCCCCGGCCCACCCACCAGCCGTGAAACTCCGGGTTGATCCAGCGGTGCGGGTCGTCGCCACGGCCGGCACAAAGTGCGCCCATGGCATGGTATATCCGGTCGAGATGGGGGACCAGTACGGCGGAAACGGCATCCACGTCCATCGGTGTGACCGCGGGTGCGTCGGCCGCCAGCTCCCGGGACGACAGGCGCTGTCCCTCGAAGTGCATGACCAGGTCGTCGTCGCGCGCTGCCCAGGCGATCATCTGCAGCAGATAGTCGGGGTCGTTGTACGCCCACATCGAAATCGCGCGCGCCGACTGGCAGGTCGGATTGTTCCCCTGGCCGACCCCGAACGGCAGTCCGAGCACCCCCATCACTCCGGCGAGCAGCTGTACGCTGGCGGGGCGCGTGGTGCCGACGGCCTGGGTGATGGCAGCCTCGGCGGCCGGGCATAGCACCAGCCCCAGCTGGCGCCACAGGGCTGGCGCGACCGGCGGGGCATACAGCACGCCGCGTTCCAGCAGCAGCGCGAGGCCATAAACCGCCTGGGGTGTTTCCGGGAAGATCGCCGCCGAGATCAGCGCGTGCACCAGTTCCTGGTAGCAGAGGTAGACGTCGCGGCCGGTCGCACTGAGGCCGAGCGCGGCCGGCACCAGATCCGGTGATTGCTCAAGGGCGAAACGCAGGAACACCGGTTCGTACGCTGAGACCAGCCCGGTATCGTGCATGGCGCGGGCGAACCCACCCGCCTCCTGCTGCAGCGCCTGGGTGTCCATTGAGGCTAAGCGCTCGCGATAGACTTCGAGCCCGGGATCTTCAAGCGAGGCCTGGGTGGGTCCAAACAGCGCGCTGATCAGGCGATCCGTGCCGCGGCTGCTGGTGACAGGGATGGATGGATCGAACAGACAGGCGGCGATCTGCGTGATCATCGCCTTGAGGTTGTCGACCCGCACCGGGCGCTGGGCGAGGATCCGCCAGATCTCCGCCATCAGCCGGTCCAGGATGTCGCCATAGCCGATGTGCCGGAGCAGGATCTGGAGGACCGCATGGACCGCCTCGGTCAGCCGTCCCAGTCGTGTCCGGGTGGCCTCATCGCCGATCTCGAAGAGCAGATCCAGGTTGAGCGCCAGTACCTGAGCCAGGTAGTGCTGGGCCTGTTCGGAAGAGACCGTGGCGTGCGCGTAGCGGGACTCGGCGACGGCCAGCAGCCTGAGCTCGCTGAGACACTCCAGCGTGACCTCGTCGGGCGAGCCCAGGCGCAATGTCTGAACCGTGATGTCGGCCTGGAGGATCTCCGGGTGGGCCCAGTCGGTGCCGGCGAATACGCCCGATCGCTCCACAGCGAGGGCACGTTCGTAGATCATCTCCGGCCCGCCCGGCAGCCGCAGAAGGCGGCCGGCCAGCTGCCGGACCTGGGCGCTGTGCAAGCCCTTGGCGAATGATTGTGCTCCGGCGAGTTTTGCCAGTGCGGCATCGAGCCGGGTTGCCAGCTCTGCCGGGGACTGCTGTTCGCCTGCGTTACTCGGTTCCATGCCTTCTCCGCTCATGGCCCACGCTTTCGGGGTGGCCGCTTACCTTTCTCAGCACGATACTGGCACCGGTTGCCTTTCTCAGCACCGACGACGGACTACGGCTGGGTACTCTGCTTCAGTGCTAGCCAGCACTGTCGCCTATCCGGGCACAGCCGGTCAACGGCGATAAGTCCGCCGGGGTCGAGTCGATACGGCCCTTTTGGGCGGGTTGCGGGCACTAACCGACGGGCTTTCCACGACCGCCCTGCCGTGCGTCTGCTGCTGGGAGCTGCTAGGCTAAATAGCGTCGTATGCTAATTCACCCGGCCCTTCGTACCGGGGATCTGGTTCGAAATCGGGGCTGGTAACACACGCTGCGCCGGCGTCCACGCCATCGACCCCGCATCCGTCCACTCGCCACGATGTGCCCCTCGTAGGGTGGTTGTCACCCGGGATTCGTAACAGCTATGAGCCGGTGGTAGTGAGCAACCGGTACGCAGCACTGGAAGGAGACGCTTATGACAGAAAAAAATCCGGACAAGGGCTATGTGGCCTTGCTGGGCTGGAGCCTGAATGCCATTGAGGCCGTGGAGAAATTTGACCGCCGCTATGTAATCGTGGCACCCGACTGGGCCGAGGATTTCGCCACCGAGCATAACATCCCGTTCATTTCGTGGAACTTTGAACGTCTCAATGACCGTTCGATGGAGATCGCCCAGCGACTCAAGGACGAGGGTGTCGATGTCGCCATACCGCTTTACGAGGAGACCGTGGAGTGGGCCGGTGCGATCAACGCCGTGCTGCTGGACAATCCGCGCCTGTACGGCCAGTCGATCCTGTTCCGGGACAAGGCGCTGATGAAGCGTCGGGCGCAGCTGGGCGGCATCCGTGTCGGTATTTTCGAGGAAGCCCACGACCGCGACGATGTCGTCCGGTTTCTCAAGCGGGTCAACCAGACGCTGCTCAAGCTCGACGGCGATCCCAATGACCCCATCCACCTCAAGGCCTTCGACAAGGCCGGCTGCCTGGGCCACCGGGTGATCCGCACACCGGACGACATCGATAGCATCCCCGACGAAGAGTTTCCGGTCCTCATGGAGAGTCACCTCGACGGCTGGGAGTTCGCGGTCGAGGCCTGGATCCACAATGGCGAAATCCGGTTTCTGAACATTTCCGAGTATGTCACCCTGGGCTACTCGGTGTTCGTGCCGGCGACGCCGGAACTCGAGAGCTGGCGGCCGCTGATCACCAACGAGATCAAGAAACTCATCAAGACCTTCGACATCGATTCGGGCTTCATTCATCCGGAGTACTTCGTCACCAGCGACGGCACCATGTATTTCGGCGAGGTGGCTTACCGCCCGCCGGGTTTCAAGGTGTTCGAGCTGCTGGAACGGGCCTACGGATTCAACGCCTACCAGGGGCTGGTGCTGGCGTTCGATCCCAAGACCACCGACGCCGAGATCGAGGCCTTTTTTCCCCGGGAAGTGGTCGACGCCAAGGGCTATGCCGGCTGCTTCGGCGTCTATCCCCGCCGCCGCGTGGTGAGCAAGCTGGAAATGCCCGAGGAGACCGAGCAGCACCCGTATTTCGAGTACCACGAGCTGACGGCGCCGCTGGAGGAAACCGTCACCAAGCGCACCGCTTTCGGAACCCATTGGGGACTGGTGTACTTCTTCGGCGACGACCCGCACCGAATGCGGGATCTGCTCAAGCATCAGGAAGAGCTGGATTTCTACGTCTGAGTTGCCCGCTGCCGGCGCCCAATGATGCGCAGTCCCTGGCCCTCTCGGGACGTTGTTCACAAAAAAGCTCCCGCCGGGTGGCGGGAGTCAACTTAGGAGGAGTCCTGCATACAGCGCCACGCGCCGCAGCCACTTCGGAACGTGGCAGCATTAGATCACTCAAGGATTGTGCCATCCTGATAAAGGTATGCTGGTCCTTGATTCCCGACATTACAGGCGCAGGTGCGGGCCGGCATCAAGCCAAAATGGGCCTGCTGCCGGGTCAGAACGGTCTGCCGTCGGACCTGCGAGGTCGATCGACTTACTGTAGATCGCCCCAGCGCGGTACCGCGGGTTCGGCGCTGGCCCAGCGCCACTGGCCCGCACTGCGGCAGATGTCGGCGCTGTACCAGGATCGCTCAAGCTTTGCGCTGGTGCCGCGATCCACCGAGAAGACGATCTGCTTGCAGGGCGCGAGCGGGTTGTCGATCCGTCGTACCACATACACTTCGCCATGCTCGTCGCCGATTGGGTTGAGGTGGTTGATGTGCCAATCGGCGCGTTCCCCCGGCGGCACACCGGCGGCGGCGTCGGCAATGGCTTGCTGCTCGGCATGCTGGCGGCTGCGGCCGTAGTATTTCACCGCGGCGCTGGCCGCGGCCTCGGTGGCGACGCCGACCGCGAAGCCGACCGCTGGACTGCCGGTGGCGACGCCGGCCACCCCGCCGGTGACGACTGCGGTGAGCTGGGACACGGCCGTGCAGCCGGCGAGCAATAGCACGCCGGGCAGTGCCAGGTGGCGCCACTTCACTGCAGCGCACCCCAGCGGGCGGTTGCCGGTTCGGCCGAGGCCCATTTCCAGTGCTTGCCATCGCGGCAGATGGTCGCTGTATAGAATGACCGTTCAGTCTGACCGTGGGCTTGGCTGTCGACCGAAAACACGATGGCCTTGCAGGCAAAATCGGGACCGCCGATGTCCCGGGTCACTGTGACCGAACCGTGTTGGTCCGGTTCGATCTCAACATCGTGCGAAACGCGCCAGGTGCCGACCTTGCCGGGCTCCAGTGCGCCCGCCACGGCGGCGATGCGATCCTGCTCGGCGGCGTGCACGTCACGCTCGACGTATTGCAGGCCGGCATTGGCCCCGGCGGCGATGCCCAGACCGATACCCGAAGCCACGGCCGCGCTGTTGGTGACCGCCCCGGCTACACCGGTGCCGGCAATGCCAGCCATACCGCTGGTGGTGGTGGTAAGAACAGAGCCGCATCCGGACAGAAGCAGTACGGTTGGCAGCAATAGAGCGCTGAACAGTAACCGGTACGAATTGGCGAACAGTGACGTCATGCGGGCACGGTAGACAGAGAATTGGTCGATTTTGAGTCGTAGTATACGGTATCGGTGGCTGGATCCGCTGAGCGGACCTATGGCTTTGCAGCCGCATCCGGTCCTCAATGTCCGGGCGTTCGATGGATACTGCGATGTTGGCGACGGTCGGAATAGATAGCTGCATTGAGCACAAACGCTCACTATTTCCTTTGGCGAAGGAGGCTTCTTATGAACGAATCATCAGACCGCAACCCTGAGCAGAAAGGCATCCGTCATCTGCTGCGCCGCTTTCCCGATCATGCACACGCCATCCGCGAACTCCATTCGACCGACGTGGGTTTTCGCTCGCTGAGCGACGATTACCACACGCTGTCGGAGAGGCTGGAAGGGACGGGGGCTCAGGGTACTAGTGAGGGCGCTGAGTCGGCGCGGCTCAGGCACCAGCATGCGGCACTCGAGGAGGAACTGCTTGGATTCATCGAGGGCTATGGGCGGGTCTAAGGCGTCTGTATAACGTCTACTGCGCTAATGCTTAGCGACGAGTGGGTTTGACCGGGCGGCGGGACCACCGGCCGTAGGCCGTCCATGGCGATGCGAGTTGGGATTTCGGGACTGGCGGTTAACCGCCGAAGAAATTAGGCAGGATTTTCAGCGACGCGGTTTTGGGGTTGTCGGCGAGGATTTCGCCGGGATGGATGGGTGTCCGTGCCATGGGTATTTCTCTCTAGTGATAATCCACGATTTCCACGTTTTCGGGCCTGTTAGCACTGTTCGGCCACTCAAAGCAGAGGCGCCATTGATCGTTGATGCCAATGTACTGTCCGTGGCTGCACAGACGCGGAAAGCTATTACCCTTGGGCCGGAAAAATTTCCGTTACGGCTTCAGCCAGCAGATCGGCCAAGCTGATACCATCCTTAGGGCTTGGTATTATATGTACTCAAAGGTACACATTTGAGACCATTATGACAGAGTCCATTACAAGGGTCGGTATACGCGAATTTCGCGCCCACCTGCCGCAGTTCTTGCAGGCAACATCACCGGTGGCGATCACGCGACATGGTGAGACGATTGGCTACTACATTCCAGCCAGACCCGCCCCACAGCAGGCGGAGCGCGACGCATTGAAAGCTGCGGCCGCGCGTCTGGAGGCATTGCTGGCGACCCACGGCATCAGCGAGGAGGAACTCGTAGCCGAATTCCGCCGGCTGCGGGAAATCGAACGGGCCTGATGTCTTCGAAGGCGTTGGTACTGGACGCCAACATCCTAATTCGCGCTGTGCTGGGCCGGAAAGTGCGTGGGTTGCTGGAACAGCATTGGGGTTCAACGCAGTTCTTTTCACCGCAGGTATGTTTCCGCGATGCCCAGAAGTATCTGCCGGTATTATTCGAGAAACGCGGCTTGCCGGCGGCACCGGCCCTGGAGGTCTTGTCAGCCATCACACGCCTAGTGGTACCCGTGGATGACAGCCTCTATCGGGGCTACCGCGTTCAAGCGGAACAGCGAATCCGCGTTCGCGACATCGACGACTGGCCGGTAGTTGCCACCACCTTGGCATTGGGCTGCCCAATCTGGACCGAAGACATGGATTTCTTTGGCGCCGGTATCCCCACATGGACGATTGACCGCGTGCACCTGTTTTTGGAAAGGTAGCTCGAGCACTTTATCAATCGGCATTGTTGACTACGGCCCAAAGGCTCGGTGTGACGCGACCCCGGGTATCCGACTTGATGCGCGGCAAAGTTGAACTGTTGGGGATCGATACCCTGGTGAATTGGGTGGTCGCGGCGGGGTTGCACATCGAATTGCATGTTGATAAAGGGGCGTAACGCCAAAATCGATCAACTCGCGCGGTCTTGCAGGCCGGAGGCGCGGGATCGTTCGGCCTCGACCGCACGAACAGCGCGGCTGACCGTTGAGTAGTGCACGCCGAAATGCCCGGCGACGGCCTTCATCGTGTACTCGCCTGAGAGATATGCATCCGCCATGGCCTGGCGGCGATCCGATTGTGCCGCGTAAAACGACAACGGTCTCGGCTGCGGCCGGCGCTGCGCGCGCGGCACTTCGCGCAGATCGCCCTCGGGCAGGCGGGCCCTCATGCGCTCGACGAACGCCTCGCTGCCGAGGAACACCTGCCCGCGTAAGTCGCCCCAGAGGCTCGGCTCGCTCATGCCCTCGCGAACGAACCTCCGGTAGCGCTCGATCGCCTCAGGACGCCGCTTACCGAACTGCCCCAGCAGCCAATTGGTCGTGAGCCAAGCCGGCAGGCCCTCATCGCCGACCGTGGCCCGATAACTGCTCCACGGCCATGCGCCGGCCTCAACCACCATGTTGGCCCGCACCGGATTCAGCACCACGTAGCGGGCCAGTTCCAGCAGGTAGTTGTCTTTCTCCACGAGAATCGCCTTGTAACGGCCCTGGAAGACATGCCCCACCCGCCGGTGCGTACGGTTGATGGACTGCGTATACACCCCGTTGAGCTGGCGCATCCCGCGAGACAGATTGCCGTCTGGCGTCTCCACCAGCAGGTGATAATGATTGGTCATCTGGCAATAGGCATGGCAGACCCAGTTGAACCGGGCGCACACCTCGCCGAACAGCGACAGCCATGCTGTCCGGTCATCATCGGAAAAATAGATCGGCTCACGCGCGTTGCCGCGCGAGGTCACGTGATAGAGCCCGCCGGCCAGCTCGATGCGAAGGGGTCGTGCCATGGGGCGATACTTTATGATCGACCACCCGCGTGCGATCAGACCTTGCCGTCCAGCGTCTGCTGTTCCTGCCAGGGCCGGATGCGCGCCAAGGCTTCGGCCAGCTTGTCCTCGGCACACTCGGTGTCGTACGCGGCCTGGGCCCGTAGCCAATAACCCTTGGACAGTCCGAAGAAACGGCACAGGCGCAGATCGGTGTCGGCCGTAATGGAGCGCTTGCCCGCTATGATCGCGCTGATGCGCTGGGCCGGCACGCCGATTTCCTTGGCCAGTCGATATTGCGATAGCCCCAGTGGCTTGAGGAACTCCTCGCGCAGCACTTCGCCTGGGGTTACCGGATCAAGTTCACGCATGACCTTCGCCTCTCAGTGGTCATCGACGATTTCGACATCTTCCGCGGCGCCGGCGATCCAGCGAAAGCAGAGGCGAAACTGACTGTTGATGCGGATGCTGTACTGACCGGCCCGCTCGCCCTTGTGTCGCTCGAGCCGGATGCCGGGTGGAACGCTCAAATCCTCCAGGCGACCGGCAATCTGCAGTTGGCGCAGCTTGCGCCGAGCCACCGTCGAGATGTTGACGAAGCGCTTGACGCGCCGGCCGTCGGCCAACGCTTGGGTGTCGGCACAACGAAACGACCGAATCATAGTGGCCAATAATAACGCGTCGCGTGATTAGCGACAACTGCACTGACTAGCCGAAGCCGCAGCAGTGCATTGCCGCGTAGGTCACGTGATAAAGCCCGCCGGGCAGCTCGATGCGAAGAGGTTGTCCCACAGGGCGATATTTTAGAGACGATAAATGTGTTCCTGCAAGACCTGACCCCTTTCCTTCCGGCAAGATCATGCGGCGCATTCTCCGCAAAATTGCCAGCAACGAACTGGACAACCTCGGTGACACCAGTACGCTGGCCGATCCCGGTGTGGTTGACATTCTGATCGAAGACCGGGCTCACAAGTAAGTCGTTCCCTGACCCGGCAACATCCGGAGGTGCCCCGCGGCTGTAGCGCTCAGGCGCGCCGTCGCGGGGCTCTGCGCCCTGAATCGCGGCATTGCTGTTTGATGCTGCGGTGTCTGCCCCTTTCGGAGGAACTACGATCGGCCAGCGCGTTTGTCCGGGCCTACGGTCAGGTAGCGACGTTTGCCAGTCGCCGGCTCATAATAGACTTCCACCAACCGGCCGCTTTCCGGATCGATGAAGCGTTCGCCGGTGCTCTCCCAGCCGGCGCCCGGACGAATGGAATGGGTGGCGCCGTAGCGCCAACGCTCGAATGCAACCCCGCCGGCGCAGAGCACGCCAAAAATCAGGAGTGCGAAGCTCAGCGGCACGGCGCCATAAAGCGCCGCGATCAGCGCGCCGAGCAGCAGCAGACATCCGACGCCGAAAACCGCCACGCGCAGCATCACTCGCGCTCGACGACCACCGCGGTGCCGTAGGCCACGATCTCGCTCATGGTCTGACCGATCTCCGCTGAATCGAACCGCATCATCACGATGCCGTTCGCGCCCATGGCCCTGGCGTTTTCCACCAGCCGATCTACGGCGTGACGGCGGGCCTCTTCGAGCAGTTGGGTATATTCACGGATTTCACCGCCGACGAGAGAGCGCAAGCCGGCCATGATGTTGCCGCCCAGGCCGCGACTCCGCACCACGACCCCGAAGCACTGGCCCTTCGTCTCTTTGATCCGATGCCCGTAGATGTATTCACTGGTCACAACGATCATTGCCGGTCACCTTTCGGTTGGCCAAGTGTGGCCTTCTTGTGATTATGAGGCGTTCTGAAAGAAGCGGGTCAGAAGTGAAGCCATATGCATACTACCAAAGAGGACAACAGGGCAGGTCTGCAACCAGGCGCGCCGAAATTCAGGAAGCCAAGAGCAGGCCCGGCCGTGGCCGTAGCGTGTGCTTCCCCAACCGGTAGGCAAGTCGAAAACAGAGCTTCTGGCAGACTACGCCCAGGAGGTAACGATCAGAAAATCACGGTTCACGGAGAAGTAGGCTGTGTCGATCTTGAAGGAAGCCGACGGCGGGCTGTCGGTTGATGAGGTCTGCCGCAGGCAGGCCGTCATCATCGGCATCCCCATCCAGGGGGCATGGGCGTAAAGCTCTGCAGACAGGACTCGCTTGCTCTAGACTGGACGTCGTGGAGTGGTGTGGCGTTGGCTGAATGGAGTAAAACAGCAAACGATTACCTGATTAGCCCCGAAGCTCAGCGGCCAGTCTCATGTTTTGAGACAGCACGATGGGACAATGAGGCCACGTTCACCGAGGATCGCGAGCATGGCTATCAACCCCGTCCAGTTTCAACCCGGCCTGTCGATGGCGGGTTTCATTGAACGCTATGGCACCGAAGCCAAATGTTACCGCGCCCTGTACAAGACGCGCTGGCCGCACGGCTTTCGTTGCCCGAGGTGTGGCCAGCGGCCGCGCTCGCGGTTTCGGCGTGGCGGGCGGGTGTATTACCAATGCCGCTCGTGCCGACACCAGAGCACGCTGATCAGTGGCACCTTGATGGCCGGCACCAAGCTGCCGTTGACGACCTGGTATCTGGCGCTGTATCTGTTGACCACGACCAAGACCAACCTCTCGGCGCTGGAGTTGATGCGCCACCTCGGGATTAACTACAAGGCCGCCTGGCGGATCAAGCACAAGGTGATGCAGGCGATGCAGGAACGGGAACGCACACGTCGTCTCGAAGGCTTTATACAGATCGATGACGCCTACCTCGGTGGCGAGCGCAACGGCGGCAAGCGCGGCCGGGGCTCGGAGAACAAGCAACCGTTCGTGGTGGCGGTGGAGACCGACGCTGACCTGCAACACCCCCGCTTCGCGGTGATCGAGCCGGTTCGCGCGTTCGACAACGCCTCGCTCAACGATTGGGTACAACGGCGTCTGGCGGCTCCGGCGGAGGTCTACTCCGACGGACTGGCCTGCTTTGGCCGCGTCGTCGAGGCGGGTCATGCCCATACGGTGCTCAAAACCGGCGGCGGGCGCGCGGCGACCGAGGTGAGCGGTGCGCGCTGGGTCAATATCGTACTGGGTAACCTCAAGCGCGCGATCAGCGGACGTTACCACGCCTTCAAACAGGCCAAGTACGCGCGGCGCTATCTGGCCGAGGCGGCTTATCGATTCAACCGCCGATTTCGCTTGGCCGCGATGCTGCCGCGACTGGCACGGGCGATAATGCTGTGTGCGCCTTGCCCGGAGCGGCGATTGCGCTTGGCAAGCAACTTTTAGGGCTGAGGATGAGGGCTAATCAGGTACGGGCATCGACCCCAAGGGGTCTTGTGCTACCAAAACCCCGGCATTATTTTCTAAGAAGAGACGGGTTCTACGCTTTAAGTTGCCCCATGGCCGAAAGCAACTATTGTCATAATCTATATATTGTTTTTTATGCCTCATATAGAATCGACTCATGACCCTTGGGCCACCTTCCACACGCAATACCCCATTTGAAACCTTCTCAATTGGCTCTCCAGCCATGTCAATAGGTAGATTTTGAAATGCTTTGTTACAATGCGGAGCATAGGGGCCAGCAGATTCGTTGGACTGAGCCGCCGCGGCGAGAGGGGCCAAGCTAATAAGCAGCCCCCAGACCAGGAGCATAATGGCTAAAACACGCGTCACTTGGTGCTCTATGATATTTGGCACGTTGGTTTCCCGTTAAAGCTGACCCGGCTTCTGCATCTAAGAATGATTCGCCCTAGAAGAACGGTCACGCGCTGCAAGTTGATGGAAGCGTCTAACTTTTGTCCGGCGTGACGGCCCGTCAAAAAAATAGCAACACGGAATATCTCGAATCTCAACCTCGCCCTTGTTCGCGGGACCATTGTCTCACATCTCGAAGCCTCCTCGAATCCAGGGGCAGTTGCGTCTTAATGGCACTGCAATCTCTTTCCATGCTCTCCGCACGAGATCACCTTCCACACATCGCTGTTGAAGTAATCGTCGTGCGCTGCAATGGGGTCTTCAAATACTATCCAGTGTGGCGCATTTTGCACGAAGACATTTGATAGCGCCACGCGATCACTCGAATACCAACGCGGCATATGCCACGTCAGAAGATCATTCGTGTCGTTGAACGCGATGATCCGCAATGGCTTAGACGGCCGGTTGAAGGTCGCTCTAGCATCCGCCACTGCGCGCCCAAAGACCTCTATCAGATTTCTGGCGTGCTGCTGCGCGGCTTGTTGGCCGCTAGCCTGCCCCAGTGCCAACATGGGTACGGGACCTGCGCCCGACACAGCATCTTCCGGGATATATGCTAGCCCCAGATAAGAAATCTGATTAGCCATCATGTAAACAGCAGAGGTAGAGGCGAGGATATGTAATGCGAACGGTTTTGTGTTCGCCAACTCCTTTTCGAATGGGTTTGCTTTCTGGGGTTGCGTAGTCTTGTTCAAATAGAACCCAGTCAAACCAAGAAGAGTGTCATAGAGTATACGACTACCTAGGCTATGCGTTACAAAAACATAGTGGCTATTGTCACTACGAAGTTCCTCCCGGTTTGGCCAAATGCATTTGCGATCGACCGATTGCCCAGTAATCGCGTGGCACAAAGCGTCCGCTACTCCACGCTGTATGACTGGACCGTATGTGCCGATATAAACAATTGCATCAGCCATGTCCCGATCAAGCACTGACTCCTTGATTGTCCGATTTATCGCCACCCTTTCCGGCGGATTTAAGATCGGAGGTACAATCTTTGGATCAGGTGAAGCCATACAGTGTGGTCGACCGCGAAACACGGACGGTGAGTCGTAGGAAAGCTGATTGGTCTTGATCCACTGTGTTAAGTGCGACCAGGTTATTTCAATCGCTTCTACAGGAACAGCCCTGTTTGCACCTCCTCCGAGACGCAACTTATAACGGCGGACCGCGTATTCGACATACGACCGCGGATCTCGCAGGGATTCGTCCATGAACACGTTTGCGTAGACTCTCTTGATGTTCAATTGATCCTCCTTGGCAACAGGCTGCAAGCCAATGCTCTCGGCAGTCGCGTCGTTTAGCCAGCCCGTTTTCGGATTCAACGCGTAGCCTGCGCAAGTGTCCCCCACCCCATGAATAAACACTAGGCGAACCAGGCTTCCGTCCTGGGGGATCAGAGCTTTTAAGGGCGGCACCGTACCGGAGGGCCGCCCGCCAGCCATGTCGCCGGGGGCGTAAACCACGGGAGTGGTGGAACATGCTACTAACAGCATCATCAGGGCCAGTCCGCAAATGCATCGCACCGCAGCCACAACCCCCTGCCCACCAGGCCCGCATCTGTACCCACCCAACAAACAAATTCTGACGCACATCGCTAGCTAGCTCCTAAAGTTGCAACTGCACAAGCCGCTCAGTAACAGCCGTCCTGCGGTACTCGAACCTAGGACCTGAACTTTCAAATGGGGAACATTCGGAACAGCATGGACCCCGAAATCAAGCATTTTTAAGTTGAAGTGGCTTTTATCTTGCATTGTTCTAAAGTGGCCTGGTCTTTTTTTATACTCGTCGCGAGATCCGTTAAATCTTTCGCACATGCTTTGACTCTCGTTTCACAATAAGGTTGGCTGCTACCCGTGGCCAGCTCAAACATTTGGGCAGCTGTTGCTGGCGTGTAGACATGTTTGGGTAGTCCCGATGTGATTATCTGATTCTTTGCTTGTTGTTGGGCATTATTAGCATTAGCTGTATTGGTGGCCTTTTTCTCTATCGCGGTCACTATTGAATCAATAGAGGGCCGGCCGGTTACTATTTGCAAGCGTACTGACTGATCTACTGAAATCAGCTCTTCCACAGACTTTGTTGCTAGGTGATTATAGATGTATGTGGCTTGCTTTCCCAGTTGTACTGCTTTCGGAAACGGGTTTCCACTCACCATTTTTACCTGTCGAAATAGCCTATTAAACGTTTGATCTGTCCTTGTCCCTTTGCTGAATTTATACGCGTGTTCGATCGTATTTATCTCTCCGAGGATACAGATGTCCGCATTCGTTCCGGATTGGTATATCTTCGTGGCTTGAGGAGCAGAGACGTATTTTCTTATCCCAGTGCCCGTTGCGGTGGCCAGAATTAGCCCATGCGTGAGATCTGTGCTGCCCCCGAACAAGGCGCTAGCACCAGTCCCTACGCCGAGTGTGAAAAGGACTACATCGTCGCCGATACCCCATTTACCTGCAGCGTATTGGTCATCGGCATACTTGGCTATGGCAAGTTCGGCGCACTTTTTGGCGAGTTTGATATCATTGGGCTTTCCAAGTGTTTTGCCGCAGACATTTTGTTTATTCGTTTTGCTTGTATTGTACGTTTCCAGGGGTTCTGGGTTCAAAACCGCGCAACCAGTGAATGCAATAATTGTTGCAGTTACAAAAATCAGTTTCATTAAAGTTTGTTTATTTTGCGTAACACGTTTCATCGCGAAGGCTCCTTTCCTATTTTATATTTTGACTGGTTTCCGGCTTTTTATCCTAATGCGACCGAGAGTGGTTACATTTGCTTATTGGCTTAATGGTTGTCGGCGGGAATCATGGTTTTTCCCTGGGAATCGTCGAGATGGCGGCACACGGCGGCAACGGCATGAGCGCTGCTCGCGACGCTCAGCCAGGCGTTTGGTGGGACAGCAGTAGGTAGGTGGAAATCGCAATAACTTGAGGCTGAGTAGCCCAGCTCGGGCTCAAACTCGCACAAGGTTTTTAAAGCTCTTAAATCGAGTATCCGCGCGGCTTGTGAGCGATAACCGTGCTGCTGGATGGGATTTACGTCCATGAAGCGTGGCGACGCACCTAGGCTTGGTAACCAAGCGCGTGCTGCTTTCGGCCGAGAATGATTCACTTGCCGTATACCGACGCCCACCTCCATCGGTTTAGATAGCTTGCTGCTAGCAACCTTAACGAAGGATTTTACCCCATCGTTGAGCACTCCATAATGGTTGATGCTAATTTTAGTTATGACGTAACTATACGCCAGATCGCGTATGCGTGAACAGCGGCTCAAATGTCAGGGAAATTATGGCCTGCCCCCTGGCTTTGACGGAGGCTCCAGCCCTTGAGAGAAAGGAGCCATTGATTAAGTCGAAATAGGTTTTCTCGCGCGGCCCGCGAGCGCGCTGTGCGCATGGTGCTGCGTAGGGACGGGGGTCGGGTCTTGCAATCAGGCCCCCAGGCACTGCTCGGCACTTTGGGCAAGCCCAGGGCTTCCCTAAAGAAGCGGTCTTGGTGACACGGCTCGGTAGCCTCGAAATCACCCCCGCCCATGGCCCAAGACTTCTGGTCTGAGCCTTTCAACTGTTGCTTCTGGAGCATATCCTCGCTTTCGTGAATCACTTCCAGCACCGATTCTGCCTCTCTTGAATCTAAGCCTGGTTGCTTGTTCTTCTGCATGCTAAAACGAAACATAAGCGTCGCGCATGATTCATTTGTACTATATGGCAAGTTTTTTTTTCGCTGTGGTAGCGTGATACACATCCAAACCATGTAAGGAGCACCGATGAACCGCGAAGTCATCATCACCTGTGCGGTGACCGGGGCCGGCGATACGGTGGGCAAGCATCCGGCGATTCCGGTGACGCCGAAGCAGATCGCCGACGCCGCGGTCGAGGCCGCCAGGGCCGGGGCGGCGGTGGCGCATTGTCACGTGCGCGCTCCGGAGACCGGCAAGGGCAGCCGGGAGGTGGCGCTGTACCGGGAAGTGGTCGAGCGGATACGGGAATCGGGAGTCGATGTGGTCATCAACCTGACCTCCGGGATGGGCGGCGACCTGGAGATTGGCCCCGGCGAGACGCCGTTCGAGTTCGGCGCCGGCACCGATCTGGTCGGGCCGATCACCCGGCTGGCGCATGTCGAGGCGCTGCTGCCGGAGATCTGCTCGCTGGACTGCGGCTCGCTCAACTTCGGCGAGGGCAACCAGACCTACATCTCCACGCCGGACATGCTGCGCGCCGGCGCCCGCCGGATTCAGGAGCTGGGCGTGAAGCCGGAGCTGGAGGTGTTCGACACCGGCCATTTCTGGTTCACCCAGCGGCTGTACCAGGAGGGATTGCTGGACGATCCGCCGCTGTACCAGTTCTGCCACAACATCCCGTATGGCATGCAGGCCGACGTCGGCGTGCTCAAGAGCCTGGTCGAGCAGTTGCCGGCCGGCGCAGTGTGGACCAGCTTCGCCATCAGCCGCATGCAGATGCCGTGGGCGGCGCAGTCGGTGCTGCTGGGCGGCCACGTGCGGGTCGGTCTGGAGGACAACCTGTACCTGGACAAAGGCGTGTTCGCCTCCAACGGTCAACTGGTCGAACGCGCCCGCAACCTGATCGAGTTGATGGGGGCACGTGCGGTCAGCCCGGCGCGGGCGCGCGAGATCATCGGCCTGAAGCCGCGGGACTGAGGGCGGTGAGCATGGATAGGATGCGGACGCTGGGCATCGTCGGCACCGGGGTGATCGGCACCGGCTGGGCGGTGCGGGCACTGGCCCGCGGGCTCGACGTGGTGGCCTGGGATCCGGGCGCGGACGCCGAGGCTAAGCTGCGCGCGGCGGTCGACAACGCCTGGCCGGCGGTCACCAGGCTGGGCCTGTGGCCGGGCGCCGACCGCGGCCGGCTGCGGTTCTGCGAGGCGCTGGATGCGGTCTGCGAGGCGGCCGATTTCATCCAGGAATCGGCGCCCGAGCGGATCGATCTCAAGACCCGGCTGCATGCGCGGATGGACGCCGTCGCGCGGCCCCAGGTGATCATTGCTTCCAGCACCTCCGGGCTGCTGCCGAGCGAGTTCCAGGCCGACTGCCGCTGTCCCGAACGGATCGTGGTGGGCCATCCGTTCAACCCGGTCTATCTGCTGCCGCTGGTGGAGGTGCTGGGCGGGCGCCGCACGGCGCCGGAGGCGGTCGAGCGGGCGCTGGCCATCTACGACGGGCTGGGCATGCAGCCGCTGCACGTGCGCAAGGAAGTGCCCGGGTTCCTGTCCGACCGGTTGCAGGAGGCGCTGTGGCGCGAGCTGCTGCACCTGGTCAACGACGGCGTCGCCACCACCGCCGAGCTGGACGCGGCCATCGCCTACGGGCCGGGGCTGCGCTGGGCCTTCTGGGGCACCGCGCTGATCTTCCATCTGGCCGGCGGCGAGGGCGGCATGCGTCACATGCTGCAGCATTTCGATCCCAGCCTGTTCCCCTGGACCAGACTGGAGCCGCCGCCGCTCAGCGAGGCACTGATCGAGCGCATGGCGCAGGGCTGCGAGGAACAGGCCGCAGGGCGTTCGATCAAGGAACTCGAGCAGTTGCGCGACAACTGCCTGATCGCGGTGATGCGGGCGCTGGAGGACTATCGGGTCGGCGCCGGCGAGGTGCTGGCACGCGAGGACGTGCGCCGGGCCGCCGCGCAGGATGGGGCGTCGTCATGAATTTCGAGCTCAGCCACGAGCAGCAACTGCTGGTCGATACCGTGCGGGCGTTCGTCGAGCGCGAACTTTATCCCTACGAGGACGAGGTTGAGCGCACCGACGCGGTGCGTCCGGAGCTGCGGGAGCAGATTACCCGCCGCGCCATCGAGCAGGGGCTGTATGCGGCCAACATGCCGGAGGCACTGGGCGGCGGTGGTCTGGACGTGCTGTCGCTGACCCTGATGGAGCGCGAGCTGGGTCGGGCCAGCTTCGCCCTGCAGTATCTGGTGGCGCGGCCCAGCAACATTCTGCAGGCCTGTGTCGGCGAGCAGCGCGCGCGCTATCTGCTGCCGTGCATTCGCGGCGAGAGGATCGACTGCCTGGCGATGACCGAACCGGACGCCGGCTCCGACCTGCGCGGCATGAAGTGCAAGGCCGAGCGCGCCGGTGACGACTACCTCATCAACGGCACCAAGCATTTCATCAGCCATGCCGATCTGGCCGACTTCGTGATCCTGTTTGCCGCCACCGGGGTCGAGGACACGCCGCGCGGACCGAAGAAGAAAATCACCGCGTTTCTGGTCGACAAGGGCACGCCCGGCTTCACCGTGCGACCCGGCTATCATTCGGTGTCGCACCGCGGCTATCACAACAGCGTGCTGGAGTTCGCCGATTGCCGGGTGCCGGCCGGGCAGGTGTTGGGCGCGGAGCATTGCGGCTTCCAGGTCGCTAACGACTGGCTCGGGCCGACCCGGCTGCAGGTGGCGGCGATGTGCCTGGGCCGGGCCCACCGGGCGCTGGAGCTGGCCACCGAATGGGCCGCCAGCCGCAAACAGTTCGGCCAGACCATCGGCCGGTTCCAGGGGGTGTCGTTCAAGCTCGCCGACATGCGCACCCGGCTGGAAGCGGCCGAACTGCTGACCCTGCAAGCGGCGTGGAAGACCGATCAGGGCAGCGCCACCGATCTGGATTACGCTATGGCTAAGGTTTATACAACTGAGATGCTGGCCATGGTGGCCGACGAGGCGATCCAGATCCACGGCGGCATGGGGCTGATGAGCGATCTGCCGCTGGAGCGGATCTGGCGCGACGCCCGGGTCGAGCGCATCTGGGAAGGGACCAGCGAGATCCAGCGCCACATCATCTCGCGCAGCCTGCTGCGACCGTTGGAGAATTGTTGATCTGGGAAAGCTGTTGAATCGGAAACTTCTGGAGCACATCATGGCAACTGAGATCGACATTGTGGAAATGGAGGCCAAGCTGTCGACACTTCTCGATCGCGTGCAGCAAGGCGAAGCGTTCATCGTAACCAAAGCCGGCAAGCCGCTCGCCCGGCTGGTCGGGATCGAACCCTCGTCGGAGCGCCCGCCGAGTCTGCAGCGACCGCGCCGACCGGGTCTGCTGCAGGGCGAGGTTCCGGAGAGCTTTTTCGATCCGCTGCCAGAGGCAGAGCTGCAGGCGTGGGGATCGCAGCGGATTCCTGACTGACGTATGACCGCCAGCGCCGGTTTGAAACGGCTGCTGCAACCGCGACACATAGCGGTATTCGGTGGCCACGAGGCGGGCGAGGTGATCCGCCAATGCCGACGGATTGGCTTCGCCGGGGAGCTGTGGCCGGTGCATCCGAGCCGCACGGAGCTGGCCGGCCTGCCCTGCTATCGCGCTGTCGCCGGGTTGCCAGCGGCGCCTGATGCCAGCTTCATCGCGGTCCCGCGCGAGGCTACGGTCGAGATCATCGGCGCATTGGCCGCGCGCGGCGCTGGCGGCGCGGTGTGCTATGCCGCCGGTTTCGCCGAGCTGGACGCCGTCGGTGCCGGGCTGCAGCGGCAACTGGTCGAGGCCGCTGGCGAGCTGGCCGTGGTCGGTCCAAACTGTTACGGCCTGTTGAACTATCTGGACGGGGCCGCGCTGTGGCCTGACGCCCACGGCGGCAAGCGTTGCCGGCGCGGGGTGGCGATCATTACCCAGAGCGGCAACATGGGGCTGAACCTGACGCTGCAGCAGCGCTCACTGCCGCTGGCGTACCTGATCACCACTGGCAATGCCGCCGGCTTGCGGCTGCCGGACTACATCGATGCGCTGCTGGATGATGCGCGGATCAGCGCCATTGGCTTGCACATCGAGGGTTTGCGCGATATTCCCGCATTCGCTGCCGCAGCGGCGCGGGCACAACAGCGCGGGATACCACTGGTAGCGCTCAAGACCGGCCGCTCGGACGCGGGTGCCCGGGTCACCCTCAGCCATACCAGTTCGCTGGCCGGCAGCGATGCGCTCTACGACGCCTTGTTCGAGCGCTGCGGCGTGGCCCGTTGCGACGGCCTGCCGGAGTTTCTGGAGACGCTCAAGCTATTGCACGTGACCGGCCCACTGCCGGCACTCAGTCTGGCCAGCATGAGCTGCTCCGGCGGCGAGGCGGCTATAGTGGCCGATCTGGCTGCCGATCTGGGGCTGAGCCTGCCGCCGCTGACCGATGCGCAGCGTGGCGAACTGCGCGAGGTGCTGGGCGAGCGGGTGGCACTGGACAATCCGCTCGACTATCACACCTACATCTGGGGCGATCTGGATCGCCAGACCGCTTGTTTCAGCACGGTTCTTCGCGGTGGCCAGGCGCTGGCGCTGCTGGTGCTGGATTATCCGCCTGCGGACGCCGGCGACGACGCCAGCTGGCAGGTGACCGAGCAGGCCCTGGTCGCAGCCAGAGACGCCACTGGAGCCGCGACTGCGGTGGTCAGCTCGTTACCGGAAAGCTTCCCCGAAACCGCCCGCGAGCGGCTGCTGGCCCAGGGTATCGCGCCGCTGCAGGGCTTGCGCGAGGCCCTGCTGGCGCTGCGCGCGGCGGCCCGCATCGGTAGCGCCCGGCGGCATCCCCCATTGCCGCCGGTGACTGCACCGCCGCCGGGAAGCTATATACTCGACGAATGGCGCAGCAAGCAGGCTTTGGCCGAGCACGGCCTGCCGTTGGCGCCTGGGGAACTCTGCAGCGCGGAGGATGCGCCGCGGATGGCGCAGCGACTCGGGTTTCCGGTGGTGGTGAAGGCGGTGGCGGAGAGCCTGGCGCACAAGACCGAGGCCGGTGCGGTGGCGCTCAATCTCACCAGCGTCGCTCAAGTGGCCGAGGCCGCCAAGCGGCTGGCGGCACTCTCCCCTACCCTGCTGGTCGAACGCATGGTCACCGACGCGGTCGCCGAGCTGCTGGTCGGGGTGACCCGCGATCCCCAGTTCGGTTTGGTACTGGTATTGGGTAGTGGCGGCGTGCAGGCGGAACTGTTGGGCGACGTCCAGCGGCTGTTGTTGCCAACCGGGCGCGGCGATATTGTCGCTGCTCTGGGCCGGTTGAAGCTGGCGCCGCTGTTTACCGGTTACCGCGGCCGGCCAGTGGCGGATCTTGAGGCTGCGGCCGATGCGCTGCTGGCCGTGTTAGCCTACTGCCAAAGGATTGGCGACCGGTTGCTGGAGCTGGACGTCAATCCGCTGCTGATAAGGCCGGCCGGATCCGGTGCGGTGGCGGTGGATGCTTTGATTCGATTAAGCAGCCGAGAGAATGAGATGACCGATTTTGGTGTGCAGACCGATATGGCAGTGCTTGATCAGGTGCTGACCGATGTCGCCGGATTGCGGGTACTGGACGTGGGTTGCGGCGACGGCACGCTATGCGACCACCTCGCCGGGCGCCGCGCCGAGATGGTAGGCGTGGATCCGCTGCCGCAGACCTCCCCCAGCGGTCGGGAGCTGCTGACCGCGCCGGCCGAGGCGCTGCCGCTGCCGGACGCCAGCATGGACGGCGTGATTCTCAAATATTCACTGCACCATGTGCCGATGGAGCGCATGAGCCAGGCCTTGAATGAGGCCTGCCGGGTGCTCAAACCGGGTGGTTTTCTGTACGTGGCTGAGCCCCAGCCGGTGGGTTCGGCTTATGAGGTGATGCAGTCGTTCCACGATGAGGCGGCAGCCCAGAGTGCGGCTCAGGAAGCCTTGCTGCCGCTGGCGGCGCGATTTGTCGACCACCAGCGTCACCGTTACACCACCGACGTCGAGTACGACGATTTCGCGGCATTCACCGCGCGGGTGCTGTCGGTGCCGTACAACCAGCACCGGCCCGAACAGGTCGCCGCCGACGATGTGCGCCAGCGCTTCGAAGCTTGCCGCCGCGGCGAGCGCTATGTGCTGGATCATCTGGTGCTGGTGGACCTTTTCCGCGGCCTGAAGCGGGCGACTGGATGAGCGCTGCTGACGTGGTCCTGAGCCAGCGTCGCGGCGCGGTGCTGGAAGTGACCCTGAACCGGCCCAAGGCCAACGCCATTGATGCCGCGACCAGCCGCCGGCTGGGCGATCTGTTCGCCGGTTTCCGCGACGATCCTGAGCTGCGGGTGGCGGTGGTGACCGGCGCCGGCGACAGGTTCTTTTCGGCCGGCTGGGATCTCAAGGCCGCCGCGGCCGGCGAGGCGCCCGATGTGGACTATGGCGTCGGCGGCTTCGGCGGATTGCAGGAACTGCCGGATATGAACAAGCCGGTGATTGCGGCGGTTAACGGCATGGCGGTGGGCGGCGGCTTTGAACTGGCACTGTCCTGCGATCTGATCCTGGCCGCTGGGCATGCGCGCTTCTCGCTGCCGGAAATCAAGGCCGGGACGGTGGCCGATGCCGCCACCATCAAGCTGCCGCGGCGTATTCCCTACCATGTGGCGATGGACCTGCTGTTCACCGGCCGCTGGATGGAGGCCGGGGAGGCTTTGCGTTGGGGGCTGGTAAATGAGATCGTGTCTGGCGAGCGTTTGCTGGAGCGGGCGCGCGAGCTGGCCGGTCTGCTGGCCAGCGGGCCGCCGCTGGTATTTGCCGCGATCAAGGAGGTCGCGCGGGCGAGCGAGGGGGTGGCGTTTCAGCAGGCATTGCACCGGGTCACCCGGCGTGAACTCCCTACGGTGGACGTACTTTATTCCAGCGAGGATCAGAAGGAAGGCGCCCGCGCCTTCGCCGAGAAGCGTGACCCGGTGTGGCGTGGGCGCTGAGTGATGCCGGTCAGGCGGTGGCGGTTGTGCGCAGCGCCTCGATCATGGCGGTGGCGACTTTTTCCGACGACATTGGATTCTGGCCGGTCACCAGATTACCGTCGCGTACCGCGTAAGGTGTGAACTTGTCGCCGCATTCGTAGCGGCCACTTTGCTCGCGCAAGCGCGTTTCCAGCAGGAACGGCACCACCTCGGTGAGCTGTACCGCGTCTTCCTCGGCATTGCTGAAACCGTTGACCCGACGCCCGGCAATCAGTGGCTGACCGTCGTCGCGGCGCGCTCCCAGCAGGCCGGCCGGACCGTGACAGACGGCGCCGATCAGCTTGCCGTCATCGAAGGCTTTGCCCAGCAGGCGGCCCAGGGCGTCGCTGTTGGGGAAATCCCACATCACGCCATGTCCGCCTGATAGGAACACGGCGTCGTAACCGCCCGCATCGAGTTTGTCTATGGCCAGCGTGTCGTTGATCTTGCCCAGTGCTACCGGATCGTCGAGGAAGCGCTGCACCGATGCCGGTCGCTTGCCCTCCTCCGCCAGACTGCGTGGATCATATGGGGCTTTGCCGCCGCGGATCGAGGCGATGTCGACCACGAAGCCGGCATCCAGAAATGTCCAGTAAGGGGTGGCCAGTTCTTCGTAGAAGAAACCGGTGGGTTTGCCGGTGTCGCCGAGCTGGCCATGGGATGTGACGACGATAAGAATCTTTTTGGGTTCAGTCATCGCTGAGAGGTCCTCCGTGTGTTGACGTTAGCTGTACCGCTTGCGACAGTGCCGGCGGCTGAATAATTCCACCCGGTTTCGGGATGGCTGCATGGCGCTGGGGTCAGGACGGCGGGATGTTGTCCGCTATCCGCTTGCCCATGCTGACGCGGGGTTCCTCAGCGTAACCGTTTGCCCGGTAAAAGTCGCGCACCGATTCGTTGCCGGCAACGATCTGCAGATTGATTTTGACACAGCCTCGTTCGCACAAGGCCTGCTCTGCCCGGGCCAGCAAAGCCGAGCCGATGCCGAGCCCGCGGTGGTCTCGAGCGATGGCCAGCGAGTAGATCCAGCCACGGTGGCCGTCGTAGCCGGCCATAACCGTGCCGACGACGACGTCAGTGGCAACGGCCACAAAAAACAGGCCGTCGGCCACAGCAAGTTTCCTGTCAATCACCAGATCGGGCGCGTTGTGCGGTGCGTCGTAAGCGAAAGTCGTCGTCCACAGGGCACCGACGGCCGCGCGATGTAAGCCATCGACGAACGGGACGATCTGGATGGATGACGCTGTCATCGTGGTCGGTAAACGGCTGTTGAAGCGCTGTTGACGTGCCCTACTTCTTCACCCGGGCGATGACCAGTCCGTCGCCCACCGTCAGCAGGCACGACTCGACCCGGTGGTCGTCGCGGATCTTCAGGTTGAGGGCGCGCAAGGCGTCGGTGTCGGCATCGTGCTCATCCGGGTTGGCGACTGAGCCGCCCCACAGCATGTTGTCCAGTAAGATGAGACCGCCGGGCCGCACCAGTTGCAGGCAGGCTTCGTAGTAACCGTCATAGTTGGACTTGTCGGCATCGATGAAAGCGAAGTCGAAGCGCTCGCCGGCCCGTACCAGTTGGTCCAGCGTGTCGAGTGCCGGACCCAGGCGCAGGTCGATGCGTTCGCCGAGGCCGGCCTCCTCCCAGTAGCGGCGCCCTATTCCGGTCCATTCGGCGCTAACGTCGCAGGCGATCAACTGGCCGTCGGCCGGTAGCGCGGAGGCGACGGTGAGTGCACTGTAACCGGTGAAGGTACCGATTTCCAGGGCCCGGCGGGCACCGCTCAAGCCCACCAGCAAAGCCATGAAGGCGCCCTGATCGGCTCCGATCTGCATGCCGGCATAGCGCAGCTTGCTGGTTTCGGCGCGCAGCCGCTGCTGCAGCGGCGCCTCCCGGCTGATGATTGAGTTGACGTAACGTTCTACGGGCTCAGGTACCAATGATCGATGGCTCATGGCGGCGTCTCTTCGGTGTCAGTGATGGCTGGTAGCCGGGTCGCTGCCCGTACCTCGACGATCCGTTGCAGTTGCGCGACGACGTGGTCCGCGGTGCCGGTCGGGCACTCCAGCTCGAGCTGGAGTGCGGCCCATTCGCCAGAGCTGGTCAGAGTCATGGTCTGCGGTGTGAGCCGGCGTCGCGAAAGCACGAGCAGGATACGGGCCAGGACCGCTGGCGCGTTGAGCAGTTCGACCGCGAGTGTCTGGGTTGATTTCATCATCGTAGTCTCAGGATAAGCGGATATCGCTCACCGACGCACCTGCCGGCACCATCGGGAACACATTGCCGGTGCGGGCTACGGCGACGTCCAGCAGGGCGGGACCCGGCGTTCTCAGGAGCTGCTCCAGAGCGGCATCGAGCTCGGCTCGCTGCGCCACTCGCCGGGCGGGAATGCCATAGGCCTGGCACAAGGTGACGAAGTCTGGCTGCGGCAGTTCAACGAATGAATAGCGGCGCTCGAAGAATAGCTCCTGCCACTGGCGCACCATACCCAGATAGCCGTTGTTGAGGATCACCAGCTTGAGCGGCAGGTGTTCCTGTACCACGGTGGCCAGTTCCTGCTGTGTCATCTGGAAGCCGCCGTCCCCGATCACCGCGACCACGGTACGTTCGGGCGCGGCCAGGCCGGCACCGATTGCGGCCGGCAGCGCGAAACCCATGGTGCCGGCGCTGCCCGAGGTGATGTGGCTGAGTGGTTGCTGGAAGTTGTAGTAGCGTGCCGCCATCATCTGGTGCTGGCCGACATCAGTCACCAGCAGTGCCTGGCCGGAGGTGAGTCGGCTCAGCCGGTCGATCACCTCGCCCATGCGTAATGCACCGGCGCCGGGTTCGAGTTCGCGGCCACCAACCTGGCGGTATTCTTCGGTGGCGTCTGCGCGGAATTGCGCCAGCCAGTCCGGATGGCGGCGCGGTTCGATGTGACGCAGGAGACGGCGCAGCACGAAGCGGGCATCGCCCACCAGCGGGACTGCGGCAGGCACGTGGCGGTCGATTTCGGCAGGGTCGATATCGATGTGGATGATCCGGGCCTGGCGGGCGTAACCATCCAGTCGGCCGGTGACGCGATCGTCGAAACGCACCCCCACTGCAACGATGACGTCGGCAGCGTTGGTCAGCCGGTTGGGTCCGTAATGGCCGTGCATGCCCAGCATGCCGACGTACTGCGGGTGGTCGCAGGGTATTGCTGACAGGCCCAGCAAGGTCGCGGCGACCGGCATCCCGGCGGCTTCGGCAAGCTGACGCAGCTCGGCCTCGGCGCGGGCCAGCAGCACGCCCTGCCCCGCCATCAGCAGCGGCCGCTCGGCCTGGTTGATCAGGGCTGCGGCCTTCGCTATTCGCTGCAGCTCGCAGGCCGTGCTGGCCGGTGACCAGTCCCGATAGTGTGCGTGGGTAATGCCGGGGGGCGCATACGGCTGCTCGGGTGATGCCACCGGATTGTTCTGGACGTCGCGCGGGATGTCGATCAGGACCGGTCCCGGCCGGCCGCTGGTGGCGATGTGAAACGCGCGTTCGATCACCTGCGGCAGTTCGCGGCCGTCGGTGACCTGATAGCTCCATTTGGTGGCGGCGAGGGTCAGGCCGATAGTGTCGGCTTCCTGGAACGCATCGGTGCCCAGCAGCTGGGAATTGACCTGGCCGGTGATGGTGACCACCGGCGTAGAGTCGGTCAGTGCGTCCAGCAGCCCGGTAATCAGGTTGGTGGCGCCGGGGCCCGAGGTGGCGAGGCAGACGCCGACCCGACCGCTGGCACGGGCATAGCCCTGGGCGGCGTGGATGGCCCCCTGCTCGTGGCGGACCAGTACGTGACGCAGCTGATCGCGCACCATGAACAAAGCATCATAGGTCGGCATAATGGCGCCGCCGGGATACCCGAAAATCGCCTTCACGCCTTGTTTCAGCAGCGCCTGCATGAGCAACTGGGCACCGGTTGGATTCATTTTGAGGGTTCCTCGTTCAGGCAAAAAAAAGCCCGCTCCTGGGAGCGGGCTTTGCGGTTCAGGATCGGTTCAGTCGGTCAGATCACAGCGCACCCGCCCCCGCTGGGGGGACAATGATGAGGTTGCTAATCGGGGCGCATACAGAGCGTATCATAAGTACAACATAGAACGGTGATGCAGTTCTTGTCAAGGGCTTCGCGCCCTGCACCCAACCCGGTCCGCCGGAGGCCTGTTACGGCGCTAGCCTTGCAGTCCTTTCATGCAACACTTTGGGACGGGCATTGATTATCCATTAAGCAAGTTGAATAATTCGGTTATTCTTAATACAACATCTGAAAATCCGAACTATCAGCCATGGCACAGAAAAGCCCGATCGATTTCGAGAAGGCCTTGCGTCCACGGGTAACCGGGATGTTGCAGCGCGATCTGATCGACGAAGGGATCGAGATGTGGCGCAATGAACGGCCGGATATCGATAGTTCGGCCAAAGCCATCGTCGCACGCATTATCCGGCTGCGGGAACTGATCCACGACTCCATCAACGAATCGCTGCAGAGCGTCCATCTCAAGTTTCCCAGCTACCTGGTTCTGGCAATGCTGCGGGCCAGCGGTGAGCCCTACGAACTGTCCTTCAAGAAGCTCAAGCGGACCCTGCTGATTACCTCCGGCGGTATGTCCAACCTGCTGGACAGGCTTGAGCGCCAGCGCTGGATCGAACGGCTGGTGGACCCTTATGACGGTCGCAGCGTCATTGTACGCTTGACCGACAGTGGCAAACGGCTGGCCGACGAGGCCATGGTGCTCCATGCCGAGGCCGAGCATCGTATCGTTGCCCCGCTGGAACCGCATGAACGTGAGGTGATGGCCGGTCTGCTGCGCAAGGTGCTGCTGAGTGTTGGCGGGGATCACTGACTCCGCTGCACTCACCACGATCAGTTCAGGCCCGACTGGTCTGGGCCAGCAGCCAGTCAGCGCTGACCTCGTGCGTTTATTCGCCACGGCTGGAAAAGAATATCGGCTTGGCCATGGTCCCGGTCCAGCAGGCCGAACCGGCCACCGTCCTGACTATCGCCACGCCGTTTGGGCCGTGGTCGGCTACGGTGGTTGAAATCCCGTTCTACGACGCCCGCAAGAGCCTGGCGCGAAGCGTCTGAGGCTGGGTGTCCCACTACTTCAGACGTGATAGCCGAGTGCTTGTGGCAGCCACAACGCAAGCTGTGGGAACAGGATCACCAGCAGCGTCGCCAGTGCCATCGACAATACGGTCCACAGCACCCACGGCACCGTATTCTCTATCGGCACCCGCGCGACCCTGGCGGTGACGATCAGGTTGACGGCGACCGGCGGCGTGAACTGGCCGATGGCGATGTTCATCGCCATCAGCACGCCGAACCAGGTCAGGTTCCAGCCAAATTTATGGGCGATGGGAATCAGCAGGGGCAGCGTGATGAGGTAGATCGAAATGCCGTCCAGCACCATGCCGGCCAGCAGCAGCAGGACCATCACCATGAGCAGAATCAACGGGCCGCTGTGACTGATGGCGAGGATTGCCTCGGCGGCATGGTCGAAGGCGTCCAGTGTCGAGCCGGCCCAGGCGAACAGGCTCGCCAGCGAGATGATGATCATGACGATGGCCGAGGTTTCTGCGCCGTCGACCAGGGCCTGATAGACGTCGCGCAGGCCCATGGTTCGGTAGAACAGCATCCCCACCAGCAAGCCGTAGGCAACCGCGACCACGGCCGCCTCGGTGGGGGTGAAATAGCCGCTGCGCAGTCCGCCCAGAATGATCACCGGCGCCAGCAGACCGGGGACGGCGTCACGCAAACTGGCCCAGAACGGTGGTCGCTCACTGCTTTCCTGGCGGCCGAAATCGTGGCGCCGGCTCAGCCACAGGGTCGGCGCCATGATCGCCAGTCCGGCCAGCAACCCGGGAATCATCCCGGCCGCGAACAGTGCCCGGAGGTCGGTGCCGGGGACCAGGATGGAATAGATGATCAGCGCGATCGATGGCGGAATGAGGATCGCCGTGGACGCCGAGGCGGCGATCACGCTGGCCGAGAAGGCGTTAGGATAACCGGCCCGGCGCATGCTAGGGATCATGATGGTGGCCACGGCGGCGGCGTCGGCGGGGCCGGAGCCGGACATGCCGCCCATCAACAGGCAGACCAGGGTGGCTACAAGTGCCAGGCCACCCCGGCGGGGGCCGACAATGGCCTGGGCCAGCGTGACCAGCCGTGCCGCCACGCCGGAGCGCTCGAAGATAATGCCTGTGAGGATGAACAGTGGAATCGCGATCAGCGGATACTTGGCGATGGCGGCATAGGTGTTGGTGCCGATCATGCCCAGCGCGCTGGGGTCGAGACCGACCCAGATCGCGGCGACCCCGGCCAGACCCAGTGCGACCGCGATCGGTGTACCGATCACCAGCAGCAGCACGAACAGTCCCAGCAGAACCAGGTTGGCGCCGATCACAGCCGGCCCCGCAACCGGGCCCAGGCGCGGCCCAGCACCCGCAGGATGATAGCGACGGCCAGGATCGGCAGCCACATCGTGTAGATCCAGGTCGGGTAGCCAAGACCGGGTGAGGTTTCGCCGAAGCGGTATTCATCCAGGCTGAGCAGAGCGCCATAGTAGACGATCAGCCCGAACATGATCAGCGTGGCCAATACCACCAGCACCTCGCACAGCCGCTGCAGGGGTACCGGTAGCCGGCTGGTGAAGAAACCGATGTGGATGTGGCTGTCAGTGGCGAAGCCCAGGGCGGTGCCGACGAAGGTCATGAACACCAACAGGAACACCGAATATTCCTCGGTGAAGGCAAACGAGGCATCGGTGGTGTAGCGGACGACGACGTTGGCCAGACTGATGATGCAGATCGCCGCCATGGCGGCGGCGCCGAGCGCCTGCTCGATGCGGATTGGCACCCGCACGTGGCGGGGATTGCGGTGGTCGCTGTCAGACTCGGTGTCCGGGTCTGGGTTCATAAGGGTATCTCGGGTGTAAACGGGCGAGCGGCGGCGTATTGAGCGCCGCCGCTCGCCCATAACATCGACGATCAGCGGTTGGCGATCGATTGCTCCGCCATCTTGACCAGCTTGGGACCGATGCGCTGGGCCCACTTGTGGTAGACGCCGCGGGTGGCCTTGACGAATTGGGCCCGCTGGTCAGGTGTCAGGGTGGTGACGGTGGCGCCCTGGCTTTCGATTTTCTTGATCAGCGACGGGTCGTCTTTGGTCAGACCCTTGCGGGCCAGTTCGATGCACAACTTGCCCGACTCGACAGCCGCCTCCCGCACGATTTTCCGGTCCGCCGGCGTGAACGACTTCCACACCCGCTTGTTGACGGCGAAGATCAGCGGATCGGCGACATAATGCCATTCGGTGATGTACTTCTGACCGATCTGGTACATCTTGGCGATCTCATAGATGGTCAGCGGGTTCTCCTGGCCATCGACCGCGCCGGTGGCCAGCGCCGGCTTGGCATCGGCCCAACTCATCTGGGTCGGGTTGGCGCCCAGGGCGGTGAAGATGTCGTTGAATAGCGGCGAGCCGACCACCCGCATCTTGAGGCCGTCGAGATCGGCCGGGGTATGGATCGGGTGCTTCGAGTTGGTGACCTCGCGGAAGCCGTTCTCGCCCCAGGCCAGCGGCTCGACACCTTTGTGGCGGATGATGTCGAACAGCCGCTTGCCTACCGGGCCGTGAGTCAGCGCGTCGATGGCTTTGTAATCCGGCATTAGAAACGGCAGCGAAAATAGGTTGAGCTGCCTGATCTGGGGCGACCAGTTAATGGTTGAACCGACCGCCATGTCGATAACGCCCATGCGCATGGCCGTAAATTCCTTGGTCTGGTCGCCGGCTACCAGTTGGGCGCCCGGGTAGATCTTCATGTTGATCCGTCCGTGGGTGCGCTCCTTGACGAGCTTGGCCCAGTGTTCGGCCGCGGTGCCCCAGGGAAACGGTGGCGGCACCACAGTGGAGACCTTGTATTCAGCCTTGTAGTTGCCTGCCTGAGCGGGCAGTGCAGTCCAGGCCAGCAAAGTGGCAAGGCCCGCCAGGATGACGCGGTGCCAGGTACGCATAGTCAATACTCCTTTATTTGGGTGGTCATGGATCATCAGGCCGGAATCCCGTGCCTGCCGGATACGACGGCACGGCGGTCGTAGTGACCGCGCAACACGACCGGCCCGGCGCCGGCGAAAGAGCGCTCATGCGGTCACGTAATGGACGTTATTGTTTTGGCATTGCCCACTGCTGTCAACGGATTGGGACGCCAACTGAGTCACACGGCAACGGGAGCCTTGATGGCCGGCCACGGCTCGTAGTCACGCAGTTCAATATCGGTGTAGTCGTAATCGAACAGCGAATCGGGGCGTCGCTGAAGCCGCACGGTCGGTAGCGGGCGTGGTGTACGCTGGATTTGCTGGTGGACCTGGTCGAGATGATTGCGGTAGATATGGACGTCGCCGCCGGTCCAGATGAACTCGCCCGGCTCCAGGTCGCACTGCCGGGCGACCATAAGGGTCAGCAGGGCATAGCTGGCGATGTTGAACGGTAGACCCAGAAAGACGTCGCAGCTGCGCTGGTAGAGCTGGCAGGAAAGCCGGCCAGCGGCCACATAAAACTGGAACAGGACGTGACAGGGCGCCAGCCGCATCCGGTCCAGGTCGGCGACGTTCCAGGCCGATACCAGCAGGCGCCGTGAGTGCGGGTTATGGCGTAGTTGCTCCAGCAGTTCGCTGAGCTGATCAATCTGTCGCCCGTCGGGTGCTGGCCATGACCGCCACTGGTAGCCATAGATTGGTCCCAGGTTACCCTCACAGTCGGCCCATTCGTCCCAGATCGTAACCCCGTTTTGACGCAGATAGGCGGTGTTGGTATCGCCGCTCAGGAACCACAGGAGTTCGTAGACCACCGATTTCCAGTGAATGCGCTTGGTGGTGATCAGCGGGAAGCCCGCAGCAAGATCAAAACGCATCTGGTGTCCAAATACGCTCAGGGTGCCGGTGCCGGTCCGGTCGTTCTTGATCGTGCCGGTGGCCAGGATATGTCGCAACAGGTCGAGGTAGGGCGTCATGCGGGTTGTTGGCTGCGATACGCGATGACCAGAAACAGAATACCAAAAGCGATCATCGGCAGGCTGAGCAACTGTCCCATTGTCATCCAGCCAAAGACGATGAATCCCAATTGTGGATCCGGTTGCCGGAAGAATTCGGCCAGAAAGCGGAAGCAGCCGTAGCACAGCAGAAACATTCCGGAGACCGCCATCACCGGTCGTGGCTTACCGGAGTAGCGCCACATGATGATGAATAAAACGACGCCCTCAAGGGCGGCTTCGTACAACTCCGACGGATGTCGCGGCAATGGTCCGGCGCGCGGAAAAACCATGGCCCAGGGAACATCGGTGACCCGGCCCCACAGCTCGCCGTTGATGAAATTGCCGATCCGGCCGAAGAACAGGCCCGGTGGCACCAGGGGAGCGATAAAGTCGGTCATCTCGAAGAAACTTCGACCGAGCTTGCGGCCGTACAGTGCCATCGCGATCAGCACCCCCAGCAATCCGCCATGGAACGACATGCCGCCGTCCCAGACCTTGAATACCCACAGCGGGTGCGCCCAATACATCGGCAGGTTGTAAAACAGCACGTAGCCGATGCGGCCACCCAGAATGACACCGAGCGCGCTGTAGAACACCAGATCGTCGACTTGTGCCTTGGTCCAGGTGGAATCCGGTCGAGAGGCCCGATAGCGGCCGAGCAGCCAGCCAGTGGCGAAGCCGCACAGGTACATCAGGCCGTACCAGTGCACTTGCACCGGGCCGATACGAAACGCGATAGGATTGATGTCGGGATGAACCAGCATTCGGACGCGATGCCAACGATAGGTTAAGAGGCGGTGAACACGACAATCTGCGAGCGCACCTACGAGCGTTCAGGAGGTTAGACTGCGCGGGAGACTAATGCAACCGGCGGCGGGTTCGCATAAAGGCGAAAACCAGTATCGCAGCGAGCAGTTAACGGACGGGAGGTTACACGGGAAAACCTGTGCGGCAGCAGCAAAGCTGCCGCACAGGTCATGAGCTATCAGGCGGCGACGCCGCGCAGTTTCTCGTTGCGACGCCTGAGCATTTCCAGCGTCAGCAGCATGCAGATTGACAACAGGATGATTAGCGTGGCCACCGCCAGGATCGTGGGGTCGATGTTGTAACGCAGGTTCACCCACATCTGCAGCGGCAGCGTCCGCTGAACCGGGCCGGCCAGGAACAGCACGATGACGACCTCGTCGAATGAGGTCATGAACGCGAACAAGGCACCCGAAATAATGCCAGGAAGGACCAACGGCATGATGACCTTAAAAAAAGTATAGCGCGGGTCTGCCCCCAGACTCTGTGCGGCCTGAGTGAGCCGGTAGTCAAATCCACTCATGGTCGCCGTCACCGTGATGACCACAAACGGCACGCCCAGTATCGAGTGCGCGATGATGATGCCGACGAATGAGTTGACCAGATGCAACGATGAAAAGTAGAAGAACACCGCAGTACCGGTGATGATCAAAGGCACGATCATCGGCAGGATCAGGATGCTGGTCAGCGTCAGCCGATAAGGCATGTGCGAGCGCGATAAGCCCAGAGCCGCCAGCGTTCCGACAATCGTGGCGATAACTGTGGCGATCGGCGCAATGATGAAGCTGCTCCGGATCGCGTTCATCCAGGCCGGGTCGGTGAGGAAGTTCTTGTACCACCTCAGCGAATAGCCCGACGGATCGAACGACAGCATCTTATGGGTAAAGGTGAAGTAAGGTGAGGCATTGAATGACAGCGGTATGATGACGACCAGCGGCAATATCAGGAACGCCAGAACCGCAACGCAATAGCTGCGGAAGCCGTAATACCAGAACCGCTGTAATGGTCCTGCATAGGGAGGTAGTTTCGATTTCATCCGATGCTAATCCTTCCGACGCCGACGATACGGTTGTAAACCACGTAGAAGGCCAGAGCCACTACCGTCAGGATCGTACCCAGTGCCGCAGCCAGGCCCCAGTTCAGCGATTGCTGAACGTTGAAGGCGATCATGTTACTGATGAACTGGCCGGACTGGCCGCCGACCAGTTCCGGGGTGATGTAATAACCGATCGACAGAATGAATACCAGCAGACCGCCGGCTCCAATACCCGGCAGGGTGAGCGGGAAATACGCTTTCCAGAATGCGCGTGCCGGGCGGGCACCGAGCGACACGGCGGCACGCATATAACTGGGCGAAATGCCTTTCATCACACTATAAAGCGGCAGGATCATGAAAGGCAGCAGTACCTGCGTCATGGTGATGATCGTACCGAACTGATTGTATATGAGTTTAGGTCGATGTTGGTCAGACACGATATGAGCCCACACCAGGATGTTGTTGATCACACCATGATCCTGCAGCAGCACGATCCAGGCCGTGGTGCGCACCAGCAACGAGGTCCAGAACGGCAACAGCACACCGATCATCAGCAGGTTGGAGGTCCGTTCGGGCAGCGCGGTGAGCCAGAATGCCAGTGGATAACCCAGCAGCAGTGTCAGCAGGGTGATGACCGCACTCATCCAGAAGGTTCGGATGAATAGAGGCACATAAATTCTGTTATAGGACTGTTCGCGGACGATGTTGCCCTGACTGTCGTAGCGGAGGTCGAGTGCAGCCAGGTAAAAATCCGCCGTGATGGACGAGCTTTCGCGCTTAAGCAGCCGCCACACCGGCAACTCGCCCCATTTCTTGTCGATGTTTATGAGGGCTTGCTTCCAGGGGCCGTGCTCCACCCTTGAGATGCGCATGGTTGTCTTGTTGATGACGGCGAACATGCCGGGAACTTCTTCGTTCAGTCGTTTCGAGATCCGGCCGAAGGTATGTTCCTTGCGCGCCTGCTTGAGATCCTGGGCGACCGCGGCAAAAGCCGCTTCTGATGGCAGACCCGGTGGTGACCAGTTGCTCAGCGCCTTGACGGTACTCGGCATGTATTCCGGCACCGTGTAGTTGGCGACACTGAGCCAGAACATCTTGGCCAGTGGCAGGAGAAAGAAAACCAGTGCATAAAGCAGCAGGGGAGTGACCAGTGAGAATGCACCCAGTTTGCGCCGGCGTTCCGTGCGTTTTAACGCCTTCTTGAGTGCCGGTCCCCCTTCAAGCATGACGGTCGCTGAGCTAGCAGTTGCCACGTCCCGTACTCCCGTTATTGTTTGCCGTTAGCCGCAGTACTCGCCGCCACTGCTCCGCGGGCAGCAGAACAGTGGCGTACGAGCCAGCTCCTGCATGCTGACACAGCGCCCGGCCACCATGAGATCTCGTTGGCAATCAGGTCACTGCGACCGCGCGGGCGGTCAGTTAAGCAAGACCGCCCGCTGGTTCAGCATGGTGTCGGTCAGGAGGCCAGCCAGGCGCTGAAGCGTTGCTGTAGCTGCGGCCCGTAGTTCGACCAGAAGGTGGCGTTCTTGGCGATGGCTACCTTGAGGTGTTCAGGGGTTGTCGGCATGAACGGCTTCATATCCAGCTTGGGATTCTTATAGTAGGTCGAAACCAGTGGAATGGATGATTGCCGGGCCGGCGCATAGGCAATGTATTTGGCCTGGTCGGCCAGGCGCTGGGTGTCGGTCGAATACCGCAGAAACTTTTTCGCGGCCTCGAGCCGATCCTTGGGCAGGCCCGCCGGGATGACCCAGCCGTCCCATTCGTACAGGCCGCCGTCCCAGATGAAATCAAGCGGCTGACCGTTGGCTTCCATGGCATTGAAGATACGGCCATTGTAGGCGGTCGCGATGACAGCCTGTTTCTGCGCCAGCATCTGCGGCGGCTGCGCACCCTGGCTCCACCACACCACGCTGGATTTGATGGTATCGAGCTTCTTGAACGCCCGATTGACCCCTTGCGGGGTGCTCAATACGTCGTAGATCTTATCGATCGGCACACCGTCGGCGTAGAGCGCCCACTCCAGGTTGCCGGCGGGAATTTTCTGCAGCGCCCGGGTGCCCGGGAAATTCTTCAGATCGAAGACGTCCTTGACCGTCTTCGGTGCCTTGTCTTTGGGGAACGCGGTCGTGTTGTAGGCGAACAGGGTATCGTAGGCGATGGTGGATACGTAGCCACCCTTTTTGCCATCGCCGCCCAGTGAACCTTTAACGAAATCCTCGGTGGCGGGGGTTCCGTCTGGGGCGGGCGAGAGGTCTTTGTCGTAATCCAGTTCTTCCAGCAGACCTTGGGAGTACAGCCGCGCCGCCGGGGCCTGCAGCATATCAACGATGTCCCAGGAAATGTTGCCGGTTTGTTCCTGTGCCGTCAGCAGCGCGGGACCGTTGCCTGATTTCTCGATATTGTTGAAGGTGATGCCGGTTTTTTTGGTATAGGGCTTCTGGTAGGCCTCTACCTGGCTGAACTGATAAGCGCCACCCCAGGACACCACATTGAGCGACGAGCTGGCAGCCATGGCTTGCCGGGACAACAGGGTTCCCAGCGAGGTCAGCGAAATCGCGCCGGCAGTCTGGGCGCTCAACGCCAGCAGGCTGCGGCGTGTCAGTTTCGGATTCAGGAAGTTGGTGTCATCGTCGTTACGATTCATCAGTCGCTCCTCATCATCGTCTAGTTATGTTGCGATTAAGCCGACGGCAGTCGCAGTTCACAGCGAATGGTGCAATCTGGCCGGGATGTGGCTCACTCTCATGCATCCAGCGCCCGGCAGTCCACGGCTTGCCAGCCGACCTGGATTTTGGTGCCCGGCTGCAGGCTCTTGGTTGCAGCCTGGCTATTGGGGATTTTGATCACGAAATCATCATGCCCGAGGATGTTGACCCGAGTGCGGATGTGATCGCCCAGATAGATCAATTCCTCGACCTGAGCGTCGAACACATTGGGCCGACTGCCTGGCTCCGGGTCAATGATGACGCGTTCCGGACGCAGCGACAGCGTGGTTTTGCTGCCGACGCCATCGATGTTGACAGGTAAGGCTTTGACCACTTCGCCGGAACCTGTGCGCACGCTGCAGACGTCCCCATCAACCTCGGTCACGTCGCCGTAAATCCGGTTGTTTTCGCCGATGAACTGGGCAACGAAGGCATTGGACGGACGTTCGTACAATTCGTCGGGCGGGGCCAGCTGCTGGATGATGCCGTCATTGAACACCGCGATCCGGTTCGACATCGTCAAGGCTTCGGACTGGTCGTGGGTGACATAAACGACGGTGACGCCGAGGCTTTCGTGGATGTGCTTGATTTCGAACTGCATCTGTTCGCGCAGCTGCTTGTCGAGAGCACCCAGAGGCTCGTCCATCAGCACCAGCTTGGGTTCGAATACCAGTGCCCGGGCCACCGCTACGCGCTGTTGCTGGCCGCCAGATAGCTGGGCCGGCCGGCGACCCCCGAAGGCCCCCAACCCAACCATGTCGAGCACCTTGTCGACGCGGCGTTTGATCTCGTCCTGAGCCGTGTTGCGCACGTTGAGCGGAAACGCGAGGTTTTCCTCGACGGTCATGTGCGGGAACAGGGCGTAGTTCTGAAAGACCATGCCGATGTCGCGCTTGTGGGGGGCGACATTGTTTATCGGCCGGCTGTCGAGGAAAATTTCGCCATGGGTGGCGGATTCGAACCCCGCCAGCATCATCAGACAGGTGGTCTTGCCCGAGCCGCTAGGGCCTAGCATCGTGACGAATTCGCCGCGGGCAATGTTGAGGTTTAAATTCTTAACAACCAGCGTTTCGCCGTCGTAGCTTTTCTGGACGTCGGCGAAACGCACGTAAGCGTCTTTGCTATCAGCCATTATGTATGACGCTCCTCAATAACGCTTGAATTATAGTCGAACGGTTCATGCCGCTCCCCTCACAGACCAATCTAGTGTAGACAGACTTTGCGAATCGGTACAAGCGCGTTTGGCTGTCTTCGACCACCTCATGGTCTATGAGGCAAAATGAATGCCGCTTTTAGAAAACAGGGATTTAGCAAATGACGCATCTTTCCCATGCACTGCGGCAGGGCGGGATGCACCATAATGGGGCTTAGCCGACGTCGTCCGCTGACCCCCGAGAGGTGCCTCGTTTCAGCGACCCGCCCCGAATCAGGGTACCGACACCCTCATCGGTGAACAGCTCGACCAGTACCGCGTGTTCCATCCGGCCGTCGATGATGTGGGCGGCGCGCACACCCGCCTGGACCGCCTCCAGGGCGCAGCGGATTTTGGGCAGCATACCCCCGGAGATGGTCCCGTCGGCGATCAGCGCCTGGACCTGGAGTGTGCTCAGCCCGGTCAGTAAATTGCCAGCCTGATCCAGCAGGCCGGCCGTATTGGTGAGCAGAATGAGCTTTTCGGCACGCAGCACCTCGGCCATTTTGCCGGCCACCAGATCGGCATTGATGTTGTAGGCATGGCCGTCGTCACCGACGCCGATCGGAGCGATCACGGGGATAAAATTGTCCTGGATCAGCCGGTCAATGATGGCACTGTCGATGCTGGCGACCTCGCCCACATGACCGATGTCGATGATTTCGGAGGCATCCAGTTCCGGTGACTGGCGAGTGATGGTGAGCTTGCGGGCCCGGATCAGGTCGCCGTCCTTACCGGTCAGGCCGACCGCGCAGCCGCCACTGCGGTTGATGTTGTTGACGATTTCCTTGTTGACGAGGCCACCCAGTACCATTTCGACCACGTCCATGGTCTCGCTATCAGTGACCCGCATGCCGTCGACGAACCGCGTTTCCTTGCCGAGTGCCGCCAGCAGATGCCCGATCTGAGGACCGCCGCCGTGCACCACCACCGGATTGATCCCGACTGTCTTCATCAACACGATGTCACGTGCAAAGCTGGCCTTGAGGGTCGTGTTCTCCATGGCGTTGCCACCATATTTGATGACCACCGTTTTGCGGGCAAAGCGCTGGATGTAGGGTAGCGCTTCGGTGAGTACCCGGGCGACGTTAAACGCCTGATCCTGGGTCAAGGCCATAGCGTTTCTCCTGGCGTCCTTCACTGTCGGCCGGAATGGCCAAAACCGCCGGTGCCGCGCTCACTGGCGTCGAATTCGCTCACCGGTGTGAATCGGGCCTGGGCGACCGGTACAACGACAAGCTGGGCGATGCGCTCGCCGACTTCGATGGTGAACCTGCTCAGACCTCGGTTCCAGCACGAGATCAGCACCTCGCCCTGATAGTCGCTGTCGATCAGGCCGACCAGGTTGCCGAGGACAATACCGTGTTTGTGGCCCAGGCCGGAGCGTGGCAGGATCAGGGCGCAATAGCCCGCATCGCCGATATGTATGGCAAGTCCCGTGGGAATGAGATGGCTCGAGCCCGGCTCGATAGTCACTGGCTCGGGCACGCAGGCGCGCAGGTCGAGGCCTGCCGATCCGGCGGTGGCATAGTGCGGCAGCGGTATGCTCCGGCCGAGCCGTGGGTCAAGGATTTTGAACTGGATGTCGAGCATGGTATTGCTGGCTGATGAGTTTGATCAGTTGGCGCGCCAGCACCGGTTTCGGCGCCAGCGGCAGTCGTTGTTGGCCGCCAGGCCAGATTACCTGCAGCGCATTGGTGTCGCTGTCGAAGCCGCTGCCGGTCCCGCCCACGCGATTGGCGGCGATGAGATCCAGCTTTTTGGTGCGCAGCTTGGTGCGGGCATAGTCGGCGACATCGTGGGTTTCGGCGGCAAAACCGACGCAGAACGGGCGGTCCTCGGTGCGGTTTGCCACAGCGGCAAGGATGTCCGGATTGCGCTGCAACTGCACGCTTAACAGGGCCTTCTCCTTCTTAATCTTGCGGTCCGCCACGGTCGCCGGCCGATAGTCGGATACCGCAGCTACGGCGATGAAGATCTGTTGATCGGCTACTCGTTCAAGCACGGCATCATGCATCTGCTGGGCGGTCTGCACATCGATGCGGGTGCTCCCAGCCGGCGTGTCGAGACTGACCGGCCCGCTCACCAGAGTGACGCTCGCGCCGGCGCGAGCCGCCGCTTCGGCAATCGCGAATCCCATGCGGCCACTGCTGCGATTGCTGATGAACCGCACCGGATCAAGTGGTTCCCGGGTAGGGCCCGCGGTAACCATAATGTTGATGCCGGCCAGCAGGGACGCGTCTGCAAAATGTTCGATGATGAGGTTGCGCAATTCCAGCGACTCCAGCATGCGGCCGGCACCGACCTCACCGCAGGCTTGGTCGCCGCTAGCCGGGCCCCATACCTGTACGCCACGAGCGGCCAGCAGCGCGTGGTTGGCTTGGGTGGCTGGATGCGCCCACATCAATCGGTTCATGGCGGGAGCTACCGCCAATGGTCGATCACTGGCCAGACACAGCGTAGTGAGCAAATCGTCGGCCAAGCCATGGGTCAGCCGGGCCAGCAAATCGGCACTGGCTGGCGCGATGACGATCAGATCCGCCCAGCGGGCCAGTTCGATATGACCCATACCCGCCTCCGATTCGGGATCAAGCAGGTCCAGCCGTACCGACCGTCCGGACACCGCCTGAAAAGTGAGCGGCCCCACGAAATCGGTCGCCGCGCGGGTCATGACCACTTGCACCGTTGCGCCTTGTTCGGTCAGGCGGCGGACCAGCTCGACGCTCTTGTAGGCGGCGATACCCCCCGTTACACCCAGCAGAATGCGTTTCTTAGCGAGCGCCGTCATGGTTGGAACCGTGGGCCAAAAAAAGGCAGAGTAGCGCAGTGCGAGACACGGATAAAGACGCAACACGCGGTATATGGGAGGGCGTTGACATGTCGATCCGGAACTGGCCTGATGCCGAACGACCGCGGGAAAAACTACTGGAACGTGGTCCCGCGGCGTTATCCGATGCTGAGCTGCTGGCGATTTTTCTGCGGACCGGAGTGCGCGGACGCAATGCAGTCGATCTGGCCCGGGATCTGCTGACAACACACGAAGGTCTGCGGCGGCTGTTCGAGGCTGATCAAGCAACGTTCTGTGCGACGCCGGGGCTGGGTGTCGCCAAGTACGTACAACTGCAGGCCGTACTGGAGATGGGCCGACGCTACCTCAAGGCAACCCTGCAACGCGGCGACGCCATCACGTCAGTGGCGGACACGCAGAGATTTCTGGTGGCGCAGCTGCGCCACGAGCCGCACGAGGTGTTCGCCTGCCTGTTTCTCGATAACAAGCATCGGGTGCAGGCGTTCGAAACGCTGTTCCACGGCACTATCGACGGTGCCAGTGTACATCCGCGAGTGGTCCTGAAGCGGGCGCTATTTCACAACGCTGCAGCGGTCATTTTCAGTCACAATCATCCCTCCGGTGTTGCCGAGCCCAGTCAGGCCGATCAACATATTACTGAGCGTCTGCGCGAGGCGTTGGGTCTGATCGACGTGCGGGTGCTGGATCACATGGTAATCGGTGACGGCGAAGTGGTGTCGTTTGCCGAGCGTGGCTGGCTGTGAGCCGGTAACCGCTTTCCCGCTATAATTCGGATTTTTAACGCGACGTTTTTCAGACAGGCCTCTCAATGACCGCAAGCGATCGTCTCACCATCAACCGGGCGCTGCTCAGCGTTTCCGACAAATCCGGCATCGCCGAACTGGCCCGTGCGCTGCATGCTCAGGGTGTCGAAATTCTATCGACCGGCGGCACTGCCCGGCTGTTGCAGGAGCAGGGCATTCCGGTGGTGGAGATCGCCGACCATACCGGTTTCCCGGAACTGATGGACGGACGTGTTAAGACGTTGCACCCACGGATTCACGGCGGACTGTTGGGGCGGCGGGGCGTGGACGATGCTGCCATGGCCGAGCATGACATACCACCGATTGATCTACTGATCGTTAATCTATACCCCTTCGAGCAGACGGTGGCGCGTCCGGATTGCGATCTGGCGACAGCGATCGAGAACATCGATATTGGTGGTCCTGCCATGCTGCGCGCCGCTGCCAAGAACTATGCTGGGGTGGCCGTTGTGACCAGCCCGGAACAATATCCGGCGTTGATGACGGAGCTGTCGGATCACGCTACCACCCTGAGCCGCGCGACCCGGTTTCAGCTTGCCGTGGCCGCGTTCGACCGGGTCGCGCAGTACGATGCCGCGATCAGCAATTATCTGTCCAGTCGGCGGGCCGATGGTGGTTGTCGATCATTCCCGGATCAGGCCAATGGCTGGTTCACCAAACTACTGGAGCTGCGCTACGGTGAGAATCCGCATCAGCAGGCCGCATTTTATCGTGATCCGGTACCGCCACCGGGGACGCTAGCTACCTTCCGCCAGCACCAGGGCAAGGCCTTGTCATACAACAATATCGTTGATGCCGATGCGGCCTGGGAATGTGTTCGCCAGTTTGATGAGCCGGCGTGCGCCATCGTGAAGCACGCCAATCCTTGCGGCGTGGCGCTGGCAAGTGATCCGCTGATGGCTTATCAACGTGCTTTTCAGACCGATCCTACCTCGGCGTTTGGCGGCATCATCGCGCTCAATCGGCCGCTACAAGCGGCACTGGCCCGGGAAATTGTCCAGCGTCAGTTCGTAGAGCTCATTCTGGCGCCGGCGGTGACACCTGAGGCACTGGCGGCAACGGCAGCCAAGGGCAATGTCCGGGTGCTGGCGATCGTGCCGGGCGCAGGTCACAATGGCTATGATCTCAAGCGCGTCGGTGGCGGTTTGCTGGTGCAGAGAGCTGACAACGGCATGGTTGCGGCGGCTGACCTTCGGATCGCCACCCGGCGGGCGCCGAGCTCACAGGAGATGGCCGATCTTCTGTTCGCCTGGCGCGTGGTGAAGTTCGTCAAGTCCAATGCCATCGTTTACGTCCGGGATGGCATGACGATCGGGATCGGTGCGGGTCAAATGAGCCGGATCGTATCAGCTCGCATCGCTGGGTTGAAGGCCTCCGAGGAAGGGTTGCAGGTGGCAGGATCGGTAATGGCCAGCGATGCTTTTTTTCCATTCCGCGACAGCATCGATGCCGCGGCGGCGGCCGGCGTGCGAGCCGTTATTCAGCCCGGAGGTTCGGTGCGCGACGATGAGGTGATTACTGCCGCCGATGAGCATGACCTGGCCATGGTGTTTACCGGTATGCGCCACTTCCGGCACTGAGCGGCGCACGCCAGCTCGGTGTTATAGCGCGTCGGGACCGGTTTCGCCGGTGCGGATGCGAATTACCTGTTCGAGGTCGCTGACAAAAATCTTGCCGTCACCAATCTTGCCCGTGTTGGCGGCTTTGGTGATGACGTCCAGAACCTGTTCCAGGATGGCGTTGTCGATGGCGATCTCGAGTTTGATCTTGGGAAGGAAATCAACCACGTATTCGGCACCCCGATACAACTCAGTATGGCCTTTCTGGCGGCCGAAGCCTTTGACTTCGGTGACCGTCATGCCCTGGACGCCAATTTCGGACAGCGCCTCGCGCACATCATCCAGCTTGAACGGCTTAATTACGGCGGTGACCAGTTTCATCGTCTTGCTACCTCGTGTTCCAGGCCTGGTGGACTATATACGATATGCAGCGCTGGCGACCAGCTAAGGGCCGCAGAGGGTAATCCCTGTGCTGCCTCTCGTCGTGCGGGCTGCAGCCCGCAGTGGTTGCGCGGCTGTTGCGTTGTCTGGTTAATCAGCATGGGTCGTGCCATCCCATGAAAAATACTATAAATCAATCGATTATGTACTACATGTCCGACTCACTGAAAAGCCTTGTCGGGCTGTTATAGTGCACTGATAAATGAAACGCACCAATTTGGTGCGTTTATTACCGCTTTACTAGCAAACACGGTTAAACTGATGGTAGGTGATTTGCTCGCCCAAGGCGATGAGGGGGGATTCCATGATCGATCCGAAACAGCTTGATGATCTGGCGCGGCGGTTGGCCGATTCCGTGCCGCCCGGCTTGCGTCAGCTCCAGTCCGACATGGAGAAAAACTTCCGGGTTGGGTTGCAGTCGGTGTTTTCACGCATGGACTTGGTGACGCGGGAAGAATTCGATGTTCAGCAGGGCGTGCTGGAGCGCACCCGCGCCCGGCTAGAAGCTCTTGAGCGCCAGGTGGCCGCGCTTGAACAGTCGCTCGCCGGAACGACGTCGGGCGATGGTAGCGAGTGAGGCTGTTTGAGTCGTGGTTTCGCATTCTCCGATGAATCGAGTTCAATCTGCCGAATTCTGGCTGGCGCGACTGGCCGATTACTGTCAGCTGATGCGCTGGGATCGGCCAATTGGCGCTTTGCTGCTGCTGTGGCCCACCCTCTGGGCGCTGTGGTTGGCGGGTGTAGGCCGGCCGAGCCAGTCTGTGGTGGTGATTTTCCTGCTTGGTGTCTGGGTGACGCGCTCGGCCGGTTGTGTGGTTAACGACCTGGCTGATAGGGACTTCGACCCGCATGTTGAACGCACCCGCGGGCGACCGTTGGCGGCAGGCCGGGTTAGCGCACCCGAGGCTATCGTTCTGGTACTTGTTTTGGCTCTGGTGGCGTTGCTGTTGGTGTTGCAGCTCAACTGGCTAAGCGTGTTGCTGGCGCTGGTGGGTGTGGTGCTGGCGGTGACTTATCCATTCATGAAGCGAATCCATTACTTGCCGCAAGCACATCTGGGACTCGCGTTCAGCTGGGGTATTCCGATGGCATATGCGGCGCTGACTGGAGCCGTGCCGGCCGTTGCCTGGCTGTTGTTCGCGGCAAATCTCGTTTGGGTGCTGGTCTATGACAGCGAATACGCCATGGCCGACCGGGAGGATGATCTCAAAATTGGTGTCAAGTCCTCAGCAATATTATTCGGTGTCAATGACAAGCGGATAATCGGGGCACTTCAGGGCGTTACGCTGCTGCTGCTGGTTGCTGTCGGCGTGACTGCAGGACTGGATTGGATTTACTACCTGGGCCTGGTGGGAGGGGCGTGGTCGTTTCTCTACCAGCAGTATCTGATCCGTGATCGTTCTCGGAGCGACTGCTTCCGGGCCTTTCTGAACAACAACGTGTTCGGTTTGCTGGTGTTCTGCGGGATAGTGCTGAGCGGGCTACCATGATGGTGGTAGTGTTCGGCTCGATGCTGTTGCAAACGGCGTGGCTGTGCTAAGTTATCAAAATCATTAATGGGGTTTGTGCTGGAATGGCGCGCACGGCCACGGTTAGACGAGACACGTTAGAAACGCGTATTCAGGTTAGCCTGGATGTGGACGGCAATGGCGAATCCGCGTTCGCTACGGGAATCCCGCTTCTCGAGCACATGCTGGATCAAATTGCCCGTCACGGCGTGATCGATCTGACTATCGAGGCGCAAGGCGATCACCATATCGACGACCACCATACGGTGGAGGATGTTGGTATTACAATGGGTCAGGCTCTCGCCCAGGCGATTGGCGACAAGCGTGGAATCCAGCGTTACGGTCATGCTTATGTGCCGCTGGACGAGGCGTTGTCGCGGGTGGTGGTGGACTTCTCGGGGCGCCCGGGCTTGTACTACGACGTTGAGTTTCCCCGGGCCCGTATCGGCCAGTTCGACGTGGACTTGTTTCGCGAATTTTTCCAGGGCCTGGTCAATCACGCGCAGCTGACCTTGCATATCGATTGTCTGCGCGGTCGCAATGCCCATCACATGGCCGAAACCGTGTTCAAGGCCTGCGGGCGGGCGCTGCGCATGGCGTTGACGCCTGATCCCCGAGTCAGTGGCCGGGTTCCTTCCACCAAGGGAAGCCTGTAACCGCCTGACCTCGCGACTCCCACCAAGAATCTTGACGTTTCCGCGTTATGACGACCATCGCAGTCATCGACTATGGCATGGGCAACCTGCATTCAGTGGCGCGTGCCCTCGCGCATGTTGCGCCGCAACAACGGGTGATCGTCACCCAGGAAGCGAGCAAAATTCTTGGAGCGGATCGCGTGGTCTTTCCGGGCCAGGGTGCGATCCGTGACTGTTTGCGCGAGTTGCGACGCCATGAACTGATCGATGTTGTGCGTCAGGCTGCTGCGGCACAACCGTTTCTGGGGTTGTGTCTGGGCCCGCAGGCGTTGCTTGAGTACAGTGAGGAGAATGGCGGGGTGGTGACGCTCGGCATTCTGCCTGGCCGGACCCGGTGGTTCGGCAATTGGTTATCAGGTGAAACTGCCGAAAAGCGGCTCAAAATACCCCACATGGGTTGGAATCAGGTGCATCAGACGCTACCGCATCCGCTGTGGGATGGAATTCCCCAGGACAGCAGGTTTTATTTCGTCCACAGCTATTTTCTGGCACCGGCGCAGCCGGAGGTGGTGGCTGCGACGACGCGCTACGGCATTGATTTCGCGTCGGCTATCGCCAAGGATAATATTTTTGCGGTCCAGTTCCACCCGGAAAAGAGTGCCCAGTCGGGGTTGCAGCTGCTACGTAATTTCAGTGGCTGGCAGCCCTGAGCATCGCCAATTATTCCATTAGCAACGATTGCAGAGCCTCCATCATGCTTTTGATTCCGGCTATCGATCTCAAAGAGGGTAAGTGTGTGCGGCTGCGACAGGGCCGCATGGATGCAGTGACGGTATTTGCTGATGATCCGCTAGTCATGGCTAAACGCTGGATCGATGCCGGTGCCCGCCGGCTGCATGTGGTCGATCTGGACGGTGCCGTGGCCGGCCGGCCAGTCAATGGTGATGTCATCCGCGCTCTGGTCGATGCGTTTCCCGATGTGCCGATCCAACTGGGTGGTGGAATCCGCGACGAGGATGCTGCCGAAGCCTATCTGGCACTTGGCGTGCAATACCTCATCATCGGGACGCAGGCGGTGCGCGAGCCGCACTTCGTCAACGATCTGTGCACCGAATTTCCCGGCCACGTTATGGTTGGGCTCGACGCGAGGGATGGGCGCGTGGCAATTGACGGTTGGTCCAAGTTGTCACGGCATAACGTAATCGACCTGGCGAGCCATTTTGAGCGCGATGGTGTGGAGGCGATCATCTACACCGATATTGGCCGTGACGGCATGATGGAGGGTGTCAACGTTGATGCTACCGTCCGCCTTGCGCAGGCAACCACAATTCCGGTCATCGCCTCAGGCGGGGTGAGCAGCCTGGAAGACGTGCGTGCGCTGCGGGCGGTCGAGGACGAGGGGGTGATGGGTGCGATCATCGGTCGGGCACTGTATGAGGAACAACTCGATTTGACGGCCGCCCAGCGCTTGGCGGACGGCGTCAACTGAACACCATGGGGCTAGCTAAGCGCCTGATTCCCTGTCTCGACGTCGATCAGGGCCGGGTAGTCAAAGGCATCAATTTCGTCGAATTGCGTGATGCCGGCGATCCGGTGGAGGTCGCCCGGCGTTACAACGAACAGGGCGCCGATGAATTGACGTTTCTCGATATCACCGCCAGTGTTGACCAGCGTGACACCATGATCCACGTGGTTGAACGGGTTGCGGGCGAAGTGTTCATCCCGCTGACGGTGGGGGGGGGTATTCGCCGGCTGGAAGATATCCGGCGCCTGCTCAATGCCGGTGCCGACAAGGTTTCCATCAATACCGCTGCCATCAGCCGGCCGGAGTTTGTGCGGGAGGCGTCTGAACGGTTTGGCAACCAGTGTATTGTGGTGGCTATCGATGCCAAACGTGTCGGCCCTCAGCAATGGCAGATCTTTACCCATGGTGGCCGGCGTCCGACCGGCCTAGATGCCGTCGACTGGGCCCGCCGGATGGCGGCGGCAGGGGCGGGGGAAATTCTGCTGACCAGTATGGACCGGGATGGAACCCGCAACGGTTTTGATCTCGAGTTGACGCGTGCGGTGAGCGATGTTGTGCCGGTACCCGTTATCGCTTCGGGTGGGGTGGGTAACCTCGCGCATTTGGCGGCTGGGATCCTGTCTGGCCATGCTGACGCTGTGTTGGCCGCCAGTATCTTCCATTTTGGTGAATACAGTCTTCGCGAAGCGAAGCGCTATTTGGCAGAGCAGGGCATCGAGGTGCGCTGGTGACGACGGATATGGATCGTTGGTTACGGGCAGTAAATTGGAATGAGGCGGGTCTGGTCCCGGTGATTGCTCACGAGGTGGGCAGTGGCCGGGTCCTGATGTTGGCCTGGATGAACCAAGAGGCCTTGCTGGAAACCGTCAAACGTGGTGAAGCGGTGTACTGGTCCCGTTCCCGCGGCCGGCTCTGGCGCAAGGGCGAAACTTCCGGTAACGTGCAAGAGGTAAGAGCCATTTATCTTGACTGCGATGGCGATACGGTATTGCTTGATGTTGAACAGCACGGCGGCATTGCTTGTCATACAGGTCGGCGGAGCTGTTTTTACCGGCGGCTGGAGACAGGTCGCTGGCAAACAGTTGATGCGCCGCTGAAACAACCTTCCGAGATGTACCAGCATGAGTGAAGTGTTCGAGCGGCTGGCCGCGGTGCTGGAGTCGCGCAAAGTGGCTCCGGCGGACCGGTCTTATGTGGCGCAATTATATGAGTCGGGTCTGGATGCCATATTGAAGAAGGTCGGTGAAGAGGCGATGGAAACGGTGCTTGCCGCCAAAAACGGTGAAGCTGAGCCGTTGATCCGCGAAACCGCCGACCTTTGGTTTCATACCCTGGTGATGCTGGTCTATCAGGGGCTGGGTCCACAGGCCGTGCTGGCTGAGCTGGAACGACGCTTTGGATTGTCCGGTCTGGAGGAGAAGGCTGCTCGAGGTAAACAGTGATGCCGAGAGCGGATTACAATGGTACGCCGCATAGATAGCGGTCCACCTATTACTATCTATTACATGAGGTTTGCGTTATGGGTGTTAGCATCTGGCAGTTGCTGATTGTTCTGGCCATCATCCTGGTGCTGTTCGGGGCCAAACGTCTGCGTGGCCTGGGGGGCGACCTGGGTGCTGCGGTGAGAGGCTTTCGTGATGCCATGAAAGATGGTGAGCAGGAACAGGAAGAGGCCTCAAAATCCGGGCAGAAGGCTGAGCAACATATCGACGACAAGGCCGGCGAGGAGCGGGTAATCGACGGTGAGGTTGTCAAGGACAAGGGCCGCACCTAGCCGGTCCGGGAGTCGCCACCATGTTCGATGTTGGCTTCTGGGAGATCGTACTGATCTTCGTCATCATGCTGATCGTGGTGGGGCCGGAACGCCTGCCGCAGGTGATACGCACCGCGGGTCTATGGATCGGGAAAGCCCGGAGCATGGTATCTTCAGTCAGAGCAGAAGTTGAGCGTGAGCTCAATATTGACGAACTGCGTCGTTCGGTGATGGAGCAGACCGACAGTGAGGAATTCAGAAAACTCGCCGACCAAGTCAAGGAGATTAACTCGGATCTCCGGTCCGCAGGGCAAGATCTGAAGTCGTCGTTAGAAAATGCCACCAGTCAGGTGGCGGATACGCTTAATTCAGCGCAGCAGTCGCTTGATCTGCCGCCACCGGAGGAAGCCCGGTCGGCGACGGCCGATGGCTCGCAAAGCGAGGATTCGGAGAAGTCGGAAGTTGCCGCAGAGAATACAATTTCGGCGGCGTCAGGGACTGCTGAGTCTACAAAGGACAAGAGGCCGCCGGCGTCAGAGGCTGCTGCCGGAACAGGAGAAGATCCGGCCAAGACGTCTGACGCCGCTTCCCCTCGCGCTGGATCTGGTACAGGGTAAATTACGCCGTGGCTCATTCTTCCGCCGAAGACGATTTGGAACAGCCTTTTATCGCGCATTTGCTGGAACTGCGGGATCGGCTGTTGCGGATGATTCTTGGGATCGCGGTGATATTCGCGATCATGGTGCCGTTTTCCAATCGCATTTATTCCCTGGTCTCCAAGCCTGTTCGCGAGCATTTGCTGCACGGCAGCCAGATGATCGCGACCGGCACCGTAACGCCTTTTCTCGTGCCTCTCAAACTGGTATTGGCGCTGTCATTCTTCGTAGCACTGCCATGGGTGCTTTACCAGTTGTGGGCGTTCATAGCGCCGGGCCTCTACCGGCACGAGAAGACGATGGTGCTGCCGCTGGTCGTATCCAGCACAGTTCTGTTCTACTGTGGCATGGCGTTCGCTTACTTCGCGTTGCTGCCGCTGTTCTCTGCGTTCATGGCGGGCACGACACCGGCTGGTGTCAACTGGATGCCGGACATCAATGTCTATCTCAGTTTCGTACTGACATTGTTCTTCGCCTTCGGTGTGGCGTTTGAAATGCCAATTGCCACAATTTTGCTGTGTCTGGCTGGCGCGACCACCCCGGCCGCGCTGAGTCGTATGCGGCCTTACATTGTGGTTGTCATTTTCGCCATAGCGGCGGTGCTGACACCCCCTGACATCATCTCTCAGACGATACTTGCCGTGCCCATGTGGTTGCTGTTTGAGAGCGGTGTTTTCATGTCGCGGATTATGCTGCGCCGCAGAGAACAACGGCGTGCTGCGGAAGAAGACGCCGGATCGGAAGATGGAGACGACTCCTAGCGTGTAGCGTGCAATTGACTGGATAGGTCTGAGGGCGGTGTAAGCCGCCCTCGTTTTTTTGTCGCTGTTACTCCAGTCGGATTTTGTCGTCTACGGTGTGTTCGATATCCAACGCAGGGATCTTTAGCGTCATCGTCACGTTCAGGGCTTCGCTGCCCTGCAATCGGCCGTCCACCAGAGCCTGCTGTACGGCTTCTTCGAGCTCGCGTTGCGAGGTGACGCCAACCCGTTTCAGAAATTTGCGAAGTGACATATTGAAGGTGTCCGGATTCATGGTATTCGACCCTTTTCAGAAAAAAGTGAAAATGTTCCACGTGAAACATCGCTTTGCAGAATCAGACGGCAGGACGCCGGTGACGTTCCACGTGGAGCCTTAGCGAGGCAGATCACCAGTACAGCAATTGCAGCGCACCCGCTATACTGGCCGCATTTTGCTCACCGCTGATGATGGAGCAGGTCGTGCACGACGTCAAAACATTCCAGGGCATGATTCTGGCCTTGCAAGACTATTGGGCCGCGAAGGGCTGTGTCCTCGTTCAGCCGTACGATATGGAGGTCGGTGCGGGCACGTTTCATCCAGCTACATTTCTCCGGTCGATAGGTCCCGAGCCTTGGAGCGCAGCCTATGTTCAGCCGTCGCGTCGGCCGACTGATGGGCGGTACGGAGACAATCCGAATCGACTCCAGCACTATTACCAGTATCAGGTGGTGATCAAGCCGTCGCCGCCGAATCTGCAGGAGTTATACCTGGGATCGCTCGAGTGTCTCGGCATCGATCCGTTGGTTCACGACATTCGTTTTGTGGAAGACAACTGGGAATCACCGACGCTGGGCGCCTGGGGACTTGGGTGGGAAGTCTGGCTTAACGGTATGGAAGTGACTCAGTTCACGTATTTTCAGCAGGCCGGTGGCCTGGACTGCCGCCCTGTGACCGGTGAGCTGACATACGGCTTGGAGCGCATTGCTATGTACCTTCAGGCGGTGGAAAGTATTTACGAACTGACTTGGAACAACGGCCCGTTGGGCCGAGTCAGCTACGGCGGCGTATACCACCAGAACGAAGTTGAGATGTCGCACTACAATTTCGAGCACGCCGATACGGGGTCGCTGCTTGCATGGTTCGATACCTGCGAGCGCGAGAGCCGCAAACTCATCGACCTCCAGTTGCCTCTACCGGCTTACGAAATGACCCTGAAAGCGTCCCATACGTTCAACCTTCTGGATGCCCGCAAGGCCATAGCGGTAACGGAGCGCCAGCGCTACATCCTGCGGGTACGCGAAATGGCCCGAGCTGTGGCCCAGGAGTACTACGCTGCCCGTGAGCGACTTGGGTTTCCCATGGGTCAAGTGCGGACGGCCGAGGTGAGTCATGATTGAGCAGCGTGATCTCCTGTTTGAGATCGGCACCGAGGAGTTACCGCCAAAAGCACTGTGCACGTTAGTCGATGCACTTGGGCGAGGTATTGTGGAGGGCCTGGAAAGGGTCCAGTTGACGCATGGTTCATGCCGCCACTACGCCACCCCACGCCGCTTGGCCGTGTTGATAAAGGATGTGGCTAGTGAACAACCGGATCAGCAATCCGAGCGGCGTGGTCCGGCGTTGCGAGCAGCCTTTGACGAGACAGGCATACCGACCAAGGCCGCAAAAGGGTTCGCGCGCTCGTGCGGAGTGGATGTTGCCGATCTTGAGACGCGCAAGACAGAGAAAGGCGCCTGGTTGGTCCATGTTGAGCGGCGGACCGGTGAGGCGGTCACAAACCTGCTGCCAGCCATTATCGAGGCTGCCATAGATGGTTTGCCAGTACCCAAGCGGATGCGTTGGGGTGCAGGTACCAGCGAGTTTTTGCGTCCGGTGCGCTGGGTGATGCTGCTTTACGGCGATGAGGTGATTCCCGGGCGGTTTTTCGACCTGACAACGGGCAATGTGACCTTCGGCCATCGGTTTCATCATCCGGCGCCAATAATGATCCGGCAGCCGGAGGAGTACGCCAATGCCCTGCGTAACGTGGGGTTTGTGGTCGCGGATTTCGAGATCCGCCGTGAAATGATTCGCAAGCAGGCGGAAGCGCTGGCTACTGAGATAGACGGGCGAGCCGTAATCCCCACGGAACTGCTGGACGAGGTTACCGCTTTGGTCGAGTGGCCAGTAGCCCTGCGCGGCGATTTTGAACAACGGTTTCTCAAGGTGCCGCACGAAGCACTGATCACCACGATGCAGGATAACCAGAAATATTTCCCGGTTGTTGATCGCCAAGGCAGACTGCTCCCGCATTTCGTTACCATCGCCAATATCGCCAGCCGGGAGCCTGATCAGGTCCGCGCTGGCAACGAGCGAGTGATTCGCCCGCGCTTCAGTGACGCGGAATTTTTCTGGCAGCAGGATCAGAAACAGCCGTTGGCGGCGCGCCGCGAGGCGCTAAAGCACATGATATTCCAGCATCAGTTGGGTACGCTGCACGATAAAAGTCTTCGTGTAGCACAACTGGCGACTCTGGTGGCCCCATTGGTCGGGGCGAGCGTCGCGCTAGTTCAGAGAGCGGCCGAACTGGCCAAGTGCGATCTGGTAACGGATATGGTGCAGGAATTCCCCGAGTTGCAAGGTACCATGGGTCGTTACTATGCGCTTCACGATGGGGAGCCGGAAGAGGTTGCGGCAGCGCTTGAGGAACAGTATCTGCCACGGTTTGCGGGTGATCACCTACCGCGCACACCCGTCGGGCGCGTACTTGCCCTGGCCGAAAGGCTCGACACGCTGGTCGGGATTTTCGCGATTGGTCAGGCACCAACCGGCACTCGGGATCCGTTTGCCTTGCGACGTTCGGCGCTCGGCGTTATCCGGTTGCAGGTCGAGGGCCATCAGGACGTCGACCTGTTGGAATTGCTGCATCATGCAGCTCAGGGTTATGTAGATACTGCCATCGACGCCATGGGTGCTGTGACCCCGGTATTTGAATTCATCCAGGAGCGACTGCGTGGCTATTATCACGAACAGGGGTTTCGACCGGATGTCTTCGAGGCGGTACTGGCTTGCCGACCAACCCGGTTGATGGACTTCGACCGCCGGCTACGTGCGGTGGTTGCCTTCAGTGCACTCCCTGAAGCGGCAAGCCTGGCGGCCGCAAACAAACGGATCCACAATATCCTGCGCAAGGCTGACGAACAAAACCTACCAGCGCTGCGCGAAGACTTACTTGTCGAACCAGCCGAGCAGCGTTTGTTCCGGGAAATCGCGGGGCTCACGAGCACAGCGGAACAGCTCATGAGAGCAGGTGACTACGAACTGGCGCTGCAGCAGTTGGCCGCGCTGCGCGGCCCGGTGGATCACTTTTTCGACGATGTCATGGTAATGGCGGATGAACCAACTGTACGTGCCAATCGCCTGGCGTTGCTTAGCCGCTTGGCTGGACTATTCTCCGGCGCAGCGGATCTGTCGCGTTTGCAGGGCTAAGTCAGTCATTGGGCGTGGCAGGTAGAGTGTTTCACGTGAAACATCAATGAGGCGATGAAACTGGTAATTCTCGATCGCGATGGGGTCATCAACCGCGATAGTGATGCCTATATCAAGACGCCGGACGAATGGATCCCCCTACCCGGTAGTATCGAAGCGATCGCTCGACTCTACAAGGCGGGCTACCGGATTATGGTGGCGACCAATCAGTCGGGTGTCGACCGTGGCTTGTACGATGTTGACATGCTGCATCGTATTCATGCACGCATGCACCAGTGCGTGCAGGAGGCGGGTGGTGTGATTGATGCTGTCCTGTTCTGTCCGTCGGCGGATGACAGTCATCCTGATCGCAAGCCGAATCCCGGTATGTATCGGGAGATCGCCACCCGTTTCGGTATCACTCTCAATGGCGTGCCGGCTGTCGGCGACAGTCGACGTGACCTGCAGGCGGCCCGGTCGGCGGGCGCACAGCCGGTGTTGGTCCGTACCGGCAACGGCGCCCGCACGCTCGCATCCTCCATGGAAGGTTTCAATGACGTGCCGGTATTCGCCGATCTGGCGACATTTGCCGAGCATTGGCTTGCGGTCCACCCAAAATGAAAGAGGGCGTCCGTTGAAAACAGAACCTCGTCGTTGGTTGCTCGGGTTGCAGGCTTTGGCGTTTTACTTCGGACTGGGTCTGTCCACACTCGTGGTGGCACCTCTGCTGTTGCTGGCCTACCCGCTCGGCTTTCAGCGCCGTTATGCACTGTCCAAGTGCTGGACCGGTTTCAATATCTGGTGGCTGGGATTGACCTGCAGAGTGCATTACCGGTTGCGGGGCGTAGAAAACCTGCCTGACGAACCAGTGATCGTATTCGCCAAACATCAGTCGACTTGGGAAACATTGTTTCTGCACTGGCGCCTGCCGCCGTTGGCCTGGGTGCTGAAGCGTGAGCTATTCTGGCTCCCTCTCTTTGGCTGGGGACTGGCGGTCCTTGAACCTATTGCCATCAACCGTAACGCGACGGCAGCGGCCGTAGCACAGATTCTTCGGCAGGGTAAACGTTACCTGGATGGCGGGCGCTGGGTGCTCATATTTCCGGAAGGCACACGCTGTGCGCCAGGTCAGCGCCGACGCTACAAATCGGGGGGTGCCAGATTGGCGGCACACAGCGGCTATCCCGTGTTGCCGATCGCGCATAATGCCGGTGAATACTGGCGCCGCCGCAGCTTCATAAAGTATCCGGGTACGATCGATGTGGTAATCGGTCCCTTGATTCCGACAACCGGATTGAATGCCCACCAGATCAACGCGCAGGCTGCGCGGTGGATCGAACAAACCATGCAAGAGATCAGCAATAGGCACCCAGCGCCCTCAGAGGCAGGGACGCCGCACCCGGAGTAGGGCTCTCAATGCTCAGCCGAGATCGAGGCCGCGTTGTTGCCGCGCACCATCGCCAGCCGGTACCGGTAGTCCGAAGGCGCGGTAAGCGTGGTTTGTGACCACCCGACCGCGCGGCGTGCGCATTACGTAGCCTTGTTGGATCAGGTAGGGCTCGACCACATCTTCGATGGTTCCACGCTCCTCACCCAGTGCGGCAGCCAGTGTGTCGACGCCGACCGGGCCGCCGTCGAATTTGCCCATAATGATCTGCAGGAGCTGGCGGTCCAGTTCATCGAAACCACGGTCGTCGACTTTTAGCATGGTGAGTGCACGCTCGGCGACGGCTTGGTCGATATCGCCGTCAGCTTTGACCTGGGCATAATCGCGTACGCGCCGCAGGAGGCGATTGGCGATACGAGGTGTTCCCCGTGAGCGACGGCCAATTTCTGATGCGCCTTGCGCTGTCGTGGGCACCTGCAGTATATCGGCGGCTCGGCGGACGATGGCTGCTAACTCCTGCTCGCTATAGAACTCTAGCCGATGGACAATGCCGAAGCGGTCTCTGAGGGGAGACGTGAGCAAGCCAGCCCGGGTCGTGGCACCGACGAGGGTGAACGGCGGTAGATCAAGCTTGATCGTGCGTGCGGCGGGGCCTTCGCCGATCATAATATCGAGCTGATAGTCTTCCATCGCTGGATACAACACCTCTTCCACTACCGGACTGAGTCGATGAATTTCGTCGATAAACAGTACATCGTTGGCTTCAAGATTGGTCAGGAGCGCGGCCAAGTCGCCGGGCCGTTCCAGAACCGGTCCTGATGTCTGGCGCAGATTGGCGCCCAACTCCGCCGCAATGATATGCGCAAGCGTCGTTTTGCCGAGGCCGGGTGGACCAAACAGAAGCACGTGATCCAGTGCTTCGGCCCGCGCCCGTGTGGCACTGATGAAGATCTCGAGTTGCTCGCGCAGCACGGCTTGACCGACATACTCCGTCAATCGGTGTGGACGTATGGCACGGTCCAAAGCAGTATCTTCAGCACTCGCATCAGGCGTTATAAGGCGCTGCGCTGGGTTCATGACAATAGTCGCCGTGGTGGAAATGGGGTAATCGTACTCTGAGGGGAAAGTCGTTGTCAGTCGCTGGGTTTCAACTATCAGCGATACCAACGGGTCGAGTTTCTTGGTGACTTAAAACTCGCCTTTCAGCGCCGTACTGCCGTTTGTAGAGCCCGGCGGATAAGTTGCTCACTGCTGAGGCCATCGGGCTGTTTGACGGCTTTGATCATACGGCCGGCGTCGGCCGTTTTGTAGCCCAGGGCAACCAGAGCGGCGATGGCGTCTTCAGCCGGCTCCGACACGCTTCCGCTAGTCGGTGTGCCGCCAACGGCAGGCTTGAACGATCCTGGTGCCAGCTCCTTGAGTCGATCACGCATCTCGACGATCAGTCGTTCAGCGGTCTTCCGGCCAATACCTGGGAGACGGGTGAGTGTGGCGCTGTCTCCCTCACTCACGCAGCGGGTAAAGGTGTCGGTGTCCATCCCGGACAGGATGAGCAGTGCTAGCTTGGCGCCGACGCCGTTGACACGGATCAAATGCCGGAACAGCGCGCGCTCGCTTTGGGTAACGAAACCATACAACAGATGGGCATCATCACGCACCGCGAGATGGGTGTACAAGACGATCTCGCTACCGGTTGGCGGTAGCTGGGCAAAGGTTGCGAGCGAGGCTTCGAGTTCATAACCGACCCCACCTGCCTCGACGAGTAGCTGAGGTGGCTGTTTGTGAACCAGTAAACCCCGCAATCGGCCGATCATTGTAGGCCAGCACTACCGTAGCGAAACCCGCTGCTATCGATGGTCCAACTCATTCCTGCAGCTCAGTCAGCACTTCCTCGGGGAAGTCCGCGTTGGAGTAGACGTTCTGAGTGTCGTCCAGCTCCTCCAGCATGTCCAGCAACCGGAGCATCTTTAGCGCATCGTCAACACTGAGCGGAGTCGATACGTTCGCCCGCATGGTGATTTCGGCATCTTCCGGATCCAGGCCGGCTCGGGCCATGGCCTGTTTGACCCCTTGAAACTCGCCGGGGTCGGTAAGCACCTCGACCGAGCCGTCGTCGTTGGTCAAAACGTCGTCGGCACCGGCCTCCAGGGCGGCCTCCATGATGCCGTCCTCGTCGCTACCCGGTGGATATGTGAGCACACCTTGCTGAGTGAACTGGAACGCGACCGAGCCGCTGGTGCCGAGGTTGCCACCGCACTTGGAGAAGGCATGGCGCACTTCGGCAACGGTGCGGTTGCGGTTGTCGGTCATACAGTCGACCATTACGGCTACGCCAGCAGGACCGTAGCCTTCGTAGCGGATCTCTTCGTATTCGACGCCTTCCAGTTCGCCCGCGCCACGCTTAATAGCCCGTTCAATCGTATCCTTGGGCATGTTCGCTGCCAGCGCCTTGTCTACGGCCAGCCGCAGGCGCGGATTGCTCTCGGGGTCTGAGCCCCCCATGCGGGCGGCAATAGTGGTCTCGCGAATCAGCCGGGTGAAGACTTTGCCGCGTTTGGCGTCCTGCGCTTTCTTACGGTGCTGGATATTGGCCCATTTGCTATGTCCTGCCATACAGGCTCCTGTGACAACTGACGAGATAGCCGCGAATTTTAGCATTATGCCGCGGTTTGCTCAGAATCGTGTGCAAACCCACCATGCCGCAGGAAATGAATCGTCTGCCAGGCTGCAGGTTGCGAAAGCAGCAGACCCGTGTGATTACTGGGCACGCACAGTCCATCAGTCATCCCGCTAAAGCGGGTTTCACTGACCGCCACAGTACCGTCGTGCGGTCGTGGTAGTGTTGCCAGCAGACAGCCCAGACCCCGGTTGGCGGTGCCGGCCAGGGAGCCTATGCGACGCCCGACAGGCCACGGCGGCAGCTCGCCGATGAGTTCATGACGTCCACTGACGCCCAAAAGCCAGCCACAGCCGCGGTCCCTGAGCTGGCGGGCAACCACGCTTCCCTGATGCGGTGTCCCGAGAGTTACGCTGTTACCGGGTGGCAGCAAGCGGTGATGCTGCGCCATGAGCTGACGGATGATCAGGCCGCCGAGACTGTGGCCCACATAATGCACAGGTGTTGTCTTTAGCCTCGCGATGCGTGCCGCTATATCGTTGGCCACGGCACACAGGCATCGGCGCAGGCTCGCGTAATTAATGATCAGAGGACTGAAGCCGGCCTGACGCAGCCGACGTGCCAGCGGCCACATGACCATGCCGTGCAGGTAAACGCCGTGCAGCAACACCACCGTTTCAGCCGGCTTCGCCTCAGCGTGCCGGGACGAAGCGCAGTATGGCCTCACGATTGGTCCACGAGGAGGTTTTGGCGGCTGCTTGATCTCGTGGTAGCCACTCATACTCGCTGTGTTCGCGGGGATTTAGCGTTACCGGCAGCGCTGCGGGCAGCCGCAGCCGAAACACGTGCTCCAGATTATGAGTCACGCCCGGTGCGTAACGGGAACGCCATTCCGGCTTGATCTGGAAACGCTGATAAATCTGGCAATCGACGACTGCGGTACCGGTTAGACCTGTCTCTTCAGTCAGTTCACGCCGTGCCGTTACTAACGGATCATATTCTTCCCAACGCATGCTGCCGGTGACGGACTGCCAGAACTCGGCTGGCCAAACGCGCCTTAGCAGCAACACCTGTGAAGCCATGGTGTAGATTATTACCAGAACGGATTCCGGGCGTTTGGGCGGTCTGGCCATGGTAGCCGCATCGAAGCGTGAACTGAACTGAACAGGTTTCAGTCTACCAGAGGCAGCCGTCATCGTAGCCGGCTGCGTGCGCTGTCAGGGTGTTCGCCGCAGCCGGATATTGAGCTCGTGCAGCTGTGTTTCGCTAACCTCGGCAGGGGCTCCGGTCAACAGACAAGCGGCGGTCTGGGTTTTGGGAAAGGCGATAACGTCGCGGATCGAGCGGGCGCCGGCCATCAGCATCACCAGCCGGTCCAGCCCGAAGGCAATGCCGCCGTGGGGCGGTGCCCCAAACTTGAGCGCATCCAGTAGAAAACCGAATTTGACTTGGGCCTCTGCGGGATCGATACCGAGGATGTCGAATACCGATTGCTGCATTTCCTGGCGATGGATACGCACCGAGCCACCGCCGATTTCAGTGCCGTTCAGCACCATGTCGTAGGCTCTTGACAAGGCTTTGCCAGGCGCGGCGATCAGCTGCGCCGGGTCATCCTGTTTGGGCGCGGTGAACGGGTGATGCAAGGCGTTCCAGCGATGCTCGCGCTCGTCCCATTCGAACATCGGGAAATCCACCACCCAAAGTGGTGCCCAGCCGGGCTCGACCAAGCCCTGGTCATGACCCAGCTGCAGCCGCAGCGCCCCCAGTGCCTCGTTGACCACGTGAGTTCGGTCGGCCCCGAAAAAGATCAGATCCCCATTCGCGGCTGCGGTGCGTTCGAGAATGGCGGCCAGCACACTGTCGGGAAGGAACTTGACTATCGGCGACTGCAGGCCCTCACGACCAGCGGCCCGGTCATTGACTTTGATGTAGGCCAGACCTTTGGCCCCGTAGCGGCCGACCAGTTCGGTGTAGCCGTCGATCTCCTTACGGGTTAGCCGGCCGCCGCCCGGTAGCCGGAGCGCCGCAACGCGGCCCTGTGGATCCCGGGCGGGTTCGGCAAAGACTTTGAATTCGACCTGGTCCACTATGTCGGACAGCTCGACCAACTCCAGCGGGATCCGCAGATCCGGCTTATCGGAGCCGAATCGGGCCATGGCCTCTGCATAAGGCATGCGCGGGAACGGCTCAGGCAGTTCGATGCCGAGCACCTCATGAAACAGAGTCCGCGCCAGCTCCTCCATCAGGTCGGTGATGGCAGCCTCGTCGAGGAAGGTGGTCTCGACATCGAGCTGGGTGAACTCGGGCTGGCGGTCGGCGCGCAGATCCTCGTCGCGGAAGCAACGCACGATCTGGTAATAGCGATCATATCCCGCCATCATCAACAGCTGTTTGAACAGCTGGGGTGATTGTGGCAGTGCGAAGAAGCTGCCGGGGTGGGTGCGGCTCGGTACCAGATAGTCGCGAGCCCCCTCCGGAGTGGCTTTGGTCAGCATCGGGGTCTCGACGTCGATGAACCCGTGACTATCCAGAAACCGGCGCATGGCACTGGTTACCCGGGCCCGCAGGCGCAGCCGTTGTTGCATTTCAGGGCGTCGCAGATCGAGGTACCGGTAACGCAGACGGACTTCCTCGGACACATCGTCGTCATCCAACTGGAATGGAATCGGCTCGGCCCGGTTGAGGATCTCAAGATTCTGGGTGATGATTTCGATCTGGCCGGTCGCCAAATTGGAGTTTACAGTCCCAACGGGACGGCGTCGCACCCGACCTGTGAGACGCAGTACAAATTCACTGCGGACCCGCTCGGCGGCGGCAAAAGCATCCGGCGTGTCCGGGTCGATAACGACCTGTACCAGTCCCTCACGATCACGCAGATCGATGAAAATGACGCCGCCATGATCACGGCGTCGGTGTGCCCAGCCGCAAACGGTAACGGTTTGGTCAAGCAGTTGTTCGGTAATATGGCCGCAGTAGTGGCTGCGCATCGTGGGCATTCCGTCGTCAATCCAAAAGCACCAATGGTAAGAGTATCGTGGTAACCCGGCAAGCGCACAAAAAAACCGGCAACCCCGGTATTGGTTGCCGGTTGCTTTCCGGGGGGTGGCATCAAGCCGGTGCTTTTTTGGTCGAGGTTGGCACAGTAGAGCTGGGTTTGCCATCAGATTTGCTGGTGCTGGAAGAGTCGCCTTTCTTGGCCGGCTCAGCATTTTTGCCGTCGCCTGCTTTTTTCCCGCCATCGCTAGCGCCGTCGGCAATATTGCGCTTATTGCCGGTTTTGAAATCCGTTTCATACCAGCCGCCGCCTTTGAACCGGAATCCCACCGATGAGATCAATTTCTTTAGTGAGGTTTCACCGCATTCCGGGCAGTCGGTCAACGGTGCATCGGCGATCTTCTGGATCGCTTCCAGCTCATGACCACATGCACCACAGCGGTATTCATAGATTGGCATTGTTTGCATCTCCGACAGGAAAACGTCCGCAAGTATAGCGATACGCAGTCGCTTCGGGGGCAGCTTTCGAAGTGACTGCGGGATGATTAAATATCGGGCTTAAAGTGATGGCAGCGGGCTGGGTTTTCAAGAGCCGTTCGACTAAGTGAGCCACCACCGGGCTTGATAACGCCCGGTGGTGGCCGCACGTTGGTGGTGTACAGGCGCAAATCCCGAATCTCAGACTGGACGACCGTTTTTCTCATGACCGAACAAGATGCCATCGACGCCGAGATATTGGGCGATGAGGATACCCAGGAAGTCGCCGGGGAACAGACCTCTACTGAATTGACTGTAGCCGGCGATTTGCTACCGAGTACGCTCTATCTGCTGCCGCTCACGGAACGGCCGTTCTTCCCTGCCCAGGTGTTGCCATTGTTGATGAACGCCGAACCGTGGCTGCCGACCGTGGAGAAAGTGGTCAACAATGAGCAGCAGCACGTGGTCGGCCTGCTGCTCGGTGAGCCTGACAGCCCCGATGAAATCGATAGCGTGGACGCTTTTTACCGCGTCGGGACCGCCGTGCGGATTCATCAGCTGGCGCGCCAGGAGGACAAGCTGCAGTTCATTGCCCAGGGCCTGAAGCGGTTCCGGGTGCGACACTGGCTGTCGAAGGAGCCGCCTTATAAGGTACGGGTCGAGTATCTCGATGACACAGATTTCGTCAACACCGAAGAACTGCGTGCCTACTCGATGGCGGTAATCAACACGCTCAAGGAACTGATCCCGCTGAATCCGCTGTACTCGGAAGAACTTAAACATTTCCTGGCCCGCTTCAATACTAACGAGCCTTCTCCATTGGCTGATTTTGCCGCTGCCCTCACCACGGTGAGCAAAGCGGAGCTGCAGGACATCCTGGCGACAGCACCCGTATTGGAGCGGATGAAGAAGGTGGTGGTGCTGATCAAGAAGGAACTGGAAGTGGCCCGCCTGCAGTCGAAAATCCGGCAGCAGGTGGAAGAAAAAATGACCGAGCAGCAACGCAAGTTTTTCCTGCGTGAGCAGCTCAAAGTCATTCAACAGGAACTGGGCATCGCCAAAGACGACCGCACGGCCGATGTCGACCGTTTTCACGATCGGTTGCAGGCGAAAACAGTGCCGGAAGCGGCTCGTAAGCACATCGATGATGAGTTGAACAAGCTCTCGGTGCTGGAATCGGGCTCACCGGAATACGCTGTGACCCGGAATTACCTCGATGTCATCACCGATCTGCCATGGGGCACATATTCCGAGGATCAGCTTGATCTCAAGCGTGCCCGCCAGGTACTGGATCGTGATCACTATGGCCTGGATGATGTCAAGGACCGGATCATCGAGTTTCTCGCGGTCGGTGCCCTCAAGGGGGAGGTGTCGGGGTCGATTATGCTGCTGGTGGGACCGCCTGGTGTAGGCAAGACCTCGATCGGCCGTTCGGTGGCTGAAGCGCTGGGGCGCCACTTTTATCGTTTCAGCCTCGGCGGCATGCGCGACGAAGCCGAGATCAAGGGCCACCGGCGAACCTACATTGGCGCGATGCCGGGCAAGTTCATCCAGGCTATCCGCGAGAGCGGCACCGCTAACCCGGTGATCATGCTGGATGAGATCGACAAGATAGGTGCCAGCTTCCACGGCGATCCAGCGTCGGCGCTGCTGGAAGCGCTGGATCCGGAACAGAACAGCGATTTCCTGGATCATTACCTTGATGTGCGGTTCGATCTCAGCAAGGTGCTGTTCATCTGCACTGCCAATCAGCTGGACACCATTCCGGGACCGCTGCTTGACCGTATGGAAACCATCCGCCTCGCCGGCTACATAAGCTCGGAAAAGCTGCTGATCGTGAAACGTCATCTGTGGCCGCGGCTGCTGGCACGCTCTGGTGTCAAGCGGGGTCAGCTGAGGCTCTCCGATGCCGCACTGCGCACCATCATCGAAGGCTATGCCCGCGAGGCCGGTGTCCGTGCTCTGGAGAAGCAGCTTGGCCGCGTCGTCCGCAAAGCGGCGGTGAGCATCGTCAGCGGTGGACGGCAGCGGTTGCGGGTCGGGGTACGTGACGTCGAGGCCTATCTGGGCAAGCCGGTGTTCCGGCATGAACAGTTGACCGGCGGTGTCGGGGTAATAACCGGTCTGGCCTGGACAGCACTCGGCGGGGCGACGCTAAGTATCGAGGCAACCCTGGTACACACCAAGAACCGCGGCTTCAAGCTGACCGGTCGACTTGGTGACGTGATGCAGGAATCAGCCGCCATCGCTTACAGCTATGTCAGCTCCCACCTCAAGGACTATCATGCCAGTCCAGCGTTCTTTGACGAGTCGTTCATTCATCTGCACGTACCCGAAGGGGCCACGCCCAAAGACGGACCCTCAGCCGGTATCACCATGGCGACAGCCTTGTTGTCACTGGCCCGGGGTGAGAAAATCGCCCGGCCGCTGGCCATGACCGGCGAGCTGACGCTCACCGGGCGAGTGCTGGCAGTCGGCGGTATCCGGGAGAAAGTTGTGGCCGCGCGCCGCCACAAATTGAATGAGCTGATCCTGCCGGACGCCAATCGTGGCGATTACGATGAGCTACCGGATTATATACGTGAGGGGTTGCAGGTGCATTTCGTCAGCCATTTCCGTCAGGTCGTAAAGCAGGTCTTCGGTCGGTGAATCGGGTGTCGGGATGAGTCGCGCCATGCTGTGGGGCTCGTTGGCCGGCTTATGGTTGGTATTCTCGGTTGCCCAAGCTGCCTGCAGCGATCCACCCGCGCGTCAGGTGAATTGGCTGGGGTGCGACAAGGCTGGCGCCGATCTCAGCGGCGTCGATCTGCGGGGTGCGGTTTTGGTACGGACCAATTTGCGTGGAGCTTCGCTGATCGATGCGCGGCTCGATAAAGCCGATCTTGGTGGTGCCGATCTGCGAGGTGCGGATCTCAGTCGGGCGCGGCTGAGATCCGGACGGCTGGTCGGGGCCAGCTTACAGCAGGCGCGCTTGCGGGACGCTCGCTTGGGGGGGGCGCGGTTCGATCGCGCGACACTGGTCCAGGCCGACTTGAGCGGCGCCAAACTTACCGATGCCAGCTTCTACAAAGCCGACCTGAGTGATGCCCGTCTGGTAAAGGCCGACCTAAGCGCGGCCGATTTGCGGGAAGCCAACCTGACCGATGCTGATCTCAGCGGCGCCAGCCTGGTGCAGGGCCGACTCAGCGGCGCGGTGTTGGAAAATGCCGATCTGCGGCAGGCTGATCTGCGTCAGGCTAAGCTTGATGGCAGTGACCTGCTCGATGTTGACTTTCGCGGTGCCGATCTATCGGGCGCTGACCTGCACGGTGCCCGCATCGATGGCGCCCGCTTCGACGGCGCGCGGCTGGGTAGTGCCATTTGGGTAGATCGCCAGCGCTGTCGGGCCGCTTCGGTCGGCGCATGCCGGTGATCAAGGGCGCGTGACCGGACGGTCTCTGGCCTGTCTGCGGGAGCCCCGCTACTGGCCGCTGGCGGTTGGGCTCGTGCTGATGCGGCTGCTGATACGATTGCCGTTGGCATGGCAGCGACTGCTGGGTCGTTTGATCGGGCGACTGACACAGCGGATATCCCATCGCCGGCGGGTAGTCGATACCAATCTGCGCTGGTGCTTTCCCGAATTGTCGGGCAGGGCACGCGACCAGTTGGTACAGGCTCAATTTGAGGCGCTGGGTATCGGCCTGTTCGAGACCGCCCTGGCCTGGTGGGCGCCGGATCGCCGCTTGCTGGGGCTGGTCGACATCGATGGTTTATCACATTTGCACCAGGCGTTGGCCTCCGGCCGGGGGGTGCTGTTGCTCACAGGCCACTTCTCGGCGCTGGAATTGGGCGCGCGTTTCCTCACCGCACATTGCCGTTTCCATGCCATGTATCGACCCCACAGCAACGCGTTTTACCAGTCGGTCATGCGACAGGCACGCGAGCGCCGCTCGGGTCTGCCGGCCATTACTCAGAATGATATTCGCAACACGGTGCGGGCGTTGCGGCGGGGCGAAGCGGTATGGTACGCACCGGATCAGAACTATGGCCGTCAAAGTGTCTTCGTGCCATTTTTCGGAATCCCAGCGCTGACCATTACGGCTACGTCCCGGTTGGCGCAGATGAGCGACGCGCTGGTGCTGCCGTATTTCGCGCGCCGGCTAACCGACGGCCGCTACCGGTTGACCATTTTGCCACCGCTGACTGATTTCCCTACCGCCGATGTCGCCGCTGATGCGGCACGTATCAACGCGTTACTGGAAGGCTGGATCAGACAGGTACCGGAACAGTATTTCTGGGTTCATCGGCGCTTTAAGAGCCGGCCTGAGGGTGAACGAGCACCTTACTGATGCAGGTAGTGGATCCCGTTTAACGGCGACTGAGGTCAGGGGGGGTTGCGGGGCCGATACAAACACCGAACACTGTCACCCGATGATTGTACGCTTCGCTGGTCAATGCTCATGATGTCTTATCCATGCAATGCCATTACTGGGGTGATTCTGGCGGGTGGCCGTGCCCGGCGTATGGGTGGTCGCGACAAGGGGCTGCTGGCACTAGGCGGTGAGCCGCTGGCAGTACGAGCGGTCCGACTGCTGGCGCCGCAGGTCGGCACGATAGTGGTCAATGCTAACCGCAACCAGACGCGTTACGCGGATCTGCTGGCAGGCCGGGCTGGGGTGGTGAGTGACAGCATAGCCGGTTTTTGTGGGCCACTGGCTGGCATGCTCGCGGCACTGGAGCAGGCGGTCACCGATTTCGTCCTCACTGTGCCCTGTGATTCTCCCCTCCTGCGCCCGGACTATGCCGCCCGTATGGCTGTCGCGCTGACTGCTGCCGGTGCTGAGCTGGCTGTCGCTCACGATGGGGAACGGCTGCAGCCGGTATTTGCGTTGCTACGCCGCGAACTCGCCCCCGCCCTGCGGCAGGCGCTGACCGCCGGTGAACGGAAGATAGACCGCTGGTATGCGCAGCGTCTCATGGTGACGGTGGATTTTTCTGACGGCAAGGCGATGTTCCGGAACGTCAATACGCCGCAAGACCTGGCAGTGCTGGAAGCAGAGCTGGCGCCGGATCAGCCACCGGCGGCCTGAATGTCGTTCTGATCGAAGTGCAGTGTTGTGTTCAGTTGGCTGACGGTTTTTTCCTCGGTGGGGCTATCATAAGCGCTGATCTTGATTGGATAATCCGTAGCGGCTCGCAGCGATGGTTGCGGACACAGCAGCAGCTTCTGGCTACCCGCTGGCATTTCTTTGCCCATGAAGCAGTCGTTCGCGCCGTCTGGCGTCTTAAAATGCACATTGACCCACAGGGTTTGCTTGGCGGTATTGGCCAGGGTCAGCGCTAGCTCGGGTGGGCCGGACTGTTGTGCGATGAGACCCGCGCTGACAATGTTAAGGGGTGATGCCGCGGTCTTGTGTGTGTGATTTGGCAGTAGACCGGTTATGCTGCTGCACCCGGTCAGAAGCAGCGCCAGCCCCAGGCTGGCACTGGGCGTAAATAACTTCAGGCGAAATCGCGACATGATGACAAGGGGACCTGCTGTTGGCTTGGTCAAAAATGATAACGCAGGCACTGCGCGGCGCCCAGTCGGTGCGGCCAGTCGGAAACTAGCGCTGCCAGCGATAATCTAGGAGATCGAGTAATGGGCAATCGCCTTTCCAAAATATACACCCGCACCGGTGACGCAGGGACTACCGGGCTGGCCGATGGCAGTCGACTTGCGAAGGACCATCCACGAATCGACGTCATGGGCGAGCTGGATGAGCTCAATTGCGTCATCGGAATGGTGCTGGCCGAGCCGCTACGAGAGTCCATCCGGTATGATCTGAGCGAGGTCCAGCATAAACTCTTCGATTTAGGCGGTGGTCTGTGCCTGCCTGGCTATGATGCAATCGGCAAGACTGACGTTCGTTGGCTGGAGCAGACGCTCGATCGCTACAATGCCGATCTGCCGCCACTCAAAGAGTTCATTCTGCCCGGTGGCGGGCGTGCTGCGGCGGTCTGCCACCTAGCGCGGGCCGTATGCCGGCGGGTCGAGCGCGGCCTGGTGAGACTGACCCGCGACGAGGATATCGCCGCGGAACCCCGGGCCTATATCAATCGCCTGTCGGACCTGCTGTTCGTGTTGGGGCGGGTGCTGGCTCGCGACGAGGGTGGCAGCGAGGTGCTGTGGCGGCACGAGCGTGAACGCCGTCCGGGCGATGCCTGAGGCGTGTTCCGGTCAGTGCGGGCGGCGCAGGCAAGTGGAGACGAGACGGTCCAGCCACGGAATCAAATGCCCTACGGGTGTATAGCGAACCACCACCAATCCGCCGGCAATACCGAACGCATCGGCCAGCATGTCGGCATACTCGAAATCGCGATAACCACTCCAGCGCTGCAGATACTCCACTGCGACGCCGACAGCCAGCAACAATAGTGGCGTGCGCCAGCGGGTGCGGATGCACTGCTGAAACCACACAGTCAAGGCTGGCGTAGGCCAGTGCATGCTGGGCTTTGTCCCAGGCCAGCAGCCGCGGCAGATCGAGCTTGGGCGGGTGCGGCATCAGGCTCAGTACTAACACTAGTGTGAGTAGTATCCAGCCGAGTGTTTGCCAGATGTGAAGGTAGTGCGGTGGCCGGATCATGCCGCGGCCTGGAGTCGCCGCTGTTGGTAGAACGTATCGACGAAGGCCTGCAATTGGTTAGTCGCGATTGCTGTGCGCAGATCCCGCATCAGTTCCTGGAAATAGAACAGGTTGTGGATGGTGTTGAGGCGGGCTCCGAGGATTTCCCTGCAGCGGTCGAGGTGCCGGAGATACGCGCGGCTGTAATGCCGGCAGGTGTAGCAGCCGCACTGTTCATCGACCGCCCGTGTATCATCCCGGTGGCGACTGTTGCGGATGCGCAGTTCGCCATAGCGGGTGAAGAGCTGGCCGTTACGCGCGTTGCGGGTCGGCAATACGCAATCGAACATGTCGATACCGCGGCGTACCCCCTCGACGATGTCTTCAGGTTTGCCAACACCCATCAGATAGCGGGGCTCCGATGCCGGCAACAGGGGTACGGTATGTTCCAGCATGGCCTCGCGTTCGGCCTTCGGTTCGCCGACCGCCAGACCACCCACGGCGTAACCGTCGAAACCGATGTCCTGTAAGCCTTCGGCCGATTCCCGCCGTAGCTCAGGATAGATCCCGCCCTGGACGATTCCGAACAAGGCGGCTGGGTTATCGCCATGGGCCGCACGCGAGCGTGCCGCCCAGCGCAACGACAGCTCCATCGAGGACCGGGCCTGTTGTGGTTCGGCCGGATAGGGGGTGCATTCGTCGAACTGCATGACAATGTCGGAACCGAGTGCCCGCTGCACCGCCATGGACTCTTCGGGTCCCATAAATACCTCGCTGCCGTCGACGGGCGACTGGAATCGTACGCCTTGCTCGCTGATCCGCCTCCGGGCGGCCAGACTGAACACCTGGAAACCGCCTGAGTCGGTAAGAATAGGGCCGTCCCAATGCATGAAGTCGTGCAGATCGCCATGGCGGCGGATGATGGCCGTGCCGGGCCGTAGCATCAAGTGGAAGGTATTGCCGAGGATGATTTCGGCACCGCTGGCGCGCACTTCTTCGGCTGTCATGGCCTTGACCGTGCCATAGGTGCCTACTGGCATGAAGGCGGGGGTCTCGACCGAACCACGCTCGAAGATGAGCCGTCCACGCCGGGCCGGGCCATCGCAATGCAGTAACTGAAAACGCATAGGTATTTGATTGTTCAGGCAGGTTCAATGGATTCGCCGGAATCGCGATGCTATCATTGCGGCCTCTTTAAATCAGCCTTCGGCTGCTATACTTTAAACTTAATTATGGCTGGCAAACTGTATATCAAAACCCAGGGCTGTCAGATGAACGAGTACGATTCCGCCAAGTTAGCGGAAGTGCTCGCAGCGTCCCACGGCTTGGTGCTGACCGATGATCCCGCAGCGGCTGATGTATTGCTGCTGAACACCTGTTCGATCCGTGAAAAGGCTCAGGAAAAGGTGTTTTCCGAGCTCGGCCGCTGGCGCGGCCTGAAACATCACAAGCCGGACGTAGTGATCGGGGTGGGTGGATGCGTCGCCAGTCAGGAAGGGGAAACGCTGCTCGAACGGGCCCCTTTTGTCGATCTGGTATTCGGACCGCAGACGCTGCATCGGTTGCCGACGATGCTGGACGCCGCGCGTGCTCAGAACCGCTCGGTCGTTGATATCAGTTTCCCGGAAATCGAAAAGTTCGATTATCTGCCGACGCCGCGGGCGGAAGGGCCCACCGCCTTTGTGTCGATCATGGAGGGTTGCAGCAAATACTGCACATTCTGCGTGGTACCGTATACTCGCGGTGAGGAAGTAAGCCGGCCATTCGACGATGTGCTTGCCGAAGTTGCCGAGTTGGCCGAACAGGGTGTACGCGAAGTGACCCTGCTGGGACAGAATGTGAACGCCTACCAGGGTGCCATGGGCACGGGCGAAGCCGCTGATCTGGCGCTGCTTATCCACTATCTGGCCGCCATAGATGGTCTTGATCGGATGCGTTTTACCACGTCCCATCCACTGGCGTTTTCCGATCGGCTGATTCGGGCTTATGCCGATGAGCCTAAACTGGCTGATCATTTGCATCTGCCGGTACAGTCGGGGTCGGATCGTATCCTGGCACTGATGAAGCGTGGCCATACCGTGCTGGAGTATAAGGCCCGACTGCGCCGGCTGCGCGAGGCGCGGCCTGACATCAGCCTCTCCTCGGACTTTATCGTGGGGTTTCCCGGCGAAACGGAGGCTGACTTCGAAGCTACGCTGGAGTTGATCGCGGACGTTGGTTTCGACACCAGCTTCAGCTTCGTCTATAGCCCGCGACCCGGGACGCCGGCCGCTGACCTCACCGACGAGGTTCCAGTGGCCGTCAAAAAACAACGCCTGGCCCGGCTGCAGGCACTGATAAACAGTCAGGCCCGGCATATCAGTCAGGCGATGGTCGGTAGTGTGCAACGAATTCTGGTTGACCGGCCATCACGCAAAGACCCGCGCATGCTGGCCGGGCGCACCGAAAACAACCGGGTAGTCAATTTTAGCGGTCCGCCCGAGTTGGTCGGCTGTTTCTCCGACGTGCGGATCACCGAAGCGCTGCCGAACTCGTTGCGAGGTCGGCTGCTGGCGTGTCCGGAGTTGGAACTGTATCGGCAACATGAGGTGATGACTGCTTGATGGCAACTTTGGCCGTGTCACCCGAGCTTGGCGCTCACGCCCAAGATCTTCTGCTGGAACCCGCTGACAACGCCCGTCTCGCCAACCTCTGCGGACCCTTCGACCGGCATCTGCGCCAGATCGAAGATCGACTCGGGGTTGAAATATCCAATCGTAGCAACCAGTTCCGGGTCGCTGGTGCGCCGGCTGCGGTGGGTACAGCCACCGCTGTGTTGGAGTCGCTCTATCAGGCCACCCGCAACGAGTCCTTGGCTCCGGCTCGGGTGCATCTGTTTCTGCAGGAGGCTAACGCCGGCCCAGCCGATGAGGAACCGGCCAGTCACGGGCAACTCACCGTGCGTACCCGACGTGGTGTGATCCGGCCGCGTGGCGCCACCCAGCGACAGTATTTGCACCACATCCTGACACACGATCTCAATTTCGGTATCGGCCCGGCCGGAACCGGCAAGACCTATCTGGCGGTGGCCTGCGCGGTCGAGGCATTGGAACGCGAGCAGGTTCGCCGTCTGGTGTTGGTACGGCCGGCGGTGGAAGCGGGTGAGCGGCTTGGCTTCCTGCCCGGTGACCTGGTGCAGAAAGTGGATCCGTATCTGCGGCCGCTGTATGACGCGCTGTTCGAAATGCTGGGTCATGAACGTGTTGGTAAACTGCTGGAACGCAATGTGATCGAAATCGCGCCGTTGGCCTTCATGCGCGGGCGCACGCTGAACGACGCGTTCATCATTCTCGACGAGGCCCAGAACACCACGGCCGAGCAGATGAAAATGTTCCTGACCCGGCTTGGGTTTGGCTCGACGGCGGTGATCACTGGCGATCTGACCCAGATTGATCTGCCGCGCAGCACCAATTCCGGTCTGAAGCAGGCACTGCAGGTTCTGGAAGGGGTCGACGGTGTGAGCGCGACCCGGTTCAGTGGCCGCGATGTGGTCCGCCATCCGCTGGTTCAGCGTATCGTCGATGCCTATGAGCGCTTCGATCACGTTGGAGACAACAGCCGGTGAACTGTCTGGTGCTGGATCTGCAGCTGGCTCTGGACTGGCCGCAACTGCCCCAGTGGGCGGAGTTCCAGTGCTGGGCCGCGGCGAGCCTGACGGCTATGGACGGCACCCGTGAGTTAACCATTCGGGTAGTGGACGAAGCCGAAATGGCCACGCTTAATGCAGCCTACCGACACAAGGAAGGCTCCACCAACGTGTTGTCGTTCCCGTATGAAGCGGCGGCTCCGGGGGTTGCGCCGGAATTGCTCGGCGATGTGGTGATCTGCGCCCCTGTGGTTGCCCGCGAGGCGGCTGTCCAGGGCAAAGCGGTATTGGCCCATTGGGCTCATATGGTGGTGCATGGTGTGCTGCACTTGCAGGGCTATGATCACCAGCAGGCCAGGGCCGCTCTGGCTATGGAACGCCTGGAGACAGAGATTTTGAATGGATTGGGTTTTCCGGACCCCTATGGAGATGCCAGCAAAAATGAGTGACGAACAGTCCGAACCCCCCAGTCGACGCTCGTGGCTGGAGCGCTTTGGGTTGGCCATCAGTGGTGAACCCCGCAATCGTGATGACCTGATCGCCTTATTGCGAGATGCCCAACAGCGAGGCCTGCTAGATGGCGACGCTCTGACGATGATAGAGGGCGTGCTTGCGGTATCCGAGATGCGGGTGCGCGACGTCATGATACCGCGCGCGCAGATGGTGATGGTAGGCTTGGATTGGCCGCTCGACAAACTACTCGCCACGGTGATCGAGTCGGGACATTCGCGCTTGCCAGTGATTGATGATGATCGCGACGATGTCGTCGGGGTACTGATTGTCAAGGACTTGCTGCGCTATTTCGCGGAGGGTGGGGGAGAACTGGCGCTACGCGATCTGCTGCGGCCGGCCAAGTTTATTCCAGAAAGCAAACGGCTCAACGCATTGCTTAAGGAATTCCGCAGCAGCCGCCTGCATATGGCTATTGTGGTCGACGAGTACGGCGGCGTGGCCGGCTTGGTGACCATCGAGGACGTGCTTGAGCAAATCGTCGGTGAAATCGACGACGAGCACGACGAAGCGGACGATGAAGACGATATCCGGCCGTTAGGCAAGGACCGTTATCTGATTCGCGCATTGACGCCGGTAGAAGACTTCAATGACTACTTCCACGCCCAGTACAGTGATGACAAGGCGGACACCATCGGTGGTCTGGTGATGATGGAGTTCGGTCACCTGCCGAAGCGGGGTGAACTGATCGCGGTGGATGGCTTTCAGTTCCGGGTGGTGCGTGCTGACAGCCGGCGTATCTACCAGCTCGAGTTGACATTGCCGCCGGTAACGGATTCTGTGGAACCAGCACATCGTTCCGCCGTTGGCTAAGCCGGCGCGGATCCGCGCGGTCGGCGCCGATGCCCTGTCGGTGCTGGCGGGTGCCCTGTCGGTGCTGGCATACGCTCCGTTCGAACTTTATCCGCTGGCGCCGGTAGCACTGGTGCTGCTCGGGCTGGCGTGGCAGAGAGCCACGCCCCGCCGCGCGGCGGGGCGTGGACTGCTGTTTGGTCTGGGGCTGTTCGGCTGCGGCATTTATTGGGTTTACATCAGTCTGCATACCTACGGCCATGCGCCGCCTGCGTTTGCGGGGCTGGCGACCGGTCTGCTGATTCTTTACCTTGCGCTTTATCCGGCACTGGCTGGCTATCTGCTCAACCGGTTATGGCCGCAGCCGGGGGTGATCCGGTGGCTGGTCGCCTGGCCGGCGCTGTGGTTGCTGCTGGAGTGGATTCGCGGCTGGCTGTTGACTGGGTTTCCCTGGTTGGCCCCGGGCTATAGTCAGACCAGCGGGCCGTTGACTGGGTTGGCACCCATCGTTGGCGTGGCTGGCGTCGGCTGGGCTGTATTGGTCAGCGCCGGGTTGCTGCTTCTGATCGTTCGTGGTTGGCTGCGCTGGCTCTGGCTGCTGCTGCTGGTCGTGCTGTGGGGCGGCGGGTGGGGGCTGACCCGGGTATCGTGGGTCAGTCCGGCGGGAGCTCCACTCAGCGTCAGTCTGATTCAGGGCAATATCAACCAGAACCAAAAATGGTTATCGAAGAACATCGACTACACGCTTGACCTGTACCGGCGACTAAGTAGCCGCGAGGCGCCGCACAGTGATTTGATCGTCTGGCCGGAGACCGCGATCCCGCTATTCCTGGAGGATCTCGATCCGAGCTATCTGGAGGGGCTGAAGCGCCTTGCCAAGCAAACCCGTACCTCGTTTCTGATAGGTGCGCCATCAGGTAATACCACCACCGGACGTTATTACAACGGGGTTCTGGCAATCGGTGCTCGGCCCGGCTTCTACCGCAAGCATCACCTGCTGCCGTTTGGTGAATATCTGCCGATGCGCTGGCTGTTCGATATGTTCCACAACTATGTCGAGATACCCATGGCCGATTTTACCCCGGGTCGTCCGGACCAGCCATTGCTGCATGCGGACGGTTATCCGGTGGGTGTTTCGATCTGCTTTGAGGCGGCCTTTGGCGAGCAGATCCGTCAGGCGCTGCCGCGCGCCGCATTCTTGGTCAATGTGAGCGATGACGCCTGGTTTGGGCATTCCTTGGCGCCGGCCCAGCATCTCCAGATCGATCGCATGAGGGCTCTGGAGATGGGGCGCTACTTGGCGCGTGCAACCAATACTGGTATTACGGCACTGATTGATCCGCATGGTCGTATTGTTGCCACAGCACCATCGTTCAAGGTCGCTGTTGTCAACGGCAGCTTGGTGCCGCTAAAAGGCGCTACACCGTACGTACGGTTTGGCGATAAGCCAGTACTCGCCTTTTTTGGGGCGATGTTGTTGCTGGCCGTCGCGCTGAGGCGGCCAGCGCGGCCCGCTGAGTGATGAATAATATGGCACGAGGCCGGATTGAACTGCTACGCTATTCCCCGGCAGCCCGAGGAACTCCGTGTCTTCGGCAACAGGGCGGGGTTGGGCGCCACCGTCATGTCCTAACAACGCGTTGCTTTGATAGTGGGGTAGAGCGTTATGTCGCAAACGCATCCGCAACTGCTGCTGACCCGCAGACAGCTGCTGCGAGCGGCCGCCGGTGCCACCGCAGCCGGGGTCATGGGAGGCTTGGTAACGCCGGCAATGGCAGCCCGGGGGCCGTCGCTGGAGTATCAGGTGAACGGCTACGTACAGAAGCTGCGGCGAGCAGGCCGGATTCCGTCGGACGAGCGCACCGCCTGGTCGGTGTACGATTTCGCGACTGGTGGCAAGCTGGTGTCGATCAACGAGAATGAGCCGTTGCAGGCAGCCAGTATGATCAAGCCGTTTCTTGCGCAGGCCTATTTTTTTCGACACCGGACCGACAGTCGCCGCTACCCGTATGACAGACTGGTCCAGCTGAAGATGGAGGAGATGATCCGGGATAGTGACAACGCGGCGGCTGATTATTTTATCAACCGGGTTGGCACCGGTCACCCCGTGCACCAGCGGCCGCGCGTGGTGGACCAGGTCTTGAAACGCAATGCCCGCGGCATCTTTCGGCAGACCTCGATCGTCGAGTTCATTCCCCACAATGGCCGGGCTTATCTCAACAAGGCCTCGGCTCACGATTACAGCCGCTTCCTCTATGCCATGTGGAAGGACCGGCTGCCGTACGCCACGTATATTAAGCATTACATGGGGCTGCCCAATCGTGACCGGATCCAGGATGGGGCTGAGAAAGTACCGCACAGCGCCAGGCTGTACCACAAGACGGGTACCACCGCCCACGTTTGCGGCGATATGGGTATCCTGGTTGCCAAAGGCCGTAATGGCAAACCATATCCCTATACCTTCATCGGTATTATTCAGAAAGACGATCGAGCGCTGGACTACGGCAGCTGGATGCGGGATCGTGGCGACGTCATCCGTGAGGTGTCCGATCTGGTCTACTCCTACATGCGTAAACGTCACAATCTGGTCGCCTGACGGCAGACTGTGACCGTCCAGGGGCGTTGGAAACGATGATGTGATATACCCCCTATTCAGTGCCGTTGCGATAGCCGAATAGCTCGGCACAGGCCATGAAAATATGCGCCAGCGCTGGAACCAACGCGGCGCATGGGGGCTGTATGCATCCTGGAAAACAGTCATGATGGTGTTCCGGTGGTGATCCTGGTTGGCGAGCCAGGCTTCGCAGGTGCGCTTATAGTGATAGCCACCGAGATGCCACTGTTCGGCCAGCCTGAGGTCATCCTGGAACTGGGAAGCAAATCCCGAGAGGGCATCAGACCCCCGGTAATGAAGTGGCGACCCATCCAGTTGTGACCACCCTCGACCTCGAACGGGTAGGCCAGCCGAAGGTGGCTGAAGACGTGTACGAACAGTTGCCCGCCCGGTTCCAGCTATTGGGCGATCCGCGCTAGTAGTAGCCGGTAATTTCGCATGTGTTCGAACATCTCCACCGACACTACCCGGTCGAAACGGCCGTCGATTGCAAAATCGTTCATATCCGCCGTGGTGACCTGAACGTTGGTCAGCCTTCGCCGGGCGCATTCACCAGTCATGAAGCGACCTTGGCGGCGTGAGTTGGATACTGCCGTGATGCGGGTGTCAGGATAGCGTTCCGCCAGCCAGAGGGTTAAAGAACCCCAGCCACAGCCCAATCGAGAATATGCTGCCCGTCGGCAATTACGGCGCGCACGCAGGCTCGGCGGCGTCCAGGCAGGTAATCCCGTCCGGCCATAAGCAGGCGCTGTACTGCATATATCGGCCCATTATCTCGCGAAAGAACGCCGCCAGTAGCTCATGGTGTTGTTGATTGGCAACGCTGGGTGTGTACGGCGATCGGGCCTTTAGCGAGCATCTCGCGCAGCCGCTGCTGTCGAACACCGGGCGGATTGATGCCGTCGGCGCGGGTTTCGTTGCGTAGACGCCGGCCGATCAGACGGCAGATTCCCGCTCGTACGATGCGATCGGGCATTAATCCGCGTTCCATGAGTTCGATCGTGGATATGACCATGGTTGATTCCGCTCTAGGCACTGTCGCAGCACTTACCCTGGGTTTCGTGGTCTTGACGAGAAGGAGTCGCTAACGGGTAACGATATGCTGCGTGTGGCCATCGTGATCTGCGGGATTTTGCTGGGCGTTCTGGTCGGCAGTATTGGTTTGGCTAGCGAACACAGTCTCTGGCACAGTCTGCAATATCTGCTGGCTGATCCCTGGGGTCTGGTGACACTGCTTGATCTGAGCGTCGGCCTGATCGTGATCGCTGCCTGGATGGCACTGCTGGAACCGCGACCGCTGTGCGCTAGTGTCTGGATCGTCGCACTGTTCCTGCTTGGTAATGTGGTGACGCTGATATTCCTGCTGTGGCGCACGCGGCGGGCGCAAACGTTCGCTGAGTTGTTTCTGCCGTACCGGAGCAAAGGTTCGAAACTGTAATGACGACTTGTTAATCACGACCCGTGCCGGCATCGGCCAGGAGGTTGTCGATGCGACCCACAGCAGCTTGCTCAGCTCAGTCCGCCCAGGACCGGCGCCCGTCGATTTCCCGGTTTTGCCAGCAGCCAGCTGGGCGGTGCCGATAGATCGCTCCAGTAAACCACCTTTGCAATAGCAGAAATAGCAATGCCGCATCCGCATGACATGCTCATTTTGGGGATAGCGTTCTCAAGACCATAGCGCTGATTCCAACTAAAGTCTCACTGTGGGGAGTGAGTAGCTGACCGTATGAGTTCATATAAATTTGTATAAATATTATACAAATACTGTACTAATGCAAGCACTCTTCAGGAAGGCTCGTCAGCTCGTATGTGGAATGCGCGCTAGCGACCGGTTCAGATGCAGCTCAGGTTGGATCGTACCGCAATGCTTGGTCAGGACCGGCCGGGTCACTAAACTAGCGCCGGAAGCTAACTGGGAAAGCCCATGACAGAGCCAAGCAACGTAACTTCCGAACGCATCACTGAGCGTATGAAACTGCCACAATCCGCGACCCATACCGGCATCAATCTGGCCGGATTGCTGGCGGCTGTAATTACCTTCCTGGTCCTTAGACAGTTTGGCGGGGATTTGTCGGATGTCGTTGTTATGCTGCTCTGTGTGACGTCTCTAGCCGGCACGCTGATGGTGCTGGAGATGAGTTTTTTGAAAACCTTTGCGCGTCCCTCGACTGGGCTTAATCTTGCACGGCCGACCGGCCTGCATTACCGGCGCGTGGCAGTTAGATGCCTGGGCCTTGGTCTGACATTCGGGCTGATTGCGCTAGCCTACTGGATATTTCCTGAGTATCACGGCGCGTTTTATGAGCTGTTCTTCCGGTCAGTGCTGGTGGCCGGTCCATTCTTTCTGCTACTGGGGATACCGTACTTTGTGCTGCTTGACCGCTATCTGGTGCATCCCGAGGACGGCTACTGGCATCTGGGCTTGCTGGCGTTGGGGTGCTGGAAGCGCGTTGACACTGTTGTGCTGAAGCAGCATCTGATGGGCTGGGGGGTAAAGGCATTTTTTTTGCCGCTCATGGTGGGTTATATGATCCACGACATGCAATACCTGCGGCATGTCGATATCCATGCGGTCCTGTCGGGGTTTTCGCCGACATACGATTTCGTATACAACCTGCTCTTTACATTTGATGTAATGTTCGCCGTCGCCGGTTATTCTCTCAGCCTGCGCTTCTTTGACAGCCATATTCGGTCGGCCGAACCCACGCTTTATGGATGGCTGGTGGCGTTGATGTGTTACGAACCGTTCTGGAATCGTCTCAGGCCCAGCTACTTCAACTACAACGATGGCTATTACTGGGGGCCCTGGCTCGCACCGCATCCGGTTTTGTATGTAATCTGGGGGTGCCTGATTCTGGCGTGTCTGGGACTGTATGCTTGGGCAACGGTATCATTCGGAATTCGTTTCTCGAATCTGACACATCGTGGCATTCTGACTAACGGCCCCTACCGATGGACCCGTCATCCCGCTTACGTTTTCAAGAATACTTCGTACTGGCTGGTGTCCATTCCATTCATTTCGAGCGCTGGGCCAGCTGAGGCGATCCGCCATAGCGCCATGCTCATGGGTGTTAACCTGATCTATTTTCTTAGGGCTCGCACCGAAGAGCGGCATCTGGCCGCCGATCCCGTGTATGTGCAGTACGCCCGCTATATTGATAACCATGGCTGGTTCGCCTGGATCGGTCGCCTGTTGCCCGCACTGCGGCTGCAGCCGCTCACCGTGAAGGGCACCACTGAAGCCAGAAAATAGTGCAGCATCCAAAGCCGAGCTTGTAGTGTTTACCGACTTGCGATAACTTGATTCAGCTAGTCAAAGGCAGGGAAATTATAGAAAAGGGCAGGAATGTCGCTCGCAGTCGTCTACAGTCGTGCCCAGGTTGGTGTTGAGGCGCCATTGGTTAGGGTCGAGGTACAGCTTGCTAACGGTTTGCCAGCGATGAACATCGTCGGCTTGCCGGAGGCCGCGGTAAAGGAAAGTCGCGACCGTGTCCGCGGTGCCATTAGCAACAGTCAGTTCGAATTTCCCAGTCGCCGTATTACGGTGAATCTAGCGCCCGCTGATTTGCCAAAAGAGGGTGGGCGCTTCGATTTACCGATAGCGCTCGGTATCCTGGCGGCCTCCGGTCAGATCCCCACGGCAGCGCTCGCCGATTACGAGTGTCTCGCAGAGCTGGGGCTGGCAGGCGAATTGCGTCCTGTCCGTGGCGTATTGCCGGCTGCGTTGGCGTGCCGGGAGTCGGATCGGTCGTTGCTGGTTGCGGCAGAAAACGGTGCCGAGGGGGCGCTGGTCAATACGTTGTCCGTGTATGCCGCCGATCACCTGCTGGATGTCTGCCAGCAGCTACGGGACAGATGCACTCTGCAGCCCCAGTCCTTGACTCAATTGGCTGAAGCTGATGTCGATAGCGGCAATCTGGCTGAGGTTCGTGGTCAGCATCACGCTAAGCGCGCCCTGGAGATCGCTGCCGCTGGCGCCCATAATCTGCTGCTGATCGGCCCGCCCGGTACCGGTAAGAGTATGCTGGCCAGTCGGTTGCCCGGAATCCTGCCGCCGCTCAGCGACGCTGAGGCTATGGCAACCGCCGCGATCGCGTCGATTAGCCGGCAAGGCCTCGATCTCGAGCGCTGGGCAACGCGGCCTTTTCGGGCACCGCATCACACGGCATCCGCGGTAGCCCTAGTCGGTGGCGGTAGCCAACCGCGACCGGGTGAAGTCTCATTGGCGCACAACGGGGTATTGTTCCTGGATGAATTGCCCGAGTACAGCCGCTATGTGCTGGAAGTGTTGCGGGAACCGCTGGAGTCAGGCCGCATCAACATTTCACGGGCCGCCCGGCAGGCTGAGTTTCCGGCCCGGTTTCAATTGGTGGCTGCGATGAATCCCTGCCCGTGCGGCTTTCTGGGGGATCCCCAACGCTCCTGTGGATGCACGCCCGAGCAAGTGCGTCGCTACCGGGCGCGGTTGTCAGGACCCTTGCTGGATCGGATCGATCTGCACATCGAGGTGCCGCGGCTACCCTATAAAGCGCTACGCGCCGATAGGCGGGAAGAAACCAGTGCAGTGGTTCGCGCGCGGGTGGTCGCCGCCCGTGCACGACAGCTCGCACGGTGTCGTAAGCCCAACGCGTTACTCAATCCGCCCGAGGTCGAACGCTATTGTGCGCTGAGCGAATCCGACCACCGCTTGCTCGAACAATTCATGAATCGTTTTGGTCTGTCAGCCCGGGCTTATCACCGGATTTTGCGTGTGGCGCGAACGATTGCCGACCTGGCGGATAGCGAGGCCATCACAACGCCTCAACTTACCGAGGCAATCGGCTATCGGTCGCTCGACCGTGCGGCCTGAAGATGCAATGTTTATTTGCACTTGATCCGCTGGGCTGATATTCCTAATGGTTCCGAATAGCGAGCATTGAGGAGTATTTGCCGATGAGCGAGACTGGTCTTGGTCGGCGTATCGTCGAGGCACGCCAAACGAAAGGCATGAGTCAGGCTGCAGTCGCCCGCAATCTGGGTGTCAAGACCAGCACACTGGCGGCATGGGAACATAATCGCAGTGAACCCCGTTCCAACCGACTGGTCACGCTGGCAGGTATTCTGGGTGTTTCGCCGCTGTGGTTATTGGAGGGCGATAATACGCTAGCCAGCGGTGGTGCGCCGCTACCGGCTGACCGCTATGGCGTGTTGCGCCAGAGGCTGGAGCAGGTGCAGCGTCTTCAGGATGAAATGGTCACGGCGCTAAGCGCACTGCGTCAGGAACTGGACAGTATGAGTCACTGAAGTGGCCCTCTGGTAGGCAAAGTCAACCGGGCAGATTCGAGCGCCGGTTGACGTGCCTTCGGTTTCAATAGCTCGCGTCCGGCATTTCCGCTTTGCGGCGGGTGATGAATGCTTGCAGCGCTTCGTCGACAGCCGGGTCCAGGGCTGGGGCTTGATAGTCCGCCAGCGCTTTCTTCCACACCTTGTTGGCACGCTGGGCGGCGTCCAGACCGCCTTCTGCCTCCCATTGCTCGAAGCTGTTGTTGTCGGCAATGTTGGAGCGATAGAAGGCCGTCTCGAAATTGGCTTGAGTATGACTGCAGCCCAGGAAGTGCTTGCCCGGCCCAACTTCACGGATGGCATCCATCGCCTGGCCGTCATCGGACATGTCGACGCCGCCCATGAAGACCTGCATCATGCCGGCCTGGTCGGCATCCATGATGAATTTTTCATAACTCATGACCAGGCCGCCCTCAAGCCAACCGGCCGTGTGTAACATGAAGTTGACGCCGGCCAGCATCGCTGTTTGCAGTGTGTTGGCGGCCTCGTAGGCGGCCTGGGCATCAGGGATCTTGGAGCCACAAAGGCCACCGCCGGAGCGGAACGGGACGCCGATACGCCGGGCCAGCGCAGCACACACATAGAGCACAAGAGCGGGTTCGGGGGAGCCGAACGTCGGTGCCCCGGACTGCATCGAGATGGAACTCGCAAAGGTGCCGAACACCACCGGCGCCCCGGCGCGTACCAACTGGGTGAACGCCATGCCGGCCAGTGCTTCGGCCAGAATCTGGGCACAGGTGCCGGCTACGGTGACTGGCGACATGGCGCCGGCCAGAATGAATGGCGAGATGACCGTCGCCTGGTTGTGCTGAGCGTACACCCGCGCGGCGCTCAGCATGGTGGCGTCGAATACCAGTGGCGAGTTGGCGTTGATCAGGCTGGTGACGGTGGTTTTCTCGGTACCGGTAGCCGGATCCACGAAGTCGTCGCCGAACGCGATGCGGGCCAGGGCGACCGTATCTTCGGCGCGCTCAGGCGCCGTAACAGAGCCCATGAATGGCTTGTCGGAATAGCGGATATGGCTGTACACCATGTCCAGATGACGCTTGTTTACGGGAATGTCGACCGGTTCGCAGAGCGTACCCCCGGAGTGGTGCAGTGCCGGTGACAGGTAGGCCAGTTTTACGAAATTCTGGAAATCGGCCAGGCTCGCGTAGCGCCGGCCGTTATCGAGATCGCGTACGAAAGGGGAGCCGTAAGCTGGTACCAGTACGCAGTGCGGGCCGCCGATAGTAATGTTGCGTGCCGGATTGCGGGCGTGCTGGATGAATTCGCGTGGCGCCGACTGCTGCACCAGGGAACGGCATAGGCCGGGCGGGAAATGAACCCGTTCCCCCTGGACGTCGGCGCCGGCGTCGCGCCACAGTTGCAGTGCCGCAGGATCGCCGCGAAACTCAATACCGATCTCCTCCAGAATGGTGTCCGCATTGCGTTCGATTTGGCTCAGACCCTCGTCTTCGAGCACTTGGAATACCGGAATGCGGCGGGTTATGTAGGGGATGTAGTTGGACTGGCTGCGGGCGCGGGCTGCGCGTCGTTCAGCGCTGGCGCCGCCGCGCCGCCGCCGGCCTCTTGCGGCCGTTTCGTTCATGATCGTTGCTCCGTCCGGTCCCATCTGGGAATCCGATCAGTATGGGGAGGGGCCCGATTGCCACGCCTAGCCGTACGCGACCCGCGCGTAGCTCCCAGCGTCATGCCGCGGGTGTGGTCGCTGACCGCAACTCCCGGTAGAGTGGCGTTCGGGACCAGATGCTACGGAAAAGACCGAATGAGATTTCCCACTGTCAGCCATGTCATTTTCGACATGGACGGTTTGCTGCTAGACACGGAGGGTTTGTATACGCAAGTCACACAGCAGATTGTTGGCCGCTATGGCAAGACATACGACTGGTCGATCAAGGCGCATATGATTGGCCGTCCCGCGCTGGAATCAGCGCGCTTTTTGGTCGAAACCCTGGCGTTGCCGATCGCTCCGGAGCAGTATCTCGCACAGCGCGAGAAGTTGCTGCGCGAGTTGTTCCCTTATGCCCGGCCAATGCCAGGCGCCGAGCGCTTGGTACGCCACTTCCACGCGTCGGGGGTGCGGCAGGCTGTCGCCACTAGCTCTAGTCGAGACTTTTTCGATCTCAAGACGCGGCGCCACAGCGACTGGTTCAACCTTGTCGATGAGGTCGTGACGGGGGATGACCCCGAGGTCAGCCGAGGGAAACCCGCTCCCGACATCTTTCTTACCGCGGCCCGCCGTATTGGTGCCGATCCGGCTGACTGTCTAGTATTCGAAGACGCCCCCTCCGGGATGCGGGCGGCCAACGCAGCGGGTATGGCCGTGCTGGTGGTACCGGACCCGAACATGGCGCGCGACGTTTACAGAACGGCCGACTTGGTATTGGCATCATTGGCGGATTTCGATCCCGCTACTTGGGGGCTTCCGGCCTTTGAATAACGGCACGGGCTACTGGTCCGTGCAGACCGCGCGATCTGGCACAATGGGTCGCGTTAAAGAGAGTCCTGAATCCGTGTTACCCCGACCTCAGACTTTCCCTGTAGGCCGAACGGCATGAATTTTAAGCCGCCGAGCCGGTTTGTTGCCTCTGTGACCGACGACACCGGGGTCAATATGCCGGGGTTTGAAGGCAAACAGGGTGTTGTTTCAGGGGCTATCCTGACATTTTCCACCTCATCGACGAGCCGCCCCCTTCGGATTCACCCGACTATTAATCATTGGGGCTGGGGCTGGCGGCGGTGACCCATCGTCACGGCGACGCTGCCTTCCACAATCGATCCTGCACAGCGGCAAACACCTCCACATGCGCACCCACCCGGCGCCCGAAGTCCAGGATCCACTCGCGCGCGTGAGTGACGAACTTCGCCGCCCGGTACATGATCTCCTGCAGCACGGTCTTCAACCGCCGGCGCTTGGCGGGGTGGCGGATCGGGGCAATCGCCCCACTCAGGCCTCGTTGTCCCAACAGGCGCAGAGCGTTATAGGCAAAGGAGGCCAAATGCAGAATCACATCGTTGGTGTCGAACGTGCCCGAAGGCAGGCGCTCCAGATCAAGGTCGGTCTTGATCTCGGAATGGAATTGCTCGTGGGTGCCGTGATGCTTGTACAACGCGATCACTTCAGCGGCTGGCAGGTCCAGGCTGGTCCACCCGCCTTGCAGTTCGATGTCCGGGACCAGTAAATGTTGCCCTTTCTTGTCGATGCTGCGCTCGCTCACCCGTACCACCAGACGAAGATCTCGTTTCGCCTGCTTCCAGGCCCGTTCCACGGTCAGCGACAGCACCGCCACCCGCTTGCCAGGGCGGCTCTCGACAAAGGCACCGGCGGCTTCCGCACGGCTCACCCAGGCGGCCAGGTCCTGTTGGCGCGGGTTCCACTGGGTGATGAAGTCGAAGGAGCGCCCCAGGCCCGCCCAACGGGCCTTCTCTTCGGCCTTGGCAAACAGCAGTCGGGCGCTGTCGAAACCGCTATCGTCACGCAGGAGTACGGCCTGATCTGGGGCCACCAGGCGTTCGGCGCGGGGGAGAATGCGTTCAAGGAAGTATTCCGTCTCCAGCGCCGAGTGTTGCACGCCCGGGCGCAACTCCAGACCGATGTTCCAACCTTCGTTGCCCAGGTAGGCGGCGATCGGGGCATAGCCATCGACGCCTTGATAGGTGCGCCCCACCGCTTCCTTCTTGCTGGCGTCGTTGTTCATGACGAAGGTATCCATGTCCAGACAGACGAACCCGCCATGAGCGGTGATCGGCGCTTCGGTACGCTCCAACAGACGCAACGACAATTCGTCGGTCAATTCCCGCAGTTGGGCCGCCCGGGCGTCCAGGTGCCAGAGTATCCAGACACAGCCCGGTACGTTGGACAAGCCTAGGATTTCCTTGAATAGGCTATCTTCCCGAAACGTCTCGATGGCCTCGAAATTATTCTTGCCCAAGGCCAACAGCCCAAACATCGCCTTGACCACATCCGAGCTCTTCATGCCCTGCGACACCGGCAACTTTGGGTGAATGACCGCATCCTCCTGCGCCGCTTGGCAGCCTTGCCCGAGCGGGGCAATTCCCGCGCACGAGATCAATTGAAGTTTCGACGACCGCTTCAGGGTAAAGTGTGCCATGACGGAATGGGTGAAGCCGAGAATGTCTATATTCTAGAATATATTCAATATCTTACACAGATTATTCGCCGTTTTGGCACGGATTCAGGAGAGTGAGTTAACTGATGTTTAGACGTTTCGCGTATCGCTTGCGACAGCGTTTTTACTGGCTGCTTGTATTGACCGTTATCTGGCCAATATTGGCGACAGCGCAACCCGTGCCACAGGCTGACAATGCCATATACCAGGGGATTGCGGCTGCCAAATCAATGCTGGCGACTGGCCCGCGATTGTCGCAACCGGATCCGGGGGCTCTGCAAATCCATCTGGCGGTTCCTAAGGACGCCGCATTGCCGCCAGCCGACAAAGCGGGTCAGCCGCTTGCGATAGGTGCAGGCCAGCCATTGCCAGAACCTTATCGGAAGGCAATTCCAGGTGACAGTTTGGTTTGGAGTCAACTCGCCGATGGTGAGCAGGCCGCAACAATCGAAGTGACCTCGTCAGGTGCCGCGGCAGTGCGTCTGCAGATCGTGTTGGATGCATTGCCGCCAGCGGCGCAACTGCGTTTTTTCGCGCCTGGCACACCCGATCAGTCGGCGGGCGTGTTGCCAGGCGACAGTGCTGCCAGAGCTCGGCCCTTCTGGTCACCAACCATTGCGGGCGATACGCTTGGTCTGGAGATCGATCTTCCCGCAAGTGCCGACGTTAGCGCTGTTCGATTGCATTTTCCCCGGCTCTCACGGCTTTCGGTCGCGCCCAAAGAAATTGATTTCCGAAAGCTACTGTCGGCCATCGGAACTTCCGGGGCGTGCGAAATTGACGTTGCGTGTGATAGCGCAGCTGTTCCTCAATCGATTATCGACAGCGTTGCTGAATATGTGTTTACCAAGGCTGATGGGGGCACTTATTTATGCACCGGCACTCTGTTGAATGACACTGACCCGTATAGCCAGGTGCCTTACTTTCTTACCGCCCACCACTGCATTGCATCGCCGAGCGAAGCAGCCAGCATGGAATTCTACTGGTTTTTTGAGCGTGCTTACTGCGGTGCGCCAGCCCCAACGAAGGATGTTACCACGGGCGGCGGCGCCACTTTGTTGAGTACAGGGCAGGACACCGACTATTCCCTGGTGCGGCTTAATGAGCCGCCGCCTGCCGGTGTCGGTATGTCAGGCTGGAGCGCCCAAACAGTTGCGACAGGCGAGTCGATTTTCGGTATCCATCATCCTCATGGTGATCTAAAAAAAATCAGCTACGGCGACGTCACCGGCCTCGTGCCAGTAATTGGTTATGGCAGCGGGGCAAACTTCATTCAAGTCCGCTGGACCCGAGGTGTTACCGAACCAGGCAGCAGCGGGTCCGGTCTGTGGCTCAACCTAGGTGGACAGCCACGACTGGTAGGGCAGCTACTGGGGGGCGGCTCTTCCTGCCAGACGCCCAACAGTCCCGATTACTACGGCCGCTTTGATCTTACATTCCCTCATATCAAATCCTATGTGGCGGCGTCCGCAAAAGACACCGATAGCACGCCACGATTGCTCAATATCTCTACCAATGCCTATGTCGACCCAAATCAAGGGTTGATTGCCGGATTCATCGTTACCGGTGGCCCGAAGCGGTTCGCCATTATGGGTGAAAACACCGGCGGGCTGGCGGATCCTGAGATTGAAGTGGTCAGTTTCCCTGATCTGACACCGTTGGCCAGCAACGATAACTGGCAGGACAGTACCACAGGCGAGGAGGTGGCCACTCAGCTGCGACCGCCGGGTAGCCCGAAAGACGCCGCTCTGGCACTCACTTTGCCACCGGGTCAGTACCTGGCCATTCTGCGGGACAAAACCGGTCACGGTGGTCGCGGGTTGGTTAGCGTCACCGAAATCTCCGGGCAACCCGGCGGCCGGTTGCTGAATATCTCCACCAACGGGTATGTGGATACCGGTCGGGGCATGGTCGCTGGATTTATTGTAACGGGTGGCTCAAGGCGTTTTGCGGTGATGGGTGAGGATACGGGTGGACTTGCCAATCCGGAGATCCAGGTAGAGAGTTTCCCTGACGGGAAACTGTTGGCCACCAACGATGACTGGCAGAATAGCCCGACCGGTGCCGAGGTGGCCAGTAAACTGCGACCGCCGGGCAGCGCTCGGGATTCGGCATTGGCAATTACATTGCCGCCGGGACAATACCTCGCCATACTGCGTGACAAGAGTGGCCACGGTGGCCGTGGACTGGTGAGCGTCACCGAGATCAGTCCGTGACTACAGCCAGCCGCCTAAAGCTTGCAGGGGCGTCGGGTCGTCGCCGGCACTAACCCAGGCGACGATGGCGCGAGGTGTAGCCGCGCCGACCGTCGATGGTAACGTCATACGGGCCCGATAACGCGCACCCTGGTGTGATAAGGCGGCGCTGCCGTAGCCGATTACCACAAAATCGTGTCGCAGTGTGTGGCCAGCGTTTTCTCCGGCGCCGATTCTGCTGTCGATGTCGAAGCCCAGTAGTGCGATCCGGATCTGCAGATCCGCCGGCATCGTGACTTCGGGGTGGAAGTCGATTGCTACCTGATCGCCGGTAACTCTCAGACCAAGACGACCGATGCGGCGCTGTCGAACGACTGGCAGGGGCTGCTGCTGAAACCAGCCGGTCCATTCGCGACCATTGACTACAAAAGCCGGGGTATAGACTCCGCTCAATCCATACCCTGCTGCATAGCGGCGCTGCCGCTTACTGAACACGGGTTGCGCGAATCGATCCCGCCAGCCCAAGCGATCCCAGTAGTCGACGTGCAGAGCGACCGGCACGAGCTGTTGCCACAGTCGGGGATCGTCGCGCAGCTGGCTCAGCCAGTGTTCGGCTGGCGGGCAGCTGCTACAGCCTTCGGAGGTGTACAGTTCCAGGACAGTGGCCCGGTTTACCGGGCTGCTCAGTGAAACAGGTTTATGCGCCGTTGCCACCACGGGCACCAGCAACGCAATCCATGCCAGCAGACGTGTAAATTCCATTGGGTGGCTACCGTACGCAGTCGACGATAGTGTGATATACGTCGCCCGCAGCAATGGCGATGCAGCGCCTGGCCGGGATATGGGTATAGTATGGCCGTGGCGATAGTGACACCTGTGGCCGGGTTAACGCTGTAGTCCGCTATGTTAAACTTGCTCAACCCGCAAGTAATGCGTGACAGGGGAGGTTGCTGAGTTACCATGGCCTGGGATTCGCGGTCCTCTTCGCCTCGTGGAACCCTTTCCCGGCCTTGGACAGTCAATGGTTGACGAACAAGAACCGCGCACGCTCAATCTGCTCGTTCTCTCGGTACTGGCCTTCTTTGTCGGCATTGCGACCGGTTATGGTGCGATCGGTTTCCGTGCCCTGATCGGGTTGATCCACAACCTTTCGTTTACCGGCAAGGCCGTTCTTCACTACGACGCTAATGCCTTCACACCGCCCGGTCCGTGGGGGGTGTTAATCATCCTGGTGCCGGTAATCGGTGCGCTCGGGGTAACATGGCTGGTGGAAAAATTCGCCCCTGAGGCGCGGGGTCACGGTGTCCCCGAAGTGATGGACGCGGTGTATTACAAAGGTGGTGCCATCAGGCCAGTGGTGGTGGTGATCAAGTCGCTGGCTTCAGCGTTGTCGATAGGCACTGGTGGTTCAGTCGGTCGCGAGGGGCCGATCGTGCAGATTGGTTCGGCAGTGGCCTCATCGGTGGGCGGGTGGCTGCGACTGGCCGCCTGGCAGCGTATCACCCTGGTCGCGGCGGGGGCGGGCGGCGGTATCGCCGCAACATTCAATACCCCGCTGGGCGGTGTATTGTTTGCCATCGAGTTGATAATGCCTGAAGTCAGCGTGCGCACCTTCATGCCAGTGGCTATCTCGACCGGTATGGCGACTCTGATAGGGCGCACATACTTCGGTTTTCAGCCGGCGTTCCAGCTGCCAAGTGCGCTGCCGGCCTTGCACACCGAGGTCGCATTTACGCCATTGTTCGCGTACGCCTTGCTTGGGTTCGTGGTTGGCCTGGCGGCGACCCTGTACATCCGTTCGATTTACTGGGCCGAGGATTTTTTCACTCAGCGGTTCAGGAATCCTTATGTGCGTCACGCCAGTGGCATGCTCACATTGGGCATCGTCATCTATCTGATGATGAGCCATTTTGGCCATTATTATGTTGAGGGGGTTGGTTATTCCACCATTCAGGTCATTCTTGATGGCAAGCTGACCCTTATCTGGCTATTGGCGCTGCTATTCGTCGCTAAAATGCTGGTTACGGCGTTGACGCTGGGTTCCGGTGCCTCGGGCGGGATTTTTTCGCCGGCCCTGTTCCTCGGCGCTACCCTCGGGGGGGTATTGGGCGGGATCCTCCAGGCGCTGCTGCCCCCGATACCGGGAGTCAATGCACCCGCCTTTGCCATGGTCGGCATGGCGGGCATGGTCGGTGGCGCGACCGGCGCGGCCATGACTGGGATTGTGATGATCTTCGAAATGACGCGCGATTACGACATCGTGATGCCGATGATCATCTCCGTGGCCATCAGCCTGGGTATCCGACGGTTGTTGTTGGCCGACAACATTTACACCATGAAACTGACCCGACGCGGCCGCACCATACCCCAGTCACTGCATGCGCACATGTTCTTGGTACGGACTGCTGAAGAAGTCATGATACGCGATATTGAGGTTCTGCCTGCATCAGCGAGCTTTGATGAATTTCTCGAACAGCACAAAATTAACAGTGCGATCCAGAATGTCGTGGTTACCGATGGCAATCGCATCAGTGGCCTGGTGGATCTCGACAATGCCCTGCGGGTTCGGCAAAGCGTGACACCGGGTACGCCGTTAACACTTGGTCAGCTGGCCCATACCGACTATGTGCTGGCGCGGGAGCGTGATGTGATGTTCGATGTCATCAGCCGGATGTCCCGACGTGGTGTCGGTACCGCCCTGGTGGTGCACAGCGAACGCAGACTGCCGCGTGCCGACAGTCCTGTCGGGGTGATTACCCGTGAGCAGATTGCCGATTCGGTCGCCGACAGTCTGGCCTTTCGCAGCCGGCCCAGCCGCCCGCTGGCGGGCAGCACGGTCTCCGGGGCCGACTGAGCCGGCATCAAGGGGTCAATAAATGGCGGTTATGGCATGCCGGTGCGGCCAGCGTACGGCGTATCCGGGGAAGCAGCTCCGGCCAGGCGGTGAGCCAACAGCACTGATGATTGTAGCCGGGGATAACGTATAGCTCGGCGCATGGTTGCCGGGCCAGTGCGGCGCGAATCAGGGAGAGTGGGACGATCCGGTCGCGGTCTCCCGCAAAGTGCAGTTGCCGGATCGTACTGGGCAGCGGTGGCTGGTCCGCCGGGTTGAGAGAGCCCGTGAGCGGGCTGTAATCATGTCGGCTGGTCCAGGCAGCAGTGTCCAGGTTGCCGGCGATAGTTACCACCATGCGGGTGGCCGGCAATCGCGGAGCCAGTAGCAGGGCCAGAGTGCCGCCGCCGCTGTAACCAATGAGAACCAGGGCGTGGTAGCGGCGGTGCTGTAGGTAGCTGCGCAAGCCCGCTGCCATGGCCGTGACGACTGCCACGCCGTAGCGGTCACGGGTCCATAGCAGAGGGTTGCAACCGTGGTCGTGCGTATGACCTTGATAGCATGGCCGCGCCAGGTAAATCGCCGGCGCCGGATCGCGCATCATGAGCCGCAGCGTCAGGGGATGGCGAGGGGTCGGGTCAGTGGATACCGCATAGCGGTTGCGCCACGGCGTGCCATCGCCGGACAGGTAGACGTGTAATATGGCACCAGTGGCCGCATTGCGATAAGCGGTCAGATGAAACGCGTTCCCTGTCAGCTGCAGTTGGTGCAGATTTGCCTGCCGTGCAAGCCACTGTATCCGCTGGGTGGGTGTGGTGCAGGCTGCAACCAGCAATCCCATGGGCAACAATGTGAACCAGCGGATGGCCCATGCACCGGCGCTGGCGCTTCGCAACGTTTGTTCGTGCACGATGTTAAACAATGGCAGTTTGCCCGAGTAGTGCTATCTTAAGTCTTAGGATTAGACCATTGTCACAGGCGAGGTGCCGGACATGCCGTCCGCGGATTCGACGACGTCGGTGCATAGATTGCTGGCGCTATCAGCCAGCCTGGCATTAACACTATTTCTGGGTGCCTGCGTTACCAGCGGCGGTGCCGCTGATTCATCCTACCGTGCCGAGATGGCGGCGGCGGGCGGTGACCCGGACAAGCTACTGATCGTCAACTGTCTGCTCCCGGGGCAGGTCCGCCAGTTGGGTACTTCGGCGACTTATCTCACCGCTCGCAGGCCGATCAAGACCACGGCGGCCATGTGTCAGATCCGCGGTGGGGAATATGTGGCTTATGATCGGGCCAACATCCATACCGCGCTCAGGGTCTGGCTGGCCTCTGCCGAGGCCGGCGATGCCAAGGCCCAGAACTATGTCGGGGAGATTTATGAACAGGGTCTGGGTGGCGAGCCGGATTACGCCAAAGCGGCGAAGTGGTACCGGAAGGCCGCCGCGCAAGGGTTTGCACGGGCTGAAGCCAACCTTGGTCATCTCTATGAGAAGGGTTGGGGCGTACCCAGGGACAAGCTAAAGGCCCTGAACTATTACCGTAAGGCGGCCGGCCTGAGCGGCGACCAACTGGCCTTCACCACATCGATCAGTTCGTTGAGATCGCAGGTCGTCCGTTCGCGGCAACGGGCTGCCCGCGCTGAACGAACCGTGGGACAACTGCGTTCCCGGTTGCAGACGCTCCAACAGCAACGCCAACAGCAGGCCCGCCGCCGCCAGGCAACCGAGAGCCGCCTCCACGAGGTACGACTGCGGCTGGTCGAGAACAGCCGATCAGCGCAGCGGAAGGTCGATTCGAAAGATCAGCAGGCCGTCCAGGAATTGCAGCAGCGCCTGGCTCGTGAGGTCGCCGAACAGAGTCGTGTCCAGCAGGAAGCGGATCTGCTCAAAGCGCGGCTGGGCGCTCAGAGCAAGGGCTCGGCTGGACTGCAGACGCAACTGCAAAAGGTGGAGCAGCAGCTTGCCGCCAGTGAACAGGAGAAAGCGGCGCTGACCGCCGAGAATACGCGGTTGCAGGCACAGCAGGATGCTCAAGTGGTGCACTTGCGGCAATCGCTCAATGCGACGCGGCAAGCGCTCACGCAGCAGAATGAGCAGCTTGCCACCCAGAAAACCCGGCAGGTGGCGCAGTTGCGTCGCCAGTTGACCGCCGGCAGCGAGCGCATCGCGCAACTTGAGCAGGCATTGTCGGTACGGCAAAAGCAGCAAGCCGATCTGATCCGGCAGCAGGCCGATCTGGCGGCAGCGCGCGGTGAGCTGGAACACACCCGGCAACAGTTGGAACAGCAACGGGCCGCACTGGGAGCCCGCGATGAGGCAACCATCAGCAGACTCAATCAGCGACTGGAACAGCAGAATCACTTGCTGCAAGAACGTGAACAGCAGGTCGCGGCGATGGAACAGCAACTCGGGCGCAGCAATCTAAAGCTGGCCCAGACTCAGGGACGCATCGAGGCACTTAAAAAGGAAGCGGCCGCCGTTCGAGCTCAGTTGCGGACCCGTTCTGCGACGGTTGATACCAACCCGCCATCCAAACAGGCCTCTGCGGAGCCGGCTCCCCCGCCGCTACCGGATGTCGACTTCGGGGACTACTATGCGTTGGTGATCGGCAACGACGACTACCCGCATTTTAAAAATCTGCGCACGGCGGTCGCTGATGCCCGGGCCGTGGCCAACATGTTGCGGTCGCATTACGGATTCAAGGTCCAGGTGCTGCTCAATGCCACCCGCGGCCAGATCCTCACCGCTCTCAATAACTACCGCGCCAGGCTCGGCAAAGGGGATAATTTCCTGCTGTACTACGCCGGCCATGGCATCCTCGACAAGGCCAACCAACGCGGCAACTGGCTGCCGGTGGATGCGGCGCCCGACAACACAACCAACTGGATTCCCAACAACGAGATCACCGATATTCTCAACGTGATGGATGCCCGCCATATCATGGTGATTGCCGACTCCTGCTATTCCGGCACCATGACCCGCGCGCTGACCAGCTCGGTAGAGGCGGGTACCGCGCCTCAGCAGCAGCTGCGCTGGCTGAAGGTTATGGTAAAGCTGCCGTCGCGTACGGTGCTGACCTCCGGCGGACTGCAACCGGTCTTGGACAGTGGCGGAGGTGGCCATTCAGTGTTTGCCGGTCAGCTACTGCAGGTGCTGGCCAACAACCGCCGTATTCTGGAAAGTCCTTTGCTGTACGAAGCTGTGGCCGTGAAGGTCAAAAGGGCGGCGGCACGAGTCGGGGTCGATCAGGACCCGCGCTATGGACCCATTCAATTCGCTGGCGATGTCGGTGCGCCCTTCTTTTTCCGTCCAGCGCGGCTGCAGGTTGCAGCGGCCGGTTCTTAGACCGACGCCGTCAGGTCGCGCTGCATTTCCACCGCCGCCTCGCGCCCATAATAATAATTGGGAATGACCCGGGCTTCCCGATACCCCAGGGTTTTGTAGAAAGCCCGGGCACCTGCGTTACTGGCCCGGACTTCCAGGTGGATGCGCTGGATGCCGGCTACACGGGCGGGTTGCTCCAGCCATTCCAGCAACCGTCGACCCAAATGGCGATGGCGAAACCGCGGCTTTACCGCCAGTAGCAGCAGATGGGCATCTTCGGTGCGGTAGTGCATGACGCCGAAGCCAGCCAGGACGGGCCCGCTGCGCGCGATCACCACATTGGTCTCGGGTGCGCGGATTTGCTGGCGCACCCGCGGGGTACGCCAGCGCCAGCCAAGATCGGTTTCGATCAGATCGCGGGCTAAGACGGCGATGGCTTCAGCATCGTCGGTACGGGCCAGGGCGAGTTCTATGGCACGCCGCATACGCTGATACCGGGCCTCAGCGAGACGAAAGAGGCTATCGCGGCTGGCGATTGTGAGTTACCGCTCGACCGCCAGTGCCACTCCTTGGCCACCACCGATGCACAGTGTCGCCAGCCCTTTACGGGCATCTCGGCGAACCATTTCGTGCAGCAGATCGACCAGGATGCGGCAGCCACTGGCGCCGATCGGGTGACCAATGGCGATGGCGCCACCGTTGACATTGACTTTGCCGGTGTCCCAGCCGAGCGCCCGGTTGACACTTATGGCCTGAGCCGCGAAGGCTTCATTGGCTTCGACCAGATCCAGGTCGTCGACAGTCCAACCTGCCCGTTCGAGGCAGCGCCGAGTGGCTGGAATCGGACCGGTGCCCATGATCGCCGGATCGACGCCAGCGCTGGCATAGGCCGCGATCCGCGCGAGCGGCTCCAGCTCTTGCTGCCGGGCTAGCGTTTCACTCATTACCAGCACGGCGGCAGCACCATCGTTGATGCCCGAGGCGTTACCTGCGGTCACGGTGCCGTCTTTCTTGAAGGCCGGTCGCAGCTTGGCCAGATTTTCTACTGTCGTCTGGGGACGCAGAAACTCGTCGCTGTCGAAACGGACCGGATCGCCTTTGCGCTGGGGGATCGACACCGGGACGATTTGTGCGCTGAAACGGCCTGCTTCCTGGGCGGCGGCCGCTTTGTGCTGAGATGCCGCAGCGAAGGCATCCTGCTCCTCGCGTGAGATACCGAATTTCTCGGCTATATTTTCGGCGGTTACGCCCATATGATACTGATTGAAGGCGTCCCAAAGGCCATCTTTGATCATCGTATCGACCAGCGACCAATCGCCCATGGTCTGGCCGGTACGGGACTTGGGCAGGGCGTGTGGCGCCATGCTCATGTTCTCCTGGCCACCGGCGATAATCATGCCGGCATCGCCGGCGCGTATCGACTGAGCGGCCAGCATGGCCGTCTGTAGGCCACTGCCGCAGACTTTGTTGATGGTCATGGCCGGTACGTGCTCAGGCAGACCCGCTTGCAGGGATGCCTGGCGGGCCGGATTCTGGCCCACAGCAGCGGTCAAAACCTGGCCCAGCAGAACCTCATTGACGCGCTCGGCATCGATTCCGGTTTGTTCGAGCAGCGCTTTGATCACGGTGGCGCCCAGGTCGCTGGCAGGAACAGGAGCCAGTCCACCGTTGAAGTTGCCTACGGCGGTGCGGCGGGCAGCAACAATGACGGCTTGATCGCTCATTGGGGGAAACCTCCAGGTTGTATTCGGGTGCGGCGCACCCCGGCTGGTCAACTAGCGGTATTCTACTGCCCAAAGCGGTTGGCGTCTGTAAGGTAGCCCAGCTCCGCCGGTGTCGAGGTTCGGCCCAGTGCCGCATTCCGATGCGGAAAACGGCCGAACCGGGCAATTATATCGCGGTGCCTGACAGCGTGCTCCAGCGCCGATTTCAGCCGTGGCCGGAGCGCTTCAGGGAGGCTGTCCTGCAATGAGCGAAACAGGCTCACGCAGCGTTCCTGTTCAGCCAGATCTTCGGCGTGTTCCAGCGGCAGATAAAAAAAGCAGCGCTCAGTCGGACCCAGTTGGCGGTCGTGACCCAGGGTCAGGCCGTCGCGGGCCAGTCGCAAAGCATGGGCATCACCACTGAAAGCAGCCGCACTGCCTCGGTAACTGTTGCGGGTAAACTGGTCCAGCAACAGGATCAGTGACAGCCGTCCCTGCGACGTGGTTGCCCAGTCATCCAAGTCACCGGCCAGCGCTTGTTCAACCCCTTCAGCGAAACGCTGACGGATTGCCGCATCGACTGTAGTGCCACCGCGAAACCAAAGCCGACTGCGGTCCTCGACGCAGAAACCATCGGGTCCGATCGGGCCAAACCAGAAGTCCCGGATATCGTCAGAGGTGGATGTCATGGCATCGGGGTGAAATCGAGCCGGCCATCAGGATACCCCAGCCGCAACCGGTCGGGGTCGTCAAAGTGGTAACGGGTGACCTGACCGAGCGCGTGCAGATAGTCCTCCTCGCGTTTCATCCGCTGCCCTAAACACAGCATCTTGGTACTGGCTAGATCAGTTACACTAAGCCGTTGGCCGGGTGCCACCCGGTAGCGGCCGAAATAACGGTTGCAGCCACCCGATCCCTCAATCCGGCCATCGTCGCGAAAGGCCAGAGTGATCGGCTGGGTTTGTGGTTCGTCGCCGCTGAGTTGCCAGCGCGTGCCGGCCAGGGTGGGTGGATTGGCGGACGAACTGGCACAGCCGCTCACACTAAGTATGACAGCCAGCCACACGGCGGAGCGTATGGACATAGGGTACTCCTGCTCTGACCGAATCCGATTGCCATGAACCGGGGCGACACGATCCGAAAGCTAACTTAACATCGCCAGGCAACTGTTCATAGCCACCAACGGGATCGGTAAACTCCCTGTCACAGTTGGCTGCGGGCGTGGGTCGAAGGTGCATCAGGAACGGGGGCGCTCAGGCGGAACGGCGTCCAGTTCGATGGCGTCGCTGCCGTGGTAGATAAGAAAATGACGGCCCTTGGCCCGGCCTATCAGACTGACACCGGTGAGTCGCGCCATTTCCAACCCCATCTGGGTCAGCCCTGATCGTGACAGCAGGAGCGGCACGCCGATCTGAGCGACCTTGATCACCATTTCCGAGGTCAGCCGGCCGGTCGTGTAGAATATCTTGTCGGCGCCATCCATGCCCTTGAGCCACATTAGTCCGGCGATGGCATCAACGGCATTGTGGCGGCCGACATCCTCGATGAATTCGAGAATGTCGGTACCTTGACACAAAGCACAGCCATGCACGGCACCTGCCGCTTTGTATACTTCATTGTAGGCGCTGATGTTGCGCAACAGTTGGTAGATCAGCGACTGCCGGTAATATACCCGGGCCAGATGAAGGTCAGCCAGTTGCTCCATTATATCGCCGAATACGGTACCCTGCCCGCAGCCGGTGGTGACAGTACGTTTGTCGAGCCTGGCGCTGGCGCCGGCCTTGCCGCTGTGGCTGGTGACCGCCACGGCAGCCACGTCCCAGTCGACCTGGACGGCTTTGATGTCGGTCAGGTTGCGGATCAGAGCCTGGTTGCGCAAGTAACCGATGGCCAGTGCCTCGGGATGGCTGCCCAGAGTCATCAGGGTGACGATCTCGCGCCGGTCCAGGTACAGTGTCAATGGCCGCTCGCCGGCAATGGCCACTTCGCGCCGGTGCCCGTATTCGTCAACGGCCTCGACCGCGTGGGTCGGCGCCAGGCCGGCCCGGGTCATCTGGGGCTGGTACAACGTATCGGACATGGCTGCGACTCCGGCAAAACTTGCTCACTGAATATTAAATCCCAGCATCGTATGGATCCTGAGTTGGACAGACAACACCGCCTATCTGCTCCTGCGAGCGACGCGGTTATCGTGCTCGACCTGGACGACGTGATCGCCAATCTACGCGAGTCGTTGTACCACGTATTGCACCGCGCCACAGGTATCGACCGCCATTGGCGTGACTGGCAGCATTACGACCTTTGTCAGCATTTTGCCATTGCCAAGCCTGCCCTGGAACAGATCCTGATCCGCGACCAGGCACTGGAGAGTTGCCGACCGGAGCCAGGCGCGGTGGCGGCGACGGCTGCGCTGGCCGCACTTGGATTCGAACTCGTCATTATCACAGCACGGGCCTGGCATCCACGCGCCGAAGGGCTGACCCGGGACTGGCTAACAACCCATGGCGTGCATTTCCACCGGCTGGCGGTGGTACCGCTGGGCGGTGACAAACTGGTCGCGTTGCCGGATCGCCCAGTGGCGTTAGCGGTGGACGATCATCCCCACAACGTCCGCGGTTACCAACGCGCCGGTATCGCCACCTTGATGATCGACCGGCCCTGGAACGTTATGCATCAGGCACCCCGCGTCGAATCGCTGACGGCAGCGGTAGCCCACGCCCACAATCTCGCCGCTATGGGAGCGTGACATCATGCAGATTCAGGCCAATGGTATCGTCATGAATTACGAACTGAGCGGGGCCGCCACAGGTCCCGTCGTCGCGCTCAGTCACTCGCTGGCCAGCAGCTTGTCAATGTGGGACCCGCAGGTGCCCGCGCTGGAAGCCGCCGGCTATCGGGTGCTGCGCTATGACACCCGTGGCCACGGCCGCACCGAGGTCAGTCCCGGACCCTACAGTCTGGAACAACTGGCCGATGATGCCGTGGCGCTGATGGCAGCGCTGGAGTTACCACCAGTGCACTGGGTCGGGCTGTCGATGGGCGGAATGATCGGTCAGGCCCTGGCGCTGCGCCATGGCGACTGTGTGCTCAGTCTGAGTTTGTGCGACACCATGGCGGTGTTACCCGAAGGCGCCCAGGCAGTTTGGGCCGAGCGCATTGCCAATGCCCGCAGCAAAGGTATGGAGGCGCTGGCGGATACCACGATGGAGCGTTGGTTCACCACGGCTTACCGTTCGCCGGAGCCGGCGCTGCTGAAATTGATCCGGCAACATTTCCTGGCCACTCCGTTGGACGGCTACGTTGGCTGCAGTGAGGCCATTACCCGGCTCGATTATCTTGAGCGGCTTGCCACCATCCAGTTGCCGACGCTGGTGGTCGTCGGCGCCGAGGATCCCGGGACGCCGGTAGCGGCATCCGAGGCCATTCAGCAACGCATCCCCGGTGCGCGGCTGGACATCATCCCCGCTGCCGCACACCTTTCGAACATCGAGCAACCCGAGATTTTCAATCGTCTCCTGCTGGACTTTCTTAGTGGTGTGGCCTGGCATTGAGCATTGCTGTCCCTGGCGCCGTTTGTTACCGCGACCGGGGATCGCGTAGCCCTGGTCGCGGAACTGGGGACGCCGTTCGCCCGCCAGCTCACAGCACTGCGTGACCTCGATGCCATAGAACTCGGCAGCCGAGTGACCAGCGAGCTGCTGGCACTAACCTGCAGTCACTTCAAGCAGTTCGGTTTTTGGTGAGCTGTCATATTTCTGTCATCTTGCGTCTCTAGACTAGCGCCTCCATTACGGAATCGCTTTTATCAAGCTGCTAGTGAGGCATGGATTATGTCAGGTAACTTTTCCCGACTGGTGAAAACGACCGCTGCGATTGCGGCGCTGACGGTGGCCGGTATGGCCGGCGCGGCCGAGGTGCAGCAGCTCTCGGGCGCTGGCTCGACTTTTATCTATCCGATTCTGGCGAAATGGGCCAGCGCCTACGCTGCCAAGACCGGCGTCAAGCTGAACTATCAGTCGATCGGTTCCGGCGGCGGCATCAAGCAGATATCCAACAAGACGGTTGACTTCGGCGCCTCTGATGCCCCACTCACGTCGGCTGATCTGGACAAACTCGGTCTGCTGCAGTTTCCCATGGTCATGGGCGGCGTGGTGCCGGTCGTCAACGTGCCGGGCATCAGTGCCGGTCAGCTCAAGCTGTCGGGCACGGCGCTGGCCGATATCTATCTGGGTAAGATTACCAAGTGGAACGACCCGGCGCTGAAGAAACTCAATCCGGGTGTTAAGCTGCCATCGAGAGCTATTACCGTGGTACACCGCTCGGACGGCTCCGGCACGACATGGATTTATACCAACTACTTGTCGAAGGTCAGCAAGGAATGGGCCGACAAGGTGGGTAACGACAAGTCGGTGAGCTGGCCGGCTGGCGTCGGCGGCAAGGGCAACGAAGGCGTCGCCTCTTATGTCCAGCGCATCAAGGGCGCAATCGGTTATGTCGAATACGCTTACGCTCTGCAGAACAAAATGGCTTATGCGTTATTGGAGAATCGATCCGGCAGCTTTGTGTCGCCCTCGACCAAGGCTTTCCAGGCGGCTGCCGCCAGCGCTGACTGGTCCAATGCGCCAGGCTTCTACATGGTGTTGACCGATCAACCGGGCGCCAACAGCTGGCCCATTACTGGAGCCACCTTTGTCCTGCTCTATAAGCAGCCTGTCAAGCCGGCTACCACTGCTGCCATGCTGAGATTCTTTGACTGGGCGTACCGCCATGGCGCCACGATGGCCGAGAAGCTGGACTATGTGCCTATCCCGAACAGCGTGGTCAAGCTGGTGGAAAAGACCTGGGTCAGCGACATCGCGGGCCCGGATGGCAAACCGGTGTGGTCATCTGATATGGTCGAGAAATAAGCTTTCTGACCTGTCCGAACCGCGCAACGGGGGCGTCTGACTGACGCGCCCGTTGCGCTTTGCTGCGATAGAGTCCCATGTACCAGACTTGCTCCCAGTTTCAGGCCGCCGTCGCCGATAGCTTCCCCACAGCAACACGGGCCAGTCGAGGGGCCTTATTCGATCCCGTGTTCCGTGCCCTTACGCAGCTTTGTGCGCTGCTGGTTGCACTGGTCGTGTTCAGTATCTTCGGTGTCCTGCTGATCGATGCCTGGCCGGCGCTCAGCAAGTTCGGCTGGCGCTTCCTGATCTCGGATGCGTGGAATCCCGTCAAGGATACGTTCGGGGCATTGTCCCCGACCTATGGGACGCTCGTAACGTCGGCTATCGCCATGCTGATCGGCATTCCGGTCAGCTTCGGCATCGCTCTGTTTATTACCGAGCTGGCCCCAGCGCTGGCTCAAGCGGCCGGTTGGCATCGCGATCGAACTGCTGGCCGCCATCCCCAGCATTATTTACGGGATGTGGGGGCTGTTCGTGTTCGCGCCGTTTTCGCCGACAACATCCAGCCCTGGATCACCGATCATCTGGGCCACTGGCCGCTGATTGGGCGCGCCTGTTTCAGGGACCGCCGATGGGGATCGGCATTTTTACCGCCGGCCTTATCCTGGCCATCATGGTGATCCCCTTTATGGCGCGGTGATGCGCGACGTGTTCGAGGTCGTGCCCGCGCGTCTGAAGGAATCGGCCTACGGCATCGGCGCGACCACCTGGGAGGTGGTTGCGTTACGTGGTGCTGCCCTACACCAAGATCGGGGTGGTCGGCGGCATCATGCTGGGCCTGGGCCGGGCCCTGGGCGAAACCATGGCGGTCACCTTTGTGATCGGCAATGCCCATCGGATTCACGCGTCCCTGTTCATGCCGGGCAACACCATCTCATCGACCCTGGCCAATGAGTTCACCGAGGCCGTCGGCAGATCTACACCTCGTCGCTGATCGAGCTGGGCCTGATCCTGTTCCTGATCACCTTCGTCGTGCTGGCACTGGCCAAGCTCACTGCTGTTTCGGCTGTCAGTGCCGGCGAAGGCAGGCGAAACTGACGAGCGATTGCCATGATATGGGTCTCTATACGCCGCCGGCGTTCATCAACGTCATTCAACCTCAGTTTCGCTGTGCTGGCCACGCTGTTCGGCCTGTTCTGGCTGGTCTGGCTGCTGTGGACGCTGCTGCAGCAGCGGTCTGCAATGGCTCGATCTGGTCGTGTTTACTCAGGCGACCCCGCCGCCGGGCAGGACGGCGGCCTCGCCAACGCCATTGTCGGCAGCCTGCTGATGACGGTGTCGGCGTGCTGATCGGTGCCCCGATCGGGATTCTGGCCGGCACCTATCTGGCCGAATTCGGCCGCGGACTCGAAGCTGGCGGCGGTCATCCGCTTCGTCAACGACATCCTGCTGAGCGCGCCGTCGATCATTATCGGCGTGTTCATTTACGAGGTCGTGGTGGTCATCAATCGGGCCATTTTTCCGGCTGGGCCGGGCGGCTGGCGCTGGCGCTGATCATGCTCCCGGTCGTGGTGCGCACCACCGAGGACATGTTGCGGCTGGTGCCCGAGCACCTGCGCGAAGCGGCCGCCGCGCTCGGTGCACCGCAGTGGAAGGTCATCATGACCGTAGTCTACCGGGCCGCCGCGCAGCGGGCATTCTCACCGGCGTCCTGCTGGCGGTGGCCCGCATCAGCGGCGAAACCGCCCCGCTGTTGTTCACCGCGCTGAACAACCAGTTCTGGAGCACCGACATGAATGAGCCCATGGCCAATCTGCCGGTGGTGATCTTCCAGTTCGCCATGAGCCCCTACGACGACTGGCAGCATCTGGCCTGGGCCGGCGCGCTGCTGATCACTGTTGACTATCCTGGTCTGAATATTTTTGCGCGCGTCGCATGCACAGAGGTGTTACCAAGCGATGATCACGGAAAACGCCACGTTGCCGACAGCACGGAATCGGCCGGCACCGGACATCCCGGGTAACGCCACGAGCAGTGGCGCTAGCGGCAGCGAGCGACACGCCCGGCATCGGGGGGGCGGCCAGTGCTAAAGTAGCGGTCCGCAACCTGGAGTTTTTACTATGGACAAGCTCGCGGGCGCTGCACGGTATCTCGCTGCATATTGCTGAGCGGCAGGTGACGGCTTTTATTGGCCCCTCGGGTTGCGGCAAATCGACCCTCCTGCGCAGCTTCAACCGCATTTACGAGCTGTATCCGGATCAGCGCGCGACGGGCGAGATCATGCTCGATGGCGAAAATTTCTCAGTCGCCGGCAGGACCTCAACCTGTTGCGCGCCAAGGTGGGTATGGTGTTTCAGAAGCCGACGCCGTTTCCGATGTCGATTTACGACAACATTGCCTTTGGCGTGAAGCTCTACGAGCGGTTGCCGCGGTCGGCGGATGGATGAGCGCGTCGAATGGGCGCTGCGCAAGGCGGCGCTGTGGGACGAGGTCAAGGACAAACTGCGCCAAGGCGGCACCCAGCTCTCCGGCGGCCAGCAGCAGCGCCTGTGTATCGCCCGCGCCATTGCCGTCAAACCGGAGGTCCTGCTGCTTGACGAGCCGGCCTCGGCGCTCGATCCCATTTCGACCCTCAAGATCGAGGAGCTGATCGCTGAGCTCAAACAGGATTACACTATCGCCATCGTCACCCACAATATGCAGCAGGCAGCACGGGTGTCCGACTACACGGCCTTCATGTACCTGGGCGAACTGATCGAGTTCGACCGACACCGACACGTTGTTCACCAATCCATCGAAGAAGCAGACCGAAGACTACATTACCGGCCGCTACGGCTGAGTCGTCAGGCGTCACCGGCCCGGCTGGCCGGCATTAACCAGTCGACTCGCTGTAGGCCGCGTGGCAGCAACCGACCACGGCGACCACGATCGCCGCGGTAGTGCTCCAGATCGGCCGGTTTCAGGGTCAGTTGCCGTTTGCCGCAGTGCAGGACCAAAGCGGTGGCCGGTGACAGGCAGATCAGATGGGCCAGTTGTTCCACGTTATCAGCCCGCTTGTCGGTCGGGAGGGCGATGATCTTGTTGCCCTTGCCTTTGGCCAGTTGCGGCAGTTCTTGGACCGGGAACAGCAGTAGATGGCCGAGATTGGTTACGGCCACAATGTCGGCGCGCTCGCGATCGCAGACGCGCACCGGCAGCAGCGGTTGACTGCCGGTGGGCACCGTCAGCAGCGCCTTGCCAGCTTTGTTGCGGCTAACCATGTCGTCCAGCCGGCAGACGAAGCCATAACCGGCACGGGAAGCAAGCAGCCACAAGTCGTCCGGATTGCCCAGTACGACACTGATGAAATGGTTGCCCGCCTTAGGGCTGAGCCGCCCGGTCAGCGGCTCGCCGTAACCGCGTGCCGACGCAAGTGAATGGGCTGGCACGGCGTAGCTGCGGCCGCTGGAATCCAGGAAAACCGCGTTCTGGTTGCTACGGCCGTGGCCCTCTGCCTGGAAGCTGTCGCCAGCCTTGTAGCTTAATTTCTCAGGGTCCACTTCGTGACCTTTGGCCGCCCGCACCCAGCCTTTTTTTGATAACACGACGGTAACCGGCTCGCTCGGCGTCAGCGCCGTCTCGTCCAAGGCCTGGGCTGGACTCCGAGAGACCAGACGGGTGCGACGCTCGTCACCGTACTTGTCGGCGTCGGCCAGCAGTTCGCTGCGGATCAGTGCCCTCAGTTTGACATCTGAGCCCAGCAGCGACTGTAATTCGGCCTGTTCGCGGCTCAGTTCATTCTGCTCGGCGCGTAGCTTCATCTCCTCCAGGCGGGCCAGATGGCGCAAGCGGGTGTCGAGAATGGCATCGGCCTGGACTTCGCTAAGCTGAAAGCGCTCCATCAATTTTATGCGTGGTTCATCCTCGAACCGAATGATCCGTATGACCTCGTCCAGATTCGGGTGGGCGATCAGCAGACCAGCCAGAATGTGCAGACGCTGTTCGACGCGTTCCAACCGATGCTGCAGCCGACGCCGAACGGTGGTGGTACGGTAGCGCAGCCATTCGCTGAGGATCTGCTTGAGGTTTTTGACCTGGGGACGTTGATCGAGTCCGATCATATTGAGATTGACCCGATAGCTCTTCTCGAGATCAGTAGTGGCGAACAGGTGATTCATCAGCAGCTCGACGTCGACCCGGCTTGAGCGCGGACTGATGACCAGCCGCACCGGGTTTTCATGGTCGGATTCGTCACGCAAATCGTCGACCATGGGTAGTTTGCGCGCTTGCATCTGGCTCGCAATCTGTTCCAGTATCCGGGCTCCAGAGACCTGATACGGCAGGGCAGTGATGACGATGTCGCCAGCGTCACGTTCGTACGACGCCCGCAGCCGGAGGCTGCCGCCGCCGGTGCGGTAGATTTTTTCGATGTCGTCGCGCGCGGTGACCAGTTCCCCGCCGGTGGGAAAATCCGGTCCTTTAATAAACTGATTCAGCCGGGCGAGATCAATCGCTGGATCATCCAGCAATGCCACGCAGGCTGCCGTGACCTCGTGCAGATTGTGCGGTGGGATGTCGGTGGCCATTCCCACAGCAATACCGGAGGCGCCATTGAGCAGCACCTGCGGCAGACGAGCTGGCAACAGTGCCGGTTCGTTCAGGGTGCCATCGAAATTTGGCACCCAGTCGGCCGTGCCCTGGCCTAGCTCCGCCAGCAGGGTCTGGGCGAATGCTGTCAGGCGGGCTTCCGTATAACGCATCGCCGCGAACGACTTCGGGTCGTCCGATGAGCCCCAGTTACCCTGGCCATCGACCAGCGGATAGCGATAGGAGAATCGCTGCGCCATCAGCACCATCGCTTCGTAACAGGCGCTGTCACCATGCGGGTGGTATTTGCCCAGGACATCGCCCACAGTGCGGGCCGATTTCTTGTATTTTGCCACCGCACTCAGCCCAAGTTCGGACATGGCATAGACGATCCGCCGCTGGACCGGCTTCAAGCCGTCAGCGATATGGGGCAGGGCACGGTCCAGGATTACGTACATGGAGTAATCCAGGTAGGCACGTTCGGTAAAGGCTTTCAACGGCAACCGTTCGACACTATCGCCGCTATTCAAAGCATCGCTCATCGCAGAACCGGAAATTTGTCGGTAGATGGCCGCGAAGCCGTGGCATAAAACGCCGTTTGAAACATGAATGCAGCTTGCAGAAAAGCACGCCGGCCATTGATTGGATCAAGGCGCATGGCTGATGCCATAGTAGTCGAAGCCATCGTTCTTGAGCCCGGGTGGCGTCGGGTTCCATGAATTACCCACCAGCGCTGGCGGTACTGGATTGATCGGTGGTTGCTTGAGCGCCGGTGGCGTTCGCACGAGCAGACTGCTCGATCCGGGCGTACAGCCGCCGGCGGCTGTGCTGGCAATCATCAGCAGAATGGAGTACAGCAAGGATTTCCGAGTCATGATTCGCCTCGGTGGCGTCGCCTTTTCGATGGCCGCATTATCAGGCGGCCGCAGGAGCAGGTAAAGCGCACTATCATGGGTTGGTCCATCAGCTCGGGCGGTGCCGGTCAGGGGGCAGCACACCGGACGAATCGCCAGCGCGATTACGAGACCTCGGCCAGATTGCCCTTGCTTTCAAGCCAGCCGCGCCGATCGGCGGCGCGCTTTTTAGCCAGCAGCATGTCCAGCAGGCCGGCACTGCCGTCGTCGTCTTCCATGGTGAGTTGCACCAGACGGCGGGTATCGGGGGCCATGGTGGTCTCACGCAATTGTAGCGGGTTCATTTCGCCCAGCCCCTTGAAGCGTGTCACGCTGATTTTGGCTCGCGTGCCTTCAGCATTGAGACGGTCGAGGATGCCCTGCTTTTCGGCTTCATCCAGCGCATAGTGGACGGCTTTGCCGACATCAATGCGGTACAGGGGCGGCATTGCTACGCATACCCGCCCGGCCTGGACCAAGGGCTGAAAATGGCGCAGAAACAAGGCGCACAGCAAAGTGGCAATATGGGCGCCGTCGGAATCGGCATCGGCAAGGATGCAGACCTTACCGTAGCGTAGTCCGCCCAGATCCGTGGTGCCGGGGTCGATGCCCAGGGCGACCGCGATATCGTGAATTTCCTGTGAACCCAGGACCTGACTCGATTCCACCTCCCAGGTGTTCAGGATCTTGCCACGCAGAGGCAGGATAGCCTGGAACTCTCGGACCCTGGCTTGTTTGGCCGATCCACCTGCAGAATCACCCTCAACCAGGAAAAGTTCGGTGCGTTCCGGGTCCTGGGCCGTGCAATCAGCCAGCTTGCCCGGTAGTGCCGGCCCGCTGGTTACCTTTTTGCGCACCACCTTGCGGCTCTGGCGCAGCCGTTTGTTAGCGTTGGCCAGCGCCAATGCTGCAATCTGTTGGCCGGTTTCGACGTGTTCGTTGAGCCACAGCGAGAAGCTGTCCTTGACAACTCCGGCAACAAATACCGCACATTCGCGCGATGACAGACGTTCCTTGGTCTGGCCGGAAAACTGCGGATCAGTCAGTTTGACCGACAACACGTAGCTAAGGCCTTCCCAGATATCCTCCGGGGTGAGGCGAACGCCGCGCGGCAGCAGACTACGGATTTCGCAGAATTCCCGGAGAGCTTCTGTCAGGCCGGTACGCAGTCCGTTGACGTGAGTCCCTCCCTGGACCGTGGGAATCAGATTGACGTAGCTTTCCGTGACCGCGTCGCCCCCGTCCGGCAACCAGGCCAGGGCCCACTCAACCGCCTCGTGCTGGCCCTCCAGGCCTCCTACGAACGGCTGGTTCGGCAGCCGTTCATCGGCGGCTAAGGCCTCACTCAGGTAGTCACTCAGACCGTCGACATAACACCAGTCGCAGCGCTCACTGCTGGTTTCGTCATGGAACCGGACGTCAAGGCCTGGACAGAGTACGGCTTTCGCGCGCAGTACATGCTTGAGTCGTGGGATAGAGAACCGTGGCGAATCGAAATACCGCGGGTCCGGCCAGAATCGTAACGTGGTTCCAGTATTGCGCTTACCGACACTACCGGTCGTTTTCAGGTCGGACGTTTTGTCGCCATGGGCAAAGGCCATGTGGTATTCGCTACCGCCGCGCCGCACCCATAGCTCGAGACGGCGGGACAGGGCGTTGACCACCGACACACCAACGCCGTGCAGGCCACCGGCGAAACGATAGCTTTGGTGTGAAAATTTGCCGCCTGCGTGTAATCGGGTGAGGATCAGTTCGGCGCCGGGAATGCCTTCCTCGGGATGAATGTCCACCGGCATGCCACGACCGTCGTCTTCGACGCTGAGCGAGCCGTCGGCGCACAGCGTGACAGAAATCCGGCGGGCATGACCGGCGATGGCCTCGTCGACGCTGTTGTCGACGACTTCCTGGGCCAGATGGTTGGGCCGGGTGGTATCGGTGTACATGCCGGGACGCCGGCGTACCGGGTCCAGACCGCTTAGGACTTCTATTGCCGAGGCATCGTAAACGTCGCTCATACCCATCCGCTGCGCTACTTGGAATCGCCCGGCAGTTTAGCGTGACTGGGCCCGGGTGGTGCAGGGGTGGGTGAAATAGCGGCGGCGGCTGAGCGACTGAGCCGCTTAGCCCGATTACACGGTAAAGCTCAACCCACTGGCGTGAAAGGCGAGGCCGCAATGAGCTGGCCTCGCGGGATAGTTCAGGGCGGCTCAGCTGTCCAGCTGATCCAGTGCCTTCTGGAAGCGGTTGGCGTGTGAGCGTTCCGCCTTGGCTAGCGTTTCAAACCAGTCGGCGACTTCGTCGAAACCCTCATCGCGGGCTGCTTTGGCCATGCCCGGGTACATGTCGGTGTACTCGTGGGTCTCGCCAGCGATGGCCGCTTTGAGGTTGGCGCTGGTGCCGCCGATCGGCAGGCCTGTTGCCGGGTCACCGACCTGCTCGAGGTATTCAAGGTGACCGTGAGCGTGACCGGTTTCTCCTTCCGCAGTTGAGCGAAACACCGCTGCGACATCGTTGTAGCCTTCGACATCAGCCTTGGCGGCGAAGTACAGGTAACGCCGGTTGGCCTGGGACTCCCCCGAGAAAGCGTGCTTGAGATTCTCTTCAGTCTTGCTGCCCTTCAGTGAGGCCATACGTGCTCTCCTGTTTCGGTGGATCTAAACACAGCGTAAACATTTGAGTTTAGACTCAGTCTAAACTTCCATCACAGGATAAGAGAAGCTTACAATGCCTGTCAATTGCCGATGGTCGGGAACGTTGACCCCCCAGCGACCGAGTAGTACTTTTAGTCCGATGACCACACCCAAACGTAAGTCGGCCGTTGACTCTCCGCCTGATTTCGAACGGGCGCTGGCTGAGTTGGAGCAGTTGATCAGCACACTCGAGCAGGGCGATATTGCTCTGGAAGACGCCTTGCAGCGTTTCGAGCGCGGTATCGTACTTGCCCGCCACTGCCAAACGGCGTTGCAGCAGGCCGAGCAGCGGGTCGAGCAGCTGGTGGAGCAGAACGGTCAGCTGATGTCCGCTTCCTATCCAGACAACGTTCGATGACGATAACTCGACCGGCACAGGTCGGGCAGTACCACTGGCGTGTCGAACAGGCGCTGGAGCGCTTTTTGCCGTCCACAGAGAAGCCGCCGGCACGCCTGCACGAGGCGATGCGCTACGCCGTGCTGAGTGGCGGCAAGCGTATCCGGCCGGTGCTGGTGTACGCTGCCGGTGCGGCAGTGGGTGTTGCACCGGAGCAATTGGATGCCCCCGCAGCGGCGGTCGAGCTGATTCATGCTTACTCGCTGATACATGATGACCTGCCGGCCATGGATGACGATGACTTGCGGCGCGGCCGGCCAACGTGTCACAAGGCTTTTGATGAAGCCACTGCAATACTGGCGGGCGACGCGCTGCAGGCGCTGGCGTTTCAGGTGCTGGCTGCGGATGATAGCGGTCCGCTGGCTGCCCAGCTGCGGCGGCTGCGGCGGCTGCGGTTGCTGGGTGAAGCCTGCGGATCGTTCGGTATGGCAGGCGGCCAGGCGCTGGACATGGATGCTGTCGGCGGTCAGCTGACGCTAGCAGAACTGGAAGCCATGCACCGGCTGAAAACCGGCGCCTTGATACGTTGCAGCGTACTGCTGGGAGCGCTTGGTGCTGTGGTGGACGAGGCCTTGCTGGGGCGGCTCGGGCGCTATGCTGAGTGCATCGGGCTGGCATTTCAGATCCAGGACGATATCCTCGATGTGACAGCAGAGACGTCAACGCTAGGCAAGACCCAGGGTGCGGACGTCGCCCGTGGCAAGCCGACTTACCCGGCGTTGCTGGGCCTCGAGCCGGCTCGTCAGCGAGCACTTGCGCTATGCGAAGAGGCGGGTGCCCAGCTGGCACCATTCGACACCGAACAGGCTGCGGTGCTGCACTGGCTCGCCCGTTTCATCATCGAGCGTCAGTACTGAGCCGTAAACCTTAACGGCTTGCCATCATCTGGCAAGCTTTAGATAATCGTACGTTTATCAATAGCGATCCAGCGATGAGCGTGGACCCAGCTTTCCCTCTGCTCGAGACCATCGATACGCCGGCCGATCTCCGCCGTCTGGCGGAGTCCCAGCTACCGGTGCTGTGCAACGAGTTGCGGGAATTCCTGATCGACACGATTTCTCGAACCGGTGGCCATTTTGCGGCGGGTTTGGGAACCATTGAACTGACCACGGCGTTGCACTACGTGCTCAATACGCCGGATGATCGTTTGGTGTGGGACGTGGGGCACCAGGCTTATCCGCACAAAATTCTCACTGGGCGTCGCAAACAGCTGGATACGATACGCAAGTTCGGCGGGTTGGCGCCGTTCCCGAAGCGTGAAGAGAGTCCTTACGACGCCTTCGGCGTGGGCCACTCCAGTACCTCCATCAGTGCTGCCCTGGGGATGGCAATCGCAGCCAGGCTCGCAGGCCTGGAGCGCAGGGCGGTGGCCGTGATCGGGGATGGCGGAATGACCGCCGGATTGGCATTCGAGGCACTTAACCAGGCCGGTGATCTGAGGGCCGACCTGCTGGTAGTGTTGAACGACAATGAGATGTCGATTTCGCCGAATGTCGGTGCGTTGTCGACGCGGCTTACCAAGATGCTGTCGGGCAGTATGGTGGCGAGTATGCGCGAAGGTGGTAAGCGCGCGCTCAAGCTGATGCCGCCGCCGATGTGGGAACTGGCCCGGCGCGCCGAGGAACACGTCAAAGGTATGATTGTGCCGGGTACGCTGTTCGAGGAACTCGGATTCAACTACTTCGGCCCGGTTGACGGCCACGATGTGCTGGGACTGGTTCAGACACTGCGCAATCTGCGTGACCAGCGGGGACCGCGCTTGCTGCATATCCTGACCCGCAAAGGCAAAGGCTACAAGCAGGCCGAGGCCGAGCCGGTTGCGTATCATGGCGTTAGCAGCTTCGATCCACAGCACGGGCTGCCGCCGAAGAAGGCTGATAATCGCCCGACCTACACCCAGGTCTTTGGCCGCTGGCTTTGCGAGATGGCCGAGCGCGATCAGCGCTTGGTGGGGATTACGCCCGCTATGCGGGAAGGGTCCGGACTGGTACAGTTCGCGCAGCGCTTCCCCGAGCGCTACTTCGACGTCGGCATCGCCGAGCAGCATAGTGTTGCCCTGGCGGCGGGCCTGGCCTGCGATGGTATCAAGCCGGTGGTAGCTATCTATTCGACATTCCTACAGCGGGGCTATGATCAGCTTATCCACGATGTGGCGTTGCAGAACCTGCCGGTGTTGTTTGCCATTGATCGGGCTGGTCTGGTTGGCCCGGACGGACCCACACATGCCGGTAGCTTCGATCTGACCTATCTGCGTTGCATCCCGAATATGGTGGTCATGGTGCCAGCCGACGAGAACGAAACCCGGCGCATGCTGTGCACCGGCTTCGCGCTCGATCAGCCGGCAGCCGTCCGCTACCCACGTGGCAAAGGGCCAGGGGCGGCGGTCGATGACGACCTTGAGCCGTTGCCGTTGGGCAAGGCAGAAATACGGCGCTACGGCCAAGGGACCGCCTTGCTGGCGTTCGGTAGCATGGTATCGGTGGCCGAGGAAATTGCCGCTGAACTGGACGCCACCGTGGTTAACATGCGTTTCGTGAAGCCGTTGGACGAACTCACTGTGCTGGAGGTGGCGGCCAGCCATGAACGCCTAGTGACATTGGAGGAGAACGTCGTTGCCGGTGGTGCCGGCAGCGCGGTCAACGAATGTCTGGCTGCACGCGGGGTCCAGACCAGGATACGCAATATCGGCTTGCCGGATCGGTTTATCGATCAAGGCAATCGCGAAGAGCTTCTGGCGGTCGCCGGCCTGGATGCGCGTTCGGTGCTCAAAGCGCTGGAACAGTAACCGGCAGGTAGGGTCAAACCTTGCGCCACAACCTGGTATCCTAGTGCAATACTCAGGAATTTATCGGCGGCTTTGAGCTCTGCAAGAGGATCAGACTTTGAAAACGGCGAATACGGCAGCAGAAACCAACGTGGTCCACATCCCTGACGTGCAGGCGAGTGCCGATACCCGGCGGATTGCCATCAATAAGGTTGGCATCAAGGATATCCGGCACCCGGTGCGAATCCGCGATCGCAGCCAGGATGTGCAGCATACCGTTGCCTACGTCAACATGTACGTTAATTTGCCGCACAATTTCAAAGGCACACACATGTCCCGGTTTGTCGAGGTGCTCAACGGCCACAATAGTGAAATTACGGTCGCTGGCTTTCGCGACTTGCTGGCTCATATGACCGAGCGGCTGGAAGCGGATACTGGGCATATCGATATGCAGTTCCACTACTTCATCAACAAAGCGGCGCCCGTTACCGGCGTTCAGAGCCTGCTGGACTATGATGTCAGACTGCAGGGCGCCATCCGTGACGGCGATCCCCGTCTTGTGCTCGAGGTCGTGGTACCGGTTACCAGCTTATGTCCGTGCTCCAAGGAGATTTCGCGCTATGGGGCCCACAATCAACGGTCCCATGTGACCGTAAGCGCGCGTTTGCGGGAACACATCTGGATCGAGGAACTCATTGATCTGGTCGAGGAAGAAGCGTCCTGCGAACTGTATGGTTTGCTCAAGCGCCCGGATGAGAAATATGTCACCGAGCGGGCCTACGAGAACCCGAAATTCGTGGAAGACATGGTGCGCGATATCGCCGCGCGCCTGAACGCCGATGAGCGCATTGGTGCCTATACCGTTTCATCAGAGAATTTTGAATCCATCCATAATCATTCGGCTTATGCACTGATCGAGTGCGACAAGGATGGCGAGGCCTGACCTAGCGGCGGTATTTTGTTGGTCGGGCGCCGCGCTCGTATTTTAAAGACACCCTCTTACATGATAATGAAAAGAGCGGGTGCTGAGACCCGCAATAGCTACGTCGCTGAGGAAGAAATGCTGTTGCTTTTTTGATATTTTTTTCTATAAAGCAACAGTTAGTGTTATTTATACATCAAATTGCGCGCGGGCGCTACCTTTGTTTGTGTTTGCCATCACGGATCGACTTCGGACCCGGCTGACGCTGATTTCTCAGTTACTGGGGGTCTGACGAGGCCGCCCCAACTGCTCACCCCATCGCTGGATCGGCGCGATGCACTCATCAATGCCGAACAGGTCCAGTACCCGCCGCACGGTGAAATCCACCATTTCCGCGATCGAAGTCGGTTGAGCGTAGAACGCTGGTACCGGTGGGAATACGATGCCGCCCATTTCGGTGACGGTCATCATGTTGCGCAAATGGACCAGGTTGAGCGGTGTTTCCCGGACCATCAGCACGAGCCGGCGTCGCTCTTTGAGCACGACGTCAGCGGCCCGGGTCAACAGGGATGAGGTCACCCCGGTGGCGATCTCAGCGAGGGTGCGCATCGAACAAGGTGCGACGACCATCCCGGTGGTGGCGAATGAACCGCTCGAAACGCAGGCGGCGACGTCGCGGAACGGATGTACGGCGGACGCCAGGGCTTCGACCTCGCGGGGCTTGAAGCTCGTCTCGTAGGCCAGGGCCAGTCGCGCTGAGTCGGACAGAATCAGATGGCTCTCGATGGGCGTCTCGCGCAGCAGTTCCAGTATCCGCACGCCGTAGCGGATGCCGGAGGCTCCAGTTATGCCGACTATCAGTCGCGGTGGGGATGGCATGACAATGAGTCTCGTCGATAGTCAATTAGGGTTAGTGGTGCCTGTGGCTTTGTTCAACTGCGTTGCCCGCAACGGCCACCGCGGGCGCGGTATTCCAAGGGCGTTTGCTGTGTTGCCATCATCTCAGGCTTTCGCATAATTCTGTGCCCGCCGGCGAATGATAACGTTACCGGGGTGTTACTGCTAACCGGGCTGCGATTAGGCAAGCCCATCGTGGACCGGTACACTAGATGGCCAATCTGCAGGCCGATGGTTGTTGGAGAGCTTTGGGTGCTGACGGTTTACGCGTTCGACAATAACCGACTGGTACATCATGAACCGCGGGCGGCGCTGCCGTTGCCGACATCCGTGGTCTGGCTGGACCTGTTCAATCCGACCACCGAAGAGAAGCTCTGGGTTGATGAGGCGCTTGGCATAGATACGCCAACCCGCGAGGAAATGCAGGAAATTGAGGCATCCAGCCGGTTGTATCAGGAAGATGACAACGTTGTGATGACTGCTATCGTGCTGGCCCGCACTGACACTGACGAACCGCAAAGTGCCGCTGTCACCTTCATGCTCAGCGCCGGACGTTTAATTACGCTGCGTTATTCCGAGCCGCGCCCATTCCGAATTTTCGCGGCCCGTGCCCAGCGCCATCAGAGTCCGCTGGGGCGGGCCGAGTTGGTTCTGGTTGGTTTGCTCGAAGCCATCGTCGACCGGGCTGCTGACATTCTCGAGCGGATCGGCAGTGAGGTTGATGGCCTGTCGCGTGACGTATTCAATCCCAATGACGACGACGACCGCGATTTCCAGCAGGTGTTGCGTCGCACCGGTCGGGTCGGTGACCTGAATTCGAACGTCCGCGAGAGTCTGGTGAGTATTGGACGCATGCTGACGTTCTTCAATCAGGTTCTCGTCAGTAGTAAGGGTAACAAGGATATCAGGGTACGACTGAAGACATTAAGCCGGGATGTGCACTCGCTCACCGATCATGCCTCGTTCCTGTCCGGCAAGATCAACTTTTTGCTCGACGCGACCCTGGGTATGATCAATATCGAGCAGAACAACATCATCAAGATCTTCTCGGTGATGGCTGTTGTGTTTTTACCGCCAACCCTCATTGCCAGCATCTACGGCATGAATTTCGTTGTCATACCCGAGTTGCACTGGGCATTCGGATATCCGCTGGCCCTCGTGATGATGGTGATTTCTGCCATTATGCCTTATCTGTACTTCAAGCGCCGTGGCTGGCTGTAGCCATGTTTTGGTCGAACCAGCGCCGGTTGCGTGCCAGCATGGCGTGACGTTTGACCGGCCGTTGCCCCCCCTGCGTAGGCTCAATTATCGAATACGGTGACAACTGTTTCCGAGCGATGATCATCATTCGGATGGATTTGAGGTAATGACCGGTTTTCGTGTCTGGCCGGGTTTGCCGGGACCACTGGGCGCGACCTGGGACGGCTCCGGAACCAATTTCGCGCTGTTTTCAGCGCATGCAGAGAAAGTCGAGCTGTGCCTGTTCGATGCCAGTGGCAGGCGTGAGGTCGCACGCATCGTGCTGCCTGAGTATACCCACGAGGTATGGCACGGCTATCTGCCCGATGTCCGCCCCGGCCAACTCTATGGCTATCGTGTTTATGGCCCCTATCAGCCCGACAATGGGCATCGTTTCAATCCCAATAAACTGCTGCTGGATCCATACGCCAAAGCCCTTGCCGGCAGGCTGCAATGGCACGATGCGACATTTGGTTACACGGTCGGTGACCCGGCCGCAGATCTTTCTTTCGACAAACGTGATAGTGCGGCCTATGTGCCTAAGTGTCTGGTTATCGATCCGGCGTTCACCTGGGGGCGCAAACCTGAGTCACGGCATTGGCATGAGACTATCCTCTACGAATTGCACGTGCGCGGTTTTACAATCCGCCATCCGGAGGTACCCGAGAGTCAGCGGGGTACGTTCAGCGGGCTCGGAGCCTCAGCCGTCGTCGACTATCTGAGCGAGCTAGGCATCACCGCGGTGGAACTGCTGCCGGTGCATGCCTTCGTCCATGACCGGCATTTGATCGACCGTGGGCTGTGTAACTACTGGGGTTATAACTCAATCGGCTTTTTCGCGCCCCATCCGGAATATCTTGGCGGCGAGGGTCTTGCGGCGTTCAAGACCTGCGTTCAGCGGTTGCACGATGCCGGGATCGAGGTGATTCTAGACGTGGTTTACAACCATACTGCCGAAGGTAACCATCTGGGTCCCACGCTGTCATTTCGTGGCATCGACAACCGATCCTATTATTACCTTATGGACGAGGCCCGCTACTATAACGATTTCACGGGCACTGGTAACGCTCTGGAACTGCGTCATCCCCAGGTTTTGCGTATGGTTACTGACTCTTTGCGCTACTGGGTCGAGGAAATGGGCGTCGACGGGTTCCGCTTCGATCTGGCGACTACGCTGGCCCGGGTCAACGGCGAATTCAATGAACATGCGGGTTTTCTCGACGCCGTCGCCCAGGATCCGCTGTTGTCGCAGGTTAAGCTGATTGCCGAGCCCTGGGATACCGGTCCGGGCGGCTACCGGTTGGGACAGTTCCCGCCGGGCTGGGCCGAGTGGAACGATCAATACCGCGATACAGTGCGCCGTTTCTGGAAAGGGGATGAGGGTCAGCTCGCCACACTGGCCTCGCGGTTGTCGGGTTCGGCCGACATCTTCGACCGCCGCGGCCGGCGGACCTGGGCTAGCATTAACTTTGTTACCGCCCACGACGGTTTTACGCTGGCTGATCTGGTGAGCTATGACCATAAACACAACCAGGCCAATCAGGAAGGCGACCGCGACGGCAATGACAACAATAACAGCTGGAACAGTGGGGTGGAGGGGCCGACCGCCGATCCGGCGATAATCCGCCTGCGGTATCGGCAGATGCGCAATTTTCTGGCGACACTGCTGCTCTCGCAAGGTGTGCCGATGCTGGTAGCGGGTGACGAGTTCGGTCGTTCGCAGTCCGGTAATAACAACGCCTACTGCCAGGACAATCCAGTCAGTTGGCTGGATTGGCAAGGCATTGACGCCGCCGGCCGGTCGCTGCTTGAATTTACCCGGCGGCTGATCTGGCTGTGCCACCAACATATTGTGTTCCACCGCAATCGGTTCTTTCAGGGCGGAATTACTCGGGGGACAGATGTCAAGGATGTGGTCTGGCTGCGACCCGACGGCGCCGAGATGACTGCGGCCGACTGGCAGGATCCGCAGGCCCGGACACTGGGCGCTGCGATTAAGCGGCGAGGCGGGTATGATGCACCTGACGGAACGCGGCGAGCAGGAGGCCGACGACACGTTTCTGCTGCTGTTGAATGCTGCGCCCGATGCGGTATCGTTCCAACTGCGAACAGAGCCGAACGGTCATTTCTGGGCGGTGGTTATCGATACCGTCAGCGACGACGCAGGAGGCTCTCATCAGGCCGGCGGCGGGGTCCTCCTGCCCGCCCGCTCGCTGCAACTGCTGGTGCGCCGCGAAGCGGCGTCTGCGGAAACCTCGTGACGGCGACACATGCCATGCCGTTTGGCGCTGAGCTTGGCCATGACGGGGTCCGGTTCCGATTGTGGGCGCCGGCTGCCACGCGGATTACACTGTTTCTGGACGATGCCTCGGGTCGCCGCCGGCTACCGATGGCGAGGGCCGGCGGCGGGTGGTTTGAGCGGCGCGTCGCGGATGCCGTAGCCGGATGCCGTTACCGCTATCGTGTCGACGACGCGCTGGAGGTGCCGGATCCGGCGTCGCGTTATCAGCCTGACGATGTACACGGGCCGAGTATGGTGGTTGATCCGGGTGCCTATGCCTGGAGGACGTCGGGCTGGTGCGGTCGACCATGGCAGGAAACGGTGGTGTATGAGATTCATGTCGGTAGTTTTACCCCGGCCGGTACATTCGACGGGGTTCGCGACCGGCTCGAACATCTTTGTGCACTGGGGGTGACTGCCCTTGAGCTGATGCCGCTGGCTGACTTTCCTGGTCAGCGCAACTGGGGTTACGACGGTGTATTGCCGTTTGCGCCGGACGCTTGTTACGGTACCCCAGATGATCTCAAAAACCTGATTGACGCCGCTCACGCACGCGGTTTGCAAGTGTTTCTGGACGTGGTCTATAACCACTTCGGGCCCGACGGGAACTACCTGCACCGTTTATGCGCCGCAGTTCTTCACCGAGCGGATCGCGACGCCTTGGGGCGCGGCCATTGATTTCACCCGCCCGGAGGTGCGGTCGTTCTTCATTCACAATGCCTTGTACTGGCTTGAGGAATACCGCTTCGACGGCCTCCGCTTTGATGCGGTGCACGCGATCCGTGATCCCAGCGTGCCCGATATTCTGGAAGAACTGGCCGCTCAGGTGCACGCCCGTTTCGCCGGTCACCGCTGGGTCCATCTGGTGCTGGAGAACGACGCCAACCAGAGCCACTATCTGCAGTGTCCGGGTGTCGACCGCCCGTCTTTCTCTTACCGCGCTCAGTGGAACGACGATTGCCACCATGCCCTGCATGTGCTCGCCACCGGCGAGGACGATGGGTACTATGAGGATTACGCTGACAACCCCGCCGCGCATCTGGCCCGGTGCCTGGCGGAGGGTTTTGCCTACCAAGGCGAAGTCTCGCCGCATCGCGCTGGTCGTCCGCGCGGCGAGCGTAGCGCGCAGCTTGCAGCCACAGCGTTCGTCAACTTCATGCAGAATCATGATCAGGTAGGCAATCGCGCCTGGGGCGAGCGTATCGGCCAGTTGGCCGAGCCGGCCGCCATCCGCGCGCTCTGCCGCGTGTTGTTGCTGGCGCCTGGTGTGCCGATGCTGTTTATGGGTGAAGAGTGGGCGGCCAGTCAGCCATTCCCGTTCTTTTGCGATTTCCATGACCCGTTGGCGGACGATGTGCGTGCGGGGCGTCGGCGTGAGTTTGCCCGGTTCGCTGAATTCCGTGATCCGGCGGCGCGCGCTCGCATCCCCGACCCTAATGCCGCCACCACATTCGCTGCTGCCGTGTTGGACTGGTCGGCGCTGGACCAGCCGCCGCATACTGACTGGTTGGCCCTGTATAGTGCACTGCTGGCATTACGCCAGCGAGTAGTCGTGCCACGGCTGGCAGGTATGGAGGGTCATTGCGGCCGGATCCGGTTCGTGATCGCCACCGCGCTCGGCGTGAGTTGGAGGTTGGGCGATGGGAGTGAGCTGCATCTGAGCGCAAACCTTGGTGCGACGGTGATTGGCGGTTTACCGGGACCACCAGCAGGGGAGGTGATTTGCCCGGCAGCGGGCGAACTCCCGCGGCAGTGGCTGCCAGCCTGGACGGTTGTGTGGCAACTGGCGACCACGCCATGACTGACTCCGGCACCTTGTCAGAGCCCCCCAGGGCGACTTACCGCCTGCAGTTTAACCGCGAGTTTCGATTCACTGATGCCCGCGGGCTGGTGCCCTATCTGGCCGATTTGGGTATCAGCCACGTCTATGCCTCACCATTGCTGATGGCGCGACCTGGGTCGCGCCATGGTTATGACATTGTTGACCACACCCGTCTCAATCCGGAGATCGGCAGCGACGCTGAATTCACCGATTTTGTTTCCGAACTACACCGCCATCAGATGGGGCTGATCGTCGATTTTGTTCCCAATCACATGGGTGTCGGCGTGGATAATCCGTGGTGGATGGACGTGCTCGAATGGGGCCGCATTTCGCCATATGCGGCGTTCTTCGATATCGACTGGCGGCCGCCAGAACCGAGTCTGAGCGGCAAGCTGCTGCTGCCGGTACTGGGTGACCATTATGGCGCGGTACTGGAGCGCGGTGAGTTGTCGCTACGCTTCGACGCAGACCAGGGACGGATAGGTGTCGGCTATTTCGAGCATGCATTCCCGCTGGCGCCACGTGACTATCCGATCCTGCTGGAAGCTGTCGTGCGTGCGCAACCGGAGCTGGCGGCACCGCTACAGGAATTGGTGGCGGAGTTGCGGAATGCTCTGGCGCTGCGGCGGATCGGTGACCGCCGTCAGCGGGTTCAGTATGCCCGCCAGCGACTGGCCGCGTTTGCTGCCGCGGAACCGCGCTTGGAAAAAGGTCTGGATACCGTATTGGCGCAGCTCAACGGTTGCCCCGGTTATCCTCGCAGCTTCGATGACTTACACCGGCTGCTGGATCGGCAGCACTACCGGCTGGCGTTCTGGCGGGTGGCGGTCGATGAGATCAACTACCGGCGCTTTTTCGACGTCAACGAACTGGCCGGCCTGCGTATGGAACGGGCTGAGTTGTTCCGGCGCAGCCACCAGTTGGTTGGCCGGCTACTCGCCGAGGGGCTGTTGCAGGGGCTGAGACTGGACCATATCGATGGCCTGCGGGATCCGCGCGCCTATCTCAATCAGTTGATGGCGCTGGCCGGCCGCTCACAGGGCTGCTACGTGGTGGTCGAGAAGATCCTGGCGAGTCATGAGAGTCTGCGTGATGACTGGCCTATCGCCGGCACCACTGGATATGAATTCCTCAATCTGGTAAACGGCCTGCTGGTGAACGCAGCCAGTGAACGCCATCTGAACCGTGGTTACCGCGCATTCACCGGTGAACGGGGTTCGTTCACCGAACTGGTAGTTGCTTGCAAGCGACGCATCATGCGTGAGTCCTTGGCCAGCGAACTCAACGTGCTGGCCAACGGTTTCAACCGATTGGCCAAGCAGAATCGCCATACCCGGGACTATTCACTGATCGGACTACGCAATGCTTTGTCAGAACTGGTGGCCCACTTTCCCGTCTATCGCACCTATGTGACGGCCCGCAGCACCACCGCGGAAGACCGCCGCGACCTGGACTGGGCCGTGGCACAGGCACGCAAGGCCTGGCATACTCCCGACACCTCGATCTTCGAATTTATACACTCGGTGCTGTCGCTCGATTTGCTGCGCCAGTCGACCCACCGGTATCGGCGCCGCGATGTGGTGGATGCCGCGCTGCGGTTTCAGCAGTATACCGGCCCGGTTATGGCCAAGGCGCTGGAGGACACGGCGTTCTATCGCTATGTGCGGCTGGTGGCCCTCAATGATGTCGGTGGTGAGCCGGACCGTTTTGGTCGCAGTATTGCAGCGTTCCATGAGGCCAATCGCCGGCGCCGCCAGCACTGGCCACAGTCGATGCTGGCTACGGCGACCCACGATCACAAGCGGGGTGAGGATGTCCGGGCCCGACTCGATGTGCTCAGCGAACTGCCGCGCGAGTGGTGGCGTCGGGTACACCGGTGGGCTCGCCTCAACTGGCGCAGACGCCGCGAACTGGACGGCGCCTGGGCACCGGATCGTACCGATGAATATCTGTTCTATCAGACTGTTGTTGGGAGTTGGCCGCATGCACTCACAGCGCCGGAATTCCCCGGCCTCGAGGCATTTTGCCAGCGGCTTACCGAGTACATGCTCAAGGCCGTGCGTGAAGCTAAACGTCATACCAGCTGGGTCGCACCGAATGAAGACTACGAGAGCGCGCTGATCCACTTCGTCGAGCACACGCTGAATGTCGAACGCAGCCGGGCGTTCCTGGAGGATGTGGCCGGGTTTGTCGGCGCCATTAACCCAGCGGCTGCGCTGAACGGGTTGACCCAAGTCCTGTTGAAACTGACCAGCCCTGGGGTGCCTGATATCTATCAGGGTACCGAATACTGGGATCTGAGCCTGGTCGATCCTGACAATCGTCGGCCAGTGGACTATGCACTGCGGCGCCAGAGTCTGGCTACCGGCGTGCCCGACTGGCCTACGCTGCTGGCAGGCTGGCGCGACGGTCGGCTCAAGCAGGCGATGATCGCGTGCACGCTGCAGCTGCGCCGTCGTTGCCCCCGACTGTTCAGTGCGGGGACTTACCAGGCAGTGCCCGGTCGTGGATGCCATGCCGAACGGGTCGTTGCGTTCATCCGGCAGTGGCAGGATCAGACTCTTCTGGTGGTCGCGCCGCGGCAGGTATGGCCCTTGATTGAAGGGGCCGCCAAGCCGTTGCCACGGGGCTGGGCTGACACCGCGATTGAGCTGTCGGCGGACTTGACGGGCCGAACCCTGTTCGATCAGCTGACCGGCCGGGTCCTGACTGCGTCGCCGGGTGCGACCTCGCTCGCCGTCGGCGCCTTACTCACTGAGCTACCGGTTGGTTTGTACGCCGATAGGATGTTGTAACGACCTACCGTAACGCCCGGTCCGCTGGTATCCCTCACACACCCATCCCGTGCGTCCGGGCGATGCGCTCCAGTACCGGGTAAAGCGGTGGTGCGCCCGGTGCTGCCGCGGCCCAGCCCTGGCGCAGCAGATAAGCTGCCAGATCGGTACCATCGACGCTATTGAGCTCACGTGCTTGAACGGAAGTGCAGACGACCAGCAGTAACAGTGGCAGCAGTCGCCCGTTGTTTCCTGGACCAGCGGCCGTTGCCGGAGTTCAGAGCCGGCGACCCGCCACGGCGTCAAGCACCCGGGTCGGCAATATGCGGCGCATGAATGCCAGTGCATAGGTCGGGAGGGTGACGGGGTAACGGGCCTTGGGGCGGGGGCTTTCCAGGGCATGTGCCGCTTTCTTCGCCACGGCGTCGGGACCCAATGTGAATGGTACGGCGGCGCCCTCGCTGCGTAATCGCTGCAGAGTATGCTGATACTTGCTGCGGTGGGGACTGTGCGCGACGTCGATGTGTTGTTCGAACAGCGCGAGTGCATTGGCCCGGAACCGGGTCAGAATCGGACCCGGTTCGATCAGTGATACGTGAATGCCAGTACCCCGCAATTCCAGCCGCAGGCAGTCACTCAGCGCCTCAAGCGCATACTTGCTGGCACTATAAGGGCCTCTGAACGGCAATGCCACCAGACCCAGCAGTGAACTGCACTGAATGATGCGGCCGCTGCCCTGGCGCCGCATCACCGGCAACACCCGGGTGATGAGGTCGTGGGCGCCGAGCAGATTGGTCTCGAACTGCAGCCGCAGCGCTTCGCGGCTGACATCCTCGACCGCCCCGGTTACGGCGAACCCGGCATTGTTGAATATGGCATCTAGCCTGCCGTCGGTGTGATCGAGCACTTCGTGCAATGCCGCAGCGATCGAGTCCGGATAAGCAACGTCAAGCCGCACGCAGGTCAGGCCTTCATCACGCAGTCGCGCCACGTCGGCCGGTTTGCGCGCGCTGGCAATCACCTGGTGTCCACGTGCTTGCAGCAGTCGCGCCGTTGCCAGGCCGATGCCCGATGAACAGCCGGTGATGAGAATTGATTTGGCTTTCACGTTGGCGGCAGGCTCAGCGCTCGGGCACGGCTTGCCGGGCGCGAGGCAGGATCAGGTTAAGCAGTACCCCCAGCACACCGGCCAGACCAATGCCTGATAGTTGAAAACGGGCGTTGCCGATACTGAGCCCGCCGATTCCGCAGACGATGATGATGGCCCCGATCGCCAGGTTGCGCGGCTCCGTCAGTTCGTCGCCGAGGCGCGCCGTCGTGCGCAGGCCGATAATCGCAATGGCGCCGAACAGCAGGATCAGGATGCCACCCATCACGGGCGGCGGTATGGTCTGCAGCAAGGCGCCAAGCTTGGCTACAAAGGCCAGAACAATTGCTGTCAGCGCCGCCCAGGTCATGATAGCGGGATTGAACGCGCGGGTGAGTGCCACTGCACCAGTGACCTCGGAATAGGTAGTGTTGGGCGGTCCACCCAGCATGGCGGCCAGCGAGGTTGCCAGACCGTCGCCGAGCAGGGTCCGATGCACGCCCGGATGCTGCAGGTAGTCGCGCCCGGTAACGCCGCTGATCGCGATGATGTCGCCGAAGTGTTCGATCGCAGGTGCGATCGCAACCGGCAGCATATAGAGCACCGCTGCCCAGTTCCAGTGCGGAAGCACGAAGTCCGGCAGCGCCAACCAGGCGGCCTTGTGGACTGGTGTCAGGTCGACCAAGCCCAGTACCATAGCCAGGGTGTAGCCGACTGCAATGCCGCAGATAATAGGCAGGATTCGCAGTACACCGCGCCCCAGGAGAGCGGCCAGCACGGTAGCGGTCAGTGCCGTGACCGACAGGATTCCGGCCCAGGGTTGTGCGACCAGCTGGTGGGCACCATCGCCACTTTTGCCGAGTGCCATGTTGATCGCTACCGGGGCCAGGATGATGCCGATGACCAGAATCACCGGACCGGTAACGATCGGTGGCAGCAGTCGGTGCAGAACCCCGACACCCCGCAGTTTGACCAGGGCGCTGAGCAGCACATAAACAACACCAGCCGCCATCAACCCGGACAGCGTTGCCGGTATGCCCCAAGTCTGGACTCCGTAGGTGATGGGCGCTATGAAGGCGAATGATGAAGCCAGAAAAATCGGCACGCGGCCGCCGGTGACAAGCTGGAACAGCAGCGTGCCGGCGCCAGCGGTGAACAGCGCCACGTTGGGGTCAAGCCCGGTCAGCAGGGGCACCAGCACGAGCGCACCGAACGCCACAAACAGCATCTGAGCGCCTATAAGTACCTGCCCGGGATGGAGCTTGTAGTCGAGTGATGACAGCGATTGCGGCATGACTGTGCTCGGTGACCTATTAATGTGTTAACCCGGATACCGCCAAGCCGCTGTGGCCGCCGGCGTGCGCAGTCTATCAGTCGAACCCGGCAACGGTTGCATTACCCGTGCGCGACCACAGTGTCGGTAACAAGCCTGTCAGAGGCCGCGCCAGAGCCCGACCGCCAGCGTTGCCCAACCGGCAATGAACGCCGTGCCGCCCAGCGGTGTTATCGCGCCCAGCCAGCGCTGGCCGCTTAGCACCAGCAGGTAGAGACTACCGGAAAACAAGATGATGCCGATAACCAACAGCCAACCGGAGGCCCGTAGCCACGATCCCCCGGCTATCTGTGTTGCCAACAGGCCTATCAGCAGGAGCCCCAGGGCGTGATAGAACTGGTACTCCACGCCGGTGTGCCAGATCGCAAGCATTTCCGGTGATATACTGCGCCGCAGTGCATGGGCACCGAATGCACCCAGCATCACGCCCGACAAGGCGGCTACACTGCCGGCCAGCAAACAGAATTTGGCGGTCGTCATTGCGTATTCAGTCCGGCTACGGTCTCAGTGGGCGGAGCGGTTGGGACAATCCGTGCGGGTGCAGTTGCCGAACAGAACCAGGCTGTGGTCGGCTAATTCGAACCCCAGTTTGCGGGCAATCGTTTGCTGATGCTGTTCGATAACCTCGTCGTAGAATTCCTCTATCTTGCCGCACTGTAAACACACGATATGATCATGGTGTTCGCCCTGGTCGAGCTCGAACACCGACTGGCCGCCCTCAAAGTTGTGACGCTGGACCAGGCCAGCGGCTTCAAACTGGGTAAGGACGCGATAGACCGTGGCTAGTCCAATTTTGGTTTCTCCGGCCTGGATCAGGGACTTGTAGATGTCTTCGGCGCTCAGATGCTGGGTCGGGTTCTCATGCAGAATCTCAAGTATCCTCATGCGCGGTAGCGTGACCTTCAGCCCTGCCTGCTTCAGTTCTTTCGAGCTCACTGGTGACGTCTCCCGCGGCCTGGTTCCCGAAATGCTGCGATTATACAACGCCGAGTACGGAGTGCTGGCAAACCCGGCTGGTACTTCATGATTGAACGACTGTTGCAGTTGCTGGCCAGACAGGCCCAGCCTGCGCTGGCGTTAGGCGTGTTTGCGGGCATTCTGCTGCCGTCGCTGGCGGCATTGCTGAGGCCTCTGCTAACGCTGACGGTGATCGGTATTCTCACGGTTGCGCTGCTGCGGCTGGATTGGCATCGGCTACGCCCGGCATTGAAACACCCACGACGACTGCTGTGGCTGGTGAGCTGGCAGTTGCTGCTGGCGCCTGCACTGGTATGGTTGAGCATCCGCGGTTGGCACTTAGGGCCGGGTATCCAGCTGTCACTGATACTGCAGAGTGCGGCGCCGCCGATCGGCGCCTCGGCGGTGTTTGCCCTAATGCTGGGCGCCGATGCGGTGCTGGCATTGCTGATTACGGTGACTACCATCATATTGTTGCCGCTTACTCTGACGACATTGGTGCTGGTGCTCCCTGGGGCGGGGGTACATGTTGATCTGCTGGCCTTCGCGGTGCGGGTCACCGTACTCGTTCTAATGCCGTTTCTGCTCGCTCGCCTGGTGCGGGTCAGCCTCGGGGAGGCGCGTCTGCAACGCCGGCCGGAACGGCTGGCGGGCATCAATGTATTGCTCCTGATGTTGTTCGCCATCGCCGTCATGGACGGTGTTACCGCGCGTTTGCTAAGTCAGCCCGCTTTCATCGCTGAGTTGCTCGGTCTGGCTTGCATGATGACCGTATTGCTGCATTTGGCCGGCTGGCTGGCGCTGGCCGGTAGTGGTCAGACGGCGGCAGTCGCCGCGGCGGTCTGCAGCGGCAATCGCAACATGGGCTTGATGCTGGCGATTACTGCCGGTTCCGCCGGGGCCACGTTTGCTCTGTACGTGGCTGTGGCCCAGATTCCGATGTATTTCACACCGCTCGTGATCGGGGCATTGGTACGCAGGTATCAGCGCCGCTGAGATCGTGTACTGCTTGTTGGCGATGCGGTCCACGGGTCATCCGGCCAGGGATGCTTGGGATAGCGTCCGCTGAGCTCCTTTTTTACTTGCGGATAGGTACTGTGCCAGAAGTTTGCCAGATCGCGGGTGATCTGGACCGGCCGCCGCGCGGGCGAGAGCAGGTGCAGCACGAGCGGAACGCGGCCCCCGTTGAGTCGCGGGGTTTCTGTCAGACCAAACAATTCCTGCAGTTTTACGGCCAGCACCGGCGGTTCTCCGTCGGCGCTGTAGGCAATTCGGATGCGTGAGCCGCTTGGCACCATCAGGTGGGTCGGGGCGGCTTCTTCCAGCTGCGCATTGAGCGACCAGCCCAGCCGGTGGCGGCAGATGGCATCGAGATCCAGCCGGGTCAGATGCGACCGCCGACTCAGTCCCTCGAGCCAGGGGGCCAGCCACTGCTCAAGGCTGCCCAGCAGGCGCTCGTTGCTGACGTCAGGCCAGCCTTGGTCGGGACACCAGCGGTGCAGCGTAGCGACCCGGGCCTGCCACTGGCGCAGTTCTGGGGTCCAGGGCAGACAATCGAGTCCGAGTCGGCGAATACCCTCGATCAACACTGCGCCGCGACGCTTGGCGTCGACATGCGTCAGCGGCCGGCTGGACAGCACCAGGGTTCCCAGTCGCTGTTGAGAGCGGGCTGTTACCGCCTGTTCAGAAGCGGCCCATTCGATGACATCGTGGTTCGTTACCAATTCTGACAGGTGGCTGTCGAGCAGGGTCGGCTCGAACCGGGCAGCCAGCCGGATCAGGCCCTCATTGCGACCATCGCGCAGATAAGCGACCGTCAGCCAATCGCTACCACACAGCGGGTCGTCCGGCATCAGCTTAGCGCCGCGCCCGCTGGCCAGCTGATAGCGATCCGTCGAGCCGGGGCGCCGGCGTGCAATGCGATCAGGATAGGCAAACGCCAACAAAAGTCCTGGGACACTGTCGGCTGGGATCGCCGGCTGCCTGCGTGATACGGTCAACAGTCGGTTGAATTGTGCTGCTGCACGGCCGATACGGGCGCACGTCACTTTGTCGACGGTGTAACCGGATTGTTCGCTCTCAGGCCGGCTCCCCAGGATGTCCAGGCGCAGATCGATATCGCTACCGCAATTGCTGCCGTGCAGGATATCACGCTCCGCCAGCAATGCCGCCAGAGTGCAGGCCTGGCCGGCGTAGCCCAGTTCGGCGCCTCGCACTACCATATGTGCCAGCCTCGGATGCAACGGCAATTCGGCCAGTTGGCGCCCGGTTGCGGTGATCAGGCCGTGCCGATCAAGGGCGCCGAGCCGTTGTAGCAGTGACCGGGCTTGGCTCAGCGCGGCGGGCGGAGGCGGGTCCGGCCAGGTCAGCTGCCCGGGAGTAGTGCCCCACAATGCCAGCTCCAGCAACAGTGGCGCCAGATCAGCCGTCATGATCTCGGGTACTTCGCGCGACTGTAGCCGGGACTGGGCCGGTTCGCTCCACAGCCGGTAGCAGGCGCCGGGGCCCAAGCGGCCAGCGCGTCCGGCTCGCTGGGTAGCGCTATCCTGGCTGACGCGCTCGGTCACCAAGCGGGTTAAGCCCGTTCCGGGCTGGAATCGGGGGCGGCGGGTCCAGCCGCTATCGATGACGCAGCTGATGCCGCTGACAGTGAGACTGGTCTCGGCGATGTTGGTGGCTAGCACAATCTTACGGTGGCCGTATGGCGCGGGCCGAAGCGCCCGCTGTTGCATGTCCATGGGCAGATCGCCATGGAGCGGCAACACCGCGAGTTTTCTGCCGGCAACGGCGTTATTGGTTTCCAATCGTTGCGCGACTGCGCGTATTTCCGCGCCACCGGGGAGAAATACCAGCACATCGCCGCTGTGCTCGGTCAGTGCCCGGTGGATCGCGGTGACCACCAATCCGGTGTCATGGCGCAATGGGTTATGGTCGAGATAGTGCGTGGTCACAGGGTAACTGCGGCCCGTCGTGGTGACTACCGGGGCATTGCCGAGTAACCGGGCAATGCCCGCAGTATCCAGGGTCGCGGACATCAGCAACAGGCGTAGGTCCGGGCGTAACGCTGCCTGACTGTCTAGGCATAGTGCCAGGCTCAGGTCTGTGTTCAGGCTGCGCTCGTGGAATTCATCGAAGATTACAACAGCGATTTCGGTTAGGGCGGGATCGTGTTGCAGACGCCGTGTGAGGATGCCTTCGGTGACGACCTCGATCCGTGTCTGCGCTGAGTGTCTGCGTTCGAATCGAATCTGGTAGCCGACGGTCTTACCGACCGCCTCGTCTAGCTCTCCGGCAAGGCGTTCGGCTGCCGCGCGCGCCGCGAGGCGGCGTGGCTCCAGTACTACGATCTTGCGTTCGGCGAGCCAGTCAGCCGCCAGTAGGGCCAGCGGCACACGGCTGGTCTTGCCGGCACCGGGTGGTGCCTGCAGCACCAGGTTGCACTGCTCACGCAGCCGTCGCTGCAGTTCACTAAGACAACGATCGATTGGCAAAGACATTGGGAATCAGACACCCGGAGTCATGCCGGGATTGGTGCGACAGAGACTCAGTTTAAGCGAGGGTTGCCAGCGGCGAGTCGTGCGTGCAAGGGACTGCTTCGCGGGAAGTGAGCACGCAGGAATGCCATTTGGTCAGCCAGAATGCGCCGACCCTGCAAGTAGATGTATTCCGCGTGGTTCGGTGTGAACGGAATGGCTAATAACTGCATACCAGCCTGTTCCGGTGTTCGCCCGCCTTTGTGATGGTTGCAGCGCTTGCACGCGGTCACGACATTATTCCAGTGGTTGTGGCCGCCTTGCACCACGGGCGTGACGTGATCGCGCGACAGATCACGTTCCGCGAATGAGTTGCCGCAATACAGGCACATATTGCAATCACGCCGGAACAGTGCGTTGTTGGACAATGGCGGTGTGTAGGCGGCGCTGGCTCGCATTTGGGCGTAGGCACCACCGTGGGTGGCGATGATGGAATTGACCTCGATCACGCTGCGTTGACCCGTGCGCGCATTAACGCCGCCGCGCACGCAATAGAGCAACGTGCCGCACGCATACACGACCTGCTCCAAATGATAGAGCCGGACGGCGTCTTGATAATTGATCCACTCCAACGGCATGCCTGACACGTCGGTGCGCAGGACATGCTGCTCCAGGCCATGCATCGCGTGCTGTCTCCGCTGGCTAGCAACCGCTTGAGGCGTTCTCTCTCGGCAAACTTCAAGGACTTAAGCATAATCCAACTGCGCGGTCGGCTGCTACCGTGCCCGGTTGGGCCGCCTGCCGGGAGTTTGCAACAGCGGTTTACCTGTATGTATAGTCAATGACGATGTAAAAAATATAAGCATGCCCATGTGATATGCGGTTTTTGGGAGTCGCTGTTGTCATATGAGGACATGCTCGATGCCTTGACCAATAATAATCGTGTTCTTCGGATAAACCCTTCTTGATTGAGATTCGGGGGAGCAGGCAATGTCTATGCACATTGGTGTACCTGGAGAGATTCATCCAGGCGAGAAGCGGGTCGCGGCGACGCCTGACAGTGTCCGCCAGTTGCGCAAATTGGGTTATGCCGTGCAGGTGCAGAGCGGCGCCGGTGCGGCCGCAAGCTTCAGCGATGAGATGTATCGTGAGGCCGGCACGGAAGTCGTTGCGGACCTGCAGCAGTTGTGGGCGCAGGCCGACATAATACTCAAGGTGCGTCCACCGGAGCGGCACCCACAATTGGATGTCCACGAGGCTGATCTGCTCAAGGAGGGCGGCTGCCTTATCAGCTTCATCTGGCCGGCGCAGAACCCCGAATTGCTGGAACAGCTCAAGTCCCGCCGGGCGACGGCGCTGGCGCTGGACTCGGTACCGCGTATTTCCCGGGCCCAGAAGCTGGATGCGTTGAGTTCCATGGCGAACATCGCGGGCTATCGCGCGATCATTGAGGCCGCAAACGCATTTGGCCGTCTCTTCACCGGTCAAATTACCGCAGCGGGTAAGATGCCGCCGGCCAAGGTGCTGGTGATTGGCGCTGGCGTGGCTGGTTTGGCAGCCATCGGTACGGCCAGTTCGCTGGGCGCGGTGGTGCGGGCGTTCGACACCCGGCCGGAAGTCAAACAACAGGTCGAGAGCATGGGCGCTGAATTCCTGGAACTGGATGTCGAGGAAGAAGGTGGTGGCGCTGGCGGTTATGCCAAACAGATGAGCTCGGCGTTCCTTGCGGCCGAGATGGCGCTGTTCATGGCGCAGGCAAAAGAAGTCGACATCATTGTCACGACTGCGCTGATTCCGGGGAAACCGGCGCCCAAGCTGATAACGGCCGAAATGGTCGAGGCTATGCGACCGGGGAGTGTCATTGTTGATCTTGCGGCTGAACAGGGCGGTAATTGCGCCCTGACCGAGCCGGGTAGTGCGGTCGTTCGCCATGGCGTGACCATAGTCGGTTTTGCTGACTTGGCAAGCCGGATGGCGACCCAGGCGAGTCAGCTGTATGCTACCAATCTGCGGCATCTTCTGAACGATTTGACGCCGGCTAAGGATGGCCAGATCGTCGTCAACATGGAGGACGAGGTGATCCGCGGTTGTACCGTGGTCAACGCGGGAACGATCACCTGGCCGCCGCCGGCGCCGCAACAGCCTGCGCGTGCTGCCCCACCCACACCACCACCGCCGCCGCGCGAACAGCCTGCACACCGCAATATGACCCCGTTGGTGTTGGTGATAGGGGCGCTAGTGCTGTACGGGCTGGGTCTGGTCGCGCCGGTTTCCTTCATGAGTCATTTCACTGTCTTTGTGCTGGCGTGCTTCGTCGGCTATCAGGTGATCTGGAATGTGACACCGTCGTTGCATACGCCATTGATGAGTGTCACCAATGCCATTAGCGGCATTATTGTCATTGGTGCGCTGCTGCAGGTATCCAGCCCATCGTGGCTGGTGATGGTGTTGGCCGTATTGGCGTTGCTGGTTGCGAGTATCAATATCGCCGGCGGATTTCTGGTCACGCAGCGTATGCTGCAGATGTTTCGCAAGGATTGAGGACGGACTCATGAATCAAGGCGTCATTGCTGTTTCGTACATCGGCGCAATCGTGTTGTTCATCCTCAGCCTCGGTGGGTTGAGCCACCAGGAGAGCGCGCGGCGCGGCAATATTTACGGGATCGTCGGGATGACGATCGCCGTCTTGGCCACCGTGCTCAGTGCCCAGGTCAGCGGCTACAAGGTGCTGGTGCCGGCGATGTTGATCGGCGGCGTGGCCGGGGCCGTGCTTGCGGCTCGGGTAGCGATGACCCAGATGCCGCAGCTGGTTGCGATACTGCATAGCTTCGTCGGTCTGGCTGCGGTGCTGGTCGGCATCGCAACCTATCTCGATCCGACGGCTCATTATGTCGGTGCCGAACTAACTATTCACCGGGTCGAGATCTTTGTGGGTGTGTTCATCGGCGCTGTGACCTTTACCGGTTCAATCATCGCTTTCGCCAAGCTGGCCGCGCTGCTGCCAGGCAAGCCGTTGCTGCTGCCGTTCAGGCACTGGATGAATCTTATCGCGGTGCTGGCCTGCGTCTGGCTGGGTAGCGTGTTTCTCGGCTCCGGTTCCGCGGCGGTGGCGGTCATCGTTTTGCTGGCGATGACGATGATCGCGCTGGCCCTGGGCGTCCACATGATCATGGCCATTGGTGGCGCCGATATGCCAGTCGTGGTGTCTATGCTCAATAGCTACTCGGGCTGGGCGGCGGCCGCAACCGGCTTCACGTTGTCCAATGATCTGTTGATTGTCACTGGGGCACTGGTTGGCTCGAGCGGCGCCATCCTCAGTTACATTATGTGCCGAGCCATGAATCGTAAGTTTCTCAACGTCATTCTGGGCGGCTTTGGTACCAGCAGTGGAGGCGTTGCTAGCGAGGGCGGCGAAGCCGTTGCGATCAGTGCTGAAGACACCGCCCAACTGTTACACGATGCCAGCGAAGTAATCATTGTGCCCGGCTACGGTATGGCGGTGGCCCAGGCTCAAAACGCGGTCAGCGAGATCACCCGCTTGCTGCGGGAGAAAGGTGTCACCGTGAGGTTCGGAATCCATCCGGTGGCGGGGCGGCTTCCGGGGCACATGAATGTCCTGTTGGCTGAGGCCCGGGTGCCGTATGACATCGTGCTGGAAATGGACGAGATCAATGCCGATTTCCCGAACACCGATGTGGTTCTGGTCATTGGCGCCAATGATATCGTCAACCCGGCGGCTCAAGAGGTGCCGGACAGCCCCATTGCCGGTATGCCGGTGCTGGAGGTCTGGCAAGCCCGTACCGTAGTGGTGTTCAAGCGGAGCCTGGCTAGCGGCTATGCGGGCGTTGATAATCCGCTGTTCTACAAAGAAAACACTCGCATGTTGTTCGGTGATGCGCGACACAGTGTGGAAACTGTGCAGCGACACCTTGAGGATTGAGATCGCTAGATCTTGCCTGGGCTGTCGCACGGCCATATAATTAACGGTCTTGGACTATACCGCAGGCTTTGTTGACAGTCCGCATCACTTGCAGGACAATGGCAAGCTCGATTGCGGAGGGGTACCGAAGCGGTCAAACGGGGCAGACTGTAAATCTGTTGGCTCAGCCTTCGTAGGTTCGAATCCTACCCCCTCCACCACATGAAAAGCGAGGCGCTTAGCGGGTGTAGTTCAATGGTAGAACCTCAGCCTTCCAAGCTGATGATGTGGGTTCGATTCCCATCACCCGCTCCAGGATTAGACAGTTGCCCACATAGCTCAGGCGGTAGAGCACTTCCTTGGTAAGGAAGAGGTCACTGGTTCGAGTCCAGTTGTGGGCACCATTGTATAGGCAAGCGGTGTCGTTGCATCAAGTCGGTAAAAGCGGATTCTCTTAAGGAGCACTGCTAGATGTCCAAAGCAAAGTTCGAGCGGACTAAGCCGCACGTCAACGTAGGGACGATTGGTCACGTTGACCATGGTAAGACGACGCTGACCGCGGCGCTGACGAAGGTCTGCGGGGAGCAGTTCGGGGGTGAGTTTGTAGCCTTCGACAAGATTGACGCGGCGCCGGAAGAGCGGGCGCGCGGGATCACGATTGCGACGGCGCATGTGGAATACCAGAGCACGCAGCGCCATTATGCGCACGTGGACTGTCCGGGGCATGCGGACTATGTGAAGAACATGATCACGGGTGCGGCGCAGATGGACGGTGCGATCCTGGTGGTGTCGGCGGCCGACGGCCCGATGCCGCAGACGCGGGAGCACATTCTGCTGGCGCGCCAGGTTGGGGTGCCCAACATTGTGGTGTTTTTGAACAAAGCCGACATGGTGGACGACCCGGAGCTGCTCGAGCTGGTCGAGATGGAAGTTCGCGAGCTGCTGAGTCAGTACGATTTTCCGGGCGACGACACGCCGATCATCACCGGTTCGGCGCTGAAGGCGCTGGAGGGTGACAGCTCGGATATTGGGGTGCCGGCGGTAGTGAAGCTGGTTGAGGCGATGGACGCCTACTTCCCGGAGCCGGTGCGTGACACCGACAAGCCGTTTCTGATGCCGATTGAGGATGTTTTCTCGATTTCCGGGCGTGGCACGGTGGTGACCGGGCGTGTGGAACGCGGTGTGATCAAGGTTGGGGAAGAGATCGAGATTGTTGGCATCCGTCCGACGGTCAAGACCATTTGCACCGGCGTGGAGATGTTCCGCAAGCTGCTTGACGAAGGTCGGGCGGGTGACAACGTGGGTGTGCTGCTGCGCGGGACCAAGCGAGATGATGTTGAGCGGGGGCAGGTTCTGGCCAAGCCCAAGACGATCACGCCGCACACCAAGTTTGAAGCCGAGGTGTACGTGCTGAGCAAGGAAGAGGGCGGGCGACACACGCCGTTCTTCAAAGGCTACCGGCCGCAGTTCTACTTTCGCACGACTGACGTGACCGGGGCGGTGGATCTGCCGGAAGGCATCGAGATGGTGATGCCGGGAGACAACATCAACATGGTGGTGTCGCTGATTGCGCCGATTGCGATGGAAGAGGGATTGCGTTTTGCCATACGCGAGGGCGGACGAACCGTGGGCGCCGGCGTCGTCGCGAAGGTGATCGAGTAAGGTTAAATTTTAGGTGTGGCAGGCGCTTTAAGGCGCCTGCTAGCAATGGTTTTCTACAGGCGAGTAGCTCAACTGGCAGAGCAGCGGTCTCCAAAACCGCAGGTTGGGGGTTCGAGTCCCTCCTCGCCTGCCATTTTCCCACCCGGTGTGTGGTCCGAGTTTTTCGACCGGCTTTTGCCGGACAACCTGACGCCATGCACCTTTGACGATATGTGATCGGGTGATGACTTCCAAGACCGAAACCCAGGCCTCCAGAGCCGACACTGTCAAACTGGCGTTCTCTGTGCTGCTGCTGGTGGTGGCGGTAATCGGTTTTTACTACTTCGCAGACTATTCTACGTTGGTACGGGTGGTGGGGTTGCTGATTGGAGCGGGTGTTGCCGTTGGAATTGCCGCCACTACCGAAGTCGGTGGTGGACTGATGGGCTACGTGCAGGATTCGCGTGGCGAAGTGCGCAAGGTGGTGTGGCCATCGCGTCAGCAGACCACCCAGATTAGCTTGGCCGTCATCGCTATGACCGTGTTGTTGGGGATTTTTCTGTGGTTGCTGGACATGTTTCTGTTCTGGCTGGTGCGATTGTTAACTGGCTGACAAGGAATCCGGCATGACGATGCGTTGGTACGTGGTGCAAGCCTACTCGGGCTTCGAACACCAAGTGAAGCGCTCTCTCGTAGAGCGCATCAAGCGTCTGGGGCTGGAAGACAGCTTTGGCGACATCTTGGTGCCGACTGAAGAAGTGGTCGAGATGCGTGATGGCCAGAAGCGCAAGAGTGAGCGGAAGTTCTTTCCCGGCTATGTGCTGGTACAAATGGAAATGAACGATGACACCTGGCACCTGGTCAAGAGTGTACCCAAGGTGCTTGGATTTATCGGCGGCACCCCTGACAAGCCGGCGCCAATCAAGGATCAGGAAGCCGATGCCATTATGCGGCGCATCCAGGAAGGCGTCGAGAAGCCGCGGCCCAAGGTGTTGTATGAACCGGGTGAGGTGATTCGCGTAACGGATGGCCCCTTCACCGATTTCAATGGTGTGGTCGAAGAAGTCAACTATGACAAGAGCCGTCTGCGCGTGGCTGTGCTTATTTTCGGCCGTTCGACTCCGGTGGACCTTGAATTCTCACAGGTTGAAAAGGCCTGATTTGTTCCTGATGGTTGGTGGGTAACCATCAAAAGTACTGGCGATTGAGCGCGCATCGCTTTAATCCGGGGAGCCGTGAGGCGTTGGTACCCGTCTAAGGAGTATGTAATGGCCAAGAAAGTTAGCGCATATATCAAACTGCAGATTCGAGCCGGCCAGGCCAATCCGAGCCCGCCCGTGGGTCCGGCGCTCGGTCAGCACGGGGTGAACATCATGGAGTTCTGCAAGGCCTTCAATGCTCAGACGCAGAGCATGGAGCAGGGCTTGCCGACACCGGTGGTGATCACCGTGTACTCGGATCGCAGTTTTACGTTCATCATGAAAACGCCGCCGGCCGGCGTTCTGCTGAAGAAAGCGGCCGGCATCCAGCGTGGTAGCGCCAAGCCCAACACCGACAAGGTCGGTACAGTCGATCGTGCCCAGTTGGAAGAGATCGCCAAGGCCAAGTGGCCTGACCTGACGGCAGCCGACATGGACGCGGCGGTCCGCACGATTGCCGGAAGTGCCCGCTCCATGGGCCTTAATGTGGAGGGCATTTGAGTCATGGCTAAATTGACCAAACGTCAGCGCGTGATCCGAGAACAGGTGAGCGCCGGTAAGCTGTATCCGATCGGCGACGCCCTGAACTTGCTGCGCGACGTGGCCTCCGCGAAGTTTGCCGAGGCAGTCGATGTGGCCGTGAATCTGGGAGTTGATCCACGCAAGTCGGACCAAGTGGTTCGAGGTGCCACGGTGTTACCCAATGGCACTGGCAAGACCGTGAGGGTGGCGGTGTTCGCTCAGGGTGCCAACGCCGATGTCGCGCGCGAAGCCGGCGCTGATGTCGTTGGTTTCGAAGACCTGGCTGAGCAAGTCAAGGGTGGCCAGCTGGATTTCGACGTTGTCATCGCGACACCCGACGCGATGCGTGTAGTCGGCCAGCTCGGTCGAATATTGGGGCCGCGGGGGTTGATGCCTAACCCCAAGACCGGGACTGTCACTGCCGATGTGGCCACTGCGGTGCACAATGCTAGGGCGGGCCAAGTGAACTTCCGGACGGACAAGGCTGGCATTATTCACTGCAGCATTGGCAAAGTGGACTTCGAGCCCATCAAACTGCAGGAGAACCTGCAGGCGTTGTTGGCCGATCTGCAGAAGGCAAAACCATCGACATCCAAGGGGATTTACATGCGGAAGGTGACCGTATCCACCACCATGGGTCCCGGTTTGGCTGTTGATATGGCGACGCTGTCATATTGACTGACAGCGGCATGAGTTGTCCGGTGTGGCTAAGTGCCGGGCAGGGAAAAACTTTGGGCAAGCCGGTGGTGGTGTGAGATATGGCCGGCTGCGTCAAAGACCGCAGGTGCCGAAAAGCTTAATCCGGTCGGCCTGTAGTGCTCTGGCCGAGCCTGCGCAGACGGTTGCCCTCTCCGGATCTGGTGAGGCTTCCGTATGTTTATGAAGGGATCGACCCTCTTCGGTGAAACGGATGTCCGGCGACCGCTGCGGTGGCTGGCGTCAACCCTGATCCAGGAGATAGTAGTATGAGTCTGACTCTGGCTGAAAAGCAGGCTGTTGTTGCCGAAGTTTCTGAGGTCGCGCGTAACGCCCATTCCGCTGTCACCGCCGAGTACCGCGGATTGACTGTGAGCCAGCTGACCGAATTGCGTGGCAAGGCCCGCGAAAGCGGTGTCTACCTGCGGGTAGTCAAGAACACCTTGGCCAAGCGTGCGTTGGCGGATACCGAGTTCGATTGTCTGCGTGACGGTCTGGTCGGTCCTCTGATGCTGGCATTCTCACAGGAAGACCCGGGCGCCGCGGCGCGCTTGTTCAAGGAGTTCTTGAAGAAGAAGGACAACGACAAGCTCGTCGTCAAGGCTTTGGCTGTTGATGGTCAGGCTTTGCCAGCCTCTGATTTAGAGCGCTTGGCGAGCCTACCGACCCGCGAACAGGCGCTCAGCTCTCTGCTGGCCTGCATGCGGGCCCCGCTCGACAAATTTGCACGCACGCTAAATGAAGTGCCTGGCAAGTTTGTTCGCACTATGGCAGCGGTGCGTGACCAGAAAGAGCAGCAGGCGGCGTGAAGGTGTGGCGTTAGCCGGCGAAACTGAACTGCTATCGAAACAGGAGCAACGACAATGGCTGTAACGAAAGAAGAACTTTTGGAAACGATTGGCAACATGACGGTCATGGAAGTTGTTGACCTCATCGCTGCCATGGAAGAGAAATTCGGCGTAACCGCAGCCGCTGCTGTGGCAGCCGCACCTGCGGCCGCCGCCGCTGGTGGCGACGCCGAAGCGGCTGAGGAAAAGACTGAATTTGACGTGGTGATGAGTAGCTTCGGTGACAAGAAAGTCAATGTCATCAAGGTGGTGCGCGCACTTACTGGTCTGGGTCTCAAAGAGGCCAAGGACTTGGTTGAAGGTGCGCCGTCGACCGTCAAAGAAGCTGTCTCTAAGGATGAAGCCGCTGATATCAAGAAGCAGCTCGAGGAGGCCGGTGCAACTGTCGAGATTAAGTAAGCACTGTCCTCTGCGGCTTTGCCGCGCCCGCCCGGACAGGGCGGGCGCACTGCTCAGGCTGGTGGTTGTGCGCCGCCGGCCTTTGTCCGTTTGTAATGAGTGCCGGCGCTGGATAGTGACCACCAGCGGCTTACGGTTTAGCCAGTACCTGCTTTGGGTGTCGTCAAGCCCACGACCGAGGAACCCCGATGGCTTATACGTTCACTGAGAAAAAGCGCATCCGCAAAGATTTTGGTAAGCGGCCGAGTATTCTCGAGGCGCCTTACCTGCTCGCGATCCAGCTGGATTCCTATCGCGAGTTCCTGCAACTCAATGCGGCGCCCGAGAAGCGCCGCGATGTCGGACTGCATGCTGCTTTCAAGTCGGTGTTCCCGATCGCGAGCTATTCCGGCAATGCCCAGCTGGATTATGTCAGTTACCGGCTCGGGGAACCACCCTTCGATGTGCGCGAATGTCAGCTTCGAGGTTTGACCTACGCGGCACCGCTGCGGGTCAAACTGCGTCTGGCGATCCTTGATAAGGATGCCGAGGCGGGAGCTCAGTCGGTCAAGGACGTGCGCGAGAACGAGGTCTATATGGGCGAAATGCCGCTCATGACCGAAAACGGCACGTTTGTCATCAACGGCACCGAACGGGTTATCGTGTCGCAGTTGCATCGTTCGCCGGGTGTCTTCTTCGATCACGATAAGGGTAAAACCCATTCGTCCGGCAAGCTGCTGTTCTCAGCGCGGGTGATACCTTACCGCGGTTCCTGGCTGGACTTCGAGTTCGACGCCAAGGATTTGCTGTTTGCCCGTATCGACCGGCGCCGTAAACTCCCGGTGTCGGTAGTATTGCGCGCCCTAGGTTACGATACCGAGGAAATCCTCGGTCTGTTTTTCGAAACCAACACGTTCCACCTCGATGGCGCCGAGGTGCGGCTGGATCTGATGCCGGAGCGGCTGCGTGGTGAAACCGCGAGCTTCGATATCCGGTTGGGCGACAAGGTTCTGGTCGAAGCGGGTCGCCGTGTTACCGCCAAGCACATTCGTGAATTAAACAAGGCGGATGTCAAGACGCTGGAAGTGCCGTCTGAGTATCTGCTTGGCAAGACGTTAGCCCATGAAGTTGTGGATACCGGCAGCGGTGAACTGCTGGCCAGTGCCAACGACGAATTGACCCAGGAACAGCTCGACAAGATCATTGCGGCTGGGGTTACGGAACTGCGTACCCTTTACATCAATGACCTGGACCGGGGTCCGTATATCTCGAACACATTGCGTGCCGACCTCACGCGCAATCAGTTGGAAGCGCAGGTCGAAATCTATCGCATGATGCGTCCTGGTGAACCACCGACCAAGGAGGCTGCCCAAGCGCTGTTCCACAACCTGTTCTTTTCCGACGAACGCTATGATCTGTCGCCGGTCGGCCGGATGAAATTCAACCGACGGGTCGGTCGCGAGGAGGAAACCGGTTCCGGCGAGCTGATCGATCACAAATACGCTGCATCGCTGGCTGATACCGCCCAGTTCAAGGCTTACAAGGATCGCTGCGGGAATTTCGCCGGCGACGACATCATCGCTGTGCTCAAGGTCCTTATCGACATCAAGAACGGTAACGGCACGGTCGATGACATTGACCATCTGGGTAACCGCCGTATTCGTTGTGTAGGCGAAATGGCCGAGAACGTTTTCCGCGTCGGCCTGGTTCGTGTTGAGCGTGCAGTGAAAGAGCGCCTGACCACAGCCGAGCAGGACGGGCTGATGCCGCAGGAACTGATCAATGCCAAGCCCGTGTCTGCTGCGATCAAGGAATTCTTCGGTTCCAGCCAGCTGTCACAGTTTATGGACCAGAACAATCCATTATCTGAAGTCACGCACAAACGCCGCGTCTCTGCGCTTGGGCCGGGTGGTCTGACGCGCGAACGTGCAGGTTTCGAAGTGCGCGACGTGCATCCAACACATTACGGCCGTGTTTGCCCGATTGAAACTCCTGAAGGACCTAACATCGGTCTGATCAATTCGCTCGCAGTGTATGCGCGCACCAATGAATACGGATTTCTGGAAACGCCGTACCGCAAGGTTGAAAACGGCAAGGCGACATCCGATATCGAATATCTGTCTGCGATCGAAGAAAGCAATTATGTGATCGCGCAGGCGAACGCTACTCTGGACAGCAAAGGCAAGCTCACCGATGAGCTGGTCTCCTGTCGTCACAGCAATGAATTTGCTCTGTCGACGCCTGACCAGGTTCAGTATATGGACGTCTCGCCGAAGCAGATCGTTTCGGTTGCGGCCTCGCTGATTCCGTTCCTTGAGCACGACGATGCTAACCGTGCGCTCATGGGCTCGAACATGCAGCGTCAGGCGGTGCCGACTCTGCGCGCTCAGAAACCACTGGTGGGTACCGGTATGGAACGCACCGTGGCACTCGATTCAGGTGCTTCGGTTGTTGCCAAGCGCGGCGGTATTGTTGAAGCGGTTGACGCAGGTCGTATCGTTATTCGTGTTAACGATGAAGAAGCGGCTGACGGTAACACCGGTGTTGATATTTACAATCTCACCAAGTACACCCGTTCCAACCAGAACACCTGTATCAATCAGCGTCCGCTGGTCATGGTCGGTGATCTGATTTCGCGCGGCGATGCGATTGCCGATGGCCCATCGACCGATATGGGCGAACTGGCACTGGGTCAGAACATGCTGGTGGCATACATGGCCTGGAACGGTTACAACTTCGAGGACTCGATTCTGATTTCAGAACGCGTGGTCGAAGAAGATCGTTACACCACGATTCATATCGAAGAACTGTCCAGTGTCGCACGCGACACCAAGCTGGGTTCGGAAGAAATCACTGCCGATATTCCAAACGTCAGCGAAAGCCTGCTTTCCAAGCTGGATGAATCCGGTGTGGTCTATGTCGGTGCTGAAGTTAAACCGAATGATATTCTGGTCGGTAAGGTGACGCCTAAGGGTGAAACCCAGCTCACCGCAGAAGAAAAACTGCTGCGTGCGATCTTTGGTGAAAAAGCGTCCGATGTTAAAGACTCATCGCTGCGTGTGCCTTCAGGTATGGATGGTACGGTCATCGATGTTCAGCGTGTTCACCCGTGATGGGGTTGAGAAAGATGCGCGCGCCAAGGAGATCGAAGCGGCCGAACTCGCCCGGGTGCGCAAGGACCTGAACGATCAGCGCCGCATTCTGGAAGAAGACATTTTTCTGCGGGTCGAGAAAATGCTGACCGGTAAGGTCGCGGACCGGTGGTCCGGACGGCCTGGCCAACGGCGCCAAAGTGGCCAAGAGCTACCTCGCCAAGCTGCCCCGGGAGCGCTGGTTTGAGATCCGCTTCGAAGAGGAAGAGGTCAACGATCAGCTGGAGGTGATCCACGATCAGCTCGAGCAGCAGCGCAAGGATTTCGACGCCCGCTTCGAAGACAGGCAAGAAATTGATACAGGGCGACGATCTCGCTCCGGGTGTGCTCAAGATGGTCAAGGTCTACCTGGCTGTCAAGCGCCGCATCCAGCCGGGCGACAAGATGGCAGGCCGCCATGGCAACAAGGGCGTGGTGTCGATGATCGTGCCGCAGGAAGACATGCCTTATCTGGAAGACGGCACTCCGGTTGATATCGTGCTCAATCCCTTGGGCGTACCTTCCCGCATGAACGTCGGGCAGGTGCTGGAGACCCATCTGGGCTGGGCGGCGAAAGGTCTTGGTCTGAAGATTGGCCGGATGCTAGAGGCCCGGGCCGAGATGGTGGAGCTGCGCGGGTTTGTCGAGCAGGTGTACAACACCACCGGCCGCCAGCGGGTGGCGCTGAACGAATTCAGCGACGCCGAAGTCGTGGAGCTGTGTCGCAATCTCAAGGAGGGTGTGCCCATGGCGACGCCGGTTTTTGACGGCTGTAGCGAAGAGGAACTGCGGACGATGCTGCGGTTGGCAGATCTGCCTGACAGTGGCCAGGCGCTGCTCTACGACGGCCGTACCGGCGAGTCGTTCGACGGTCCGGTGACGGTCGGTTACATGTACATGCTGAAGCTCAATCACCTGGTCGATGACAAGATGCATGCCCGTTCTACCGGCCCTTACAGCCTGGTTACCCAACAACCACTGGGCGGCAAGGCGCAGTTCGGCGGTCAGCGCTTCGGCGAGATGGAAGTGTGGGCCCTGGAGGCCTACGGGGCATCCTACACCCTGCAGGAGATGCTGACGGTCAAGTCCGACGACGTGAATGGCCGGACCAAGATGTACAAAAACATCGTCGATGGCGATCACCGGATGGAGGCCGGTATGCCCGAGTCGTTCAATGTGCTGGTCAAGGAAATCCGCTCACTCGGCATCAATATCGAGCTGGAGCACGACTGAGTCGGATTACGGCAGCGTGAGTCAACGACCACTGCAAGCGAGTATGCGATGAAAGATTTACTGACGCTTTTCAAGCAGCACGATCATCCCGACGATTTCGATGCCATCCGCATCGCATTGGCGTCGCCCGACATGATCCGCGCTTGGTCTTTCGGCGAGGTCAAGAAGCCCGAGACCATCAACTACCGGACTTTTAAGCCGGAGCGTGACGGCCTGTTCTGTGCCAAGATTTTTGGCCCGGTCAAAGACTACGAATGTCTGTGTGGCAAATACAAACGGCTCAAGCACCGCGGCGTCGTCTGTGAGAAATGCGGCGTTGAGGTGACGCTGGCCAAGGTGCGCCGCGAACGCATGGGCCATATCGACCTGGCCAGCCCGGTCGCCCATATCTGGTTCCTGAAGTCACTGCCCTCGCGTATCGGGCTGCTGCTTGACATGACCCTGCGCGACATTGAGCGGGTGCTGTACTTCGAGTCTTTCGTAGTGATCGAGCCGGGCTTAACACCGCTCGAACGCGGCCAGCTGCTGACCGACGAGACGTATCTGGAGGCAATCGAAGAGTACGGCGATGATTTCGATGCCCGGATGGGTGCCGAGGCCGTGCTGGAACTACTCAAGGGCATCGATCTCAAGGAGGAGGCGGCGAAGCTGCGCGAGGAACTGGCCGAGTGCACCTCGGAGACCAAGCTCAAGCGCATCACCAAGCGGCTCAAGCTGATCGAGTCATTCATCGACTCGGGCAACAAGCCGGAATGGATGATCATGACCGTGCTACCGGTGCTGCCGCCTGATTTGCGGCCGCTGGTGCCGCTGGATGGCGGCCGTTTCGCCACCTCCGACCTGAATGATCTGTACCGGCGGGTGATTAACCGCAACAATCGTCTGAAGCGGCTGCTGGATCTCAGTGCGCCGGACATCATCGTGCGCAACGAGAAGCGCATGCTGCAGGAATCGGTCGACTCGCTGCTGGACAACGGCCGTCGTGGCCGTGCCGTGACCGGTTCCAACAAGCGTCCTTTGAAGTCGCTGGCCGACATGATCAAGGGCAAGCAGGGCCGCTTCCGTCAGAATTTGCTGGGTAAGCGGGTCGATTACTCCGGCCGTTCGGTGATCGTGGTCGGTCCGACGCTGCGCCTGCACCAGTGCGGTTTGCCCAAGAAGATGGCGCTGGAACTGTTCAAGCCGTTCATCTTTTCCAAGCTGATCCGGCGTGGCATCGCCACCACCATCAAGGCTGCCAAGAAGCTGGTGGAACGGGAAGCGGCCGAGGTCTGGGACATACTGGAAGAGGTGATCCGTGAACACCCGGTCATGCTCAACCGGGCACCGACGCTGCACCGCCTCGGTATCCAGGCGTTTGAACCGGTGCTGATCGAAGGCAAGGCCATTCAGTTGCATCCACTGGTCTGTGCCGCCTTCAACGCCGACTTCGACGGTGACCAGATGGCGGTCCACGTACCGCTTTCGATCGAGGCGCAGCTGGAAGCGCGGGCGCTGATGATGTCGACCAACAACATCCTCAGCCCGGCCAATGGCGAGCCGATCATCGTGCCGTCGCAGGATGTGGTGCTCGGGCTTTACTACATGACGCGCGAGCGGGTGAACGCCAAGGGTGAGGGTATGGTGTTCGCCGATGTCAAGGAAGTACACCGTGCTTACGGTACCGGCCAGGTCGAGCTTCAGGCCAGGATCCAAGTGCGCCTGCTGCACTGGATCGAAGATGAGGACGGTGAGCGCCACCAGGTGTGCCGGCGCGTCGAAACCACGGTCGGGCGCGCTTTGCTCTCGGAAGTGCTGCCCGCAGGGTTGCCGTTCGAGTTGGTCAACCGGGTGCTCAAGAAGAAATCGATCTCGCAGCTGATTAACGCGTGCTATCGGGAAGTGGGTCTCAAGGAAACGGTCATCTTCGCTGACCAGCTGATGTACACGGGATTCTATTATGCGACCCGTTCGGGTTCGTCGATCGGCTTCAAGGATCTGGTGATACCCGACGAGAAGGGCGCCATCCTGGCCCGGGCCGAAGAAGAGGTGAAGGAGATCGAGCAACAGTTCGCTTCGGGTCTGGTGACCGGGGGGAGCGCTACAACAAAGTGGTCGATATCTGGTCGCGCACCAACGAGCAGGTTGCCAAGGCCATGATGGACAAGCTCGGCAGCGATCTCGTGACCGACAAAGATGGTAATACGGTCCGTCAGGATTCGTTCAACTCGGTGTTCATGATGGCCGATTCGGGGGCCCGCGGCTCAGCGGCCCAGATCCGGCAGCTGGCTGGCATGCGCGGCCTGATGGCCAAGCCCGATGGTTCGATCATCGAGACCCCGATCACCGCCAACTTCCGCGAAGGGCTGGATGTCCTGCAATACTTCATCTCCACCCACGGCGCCCGCAAGGGTCTCGCTGACACCGCGCTGAAAACGGCTAACTCGGGTTACCTTACCCGCCGGCTGGTGGACGTGGCGCAGGATCTGGTGGTCACCGAGATCGACTGCGGTACCCGAGAGGGCACGTTTATGACGGCCATCGTCGAGGGAGGCGATGTGGTTGAGCCACTGCGCGAGCGGGTGTTAGGGCGCACGGTGGCGGCTGATGTTCTCAGGCCTGGTACCGAGGAGGTTCTGTTGCCAGCCGGGGCACTGCTGGCCGAGCGCGAAGTCGAGTTGCTGGAGGATGTCGGGGTCGATCAGATCTGGGTGCGTTCGCCGATCAGTTGCGAAACGCGCTACGGGGTCTGTGCCACCTGTTACGGGCGTGATCTGGCGCGCGGTCATCGCGTCAATATCGGTGAGTCGGTCGGGGTTATCGCAGCTCAGTCGATCGGCGAGCCGGGTACCCAGCTCACCATGCGGACCTTCCATATCGGTGGTGCGGCCTCGCGGGCCGTTGCGGTAAGCAATGTTCAGGTGAAATCGCGCGGCAGCGTCCGACTGCTGAACATGAAGACGGTGCGTAACCGGGAAGACCGGCTGGTGGCGGTGTCGCGCTCCGGCGAAGTTGTTGTCGTCGACGAGTCCGGCCGTGACCGCGAGCGCTACAAGGTGCCGCATGGGGCACTGCTGACCGTTGAGGACGGTAGTTCGGTGGAGCCGGGTGACATTGTCGCGACCTGGGACCCCCATGTGCATCCGGTAATCACTGAGGTGGCCGGCAAAGTGCAGTTTTTCGATTTCGAAGACAATGTCACCGTCCAGGGACAGGTCGACGAAATCACCGGCATGTACCACTGGATCGTGATGGATCCCAAGCAGCGTGGTGCGGCCGGTCGAGATAAACGGCCGATGGTTAAGTTGGTCGATACGCAAGGTGGCGACCTGACCATCCCGGGGACCGACCAGGCGGCAGCCTATCCGCTGCCGGCCGGAGCGATCATTAACCTGGCCGATGGCGCTGAAGTCGCGGTGGGCGATGTCATCGCACGGTTGCCGCAGGAATCTTCGAAGACCCGTGACATCACTGGTGGTCTGCCGCGCGTGGCCGATCTGTTCGAGGCCCGTAAACCCAAGGAGCCGGCTATCCTGGCCGAGGTCTCCGGCACCGTGAGCTTCGGCCGCGATACCAAAGGCAAGCAGCGGCTGATCATCACCGATGCCGACGGGGTGCAGCACGAGGAACTGATTCCCAAGTGGCGCCACATCAACGTCTACGAAGGCGAAAAGGTTGAAAAAGGCGAGATGATCGCCGACGGCGAGCGCAGCCCGCACGATATTCTGCGACTGCAAGGGGTGCGTGAATTGGCGGCCTACCTGGTCAAGGAAATCCAGGACGTCTACCGCTTGCAAGGTGTCAAGATCAACGACAAGCACATCGAGGTGATCATCCGCCAGATGATGCGCAAAGTCGAGGTGCTGGACGCCGGTGACACCCGCTTCATCCAGGGTGAGCAGGTCGAGAAGGCCCGGTTGCTGGATGAGAACGATGAGGTGCTGGCCAAAGGGGCGACCCCCGCTCGCGGACAGCCGCTGCTGCTGGGCATCACCAAGGCCTCATTGGCGACCGATTCCTTTATCTCAGCGGCCTCGTTCCAGGAAACCACCCGGGTGTTGACCGAAGCGGCCGTGCGCGGGCTGCGCGACGAACTGCGCGGTCTCAAGGAGAACGTCATCGTCGGGCGGCTGATTCCCGCCGGCACCGGCCTGGCTTATCACAGCGAGCGCAGGGAACGGCCGATGACTGCGGCCGAGCGCTTCGGCAACGCCTTCGAGGCACCAAGCAATGTGACTGAGAATGTCGGCGCCGCATCGGGTGACGAGGAAGGCGACACCGAAGACTCAGGGCAGTAGGCAGTGACCGGCCTGCATCCGCAGGCCGGTCACTTGACAGGATCCCGTTTGCCGCTTAATATCCCCCGTCTTTGACAAAGGCGGGGCCCGCGGCCCGTCTTTATTGTTTCTGGCGAAGTGGAAACCCTTGTATGGCGACGATCAACCAGCTGGTTCGTAAACCCCGCGTCTCTAAGAAAGAGAAGAGTAATGTGCCGGCGCTCGAAGCGTGCCCGCAAAAGCGTGGTGTTTGCACGCGCGTTTATACGACGACGCCTAAAAAACCGAACTCGGCGCTGCGGAAAGTGGCGCGGGTGCGGCTAACGAATGGCTTCGAGGTCAGTAGCTACATCGGTGGTGAAGGCCATAATCTTCAGGAGCATTCGGTGGTGTTGATCCGCGGCGGTCGTGTCAAAGACCTGCCGGGGGTCCGATATCACACGGTCCGGGGGAGCCTCGACACCCAAGGTGTCAGCAAGCGCCGTCAGGGGCGCTCCAAGTACGGCGCCAAGAAGCCGAAGTCGTGACCCGTAATGACTAACTGGAATGGCTAAGTCCCATGCCTAGAAGAAGAGAAGTACCGCAACGCATCGTGTTGCCTGATCCTAAGTTCGGGAGCGAGATGCTGGCCAAATTTATCAACATGGTCATGGAGCGCGGCAAGAAATCGGTTGCTGAGCGAGTTGTATATGGTGCGCTTGACGAATTGGGCGAGCGGGCCAAGGCCGATAACGCGCTTGAACTGCTTGAGCAGGCACTCGATAACGTTCGCCCCGTGGTAGAGGTGAAATCTCGGCGGGTTGGTGGTGCGACCTATCAAGTGCCGATCGAAGTCCGGCCGGTGCGTCGTAATACCTTGGCGATGCGTTGGTTGATCGATGCCGCCCGCAAGCGTGGTGAGAAATCCATGGCCCAGCGCCTCGCTGGCGAGTTGATGGATGCTGCCGATGGTCGTGGCGCGGCGGTTCGCAAGCGTGAAGACACCCATCGCATGGCTGACGCCAATAAGGCGTTTGCCCACTACCGTTGGTAATAATCTGAGGTATCCGCTGTGGCTCGGAAAACGCCTATCGAGCGCTATCGTAACCTGGGCATCATGGCCCATATTGATGCCGGTAAGACGACGACGACTGAACGTATCCTGTTTTATACCGGCGTCTCCCACAAAATGGGTGAGGTGCACGATGGCGCGGCTGTCATGGACTGGATGGAGCAGGAGCAGGAGCGTGGTATTACCATTACCTCGGCTGCGACGACCTGCTTCTGGAGTGGCATGGCGCAGCAATTTAAAGAGCATCGCATCAACATTATCGACACGCCGGGGCACGTCGACTTCACTATCGAAGTGGAGCGCTCGTTGCGCGTGCTGGACGGTGCGTGTGCGGTGTTTTGTGCCGTGGGTGGGGTTGAGCCGCAGTCTGAAACCGTTTGGCGGCAGGCCAATAAATACCACGTGCCGAGATTGGCATTCGTCAACAAGATGGATCGTGCAGGCGCGGACTTTCTGCGGGTAGTCAAGCAGATTCGCGAGCGTTTGGGCGCCCATCCCGTACCGGTGCAGTTGCCTATCGGGGCTGAGGATCAGTTTAAAGGTGTGGTCGACCTGGTCAAGATGAAGGCCATTTACTGGGACGACACCAACATGGGTATGACCTTCGATCTGAGGGACATCCCGGCAGATATGCAAGATATTTGCAGCGAATGGCATGAGCACATGCTGGAGGCCGCGGCCGAAGCCAACGAGGACCTCATGGAGAAGTACCTTGAAGAAGGGATCCTCTCTGAGGAGGAGGTCGTACAAGGCTTGCGTGCGCGAACACTGGCCAACGAGATTGTTCCGGCATTGTGCGGTTCGGCGTTCAAAAACAAGGGCGTGCAGGCGATGTTGGATGCGGTCATCAGCTATTTGCCGGCACCGACTGAAGTCACGTCGATTAGGGGCATTTTGCCGGACGATACCGAAGGTGAGCGCCATTCGAGCGATGATGAGCCGTTTGCTGCGTTGGCGTTCAAGATCGCCACTGATCCCTATGTGGGTACGCTGACCTTTTTCCGGGTTTACTCGGGTACGCTGAATTCGGGCGACACAGTATTCAACCCGATCAAGGGTAAGCGCGAGCGGATTGGTCGTCTGTTGCAGATGCACTCGAATCATCGCGAGGAAACGAAGGAAGTCCGCGCAGGGGATATCGCTGCTGCAGTAGGCCTCAAGGATGTCGGTACCGGCGATACGTTGTGCGATGTTAACCAGGTGATCACCCTGGAGCGTATGGAGTTTCCGGAGCCGGTGATTGCGGTTGCGGTTGAGCCCAAGACCAAGAGTGATCAGGAGAAGATGGGTATTGCGCTGCAGAAGCTGGCGCAGGAAGATCCGTCGTTCCGGGTTCGCACGGACGAAGAATCTGGCCAGACCATCATCTCCGGCATGGGCGAGTTGCACCTGGAGATCATCGTCGATCGTATGCGCCGCGAGTTTAAGGTAGAGGCCAACGTCGGTGCGCCGCAGGTGGCCTATCGGGAGACCATTCGCAAGCAGGTTGAGCAGGAAGGGAAATTCGTGCGTCAGACCGGCGGTCGGGGTCAATACGGTCATGTATGGCTGCGCATCGAACCGCTTGAACCGGGTGATGGTTATCAGTTCGTTAGCGAGATCGTCGGCGGTGTTGTGCCGAAGGAGTATATTCCGGCGGTCGGTAAGGGTGTCCAGGAACAGATGCAGAACGGGGTTGTTGCCGGTTTCCCGATGGTGGACGTCAAGGTAACGCTGTTCGATGGTTCCTATCACGAAGTCGACTCCAATGAGATGGCATTCAAGATCGCCGGTTCGATGGCGTTCAAGGAGGGTGCCAGAAAGGCTAGCCCGGTGCTGCTTGAGCCAATCATGAAGGTCGAGGTGGTCACGCCGGAAGACTATATGGGCGACGTCATGGGCGATCTTAATCGCCGGCGCGGCTTGGTCCAGGGCATGGAGGACGCTCCGGCTGGCAAGATCATCCGCGCTGAGGTGCCGCTCGCGGAAATGTTCGGCTATGCGACTGACCTGCGTTCGGCCACCCAGGGTCGGGCAACGTACTCGATGGAATTCGCCAAGTACAACGAGGCGCCCAATAACGTGGCCGAAGCCGTGATCAAGAAGGCTTCCTGATCCTTTTCGGTCGAGCAGATTTCTCAAAATACGCTTAATCTCGAGGAGAACGACTCGTGTCCAAGGCAAAGTTCGAGCGGACTAAGCCGCACGTCAACGTAGGGACGATTGGTCACGTTGACCATGGTAAGACGACGCTGACCGCGGCGCTGACGAAGGTCTGCGGGGAGCAGTTCGGGGGTGAGTTTGTAGCCTTCGACAAGATTGACGCGGCGCCGGAAGAGCGGGCGCGCGGGATCACGATTGCGACGGCGCATGTGGAATACCAGAGCACGCAGCGCCATTATGCGCACGTGGACTGTCCGGGGCATGCGGACTATGTGAAGAACATGATCACGGGTGCGGCGCAGATGGACGGTGCGATCCTGGTGGTGTCGGCGGCCGACGGCCCGATGCCGCAGACGCGGGAGCACATTCTGCTGGCGCGCCAGGTTGGGGTGCCCAACATTGTGGTGTTTTTGAACAAAGCCGACATGGTGGACGACCCGGAGCTGCTCGAGCTGGTCGAGATGGAAGTGCGCGAGCTGCTGAGTCAGTACGATTTTCCGGGCGACGACACGCCGATCATCACCGGTTCGGCGCTGAAGGCGCTGGAGGGTGACAGCTCGGATATTGGGGTGCCGGCGGTAGTGAAGCTGGTTGAGGCGATGGACGCCTACTTCCCGGAGCCGGTGCGTGACACCGACAAGCCGTTTCTGATGCCGATTGAGGATGTTTTCTCGATTTCCGGGCGTGGCACGGTGGTGACCGGGCGTGTGGAACGCGGTGTGATCAAGGTTGGGGAAGAGATCGAGATTGTTGGCATCCGTCCGACGGTCAAGACCATTTGCACGGGCGTGGAGATGTTCCGCAAGCTGCTTGACGAAGGTCGGGCGGGTGACAACGTGGGTGTGCTGCTGCGCGGGACCAAGCGAGATGATGTTGAGCGGGGGCAGGTTCTGGCCAAGCCCAAGACGATCACGCCGCACACCAAGTTTGAAGCCGAGGTGTACGTGCTGAGCAAGGAAGAGGGCGGGCGACACACGCCGTTCTTCAAAGGCTACCGGCCGCAGTTCTACTTTCGCACGACGGACGTGACCGGGGCGGTGGATCTGCCGGAAGGCATCGAGATGGTGATGCCGGGAGACAACATCAACATGGTGGTGTCGCTGATTGCGCCGATTGCGATGGAAGAGGGATTGCGTTTTGCCATACGCGAGGGCGGACGAACCGTGGGCGCCGGCGTCGTCGCGAAGGTGATCGAGTAAGGTTATGGCTAGCCAACGCATCCGAATTCGCCTAAAAGCGTTTGATCATCGTCTGATCGATCAGTCGGCCCGTGAAATCGTGGAAACTGCCAAGCGTACCGGTGCGCAGGTGCATGGCCCGATCCCGCTGCCGACTAAGATGGAGTCCTTTACCGTGCTGATTTCACCGCACGTCAATAAGGATGCTCGTGATCAGTATGAAATCCGTACTCACAAGCGACTGATGGACATCGTCGATCCCACCGACAAGACGGTGGACGCACTCATGAAGCTTGATCTGGCGGCCGGTGTCGACGTACAAATCAAGCTCAACTGATTATCGAATAAGGTGATGAGGGATGCCATTCCTCCTCTCGCCGACATTATGAGGTCGTACTAAATGGCACTGGGATTAGTGGGTCGGAAACTCGGTATGACAAGAGTCTTTACCGACAGTGGCGAGTCGGTTCCGGTGACGGTGATCGAGGTAGAACCCAATCGCGTGATTCAGCTCAAAACACTGGAGACCGATGGCTACCGTGCAATCCAGGTCACCGCAGGCAAACGGAAACCGCAGCGCCTGAGCAAGCCCCTGGGTGGTCAGTATGCCAAAGCGGGGGCTGAACCAGGGCGTGGATTATGGGAATTCCGTCTGGCCGATGATGATGACGCTGAAGCGATCGGACCCGGAAGTGAGCTTACGGTTGAGCTGTTCAGCGCCGGCCAAAAGGTCGACGTCACCGGTACCAGTATCGGTAAGGGTTTCGCCGGTACGATTAAACGCCATAACTTCGCTGGCCAGCGCAACACGCACGGCAATTCGTTGTCACATCGCGTGCCGGGCTCTATCGGTCAGAATCAGACCCCAGGCCGGGTATTCAAAGGTAAGCGCATGGCTGGTCATCTCGGCAATGTGCGTCGTACTACTCAGAACCTCGATCTGGTAAGGGTTGATAAGGAGCGTAACCTGCTGCTGATCAAGGGGGCGGTGCCGGGTGCCCGTGACGGGAGCGTGATTGTTCGCCCCGCGATCAAGGCCAAGGCCTGAGGGAGGCCACGTGGAATTTCAAGTGCTGAATAATGAAGGTCAGAGCGTCGGTAACGTCGAAGTGGCGGACGCGGTGTTTGACCGGGATTTCAACGAAACACTGGTGCATCAGGTCGTGGTGGCACATCTGGCTGCGGCCCGACAGGGCAGCCGGGGTCAAAAAACGCGTTCTGAGGTCAGTGGCGGGGGCATCAAACCCTGGCGCCAGAAAGGAACGGGCCGGGCGCGTGCCGGTTCTATACGCAGCCCGCTATGGCGTAGTGGTGGTGTGACGTTTGCCGCTCGACCGCAGAGTCATGCTCAGAAGGTCAACCGCAAAATGTATCGCAATGCGGTGCGTTCGATTCTGTCCGAATTGCAACGCCAACAGCGCCTGGTAGTCATTGACGAGCCGCAAATGACGGAACCGAAGACCCGGCATGGCGTGACTCTATTAAGGAACCTGGGTATTACGGCTGACGAACGGGTGTTGCTGGTGTTGGATCAACCGGACGCCAATCTGCAGCTGGCATTACGTAATCTTCCAGGTGCCGCCGTGACCAGTGTTAACGCATTGGCGCCCAGTGCGCTGGTGGCCTGTGACAAGGTTGTGGTGAGCAAGGCCGGGTTGACACGCATTGGAGAGTGGCTGGCATGAATCAGGAACGGTTGATGAAAGTCCTGCTGGGTCCGCATGTATCTGAAAAGAGTTCTCGGCTAGCCGATGCCCACAACCAGATCGTATTTAAGGTTGCCTGTGATGCTACCAAGCCCGAGATCAGGCATGCCGTCGAACTGCTGTTCGAGGTTAAGGTCCAGGGCGTGACGGTTGCCAACGTCAAGGGCAAGCGTAAGCGCTTAGGCCAGCTTAGCGGCCGACGGAGTGACTGGAAAAAGGCCTATGTCACACTGGCGCCGGGCGAAGACATCGATTTCCTTGGTGCCGAATAATACCGGCGGACGAGCACGAGGACAGGACCGATCATGGCATTAGTCAAACAGAAACCTACCTCCGCCGGGCGCCGTTTTGTCGTCAAGGTGGTGACGCCCGATCTGCACAAGGGCAAGCCTTACGCACCGTTGCTGGAAAAGCAGGACCATACGGGTGGCCGCAACAATATGGGGCGGGTCACCACGCGGCACCGTGGCGGCGGACACAAGCAGCATTATCGCTTGATCGATTTCAAGCGCAACAAAGACGGAATCGCTGCCAAGGTGGAGCGGCTGGAGTACGACCCTAATCGCAGCGCCCGCATCGCATTGTTGCTTTACGCCGACGGCGAAAGACGGTATATTATTGCGCCCCGTGGGCTTAAGGCCGGGGACGTCGTGCAATCGGGGGCGGCGGCGCCGATTAAAGCGGGTAACGCCCTGCCGCTGCGCAATATACCGGTTGGTAGCACTGTTCATTGCATCGAGATGAAGCCCGGCAAAGGTGCCCAGTTGGCGCGCGCGGCCGGTGGCTCGGTGCAATTGGTGGCCCGCGAGGGAGCCTATGCGACTTTGCGGCTGCGTTCCGGGGAAATGCGCCGTGTACATGCGGATTGCAAGGCTGCCATCGGTGAGGTCAGTAATTCGGAGCACAATCTGCGCTCGCTGGGCAAAGCCGGTGCCAAGCGTTGGCGTGGCGTCCGCCCCACGGTTCGTGGGGTAGCGATGAACCCAGTTGATCATCCCCATGGCGGTGGTGAAGGGCGCACGTCCGGCGGCCGGCACCCGGTGTCTCCGTGGGGTATGCCGACCAAGGGTCATAAGACCCGGACTAACAAGCGGACGGCTAAATTCATCGTGCGCCGGCGCAAGAAGTAAGGTTTAAGAGGATAGCACTGTGCCACGTTCGATTAAGAAAGGTCCATTTGTCGACCTGCACCTTCTGAAGAAGGTCCAACAGGCGGCCGAAGCCAATAGCCGGCGACCGATCAAGACCTGGTCACGTCGTTCCATGGTAATCCCCGATATGATCGGGCTTACCCTCGCCGTGCATAACGGTCGTCAGCATGTGCCTGTATTGATTAGTGAAAATATGATTGGGCATAAGTTGGGCGAATTTGCTGCCACGCGGACCTTCAAAGGTCATGCCGCCAACAAGAAATCGCGTTGAAGAGGCCGTCATGCAAGCGGTAGCGAAACTTAAATACGCCCGTATTTCCCCGCAGAAAGCGCGTCTGGTGGCCGATCAGATTCGCGGACTGGCGGTGGACAAGGCCCTTGAGCAGTTGACTTTCAGTGACAAGCGAGCAGCGCGGCTTATCCGGGCAGTACTTGAATCGGCGATTGCCAACGCGGAACACAATGAGGGCGCCGACATTGATGAATTGCGCGTCAGCACGATCTGTGTGGACGAGGGCCCGGTAATGAAACGGATCCGGGCCCGTGCCAAGGGACGGGCCAACCGGATTATCAAGCGTACCAGTCACATTTTTGTGACAGTGGCTGAGCAGTCATAAGGAGCAACCTAGATGGGTCATAAAGTACATCCGACCGGCATTCGTCTGGGGATTGCTACCGACTGGAATGCCAGATGGTATGCAGACTCGCGGAACTTTGCCGATTATCTGGAGACCGATCTGAGGCTGCGTGAGTTTATCAAGCGCAAGCTGGCCAATGCGGCGGTGAGTCGTATAAGAATTGAGCGTCCTGCGCGGAACGTGCATATCACGATTTATACGGCTCGGCCGGGAGTGGTGATTGGCAAGCGCGGCGAGGATATTGAGGCATTGCGGCAGCAAGTATCGGCGATGGTCGGCAGCCCGGTGCAGATTAATATCGAAGAGGTGCGTAAGCCGGAGCTGGACGCTCAGCTGGTCGCGGAAAGCGTGGCCCAGCAGCTGGAACGGCGCATTATGTTTCGCCGTGCGATGCGGCGCGCGGTTTCCAACGCAATGCGCATTGGCGCTCAAGGCATCAAGATTAACGTTGCCGGTCGATTGAATGGTGCTGAGATCGCTCGTAGCGAGTGGTATCGGGAAGGCCGGGTGCCGCTTCATACACTGCGTGCCGACATCGACTACGGCTTCGCCGAGGCCAAGACGACCTATGGGATTATTGGCATTAAGGTCTGGATATTCAAGGGTGAAGTGTTCACTCTTGATAGCCGCAAGGGCGACACAAAGAAGGCTGAAAAGACTGCGGCAGCTGGCTAGCCTAGCAGTGCTTGCAGGCGGAGGCTCCGCGTGCTGATAGCGGCGGAGTTTCTTCTTTTTAGCCGATAGGGGAACGATCATGTTACAGCCGAAAAGAACCAAGTTTCGTAAACAGCACAAGGGCCGTAACCGGGGCGTCGCCACCAGTGGGAACAAGGTGAGCTTCGGTGAATATGGCCTGAAAGCAACGACCCGTGGCCGTATTACGGCACGTCAGATCGAGGCCGCTCGGCGGGCGATCAATCGCCATATCAAGCGTGGTGGCAAAGTCTGGATCCGAATTTTTCCTGACAAGCCGATCACCGAGAAGCCGCTGGAAGTACGCATGGGCAGCGGCAAGGGTAACGTTGAATACTGGGTGGCTCGGGTGCAACCCGGTAGTGTGCTCTACGAGATGGAAGGTGTGCCGGAGAGCGTTGCCCGTGAGGCATTCCGTTTGGCTGCCGCCAAACTGCCGGTAAAAACGGTGTTCGTTAATCGGACGGTAATGTGATGAAAGCTAGCGAACTGCGCCTGAAAAGCGCTGATGACCTTAAGCAGGAGCGCCTTGAATTGTTACGCGAACAGTTCAACCTGCGTATGCAAAAGGCCACCGGCCAGCTGGCCAAGCCGCATTTGGTGAAGCGTGTGCGGCGCGATATTGCCCGTATCACGATGGTCTTGGCCGAAAAGGACAAGCAGCAATGAGTACTACTGAGCAGATCCAAGCATCCCGCACCGCCAGCGGGCGTGTGACCAGCGCCCGAATGGACAAGAGCATTACCGTGGTGATTGAACGACTTGAGCGTCACCCCCTATACGGCAAGTTTGTACGCCGGCGCACAAAGTTGCATGCTCACGATGCGGACAACACGTGTCGTGAAGGCGACATGGTTGTGATCGAGCAGTGCCGGCCATTGTCCAAAACCAAAGCCTGGCGCTTGGTGAAGGTGCTTGAGCAGGCTCAGTAGTAATCAGCTGAGCGGTGCGGGCGGCGGTGACGGATCACTACGAATTCAAATAAGTATTGAAGTTATTGGGTTAACAGCATGATTCAGATGCAAACCACTCTGGACGTGGCCGACAACAGCGGTGCACGTCGTCTGATGTGTATCAAGGTGCTGGGAGGCTCGCACCGTCGCTATGCCCAAATTGGCGATGTCATAAAGGTCAGCGTCAAAGAAGCCATTCCGCGCGGGCGGGTCAAGAAGGGCGAGGTCTACAGTGCGGTCATCGTGCGCACCCGCAAGGGGGTGCGCCGATCGGACGGCTCGTTGATTCGCTTTGACGGTAACGCGGCGGTGCTGTTGAACAACAAACTGGAGCCGATCGGGACCCGTATCTTCGGTCCGGTGACGCGAGAGCTGCGTACCGAGCGTTTCATGAAGATCATCTCTCTGGCCCCGGAAGTGCTGTAGGGGAACGACGATGCGAAGAATCAGGAAAGGCGACGACGTGATCGTGACTGCGGGACGCGACAAAGGGCGGCGCGGTACGGTGTTACGTGTGGTCAACGACGAGCGGCTGATGGTCGAAGGGATCAATATGGTTAAGCGCCATACACGGCCGAATCCCAATCTGAATCAGCCCGGTGGAATCATCGAGAAGGAAGCGTCCATCCACGTGTCGAACGTGATGCTTTTCAATCCGCACACGCATAAAGGCGATCGGGTGGGCTACCGGACGCTTGAAGACGGACGGAAGGTCCGCTACTTCAAGTCCAATAACGAAGTTGTGGATGTCTAGGGTTATGTCGAGGCTCCGGGAGTACTATCACAGCACAGTGCGGCCGCAGTTGCTGCAGCAGTTTGGCTACCAGAATATCATGCAGGTGCCGCGCATCACCAAAGTCACCCTCAATATGGGTGTGGGTGAGGCGGTGGCGGATCGGAAAGTGATGGACCACGCGGTCAATGATATGACGCTCATCGCCGGGCAGAAGCCGATCGTAACCAAGGCGCGCAAATCGGTAGCAGGCTTTAAGATTCGTGAAGAGTGGCCGATTGGCTGCAAGGTCACATTGCGCAGTGCGCGCATGTACGAGTTCCTTGACCGACTGATCAACGTCGCTATCCCGCGGGTGCGTGATTTCCGCGGGCTCAGCGCAAGGTCTTTCGATGGTCGTGGTAATTACAGCATGGGTGTCCGTGAGCAGATCATCTTTCCGGAGATTGATTATGATCAGATCGATACCCTGCGTGGCCTTGACATCACCATTACCACGACGGCTCATACCAACGAGGAAGGCCGCGCGCTGTTGGCGGCGTTCAACTTCCCGTTTCGGAACTGAGAGGGCTCAGGATAAGTTATGGCCAAGAAAAGCATGATTAATCGCGAGGTCAGACGCGCCGAGCTGGTGGAAAAGTTCGCCAGTAAGCGGGTTGAACTCAAGGAAATTATTCGCACTGCGGCAACTGACGAGGAGCGCCGCGACGCCCAGCGTCGGCTGCAGGAACTGCCACGTGACTCCAGCCCGGTACGGGTGCATCGCCGATGCCGGCTGACCGGGCGGCCTCACGGCGTCTACCGTAAGTTTGGTCTCGGCCGCAACAAACTCCGTGAAGCGGCTATGCGGGGTGATATTCCTGGCTTGCGCAAGGCCAGCTGGTAATCCAATCAACACTCGGGGATATCGTTACTCATGAGTATGACTGATCCCATTGCCGATATGCTCACCCGCATTCGCAATGCACAGGCGGTCGCCAAGGTGCAGGTCAGCATGCCGTCGTCGAAACTCAAGACGGCTATTGCCAAGACACTGCAGGACGAAGGGTACATTAAAGGATTCCACGTCAGCGAAAATGCGGGTAAGCCGCAGCTGACTGTGGACTTGAAGTATTTCGAAGGTGGCCCGGTCATCGAGCAGATCGAGCGCGTCAGCCGGCCTGGATTGCGCATTTTCAGAGGTAAGAGTGAACTACCTCGTGTGCAAGGCGGGCTCGGCATCGCCATCGTGTCCACTTCACATGGCGTCATGAGCGATCGCGCGGCCCGTGCAGCCGGACACGGCGGCGAAGTGCTGTGCATCGTGGCCTAAACGGGAGGTGATCGATGTCGCGAATCGCTAAACAACCGATTGTGCTGCCGCAAGGTGTCGACGTGGCCATCCAGGGGCGGGATATTACCGTAAAGGGTGGCAAAGGCGTGCTCAACCTGACATTGCACCCGACCGTGCGACTGGAACAGGAAGCAAATTCCCTGCAGGTTGTCGCTCAGTCCATGACCTCTGAACACCGCGCGTTCGCCGGTACCATGCGGGCCTTGGTAAACAATATGGTTACCGGGGTCAGTCAGGGTTTCGAGCGTCGATTGCAGCTAGTCGGCGTGGGCTACAGGGCTCAGGCCCAGGGTGAGGTACTCAACCTGACACTGGGGTTCTCACATCCGGTCGAGTATCGGATACCGGAGGGTGTGACCATCGAGACGCCGTCGCAAACCGATATCGTGGTGCGTGGCACCGATAAGCAATTGGTGGGTGCGGTAGCAGCCAAGATTCGTTCATTCCGGCCACCCGAACCTTATAAAGGTAAGGGGGTTCGCTATGCCGATGAACGAATCATTATGAAAGAGGCGAAGAAGAAGTAATCGCTATGGACAAAAAAACAGCACGGTTACGGCGTGGTCGTCGTACTCGGTTGAAGATCCGCGAACTAGGTGTGGTCCGTCTCTGCGTCCATCGCACACCGCGCCACATCTATGCCCAGTTATTTGATGCCAGTGGCGCTCGTGTGCTTGCGTGTGTTTCGACAGTAGAGGCTGGCCTGCGTGGCGAGCTGAGATCCACCGGGAATATCGAGGCGGCCAAAGCAGTAGGGACGGCGATTGCAGAAAAGGCTAAAGCACTGGGTGTCGAGAAGGTGGCCTTCGACCGTTCCGGGTTCAAGTACCATGGCCGGGTCAAGGCACTTGCTGACGCCGCCCGTGAGAATGGCCTGCAGATCTGAGCTTAAGGAGCAAAGATGGCAACGAACGTAGATAGTTCACAGAGCAACGACGGCCTGCAGGAAAAACTGATCACGGTCAACCGTGTGGCCAAGGTGGTCAAAGGTGGTCGACAGTTTGGTTTTACAGCCTTGACGGTCGTGGGTGACGGCAAGGGTAGGGTTGGTTTCGGTTATGGCAAGGCCCGCGAAGTGCCCACAGCGATTCAGAAAGCGATGGAAAAGGCGCGGCGCGATATGCGGCGGATTACTCTGAACGGCGGCACATTGCACTATCCGGTTACCGGGCGCCACGGCGCCGCCCGCGTGTTCATCCAGCCGGCCTCAGAGGGCACCGGTATCATTGCCGGCGGGCCGATGCGCGCGGTGTTTGAGGTGTTGGGCGTTAAGGATGTTTTGGCGAAGAGCCTGGGGTCACGAAATCCGATCAACGTGGTCCGGGCAACGCTCAAGACCCTGTCCAGCATGAGTTCGCCGGACTATGTGGCCGCTAAGCGAGGCAAGTCGGCCGAAGAACTACGGGGATAAGTCATGGGTGAGAAGCAGCTCAAAGTGACCCTGGTGAAAAGCACCAACGGCCGGCTGGCGGCGCACAAGGCCTGCGTCCGTGGTCTCGGGTTGCGGCGCATGCATCACACCGTTGCCGTTGCCGATACGCCTGAAAATCGGGGCATGATTAATAAGGTGTCCTACATGTTAAGAGTTGAGGAAGACTGATGCGACTGCACACCCTCAAAGCAGCGCCCGGCAGCCGGCCCGACGCCAAGCGAGTTGGTCGTGGTATCGGATCGGGGCTGGGCAAGACCGGTGGCCGTGGCCACAAAGGCCAGAAATCGCGTTCCGGCGGCTTCCATAAAATTGGCTTTGAAGGCGGTCAGATGCCGCTGCAGCGGCGTTTGCCCAAGCGCGGATTCCGCTCCCCCAAGGCCTTGATTACTGCCGAGGTGCGGTTGCACGAGTTGGCCGGCATCGATGCCGATGTGATTGATCTGATGGCGCTCCGGCGGGCCAATATTATTTCGGCATCGATCAAGCACGCCAAGATCATCGCCTCGGGTGAGATCAGCAAGGCTGTCACGGTTCGCGGACTGGGTGTGACGAAAGGAGCCAGAGCCGCTATCGAAGCCGTTGGCGGGCAAATTCTGGAATAACCGCAGAGTAGCTCAAGTATGGCCTCATCCCTGCCCAATCTCGGAAAAATGACGGAGCTCCGCCAGCGTCTGCTGTTCCTGCTGGGCGCGCTGGTGGTTTTCCGTATCGGTTCATTTATTCCCGTGCCTGGGGTCCGGCCCGAAATCATGGCCGAGCTGTTCAACCAACAGCGGGGCACGATTCTGGACATGTTCAACATGTTCTCGGGCGGGGCACTGAAGCGACTGAGCATTTTCGCGCTGGGTGTGATGCCGTATATTTCGGCCTCTATCATCATTCAGTTGATGTCTCACGTCATCCCGACGCTGGAAGAGCTGCGTAAGGAAGGCAATGCCGGCCAGCGTAAGCTTACCCAGTACACGCGCTACCTTACGGTGATGCTGGCTGCGTTTCAGTCGCTTGGTGTCAGCATTGCGCTGCAGCACCAGCAGGTGGCTGGGCAGCCGGTGGTGGCGTTTACGGGTCCTGCTTTCATCATGATCTCTGTGATCTCCCTGGTAACGGGGACCATGTTCTTGATGTGGCTGGGTGAACAAGTCACCGAGCGAGGCATCGGTAATGGTATCTCGATGTTGATCCTGACGGGCATTGTGGCCGGTCTGCCCAGTGCCGTAGGTGGGACGTTGGAGTTGGCGCGAACCGGTGAAATCAATACGTTTCTGCTAATCTTCATCGTCGCACTTGTACTGGTGGTGACTGCCTTCGTGGTGTTTGTGGAAAGCGGTCAGCGCAAGATTACGGTGCACTACGCCAAACGCCAACAAGGGCGTCGCATGTATGCCGGGCAGACGAGTCACCTACCGCTCAAGCTGAATATGTCGGGTGTCATTCCACCGATTTTCGCATCCAGCCTGATCCTGTTTCCGGCAACGTTAGGCAACTGGTTCGGTAACGCGCCCGGTATGGAGTGGTTACAGCGATTCAGCAGCGCCATGTCACCCGGGCAGCCGTTGTACGTGATTGTCTACGCGAGTCTGATTGTGTTTTTCTGTTTCTTCTACACGGCGCTGGTATTTAATTCCCGTGATACTGCCGATAACTTGAAGAAATCAGGTGCGTTCATACCCGGGATCCGGCCTGGCGTGCAAACGGCTGCCTATATCGACAAGGTACTGGGGCGGCTAACGCTGGTCGGTGCAGTCTATCTGGTGGCGGTATGTCTGCTGCCGGAATTTCTGATTCTGTACTGGAATGTGCCGTTTTACTTTGGCGGCACATCCTTACTGATCATCGTGGTGGTGGTGATGGATTTCATGGCCCAGGTCAATGCGCACCTGATGTCCCACCAGTACGAGAGTCTGATGAAAAAGGCCAACATGCGGGGCATTCCCGGCGGGCAGGGCGTGATCCGCTGAACAGATAGCGTGGGTCAGGGCTGATCTGGTCCGGCCTGCAGCGTTTTGGAGAACAGTCATGAAAGTACGTGCTTCGGTAAAGAAAATCTGCCGCAACTGCAAAATCATCCGCCGTCGCGGTGTGGTCCGGGTGATTTGCGCTGACGGCCGGCATAAGCAGAGGCAAGGCTGAGCTTGAGTAGCATATGGTTTTCGTCTAAAATTAACCGTTTAGTTGAACGGCCGAATTCAGGGTTAGGAGTCGAGTAATGGCCCGTATCGCGGGAATTAATATCCCTGTCAATAAACACACAGTCATCGCCTTACAGGCCATTTACGGCATTGGCGTGACTCGTTCGCGATTCATCTGTGGCCAGGCCAAGGTGGCGCCAGAGACCAAGGTCAAGGAACTCACTGAGGACCAGATCGAGGCCTTGCGTGCTGAAGTCGGCAAGCTTTCGGTAGAAGGTGATCTGCGCCGTGAAGTGACGATGAATATCAAGCGGTTAATGGATCTGGGTGCCTACCGTGGACTGCGTCACCGCCGCGGCCTGCCGGTGCGCGGTCAGCGCACTCGCACCAACGCCCGTACCCGCAAGGGTCCCCGGCGGCCGATCAAGAAGTGAGTTAAGGATCAGATATGGCCAAGCCTGCTACCAAGGTTCGCAAGAAAGTCAAAAAGCATGTGGTCGATGGTATAGCCCATGTGCATGCATCATTTAACAATACCATCATCACTATCACTGATCGCCAGGGAAATGCACTGGCGTGGGCGACATCTGGCGGATCCGGCTTCAAGGGCTCGCGCAAGAGTACCCCGTTTGCCGCCCAGGTGGCGGCTGAGCGGGCCGGTGAAGTGGTCAAGGAACTAGGCCTGAAGAACCTTGACGTGCGGGTCAAGGGCCCGGGGCCGGGGCGGGAATCCGCTGTGCGGGCGCTGAATGCCGCCGGTTTCAAGGTGACCACCATTACTGACGTCACGCCGATTCCGCATAACGGCTGCCGACCGCCGAAAAAGCGGCGGGTATGATCAGGGAGTAACGCAATGGCGAGATATCTTGGTCCCAAATGCAAGCTTAGCCGCCGTGAAGGCACTGACCTGTTTCTGAAGTCTGCGGCGCGGCCGCTGGCGTCCAAGTGCAACATCGAGCGACCGCCGGGTCAGCATGGCGGGCGCCGCCGTACGCGGCTTTCCGACTACGGTTTGCAACTGCGCGAGAAGCAGAAACTGCGGCGGATGTATGGTGTGCTTGAGCGCCAGTTTGGCAATTACTACAAGGAAGCGGCGCGCCGTAAGGGGTCAACCGGTGAGAACCTGCTGAAATTGCTGGAGTGCCGGCTGGATAACGTGGTCTACCGTATGGGTTTCGGGAGCACTCGTTGTGAGGCGCGCCAGCTGGTATCGCATCGTGCTGTGCTGGTCAACGGGGAGGTGGTGAATATCCCGTCCTACCAAGTCAAAACCGACGATGTTATCAGCATCCGCGAAAAGGCCCGTAATCAGCTGCGGGTGCAGAACGCCTTGCAGCTGGCACAGAGCGTGGGTCTTGCGGACTGGGTCGACGTTGACGCCAGCAAGATGCTCGGTACCTTTAAACGGGTGCCTGACCGGGGCGATCTGGCGGCTGACATAAACGAGTCGCTGGTTGTCGAGTTGTACTCCAAGTAAGCTACGCGCAAGGTCTGATTGGCAATGCCTGTAACATTCGATTTGCTTACCCCGCGCACGGTTGATGTGGAAGTGCTCAGCACTCACCATGCGCGGATAACGCTGGAGCCGCTGGAGCGGGGCTTTGGCCATACTCTGGGAAACGCCCTGCGGCGTATCCTGCTGTCGTCCATTCCGGGCTGCGCGGTCGTCGAATGTGAGATCGACGGCGTGTTGCATGAGTATTCGTCGGTTGAGGGTCTACAGGAGGATGTCATCGATATCCTGCTGAATCTCAAAGGTGTGGCGATTGACCTGCGTTCGGGCGACGAGGCATTGCTCAAGCTGAGCAAGAAAGGCCCAGGCGTGGTGACAGCCGGTGATATTGAGAGCTCACACAACGTCGAGATTGCCAATCCGGACCATGAAATCGCCCACTTGACCAAAGAGGGCGAGCTCAGTATGCGACTCAAGGTCGCCCGCGGGCGTGGTTACCAGCCCGCTGTGCAGCGCATTGATGCGGAAGATAGCCGGACGATCGGGGCGTTGATGCTGGACGCTTCGTTCAGCCCCATCGTGCAGGTCAGCTACCGGGTTGAAAGTGCGCGCGTCGAGCAGCGCACAGACCTTGATAAGCTGATTATCAATCTGCAGACCAACGGGACCATCGATCCGGAGGAGGCGATTCGCGGTGCGGCGCGTATTCTGCGTGATCAGTTGGCGGTTTTTGTGGATCTGCAGGTGCGCGACGAGGAGAAGCCGAAGCAGGAGATCACCGAGATCGATCCGATTCTGCTGCGCCCGGTCGATGACCTTGAACTGACCGTTCGGTCGGCTAACTGCCTCAAGGCAGAAAGCATTTATTACATCGGCGATCTGATACAGCGCACCGAAGTGGAGTTGCTGAAAACACCCAACCTCGGCAAGAAATCGCTGACGGAGATCAAAGATGTGTTGGCCAAGCACGGCTTATCGCTGGGTATGAAGCTTGAGAACTGGCCCCCCGCGAACCTGGGGCACGATCAAGACGACGAGAAGGCGTCGGCCTGACAGCCAGACGCTATCCGAAGCGTAAGGAACCAACATATGCGACATCGTAAGTCCGGTCGATCATTAAACCGTACCAGCAGTCATCGTCAGGCCATGTTCCGCAACATGACGACATCGCTGGTGGCGCACGAAATCATCAAGACTACTCTGCCCAAAGCTAAAGAACTGCGGCGGGTTGTGGAACCTCTGATCACGCTGGCCAAGGAAGATGGCCAAGCCCGCCGTCGCTTGGCATTTAACCGGGTGCGTGATCGGGATGCGGTGACCAAGCTGTTCAACGAACTGGGTCCTCGCTACAAGGCGCGACCTGGCGGTTATCTGCGCATCCTTAAGTGCGGTTTCCGGCACGGCGATAATGCCCCGATGGCGTTGGTTGAACTGGTTGACCGGCCACAGGCCGGCGACTGATCACTGCGGTATAGCTACGCCGTGAAAGGCCGGACAACTCCGGCCTTTCACGTTTTTGCGTCATGAATGATGCGAGCGCTCGCGCGACGAGCCGGCAGCGTTTTCTGAAAGCCTGCGGCCATCCCCGGTCGGAGCTCGCGGCTATGGCAGCCGATGCCTCGGCCCGGTCCTATTTTCGTCTGCTTGGGTCGCAACCGCCGCTGCTACTGATGGACATGGGCGGATTGACGCCGCTGCCGTACCTGCGTGTGGCAGCTCATCTGCAACGGCTGGGGCTTCGTGTGCCACGGATCTTTGCGGCGGATTGCATACAGGGTTTGGTATTGCTGGAAGATCTGGGCGAGGCGACGTTTACCCGTCTGCTGGCCGAGGGTGCCGACGAAGCGATGCTTTACCGGCTGGCGATCGCGCAGTTGCTCAGGTTGCACGGGCACGTACAGGCCACCACCGTGGCGGTGCCACACTACGAGCAGTCGATGCTGTTGGAAGAGGCGGGCCGGCTGGTGTTGTGGCTGCTGCCGGTCTGGCGTGGTCGCCCGGCCACAAGCACCGAGCGGGACAGTTATCGCCGGGCTTGGGAGCGGACATTGGAGGGCTTGCCGTCGCCGGTGTGTTCACTGGTCCTGCTGGATTTCCACGTCGATAACTTGATGCGTCTGGACAACGGCCAGTGTGCGCTGCTGGATTTCCAGGATGCTCGGATCGGCCCGACCGCTTACGACGTGATGTCGCTGTTGGAAGATGCTCGTCGCGACGTGACACCGGCAGTGGCTCGCGCTGTTTTGGACCATTACCTGGGGCACCTAACCGGCAGCGCGCGTGAGTCGTTCGAACGGTGGTACGCGGTGCTTGCTGCTCAGCGACATAGCAAGGTGCTGGGCCTGTTCGTGCGGCTCTGCGTTCGCGACGGCAAATGCGGCTATCTGGCCCATGTTCCCCGAGTGCAGCGTCTGCTGGCCGGCCATCTGTCCAATCCCGCGCTGACACCGGTCAGGAACTGGCTGGAGCATCATCTCCCGGAATGGAAGATGCCACTGTCGAAATTGCAGGCCGCGCAGCCCGGGGTGGGTCTAGGATTCCGCTGATAATGGCCGACATTCAGGCCGCTGCCGCCGCCTCAAGATTGAGCGCTGCTGCCATGAGGGCTCGGGTGTAGTCTTTTGCCGGCCGTTCAAAGATCTGACGGGTGGAGCCGCTTTCAACCACCTGGCCGTCGCGCATGACGATAATCTGATCGGCCAGCGCCCGTACCACTTTCAGGTCATGACTGATGAAAATATAGGCCAGATTGTGGCGGGTTTGCAGGCTGCGCAGCAGGTCGACGATCTGGGCCTGGACCGAGACATCGAGCGCCGAGGTGGGCTCGTCCAGTACCAGCAGCCGCGGCGCCAGAACCATGGCCCGGGCGATGGCGATACGCTGGCGCTGGCCGCCGGAGAACTCGTGCGGATAACGGTGCCGGCTGGCCGGATCGAGGCCCACTTCCCGCAGCGCCTGAATGACCCGCTGCTCACGCGCCGCCGCGCTGATGTCATGGCCGTGGACCCGCAAGCCCTCCTCAATGATCTGGAGCACGGATTGGCGCGGGCTGAGACTACCAAACGGATCCTGGAACACGATCTGCATTCCGGCCCGCAGGGGTCGCAGTGCTCTGGCGCGCAGGTTCTGCAACTCGCGGCCGTCAAACCGGATTGACCCGCGACTTCGCTCCAGGCGCAGCAAAGCAAGCCCGAGCGTAGTCTTGCCGGAACCGGACTCGCCAACGATGCCCAGGGTATGGCCGGCGCGCAGTTCCACATCAATGCCGTCGACCGCTTTGACGTGGCCCACCGTGCGCTTCAGCAATCCCCGCCGGATCGGGAACCAGACCCGAACGTCGCGGGCTTGCAGAACGACGGCGGCATTCGGATCGGCTGTCAGCGGCTGGCCCTTGGGCTGCGCCGCCAGCAGATGACGGGTATAAGAATGTTGCGGCCGCCGGAATACCTGATCCAGCGGACCCTGTTCAACCACACGACCGGCCTGCATGATATAGACTCGCTGGGCCAGCCGGCGCACCACGCCGAGGTCGTGCGTGATCAGCAGCAAGGCCATGCCGAGGCGTTGCTGCAGCTCGCGCAGCAGGTCCAGGATTTGGGCCTGAACGGTCACGTCCAGCGCGGTGGTGGGTTCGTCGGCGATGAGAAGGTCGGGTTCATTGGCTAGCGCCATGGCAATCATCACCCGCTGGCGCTGGCCGCCGGAAAGCTGGTGTGGGTAACTCGCCAGACGCGGCTCGGCATCGGGTATGCCGACCAGCGTTAACAGTTCCAGGATGCGCCCCCGGGCAGCACTGCGACGTACCCCGGCATGTAGCCATAAGGCCTCGGCCAGTTGTTTTTCAATGGTGTGCAGGGGGTTGAGTGAAGTCATCGGTTCCTGGAAGATCATACTTACCCGGTTACCACGGATTTGCCGCAGTGTTCGGGCCGAAGCGCCGATCAGAGAGTGGCCGTCCAGTGTGATATGGCCGCCGGGATGATGGGCATGAGGGTAGGGCAGCAGTTGCAGCACTGACAGCGCAGTGACCGACTTGCCCGATCCGGATTCGCCGACTAATGCGACCACCTCGCCCCGGTCGATATGCAGTGATACCCCGCGCACCGCCTCCATTGCCCCGGCGCTGTGGCCGAACACCACCTCGAGCTCGCGGATATCGAGCAGCCTGGTCATCCGTGACTCCCGTATATCTTGCGTGGGTCGAAGGCGTCGCGCACGGCCTCGCCGATGAAGATCAGCAGGCTTAGCATTACGGCCAGTACCACGAAGGCGGTGATGCCCAGCCACGGTGCCTGCAGGTTGGCCTTGCCCTCGGCCAGCAGCTCACCGAGCGAGGCCGATCCCGGAGGCAGCCCGAAACCGAGGAAGTCCAGGGCGGTCAGCGTGGTGATGGAGCCGTTCAGAATGAACGGCAGGAACGTCAGCGTGGCTACCATGGCGTTCGGCAGGATATGCCGGAACATGATGACCGGATTGCTGACGCCCAGCGCCCGGGCCGCCCGGACGTATTCGAAGTTGCGGGCCCGCAGGAACTCAGCCCGCACCACACCGACCAGACTGGTCCAACCGAACAGCAGCATGAGTCCCAGCAGCCACCAGAAATTCGGTTGTACCACGCTGGCAAGAATGATCAGTAGATAAAGCACCGGAAGGCCCGACCAGATTTCCATGAAGCGCTGGAACAGCAGGTCGGTCCAGCCGCCGAAGTAGCCCTGCAACGCGCCGGCGGCGACACCGATGACCGAACTCAGCACCGTTAGTACCAGGCCGAACAGAACGGAAATACGGAACCCGTAAATGGTGCGGGCCAGTACGTCGCGGGCCTGGGCGTCGGTACCCAACCAGTTGTTTCGTGAAGGCGGCGACGGGGCCGGTTGTTGGAGGTTGTAGTTGACCGTGTCATAGCTGAACGGAATGGGCGGCCATATCATCCAGCCTTTGGCGTCGATCAACCTCTTCACCTCAGCGTCGCGGTAGTCTGCTTCGGTGGGAAAGAAGCCCCCGAAGGTGGTCTCGGGATACGACTTCAGGATCGGGAAGTAGAGCGAATGGCTGTAATAAACGAGTAGCGGTTTGTCGTTGGCTATAAACTGGGCGAACAGACTGACGCTGAACAGCACCAGAAAAATCCACAGGGAATAGAAGCCGCGACGGTTGGCCTTGAAATTACGCCAGCGCCGCTGGTTCAACGGACTCATCGGTCAGACGTCCCGGGTCTCGAAGTCAATGCGTGGATCGACGAATGTATACGTCAAGTCACCCACCAGATTGAGCATCAGGCCCAGCAGGCTGAAAAAGTACAGGGTACCGAACATCACGGGATAATCGCGGTTGATTGCGGCATTGAAACCGAGCAGGCCAAGTCCGTCCAGCGAGAAAATCACCTCAATCAGCAAGGCGCCGGTGAACAGAATACTGATAAATGCACTGGGAAATCCGGCAACTACCAGCAGCATGGCATTGCGGAAAACATGGCCGTACAGCACCCGTTTTTCGCCGCAGCCCTTGGCGCGGGCGGTGACGACATATTGCTTGTTAATCTCGTCGAGAAAGGAGTTCTTGGTTAGCATAGTAAGGCTGGCGAAGCCGCTGATCACCAGCGCTAGCACCGGCAGCGTGATATGCCAGAAATAATCGCCGATCCGCGCTGGCCAGCTCAGACTGGCCCAGTTGTCGGAAACCAGGCCGCGCAATGGGAACCAGTCCAGAAAACTGCCGCCCGCGAACAGCACTACCAGCAGCACCGCGAACAGAAAGCCGGGGATAGCGTATCCGACGATGACGACCACGCTGCTCCAGACGTCGAATGCACTGCCGTCGCGCACTGCCTTCGCGATGCCCAGCGGAATCGATATCAGATACACCAGCAGCGTGGTCCATAAACCCAGCGAGATTGACACCGGCATTTTGTCCAGCACCAGGCTGACCACGGAGCGGTCGCTGTAGAAACTCTTGCCGAAGTTGAACACCAGATAATTCTTCATCATGTCGACGAAGCGTTGCCAGGCTGGCTTGTCAAACCCGTACAGCTTTTCGATCCGCTTGACCAGCGCCGGATCCAGACCCCGGGCACCGCGATAACTGCTGGTGCCAGTGCTGGCCTGCTGACCGTTGCTGGCGCCAGTGGCCGTGTCGCCGCCGGCGCCACTGATGCGAGCCGTCGCTTGCACGTTTACGCCGTGCAACTGCGCCAGCAAGCGCTCAACTGGGCCGCCGGGAGCGGCCTGGACGATCACGAAGTTGGTCACCATGATGCCGAACAGGGTCGGAATGATCAGCAGCAGCCGGCGCAGGGCATAGGCGGCCATCGGCGGTTACTTACCCGATGTCCGCCATTGCCGGATGCGCGCAACTTTGGCCGGATCGACCCACCAGGTATCGAAGCCGAGGGCGTAGGGCGGGTTTTTGGCCGGCAACGCGAATTTGTTCCAGTAGGCTACCCGGAATGCGGTCAGGTGCCACTGCGGAATGACGTAGAATCCCCATTGCAGGACCCGGTCCAGCGCGCGGCAGGCGGCGACCAGGCTGGGCCGGTCCGGTGCCGAGACAATCTTTTCGACCAGCCTGTCGATCACGGGACTGCGGACGCCGGCCAGATTGCGGCTGCCGGATGTTTGCGCTGCCTGCGAGCTCCAGAAATCGCGCTGCTCGTTGCCCGGGGAGAGGGACTGCGGAAAGGTCGACACCACCATGTCGAAGTCGAAGCTGTCGAGTCGTTGCTGATACTGCGCCACGTCCACGGTGCGCACGCTGACGTCGATACCGAGCCGGGCCAGATTGTTCTTGAACGGCAGCACGACCCGCTCGAACGCCGGGTCGACCAGCAGAATCTGAAATGCCAGCGGGCGGCCCGTTTTACCGTTGACCATCCTGCCGTCGCGGATGTGCCAGCCTGCTTTGGCGAGCAGTTCGAAGGCCGTACGGAGATTGGGTCGGATGTTGCCGGAACCGTCGGTGGTCGGCGGCTGGTAGAACTTGTCGAAGACGGCCGCGGGCAACTGTTTACGGAAGGGTGCCAGCAATTTCAGCTGGGCCCGGGTGGGCAGTCCGGTTGCGGCCAGCTGGGAATTGGAAAAATAGCTCCGGGTGCGGGTATAAGCGCCGTAAAACAAGGCTTTATTAGTCCACGGGAAGTCAAAGGCGTAGGCCAGCGCCTGGCGGACCCGTCTATCCCTGAACACGGCTCGGCGGGTGTTGTAGACGAACCCTTGCATGCCCTGAGGGACGTGGTTAGGGATCAATTCCTTATGGATCATGCCGGCCCTGAGGGCCGGGCCATCGTAGCCCGTGGCCCAGGCCTTGGACGAGTTTTCCTGGCGGAAGTCATATTCGCCGGCTTTGAACGCTTCCAGTGCGACGGTGCTGTCGCGATAGTAGTCATAGCGGATGGTGTCGAAGTTGTAGCGGCCGCGGTTAACCGGCAGGTTGGCTGCCCAGTAGTTCTTGACCCGACGGTAGCTGATGGAACGGCCCGGGTCGACTTCGGCAACCGTATATGGCCCGCTGCCGAGCGGTGTCTTGAGGGTGGTCGCGGCAAAGTCCTTGTTCTGCCAGTAAGCCTTGGAAAATATGGGTAGCTGGCCGATGATCAACGGCAGTTCGCGATTAGCACCACCCCGGAAGACGAACTTGACCCGATGTGGACCCAGCTTTTCAGCCTCGGCCACGTTAGCGTAATAGCTGGCGTAAAACGGATGGCCTTTGTGCTTCAGGATGTGGAAGGAGAACACCACATCGTCGGCCGTAATCGGACTGCCGTCGTGAAACCGTGCCTCTGGCCTCAGGTTGAAAATGACCCAGCTCCGATCCGGAGGCAGCTCGACGCTTTTTGCAACCAGCCCGTATTCGGTAAACGGCTCATCGGCGCTGCTTACCATCAAGGTGTCGAACAGATTGCCGCTGCCGGCGGCGGCGACACCCTTAAGCGTGAACGGATTAAGCGTGTCAAACGTGCCGACCGCTGCAAGCTTGACCTTGCCGCCTTTGGTGGCATGTGGGTCGACGTAGTCGAAGTGGGTGAAATCCGGCCCATACTTGGGGCTACCGTACATGCTCAGGGCATACACCGGTGTGCTGGCCTGAGCGGCCTGGGCTAATGGTGCCAGTAACACCAGGCCCAGCATCGTCAGGGTGGATACAATGCGCTGCATATCAACCTCTGCTATCGGTAGCGGTGGCCACGCCCGGATCGGTACGACCGGTGCGATCAACCCCCAGTTTACGGCGCCGGGTGGCGTCGGACGAGTACCATCCCGGGCACCCGGCTGTGGGCCCCGAGGGTGCCATGGCGGCGCGCGCTCTGATATAAGGTATTAAACATGGTCATGGAGAGGCGAACAATGTTTGCACTGAGGCGGCAGCGAATGTGTGTGGGCGAGCCCGAGCGTGAGGCCCCGTGACGGCGGGTGCCATTTCCGTGCGGGGGGTCAGCAAGCGCTTCGCTAGCGGTGCCGACGTGGTGTATGCCCTCGACGACGTCAGTATCGATATCCAACCGAATGAGTTTTTCACCCTGCTGGGTCCCTCCGGCTGCGGCAAGACGACGCTGTTGCGGCTGATTGCCGGTTTCGAGGAGCCGACTGCGGGTGACATCTTACTCGATGACCGCAGCCTGATTGGTCTGCCGCCATTCCGAAGGCCGGTTAACACCGTGTTTCAGAGCTATGCCTTGTTCCCCCACCTGACGGTTGGCCAGAACGTGGCATTCGGCCTGGAAATGCAGCGTGTCGATCCGGTTGCACGGACCCGCCGGGTCCGTGAGATGCTGGCACTGGTCCGACTTGAGGCTTATGAGCAGCGTCGCCCGGCCCAGCTTTCCGGTGGGCAGCAGCAGCGCGTGGCCCTGGCCCGGGCGTTGGCCAACAGGCCTCAGGTATTGCTGCTGGACGAGCCACTGTCGGCGCTCGATCTCAAGCTGCGCAAGGAGATGCAGATTGAACTCAAGCGACTGCAGTTGGAGACCGGCGTCACCTTTATGTTCGTTACCCATGATCAGGAGGAAGCGCTGACCATGTCGGACCGGATCGCAGTCATGCAGAATGGACAAATCCTCCAGGTCGGCGGTCCCGCGGAGATCTACGAGCACCCCAAGAGTCGCTTTATTGCTGACTTCATTGGCGCGACCAATTTCCTTGAGGCCGAGTGCATGGTCAACGGCACGGAGGGTGTCCGTCTGCGTTTGGATTCCGGGGCTATGCTCGAGGCCGCCGAGCCCGCCAGCGTGGAGCGCGGCCAGCGAGTCACCCTGGCCGTGCGTCCGGAACGAGCCGCGCTCGAGGCCGCGGGCGGTGGTGGGCTGCCCGGCACGCTGGAAACGGTGGTCTATCTTGGTACCGACACCACCTACCACGTACGGCTGGATACCGGGACGGGGTTTCAGGTCCGGGTGCAGAACCGTGCTGGTGCCGGCCGGCATTTCCAGCAGGGTGAGGTCGTGGCCGTATCGATTCCGGCGGACGCGGTCCGGGTGCTGGCTGACTGATGGCCGGGCGGCCGACGCGAAAACCGCGGCTGCAGCGGGTGGTGCTGATCGCCCCGGCGGTTGGCTACATCGGTTTTTTCATGCTGTTGCCAATTCTGCTGATGGCCTACGTCTCGTTTCTGGAGCGCGGCAGCTATGGCGGTGTTCAGTGGCACCGGCATACTGCCGAGGCCTATGTCAACTTCCTGTTCCAGCGCAATCTGGACGGTAGCCTGGCGCTCAACACCGATTATCTGCAGATCTTCCTGCGCTCCTTCTGGCTGTCGGCGGTAACGACTGTGCTGGCACTGGTGGTGGGTTTTCCGACGGCGCTCTACATGATGTTGCAGCCGGCACGTTATCGCAGTTTACTGGTTTTTCTGGTGACCATCCCGTTCTGGACCAACCTGCTGGTGCGCAACTATGCCTGGATTATCCTGCTGCGTAACGGCGGGTTGATTGATGCCGCGCTCAACGGGCTGGGCTTGGGGCACGGCTCACTGTCGCTATTGTATACGCCGTTTGCCATCGGCGTCGGCCTGACCTATTCGTTTCTGCCGTTCATGGTGCTGCCGATCTATGCCAGCCTGGAAAAGATTGACCTGCGCCTGGTGGAAGCCGCTTTTGATCTCGGCGCCGACCGACGCCGGGCGCTGAGTCGCGTCATCGTGCCGCTGGCCCGGCCGGGCATCGTGGCCGGCTGTATCCTGGTGTTTGTGCCATGTCTGGGAGCGTACGTCACACCGGAACTGCTCGGTGGTTCCAAAACCATGATGATCGGCAATCTGATCCAGAACCAATTTGGTGCCGCCCGCAACTGGCCATTCGGAGCAGCACTGGCGTTCGCTCTGCTGGCCCTCGTATTGCTGGCCATGCTGGTTTATCTGCTGCGCGGTCGACGGAATCAGACGGTGCACCTGTGAGTCGTCCACTATGGCGTTTCACGGGGGTGCGGTCCGGGGTGGCGGTGTTCTTCGCCTACCTCTACCTGCCAATCGTCATCCTGCTGGCGCTGTCATTCAATGCCAACCGGGTGGTCACGATCTGGGGCGGTTTCAGCCTGCATTGGTATGCAGCGGTACTGCACAACGAAGACATTCTGCGGGCGGCGCGCAATTCGCTGGTCGTGGCCACCAGCGCGACTGCTGCGGCTACCGTGCTGGCCACCCTGGCGGCTCTCGGTATGGCCCGTGGGCGCCGCTTCCGCGGTCAGGACGGCGTCAGCGCGCTGATTGCCCTGCCGTTGGTGGTGCCGGAGATCGTGACCGCGGTCGCGACCCTGCTGTTTTTCGTACTGCTGGGAATCCGCCTCAGCCTGCTGACGGTGATCGTCGCCCACACGGTCTTCTGCATCCCGTTTGCGTATCTGCCGATCCGGGCCCGGCTTGAGGGCATGGACCCCACGCTCGAGGAATCGGCTGCCGATCTCTATGCCAACCCCTGGCACACGTTCCGACGGATCACGCTGCCGTTGTTGTGGCCCGGAATCATGTCGGGCGCATTGCTGGCGTTTATAATTTCACTCGACGACTTTGTGATTACGTATTTTGTTGCGGGTGCCGGCGCCACGACGCTGCCGGTCTATATTTTTGGCATGATCCGCATCGGCATCTCGCCGGAGGTCAACGCGGTCTCAGCCCTGATGCTGGTGATTTCGATCAGCTTGGTGTCGCTGTCCTGGCTGGTCGGCCAGCGGCGGGGCTGAAGCCGGAAGCTGTGTTGAGACGTTCCTGCAAACCCAAGGAGGAGACACAATGAAGACCACCATTAATCTGGCCGTCGTGCTGCTGGCCGCACTGCTCGGCTTGTCCGTCAGCAGTGCCCGCGCCGAGCAACAGTTGTTCCTGTATAACTGGTCGAACTATATTCCGCAGGATCTGCTGAAAAAATTCGAACAGGAGACCGGCATCAAGGTCACCCTGGATGTGTATGACTCCAACGAGACCATGCTGGCCAAGCTTCAGGCCGGTGCCACCGGTTATGACGTGGTGGTGCCGTCCGGCTACATGGTACGCACCATGATCAAGGAGGGCCTGGCGCAGAAGATTGATGTCGACAAGATGCCGAACTTCAAGAATGTCATGGCGCCGTACGCGCATCCTTCATATGACCCCAAGCGGGAATACTCGGCACCCTATATGTGGGGCACGACAGGGTTTACTTACGACTCGGCCCGGGTGCCGGGGGGTAAGCTGGCTAACTCCTGGAAGTCGCTGTTCGAACCGGCCGCCGCACTCAAGGGGCAGATCGCCATGCTCAACGACGAGGTCGAGGACTATGATGCCGCGGCCTACTACGTCGGCGTCGACAAATGTACCGAGGATCCCAAGGACGCCCAGAAGATACTCGACGTGCTGCTCAAGCAGAAGCCTTTCGTCGCCGTGTATCAGTCCGACGGCACCATTGACCGCATGATTGCTGGTGAGGTGATTGCCCACATGCAATGGAATGGCGCCGCGCACCGTACCAAACAGAAACTGAAGACCGCTGTCTACGTCTATCCCAAGGAGGGCCTGAGCTTCTGGAATGACAATTTCGTGGTGCCAAAGGGAGCACCGCATGTCGCCAACGCCAAGAAGTTCATCAACTGGATGATGGATCCGAAGAACATTGCCGTCGCCAGCAACTACACGGGCTACATGAATACCATCAGAGATTCCATTCAATACCTGAAACCGGCTCTCAAGAACGATCCGGCCGTCAATATGCCGGCGGAGTACATCAGCCGCTTGCGGCCCAGCAAGGAATGCTCAGCCAAGGCGCGGGCGTTGCGGGATCGGGTCTGGACACGGTTGAAGAAGTGATTCACGACACCCTGGGCGTTGCCTTGTGGGCAACTGATCTGGCGACGCCGGTGGCCGGCCCCGACGCCTGGTTGCAGCGCGTCGAGGCTCGCTTGGGGCAGGCTCGCGAGGAAGGTGCCGAACTCCTGATGTTGCCGGAATATGCCTGTGCCCAGTGGTTGCATTATGCACCGGCGGACCTGCCAGCCGACGGCGAAATTCCCTGGCTGGCTGAACAGGGTGAACGGCTGTTGCCGGCGTTGGCACAACTGGCCCGGGAGTATGGTATCGCCCTGCTGGCCGGGACCATCCCGGCATCGGTGCCAGGGCGGACGCCGGCACTGGTCAACCGGGGCCACCTGCTGTTACCGGACGGCATCGTCCACAGCCAGGACAAGCTGTGCCTGACACCAGACGAACGCGACCCGGGGGCCTGGCACCTGGCGTCAGGCGACACCCTGAAGATCATTCACTGGCGCGGCTTGCGGCTGGCGCTGGTGATTTGCCTGGATAGCGAATTGCCGGCCCTGGCCGCCCGCCTTGCCGGGTGTCGGCTCGATCTGATGCTGGTGCCGTCAATGACCAGCCAGGGCGGCTTCTGGCGGGTCAGCAATTGCTGTCGGGCGCGTGCGGTGGAACTTTTTACCACTGTGTGCATGGTGGCTTGCAGTGGCCGGCCCCGGGCAGGGCATCCGGACTATGTCGGTGGTGCTGGCGTGTACGTGCCCTGCGAGCAAGCGCTGAACCTGACCGGGGTAGCCGCCGAATTGCCGGCCAATGCTCAGGCCGATGCCGGTGGGTCATTACTCGTGGCCCGTGCCTTGCCGCTGGCACAGATCCGCGCCCTGCGCAGCCGCTCAGGGGAAGTCTGGCCTGGCGCCTGGCGTGCCGACCACGTGACCATAGTCGATACCGCTGATCACCCATGAAGACGGTCTACAGTGATGGCCATCGTCTGCAGAACGGACGCGCGGAGTTGACCGACGGACGGCTGGTGCCCTGTTTCGAAAAGCCGGAGCGGGCTGACCTGGTCAGGCCTGTTTTGAGCAGGGTTGAACAGTTCCTGGCAGCGGCCCCGGTTCCCGACCAGGCGCGGTGTGGATAACGCCGCCGGGGTTTGCTGCCCTCGACGGATGCCTGTGTATAATAGCGCCTTTTGGATTAGCGAACCGGTTTTCTCCGGCGCCGCAAGCAAACGATTTATTTAGCATTCCACGGGAAGGCGCAACCCATGAATTTCTTTATTCGCGATGCCCTGGCACAGGGCAGTTCCCCGGTCGCCGGCGACGGCCTGCTCGGTCTGCTGTTCCCGATCCTGCTGATCGTGGTGTTCTATTTTCTGCTGATCCGTCCGCAGACTAAGCGCGCCAAGGAACACCGCCAGATGATGGAAGCCCTCAAAAAGGGTGATGAGATCGTTACCGGCGGTGGCGTTCTGGGCCGTATTACCTCAGTGGGCGATAACTTTGTCCAGGTCGAGGTGGCCGAAGGCGTACAACTCAAGGTCCAGAAACAAACGGTCGCCTCGCTGATGCCCAAGGGTACCATCAAGGGCGATCTCTAGTCAGTCGGGGAACCAGCGTTCATGCTCAATCAATATCCCTGGTGGAAGTACGTTATCGTCGTTACGGTTTTTGCCATCGGCGTACTTTATGCGTTGCCCAACCTCTTCGGTGAGGATCCCGCGGTACAGATCTCGCCGGCGAGCGCTACCGTTAAGGTCAGTAAGGCGTTGTACTCGCGGGTCACCAATAAGCTCGATGGCGACAAGATCAAATACAAGAGCGCCTCGCTTGACACCAAAACCAATCAAATGCTGATTCGGTTCGACGGTACCGAAGGCCAGCTCAAGGCGGCCGATGAACTGCGGTCTTTTCTCGGCCGGGACTTCACGGTGGCGCTCAACCTGGCACCGTCGACACCCTTGGTGCTGCGCGATCTGGGCCTCAATCCCATGTATCTGGGGCTCGATCTGCGCGGCGGGGTGCATTTCCTGATGCAGGTCGACACCAAAGCGGTTATCAAGCAGGCCCAGCAAAGCTATATTGATGGCCTGCGCAGCATGTTGCGCCAAAATCAGATCCATTATTCGGATATTGAGCCGACCACCGGCGGAGGTATCCGGGTTTCGTTCCGTAATGCGGCCGATGTCGCCCGCGCCCGCCCGTTGATTCACCAGCAGGATCCGGAGCTGAACATCAGTGCTGCCGATACCGGTGACGCGCTGCAACTGGCAATGACCCAGAAACAATTGCAGGAAAAGGAGAAGTTTGCACTGCAGCAGAACATCACTACGTTGCGCAATCGGGTCAACGAACTGGGCGTCGCCGAACCGATTATCCAGCAGCAGGGCAATGACCGCATCGTGGTCGAACTGCCCGGTATCCAGGACACCACCCGGGCCAAGGAGATTCTGGGGGCCACGGCCACACTCGAGTTTCACCTGGTCGACCAGGAGCACAATCCTGAAGCGGCCGTGAAGAGCGGTCACGTGCCATTGAACTCCGAGCTCGATCACGATACCAAGGGACGGCCCATTCTGCTGCACAAACGGGTGCTGCTCACGGGTGACTACATCACCGATGCGTCCTCGGGGCTTGATCAGCAAAGCGGCCAGCCGGCCGTGTTCATCACCCTGGACAGCGCTGGTGCACGCCGCTTCGAAGATGCCACCAAGGACAACGTCGGCAAGCTCCTCGCGGTGGTGTTCATCGAGACCAAGACCGAGACCAAGAAGGTCAACGGCAAGGATGTCCGCCAGAACTACACCACCCGCAAGGTCATCAACGTTGCGACCATCCGTGAACGCCTGGGTAAGCGCTTCCAGATCACCGGTCTGGAGAGTCCGGAACAGGCCCGCAACCTGGCGCTGCTGCTACGGGCCGGATCGCTGGCGGCACCGATCACCATCGTCGAGGAGCGCACCGTCGGCCCCAGCGCTGGCCAGGAGAACATCGCCCAGGGTTTCCAGGCCGGGGTGCTGGCCTTCATTCTGATCGTGGTGTTTATGGGTGTTTACTACAATCGCTTTGGCCTCATCGCCAATATCGCGCTGGTCGCCAACCTGATACTGATTATGGCGGTGTTGTCGATGCTGCAGGCGACGCTCACCCTGCCTGGTATTGCCGGCATCGTCCTGACGCTGGGCATGGCGGTGGATGCGAACGTGCTGATCTTCGAGCGAATACGCGAGGAGGTTCGAATAGGCAACTCGCCCCAGGCGGCCATCCACGCCGGCTTTGACAAGGCGTTTGGCACCATCATGGACTCCAATATCACCACCTTGATTGCGGCCGTGGTGTTGTTCGGCTTCGGTACCGGTGCGGTCAAGGGTTTTGCCGTCACACTGTCGATCGGTATCGTTACGTCCATGTTCACGGCCATCATGCTGTCGCGTAGCGTCATTAATTTGATCTACGGTGGCCGCAAGCTGCAGCACGTACCGATCTGAGAGACCCGCCATGATTGAAATTCTCAAAGACACTCGGTTTGACTTTATGGGGTGGCGGCGCTACGGCATCGCCTTCTCCGGCACCCTGGTCGTGCTCTCGCTGCTGCTGATCGTGTTCCGTGGCCTTAACTGGGGGCTGGATTTCACCGGGGGTACTCAGGTCGAAGTCGGCTATCCCAAGGCGATCGACATTCCCGTGGTCCGCCAGGCGCTCGACAAGGCGGGTTTCACCGAAGCCCAGGCGCAGCACTTCGGTACTGCCAGCGATGTCCTGATCCGGATTCCGCCGCGCGGCAACCTGAGCTCGGCCCAGCTCAGCGACCGGGTTCTGAGCGCCCTCAAGCAGGCCGATGCGAATGTCAAGATGCAGCGGGTGGAATATATTGGTCCGCAAGTCGGTAGTGAACTGGTGCAGAAGGGCGGGTTGGCACTGCTATACGCCCTGATCGGTATTCTGATTTACGTAACCCTGCGGTTCGAATGGCGGTTGGCACTGGGTACCATCATCGCGCTGGCGCACGATGCCTTGATTACTATCGGCGTATTTTCCCTTTTCCAATGGCAGTTCGACCTTACCGTACTGGCTGCCGTGCTGGCGGTGATCGGCTATTCCGTGAACGACTCGGTGGTGGTGTTGGACCGGATCCGGGAAAACTTCCGAAAAATGCGCAAAGGCACGGTAGTGGAGGTGGTCAATGCCGCCATTAACCAGACCCTGACGCGCACCCTGTTCACCAGCGGCACGACCCTGCTGGCGGTCCTCGCGCTGCTGGTGCTGGGAGGGCCGGTGATTCGCAACTTTGCGCTGGCGATGTTGGTCGGGGTAGGTTTCGGTACGTACTCGTCAGTTTACGTGGCCAGCGCTGGCGCCATCGAACTGGGGCTGCGGCGCGATGATCTGGCGCTCAAGCCCAAACCGGAAGGGGCGGACGAGCACCCCTGAGCCGCCGTGCGCTAGGGGGCCGTCGTTGTTGCAGCGCCGGCCCCCGGTGGCGTGTTAAGGTTTGCATGCAGGGTCTTGACCAAGGCCTTGAACAGTTTCGGATTGGCACAGGTCACGTTGCCGCTACGGAAATGCTCATGGCCGCCGTCGCAATCGCCCACCAGGCCGCCGGCCTCCTGAACCAGCAACGTGCCGGCGCCGATATCCCACGGGTTAAGGCCCAGCTCCCAGAATCCGTCCAGTCGCCCACAGGCAACGTGTGCCATGTCCAACGCAGCGGAACCCGTCGAACGCGACATGGCACCCTGACTTATGAGTGCTGCCAGTGCGGCGATGAAGGCCGGCCGGCTGCCCACTTTCCAGGGTGGCAGGCCGGTGGCGATGAGGGCGCCGTCGAGGCTGTTGCGCGGGGCGACGCGCATCCGGCGATCATTGAGATGAGCACCGCCACCGCGTGAGGCGCTGAAGAATTCCTGGCGCAGTGGATCGTAGATCAGACCGCTTTCGAGCCGGCCGTGCTGCCGAAAGGCGATCGAGACACAAAAATGGGGAACACCGTGCAGGTAATTGGTGGTACCGTCCAGCGGATCGATCAGCCACTCGTTGTAGCTCTCGGTGCCCGCCAGCGCTCCGCTCTCCTCACCGAGGATGGCATGGTCGGGGTAGGTGCGTCGCAAGACCTGGATAATCTCCTGCTCGGCTTTGATGTCGACTTCGCTGACCAAGTCGTTGTGACGCTTGCTGCTGATGTTGACCCGCTCAAGATTTTCATAATAGCGGAGAATGACTTTACCCGCGCTGATTGCTGCACGACGGGCGATTGTCAGGGTCGGATGCATGCTTGGATATCGGCCTGATTGGAAATGAACTGAACCCGTAATGATAACAGAACCGCGTTTGCCGCTTCTCGATAACATCCGGATCACGCTGGTCGGGACGACCCATCCCGGCAATATCGGTGCCAGCGCCCGGGCCATGAAGGCCATGGGGCTGGGTCGGCTGGTGCTCGTCGCTCCACAGAGCTTTCCCAGCGCCGAAGCCACTGCGCGCGCTTCCGGCGCCGATGATGTGCTGTACCGGGCCCGGGTCGCAGACGATTTGCCGGCGGCGTTAGCCGAGTGCACGTTGGTAGTGGGCGCCTCGGCCCGCCGGCGCGGCCTGTCGAGTCCGGAACTCACGCCTCGGGAAGCCGCCCGGGAACTGCTCGCGGGGGCTGCTCGGGCGCCGGTGGCTCTGGTGTTCGGCCGGGAAAGTTCGGGGCTCAGCAATGTCGAAATCGATCGCTGCCATTATCTGGTACGGATACCTGCCAACCCTGACTACAGTTCGCTCAATCTGGCCGCGGCGGTCCAGGTGCTGGTCTACGAGCTGCGCCAGGCGGCACTCGCCGGCTGCGAGTTGCCTGCGGAGCAGACGCCCGTCGTGTCCGCTGCGGAAATGGAGCGTTTCTATGACCACTTACAGCAGGTTCTGCTGACCGCCGGTTTCCTCAACCCGGCCAATCCGCGTCACCTGATGCGCCGGCTGCGGCGGCTGTTCAATCGGGCACGACCGGATCAGACCGAAGTGAACATCCTGCGCGGTATTCTGAGCGCGGTGGGACGGGCCGAGAGTGCTCCGCGCTCTTGACGACGGATGGAATTGTCTCCATGTTAAAGCGTCAGAGACGATGATGGCCATGACCTATAGCGCGGTATTGCTGAGGCATTTTCACCAGCCTGTGAATGCTGGGTGTTTCGGCGCCGATGTACCGGTTCAGGCCAGTGCGCGGTGCGGTGATCCGCGTCACGGTGGCGTTATTATGCTGCAACTGCAAATCGATGATCGAGGTGTAATCGGTGCGGCCCGGTTTCAGGCCTACGGCTGCGGTGCGACGATCGCTGCGGCATCCTGGGTATGTGACTGGCTGCGCGGGCGGTTGCTGGCTGAAGCGGCAGCATTGCACGATAGCGCGGTCAGCGCCGCACTTGACCTGCCGGCCGGCAAACTGCATTGTGCCGTGCTGGCCACAACGGCGGTGCGGGCGGCGCTCGGCAGCCATTGCGCCTACGCGACAGCAGATGATGTGGGAGAGTGAACGATGTCGATTACCCTGACAGAGAGTGCGGCCCGCCGGGTCCAGAGTTTTATCAACACCAACGGCAAAGGCACCGGGCTTCGTCTGGGTGTCAAGAAGACCGGCTGTTCCGGCTGGGCTTATGTGGTCGACCTGGTTGATGAAATCGGCCCTGATGACGAGGTCTTTGAGAGCCACGATGTGAAGGTTGTGGTCAGCCGGGACAACCTGGCGTTTCTCGACGGTACACAGGTGGATTTCTGCAAGGATGGGCTTGGCGAGGCCTTCAAATTCAGTAATCCGAACGTCAAGGATGAATGCGGCTGCGGCGAAAGCTTCAGCGTCTGATCCGCTGCCGTGACGACTGTAGGGCCTGGTGGCCGTTTGCTAGTGCATCTTCTCGATGCGGCGAATCTTCTGCCCTAACGGCAGCCGGTAGAAGCGGCGCAGCTCTTTCAGCATGGCTTCGCCCGGAAGCTGTTCCGGGCGCAGGTAGCGCCGCGCCAGCACCCGGCAGTAAGCGCCGGCATACTGGCTGGCGTCCCGGTACCGCTCCAACTCGTTGCGCTTGAGGTTGTCAGCATAGTCGGCCCGGGCGAACAGCCAGCGGTGCAGTTGATCGGGTACGTTCTGGTCTTGCTCGCGCAGCGCCCACGCCGACGTGATGTACTTATCGACCTCGGCCTGCATCTCCAGCTCAAGCAGGGTTATGGTGCGACCGTGACCGGCGTGCCATATTAGATACAGAAAATGGCTCACGCCCTCCAGAACCGTGCAGTAGTCCGCCAGCGCGGTCGGCTCCGGCACGGCATCGGGTGTGGCCGCGCTGAGCCGCGTCAAAATCTCGGCATCGATATACAAGGTTACATCGAGCCCATCCTCGCTTGCCTGAACCAGCAGTTTTTCCGGAGCCGGGCGGCGGTCGGTGGCATGCTCTTCAAGTTGTGCCAGGATGGCGGGATCGGTGATCACGAAATCAGTGACTCGGTAGTCGAGACGGATTTCGTAAATCTGTTCGAGCCGTTGCTGCAGCGCATTGAGCGGCACCATGTCAGTGCTGCCGCCGGCTGATTGAACCGCCGGCCGGTTCGATCCCGAGTTGGCGCAGCTGCCGCTCCGCGCGCGCACTGCCGGTCCGCACCCAGACTTCGTATAGCCGCAGGATGTCACGGTTGTCGCACAGTGGCGTGTGGTCGCGTACTTCCCCCAGCACGTCGACGAAGTCGGTAAATTTGTTGGCCAACTCTTCGAACACGTTGCTGAGTGTTTGCCACTGGGTCGTGCTCCGAGTGGTATCGGAAAGGTAGCTATAGGCATTGCCACCCATGGCGATGTAGTAATCGACGTCGACGGGTTTGCGGTTGAGACTGTCGGCAAAGACCCCAGCGATGAACAATGCCAGGTCGCCTAGCCGGCGCAGCCGCCGGGCTCCGCGTTTCCCGATCGGAGGCATCCAGCGCTTCACCGTAGAGGGCTGCCAACGGTTTGACCATTAGTCCGTCTGGGGTCGGCTCGTAGAGTGTTCGGGCGTCGGCGAACGACACAAGCAGGTTGACGACATAATAGACGGTTTCGTCACTGGTCTCGATGCCTTGATGGCTGACAGCATCCGATACCCGCCCGCGAAAGAACTCCCGCACGTTGGTGTCGACAATCAACGCTGCTTCAGGCATGGTTGCGCCTCCTCGTGCTCCGCTAATTTTCCGGTCGCCCGCCTGCGACGGGTGCTATGTCGAGTATAGCCATGGGATATCGAGGATGAGAAATCAGCAGCAGTGGCGCATGGCTGCTGATCACCGTCCTCGATAAAAAATGCTTCGATTGGCGGCACGTTTGAAAAAATTGCGGTCAAATCCATATTCTGAAAATCACTCGACCGAGAGGAACAATGGATGGTGTATAGCGTGAAAGCCGCCCGGCGTGCGGGATGGTCGCTGGTGTGGGCAGCCGGTCTGTTGCTGACCGTTGTGGCGCGGGCTGACATTCCGCCGCTGCAGAATATCCCCTTCAGCGACAACGGTGTGCCCAGTCTGGCGCCACTGGTACAAAAAGTGACCCCTGCAGTGGTCAATATCGCGGTGCGCTCCCAGGTACCGGTGGCGCAGAGTCCGTTGTTCAATGATCCTTTTTTCCGGCGCTTCTTTAACCTGCCGGATCAGTCCAAGCCGCTTACCAGAGAGCGGGTCGCGGTCGGCTCTGGCGTGATCGTCGATGCCGCCAAGGGCTACGTTCTGACCAACAACCACGTGATTGATAATGCCACCGATATAGTGGTTCGGCTCAAGGACCGCCGCGAGTTCCACGCCAAACTGATCGGTCGAGATTCCGGTACCGACATCGCTCTCCTCAAGATCAATGCCAAGTACCTGACGGCGTTGCCGTTCGGGAACTCGGGTCAGCTTCACGTGGGCGACTTCGTCATCGCCATTGGCAATCCGTTTGGTCTGGGGCAGACCGTGACTTCCGGTATCGTGAGTGCTCTGGGGCGCAGCGGTCTGCACATCGAAGGCTATGAGGATTTCATCCAGACCGATGCCTCGATCAATCCGGGCAACTCAGGTGGCGCGCTGGTCAACCTGAAAGGCCAGCTGGTTGGCATTAATACGGCCATCATTGGTCCCGGTGGTGGTAACGTGGGCATCGGCTTCGCTGTGCCCAGCAACATGGCGCAGGAGGTGATGAAACAGCTGATCGCCTATGGCTCGGTGAAGCGTGGCCGGATCGGCGTGGTGATTCAGGATCTGACGCCGTCGCTGGCTCAGGCTATGGGCGTGAAGACCGACCGCGGCGCAGTCGTGAGTCAGGTCGAGCCAGGCTCGCCAGCGGCCCGTGGTGGCCTCAAGCCCGGTGATATCATTACCGCTGTCAATGGTCAGTCCATACGCAGCTCCGATGACCTGCGCAATACCATCGGCTTGATCCGGGCGGGCAGCGAGATTGACCTCATGGTGCTAACCAATGGCCAGCAGCATCAGGTTAAACTGAAGGTCGGTGAAGCCAGCTCCGTGGCTGGCGGGTCGTTGAATAAGTCCCTGGCTGGGGCGCAGTTCGCTGATGCGCCTCACTCGGAAGGCGTTAAGGTTACTGCCGTCAAGTCGGGCAGCACAGCGCAGAGCAGCGGGTTGCACAAGGATGATTTGATCCTGGCCGTGAACCGCCACCGGGTGCGCAATCTACGGGAGTTCCGTGACAAGGTGCGGGGTCAGCACGAGGTGCTGGCACTGACCATACGGCGTGGTGACACCGGCCTGTTCATCGTTATTCAGTAAGGGCTGCAGACTGCCGGTGGCTTAAAGCCACCGGCAGTATCCGCGTCGTCAGAACATCACCTTGACACCACCGTAGACGAAACGCCCGGCCTGCGGAAAACCATAGCTGGTCTCATAGTTGCGGTCGAACAGGTTGTTCGCCCCCAGATACAGCTGCACCCGATTGTGGGCCAGGTGCTGGGTCAGCTTGATGTCGACCAGAGTATAGTTGTTCAGCGCCCCGTCGCGTGCCGGCCCTTTGCGTGAGTAGTACACCTGGTCGCCGACATACAGCAGCGACGCATAGCCTTCCAGCCCGTGGCCGAACTCGTAACGCGCCTGCAGGGTGGCTTTGTGGCGCGGTCGGTACTGCAGTCGCTGGTGCGCCGTGTTGGCGGATCGATCGGTGGCATCCAGATACGTGTAGCCGGCCGACAGAGACAGTGCCGGCAGCGGGCGCCAGTCGCCGCTCAGCTCGATGCCGCGAAACCGATAGTGCTGGAAGTTGGCATAGTGGTCGGTGATCGCATCCTTTTCGATGAAGTTCGTGACATCCATCTGAAATACCGCTGCCTTCAGTGTGGCCGCCGGATCAAGCCGGTAGCGGGCGCCGACCTCGTAGTTCATGGCAGTTTCAAACTTCAAACCGGGGTTGCCGGCGGCGCTGCCGTAGAGCTGCCGGATTGACGGTGCCCGTACCCGGCGCGACACTGATCCACGTAACCGCAGCGCGCTGCTGACATCGTAGAACAGGCCGGCCGAGGCGCTCACTGCACCGTGGTTACCCGCGTCGCGGTGCTGCCAATTGTAGGCGGCTCCCAGGACCACGCCGGCATGCTCGAAGGGGCTGGCGGCAAATTCGAGTGCGGTTGAATTGACGTAGACGGTTTTCGACTCGTCCACCTGGCGCAGCCCGTAGCGGCCGGATCCGCCGCCACCACCACCACCGCCGGAACCGCCCACCTTGGTTAACGGCAGGTCGCGGATCACGCCGGTTTCACGCCAGTCTTCACGGCGGCTGTTGAGGGCGAATGTCAGTCGGCTGTGATTGGCCCAGATGTGACTGACCTGGCCGTGTAGACCGCTGATGCGGGTACTGTTGTCGAGCCGGTAGGTACCCTTTATGGAGGGATCTGACATGCTGTCGTAGTGGGCGTTGTCGAACCGGCTGTCGGTCTGACCAAGTTGGTTGTGGTAGGCCCAGAAGCGCCCGGCCCAGGGACCGGGCGGGTCATACGTGCCGGCGAGCTGCACCGCATAACCGCTCAGGTTATCGACCCGATCGTAATGGGCCGGTTGGGCAAACGGGTCGGTCTTGCTGGTCTGGGTGCTGGGCGGGATCCCATAGGCGCCGCTGACGTGGCTTACTGTCAGGCCCAGTTTGAGGTCGGCGCTGGCCTGATAGCCGATGTTGCCGTAGAAGCTGGTGCGCCGCCAGTCGCTATTGTTGCGCAGGCCGCCGTCTTCGGTTGCGGTGGGCTGAAACTTGTTCGATAGCCGGAATCCGCGCCGGTATTGCCGTCCGGCACTGAAGAAGTAGTCCCACCGGCCCCGGGCACCGGAGAGCGTGGAATGGAGCGAGTAATCGTGGTCCTGCCCGCCTTCGGCCGCCACACTGCCGTGAGCTGGACCGCTGCCCTTACGGGTGATTACATTGATGACACCGGCAATTGCGCCATCGCCGTAAAGTACCGATGGCGCCCCGGTGACCACCTCGATGCGGGCAATCTGATCCACCGGAATCTGGGTTGGATCGAACTGACCGTCGTAGGTCGAGTTGAACGGCACACCGTTGATCAACAGTTTGATCTGCCGTGTGCGCAGTCCGCGGATATCGATCCGCGGCACCCCCTGGGCGCCATTGCGCACATTGAGGCCGGGCACCAGTGCCAGTGCCTGATCCAGCGTGCGAACCCCGCGTGCCTGCAGCTGCCGGCGATTGATGGTATGGCGGGTGGCCACGCTGTCCGGCTGAATCGGCCGCCGGCCTTTGCGGATCACGATCGTCAGCTGGCCTAGCGTGTTGGCGTCGTTGGCTTCATTGCCGCCAGTGGTGGCAGCCGTGGCACTGGCCGCGGCCGCCAGTGCGGCCAACAGTATGCCCGTCCGCAGGGCGGACTTGGAGGGGAGGTCGCTCATGTCAGGTTCCGAGAACGTTATTGTTTTGCGTCAATGCTTCAGTCGCCCCGCGCGCTGGCACAAACGGGACCTGAGCACGGTCGGCGGCGACCGCGCCGTCACTGAACTACCACACTGGCAGCGGGTATTGCGGGTTAGTGCTGCTGCAACCGGTTCCGTGCCCGCCACAATCCGACGCCGGCCAGACCGCCCAAGGCACCGAACACGAAATGGGTCAGCAGCCGGAAGCCCAGCTGTGACACGGGAAACGGATCCAATCCCAGTTGCAGCACAGGTTTTGACGGCAAAGGCTGCACCGGCCAGCAGTGCCAGCAGGAGGGCGTGGTGCCGCCAGCGGTACAGTCGGCGCCAACCCAGATCCAGCAGTACGCCGGTGATCAGATAGGCAGGCGCGGACGCCGGATTGAACAGCACGCTCAACGCCGCCGCGCCACTTCCGGTGAGGCTGGCGGCCCAGGGCAAAGGTGAGAACTGGCGCGCCAGCAGCAGTAACGCCAGCCATTCCAGGCCGTGGCGACCCGGCAGATGCAGCGGGAAACGCAGGGCCACATGCAGCGCGACCGCGGCCGTACCCAAGCCCAGCAGTATCAGCAGCTGACTGGAATGACCGATTTCAGTAGTGCTGTTTGATGTAGTCCCGGGCAGCGACCCGGAAGGCAGACTGTTCAGCATTGTCATTCTCCTCCACCAATAAAACCGGAATACCCTCCAGCAACACCGGCCGGGGCCAGTCGCCGAGCGCCACGAGCGCATCATCTGAAACTGGGATCTGCGAACCAAGCGGGCGGACCTCGCCGACGCCGAAGTGCGTCTTGATGGCCGCGGCGGAAAGCTCGTCGCCGGCGGCTTCACGCAGGCCGGGCAGCCACAGATAACGGCCGTCGTTGCCGGCTGCATGCAGTGCTGTGGCAGCCAACGCGCCAATTACGCCGCCCTGGTCACCCGTCAACCCCTCCAGCGTCAGACCGGCTGTCGCAGCCTGTTCGCGAGCTGTGGCCTGAGTAAGCACTTGCTCCTTGGCTGACCGGCCGAACGCTTGAATTTGCGCCGTGATTTGTTCGAACGGCGCAACGCAGAGCCCGGCGTCAGAACCCGGGGCGCTCTCACGGCGCAAAAAATCCCGGCACAGTTCGATTACGGCAGCGATATCGGTACCTTTGAGACGCAATCTCAGACATGCTGAGCTATTGTGAGAGGTGTAAGGAATCGCCGGGTCGACCAGCAACTGGTGCCGGGTGATACCCGCACAGGTCGCCAGTCCAACTGTGCGGAGACGCTCGCCGAGCTGTCGCGCCCTATGCCCGGTACCGCGGCTGGTGAGATTGTCGGTGTCGTCAATACCGACCAGGATACAGCGAGGTTCGGCGCTCATCGCATCGGCCCGTTACAAATTGATACAACTCCGGCCAGCAGATTAATGCGTCTGCTGGCGTTTAATCAAGTTCATGACGATTTTGGAAAAAAACGCGAAAATATGCCGCAATATGCGGGCATTTAGGTATGCAGCAGGCGGCCTGTGGCGTTCAGGGGGATAACTGGCGTCGCACGAGATCGACGGCGTCGCAGCCTGACTGATAGGCACCGTGGGCGGTGCCGAAAGCGCTTGCCGATACGGCTTCGCCGGCAAAGTAAAGGCGCCGCGCGAGCGGTTGGGCCAGACGTCCACGCTGTTCGGCTTGACCCGGCCGGGCCAGACTGTAGGCGCCGCCGATCCAGGGATCACCGCTCCAGCCGCTGGCGTCTTTCACCCGGACCGTCCGGACAGCGGTGTTGCCGAACATCGCCTTGAACTGCTCGAGCGCGAAGTCGATCATTGCCGGACGTCCGGCTTGTTCGAGCTCGCGCGCAAATGTTCCCGCCGCATAGCCGATCGCCAGCGAGTAGCCGAACGGCTGTAGCTGCCAGCCCAGCGTTTCGCGCCGACCGGTATCGAAGCGGGCAAAACTATGTGCGGCAACGTCCACGAGCGGCTGGCCGAGGCCCAGCATGACCTTGTTAGCGTGACCCAGCGGCACGGCCTCGATCGCGGACTGCTTCCAGACCGGCAGGGCCGGCCGGAAGCGCACCGCACCACCGGCCAGCACGGCGGTGGATACGGTGACCAGCGCCGCCCGCGCCCGTAGCGTGCCACGTGGCGTCACCGCCTCAATACCGGGTCCCGACCAGCGCAGCTCGCGCACCGGGGTGGCGCAGTGGATGTCCAGGCCCCGGCCCAGCCGCGCCACTAGCGTCCCGTAGCCGGCACGCACTGGCCAGTCGTTGCCGGTATCGCAATAGCGGAACCAGTCCAGCGTGGAGACCCGCTCGGGCCCGAAACCGTTGAGTGCGGCACACCAACTCGCGAACAAGGGGTACCACTGGCTGGTACGCTCCACCATCTCGGCCAGGGGCCGGTCCTCGCCGCGGCGGCCGGCCGCTTCGGCGCTGTCCCAGCAGCGCTGGCAATAGGCTTGAAACGCTGCCAGTTCGGTGTCGGGCTGGCGCACGCCTTGGCGGAACAACATAAGGTTGCGACGGCTACTACGCCGGTACCCCATGCTCCAGCGGTCGGCCAGAGCCCGCAGCGGATTGATGTCGGCGGCGTGCAGCCAGTGGCAGCCATGATCGACCGGCACCCCGAAACGCCGGCTATCGGTCCAGGCCCGGCCGCCGATGCGGCGGCGCGCTTCCAGCAGTTGAATGCGCAGTCCGCGGGCCCGAGCGCGGCGTGCCGCACCGAGGCCGGCGGCGCCGGCACCGATGATGAGTAGATCGGTATCCATGGGTCGTCCTGGGTGGTGCCGATTAACCGAGTATTTCGCTTGCAATACCGGCTCGCATTATAGTCGAATCATTTGAGACCGGAGATCCCGGTGCCGATCAACGATGTCGCAAGGTCAAAACCATGTCGTCAGCGAGTAACAGTCTGCAGCTCAAGGGATTCGAATTTCAGGAGTTGTTCCAGGCCGATGGTCTGGCGCGACTGGATGCCGAATTCCTGACCACGCTGGAGCGGTGCGACCCCGCGCTGCGAGCGCGATTGTGCCGCTATCGTCAAGGTCACGAGCAACTGTCGCCGCGGCAGGTGAGTGAGCTGTTATTGGCGGTGGGACCGCTAGTGGAAGCGTTCATCGGCGAGCTTTTCGGGATCGAGTCGGCGTTGGCCGATGCCCGCGCCGCCACCGTGAGCCATGATCCCGTGCTGGCGTTCAAGCAGGAACTGGTTGCCAAGCGGGCGCGGCGCTATCGGAAGCCGATCGCTGCGGATTTCGGCGATCTTGACCGCTGGCTGGATGGGCAATTGGAGTCGGCCTTGGGTGAGCGCGACCGGGAACTGGCCATCGCCCGTTACAGTGAGCGGTTGCTGGCCGATGAGGATCGATACGCTGCTGAGCTCGACCGGCTGGTGCAGTGGTGCGCGTTGGCGCTGACGGAGCCGGCGGGCCGGGCTGCGGTTGCCGGGTGGACCAGCTTCCGCCTTCCGCGCCGGGTCGATCATGCCAATCTGGTGCAGCTCGAAACCTATGACGAACAGCGCCGCCAGGGCGATCCCGAGCAGTTCCGCCAGCGCGACGGGTTCGCTCTGACGGATCCCCGAATGGCTGCCCGCGATGTCCAGGCCGAGGTGCACTACTGCAAATACTGCCATGACCATGACGGTGATTTCTGTTCGATCGGTTTTCCCGAGAAAAAGGGTAAGCCCGAACTGGGCCTGAAGAAGGACCCGCTGCATAACGTTCTGACCGGCTGTCCGCTGGAAGAGAAAATTTCCGAGATGCATCTTCTCAAGCGGGATGGCCACACCATAGCGGCTCTGGCCATGGCCATGGTCGACAACCCCATGGTACCGGCCACGGGGCACCGCATCTGCAACGATTGCATGAAAGGCTGCATCTATCAGAAGCAGGATCCGGTCAACATACCCCAGGTCGAGACCGGTGTGCTGACCGATGTACTGGCGCTGCCGTGGGGGGTCGAGGTCTATGATCTGCTGACCCGCTGGAATCCGCTGCGCCAGCGCCAGTATGTGCTGCAGCCTTATAACGGACGCAAGGTTCTGATTGCCGGCTTGGGCCCGGCCGGCTTCACCATGGCACATCACCTCACGATGGCCGGTTGCGCGGTGGTCGCCATCGACGGGCTCAAGATCGAACCGTTGCCGCCGGCTTTACTCGAGCGCCCGGTGCGCGACTGGGAGAGCCTTAAAGAACCGCTCGACGAGCGCATTCTGTACGGTTTCGGCGGTGTCGCCGAATACGGTATCACGGTGCGTTGGGATAAGAACTTCCTCAAACTGATTTATTTGTCGCTGGCGCGACGGCGCTATTTTCAGGTGTTCGGTGGTGTGCGTCTGGGTGGTACCGTTGGCCTGGAGGATGCCTGGGAACTGGGGTTCGATCATGTCTGCATCGCCACAGGGGCTGGCTATCCGCGCGTTATTCACATCGGCAACTCGCTGGCCCGAGGGATGCGTCAGGCCAACGATTTTCTGATGGCGTTGCAGCTTACCGGTGCCGGTAAATCAACCAGTCTGGCCAATCTGCAGATCCGGCTGCCGGCGGTGGTGATCGGTGGCGGTCTCACCGGCATCGATACCGCTACCGAGGTGCAGGCCTATTACATCAAGCAGGTGGAGAAGATCCTGCATCGTTATGAGACGCTTGCCGGCGGTCATGACGGGGCGGGCATCCGCGTGCGCCTGAGCCCTGAGGATCAGGGTATTCTCGATGAATTCCTGGCGCATGGCCGGGCGGTGCGGGCCGAGCGCGAGCGCGCTGCGGCAGCAGGTGAGCCCCCTGATTTCGTGCCGCTGCTGCGGGCCTGGGGCGGGGTGACGCTGGCCTATCGCAAGAGTCTCAATGCCTCGCCGGCCTATGTGCGCAATCACGAGGAAGTGATCAAGGCCATGGAGGAGGGCTTATACTACGCCGAAGGGCTGGAACCAATCCATGCTGAACTCGATGAGTATCGCCATGTCAAGGCGCTGCTGTGCCGGCGCATGGTGTGGAAGGAGGGCCGCTGGCTCGCCACCAAGGAAGAACACACCTTGCCGGCGCGTTCGATCCTGGTCGCCGCCGGCACCATTCCCAATATCATCTACGAGAACGAATATCCCGGCAGCATCCAACTGGAAGGCAATCATTTTCTGCCGCACGTGATCCAGTCCAATGAACTGCAGCCGGTGCAGGTGGCCGAGCATGTCAAGAGTGCCGAGTTCGGCCCGTTTACCTCGTACCATCACGATGGCCAGCGGGTGAGTTTCCTGGGTGATACGCATCCGGTGTTCAACGGCAGTGTCGTCAAGGCTATTGCCTCGGCCAAGCGCAGTTATCCGCAGGTGCTGGGGGCACTGGACCGCCTGCCGGCGTCGCCGGCCGACGACTATCCCGACTTCAGGCACACCATGAGTGAGCTGTTCAGCGTTCGGGTCGCGGCGGTCGATCGCAGCAATCCGGCGATAACCGAGCTCTGGGTCAAGGCGCCGATGGCTGCCCGCCGCTTCCGGCCGGGGCAGTTTTTCCGGCTGCAGACCTATGAAAGCTATAGCCCGGTGGTGGCCGGTACCCGGCTGCAGGTGCCCCTGCTGACGGTCAGCGGTGCCGGCGTCAAGGATGACATGGTGCGGCTGCTGGTGTTGCAGTGGGGCACCGGACCGCGCCTGGTGAACCGGTTGCAACCGGGTGATCCCATCGTTCTGATGGGACCGACCGGCGCGCCGCTGGATCTCCCCAGTGACGAAACTGTGCTGATCATCGCCGGGCGCTGGGGCGCGGCGGTGATGCTGGATATCGGACCGGCGCTGCGGGCGGCTGGCAATCGCGTGCTGTACGTCGCGGCGTTTGGTTCTGGTGATGAGGTCGACCACCAGGCCGAACTCGAGGCCGGAGCCGACCAGATCATCTGGGCCACGGCCCGGGAACCGAGGATCAAACCGCGCCGAAGGCAGGATTGCAGCGTTACGGCGACTGACATGGTCGAGTTGCTGGCGCAATACGACCAGGGTGAGCTGGGCCCCGAGGATGGGCTGTCGCTGGCTGCGGTCGACCGTGTGCTGGTCATGGGAGGCACCGGTCTGCTGCGCGGCATGCAGCAGGCCGTGAAGGGGCGTTTGCACGAGGTTTTTAAACCTGATGTCAAGGCAATGGGTACGGTGGGCAGCCCGATGCAGTGCATGCTCAAGGGGGTGTGTGCGCAGTGCCTGCAGTGGCAGGTCGATCCCCAGACCGGTGAGCGTACCCGGGCGGTATTCTCCTGTGCCCAGCAGGACCAGCCGCTGGCCTGGATCGATCTTGATAATCTGGTGGCCCGCCAGCGCCAGAACAGCCTGAGTGACCAGCTAAGTGCCCTGTGGCTGGATCACGTCCTGGCTACGGTCGATGTCGATAGTACCGCCTGATGCCGTGGCGGTTTGGGGCCTGAGGGACGGGCGGTCGGCTGATATGAGCGCGTGCTGGCCAAGGGTGAGCGGCTACCCTTTGACTTGACTCGAACAGTGGTTTTCGCGTAACGTGCCGCTCCGTTCGTAACAACATAAACAGAGCGAACGCTTTGTCTTTGCTGTAGAAACCAAAGATATGTGTGTGACCCTTGGCGGGGTAGTTGTGGTTAAGCTGTGAGGAGGGAGGGTCTGCTCGCAGGGACGGTCTGTTTATTCCGTCCTGGCCCTCAACCTAACAGGGTTTGGCAAATGAACAAGAATTTCCTTAAGTGCTTTCTCGTGACGTGCGGGATGGGACTGAGCTACGCGAGCCACGCTCAGATCGGCATCGCCAGCTACTATGGTCCCCATTTCCGCGGACGTATGACGGCCTGCGGACAAAAGTTCAATCCGCGCAAGATGACCGCTGCGCACAAGGACTTGCCATGCGGAACCAGAGTCCGGGTGACCCGGCGTGATACGGGCAAATCGATCGTGGTTACCATCAATGATCGCGGACCCTACGTGAAAGGTCGGGTGATCGACCTCAGCAAGGCGGCCGCCAGGCGGCTCAAAATGATCCGCAAGGGTACCGCCCGGGTGCGCATTACCGTCGTGCATCTGCCACGCGTGATTGGCAATCCGGACAACGCTTTGGCCGAGCGCTGATTGGTGTCCACCACAGGGTAGTGGCCCGGCGCTGACATCCGTGCAGTGTCGTCGCGCCGGGCTCGATCGTGCGCGGTTTATTCACGGGCCGGATATCCTTAGGCGGGGTATGCCGTCACCCGGCGGGTGTGGCCGCGCACCAGTAGCCCACAGTCAGGCTCTCGCGAAGGCTGTACCAGGTGCCGCCAGCGTGCTGGTGTAATAAGTCCCGGCACCGATCAAAACCCCGATAACCACCCGTAAACGCCCCACCGGCGGTCCTCGGCCGGCGCAAGATCTTCATTGTAAAGCTCTGGAGAGGGATTCTCTAAAGGCATATTGGTGTTCCCCCATTGGCCCGTTGTTCTCATGTTCTTCACCAACGTATCTGTCCCTTCAACCGTTGCTGCAACGAATCGACGCTGCGGCGAGGAGACTTTTCAGGTGGAGGCAGGGCATTTGTCGGCTACCTTCGGGCCGGCGGCCTGACCCGTACCCTGAAAGACATCGGGCCCTAAACTGTCAAGTGCATCGTGGTCTGCGGTTGCGCACGCCATAAAGTGTCGGATCAGCCACGGCTGAACAAGCGACGGTTTCTCAATCCCGGCTATCCCACACTGCCGAGCCAGGGTAAATTAACCCTGAGCATCTTCTTCTAAAGGAATATATGGCACTGTATTAGCCTGATTCTGCGTAGACGCCCAAACAGCTCGCTCCGCGCGTAGACCGTAGTGCTGCAGCCGCAATGCTTCCCGCATGCGAGCCAACAGCTTCGGGGGCTAATCAGGTACCGCTATATCTGGTGCTTTCCGAGGAATGTTCACTAGACGATCAATAAATATGTCCAAGGCCATTAACTCGGACCCCCAAAAGCCCCGCTCCTGCGTCGCTCTGTTTTTGGGTCCGGTTATGGCTGGGCGAAAGACCACCGCGCTATCGTCCCTGGCCGCGGAGCCCGGTGGCGAAGCTCAGCCCCAGCAGGATAAGGGCGATGCCGGCTACGGAGAATAACCATGCCGGTCCGATCCTTTGGAGCAGACCGGCTGCCGCTGTCACGCCCGTGGATTGCCCTGCGAAGAATGCCGCCGCGAACACGGATACCGCGGTGCCCCGATGTTCAGGCGCCATTTGCGTGGCGTTGGTCTGCAGGGTGTTGTGAATCATGTAGTAGCCGAGGCCCAGACCGAAGCTGGCGGGAACCGCCCAGGACCAGGACGCTCCCAGGCCCAGCGTCACCAGTGACAACCCCGCTATGCCGCTGCCGGCCAAGCTGAGCCCGGTTTCGCCCAACGCTGACACCAGGCGCCGGGCCTGCGTGGTATAAGCGAACCCGCCCAGTGCGAACAGGGCCACGGTGGCGCCGGCGACCGTCAGGGACACGTCGAAATAGCTGTTCAGGTAGTACGGAATCAATGCCAGCGGGCCGAATACCAGGATTCCTTCGACGAATACGGTCGCCAGCACCCTGGCGGCCCACGGCGTTCCCACCACGGAACGGATCCGGGGTACGATGGCAAGGCTTTCCGTTGCCGCTGAGAGGCGGGCATGGCTCTCAGCGTTGCCGCGCAATTCGCGCTGTAGCAGCACGCCCACCGCGAGATAGATTGCGCCGAGTAAACCGAAGGCCCAGCGCCAACCGAGCGTGTCCGCGAGTCCGCCGCCGAGAAGCTGACCGCCGCCGACACCGAGAATGACGCCGGCCACCATCCTGGCAATGACCGGCTGCCGTCGGCTGTACGGAATGGCATCGCCGATCCAGGCGAGACCGAGCGGGATGATCGCCGCGGTAGTGCCGCCGGTGACCGCGCGCAGTGCGATCAGCCATGGCAGCGAGGGTGCGAACACGGCCGCCAGGCTCCATGCCGCACAGGCCAGGGCGGCGCCGGTAATGACCCGGTACTTGCCGTAGCGATCGCCCAGCGGCCCGAATATGAGCTGCATGGCGCCGTAGGCAATGGCGAAAGCGATGATCACGTAAGCGGTTTCGGAGGCCGGGTGGCCGAATTCCCGAATCAGCTCCGGGAGCAGCCCGTCGCAGACCCTCACGGAGGCCATGCTGGCGAAGCCGGCGAAAGCGAGCAGGGTGATTGTCCAGCTCCGGGGCGTGTCGGTATAGGTCATTTTCTGTTTCCGACGATCGATACTCGCACTGTATTTCTCACTGACTGACAGTTTCCTCGGAGCAAATGGACGCTATATATTGATACCGCTCAGCGAGCCGGATGCGGCTGAGCTGTGTGCTCGCCTTCGTGATTGCGGCGCCGGCACGTGCTGCCGCCCCGACCTCCGTTCCGCCCAGCTACTTTGATAACAGCGTCTTCCGGGGCGTCGCCCTCAGCGGCGGCGTCCGCATGATCCCGATTCACACCACTAAGGGCACGTTTCGCGTCTGGGCGCGAGAGCGGAGTCTATCGCGATAACTTCCTGACTTCGCGCCAACCAATAAGCGGTGGTGCTCTCTGGTGCGTATCATCGTTGCTCTTGAGCACCCGCTAGTCACGGTCGCGATTGGTCGCGGTGCGTTTTTATGTGTGCCGTGAGCGTCCGACGGCGCCAAGCTTGGGAGGGTGGTGTTGCGTGAGTGGGTGATTTTTCTGGTGCCGGATGAGGGACTTGAACCCCCAACCTACCGCTTACAAGGCGGTTGCTCTACCAGTTGAGCTAATCCGGCCTGATCTCTGTTAAGCTTTGGAATGTTAAGCCATACCATCGGATAACGCAAAATCCTTCAACAGATACCGGAATCGACCGTGAGTGCCAACCTTTACGACCTGATTGAAAGCCGTTTTCCCGCCGACCGCAACCGCTGGCTGCTCGAGGATGAGCACGGTGACCGCTACCGTTACACCGATCTGGAGCAGCAGGTGGCTCGCATTGCCAACCTGTTCGCGAGCCGCGGGCTGGTGTCGGGTGACCGGGTTTTGGTGCAGACTGAGAAATCGCCCCAAGTACTGGCGTTGTACCTGGCCACGCTGCGCGCCGGACTGATCTATCTGCCGCTCAATACGGCTTACAAGCGCGACGAGCTGGACTATTTTCTGGTCGATGCGGAACCGGGGGCTGTGGTTTACTCGGCCAGTACCCGCGAGCCGCTGGAGTCGCTGGCAGCAGGCCGTGGGGTGGCGCATCGGTTCAGCCTGGAGGCCGACGGCGGCGGGTCACTGATGACCGCGGCCGCGGAGCAGGAGGCAAGGTTCACGACGGTTTCCCGGGCGGCCGGCGATGTCGCCGCGATCGTCTATACCTCGGGCACCACCGGCCGTCCGAAGGGGGCGATGATCAGCCACGGTAATCTGGCTGCCAATGGCCGTACCCTGGTCGATGCCTGGGGTTTCACCGATGCGGATGTGCTGCTGCACACGTTGCCGTTGTTCCATGTACACGGCTTGTTCGTCGCTTGTCACTGTGTATTGTTGTCCGGTGCCCGCCTGTTGATGCTGCCGCGCTTCGACAGTCAGGCGGTGATCGATCGGCTGCCCCGTGCCACCGCCATGATGGGGGTGCCGACGTACTACACCCGGCTGCTGGCCGAAGCGGCGTTCGATGCCGACCGCTGCCGCGCCATGCGGTTGTTCGTGTCCGGCTCGGCGCCGCTGCTGGAGAGCACCTTCGAGGCGTTTCGCGAGCGCACGGGGCATACCATTCTCGAGCGCTATGGTATGACGGAGACCGGCATGAACCTCTCCAACCTGCTGCACGGGGAGCGCCGCGCCGGTACGGTAGGCTTCCCGCTGCCCGGGGTCGAGGCGCGCATCGTCAACGATCAGGGCCAGCCGGTCACCGCCGGCAGCGTCGGTCAGTTGCAGGTGCGGGGGCCTAATGTATTCCAGGGCTACTGGCGCAAGCCTGACAAGACCGCCGAAGAGTTCGTGGAGGACGGTTTCTTTCGCACCGGTGATCTGGCCAGTCAGGACGCGGACGGCTACTTCCGCATTGTCGGGCGCGGCAAGGACCTCATCATCAGCGGTGGTCTCAATGTCTATCCCAAGGAAGTCGAGAGTTATATCGACGCCCTTGACGGCGTTCTCGAGTCCGCGGTGATCGGGTTGCCGCATCCCGATTTCGGGGAGGCCGTCGCGGCGGTGGTCGTGCCGCATCCGGGGAGTGAGAATGAACTCAGCGAGGCCACCATCATTGCCACCCTGAAGGAGCGGGTGGCCGGCTTCAAGGTCCCCAAACGGGTGTTCGTGGCTGATGCCCTGCCGCGCAACACCATGGGCAAGGTGCAGAAAAACGTACTGCGGGAGCGCTACGGCAACGCCTGACAGGCACGGCGACGCGACCGCGCGCGACCGTGGGTGCGGGTCTGACGCTTGCAGTCGTTCAATGGTGCATCCGCCGTACCGAGGTCACGTTCGATAACTCACCGATCCGGTCCAGCAGGCGGCTGAGCTGGGCCAGATCGTTAACCTCGACGGTCATGGTCAGCACTGCGCTGGCGGTTTCCGGATCACTGCGGGTGTTGGTGGCGGTGACGTTGATCCGCTCGTTGGCGAGCACCTGGGTGATATCGCGCAGCAGTCCCGGTCGGTCGAATGCCTCAACCTGCACCTCGACCGCATAGGCTGCGGGGTCTTCCTCGTCGCCCCAGTCCACTTCGATGAACCGTTCCTGGTGAAAATTCTCCAGGTTGATGAGGTTGGGGCAGTCCTGGCGGTGGATGGTGACGCCGCGGCCCTGGGTGATGAAGCCAACGATGGGCTCGTACGGGACCGGTTTGCAGCAGCCGGCGATCTGGGTCAGCAGGTTGCCGACGCCGCGGATGCGGATACCGCTGCCGGCCCCGTCGCTGCGGCTCTTGCGGCTTACCGGCAGCATCTGCTGCGGGGGCGGCAGGATCAGTTCCTGCAGCAGGCCGACCACACTGGCGGTGCTCAAATCCTCGTTGCCTAAAGCAGCATACATTTCTTCGGCCCGGTTGAAGTTGAACCGGGCCGCCAGTTTATCCATGTCAACCTGCTTGGGGTTGATGTCGAGCCGCTGGAATTCCTGCTCCAGGGCGCTGCGGCCGGCAGCGATCGCCTTGTCCCGGCCCTGCTGGCGAAACCAGTGGCGCACCTTGGCCCGTGCCCGGGAAGTGCGCAGATAGCCCAGATGCGGGCGCAGCCAGTTGTGGCTGGGATTGCCTTCGCGGGCTGTGATGATCCCGACGCGATCGCCGTTGGTCAGTTCGTAGTTCAGCGGCACAATGCGGCCGTTGATCTTGGCGCCACGGCAGCGGTGGCCGACCTCGGTGTGAATATGGTAGGCGAAATCCAGCGGCGTGGCGCCTTGCGGCAGATCGACGACGTCGCCCTTGGGCGTGATGACGTATACGCGGTCGCGAAACACTTCGGCCCGGAAGTAGTCGATGAAATCGTCGGCGCTGACTTCATTGTCTTTCCACTCCAAAAGCCGGCGCAGCCAGGCTATCTGCTTTTCGAATGCGACATCGCGTCCCTTGTGGCCTTCCTTGTAGCGCCAGTGCGCCGCCACCCCGAGCTCGGCATTCTGATGCATTTCCACTGTGCGGATCTGGACCTCCAGCGTTTTGCCTTCCGGTCCGATGACGGCGGTATGCAGTGACTGATAGCCGTTTTCCTTGGGATGGGCAATGTAGTCGTCGAATTCCTGGGGAATGTTGGTCCATAGCGAGTGCACTACACCGAGCACGGCGTAGCATTCAGCGACGCTGTTGACGAGGACCCGCACCGCGCGCACGTCGAAGACTTGCTCAAACGCCAGGTGCTTGCGCTGCATTTTGCGCCAGATGCTGTAGATATGTTTGGCGCGGCCACTGATTTCAGCGTGTATGTTGGCCGCTGCCAGCTCCCGGGCCAGGCGCGACATGACCGATCTGATATGGCGTTCGCGATCGGTGCGGCGTTCGTCCAGCGCCCGGGCGATAGCCTTGTAGTTGTCGGGATCGAGGGTCCGCAGCGACAGATCTTCCAGCTCCCACTTGAACTGGCCGATCCCGAGCCGGTTCGCCAGGGGGGCGAACAAGTCCAGGGTTTCCTGCGCGAAGCGTTGGCGCGTGGACTGCGGCAGCCGGTCGACGTCGCGCATCTGGCACAGCCGTAGCGCCAGTTTGATCAGCACGACGCGCACATCGTGCGCCATGGCCAGCAGCATCTTGCGCAGGCCCTCGAGCTGGGTCTGGGTCTGCATGCCTTGCTGGTGCAGTGCGCCGATGACCTCGATCCGGGCGACGCCATCCACCAGCGCGGCCACACCCTTGTCGAAGCGCGCTTGCACGTCGTTCAGTGTCAGCAGTCCGTGGTCGACGGTTTCCTGTAGTAGCGCGGCGATGATCGCTTCGTGATCGAGTCGCAGATCGGCCAGCAGGCCGGCAGCCGTCAGCCCGATACGGCTGTCCGGCAACAGGTCGAGTACCGTTTGATGGGCCTTGTGAAGGCGGTCGCACTGTGCGGGGGCCCAGTTGCCGTTCAGCTGGTCGAGCCAGAGCTCGAAATCGGTGCTGACCGCAGGGGTTTTCGCTAAGGTCACCATGGTCGATTGTCCACTGTGCAGGGCGGTTGGTGGATGCTATCAGTCATCAACGACAAGCAAGTGACACGCCAGAGTAGGGGAGGGGACAAGGCTAGTGTCCGATGCGTGACCTGACATAACTGCCCGGCGCTGGTTCCAGCGCCTCCAGACCACCGTCACCCGGTACCCGGGCCGCAACCCGGTCGCCGGCCAGAGGAGCGATCCAGCGCTCCCAGTCCTGCCACCAGGAGCCGTTGTGACGACTGGCCCGCTGCAACCAGGCGTCGGCCTCAGCGGGTTGTTCAGCGTGGCTCCAGTAGCCATATTGCGCCGCGGTTGGCGGGTAGGCGATGCCGGCGATATGGCCGGAGCCGCCCAGCACGAATCGGGTCGGGCCGCCGAATAGCTGGCTGCCGGCATAGACTGACTGCCATGGCACGATATGATCGTCGGCGGTTGCGGCAGCGTAGATCGGTATGCTGACACGGCCCAGATCGATCGGTTTGCCCAGTAGCGTGATACCGCCGGGTTCCTTGAGCAGGTCGTCCTGATACAGGTTGCGTAAGTAGAAACCGTGCATGCGCACCGGTATTCGGGTGGTGTCGGCATTCCAGCACAGCAGGTCGAACGGAAACGGCTCGCGCCCAAGTAAGTAGCTGCTGATGAAGAACGACCAGATCAGATCGTTGGCACGCAACAGGTTAAGCGCCGCGGTCATCGTTTCCAGGGTCGCCTGGGAGTGCTGCGGGTCTGTGCGCGGTTCGAGTACGCTTAACTCCTCTTCATCGATGAACACTTCGAGTTCGCTGGGATGCTCGAAATCGAGCATGCTGGCCAGCAGGGTGGCGCTGGTGATGCGCTGCTCATTCCGGGTGCCCAGATAGGCCAACGCGCAGGCCAGCAGCGCGCCACCCAGACAGTAGCCGACCGCGTTGACCTCACGTTCACCGGTGGCCTGTTCGATAGCATCAAGCGCCGCCAGCGGACCGTCGCGCAGGTAGTCCTCGAAATTCCGGCAAGCCAGGCGTTCATCCGGATCGACCCAAGCGATCATGAACACCGTGAAACCCTGTGCAACCCACCACTGCACCAGCGAACGCTGCGCCTGTAAATCAAGCACATAAAACTTGTTGAGCCACGGTGGCACGATCAGCAGCGGTTTGCGGTAGACGTTGGCAGTGCTGGGAGCGTACTGGATCAACTGCATCACTTCGTTCTGGTAGACGACCTGTCCCGGTGCCGTGGCGACGTCACGACCGGGCTCGCACAATGCTCTGAAGTTTTTGGAAAGATTGAGGCGACCCTGCCCGCGTTCAAGATCACCGAGCAGATTTTCCAGACCGCGCAGCAGGTTCTGGCCGCCAGACTCCAGGGTGGCGCGCAGTACTTCCGGATTGGTCAGCGGGAAGTTGGTCGGCGCCAGCGCATCGCCGAACCGGCGAGTGTAGAAATCCAGCTTGTGACGGGTGTCATCGTCCAGGCCTTCCAAGCGGCTAACCGTGCATTGTAGCCAACGGGCTGTCAGCAGATAGGACTGCTTGATGAAGTCGAAGACGATGTTGTACTGCCACGCATCATGACGGAATCGTGGGTCGGCCGGGTCCGGGCGGGCCGGCGGTGTCACCGGCTGGCCCAGCCAGGCCGCGGCATGGTACTGCCAGAGGTCGATATGGTTCTGCCACAGTTCCATCTGGGCCAGGGCCCACTGTCCGGGATTGGTCAGCAGGCGTTGCAGGACGGTGGTGAATGCTTGGCTGACGCGGGTCATTTCCGCGATGTCGATGGCACCGCTGCTGACCTGATGATATCAGGAACCTGTTGACCAGCTGCTGACTCTTGGCGGCAATCCCGGTCAGGGTCCGGGCCAGGGCCACTGGATCGGACCACGACCCGTCATTGCCGTTCGTTGTCATGCCAGCGCCTCCTTCATGCAGGGATGGGCCTGCCAGCTCTCGACAAAATTATGCGCCGGCGCCACCACAGAACCAAGCCGTGAGCGGCCACTGAGCCTCAACCATCCACGCTCTTGGCCGCAATCTCGTAGACGTCGGGCGATAGTCTGGGCTGCTTCAGGATGCGCTTAAGCTGGCTTCGCATCAGTTCCTGCCGGCTACGGTCATAACGTGCCCAGCGGCTGAACACGCCAAGCAGCCGCGCCGCCACCTGAGGGTTGATCAGATTGAGCTTGATGACGTGATCGGCTACGAACGCATAGCCACTGCCAGCGGCGGCGTGGAAGGCGGTTGGGTTGTGACTGAAGGCGCCCAGCAGTGCGCGTACCTTGTTGGGGTTCTTGAGGTTGAAGGCGGCATGGTCGAGCAGCTCGGTGACCTGCATCAGGGTGTCCGGGCCTGGCGCTGTGGCCTGCAGGGTGAACCATTTGTCGACCACCAGGGGGTCGTGCTGCCAGCGCTGATAGAAGTCGGTCAGCACCTGGGCACGCACCGTCGCGTCGCTGTGGGCCAGCGCCTGCAACGCGGCCAGTTGATCTGTCATGTTATGTGCTTCGCGATACTGCCGTTCGGCCAGTGCATAACCGTCTGCATCCGCGGTCGCAACCAGGTAGTCCAGACACCGGTTCTTGAGACTGCGGCGGCCTATGGCGGCGCCATCCAGGCGATACGGCCCGTGGTCCTGGTGCTCCTCATAGGTCGTTTGCAACTCTGAGCGCAGATGCTGTGCCAGTGACTGGCGCAGGTGCGTGCGCGCGGCGTGGATACCGTCGACATCGACCGTGGCCATCTGCTCGCCCAGGTAGCTTTCGCTGGGCAGACTGAGTGCCAGCGCCCGCAGGGCCGGGTCGGCGCGGGCATCGGTCAGTACCTGGCCGAAGACATCGGCGAGGGCCGTGGGCTGCTGCAGCTCGCGGCCCTGCCGGTAATCGTCGACTAGGCCGAGGATCGCCCGGATCGCCAGTTGCTGACCCGCCTCCCAGCGGTTGAAGGCATCGCTGTCGTGAGCCAGCAGGAAACGCAGGTCGCGATCTTGGTAGTCGTAATTCAACTTGACCGGCGCCGAGAACCCGCGCAGCAACGACGGTATGGGCCGTTCGGGCACGTTGACGAAGGTAAACCGCTGTTCGGCTTCCCGCAGCTCCAGCACCCGCGTTCCTTCCGGGGCCGGCGCATTCTCGCCGGCCAGCTGCAATGGCAGTTCCTGCCCGGCTTCCCCCAGCAGGCCCAGGGCCAAGGGGACATGCAGCGGCAGCTTGTCGCTCTGTCCGGATGCGGGCGGGGTGTGTTGCTGCACCGTGAGTGTGTAGCACTGACGGACGCTGTCGTAGTCATCGGTCACGGTGACCGTTGGCGTGCCGGCCTGGGAATACCACAGCCGGAACTGCTCCAGATCGAGGTCGTTGGCATCAGCCAGTGCACTGACGAAGTCGTCGCAGGTGACTGCCTGTCCGTCGTGACGCTCGAAATACAGATCCAGACCATGGCGGAAGCCGGCCTCGCCCAGCAGCTGATGCAGCATGCGGATGATCTCGGCGCCTTTCTCGTACACCGTCACGGTGTAGAAATTGTTGATCTCGATATAGCTGTCCGGGCGCACCGGATGGGCCATCGGGCTGGTGTCCTGCGGAAACTGCACCGCTCGCAACAAGGCGACGTCATTGATTCGCTTGACGCCGCGCGAGCCCATGTCAGAGGAGAACTCCTGATCCCGGAACACCGTCAGCCCCTCCTTGAGACTGAGCTGGAACCAGTCGCGGCAGGTTACCCGGTTGCCGGTCCAGTTGTGAAAATATTCATGGGCGATGACGCCTTCGATGTGCTGGTAGTCGCTGTCGGTGGCGGTGTCCGGTTTCGCCAGCACGTACTTGGTGTTGAATACGTTGAGGCCTTTGTTCTCCATCGCCCCCATGTTGAAATCGCCCACCGCAACGATGTTGTAGATGTCCAGATCGTATTCGCGGCCGAAGCGTTGCTCGTCCCAGCGCATGGCCTTTTTTAGCGAGTGCATGGCATGCTCGCACTGATCGACGTGCTGGGATTCGGAATAGACGCGCAGCACGACCTCGCGTCCGGAGCGGGTCGTGAAGCGGTCTTCGATGTGGCTCAGATTGCCGGCCACCAGGGCGAACAGATAGCTGGGCTTGGGGAACGGGTCGTACCAGCTGGCCCAGTGCCGGCCGTCGTCGAAGCGGCCGCTGTCTACCAGGTTGCCGTTCGACAGGAGCACCGGATAGCGTGCCTGGTCGGCGACGATGGTGACCCGGTAGACCGCCATCACGTCGGGGCGGTCCAGAAAATAGGTCATGCGGCGAAAGCCCTCGGCTTCGCATTGGGTGCAGAAATTGCCGCTGGACTGGTACAGCCCCTCGAGTGCGGTATTGTCCTGCGGGCGCAGGCGCGTGGTGATGTCCAGGGTACAGTGGTCGGGCACCGCGGGCAGCGTCAACTGGCGATCGTCGATCTGGTAGGTATCCGCTGAGACGGTTCTGCCATTCAGCCGCAACGCATGCAGTTCCATATCCTGCCCGTTCAGTACCAGCGGCTGGTGACCATCGTTGACCGCTGCGTTGCGGCGCAGATTCAACCTGGCCTGAACCTCGGTGTACTCTTCACCCAGCTCAAAGCGTAGTTCGACCTGGTCGATCCAGTAGTCCGGTGCTCTATAGTCCTGACGGTAAATGGGTTGCGGCTGTGCCATCGTGTCACTCTTGTCAACGGTGGTGGAGTTGCTGTTTATGGCTCTCGACGTGGGCGATCAGTTCCGGAAAGAACTGCCGGAAGTCAGTGCTCAGGCCGGGGTAGTTGAATTCCAGTTCGGTTACTGCGGCCGCCAGGTTGGAGGGCCGACTCAGGCGGCGTTCAAGACCAGCCAGCGCGCGCGCCACGCCGGCAGGATCACCATACGATCGCAACAGATCGTTGGCCAGCAGATAGCGCATGCTGCGCTGCATGGCTGCCGGCAAATCCGGCAATCGCCGTTGCAGCAGTTGATGAACCTCCTCGATGAAATCATCCAGCGCCTGGGCGTGAAAATCGGGCCAATGCCGGATCAGCAGGTGATCGTAGAACACATCAATCAGGATACCCCCGTAGCGACGGAATTCCGGGCTCAGCCGTTGGCGGCTGCGGCGGAACATCGGGTGGCCGTCGGTGAAGCTGTCGATTCGGCGGTGCAGCACGATGCCCCGCTGCAGCCCTGCCGGCAGTTCGGCAGGCACCGGTCCCTTGACGAAGTCGCCCATTAGATTGCCCAGCCTGGCCTCGGGATCGGGGCCGGCCAGGTACAGATGCGCCAGGTAATTCATCACTAGCCATTATAAGCCCCCGGTCGGTAGCGGTGGCCCGAGGGCTTATGGTGCGATGCCGACCCTGGCGCGATCAGGCTACGGTGATGCCGTCGCTCAGGTAGACGTCCTGGATGGCATGCAGCAGCCCCACGCCGTCGCGGAACGGTTTCTGGAACGCTTTGCGGCCGGATATCAGACCGGTACCGCCGGCACGCTTGTTGATCACGGCCGTGCGTACCGCCTGGGCCAGGTCATTCTGGCCGGACGATGCGCCGCCCGAATTGATCAAACCGGCCCGGCCCATGTAGCAACTGCGACCTGATAGCGGGTCAGGTCGATCGGATGGTCGCTGGTCAGCTCGGAGTAGACTTTGGGATGGGTCTGGCCGAAGCCGATCGCAGTGTAGCCGCCGTTGCATTCGGCCTGCTTCTGCTTGACGATGTCGGCCTCGATGGTCGCCGCCAGGTGATTGGCCTGACCGGTCAGGTCGGCGGCGGTGTGGTAATCCTTGCCGTCATTCTTAAAGGCGTTGTTGCGCAGGTAGGCCCACAGCACGGTGGCCATGCCGAGTTCGTGGGCATGCTGGAAGGCTTCGCGAGACTTCCTGGATCTGGCGGCGCGACTCCGGCGAGCCGAAGTAGATCGTCGCGCCCACCGCCACCGCACCCATGTCGAAGGCCTGGTCGACACGGGCAAACAGCGTCTGGTCGTACATGGTCGGGATAGGTCAGCAGCTTCGTTGTGGTTGAGCTTGACCAGGAACGGGATCTTGTGGGCGTAGCTTGCGCGCGACCGCGCCCAGCACGCCGAGCGTGGAGGCGACACGCGTTGCAGCCGCCCTCGATGGCCAGCTCGACGATGCTTTCGGGGTCGAAGTAGATCGGATTGGGGGCGAACGACGCGCCCGCCGAGTGCTCCATGCCCTGGTCAACCGGCAGGATCGACAGATAGCCGGTGCCGCCGAGCCGGCCGTGATCGTAGAGTGTCTGCAGTGCCCGCAGGACTGCCGGGCTGCGGTCGCTGTCGACCAGCGTACGGTCGACGAAGTCCGGACCCGGCAGATAAAGCGTTTCCTTGGGGATGCCGGTGCAGCGATGTGACAGCAGACGGTCGGCTTCGTCACCCAACAGGGCCATGATGTCGGTCATTGGGTACTCCTCGTCGATGAGTCCGTGATGAGGGGGACATTTCCGGCGGCATGATAGCATGCTGATTGCCTTGAAAAACGCCGGCCCAGGGCCGTCAGCAGACCTCGAAGACTTCGGCCAGGCGGGTTACGGCGTGGACCTCGAGCGAGCCGGGCTGGCCCCGCCGCGGCGCATTGGCGCGCGGGATAATGGCCCGTCTGAAACCGTGTTTGGCGGCTTCCCGCAGGCGTTCCTCGCCATTCGGTACCGGCCGGATCTCGCCGGCCAGACCGACCTCCCCGAACACGACCAGGTCATTGCTGAGCGGGCGGTCGCGGAAACTGGACAGGGCGGCACACAAGACCGCCAGATCGGCGGCGGTTTCACTGATGCGAACGCCGCCGACTGCGTTGACGTAGACGTCCTGATCATACATGGCGATGCCGCCATGGCGGTGCGTGACCGCCAGCAGCATGGCCAGCCGGTTTTGCTCCAGCCCCAGCGTGACGCGGCGCGGGTTGCCGCTCTGGCAGCTGTCGACCAGCGCTTGAATCTCCACCAGCAGCGGCCGGGTCCCTTCCCAGGTCACCATGATTACGCTGCCGGCGACCGGAGCGTCATGGCGCGACAGGAAGATGGCGGAAGGGTTGTTGACGCCTTTGAGGCCGTGCTCGGTCATGGCGAACACGCCCAGTTCATTGACTGGCGCCGAAGCGGTTCTTGACTGCTCGCATGACCCGGAACCGGCTGCTGGACTCGCCCTCGAAGTAAAGCACCGTATCCACCATATGTTCCAGCACCCGCGGGCCGGCGATGGCGCCTTCCTTGGTCACATGACCGACCAGGAACAAGGCGGTGCCGGTGCGTTTGGCGAAGCGGGTTAGGGTCGCTGCACTCTCGCGGACCTGGGCTACCGATCCGGGTGCTGATTGCAGCCGTTCGGTGAAAACGGTCTGGATCGAGTCAATGATCATCGCGTGCGGGCGCTGCCGTTCGGCTACCGCAAGGATTCGCTCGACGCAGGTTTCGGCCAGCAACTCCAGATGCGAGCGCTCCAGTCCGAGGCGCTGGGCCCGCAGGCTGACCTGCTGGGGTGATTCTTCGCCGCTGACGTAGAGGGTGTTGTAGGTCGCCGCCAGATGGGCCTGGGTTTGCAACAGGATAGTGGATTTGCCGATCCCGGGGTCTCCACCGATCAGTACCACCGAGCCGGTCACCAGACCACCGCCGAGCACCCGGTCGAGTTCACTGATGCCGGTTGCCAGCCGGGTTTCCTCGCCCAGAGCGACGTCGGACAGCTTCTGTACGCGGCTGTCGGCGGTACCGGCGAAACCGCTACGGACGCCGCCCGGCGACCCCGCTGGCGTCGGCGTCAACACCGTTTCTTGCAGCGTGTTCCAAGCACCGCAGTCGCCACAGCGCCCGGCCCATTGGTAGAACCGGGCCCCGCATTCGTTGCATACGTAAACGGTCTTGCTTTTACCGGCTGCCATCGCTCATCCGTGTTCCCGCTTCGCGGTCGGGTTTCCGGGCTCAGGTATAACTGTCGCCATAATGGTCCGGCGCAAAGTTCTGGAAGCTGGTGTACTGGCCCAGAAAAGTCAGCTTGACCGCCCCAATGGGGCCGTTACGCTGTTTGCCGATGATAATTTCGGCGGTGCCTTTGTCCGCGCTGTCGGTGTTGTATACCTCATCGCGGTAAATGAAACAGATCAGGTCGGCGTCCTGTTCGATGGCTCCGGACTCCCGCAAGTCGGACATCACCGGGCGTTTATCGGCGCGCTGTTCCAGAGTCCGGTTAAGCTGCGACAAGCCAATGACCGGCACATTCAGTTCCTTGGCCAGCGCCTTGAGGCTGCGCGAGATTTCGGCCACCTCCTGGGCGCGGTTCTCGGCGTGGCCCGGCACCCGCATAAGCTGGATATAGTCCACGATCACCAAACCCAGCTGACCATGCTCGCGCGCCAGGCGGCGGGCGCGGGCCCGTAGCTCGCTGGGGCTGATATCGGAGGAATCGTCGATGAACAGTTGGGCTTCATTGAGCATGGTGATGGCCGAGGTGAGTCGTGGCCAGTCGTCATCGGTCAGCTTGCCGGTCCGGATGCGGTGCTGGTCGATGCGGCCCAGTGAAGACATCATGCGCATCGCCAGATGTTCGCCCGGCATTTCCATACTGAACACGGCGACAGGCTCGCGTGCCTGGATGGCCACATTTTCGGCGATGTTCATGGCAAAAGTGGTCTTGCCCATGGAGGGCCGGCCGGCGATGATCACCAGATCGCCGCGCTGCAGTCCGGCGGTCAAATCGTCGAAGTCGGACCAGCCGGTGGGTACGCCGGTGACCGGATCGTCCTTCTGAAATAAGGTGTCGATGCGGTCGACTGCCCGGGTCAGCAGTTCGTTGATCGGGACGAAGCCGCGCTGGTTGCGGTTGCCGCGGTCGGCAATCGCGAACACCCGCTCTTCGGCCAGGTCCAGCAGTTCCCGGCTGGCGCGCCCCTCGGTGTTGTAGGCGCTGTTGGCGACTTCGGAGGCCACTTCGATAAGCTGGCGCAAGATGGCGCGCTCGCGGACGATGTCGGCGTAAGCGCGGACATTGGCCGCGCTGGGGGTATCGCGGGCCAATACCGCAAGGTAGGCCAGTCCGCCCGCGCTGTTGAGCTGATTCCGGCCATCCAGCCATTCCTTCAGGGTGATGACATCGAACGGCGAATCTGTCTCGGCCAGTTTCTGGATCGCGTTGAAGATAATACGATGCGCAGCGTGATAGAAATCAGTCTCTGCGATGCGATCGGCGACCAGGTCCCAGGCGCCGTTATCCAGCATTAGGCCGCCCAGGACAGCTTGTTCGGAATCGATTGAGTGCGGCGGGACCTTGAGCGACTCTACGGCCGCGTCCTTTCGGTCCGAAGGCGCGAAGGGCGGCATCGGAACAGTCTCTTACCAGGTAATGGGTCCCGCCGGGCAGACGGGTACGATTATCGGTTAGTGTAGCGCAACCGGTCGGAACGATGTGAGTGAGTCCGCTGTAACCCTGTCGTCAACGGCGTCAGTTGCGGGCTAGGTCACTGTTACTAAAATTTAATGTACGACCGCCTTGGTGGATGCTTCTATCGTTTTCAGGAGACGCGTATAGTACCTACGCCACCGTCCGGTGGCTTCCTTGCGAAGGATCCTGATCGATGCGCACACGAGTGATCACCGGCCTGACCCTGGCTTTGGGTCTGGCGCTGGGTTCCGTTGCCTACGCCGCCAGTAACACCGCTGCACCGGCTCAACCCACGCCCGCCAAGCACATGACGAAAAAGCATGTGAAGAAGGTGGAGCGTGGTTCGGCCGCGGTTAGGTTGTTACAGACTGCGCTCAACAAGCACGGTGCCAAACTGATGGTCGATGGCCATATGGGCAAGCATACCCACGCTGCGCTTAAAGCCTTCCAGAAAAAGAGCGGTCTGAAGGTAACCGGCAAGCTGGACAAAGCGACCCACACCAAGCTCGGTCTTTGATCGACCGGGCATTGACGGTGTCTTGAAGGGGACGACACGCCATTGCGTTACGTCCCCTTTTTGGTGCGTGGCCAGGAAGAGGCGGTTCAGGCCGCCGCGACGACGTTGACGCGAACGGTCGTTTCCACGTCGCTGTGCAGGCGCAGTATGACGTCATATTCGCCGGTCTGGCGGATCGGCCCCTCCGGCATCTGGACTTCACGCTTGGCCAGTTCGTGGCCGCCGGCCGTGACGGCCTGGGCGATCTCTGCAGGTCCCACCGAGCCGAACAAACGACCCTCACCGGCAGCATTGGCCGCGATGGTGACTACCATGCCATCAAGTTCAGCCACTCGCGCCTGTGCGCGGCTTAAGGTATCGGCAGCAGCCTTCTCCAACTCCGCCCGGCGAGCCTCGAATTTGGCGATGTTGGTTTCAGTGGCTTCGGTGGCCTTACCCTTGGGTAGCAGATAGTTGCGGGCGTAGCCCGGTTTGACCTTGATCTGGTCACCGAGATTACCCAGGTTTTCGACCCGCTCAAGCAGAATCACTTCCATCAGTTAAGCTCCGAAAAAATCTGTCATATTAGCGAGGGCCGCCGGCTGTCCGTAGCCGGCCGCGGAAATCAATCCAGCCATCGACCACGGCCAGAACAAGCAATAACGGCCACAGTTCCAGCATGACCAAGGCGCCGTAGAACACGGCCAGCCAGCCTTTGCCCAAACCCAGTTGGGTGACCACGCCATGCACCAGGGCGACGCCCTGCAGCAAGTACACCACGGACAGTGCGAGACACAGGTTGATCAGCAGCGGCCGGGCCGGAACCATGGCCAGAACCAGCAGCAGTGCCATGAAACCCGCCAGCGGTCTTCCCAGTCGCAGATTGCGGAACTCCTGGCCGAACCCGCCGGGATTGTACAGCAGTGCCTGCCACCAGCGGCCCACCAGCAGTGCCAGCAGGATCACCAGCAGCCCCGAGAACACCAACTGGCCCGGTGCCAGCGGCGCCCAGGAATTGAAAAACTTCGCCAGTTGCTGGTGCGTGGCCGGATCGGTGAAGACCCCGGCGTGCTGCAGACGCGTCAGCATGCTATGGACCACGCCCTTCCACCATGGCGCCGGATCCCCCAGAACCAGGTAAAACATCACCACCGCTGCCAGACCGACCACGCCGGCGGCCTGCAACGCCAGCTTCAACGAGATGCTGTGACGCAGCAACGTCGCCAGTAGCAGTAATGGCAGCCACAGAAGCAGTGCCAGCGTCAGTACCAGTTGGGGTGCGCCCAGCATAACCCAGGCCAGCGCGGCGCCTGCCAGCACGGCCAGACCCAGCACCAGCGCCCCCTGATGCGGACCACGGCGCAGGGTAACCAGAGCGATGGCTGCGCCGCTTGGTATGAGCAGCGGCGGTAGCATCAGTGCCAGCAGGCCGAACGCCGCCGCGATCAGAGCCGCCGTGACGGGATGGCTCATGATCAGACTGGCCAGCGCGCGCATCACAGAGCCGGTGGGTGCTGTTCAGTGACGGTCGGTATAGGGCAGCAAAGCCAGGAACCGGGCGCGTTTGACCGCAGTGGCAAGCTGCCGTTGATAATGCGCTTTGGTACCGGTGATCCGGCTGGGTACGATTTTGCCGGTCTCGGTGACGTAATTCTTCAGCGTGGCGATATCCTTGTAGTCGATCTCTTTGACGCCTTCAGCGGTAAAACGGCAGAACTTCTTGCGGCGGAAATAGCGTGACATGATGTATGTATCCTCATGATTCGATGGGCATTGGTTCAATTTGGGTGGCGTGCAGTACCAGCCGGGTCTCACCCAGGCGATTGTCGGCCCGGCTCAGGAAACCGGTGACCTGAACATTCGTGCCCGGTTGCAGGTCGGCTACCAGCGGCTGAAGGTCATGGCCACAGACCATTACCAGCAGACGGCAGCGGGCCTCCCTGGGCTGCCCGGCCTCGCGCTGGGCCGAGCGGTGTTCGAGCACGAAGCGGCGGATTGGAATCCCGGCGGGCGAATAGCGTGTGGCGTCGGTACGCACGACCTGACCACCGAGTACCACCCGGTTTTGCATCCGGCCCGAACGTGTCAGGCCTGCTCGGTGTTGGCCTTGTCGCTCTCGCTGGCTTCGCTGTCCTGCCCGCTATCGCTATCGCTGGCGTCGCTGTCCTGCCCGCTATCGCTGCGCTGGCTGCTGCTCGACTGCTGGTCGTCAGCGTCGCCATCGTTGTCGTTGCTGTCGCGCTGGTCATCTTTGGTCTTAATCAGGGGTGATGGCTCGGTATCCGGCCCCGGCCGTTTCATCACCAGCCGGCGCAGCACGGCATCGTTAAACCGGAATGCACTTTCCAGCTCATCCAGGGCCGCTTGGCTGCATTCGATGTTCATCAGCACGTAATGCGCTTTGTGCAGCTTCTGAATCGGGTAGGCCAGTTGGCGCCGCCCCCAGTCTTCAAGGCGGTGCATCTGGCCGCCGTCGCTTTCGATCATGCCGCGATAACGCTCGATCATGGCGGGCACCTGCTCGCTCTGATCGGGGTGAACCATGAATACAACTTCGTAGTGGCGCATATGAGCTCCCTGTGGGTTGAAGTCAGCCTCCCAGTTTTTGCTGGTGAGGCAAGGAGTTGGGCAAGAGCGGAATTATAGGACGGGTGTGATGTGCCGGCAAGGATTGTCTGCTGTCCGGTATGCGTTCGCACCCTCAGGCCGTCACCGAGCGCTGCCGGACAGCCTCGAATAAGACGATGCCTGTGGCCACGGCAACGTTCAGGCTCTCGACCTGACCGGCCATGGGGATGTGGACCAGGCCGTCACAGTGTTCCCGGGTCAGCCGACGTAGGCCTTTGTCTTCGGCGCCCATCACCACCGCCAGTGGGCCGCGCAGGTCGCTTTGGAAGAGGCTGGTGTCGCTGGCACCGCTGGCACCGATCAACCACAGGCCGCGATCGCGCAGGCTGCGCAGCGTGCGCGCCAAGTTGCTAACCGGAATGAAGGGCACGCTGGCAGCGGCACCGCTCGCCACCTTGCGAACGGTGGCGGTCAGGCCGGCGGCGCGGTCGGCTGGCGCGATCACGGCATTGACGCCGGCTGCATCAGCGGTGCGCAGGCAGGCGCCCAGGTTGTGCGGATCCTGGACCCCGTCGAGTACCAGCACCAGTGCTGGCCGGGTGCCGTTATCCAGCAGCCGGTCGAGGTCGCGCTCGCTGTAGTCCGGTGTGGTGCGGTGCAGTCGGGCCACCACACCCTGGTGACGGGCACCGCTGCAGAGCCGGTCCAACTCGCTGCGCTCGACCCGCAATGGCCTGATCCCATGCGCATCAAGCAACGGTTCCAGCGTTTGCAGACGCCGGTTGTGCGGGTCGCGCAGCAGCCATACCTGGCGTAGTTGCCCGGGTTCGTAGCGCAGCGCCGCGGTAACGGCATGCAGACCGTAGATCAGTTCGTCGGTGGGCATCGGGGCGGATCCGGGATAGCCAGTCAGCGCCGGCGGCGACGTTGACGTCGGGTTGCACGGGGGGCACTGATGAGTTCGAAATCGATCTTGCGCTCGTCCAGATCGACCCGGGTCACCCGGACCTGGAGCCGATCGCCGAGCCGGTACACGGTCCCGTTGCGTTCGCCCCGCAGTCGCTGACCGGCCGGGTCGAAGTGGTAGTAGTCGTTGCTGAGCGCAGTGACGTGGATAAGCCCCTCGACGAAGACCTCATCCAACGATACGAACAGACCGAAACCGGTTACGCCGGTCACCGTGCCGGTAAAGCTATCGCCCACTTTGTCCAGCATGAATTCGCACTTAAGCCAGTCGATTGCATCTCCGGTGGCCTCGTCGGCCCGCCGCTCGGTCATGGAACAGTGTTCGCCGAAGTTGGCCATGTCATTGGTACGGTAGTCGAAATCGGCCGCCCTACCACCGCGCAGGACATGGCGAATCGCACGGTGTACCAGCAAGTCCGGATAACGTCGAATAGGTGATGTGAAGTGCGTGTAAGCCGGCAGGGCCAGGCCGAAATGGCCGCTATTGTCGGGATTGTAAACGGCCTGGGACAGCGACCGCAGCAACATAGTCTGGATCAGCGGGAAGTCCGGCCGATCACGTGTCTTGGCAAGCAGCGCGGCATATTCGCCCGGGCTGGGCTTATCGCCGCCCCCCAGGTTCAGCCCCAGTTCCCCGAGAAAACCACGTAGTTTTTCCAGCTTTTCCGTGTCCGGGCCATCGTGTATCCGATACAGAGCGGGCATCTTGTGGCGCTTCAAAAAACGCGCCGCGGCAACGTTAGCGCAGATCATGCATTCTTCGATCAGGCGATGGGCATCGTTGCGCTCGCTCGGCACGATACGTTCTATTTTGCGCTCCGGGCCGTATTCGATCACAGTTTCCTGGGTATCGAAATCAATCGTATGGCGGCGCTGCCTAGCCTTGTTCAACACCTTGAACAGTGCATACAACTGGTCCAGGTGGGATGTGAGCCCAGCGTAGCGCCGGCGTAGCGTGGCATGCTGTTCGACCACTAGGCCGGCGACCGCATCGTAGGTCAGCCGGGCGGCCGAGCGCATTACTGCTTCGCGGAACCGTGACCGCAGCAGTTTGCCATCCGGCCCGATAGTCATCTGGCAGGCCAGGCATAGGCGATCGACCTCCGGGTTGAGCGAACACAGGCCGTTCGACAGCGCTTCCGGCAGCATGGGGATAACGCGGTCGGGGAAATACACTGAATTGCCGCGCCGATAAGCTTCGGTATCCAGGGCGCTGGCGGGCGCGACGTACCATGACACATCGGCGATCGCCACGGTCAGTTGCCAGTTGGCGCCACGGCGCTCGCAATAGACAGCGTCATCGAAATCGCGGGCGTCGGGTCCGTCAATGGTTACCAGCGGCAGCCCACGCAGGTCAAGCCGTTCGTGCTTGGCATTTTCAGGAACTTCCGGGCTATACGCTCCGGCTTCGGCCAGGGCGTCGGCAGCCCATTCGAACGGAATGTCATGGCTGTACAGGGCGATTTCGATCTCCATGCCCGGGGCCATGTGTTCGCCCAATACTTCCCTGATTCGGCCGACGGGCAGGCTGCGTTTACTGGGTTGTTTGATCAGCTCGGCCACCACGATTTGACCGGGCTGCGCCAGCCCTTGCTGATCATCGGGAATGGCAACGTCGAGATGTAAGCGCTTGTTGTCCGGCACCACGATGCCGACTCCGCTCTCGTGATAGAAGCGGCCCACCACCCGATGGGTGTTGCGTTCCAGAATCTCGACCAGTGCGCCTTCCCGGCGGCCGCGGCGGTCAATGCCTTGCACCCGCATTACTACGCGGTCGCCGTGCAGAAGCTGGCGCATGTGGCGCGGTGCGATGAAAAGATCGCCGCTGCCATCATCCGGGCGCAGAAAACCATGGCCATCGGGGTGTCCAATGACCGTCCCGGACCAGATCCCATCTTGCTGGCAACGCCGTAGCCCTGGCGGCGGTTGCGCAGCAGCTCGCCGTCGCGCTCCATGGCCTTGAGGCGGCGCACTCAGCCCCTCGGCCCTCCTCGTCATCGAGCTGCCATTCGAGGCACAGGGCCTGCGCGCTCAGCGTTATGCCGCGCCGGGTCAGAAAATCCAGAATGAATTCGCGACTGGGTGCTGGCTTGGAATACTTTGTTTTTTCGCGAGCGTATTGTGGATCGCGTTCGCGCCAGTCGTATCGCTTTCGGGGTTTTGTCATGAATATCTCAGGTTATTCGGAAGGGATTCACTGTATTGTCTGGCAAGCATTGACGCCGTCCGGTTTGGTTCGTATTATTGCGGCTCTCGCGGTGCTCAAAGCACCACCACCACCGCCTGCCGAGGTGGCGGAATTGGTAGACGCGCTAGCTTCAGGTGCTAGTGGGGGTAACCCCGTGGAGGTTCAAGTCCTCTCCTCGGCACCAAGTTCAAAAAACCGGATGCGCTATGGGCTCATCCGGTTTTCCATTTTCTGGCTGAATGATCTCCACGGCCCTCGTTCAAGCGAACGGATCGGTCAGGGCAATGGTCTGCTGGCGATCCGGGCCGGTTGAGATCATGGCCACGGGGATGTCGCACAGTTCGCTCATACGGTCCAGATAACGCCGCGCGTTACCAGGCAGTGCTGCGTAGTCCCGCAGGCCATGGCTGTCTCCAGGCCAGCCGGGCATTTCCTCAAGGATCGGTTCGCAGGCTGCCAGTCGATCCGCACTGGCCGGTGGTGTGTCCAACGTGACACCGTTCAGCCGGTAGCCCGTGCACAGTTGGATCCGCTCCAGGCCGTCGAGTACATCCAGCTTCGTGATGCACAGCCCGCTGATGCTGTTGGTGCGGATTGCATGGCGGAGCGCGACCACGTCGAGCCAGCCGCAGCGCCGCGGCCGGCCCGTGGTGGCGCCAAATTCCTGGCCCCGCTCACGCAGGCGCTGGCCCGTGGCATCGTGCAGTTCGGTTGGGAACGGGCCGCTGCCGACACGGGTGGTATAAGCCTTGGTGATGCCCAGCACATAGTCTATGTCGCACGGTCCGATGCCGGCCCCGGTTGCGGCACCACCGGCAGTGGTGTTGGACGAGGTGACGAACGGATAAGTGCCGTGGTCGATATCCAGCATCGCGCCCTGGGCGCCTTCCAGCAGTATGTTGCCACTGCCGGTGCGGATCTGCGCCAGGCGCGCACCAACATCGGTCTGCAACGGCAGTAGTTGCTCGGCGCGGCTCAGCAGATTGGCCAGCGTGGCCTGAACATCGACCGCCCCGGTGTGATAGTAGTGCTGCAGCAGGAAATTGTGGTAGTCCAGTAATTCGCGTAAGTGCTCGGCCAGTTGACCGGCATCCTCCAAGTCACCCAACCGGATCGCACGGCGTCCGACCTTGTCTTCGTAGGCTGGGCCGATGCCGCGACCGGTGGTGCCGATGGCTCGGGCTCCGCGGGCCTTCTCGCGGGCTGCATCCAGGGCTACATGAGAGGGCAGAATCAGCGGACAGGCTGCACTGATACCCAGGCGCGCCCGTACTTCGACGCCGGTTTTCTCCAGCAGGCTGATTTCCTCCAGCAGGGCATCGGGTGACAGTACCACTCCGTTGCCGATCAGGCAGTCTACGTCAGCATGTAGTATGCCGGACGGGATGAGGTGCAGGACGGTCTTGTGGCCATCGATGACCAGCGTGTGGCCAGCGTTGTGGCCGCCCTGGAAGCGGACCACGGCGGCGGCGCGCCGGGTCAACAGATCGACCACTTTGCCCTTGCCTTCGTCACCCCACTGGGCGCCGATAATGACGACGTTCTTGCCCATGATGCTGGAAACTGTCCTCTTCGGAATCAGGCGGATCAGGCCAGCGGCTGGATTGTCCAGCCGCTGGCATCGCGTACCAGAGTGCGATTGCAGCCTGCTGGTCGGGAACTCCCGGGCAAAGCCTGCACGACTCGTTCGCCCTGCTGACGGAGTTGCTGAATATGCGCGCGCAGTGCCGGATCCGGGTCTGCGGGCGCTAGAATTGCAGTGCTGGCATCGGGATTCGTTGCGCCCAGCATCAGCAGTTTCTTCAAATCGGCACTGAAGCCAGTCGCCGGCCGGGCTCGGCCGAAGGCTTCGCCAATGTGGTCGTAACGGCCGCCGCGGGCGATTTCCTGGCCTTGGCCTGGCACGTACGCCGAGAACATCAACCCGGTATGATAACGGTAACCACGTAACTCGGCGAGATCCAGATGCACTTGCACGTTCTGCGAGTGCAGTTCGTGTGCAATTTGGTCCAGCCGGTCTAGTGCCTGGTGGATACCAGGGTTTGCCGCAGCCAGGGCGGCCCGGGCTCTGATGAGAATGTCCGGGCCGCCATGAAGTCGTATTAGCGCTCGCAACATCTCCTGCATGGCAGGTGTCAGCGGCAGTTGATCCACCAGTTCGTGCAATTCAGCCCGCGCCTTGCGCTGCAGGATATCGAAAAGTTGCATTTCACGGTCGGCCGTGAGTGCGGCCTGCTGGAGCAGACCGCGAAAAATGCCACTATGGCCCAAGTCGATGCAGACGTCGTTAATAGCGGCCCGTTCCAGGGTCGACAGCAACAGCAGCAGCACTTCCCGATCACTCTCCAGGCCGCCATGACCGTACAGTTCGACACCGACCTGGAGCGGGCTGCGGGAACCGCCGAAACCGTCGTTGCGCGTGTGCAAGACCGTGCCCATGTAACATAGCCGCGTCGGATGGTTTTGTTTCAGCCCATGGGCGTCGATACGGGCCACTTGCGGCGTCATGTCGGCACGTACCCCGAGCATCCGGCCACTCAACTGATCAATCAGCTTGAAGGTCTGCAGGTCCAGATCCGAGCCAGTGCCTACCAGCAACGATTCAAGGAATTCCACGAACGGCGGCATGACCAAGTCGTATCCCCAACTGTGATACAGGTCAAGCAGTTCACGCCGTAAGCGTTCCAGCCGCCACGCGGCGGGCGGCAGGAGTTCATCGATGCCCTCGGGCAGCAGCCAGCGTTCCTCACTGCTCATGGGCATGCACAGAGGCTCAACGTAGCCAATACAACACCACCAGCCCCAATACCATGCTGACCAAGCCTGCTCCCCGCAAAACCCGGTCGTCGAGCCGGCTGAGCTCCAATAGCGTACGCCGAACCCGATTCGGGCTGACGAAAGGCAGTATGCCCTCCAGCACCAGCATCAGGCCAATGGCACTCAGCAGGTTGTTCCACATGGCTGCGACTCGTCCGGCACTGGTGCAACGTCCGCCTACCGATCAGTTGCGGATGGTTTTGCGGTCGCCTGGCCTGCATCCATGCTATTGAAATATTTGAAGAACTTGGTTTCCTTTGGATCCAGAACCAAGATGTTGTCCGAACCGGAGAAGCTCTTCCGATAGGCATGCAGGCTACGGTAGAAGCGGAAGAACTCAGGGTCTTTGCCATAGGCTTTGGCATAGATGCCGGCAGCTTTGGCATCACCTTCACCGCGGGTAATTTCGGCGTCGCGGTAGGCTTCGGCCAACGTCACCGTGCGTTGGCGGTCAGCGTCGGCGCGGATCCGTTCAGCCGCTTCTTTGCCGCGTGAGCGGAAATCGCGCGCGACCCGTTCGCGTTCGGCCCGCATCCGCGCATAGACCGATTCGCTGACCTCGTTGGGCAGATCGATCCGCTTGATGCGGACATCGAGTACGTCGATACCGAAGCGCTTGGCTTCCTGCTGGGCTGTCTGGGTGAGGATCTGCATGATTTGGTTCCGGTCACCCGAGACCACTTCCTTGAGCGTGCGCTTGCTGAATTCGCCCCGCAAACCGTTTTTGATGATCTGGTCCAGGCGTTGATTGGCCTGGAAGACATTCCCGCCCACCGAAGTATAGAACTTCTCGGCGTTACCGACCCGCCACTTGGAGAACGAGTCCACTAAAAGATTCTTTTTCTCTACAGTCAGAAACCGTTCTGGCTCCATGTCCAGGGTTTGCACCCGGGCATCGAACGTCCGTACGCTGTTGATCAGCGGCAGCTTGAAATGAAGCCCGGGTTTATAGTCGGACTGTACAATCTCGCCGAACTGAAACCGAATAGCGGTTTGCCCTTCACGGACCGTGAAGGTGGAGCCGTAGCCCAGCAGTACGATAAGGATAACGGCGCCGATGCCGACATTGCGAGCATTCATCAGCGACGCTCCCGGCTGCGACTGGTATCACGCGAGCGCGCCACGCCGCCGCTGCTGCCACTACTGCTGCCGGAGGAATTCGCAGCGCCACTGTTGCCGGGCCCGGACGTGCTGGAACTTTTGCCGCCACTGCCACTGCTGTCACTATTGGAATTGCTGCTGCCACTGGTGCTGGCGGCGCCGCTGCCGCCTTTTTGCAGCAGCCGGTCCAATGGCAGGTAAATGACGTTATTGTTCTTGTCCTTGGCGTCGATAAGCACCTTGCCCGTGTGCGACAACACATTCTGCATGGTATCGATATAGAGCCGCTCGCGAGTGATATCAGGGGCTTTACTGTAGGCGGTTTCGAGTTGTTCGAAGCGTTTGGCATCGCCTTCGGCCTGCGCTACGGTCTGTTCCTTGTAGGCTTTGGCTTCGGCGAGAACACGGGCGGCTTGGCCACGGGCCTGGGGTAGTACGCCATTGCGATAAGCCTGTGCTTCGTTGATCAGGCGCTGTTCGTCCTCGCGTGCCTTGATGGCGTCCGCGAAAGCGGCCTGCACCTGGTCTGGAGGCTGAGCGTCACGCAGATTGACGTTGGTGATCTCGAGCCCGGCGCCGTACTGAGTAAGGATATGCTGGCTTAGTTTGGCGACCTCGCTGACGATTTCGCTACGTCCTTCAGTGAGCACGAAATCCATGGTGTTCTTGCCGACCACTTCGCGGGTGGCACTCTCGACCACCTCGCGCAGCGTTTGATCGGGGTTCTTGACGTTGAACAGATAGGCGCGCGGGTTCTTGACCTGGTATTGCACCGATAACTGTACGTTGACGATATTTTCGTCCTCGGTCAGCATCAGCGATTCGCGCGGCACGGTCCGTACCGCCGGCTGGCCACTGTCACCCGGGCCTGAGCGGTAGCCGATCTCTTCGGCCCGGATCTGGGCGACGTTGACGACGTTGACACTCTCGAACGGATAAGGCAGATGATAATTAAGACCGGGCATGGTGAGGCCGGTGAATTTGCCGAACCGAAGCACTACGCCGCGTGTGCCTTGGTCGACCACATAAATGCCGGAGGCAAGCCACAGCCCCACGACCACGATCGCGATGATCCAGATTCCCAGCGGGCTGCTGCTCGGCAGTTTGGATCCCCCACCGTCGCTGCCGCCGCCGCTTTTGCCACCCAGCAGACCACGCAGCTTGCTGGACAACTTGCGGACGACTTCGTCCAGATCGGGGGGGCCCTGGTTGCGACCGCCGCCGCCCCAGGGATCCCGGTTGTTGCCGCCGGGTTCATTCCAGGCCATGTGGCACTCCATCCAACAGATTATTCGGAACGCGTCGTCCGCGAGACGCCAAAATAGGCCATTCTAGGAAGCCCGGTCCTGGCCTGCAAGCGTCAGGGTTCGAATTACTCCAGCCAGTCGTCACGAAGTTCCTGCTGCTGGCGCAATCGATCGATATTTCGGCGCGAGGTTTCTACGTCCATTAGCCACTCACCACTGGCACTTAGGCTTTCACCGACCACCGCGCGCAGGTTGAACAGCCTGGCCCGCAGTCGCGTGGCGCCGGGCGGCAAACGAAGTCGCAGGCGCACCGAATCGTCCTCGAGCCGTTCGGCCAGTAAGCGCTGCAACAGTGGCAGGCCGGCACCGTTCCGGGCCGACAGCCACACGGAATGGACCACACCGCTGTCCGGCGAGCGTTCCGCATGAGGCCGGATCTCGGTGTGGTCGATCTTGTTGTAGATTTTGACGCACGGGACGTCGGCGGCACCGATCTGCTTCAGAATCTGCTCGACCTGCTCGGCATACGCTTCGTGTTCCGGATCGCTGGCATCAATGACGTGCAACATGAGGCTAGCTTCGGCGGTTTCCTGCAGGGTGGCGCGAAATGCCGCCACCAACTCGTGAGGCAGGTCGCTGATGAAGCCAACCGTATCCGCGATTACCGCCGGTTCAGCGTGTGGCAGAGGCAACTGCCGTAAGGTCGTGTCAAGCGTAGCGAACAACTGGTCAGCAGCGTACGCGCTGGCGGTGGTGAGACGATTGAACAGTGTCGATTTACCGGCATTGGTGTAGCCGACCAAAGCGACCGTGCGGGTCGAACTCTTACGCCGTGCCGCGCGGCCCTGATCTCGTTGCCGGCTGACCCGCCGCAGACGGCGGTGGATCTGCTTGATGCGTTCGCCCAGCAAGCGACGGTCAGTTTCCAGCTGGGTTTCCCCGGGACCGCGCAGACCGATGCCGCCTTTCTGGCGCTCCAGGTGGGTCCAGCCCCGCACCAAGCGCGTCGAAAGGTGTTGGAGTTGGGCCAGTTCCACTTGCAGCTTGCCCTCGAAGCTGCGAGCACGCTGCGCAAATATGTCGAGGATCAGTGCCGTTCGGTCCAGTACGCGGCACTGCAGCCGTTGCTCAAGATTGCGTTCCTGGCTGGGTGACAACGGATGATTGAACAGCGCCACATCCGCCGCCGCACGCTTGATCAGCGCACCGATTTCCTCGGCTTTGCCGCTGCCGATGAAGTAGCGGGCATCAGGCTGGCGCCGGTGCCCGGTTACCGTGTCGACAACCTCTACTCCAGCCGAGAGCGCCAGTTGGCGGAATTCCTCGAGTGCCGCTGCACGGTCGATCGTGCTGTCCAGATCCAGTTGGACCAGGACAGCACGTTCCACACTAGATTTTTCCGACAAGCGGCGGCGCTCCTGCTGGCCTAGCTAGCTTCATGCTCATCAATTTCGTCCTCGGAAGCCAGGTTGAGCCGGATGTTACGAGCTGGCACCACCGTTGAGATGGCATGCTTGTAAATCATCTGGCTGACGCTGTTTTTCAACAGCACGACGAACTGATCGAACGATTCGATATGCCCCTGAAGCTTGATTCCGTTCACCAGGTAGATGGATACCGGGATGCGTTCCTTACGCAGTGCATTCAAGAATGGCTCTTGTAAGGAGTGGCCTTTTGCCATGAAGCTTCTCCTTGTTATTTGGAGTCAGATTGTTAAATGAATAGCCTGTCACCGTGAGGTTCCAGCATAAAGCAACGGCCGGCATCGCGGTCCCTACACTCACATGAGTATAGTATGGGCAGAAAAGTGGGTTACAAGAGATGCGCCCGCAGATGCCGTAGCACCTGCGCAAGTGAGTCCCCGAGCCGCTGTCCAGCCAATAACCGGCAGCCTCCTTGCGTAGCCAAGTCAGCTGGCGCTTGGCATACTGCCGCGTGGCTATTATCCCACGCTCCCGCATGCTTGCATAATCGAGTTGACCTGCCAGGTATTGCCCTACCTGCCGATATCCCACCGCCCGCAGCGCGGGCTTGCTGAGATCCAGATCCCGCCGACTCAGCAACTGCTCGACTTCCTCAATAAAACCTCGATTCAGCATTAGTTCGAAGCGGTGTTGAATACGTTCATGCAAGACCGTCCGTTGCGCGGGTGCTACCGCGAGTTTGACAATCCGATAGGGAAAAATTTCCGTCCGCGGTCGGGAAAAGTGTGTGCTCAGCGGCTCACCGGTCAGAGCATGGACTTCGAGCGCTCGCTGGATCCGCTGCGGATCATTCGGATGGATGCGCGCCGCCGAGATTGCATCGACCTGCGCAAGGCGTGCGTGCAGCGTGGCGCTGCCGAGCCGCTCCAGATCGGCAGCCAGCCGGGCCCGGAGGACTGGGTCGGCCACCGGTAGTCGGTTGAGCCCTTGCTCCAGGGCCCGGAAATACAACATCGTGCCGCCGGTCAGCAAGGGGATCCGGCCAGCGGCCTGAATCTGCTCGATTGCCTGGCGGGCATCGGTGCAGAAGCGGGCGGCAGAATAGGTCTCGGTCGGATCGAGGATGTCGATCAGTCGGTGGGGTGCACGCACGAGGGTGGCCGAGCCCGGTTTCGCGGTGCCGATATCGAGACCGCGATAGACCATGGCTGAGTCGACGCTGACGATGTCCAGCGGCAACTGCTCGGCAAGCCGAACCGCCAGCTCAGTCTTGCCCGCTGCCGTCGGTCCCATCAGAAATATGACCGGCGCGGGCCGGTTGCTCATTGGTTAGCGGCCCCGCAGGAATAACTTGTCCAACTCATCCAGGCGTAGTTGACTCCAGGTTGGACGCCCATGGTTGCATTGACCGCTGCGTTCGGTGCGTTCCATGGTTCGCAGCAGGGCATTCATTTCAGGGATGCTGAGTTTGCGGTTGGCGCGCACCGAACCATGGCAAGCCATCGTCGCCAGGGTTTCATCCATTAAAGCTCTGATCCGCTCGCTGCTGCCGTGAGTGGCAAAGTCGGCCAGTACGTCGCGCAGCAGTTGAGCGATATCCGCATCTGCCAGCAGGGTAGGCACGCTGCGTACAGCGACGCTGTCCGGACCGATGGGTTCGACCTCGAGACCTAATCGGCTAAGCAGCGGGGCGTGCTCCTCGGCCAGCTGCCACTCGCGGCGGCCCAGTGTCACGCTCACCGGGAGCAGTAACGGTTGGTGGTTGATGCCGCTCTGTTCCAAGGCCCCCTTGAACCGTTCATAGGTAATCCGCTCATGGGCCGCGTGCATGTCCACCACGATCAGGCCGGCGGAATTCTCTGCCAGAATGTAGATACCATGCAATTGTGCGATGGCATAACCAAGTGGTGGTATGTCTTCATGGGGATCAGGCTCTGCGGTTGACTCTGGCAAAGTGGGAGCCGCAGCGTCATTGCCATATAGGCGGGAATACGCGGTCAGCGATTCGCGAACCGGTAGCTGTAGGGGCCGCTGCTGGCGTGGCGCCGCTGCTGTCGGCACGGGCGTTGGATCGGCGGCTAGAGTTTCGGGCGCCGGTGCCGCGGCCGGCGTGACCGCCTGACCCGCCCGTGTGTCCGCCAGCACTCGCTGCAACGTACGAAAAAGGAAATCGTGAACCGGTCGGCTCTCGCGAAACCGCACTTCGTGTTTGGCGGGATGCACGTTGACGTCCACGAGTGCCGGGTCCAACTCCAGGTAAAGCACGTAAGCTGGATGGCGACCTTGATATAGAACGTCCCGGTATGCCTGACGGACGGCGTGTGCGGCCAATCGGTCGCGAACCATGCGGCCGTTCACAAAGAAGTACTGTAGATCGGACTGGCTGCGGGCGCAGCTGGGCAGCCCCACCCAGCCCCAGAGCCGCATGCTGGCAGCGTCGTGTTGCAGGTGCAGCGCCTGTTCCATGAAACCGCGCCCACACAACTCAGCGACACGCAGTTCCTGGGCACTGCGGTCACCGGCTGGACGCAGTAAGACGGTGGTCTTCTGATTGTGGCGCAGCTCAATGCTGATATCGAAGCGACTCAGCGCCAATCGTCGAATCACGTCCTCGATATGGCCGAATTCAGTGCGTTCCGTACGCAGGAATTTTCGTCGTGCCGGCACGTTATAAAAAAGGTCATGAATTTCCACGGTGGTGCCGGGAGGATGGGCGGCCGGTTGCGGTGTGCTGGTCAGGGGCGGCAGTTGCCAACCGCGCTTGCCGGTTGCGCTGCATGAAGTCAGTGTTAGACGGGAAATGGCTGCGATACTGGGCAACGCTTCCCCACGAAACCCGAGTGTGCGGATCGCGTCGAGGTCGTTTAAGTCGGTGATCTTGCTGGTCGCATGACTGGCCAGTGCGAGGGGCAGATCGTCAGGCTCGATGCCACAGCCATCATCGCGCACCTGGATGCGCTTGCTGCCGCCATGTTCAATATCCAGCTCGATGCGGCTGGCGCCGGCATCGAGACTGTTCTCCAGCAGTTCTTTGACAACCGCCGCCGGGCGTTCCACGATTTCGCCGGCGGCGATCTGACTGACAAGCTGCGCCGGCAACCGGCGGATTTGCCCCACGGCGCAGCACCGATTACCGGAAGGCCTTATGCAGGGTGTTCAGCACCAGCTGGGCATCAGCCGAATCGTCGGGCTGATCCTGCATGTTATGAATGACCACCAGGGTCTGCGATCCCTGGCCGGCCAGCCGTACCTGCAGGCGTTTGCCCGGCGGCTGGTCATTCGTGCTGTTGTCGCTGCGCCAGAAGGCCAGTTTGGACAGCAGTCCGCCACTGCTCGAGGACGACTTGCTCTGATCGACATTGTGGAATTCAACCACATACCTGCCCTTGGCACGGTTCTGATCCTCGATTGTGAAACGATCCGTGTCCAGTGCCATGCCGACCATCCGCCACGCATCATCGTAGCCCGCTTTGATCAGCAAGGCCTTTTGACCCGACTGGTTGCTGATTACCCGCGCCGCGGGCGTACCAGGGGCCTGCTGGGCATGCGCCATCATCGCCTGGACGCGTTTCTCGCTGGTGCCTAGGTAAACCATCAACCGGGACAGCATCTCCGCCTCGAGTTCGGGGTCTCTTGGCCGCGCTTCCCAAATTGTATAACTGGTATTCGACGTGGAGGCATAACCGCTTGGTGTAAGCGAGGCTTCCTTCATCCCATAGTGCGTGAGATACACTTCGGTGCCGTCCTTGGTGCGCTGCAAGCGGACCACAAACTTGTCGCGGGTCGGTGCCGAGTAGGCGAAATCGAGGAATTTTTTGAGCACATCCCGAATCGGCCCAGACGGAATGTCTGCCCGGTTTTCGAGCCACCCAGTCGCCATGATGCCAGCACGCGGGTCATCCTGCGTGAGCGAGAAGCCATTGCTGGTCCAGAATTCCTTGATCCGGGGCCAGAGCTTGTCGGGCGACTCGTCAACTACCAGCCAGCGGCGATCACCGGACTGCTCGATGTGCATACCCTTGGGGACTTCAGCGACTTTGCGCGGGGTGCCGTCGCTGGGGCCGGCCTGGACCTCCTGCCGGTAGGCTGACAGGCTGGTGCTGCCACCGGTGCTGGGGACGGTGAGGGTGTCGCTCAGTGACGATGAGGTCAGATCGGGCGGTACCTCAAGTGAATTGGTGACCTTGCTGCCGTGGTAATCCGGCCGGCGGTCGGGAACGAGGTTGTTGATATTGGTCGAGCCGCAAGCGTCGAGTAACAGCACACCTGCCAGCAGCATCGCCAGGGAAAGTAGCCGAGTAAAAGCCATTTTGATAACTGGAAAACGCTCGTTCTGAATCAGAGGAGACCCGCTTGACGCATTGCGTCCAGCACCTGGGGGCGGAATTGCTCGGCGAGCGGCGTGAGCGGCAACCGGATTTCGGGACCGATCAAGCCCAGCTGATGCACTGCCCATTTTACCGGAATCGGGTTGGATTCCAGAAACAGCGCTTTGTGCAATCCCTGTAGGTTTGCATCGAGCCGCTCGGCTTCCGCACGGTCGCCGCGCCGGGCGGCCGCACAGAGGTTGTGGATAAGCCGCGGTGCCACGTTGGCGGTGACTGAGATCACACCCTTCCCTCCCGCCAGGATGGCTGCAGCGGCGAACGGGTCGTCACCGCTGTAGATGGCCATCCGATCGCTGCAGCGTTCGATCAGCTGTTCGATCCGGGCCAGGGTGCTTGATTCCTTGATGCCGACAATGTTGGGAATGTCAGCTAGCCGGTCCACGGTATCCGGTCGCATGTCACAACCGGTACGTCCGGGCACATTATAAAGGATCTGGGGGGTGTCGACCCGTTCGGCGATCATCTTGAAGTGCCGGTACAAGCCTTCCTGGGTTGGCTTATTGTAATAAGGTACAACCAGCAGGCACGCATCAGCACCGACCGCAGCGGCGGTTTCGGTCAAATGAAGCGCCTCGGCGGTTGAATTGGCACCTGTGCCGGCAATTACCGGAATTCGCCCTGCGGCCAGTTTCACGACCTGGCGGATGACCTCATCGTGTTCGTCCATGGTCAGGGTCGCCGATTCGCCGGTCGTGCCCACGGCAACCACGGCGTCGGTACCGTTATCGATATGAAATTCAACCAGTCGGCTAAGCGCTGGATAATCGACCGTGCCATCATCGGCCATCGGCGTCACCAGTGCTACCATACTGCCCTGAAGCATTTCGTGCTCCCCAGGTCATTGATGTGCAATCGAATCATGGTACGTAGCCCGGGGCGGCTTGACAAGCATCTATGAGGCTACTTGATGGGCGTGGCCGGAGGCGCCACTATGACGGCTGCAGGGCGGATAGCATGGGGATAGAGGTGGCAGTGAATTTTCTGGCGGTGGCGGTACTGGGCGAGGATCGTCCCGAGGTGATCGATGCCCTGACCCGGATCGTCAGCGAAAGCAAGTGCGATATCGTGGACAGCCGCATGACGGTGCTGGGTGAGCAGCGTGGCATGTTGCTAATGGTGCGTGGCAACTGGAATACCCTGACCCGGCTCGAGACCCAACTCCAGAAGCTGGAGCGCCAGCTCGAGTTGGGCATCATCTATCGGCGCACCGACGATTATCGAGAGCAGTCCGATCTGCGTCCCTATGCGGCCGAGGTCACCGCACTCGATCAACCCGGTGTGGTCCAGGGGGTGACCGGATTTTTCACCAGCCGCACGGTCTGGATTGAGGATCTGGCTACCCGAACCTACAAAGTACCGCATACCGGTACTCCGATGTTCAATCTCAACCTGATTATCGGCGTGCCAGCCCGGATCCACATCGGCGCGTTGCGCGAGGAGTTCCTTGATTTCTGTGACGAGCACAACTGGGATGCGGTGCTGGAGCCCTTAAAAAGCTAAGCACCGCGGTTCTGTTACAGAGCTGACTGGAGGTATAACGGCAGTGGCTGAACTGGCAATAGGGCAACCTGTGCCCGATTTCACGGCGTCAGCAACCAGCGACCAGCGGGTGTCGCTGAACGACTTGCGCGGGCGCAATGTCGTGCTGTATTTCTATCCCAAAGACAACACCCCGGGCTGCACCACCGAAGGCCAGGATTTTCGGGATCACCATGGCGATTTCGATGCACTCGATACGGTGGTTCTGGGCGTTTCCCGGGACAGCATCAAGAGCCATGAGAGTTTCCGGGCCAAGCATGCATTCCCCTTTGACCTGATCGCCGATAGCGATGAGAGCTTGTGCCGGTTGTTCGACGTCATCAAGCCTAAGAATATGTATGGCCGTCAGGTGATGGGTGTCGAGCGCAGCACGTTTCTGATCGATAAAGAGGGCGTGTTGTGCCAGCAATGGCGCAAGGTCAAAGTCTCCGGCCATGTCGCCGAGGTGCTCGCTGCGGTGCGGAGTCTGGCGCAGTGAGACAAAGCCGTTCGGCAGCGGTTGTGGAGCGGCGGATGTTTGTGCTCGACACGAACGTGTTAATCCACGATCCGACTGCATTGTTCCGGTTCAAGGAGCACGACATCTATCTGCCCATGATGGTGTTGGAGGAACTGGACCGTGCCAAGAAAGGTGTCTCGGAGATGGCGCGCAATGTGCGTCAGGTTAGTCGGTTCCTGAACCAATTGGTGGACGGCGCCAGCCATGCCGCCATCGAACACGGACTGGTATTGCCGGCGCTGGGCGGCGTTGGCGAAGTGCCCTGCGGGCGGCTGTATTTTCAGATCCGGCCTCTCAGTGTCGAACGACCGCAACTGCTGCCGGGCGATACCCCGGATAACGATATCCTCGGTGTGGCTATGGCGCTGCAGCAGAACAACGCGGTGCAGTCGGTGACACTGGTTTCCAAAGATATCAATCTGCGGATCAAGGCAGCGATCGCCGGTATCCACGCCGAAGACTATTACAACGATCAGGTGCTGGACGATGTCGCCTTGCTTTACGGTGGTACCTGGGCAGCGCCGGACGGCTTTTGGGACAACCACAGTCAGGATATGGAATCCTGGCGTGATGAGGGGCGCACGTTTTACCGGGTCCGGGGCCCTCACGTGACGGAGTGGCATCCGAATCAGTGCATCATCCTGCCGGACGACCCGATAGCTTACATCGTGCGCCGCCGCGACGACGATAGCGCGCTGTTGGAACGGCTCAAGGACTACACCACATCGCGCCATTCGGTGTGGGGCGTGACGGCACGCAATCTGGAGCAGAACATTGGTTTCAATCTATTACTGGATCCCGAGATCGATTTTGTATCGCTGGTCGGCGCAGCCGGCACCGGGAAGACGTTATTGACGCTGGCGGCAGGGTTGGCCCAGACGCTCGATGAGAAGCGATACCGGCAAATCATCATGACTCGGGTGACGGTCCCGGTGGGCGAGGACATCGGCTTCCTGCCCGGCACTGAGGAAGAAAAAATGACGCCCTGGATGGGTGCACTGATGGACAACCTCGAGGTACTCAATCAAAGTGGTGAAGGGGGCGTCTGGGGGCGCGCAGCAACACAGGATCTGTTGTCCAGTCGAATCAAGGTGCATGCGCTGAATTTCATGCGCGGGCGGACATTTCTGAACAAATATTTGATCATCGACGAAGCTCAGAACCTGACCGCCAAGCAGATGAAGACGCTTATCACCCGTGCCGGTCCCGGCAGCAAGGTGGTGTGTCTGGGAAACATCGCCCAGATCGACACGCCTTATCTCACTGAAACCAGTTCGGGCCTGACCTATGTGGTTGATCGCTTCAAGGGATGGCCGCATGGCGGGCACGTGACGCTGCGGCGCGGTGAGCGCTCACGGTTGGCGGATTTCGCGTCGGAGGTTCTGTAGCGGGTCAGCCGGTCTTGCGTACTCCCGCCGTCTGAGGTCGCGCTGGCGCATTCGATCGTGGCGGGCGTGGCCAGGCTTTGATCACGGCTTGCACAACGGTGGCCAGAGGTATCGCGAAGAACACGCCCCAGAACCCCCATACGCCACCGAACACCAGAACCGCAACAATGATGGCTATCGGGTGCAGATTGACCACCTCGGAAAACAGCAGTGGCACTAGGATATTGCCGTCGATGGCCTGGACCACCGCGTAGGCTGCTATCAGCCAGACGAAGTTCTCGCCCCAGCCCCACTGGAACAGCGCCACCAGTGCGACCGGAATGGTGACGACGGCGGCGCCGATATAGGGGATGATCACCGACAGCCCGACCATCAGGCCCAGCAGCATGGCGAACTGCAGATTCAGCAGACTGAAGGTGACAAAGCTGGATGACCAGACGATGACCACTTCCCAGAATTTGCCCCGTACATAGTTGCCCATCTGCAGGTCAACCTCATGCCACACCTGCTTGGCAAGAGCATAGTCGCGTGGGAGAAAGCCTTGAAACCAAGCCAGCAGCCGCTGCTTGTCCTTGAGAAAGAAAAACACCAGCAAGGGCACCAGAAACAGGTAAATCGCTAGGGTGATCAGACTGACCACACTGGCCAGCGACCAGGACAGCAGATACTGAGCCAATGTGCCCAGCTCGGCCTTGATGCTGGCGATCATGTTGGTGACTTGCTGTTCGCTGATGAACGCCGGGTATTTGTGCGGTAGGTTGAGCAGCAGTTCCTGGCCTTTCAGCAACATGTTCGGCAATTCCTGCGCCAGTTGGGTGAGCTGGCGCGACAGCATCGGCAATAGTCCGATCACCATGAAGACCAGGAAAGCGTTGAACAGTATAAATACGATTGCTACTGCGTAACGTCGGGGTAGCTGCGCGCGTTCCAGATAGCGGACCAGCCCCTCCAGCAAAAAAGCGATTACCAGCCCGGCGAATACCGGTGCCAGCATCCGGCCCATAAAAATGATGATTCCCAGACCCAGCAACAGCAACAGCAGCAGTACAACAGCCTCCGGGTCGATCAGAACCCGGTGGATCCAGTCACGGACAATGTTCATCGGGGCGCGCTTTCGGTCGGTGTAGGCGTTTGGTGGTCGGGACATCGGACGAGCCACGCGGATAACCGAATGATGGCAATCCGGGGCCCACTCGCGAGTGGTGTCGTCAGCGGTTCAGCAGCCCCAGCAGTTGCGGATCCTGCAGCAACTGGCGCAGGGCACCGGCCACGGCATGGTTGATCATAACGGCGTTGTCGGCGGTGCTGGGGTAGCCCAGCACCTGTCGTACGCTGCTGGCCTGATATTGACCGCTGCTCGATTGATTGGCGTTATGCACCATGGCATCGAGTTGCACCGTGACCTGGACGTTGTTTACCAGAGAGCCACCCAGCCCCTGGATTTGTTTGATCTGGTAATGGATCTGACGGATCTGGACGACGAGCCCAAGCGGGGTTCCGGTTTCGCCCGTTGCGACCCGAAATCCGGCAGCGTGCAACCGTTCTGCCAGTGCCTGGCGCAGCGTCTGGGCGACGTTGTTAGCCGGGGTGATAACGGCAGTGCCACCGTAAATGCCGCCTCGACTACCGAAGGACTGCCGTGGTCGCTTGTCGATTACCGCCAACGCGAGTGTCTGGCCGCGGCCGATCTGGGGCATGCCGACGTCGATCAGTGGCGACAGGGTTACCGTCTGCGGACTGAGTGCGCATCCCGCCAAGCTGAGCAGCATCAAGATCGGCCACAAGTACGCACGCCGGAGCCGGATTGAACTATTACCTATGCGTTGGGGTCTGCAACACCAATCTAGTCGTATGATCAAGATCTGCACCCAATCCGTCCAACGTTGCTGGCCGTGCTCAGCGTGAGTCACGTCTCGGTAGCACCACTGTCATTGTTCGCCTTGAGGCCCGACTTGGCAAGCTACGCCGGCCGCCGTAGCCATTGCTATCGGGGGCTGAAACGTGCGTACAATGGTAATCAGATGCTTTAACGGGCGATGGTGTCCGATACGAGGCGGGGGTATGGGACGTTCGCCGGCAACGTTGGTAGCCGTTCACAGATGAACGGCATGACAGACAAGGACGCGCGAGAAACAAAATTTTGGCGCGCAACTTGCAGAATCGTATTGTCTAAAGGTCAGACATCGCGGCATTAGCGCGAGAGAGGTAAGCCATCATGAGCATCTTCCAACACTACCAGGCCCGGTACGAAGACAACAGGGAAGAGATTCTTTCGATCCAGGAATACTTGGATTTGTGCAAGCAGGATCCCGGTGTTTATGTAACTGCCGCTGAGCGTCTGCTCATGGCGATCGGCGACCCTGAATTGGTGGACACCAGTCAGGATCCCCGTTTGAGCCGTATCTTCTCCAACAAGGTCGTCAAAGTTTATCCTGCGTTTAAGGACTTCTACGGCATGGAGGATTCGATCGAGCAGATCGTGTCCTATCTCAAGCATGCGGCGCAGGGGCTGGAAGAGAAGAAGCAGATTCTATATCTGCTCGGGCCGGTCGGTGGCGGCAAGTCGTCGCTGGCAGAGCGGCTCAAAGCATTGATGGAGAAAATTCCGTTTTATGCCATCCATGGTTCGCCGGTGTTCGAATCACCGCTTGGCTTGTTCGATTCCGATGAGGACGGGCCTATTCTGGAAGAGGACTACGGTATTCTGCGGCGCTACATGAGGACGATCATGTCGCCGTGGGCAGTCAAGCGGCTGCACGAATTCAATGGCGACATCACTCGCTTCAAGGTGGTGAAGCTAAAGCCTTCCATTCTCGATCAGACGGCCATCGCTAAGACTGAGCCGGGCGACGAGAATAACCAGGATATCTCGTCGCTGGTTGGCAAGGTCGATATTCGTCAACTCGAACACTACGCCCAGAATGATCCGGATGCCTACAGCTACTCCGGCGGCTTGTGTCGCGCCAACCGCGGCTTGATGGAATTCGTCGAGATGTTCAAGGCCCCGATCAAGGTCCTGCATCCGTTGCTGACGGCGACGCAGGAAGGTAATTACAACAGCACTGAAGGGCTGTCAGCGCTGCCCTTTGAAGGCATCATTCTTGCCCACTCGAACGAAGCCGAATGGCAGACCTTCAAGAATAACAAGAACAATGAAGCGTTTCTGGACCGGGTCTACATCGTCAAAGTGCCTTATTGCCTGCGGGTTTCCGAGGAGGTCAGGATTTACCAGAAACTGCTGGCCAACAGTTCGCTGGATTCCGCCCCCTGTGCTCCTGGCACACTCGAGATGCTGGCTCAGTTCTCGGTGTTGACCCGGATCAAAGAGCCGGAGAATTCAAGCATCTTTTCGAAGATGCGGGTCTACGACGGGGAGAACCTCAAGGATACCGATCCGAAGGCCAAGTCGCTCCAAGAGTACCGTGATTACGCGGGGGTGGATGAGGGTATGACGGGTATTTCGACCCGTTTTGCCTTCAAGATCCTGAGCCAGGTGTTCAACTTTGATAATGCCGAGGTTGCTGCCAATCCGGTTCACCTGCTTTATGTCCTGGAGCGCCAGATCGCGCGCGAGCAGTTCCCGCCAGAGACTGAAGAAAAGTATCTCAGTTTTCTCAAGGGATATCTGGCCCCGCGCTACGCGGAATTTATCGGCAAGGAGTTGCAGAAGGCGTATTTGGAATCCTATTCGGAATACGGCCAGAATCTCTTTGACCGCTACGTTACCTATGCCGATTTCTGGATTCAGGACCAGGAGTACCGAGATCCGGAAACTGGTGAGTTTTTCGACCGGGCGGCGCTCAATGAGGAACTGGAGAAGATCGAGAAGCCGGCCGGGATATCCAATCCCAAGGATTTCCGCAACGAAATCGTCAATTTCGTGCTGCGGGCACGAGCCAACAACCAGGGCCGGAATCCGGCCTGGACCAGCTATGAAAAGCTGCGCACGGTTATTGAGAAGAAGATGTTCTCGAGCACGGAGGAGTTGTTACCTGTGATCTCCTTCAACGCCAAGTCTTCCGCTGACGACCAGAGAAAACATGAGGATTTCGTGTCCCGCATGACAGAGAAAGGTTATACCCGCAAGCAGGTGCGGCTACTCTCGGAGTGGTATCTGAGGGTGCGTAAGGCCTCTTGAGAGGCAGGAGTATGCCATGACGCACTTTATCGATCGGCGGCTGGATGGCAAAAACAAGAGCGCAGTAAACCGGCAGCGATTTATCCGCCGTTTCAAGGCCCAGATTAAGCGAGCCGTCTCCGAATCCATGGCCGGTCGCAGTATCAAGGACATGGACAGTGGTGAAACCATTAATATACCGGCGCGCGACCTCAGTGAACCGGTTTTCAGCCACGGAGCCGGCGGCCGGCGTGAGCGCATCCATCCGGGCAACAAGGAATTCGTGGAGGGTGACCGCATACCGCGGCCGCGCGGTGGTGGTGGCGGCGGTGGTGGGGGGCAGGCCAGCAACAAAGGCGAGGGTGAGGACGAGTTTACCTTTCAACTGACGCGCGAAGAATTTCTGGAGCTGTTTTTCGAGGATCTGGAGCTGCCCAATCTGGTCAAGACCGAGTTGGCTAAGGTCAAGGAATACAAGTGGGTCCGGGCGGGTTATACGACAGACGGTGTGCCCAGTAACATCAACGTGGTACGTTCGTTGCGTCAGTCGCTGGCGCGCCGCAAAGCCATGGCCGCGCCGTACACAGGCCGCCTGCGTGCCGCCGAGGAGCGCCTGCGAGCGTTGCTTGAGACCGCCGACGAACAGGATGCCGAAGTGCAGGCGCTGCAGGCCGAGGTTGAACACCTGAAGGCGAAAATTCGTTCGCTACCGTTTATCGACACGTTTGACCTGCGATTCAATAACAGGGTCAAACAGGAGCGACCGTCAACGCAGGCAGTGATGTTTTGCCTGATGGACGTATCGGGGTCGATGAATCAAGCCCGCAAGGATCTCGCCAAGCGTTTCTTTATCCTGCTTTATCTATTCCTCAAGCGGAGCTACGAACACATCGATGTGGTGTTCATCCGTCATCATACGGTGGCCAAGGAAGTGGATGAGGAAGAGTTCTTCTATTCGCGCGAAACGGGCGGTACGGTGGTGTCCAGCGCTCTGGAGTTAATGCGCGACATCGTCCGTGAACGCTATCCGACGTCGAGCTGGAACATCTACGCGGCACAGGCTTCCGACGGCGATAACTGGCACACCGATTCACCCGCATGCCGGGATCTGCTGGTTGAGGACCTGATGCCGCTGGTGCGCTATTTCGCTTACGTGGAAATAACGCCGGACCGCCACCAGAGTCTCTGGGAATCCTATCTGTCCGTAGCTGAAACCTGCCCGCATTTCGCAATGCGTCAGATCGATGGACCGGCCGATATCTATCCGGTGTTCCGGGATTTGTTCAGGAGGCGTGCAGCATGAGTCGACGGGTAATTTCAGAGACCTCAGAGTGGACCTTCCCGCTGCTGGAGCGCTATAACCAGGAACTCGCCAGGATCGCTGCCGACTGCCGGCTCGACACCTATCCCAGCCAGATCGAGGTGATCACCGCCGAGCAGATGATGGACGCCTACGCGGCGGTCGGGATGCCGCTAGGCTACCATCACTGGTCTTACGGCAAGCGCTTCGTCGCGACGGAACAACAATACCGCCGCGGCCAGATGGGATTAGCGTACGAGATCGTCATCAACGCCAATCCCTGTATCGCCTATCTCATGGAAGAGAACACTATGACCATGCAGGCACTGGTCATGGCGCATGCCTGCTACGGTCACAATTCGTTCTTCAAGGGCAATTATCTGTTCCGCACCTGGACCTCGGCCGATGCGATCATCGACTATCTGCTGTTCGCACGCAATTATCTTCGTGAATGTGAAGAGCGTTATGGCGAGGAGGAGGTCGAATTGTTGCTGGATTCTTGCCATGCGCTGATGAATTATGGTGTCGATCGCTACAAGCGCCCCCAGCCTCTGTCTGCCGAACGTGAGCGTGAGCGCCTACGCGAACGCGAGGCGTTTTTGCAGGCGCAGATGAATGACTTGTGGCGCACCGTGCCGGTGCATGACCCGATCGAAGCGGAGCAAAGCCGAGGTCGATACCCCCCTGAGCCGCAGGAAAATCTGCTGTATTTTATTGAGAAGAACGCCCCGCTGCTGGAGCCCTGGCAGCGCGAAATCGTGCGCATCGTCAGGAAACTGAGCCAGTATTTCTATCCGCAGCGCCAGACCCAGGTCATGAACGAGGGTTGGGCTTGCTTCTGGCACTATACGTTGCTTAACCGGATGTACGACGAAGGACTTGTTTCCGACGGGTTCATGATCGAGTTCCTACAGTCGCATACCAACGTCGTCGCTCAACCGGCGTTCGATAGCCCGTACTATTCGGGTATTAATCCGTATGCGCTGGGCTACGCCATGATGACCGATATCCGCCGTATCTGCGAACAGCCTACCGACGAGGACCGGCATTGGTTTCCCGACATTGCCGGGAGTCGCGACTGGATCAAGGTAATGGATTTCGCGATGCGCAACTTTAAGGACGAGAGTTTCATAGCTCAGTATCTGTCACCCAGAATGATGCGCGATTTCAAACTGTTTTCGGTGCTCGACGATGAGGAGCAACGGGAACTGGAAATTACCGCTATTCATGATGAGCATGGCTACCGGCGATTGCGCCAGGCCATGGCCGATCAGTACAACCTGGGTAGTCAGGAGCCCAATGTCCAGGTGTTCGACGTCAACCATCGCGGAGATCGTTCATTGACGCTGCTGCACACGGCGTATAACCGCAAACCGCTGAGCGACAGTGCCGATGAAGTGCTGAAACATCTCTACCGGCTGTGGGGGTTTACCGTGCGACTGGAAACGCAGCACGAAAACGGCCGCCGCGAATTGACGGCCGAGGTGGTCCGCGAAGAGGATGGTTACTAAGTTGACAAGACCGCCCGTGCGGTTGCATGCAGTGTGGCATTGGCTGCCGCCAGTACTCGGCCGTCAGAACCCAGGCCGAGTGGCATACCCTGCCAGTCGGTGATCACGCCGCCGGCCCCTTCGATGATTGGCACCATTGCCATGAAGTCGTAAGGCTTGAGATCCGCTTCCACTACCAGGTCGATGAAGCCGCCAGCCAGTAGACCGTAGGCGTAGCAATCGCCGCCGAAGCGGCGCAGTCCGACGTTCTCACTCAGAGCTGCGAACCGGGTTGCATCTGCCGCGGTGAACATGTCCGGTGACGTGGTGAACAGCGTTGCTGACGCCAGGTCCGGACAGTCACGGCAACGGCATGGGTCACCCTGAAAGGTCGTTGTTTGCCCAAGGGCGCCGCTCCAGCGCTCGCTCAGCGCCGGCATGTCGATGACGCCCAGCATTGGGCGATCGTCGTGCAACAGGGCCAGCAACGTACCAAAGGTGGGCACTCCGCTGATAAAGCTCTTGGTACCGTCGATCGGATCGATGATCCAACGATAGCATCCGGTGCGTTGATCGCTGCCATACTCTTCACCGTACAGACCGTGATCCGGGAACCGGGCCCGGATCAGCTCCCGCAGCTGCCGTTCGGTGGTGCGATCGGCAATCGTGACCGGCGAGGCGTCGGCCTTGTGTTCGACACTGAGCGGTTGGCGGAAATAACGCAGCGTGGTAACACGGGCGGCGTCTGCCAACTCATTGGCAAACGCCAGCAGTTCCGTGCTGTCCAACCGGCAGGCTCGGTTTTGCATTTGAATTGGCCAGAGGGGTCCTGGTTGTCTATACGGCTTCCGCCCTGGGGCGCAGCGCGCGTGGTAGGGCGAAGGTTATGGTTTCGGGCTGGCCTGGCGTTTCAGCAACGGTTTCGGCACCCAGGGTATGCAGTCGCTCAATGACCTGCCGTACCAGTATTTCGGGTGCTGAAGCACCGGCGGTGAGGCCGATGTCCTGGCAGTCATTGAGCCATTCCGGATCGATTTCGCTGGCGCTGTCGATAAGCTGGGAACGGGTGCCGGCCTTGACGGCGAGTTCGCGCAAACGGTTGGAATTGGAGCTGTTCTTTGAGCCGACCACCAGCACTAGCTGGCAACGCTCGGCCAGTTCCTGTACCGCCACCTGACGATTTTGGGTGGCATAGCATATATCGTCCTTGCGTGGCCCGCGGATGGCGGGAAAGCGTTGCCTGAGTGCGTCGATGACCGCTGCCGTGTCGTTTATTGACAAGGTCGTCTGCGTAACGAAGGCGAGATCATTGGGATTGTTCACAGCCATCCGGGCTACGTCATCGGCGCTTTCCACCAAATACATGTGGCCGCCGTTGGCAGTGTCATACTGGCCCATGGTGCCCTCTACTTCGGGGTGTCCGGCGTGGCCGATAAGAATCGTCTCGCGGCCGGCGCGACCATGGCGGGCCACCTCCATGTGGACCTTGGTTACCAGCGGACACGTCGCGTCGAAGACCTGAAGTCCGCGTTCGGCAGCCTCCGTGCGTACGGCCTGCGACACGCCGTGTGCACTGAAAATGATGATGGAGTCGTCGGGCACCTCGTTAAGCATCTCGACGAAAATCGCGCCACGCTGGCGCAGGCCATCCACGACATAACGATTATGCACCACTTCGTGACGGACGTAGACAGGGGCGCCGAACAGGTCAAGAGCCCGTTCGACGATGGCGATGGCGCGCTCCACACCGGCGCAGAAGCCGCGTGGGTTGGCGAGGTGAATACGCATGGCTGCTAGTCGTGTGACGATCCGGTTGCGGTGGATGAAGCATGCCGGGGTGGTCCCAGCAGGGCGTCGATGACCAAAAGCACGGCACCGATGCTGATGGCGCTGTCGGCAATATTGAAGGTTGGCCAGTACCAGCCGTGGTAATAGACCTGAATGAAATCCACGACCCGACCATACAGCACTCGATCGATCAGGTTGCCTAAGGCGCCCCCCAGCAGGAGAGCGAGGGCCAGAGCTTGGCGGCTGCGATCAGCAGGCAGGCGCAATAGCCATAACAGCAGGGCGGTGCCGATAACCGCGGCCAGAACCACGAAGAACCAGCGTTGCCAGCCGTCGGCGCCGGCCAGAAAACTGAAGGCAGCACCTTTGTTATACATCAACGTTAGATTCAACGACGGTGCCACCCGTATCGGTTGCAGTGGTAGCAGCCAGCGCTGGACCAACGCCTTGGTCAGCTGATCCAGTCCCACAACCAGCGTACTGCACCAGAGCCAGCGTGACATGGCCAGGTTCATTCCACTGCTGCCAGGCGGGTGCGGGCCGCTACCGCGTCCCGTATGATCTGGTGCTTGAGCATTTCCAGTGAGGCGAAGCGCTGTTCGTCGCGGATTTTTTCGACTATTTCCACCCCGATTTGCCGGTTATAGATATCGCCGTCAAAGTCGAACAGATGAACCTCGAGGCGTAGTTCATGCCCCGCCACCGTAGGCCGCCGGCCGATATTCGCCACGCCGGGACATGCAGACTCGTTGATACCCCAGACTCGTACTGCATACACGCCTGTCAGCGGCGACAGGCGTCGGTGCAGCGGCAGGTTGGCCGTGGGAAAACCGATGGTGCGACCGAGCTGATCGCCGTGTGCAACCCGCCCGCAGAGCTGGTAGGGGCGACCCAGCAGGCGGTGGGCCAGCGCCAGATCACCGGCTGCGAGCGCCTGCCGTATCCAGGAACTGCTGACGCGCTGGCCGTTCAACGAATGGCGGGCGCAGTCAACAACCGTGAAACCGTGTCGTCGCCCCGCTCTATGGAGCGTGTGGATATCCCCGGCACCACGGTGACCAAAGCGGAAATCGGCACCCACCACGATCGCCGCAACGCCGAGTTCGTCTACCAGTAGCTGATCGATGAACTGCTCTGGCTCAAGTTCCGAGAAAGCGCGGTTGAAACGAATGCAAAGCACGCGGTCCAGTGGCGTCATCGCCAGCAGCCGCAGCTTTTCCCGCAAGCGGGTCAGGCGTGCCGGTGCCACATCCGGTTGGAAGAACTCCTTGGGCTGGGGTTCGAACAGCATCAGCAGCGTGGGCCGGTCCAGTGCCCGACCTAGCTCCGCCAGCTGTTCGAGCACCGCCTGATGGCCGCGGTGTACGCCATCGAAATTGCCGATCGCCAGCACACAGCCGCGATGCCTGGGACGCAGATTGTGACGACCTCTAATCAGCTCCATAGCCCAGACCTTAAACTTTAGCCTATCTATTGTAAAACCTACCTGCTTAATTGTGGATGTGGCGCAGATGGCGCGGCCGCAGTCCGGTTGCCAGCAGCGTCACCGCGTAAACCCCAATTCCTGTCAGCACTAGTTCAGCCAGCCACAGGATCCGCCGTCCGGCATCGGCGGCAAGCCATGCCGGCAGTGGTGCAGCTGTCACCGCCAGTACCAGTCCCATCATGCCATTGGCGGCGATCAACTGGGCCAGGAAGCGTCTCCATCCGGTCTCCGGCCGGTAGATGCCGGTCCGGCGCAAGGTGCGGAACAACAGCCCGGCATTGACGTATGCCGCGAGAGTGGTCGACAACGCCAGGCCGGCGTGGGCCAGCGGTAGAATCAGGAGCAGGTTGAGCAGCATGTTGGTCAGCATGGCAATGATGCCGATCTTGACCGGCGTACGGGTATCCTGACGGGCGTAAAACCCGGGTGCCAGAATTTTGATGATAATGAATGCTTGCAGGCCAAAGGCGAACGCGATCAGGCTGCGGCGTGCCATTATAACGTCGGTGCTGTTGAAGGCACCGTAGCGGAACAAGGTGGTCAGCAGGGGGCCCGCGAGCACTGCCAGCGCCACGGCCGCGGGCAAGCCGATCAGCAGCGCCCATCGGAGTGCCCAGTCGAGCGTGCGGTTGAACACGTGTGGGGTGTCGGCGGCATGTTCGCGTGACAGGTTGGGTAGAATCACCGTGCCCAGGGCAACACCGAATACCCCCAAAGGGAATTCCATCAGCCGATCCGAGTAGTACAGCCAACTGACGCTGCCGCTGGCCAGCAGCGAGGCGAGCAGGGTATCAAACAGCAGGTTGATCTGCGCGACCGACGAACCGAACAGCGTCGGGAGCATTAGTCTTAGGATCTGCTGCACCCCCGGGAAGTGCCAGCCCCAGCGTGGTCGCGGCAGCATGCCGAGGCGATACAGGAAAGGTAGTTGGGCAGCTAGCTGCACCATCCCGGCGAGGAGCACACCCCAGGCCAGCGCGGTAACGGGCTCGCTTAGGTGCGGCGCCAACCACACTACGGCTGCGATCAGACACAGATTGAGCAGCGCCGGCGTCAGTGCCGGTACTGCGAACCGTCCCAGGCTGTTGAGGACTCCGCCGGCGCAAGCGGTGAGTGAAATAAACAGCAGGTACGGAAACGTGAGCCGCAACATACGGGTGGTCAGCTCAAACTGGGTGGCGTCGCGGGTGAAACCGGGCGCAAAGATCATTACCAGCACGGGGGCGGCCAGGATGGCGATCACGGTAACCGCCAGCAGCAACAACGCGAGGGTGCCACTGACCCGATCGACCAGCGTCCGCAACTCATCCCGACGATGTTCCCGATAATCGGCAAACACAGGCACAAAGGCCAGTGAAAAGGCGCCCTCGGCGAACAGCCGGCGCAGCAGGTTGGGGATTCTGAAAGCGACGAAGAAAGCGTCCGTGGCAAGGCCGGCGCCGAATGCTCGGGCGATGACCATGTCGCGCACGAAACCAAGAATACGCGACACAAAGGTCATCGCACTGACCACTGCAGTCGATTTGAGCAGGCTGTTGCTCATGGTTTCGATCGAACCCAACAGGGATTGACGCACTTGTGGGAAGCGTTGATAATTCTTCCCTTTTCTGGCAACAGGTTGAATGTGGGAGTAACGTCTTGGCCAATACCGCTCAAGCGAAAAAACGCGTCCGGCAAGCAGAGAAACACCGGCAGCACAACGCCAGCCGCCGGTCGGCGATGCGCACCTCTATCAAGAAGGTACTCAAGGCTATTGCCGGCGGCGACAAGTCGGCCGCGGAACAAGCTTTTCAGGCCGCGCTGCCGGTCATCGACCGCACCGCGCGCAAAGGACTGATTCACGCCAACAAAGCGGCCCGTCACAAAAGCCGATTGAGCCAGCATATCCGCTCGATGCAGGCCTGAGCCATCGTGCCTGTACAGGCCGGGGCGGGTCGCGGCTCCGGTCACAGTACGACCAGATTGTCTCGATGGATGAGTTCAGGCTCGTCTACATAACCCAACAGGGTTTCGATCTGGTCGCTGGGGTTGCCGATAATCCGCAGCGCATCACCGGCACCGTAGTTGACCAGTCCGCGGGCGACCTCCAGACCATTCGGGTCGACACAGGTTACTAACTCGCCCCGCGAGAAATCGCCTTCGATCGCAGTGACGCCGACCGGCAGAAGGCTGCGTCCCAGTTTTCGCAACACGCGTACCGCGCCGTCATCTAGGCGGAGTCGGCCGCGGGCCTGCAGTTGCGCGGCCAGCCATTGCTTGCGCGCTGCCAGCCGGCTTTGGCCCGGCCTTAGCAGCGTGCCCACCGTTTGCTGCTGTGCGATCCGCCGCAGGACGTCGGGTTCGCGGCCCCAGGCGATGATGGTCGTTGCGCCGGAACGCGCAGCCTTGACAGCAGCCCTGACCTTGGTGAGCATGCCGCCGCGACCAAAGGTGCCGCCGGCGCCGGACATCAGCTCCAGTGCCGGATCGCCGGCATCAGCCTCTTCGATCAGACGGGCCTCTACGTGGGTCCTGGGATCACAGTCGAACATGCCGCGCTGGTCGGTCAGAATGATCAGCAGATCGGCTTCCACTAGATTGGCGATCAGTGCGCCAATGGTGTCGTTGTCGCCAAACCGGAATTCATCGGCAACAACGGCATCGTTCTCGTTAATCACGGGGATGACGCGCATCTCCACCAGGGTACGCAGTGTGCGGCGGACGTTAAGGTAGCGTTTGCGGTCGGCGGCGTCGTCATGGGTCAGTAGCACCTGAGCCGTGCCGATGCCATGCAGTTGAAAGGCCGATTCATAGGCTTGTACCAGGCCCATCTGGCCCACGGCGGCTGCGGCCTGTAGTTCGTACAAGGCGTGGGGGCGTTTCTGTAGGCCAAGCCGGCGCATTCCTTCGGCAACCGCGCCGGAGGATACCAGTAGCAGCTCTTTGCCCGAGCGATGCAATTCCGCGAGTTGTTCGGACCAGTTTGCGATTGCCTTTAGGTCGAGGCCTTGCCCGTCATTGGTGATCATCGCGCTGCCGATTTTTATCACCCAACGCGTACTATGGCCTGCTCTGATGCGCTGTTCAGACGTCTTCATTGGGGGGTGGTCTGTGCCGTCAGGACGGGCTCCAGCCGGCGCATGATAGCCTGTACGAGTTCACTCGTCCCCATCTGTGCCAGCGCAGCGACGGCGAAGACCGGCGCTGTCCAACCCAGTGCCTGGACGATTTCTGCCTGTCGGGCGGCGCGATGCTCTTCCGGAATCAGGTCGAGCTTGGTCAGCACCAGCCAGCGCTCGCGGGTTGCCAGCCCCTCGTTGTAACACCGCAGTTCCTGTTCGATCATGCGGACGTCAGCTACCGGATTGCCGCTGTCGCTGTACGGTGATGCATCGACCAGGTGCAGCAGCAGGCGGGTGCGGGTCAGGTGCTTGAGAAACTGTATACCCAGGCCGGCGCCTTCGGCTGCCCCCTCGATGAGGCCGGGGACGTCGGCCATGACGAAACTGGCCGCGGGCCCGATTCGCACCACGCCCAGGTTTGGGTACAAGGTGGTGAAAGGGTAGTCGGCGACTTTTGGCCGGGCACTGGAGACGGCACTGATCAGGGTTGATTTGCCAGCATTGGGCATGCCGAGCAGACCCACGTCTGCCAGTAGTCTGAGTTCCAGGCGCAGATTGCGCTGCTCGCCCGGGGTGCCCGGTTTGGACTGCCGTGGCGCGCGATTGGTACTGCTCTTATAGCGGGCGTTACCGATGCCGTGGAAACCGCCGCGGGCGACACACAGCGTTTGCCCTGGCGTGACCAGATCGCCGATCAGCTCGTCGGTTTCGGCGTCGTAAGCCGCCGTGCCGACCGGGACCTCGAGGAACAGGTCGGCGCCAGCGCGGCCGGTGCAGTTGCTGCCGGCACCTTTTTGGCCACTCTTGGCTCGGAACTGGCGTTCGTAACGATAATCGACCAGTGTATTGAGGCGCTCTACAGCGCGCAGATAAATGCTGCCACCGTCGCCACCGTCGCCACCGTCCGGGCCGCCAAAGGGGATGAATTTCTCGCGTCGGAAGCTCACGCAACCGTTGCCGCCGTCGCCGGCCTGTATGCGGATAGTGACTTGGTCGACGAATTTCATTGCAGGATCAAAAAAGCCCCACGGGCGGGGCTTATTGCAAGTTGCGGGTCCGGGCGGCGCTCAATTGGCAGCTTGAACGCTGACGTAGCGGCGTTGGTTGGGGCCTCTAACCTGAAACACGACCTGGCCATCGGTCTTGGCAAATAACGTGTAGTCCTTGCCGCAACCCACATTTACCCCGGGATGAAACTGTGTACCGCGTTGCCGTACCAGGATGTTGCCAGCACGGACTTGCTCACCGCCGTAGCGTTTCACGCCCAGGCGTTTGGATTCGGAATCGCGTCCGTTGCGGCTGCTGCCGCCCGCTTTCTTGTGAGCCATATGCTTAGCCTCGCTTCGCCCTCAACCGGCCTGGATACCGGTTATCTGAACTTCAGTGTAGTGCTGCCGATGCCCCATCTGCTTACGATGGTGTTTACGGCGACGGAATTTGACAACTTCAATCTTGTCCGCGCGGCCGTGATTGTTTACCGTGGCTGTTACCTTGCCGCCGGCAATATAGGGTGCACCGAGTGTCACCTGGCCGTCATTGGCCATCAGCAGCACTTGGTCGAATTCCACCACCGAACCCTCATCCGCCGGCAGCTTTTCGACTTTGAGCTTCTGACCTTCGGCAACACGGTACTGCTTGCCTCCGGTCTTGATCACAGCGTACATTAGACCTTGTCTCCAACGGATTTTTTAAAGGATCCCACCAAAGAGGACTAATATTAGTCGGTAACTTTGGTGGGGTCAATCTAACCCGCCGCTCAATCCCCGTATGCAGGCCTCTGCTACAATGGTTAAAGGCTCCGACACGCTTGTTGAAACCAGATGTCTATCAATGAACGATTCCGGGTTGTCCGGTAGCGTCGCCGACCTCGCGGCTATCCGCGCACTTGTCGCAGAAGACATGCGTGCTGTGGACAGGCTTGTCGAGCACAAGCTGAGCTCCGATGTGGTACTGATCAATCAACTCGGCAGCTACATCATTAGTAGCGGTGGCAAGCGGTTGCGGCCGCTGATGGTGCTGTTGTCGGCACGTGCCGCCGGATATGCTGGTGATCAGCATATCGAGGTCGCCACCATTATCGAGTTCATCCACACCGCAACCTTGTTGCATGACGATGTCGTGGATGACTCCGACATGCGTCGCGGACGCGAGACCGCCAACAATCTATGGGGCAATGCGGCCAGCGTGCTGGTGGGTGATTTCCTCTATTCGCGTTCGTTCCAGATGATGGTGGGCTTGGACCGCATGACCGTGATGCAGATTCTCGCTGATACCACCAATGCGATCGCCGAAGGCGAGGTCATGCAGCTCCTCAACATTCATGACCCCGATACCACCGAGGCACGGTACTTCGAGGTGATTCGCAGCAAGACAGCACGGCTGTTCGAGGCTGCGGCCCGGCTCGGCGCGGTTTTGGCCGATCGACCTGCATCCGAGGAGCGTGCGCTGGCGGAATACGGTCTGCACTTGGGCTTGGCGTTCCAGCTGATCGACGATCTGCTGGATTACAGCGGCGCCGGCGAGGATATTGGCAAGAATATTGGAGATGACTTGGCCGAAGGCAAGCCCACTTTGCCGTTGATTTATACCATCGAACATGGCACGTCACACCAGCAGGCGTTGATCCGCTCGGCGATTGAAGAGGGCGGTCGGGCGAAGATCGGCGAGGTGATCAAAGCCATTGAGTCTACTGGAGCAATCAACTATACTGCGCGCCTCGTTCGCCAACAGACTGATCGAGCCATTACTGCGTTGGCTAATGTGCCGGCGTCAGTGTATAAAGAGGCTATGATCAGTCTGGCCGAATTCTCGGCGAACCGCACGTGTTAAAAGTGTTTTCGGAGTATAGCTCAGCCTGGTAGAGCACTGCCTTCGGGAGGCAGGGGTCGCAGGTTCAAATCCTGCTACTCCGACCAAAAAATCAAGGATTTACATGAAGCCGGCTTCGCGCCGGCTTTGTCGTATCAGCACCATGTCAGCATCTGGACAAAAATCGGCTCCTCCCAAGGTCGTCGCGCCCTTGTTTCATCAGTTGGCCCATTCCACCGGGAACGCTGCGACAGCGACAGTTGCGACACTCAAGATGCCAATGGCAGGCAGGTTGGTGTATTAAGCATCTTGGGGTTTTTCCTGTGCGAACTTTGCGAAACTTGACCGGCCCGAGTCAGAAAAAATAAGAATGCTTAGAGAGGGTACCGACAAAACCGACAGAAGGGGCCTTTGTCGGAGTATAGGAAGAATAAATGCCCTTTTTGTCCCGGTCCAGCGGTCGTTTGCCGTCAGTGGTCCGCTTCGTTACCGTCCGATGCCTCCGGAATTGACCCGGATACCTTTCCTGACACGGGTTGTTATCCGCTTTTCCCGCATCGATAGCCCTCATACCTGAGCAGCCGGCACGCCGTAACCCTGCCACAGCAAGGCGGCGCTGCTTCTTGCATCAAATTATTGCGGTCTTGGATATCAGCTGAACACACCGGCCGGCGGTGCCAGGCTCTCGGGCAGCGGGGTGCGCGCTGTTGCTTCGGTTTTGTCCTTCAGGTGGTCGAGGATCTTCTGGACCATCTCGAAGACCGGGCCCAACCCAATCGAGCCTGGCTGAACCCGACACGGGCTCCGCCGTCACCCGTTCGCAAACTCTCTCCCAAGACTCCGCCTACAGACGTCTGTTATCCGCCGGGTATGTGGGTTATTCTTCCTACCCGTTCTGTCCGGGGGCATGCAATCGTTTACAGCTACCGCCGAATGGCGCTAGGAATGCGCACCAACTGTGTGGAGGACACGGACATGACCGACGGACGAATCGCGCGGCTTCTCGATGAGATGACCATTGAGGAACAGGTAAGCCTGCTTGCGGGGGCGGATTTCTGGACCACGGTGCCGGTTGCGCGGCTGAACGTTCCGGCGATCAAGGTCACCGACGGGCCGAACGGTGCGCGCGGTGGCGGATCCCTCATCGGCGGGGTCAAGTCGGCGGCATTTCCGGTGGGGATCGCGCTCGGGGCGACGTTCAATCCCGGCCTTCTCGAGGAGGTCGGTTCGGCGCTGGCGCACGAGGTTAAATCCAAGGGCGCACACGTTCTCCTCGCGCCCACGAGCAATATCCACCGCTCGGTCACCAATGGCCGCAATTTCGAATGCTATTCGGAAGATCCTGTCCTCACCGCGCGGCTTGCGGCGGCCTATGTCTCAGGGCTGCAGATCGCGGGGGTGGGGGCGACGCCCAAGCATTTCGTCGCCAATGACAGCGAGGTCGAACGGCTGACCATTTCCTCGGAGGTCGACGAGCGGACGCTGCGCGAAGTCTATCTCTATCCCTTCGAGACGGTGGTGAAATTCGCCCAGCCTTGGGCGCTGATGTCGGCCTACAACAAGGTCAACGGCACCTATGCCTCGGAGAACCACTGGACGCTGAGCGAGGTGCTGCGCGGCGATTGGGGGTTCGACGGGCTGGTGATGTCGGACTGGTTCGGCTCGCACACGACCGCCGAAACGGTCAATGCCGGGCTCGATCTCGAAATGCCGGGGCCCACGCGCGACAGGGGCGACAAGCTGGTCGCGGCGGTCGAAAGCGGCGCGGTCAAGCCGGAGACCGTGCGCGAGAGCGCGGGGCGCGTGTTGCGGCTCATCGAGCGGGTCGGTGCGTTCGAGACCCCCGGTATCGCGGAGGAACGGGCTGACGACCGGCCCCAAACACGCGCGCTGATCCGCCGCGCGGGCGCGGAAGCCATGGTGCTCCTCAAGAATGACGGAATGCTGCCGCTCGACAAGGACGCCGTCCGGCAGATCGCGGTGATCGGGCCCAACGCGGCGACGGCGCGGATCATGGGCGGGGGCAGCGCGCAGCTCAACCCGCACCACGCCATCTCGCCCTTCGAGGGGCTCGAAGCGGCGGCGGGCGGCGTGGCGTTTCGCCTTGCCGAAGGCTGCACCAACTACCGGTTGATTCCCGAACACAAAGTGACCTGGCAGGTGGAGTTTTTTTCCACCGCGGAACCCGAGGGCGTGCCCGTACACCGGGAAGATCACGAGGGCGGCGAGTTCATGTGGTTCGGCGCTATGGCCGGGGGTAAGGTCGATCCCGCGCATTGCTCCGTGCGGGCCCGGTCTGAATTCGTCGCCCGCGATGGCGGTGTGCACCATGTGGGGCTTGTCTCGGCGGGGCTCAGCCGCATGTTCATCGATGGCAAGCTCGTGGCCGATGCGTGGACCGACTGGAAGGCGGGCAGCAACTACTTCTTGCAGGGCAATGACGAGGTGGTTGGCGAAATCGCCTGCGAAGCCGGCCGGACTTACGAAGTCGTGGTGGAATATTCCTCCGTCAGGGAAAGTTCGCTCAGCTTCAATGCCCTCCGCGTCGGCATTACGCGTCCCCTTGGCGACAGGGAGCTCGACGCGGCGGTCGAGGCCGCGCGCGGCGCCGACGTGGCGCTGGTGTTCGTGGGACGCAACGGTGAATGGGACACCGAGGGGAACGACCTGCCCGACATCACCCTGCCGGGGCGCCAGGACGAACTGGTCAAGCGGGTTGCCGAGGCGAACCGCAAGACGATCGTCGTATTGCAGACCGGCGGGCCGGTCGAGATGCCCTGGCTCGACGACGTGGCGGGCGTCATCGAGGCCTGGTACCCAGGCCAGGAATGCGGGCACACCATTGCCGACGTGCTGTTCGGGGCGGCCGAGCCGGGCGGCCGGCTGCCGCAGACCTTTCCGGTCAAATGGCGGGACAACCCCACCTTTGCCAACGATCCGGAAATCTATCCGGGCAAGGACGGCAAGGTGCGTTATGCCGAAGGCATATTCGTCGGCTATCGGCACTATGACCGCAATGGCGTCGCGCCGCTGTTTCCTTTCGGCTTCGGGCTCTCCTATACGCTCTTCGAGATGACGGACTGTGCCGTCGATGCCGAGGCGTTCGAGAGCGAGGACCAGGTGCGGGTGACCGCTAACCTGCGCAATAGCGGCGAGCGGGCGGGCAGCACCGTGGTGCAGGTTTATGTGCGCGACGTGGAAGCGTCGGTGGCGCGGCCGGAGAAGGAACTCAAGGCCTTCTCCAAGATTGTCCTCGAACCCGGCACCGTGGGCGCGGTCGCGCTCGAACTCGGCGAGCGGGCCTTCGCCTATTTCGACACCGGGATCAGGGGCTGGCGCATCGAGCCGGGGCGTTTCGAGATCCTCGTAGGCTTTTCGTCCGGCGAGATCGTGGCGCGCGAGACAATCGAGATCGGGGTGGGCAAGATCTTGCCCGTCTGATTACCTCGTCTCATCGTGGGTGGTCATCTCGATGATGACCGGTCAGCACGATTCGTTAAAACCCCTTCCCGGAGTTTTGAAACGGCTTCTTAAGGTTGTCGATAGAAAGGCCGGGCTGAGCGGCTGAAACTGAGTACTGGTTAAGATCCATATTCTGGAGGGCGTATGCTAACCACCGAGCGTTGATCTCTTTTTCCGGTATGCAACGTAGTGCATGTTTGGAAACCCAAATTTGATCGTTGACGACGTGAACATTTCCGCAGTGGGTGCCTTGCGTGCCAATGAGAACGATAGGACCATTTGTGTTGAACCGTTCAGTGAATCCACGAAAGCCATTGCCACCATAGACGGGGTATGAGCCCTCAGTCTCAATGTCATCCGCTGCGTTGAAGTCTCCGCTACTCATTCGAATAGTCGCCATACGCCCACCGAAGAAAAGGTCTACGACAAAGTACACACGGCCGACGTTGCGTTTGCGACGGATACGCTCAGGCATACCGGGGAGCCCCACTTCCTGGTACCGCTCTCTTGTGGTGGGTGGGCGCAAGGCGGTACGTGAGATCGCGCTCGCCGGCCCGATCTGTCCGCCGGATCCCTCGCGGGGTGATTCTGGTGTGCCGAGACAACGCACCTACCTCGCACAAGGCCCAAAGGATACCCCGTGCCCGATACCACCCCGATGCCGGATGTCCGCCTCCAACGCTCGCCGGTCAGCGTGATCGGATCCGACCGCCCGACGTTCCGCGCGCTGCTCGCCGCACTGGCGGCGCTGGCGCTCCCGGGTGCCGGCTTCTTCTCGCTATCGGACAACGGGCTGCGCCGCCACAACCCGGCTGATCCGCAAGCGGACGCATCGCTACGCGAATCGTACGGCGATGAGCCGGTGCTGCAGCTCTACCTGGTCGACCACTCGTTGCCGCGCGCGCGCCAGTGGCCAGCCCGAGCGCTGCTGACCCTCGCCGTCGCCCTGGACGATGCGGCGCTGGCGGATCCCGATCTACGCGCGCGCTGCGATCTGCTGATCCGGCGCGGTGCGGGTGAGGCGGATGCGTTGCGGGTGCTGGTGCACAGCCTGTATCAGGTGCTGTTCGAACAGGGCCCGATGTGAGTCGATCTGGCCGATATTCTGCCGGTAATGGCGCAGGCCGATCACGCGGTCTGGGCGCTCGGACGCGGTGCGGACATCGATGCCGCCGTGGCGGCCGCCCGGCGCGAGCTGGCGTGCCAGGGCAGCGCGTTGCCAGCGGCGGTCGGTCTGTTCACGCTGGTGCGCAGCAGCGTGGCGTTACAAATCCAGCAGGTGAGCAATCTCATCGGTGACCTTGTCGTTGAGCTGGGCGAGGCGGTTCCAAAGGCCTGGTCCTGGCGCCTTATCGAGGCGCCGGTGGTCGAAGTCGGGCTGCTGGCGCATCTTCCCGCTAACGCGCCTGCCGGAGGCAACCGCTAGCGGTACGCTCAACCGGTGTGAACCGGCGTCGCACAGCCCGGATCTTCATGCTGCGGACTGTTGACCCGCCGGCTGACGGGATAGAGCTCCAGAGACTCGTCCGGCGCCGGTGCGAGTAACGCCTGCAGGCTAGCACGGTCGGCGGCGGGATCGAGCCAGGCCCGCTGGGCGTCGGGATCCAGCATCACCGGCATGCGCTCGTGAATGGGCCGCATCACGGCGTTGGCGGCACAGGTGATGAGGGTGCAGGAATCGATCTCGCCGTCCGGCCCGTTCCAGCGGTCCCACAGCGCGGCGAACAGAAATAACGTGTGATCGGCCGGGCGGATCGCGTAAGGCTGATCGCGGCCGGCGCGGCGCTGCCATTCATAGAACGCCGAGGCCGGCACCAGGCAGCGGCGATGGCGGAACGGGCCGCGATAGGCGGGTTTGTTGGCGACCGACTCAGCCCGGGCGTTGATCATCGAGAACCGGTTGTCCGGGCCCTTCGACCAGCCCGGGATCAGCCCCCAGCGCAACGGCACGAGCTGACGTTCACCGTCGACCCGATGCAGCGTCAGGATGGTCTGGGTCGGGGCGATGTTGTAGCGCGGATGGTAACCGCCCGGCACCTCGGCCTGGAGCTGCCGGGCCAGTTCGGCACCATCGGTGTAGAGGGCGAAGCGACCGCACATGGGCATACTATAGACGAGAGGGCGCCTTAGCGATGGGTCAGCCAACATGGATCGCCGGGCGATGCCTCGGGCTCCGGTGGTCCTCGCGCGCACCGGGCCAAAATACGTTATCGTCGGACGACTGAACGAAAGGATGGCGTCATGCCCAGAAGCTACGAGGTGCAGAGCCGCTCCGCCGCGACCGGCGAGGTCGGTCTGGTGTTGCCGTTTCCGCCCACCCGCGGGCCGCTGGTGGTACGCCACAGCGTCGGGTTTCACCACGTCGCCATGGGCGGGCATGTCGATGGCAAGGTCCAGGAGGTCACCTACGGTGGTGTTTACACCACGGGGGTGTCGGACTGCGTGGTGGTCGCGAGCCTGTCCTGGAAGAACGGCACCTGGCGGCGGTTTTTTTTCACCCATCTGAACGGTGGCATGCTGGCGGACTGGCAGCTGCAGCAAATGCGCATGGGTTTAAACTCATATGAAGAGCGCCAGGGCGCGTTGCGCTTCTTTGTGCTGGCGTCCAACTCAACGATGGGCCTCGGAACCCTGGCCGGCGACATCGCTGATGCGTTGAGCGTGCCGCTCAACAACTTCGCCCTTTACGGCAGCTACGTCAACTCGATGAATTTTGCCCTGTCCTTCACCTACGGCCTGTTCGGGGAGACCCTGCCGCTGGTGGGACGAGCGCGCGCGGGCCGTGAGTGACGGCCGGGACCTTAGTCTGGTGCTGCTGGATCAGTCGCCCGACGTCGTTAAACATGGCGAAACGGCCGGGTTCTACGATCGAGGTGGAGGACATCACCGCCACGCTCGGCCTGGCGCTCAAGGCTTTGGGACTGGACAAGGCGAAGGTCGTTCACCAGCCGCGGCTTCTGTCGGATAGAGGAGCAGTAGCAACAATTTTCTGAGGGAGGAAGAACTTCATGCCCAAGATGATGAAAGCCGCGATTTTCGACGAGCCGAACCGGATCGTGCTGGATGAAAAGCCGATCCCCGGTGTCGGCCCGCTTGATGCGCTGATCCGCATCACGACTACGACCATTTGCGGTACCGACGTCCATATTCTGAAGGGGGAGCACCCCGTCGAGAGTGGACTGACCATCGGACACGAACCGGTGGGCGTGATCGAGAAGCTTGGTTCGGCCGTTCGCGGCTATGTCGCGGGTCAGCGGGTCATCGCCGGTGCGATCTGCCCCAGCGGGCACGGCAATGCCTAGCGCAGCATGGGCCGAACCGCCTGCCCGCACCGCCTGGGCGTAGCCCGATCCTGCGCTTCTTGTCTCATTTCCATAATGTGCTGATCTACGTCCTTCTCGGTGCCGCAGTCATCACCGCCGGTCTCGGGCATATGGTCGATACGGCTGTGATCTTGGCGGTTGTCATCGCCAACGCGATGATCGGCTTTATCCAGGAGGGCCGCGCCGAGCAGGCGATGGAGGCCATCCGCCAGATGATCGCGCCCCGCACCTCGGTTCTGCGCGATGGCACGCGCCGCAGCATCGACGACGCCGAGGTGGTGCCGGGTGGTATCGTGCTTCTGGAGGCGGGCGAGAAGATTCCCGCCGATCTGCGGCTGATTGAGCCGGCCGGGCTCAGGGTCGAGGAAGCTGTCCTTACCGGCGAATCCGTTCCGGTTGAGAAGTCCACTGAACCCGTCGCCGCCGATGCCCCCCCTCGGGGATCGCACCTGCATGGCTTTCAGCGGTACGCTCGTCGCGGGCGGTGCAGGCCGAGGCGTGGTTGTGGCTGCGGGGGTCGGGACTGAGATCGGGCACATCAGCGGCATGCTCTCGCGGGTGGAGACGCTCGGCTCGTTCTCGGTCATCTGCACCGACAAGACCGGGACGCTGACCCGCAACGAGATGATGGTGAGCTCCGTCATGACAGCGGACCACGCCTATTCCGTGTCAGGTAACGGCTATGCACTTGACGGCAGTATCCGGTTTGACAATGCGGATATCGACCCGACATGCACTGCTGATCGAGAGCGCCGAAACCGCCGCGCTGTGCAATGACGCGGCCCTGCACGGCCACGCGGATGGCTGACGGGTCGAGGGCGATCCGATGGAGGGCGCCCTGCATACGCTGGCCGGCAAGATCATGCGAAACGAGGCCGATCCGTTCGCGGCATGGACGCGGACGGACAGCATCCCTTTCGATGCCAGCCATCGCTACATGGCTGTGCTGCACCATAACCATGAGGGGCAGGCCCTGATTCATGTCAAGGGCGCGCCGCGTGACTCGCAGATCGAGGCCGCCCGGGGTCTGGGGATCAACGACAATATGCCAGTCGGTGGCGGCAGGAATGTGCGGATGAGGCCAGCGGCGTGCGGCTGTCAGTTGATGAGCGCGAGGAGCTGAGGCTGCTGCACAAGGAAGCGCGCATGCTGAACCGCCCGTTCAACCCGACGGGGCCTAATCAAGCCTGGGGCACGGACATAACGTATCTGTGGACCCAGGAAGGCTGGGTGTACCTGGCGGTAGTGACCGACCTGTATTCGCGTCGCGTGGTCGGCTGGGCCATGGACCGGCGAATGAAGAAGGCCCTGGTGATCCGGGTCTTGCTGATGGCGATCAATCTGAGACAACAGCCACCCGGCCTGATCCATCACAGTGACAGAGGTAGCCCGTACGCCAGCCGTGCCTATCAGACGCTGCTGGCACAGCATGGGCTGGTTTGTAGCATGAGCCGCAAGGGCAACTGCTGGGACAATGCTCCGGTAGAGCGTTTCTTCAGCAGCCTGAAGCGGGAATGGACCGGTGATCGTTTATACCGGACCCGGCAAGAAGCAATCGCTGACGTCCGGGAATATGTGGCGGTGTATTACAATGCCCAGCGCCTGCATACGACGTTGGGTTACAAGACACCGCTGGATTACGAAACAGCCCTTAACAAAGTGTCCGGAAACGGTTGACCACTACACCGTGGCTGCATACAACTGTGGAATGCTTGGTCGCGATCAAAGGGAAGTATCGCCAGCTGTGGCCCAAACGCGATTCCGGCGATGGCATTGGGGAGCTAAATACTTGATTTAATTGGTGGCCAGGGACAGAATCGAACTGCCGACACGGGGATTTTCAGTCCCCTGCTCTACCAACTGAGCTACCTGGCCAACCGATTTGAAAGGCGTATTAAAGCCGCTTGTTGGGGTCGCGTCAAGGTCTCTGCTCCGGCGGCACATAGCCTTCCGGCGTGGCGGAGCCCGTACCGAAGAAGAACTCTTCCATCTGTTGTTCAAGAAATTTGCGATCCTTGGGGTCTATAGGTGTGAGGCGATATTCGTTGATGAGCATGGTCTGATGGGTCAGCCACTGTTGCCAGGCCTGTTTGGACACATTCTCGAAAATTCGCTTCCCAAGTTCGCCCGGGTAGGGCGCGCGCTCCAGGCCTTCAGCCTCGGTACCAAGCTTGACGCAATGTACGGTGTGAGCCATCAATCCACCTTTAATAATCGTTTGCCAGAGTTTGCAACAGTCGCTGGACGGGGGCCGCCAGTCCGCGCGCATCCGGATGGTGCACGTTATACCAGACCCGGCTATCGGCTTCCATGATCTCATCGGGCCGACGCTCGACATCCACCCGGACTGGCGTGATGTCGAGATGAAAATGGCTGAAGCTGTGGCGTATCGTTGCCCAGGTTTGTGAGCGTTCGACCTGTACGCCATAGCGTTGTTGGCACCATCTCGGAATGTCACTGCCCGTGGGGCATTCAGGAAAACTCCACAGGCCGCCCCAGATGCCATGTGTCGGCCTTTGTTCCAGCAATACCTCACCGTCGGTCGTGCGCATTAGCAGCATGCAAGTGGCTCGCACCGGCAACTGTCGGCGGGGCTTTGGTGTGGGAAAGTCATGTTCACGGCTGATGGCATGTGCCCGGCAGTGATCGGCGACCGGACAGGCATCACAAACCGGCCGTCTTCGGGTGCAGACCAGGGAACCGAGGTCCATCATCGCCTGGGTGTAGGCTGCTACCCGGTGCGGCGGGGTGTAGCGTTCAGCCAAATTCCACAATTGGTGTTGCACGCGGCTGTGACCGGGCCAGCCCGCGATGCCGCAAAAGCGGGACAGAACCCGTTTGACGTTACCGTCCAGGATGGGCTGTCGCTGCCCATCACTGAGTGCCAGAATGGCGCCGGCGGTGGAGCGCCCGATGCCCGGCAGACTTGCCAGCGTTTCCACATCCTCTGGAATCTGCCCGTGGTGCCGGTCACATACAATGCTGGCGGCATGGTGCAGATTGCGGGCGCGGGCGTAGTACCCGAGTCCGGACCAGAGACTGAGGACGCTGTCGAGCGGAGCCTCCGCCAACGCCTGTATAGACGGAAACTGGCCCATGAACCGCTGATAATAGGGAATAACGGTGGCGACCTGAGTCTGTTGCAGCATGATCTCCGACACCCAGACCCGGTAGCGGTTGGGCTGTTGCTGCCAGGGCAAGTGGGTGCGCCCGTGCCGGTCGAACCAGGCCAGTATCCGGTCGCTGAATTCAGTCGGAGTCACGGGTGTCTCAGCTTCGTTCATAACGCTACGTCGAGGTGATGATGGCGCGCATTGTAATCGCGGGTTGTGGTGATGTTGGTACCAGAGTGGGGCTGCGTCTTACTGCGGCCGGCCATGAAGTTTGGGGACTGCGGCGCAATCCGGATGGGTTGCCGGCTGCGCTGCGGCCGCTGGCCGCGGATCTGACCGATACTGCCAGTCTCGCCGCATTGCCGGATGGCGTGGATGTCGTGGTGTATTCGGCCGCGGCAGGCGGTTATCGACCGGAATTGTATCGGGCTGCTTATGTTGACGGAGTCGCCAATCTACTGGCGGTTCTTGGCAGTCGGAGACAGGGGTTGCGACGTCTATTGCTGGTATCGAGTACGTCGGTTTATGGGCAGCAAGATGGCGCATGGGTGGATGAGGATTCGCCGGCCAACGCGCATGGTTTCGCCGCCGATTGTCTGCGCGCCGGCGAGCAGCAGGTTTGGGACAGTCCGCACCCGGCGACCGTCGTCCGCTTCGGTGGGATTTACGGTCCCGGCCGGACCCGGCTTATCGACCAGCTGCGTAGTGGTCAGGCCACCTGCGAGCCTGGGCTCTACACCAACCGTATTCACCGTGATGACTGTGCGGGGGCCCTGGCGTATGTGCTCACGCTGGCGGCTCCCGCACCACTGTATCTGGGTGTTGATGACGAACCGACCCTGCAATGCGAGGTCATGCGCTGGCTGGCACGGCAGTTGGGCGTCAGCGTTCCTGCGGAGCGTGCCGGTGGCGGATCGCATCGGCCGCGTAGCAACAAACGCTGTCGCAATGCCCGGCTCCGGTCCGCTGGATGGCAGCCTGAATATCTCTGCTACCGCCAGGGGTACCAACCGTTGTTAGGGGGAACTGCCGGTTCGGATTGACGTCGGAAGACAATTTGCGCAATCGCACCGCGCCTGTACAATACCCCGGTTTAATTGTCCCGTCGCTACCCTGTTTGCGGTCATGGGGGATCTGCCGCCGGGGTTGGGTTGAGTACCAACCAAAGGATAAGAGCGCTTCATGAGAATTCATACGCTGTGCAAAATAATCTTCGCATGTGGGTGCTGGGTGCTGTTGAGCAATGCTTATGCCGCTGGCGACCCGGCGGCGGGCAAGAATGATTTCTATCTCTGCTCAGGCTGCCACTCGGTACCCGGTTACGAATTCGCTTATCCGCATTATCACGTGCCGCGCCTGGCAGGGCAGCAGCCCAACTACATTGTCGCTGCTCTGACGGCGTATAAGAACGGCTCGCGCAAGCAACCGCCGACCATGCACGCAAACGCAGCTTCGCTGACGACAAAGCAGATGACCGATATCGCGGCGTTCGTCTCCAGCTTTGAACTGAAGCAGACCGAAGATACGCCGATCAGTGGTGATATTGCCGCCGGCAAGCAAAAAATGCAGCAGGTTGGCTGTGCCGCGTGTCACGGTGCCAAAGGGCAGAAGCCAGCCGCACCCAATTTCCCGCGTCTGGCAGGCCAGTACCAAGACTACCTGATTCGAGCGCTAAAGGCTTATCGGTCAAAGGACCGTGTGCAGGCGATTATGAATGGGATCGCCGCTGGGCTCAGTGATCAGGACATCACCAATCTGGCTGCTTACTTCGCCAGCCAGCAACCTGGCCTGCATTACGTGCCTTACAATCACCAGAAGTGAACCGCTGGTGAATTAAGCGGCGCTGGCCCGAACCAATTCAGGCCATGCGGGCCAGCGCGATGACATCAGAGTAACCACGCCAGCACGGCGCCGACCGCGCCCAGCGAAAGCAGCAGGGCGATCACCGCGAGCCCGAGAGCGACGCGGGTACGCCGGGCCAGAGTCTTCCTGATGGCCTGTTCAGCATCAAGATCGCGCAGCGCCTGTTGGATCACGACCTGAGCACGTTCTTCCACTACCGGCAGTACGGAGCGCTCAACGGTTTCGCTCAGACGCTGTTCGAATCTGGCACTGTTCAGCAGCTCATCGAATGCTTTGCGCAGCACCGTGTCGTCGGCAGTCTGTGTCTTATCCGCTGTTCGCTGTACAGCGATTTTGTGGGCTGTGGATTCGGCGATTTCCGTGCAGGTGTTGCGGGCTGCATGGAGGATCAGTAGCGCCGCCTTCTCCACAGCTGCTTCCGCAGTAGTACGGGCTATGGACTCGATCGCGGTCCTCTCCATCGCACCGCTGACCGCGGTCGCTGTCGTCCCCTCAGCGTCGGCGGTGGCTTGTGGCGGGCCGTCAATGTGCAAGTCGAGCGGCGGCAGAGACAACGAATTCCCCTCGTCTGAATCCCGTGCCTCAGTGCTGTCTGTGGCCGGCTCTGACAACGGTTGTTGCACGGAGTCGCCATTTTCATGACCATCCAATGTCAACGGCTCCAGTTCGGGCGTCAAGTGCGCCGGATCCGGAAGATCGCCGGTCTGCGATGGGTTCGTGTCGTGGTGATCTTCAAGCGGTTCCGTCCCCAGGGAGGGGAGATCCAACGCGGACAGGCTGAGGTCGGTTTCCGGATCGACGGGTTCGGCTGTCTGATGCAGGCGAGCCAGTAGGGCGGCAATTTTTTGCTCGGAATAGGGCGCGGTCAGGGTCGCCAGAGGTTCGATGCCACTACTGTCTTCTGTTGCCGCAGGGCCACACAGTATGATCCGGCGGCCGGCCTGCTCATTGATGGCATTGAGCGTGGCACGGTCCAGGCCACGTGTTCCCATGTCGATAAACACCGCATCGGGGTGTTGGGATCGCAGCGGTCCGGGCGCATCGGTGGCGGGGCCGGCCCACACGACCTGAAGGTCGTGGGCTGCAAGCAGCGTTTCTAGTTCGCTGGATTCGGCGACAATGACGATTCGGTTGATATCCATGCCTGTTGCTTTGATTTTTCGACGGAAACGGTTGATCGTTACAGGTTGCGGAGTACATTTTGTGTCCGCCATGGTGATGGTAGTCAGTGTACCCGGTTTGCCCACTGAGTGCCGCCGCTTGGTAGGGCGAAGGCCACAGTGAGCACTCGGAAGCCAGAAGCGGAGGCGGATCGTTGGCTACGTCGGCAGGCGGTCCAGGTGCGACGCCTTACCCGCTTGGCTATCGTTCTGGGTTTGACCGAAACGTTGCTCTTAGTGGGACAGGCGGCAGTGCTGGCGGCAGTAGTGCAGCGTGCCGTGATCGTCGGAGCACCGCGGCCGACACTATTGCCTCTGCTGATGAGTCTGTTGCCGCTGGTGGTGCTCCGCGCCGTGTTGGTGGGGTGGCGCACTCGGGTGTCGTTCCGGGCTTCGGCACGGGTTCGCTCGCGAGTACGCCTCGCATTACTTGCGCACTTGGCTCAACTGGGGCCGATGTACGTCCGTGGTCAGCAAGGTGGGGCATTGGCCACCAGCGCTCTTGACCGCGTCGAAGCACTGGATGGCTATTTTGCGCACTATCTTCCGCAACAGGTGCTCGCGGGCCTGATTCCGTTTGTTCTGGTTGTCACGATTCTGCCCTTCAGCTGGGTTGCTGCGGTGATACTCCTGGTGACCGGACCGTTGATCCCGGTGTTCATGGTACTGGTGGGAAAGAGTGCCGAAGCTGCCAGTCAGAGCCAGTTTCAGGCGCTGGCCCGTTTCGGTGGTCACTTCCTCGATCAGTTGCAGGGGCTGGTAACGCTGAAGCTATTCAATAGAGCGGCAACCGCAGCCGAAGCCATCGAGGTCACCACAGACGCCTACCGGAGGACCACCATAAAGGTGCTGCGGATTGCTTTCCTGTCTTCGACCGTGCTGGAGTTTTTTGCTTCTGTGTCGATCGCCCTGGTGGCGGTCTATCTCGGCCTGAGTCTGCTCGGGCGGCTGGATTTCGGTCACTACTCCACGCCGCTGACCCTGGGGACGGCGCTGTTTATCCTGTTGCTGACACCGGAGTTCTATCAGCCGCTCCGCCTCCTGGGTAACCACTATCACGATCGTGCTCAGGCGCTCGGCGCCGCTGAGGCCATTCAGTCTCTGCTGGCGTTGCCATTGCCGGAACGGGCCGGTTCGGTTCAGGTATTGCCGTCGCCCGACCGCATCGGGCTTCAATTCGAGAATGTCAGCCTGGCATATGAAGGTCGCGCTGCGCCGGCGCTCGATGCGGTCAGCTTTGCGATCGAGCCAGGCCAGCGGATCGCTGTGGTCGGGCCCAGTGGCGCCGGCAAAAGCTCGCTGTTCAACCTGCTGCTGGGTTTCGCCGCACCCAGTGCGGGTCGCATTGTGGTCAATGGTCTGGATCTGGCCGAGTTGGATCAGGAAACTTGGCTGCGGCATCTGGCCTGGCTGGGACAAAACCCCATGCTGTTTCATGGCAGCATCCGTGACAATATCCGCGTCGGCCGGATCGGGGCTAGTGCCGAGGAGATTGAGCGGGTCGCCCGCCAGGCGCAAGTATGGGCATTCGCCCGTGAATTGCCCGCAGGTCTGGATACACCCGTCGGTGAGCGCGGCCTGCGTCTGTCCGGTGGTCAGGCCCAGCGCGTGGCGCTGGCGCGGGCGCTGCTGCGCGACGCCCCATTGTTGTTACTGGATGAGGTCACCGCCAGCCTGGACGGCAGCAGCGAACAGGCGATACTGGAGACGCTGGATGATCTGAGCGGCCGGCGGACGCTGTTGATGTTAAGCCATCGTCTGACCGGCCTGGATCGGGCCGACCGCATCCTGGTGCTGAGCCGCGGACGCATCGTCGAACAGGGCAGTCAGGCCGAGCTGCTGGCACTGGATGGCTATTACCGCCGCCTGTACCGCCAGTTCCGGGGGCTCGAATGAATGCCCTGCGACCGTTTCTCCGGCTGGCGGCCGGAGAATGGCGCTGGCTGGCATTATCGTCGTTGCTGGGTCTTATTACGCTGTTGGCGGCAATCGGCCTGCTCACGCTGGCAGGCTGGTTTATTACCGCGGCGGCGGTGGCAGGACTTGGCAGTGCCAGTGCCGCCCTGTTTGACGTGTTTCGACCTGGCGCGCTGGTGCGCTTTTGCGCGTTGGCGCGCACGGCAGGGCGCTACGGTGAGCGCCTGGTCGGTCATGAGGCGACTTTGCGTTTACTGGCGGCATTGCGGGTCTGGTTCTTCCGGCGGCTGGCGCCGTTGGCGCCGGCGCGGCTCGCGGACTATCGCGGTGGCGATTTGCTGGGCCGGGCGGTAGCTGACATCGAGGCGCTGGACAATCTCTACCTGCGCTTGCTGACCCCGACCATCAACGCGCTGTTGGTGAGTCTGCTGGTGACGCTGTTGCTGTGGTGGTACCGCCCGGCGCTGGCGATCATCGTGTTGCTGGCGTTGGTGCTGGCCGGTATGGTGCTGCCGGTCGGTCTGGCCCGATTGGGACGTTCGGCCGGCGGCGCGCTCAATCGGCATAGTGCTGAGCTCCGGGCCCGCGCGGTCGACCATGTCCAGGGACTGGCCGAACTAACCGCCAGTGGCGCGCGTGAGTGGCACCTGGCGGGCGTCGGCGAGACCCAGGATGCCCTGCTGGCGGCCCAGCGGAGGATGAGCTTGCTTAGCGGCCTGGGTAGCTCCGCCATGGTGCTGGTCAATGGCCTCAGCTTAATGGCGTTGCTTTACGTCGGTCTGGGGGCGCTGGCGAATCACAGCCTCAGCGGTGCCGGCCTGGCGCTGGCGGTATTCTGTCTGCTATCGGTGTTTGAGGCCGTGTTGCCGCTGGCATCAGCGTACCAATACTTGGGCCAGACCCTGGGTGCTGCCCGCCGGCTGCGTGAAATCACTGACGGGGAGCCGGCAGTCTGGTTTACGGCGAGCACCACCCGGCGGCCGCGGGACGCGGCGGTGGTGCTGGATCACGTCAGCTTCGGGTACAGTGATCGGCCGTTGTTGCGCGACGTCAGCCTGCGCATCAGCGACGGTGAGCGCATTGCGCTGTTGGGGCCGAGCGGGGCTGGAAAGTCGACTCTGGCGGCCTTGCTGGTTCGCTTCTTCGATCCCGACCAAGGATGCATCGCGCTGGGTGGGGTCGCTCTCACCGAACTGCCCGAGGCTGAACTGCGACGGCAGGTGAGTCTGTTGCCGCAACGGCCCCATATCTTCAACACCAGTATTCGCGACAACCTGCTGCTGGCGAAACCGGAGGCCGCGGAGGGCGAGCTCTGGGCCGTGCTGGCGGCGGTGGAGCTGGCGGCGGTGGTCGAGCATTTGCCGCAAGGGTTGGACAGCTTCTGCGGCGAGTTCGGCACCCAGCTCTCCGGCGGGCAGGCGCGGCGCCTGGCCCTGGCCCGTCTGCTACTGCGGCCGGCGCCGGTGGTAATACTGGACGAGCCGGCAGAAAGCCTCGATGCGGTTACTGAGCGGGTAGTGATGCGGACCTTGGAAAAAAGTCTGGCCGGCCATACGGTCATGCTGATCGGACACCGGTTGGCTGGACTTGAGCGGTTCGACCGGATCGTTGTACTGGAGGAGGGCCATATTGTGGAGCAGGGCAGTCATGCTGCCCTGCTTGAGCTTGGCGAGCGGTATGCGACGCTCCAGGCGAGCTTCAGGCGAGACCCGCCGACGCCGCCGCGTGCTTAATCTTCGTCATCCTCACCTCCCTCGAAACCTCTGAGTTCCAACCACAGCGCATTGACGATGCCAAAGGCGCAGGCCAGCAGGACACCGAGAATCCAGGCAAAATACCACATCGCAACGTCTCCTCAGTAGTAGCTGACGGAATCCTTGCGGATCTGTTCGGCGCTGACGGGTCCGCGCATCTTGGCGAACGCCCAACTGGTATACGCCAGCACGATCGGCAGCAGGACCACCGTGGCTCCGAACATCCATTTGAGCGTCAGATGGCTGGACGTGGCATCCCACATCGTCAGGCTGCTGTTTGGGGCGCTGCTGGACGGCATCAGGAACGGGAACATCGAAAATCCAGCGGTCAGGATCACCCCGGCAATGGCCAGTGCGCTGGTGATAAAGCCCAGCCCCGGGCGTTTCACCGCTGACAGCAGCAGGGTTAGCAGGGCACCACCAAAGGCCAGTGCCGGAGCGGTCATCATCCATGGGAAATGCCGGTAATTGATCAGCCACGCACCGACGGCGACCGTGACCTGTTTGTGCAGCGGGTTGGATGGGCCGGACGGGCTCAAGGTCCCGGCAACGACCTGATAACCCTGGATGCCGTACGCCACCCACAACCCGGCGAGGGCGAAGGCTACGATCATCACCAATGCCGCCCAGCGGGCAGCACGCCCGGACCGGGCCTTGATGTCACCCTCGGTGCGCAGTTGCAGCAGCACGCCACCGTGCATTATCAGCATGCTAAGCGACACCACACCGGCCAGCAAGGCGAACGGATTCAGCAGGCCGAAAAAGGTGCCGCCGTAGGTCATCCGTAGATCCTGATCGAAGCTGAATGGCACGCCTCGCAGCAGGTTGCCGAAGGCAACGCCGAAAATCAGCGCCGGCACCGCGCCGGAGATGAACAGCGCCCAGTCCCAGAAGTTGCGCCAGGTCGGGGACTCAACCTTGCTGCGGTAATCGAACCCGACGGGACGTAGGATCAGCGCGAACAGCGTCAGGATCAGCGCGATGAAGAAGCCGGAAAAAGCGGTCGCGTAAACGGGCGGATAAGCGGCGAAGATGGCGCCGCCACCCAATATGAACCAGACCTGGTTACCTTCCCAGGTTGGTCCGACCACGTTCAACATGATACGACGCTCATTATCACTACGGCCGACGAATGGGAGCAGTGCGCCTACGCCGAGGTCGAAACCATCGGTCACAGCGAAGCCTATCAACAATACACCGAGGAACACCCACCAGATCACCCGGAGGGTCTCGTAACTCAGCAGAAAATGGAAGAATTCAGCCATGACAGTGCCTCATTCGGTTTTGTTCATTGGCTGGCCGGCCAACACGGTGCTGCCGCCGCTGGGTTGGTTCTTACGCTCGAAGAAGTAGCGTCCAGTGCCCAGGCTGCTGGGGCCACGTCGGGCGTACTTGATCATGAGATACATCTCGACAACGAACAGCGCGGTGTAGAAGACCACGAAGCCGCTAAGACTGAAGATTACGTCTCCGACGCTGAGGTTGGACACCGACAGATAAGTGGGCAGCATGCCGGATACAGTCCACGGCTGGCGGCCATACTCGGCCACAAACCAGCCCAGTTCTGCTGCCAGCCAGGGCAGCGGGAGGCTATACAGTGCCATGCGCTGCAGCCAGCGTTTCTTATGCGCGGTGCGGGTCGCACTGAACAGAAATGCCAGGACGAATACCAGCAACAGCCACATGCCGATACCGACCATGAAGCGGAAGGTCCAGAACAGCGGGGCGACCTTGGGAATGGTATCGCGCGCCGCCTGATCGATTTGTGCGGCGGTGGCGTTGAGGATATCAGGCCGATAGCGCTTCAGCAGCAGGGCATAGCCGAGATCGGCCTTATGGGCATCGAACTGGCTCTTGTCCGCGGCGGTGGCGGTCCCATCCCGTTTCTTTTCGAGCGCGGCATAGGCCAGCAGGCCGCTGCGGATGCGCTGACGGCTCGCGGCAATTAATTCCCTGATGCCGGTGACCTTCTGATCGACTGACCGGGTGGCGATCAACCCCATCAGCCAGGGTATGCGGATGGCGTCTTTAGTGGTCTCGGTCTTGTTGTCCGGGAACCCGAACAAGGTGAATGAGGCCGGTGGCGGTTCGGTGTGCCACATTGCCTCGATCGCGGCCAGCTTGACCTTTTGTACGTCGCCCAAGGTATAGCCCGACTCGTCGCCCAGGGTGATGACCGACAGCGTGCCGGCCAGACCGAAAGCGGCCGCGATGGCGAATGAGCGCTTGGCGAAGGCTACGTCACGACCGCGCAGCAGATACCAGGAACTGATCGCCAGCACGAAGGTGGCGGCTACCACGTAACCGGCCGATACGGTATGTACAAACTTGACCTGCGCCACCGGGTTGAAGAACACCTCGCTGAAGCTGGTCATCTCCATGCGCATGGTTTCGAAATTGAACTGGGTACCGACCGGGTTCTGCATCCAGCCGTTGGCAATCAGGATCCACAGCGCCGACAGGTTGGTGCCGATAGCCACCAGCCAGGTCACGACCAAGTGCTGGACCCGTGTCAGCCGGTCCCAGCCGAAAAACATCAGGCCGACGAAAGTGGATTCGAGGAAAAACGCCATCAGCCCTTCGATGGCCAGAGGGGTGCCGAAAATATCGCCCACATAGTGCGAATAGTAGGCCCAGTTAGTGCCAAACTGGAACTCCATGGTCAGGCCGGTGGCGACCCCGAGGGCGAAGTTGATACCGAACAGCTTGCCCCAGAATTTGGTCATGTCCTTGTAGACCTGCCGCCCGCTCATCAGGTAGACCGACTCCATGATCGCCAGGATGAACGACAGGCCCAGGGTGAGTGGCACAAACAAAAAATGGTACATCGCGGTGGCGGCGAACTGCCAACGCGATAGTTCGACTAGCGTTTGCGAAATCATCCGCTATAGCCTCCCAATGCGGAGTAATGGGGAAAAGCAAGAATAACAAGGGCCGCCACGGACTATAGCCGCCTGAACCGTGGCAGGCCTTGATCGATATCAAAAACGCTGCCCATCAACGCGGGCTGTGGTGCGTGTGTGGCCCTGGGCTGCGCGCCGTTACGCAAGTCATCGCCGCCACCCCGCGGTCCAGGGGCAGTGCTGTTCAGAGAACGTTTAGCGGGATCTTCAGGTAACGGGTGCCATTGTCGTCAGGAGGCGGCAGCTGACCCGCCCGCATGTTCACCTGTACTGAGGGTAGGATCAGCCGGGGCATGCCGAGCTGCGCGTCGCGGTTGGTGCGCATCTGAACAAAGTCCTCTTCGCCAACCCCTTCGTGTACGTGTTTGTTGGTGCGTTTCTGTTTGCCGACCGTTGTCTCCCAGCGGTAGTCATCACGGCCGGGCGCCTTGTAGTCGTGACACATGAACAATCGGGTTGTTTCGGGTAACGCCAGGATACGCTGGATTGAGCGGTACAGCTGACGGGCATCGCCACCGGGGAAATCGCAGCGGGCGGTGCCATAATCCGGCATGAACAGGGTATCGCCAACGAATCCGGCATCGCCGATGAGATAGGTCATGCAGGCCGGCGTATGTCCGGGCGTATGCATGGCGCGGGCTGGCAATTCACCGATGCCGAAGGCCTCCCCGTCCTGCAGCAGGTGATCGAACTGGCGGCCGTCGCTGGCAAAACTTCCGCCGGCATTGAACAGGCCACCGAATACCCGCTGTACCCGCGTGATATTGAAGCCGATGGCGATTGACCCGCCGAGTTGTTGTTTGATGTGCGGTGCTGCGGACAGGTGATCGGCATGGACATGGGTTTCCAGAATCCACTCAACGCTCAAGCCGCGCCCCCGCACATACGCGATGATGTGGTCGGCCGAAACCGTACTGGTGCGGCCGGCGGCGGGTCATAATCGAGCACCGAGTCGACGACCGCACAGCGCTGGGTCGCTGGATCGGTTACGACATAGCTGACCGTGAACGTGTCTTCATGAAAGAACGCTTTGATATCCGGCTGCATGAAGCTGTTCCTCCGGCATCGGTTGATTCAGTGCTGTTTGGCTAGGGTTTTGATACCTAGCAATCGGTACAACGGGCACCACCCGATGAACGCAGTTAGCAAGGGGATCACTCCAATCCATCCCCAAGTGCTTTGTGGCCCGACGAAAACCAAGCTGATCAAGATCAACCCGACCACGATACGCAGAATTCGATCCACGGTTCCTATGTTGCGCATGACTGCTGTCTCCCTCTCGGACGATGGTATCCAGTGTGGACAAGATATAGCATAAATTACATAAACATATTATATTATTAGAATCTAAATTAGTAAACTTTAATTTAATGTCCTGATTCTCTGCTCTTTTGCAACCATGAGCTTGTGGTGGGGATGGCGAGAAATCTCGCCGAGCACTGTTAACAGGTACTGCTTGCGCTGTAGATTCGGACAGGGAAATCGATCAAGGTATCCGTCCAGCGCCTCGCGGGCGGCCCAGGCTGGGTCCAGGCCGTCGGGAAGGTTTATCAACCAGGCCAATACCGAATCGGTGACAGCGTGCGTGGGCTGCAGAGCGGCCGCCAGCAGGCCTTGAGGATCGCACGGCTCGATCGTTCGGTCCAAAACTGAAGCCATGATGCCTCCGCGGTGTTCAGCGGGCGGTTGGAGGCAGTGGTGATGATGGTGCCGGTTGGTTAGGATGTAACTATCGACCGGCTCAGATCATGCCACTCTGCCGCCGGTACACCCCGCCCGGTCGAGTTTAGGGTTAAGCGGATGGCAGGTCTCCTGGCTGGCATTTCGACGTCGGCCATCTGCCTTCCCGGTAGCTACCAGTGGCGTTGTAGCGGCCGACTCAATGCTTACAGTTGCGGGGGCAGCTCCGGATTGGTCGCCCCAAGGGCAATGCACCGGATTCCCTATTGATCCCGACGGGAACCATCAGCTTCATGCTGCACCATACGTGGCGGGCTTGCCCTTGACAAGCCCGCGAAAGCACGATGTATGTGGCTGCGGCAACTCAGTCCGGAATCGCCGCGGGCTGCAGTTTGCGCGCCGGAGCCGATGACGATCCGGGTTGTTCGGGTACGGTTGGTATCGGCGCCGGGGTCAGTTCCGGTGTCGGCGATGGCTGCGGTTTCGGAACCGGTGCGGTCGCGGACGGAATCGGTGTCGGTGCCAGCTTGGGCTCGTTGGATGGTGCCGTTGCTGGTTTTGTCGGTGCCGGCGTTTTTTTGACCGGCGGCTTGGGCTGCGGTTTTGTCGCCTTTGGTGCTGTGGTTGCGGGCACCGGAGGCTTTGCCGGGGCGACTTCAGATGGCTTGCGCGGTGGCTTTGGTGTCGGCGGGGGCGCCGGTTGCAGCTGCAACTTCGAAGGTGAAACCGTAATTTCCGGCTGTTTGGGTGCTGGCGCGACCGGTGGCTTAGCCGCGGGTGGTGCCGCACTCGGTTTCCGGGCCTTGCTCGTTGCCGTCGGTGGCGGATTCGTCGTCGGGACGGGAGCGGCCGCCTTGGGTTCGCTGGCCTTGGTTTTGGCTGGCGGTGTGGCGGGCCCCAGCCGCAGTGGTGGAGGTGATTGTGGCGCCACGATTGGTGGTCTGGGTGGCTGCGGATTGTTGTTTCTGGGTGGCCGGCTTCGCCGGGATCAACCGGAACTGCGGTGGTTGCGGCGCCGCTGGTTTCTGCTTGATCGGTTGCGCCTTGGCGGGCGGTGCAGCTGCTGATTCCTGGGCTTTGGGCGCGGCCTTCACCACCACATCATCTCGGCATTTCTGGGCGGCCGCGATGATGATGCGCCCCTGACTGCTGTCGACCGATTGATCGCCGCCGATGTCGAATGGCGGGCGTTGGTACGATGTGATGCTACCGTCCGGTTTAACCAGGTAGTAACACAATACATCGGCCCCGGCAGGGACGCCGCCAAGCAGCGCCAATACCAGGATCGACAGGGTGAGGGCGGTTATGCGCATCCCTAACAAGCTTTTTCGTCCCGGGGTGGAATGGAGTACGTGCAGGTTGCGTGGGTGACCGGCTCGTCCAGACCATCGGAGTAGACCCAGACCTCGCCGACGGCGAGCCGTTTGCCGAGCTTGAGGATCTTGCCGTGAGCGAGCAGATCAGCCGGTCGCGGCCGACGCAGAAAGTTACAGTTGAGATTGGTGGTGACGGCCAGTTCCACCCGGCCAATCAGGCTGAGCACGACGGCATACATCGTGACGTCTGCCAGACCCATCTGCACCGGCCCGGCGATGGTGCCGCCTGGACGCAAATGCAGCGGGCGAGACGGCAGGCGGATGAGTGCTTCACCCGGCAGCAACCGCTCGACCTTGATTTCGCCGACCGAAGGAACCTGGCTGTGGGTTAGTTCCTCGAATTCTTGCGGGCTGATCTGCGCGCTGCTGAGTTGGTTCACGAAATCTCCTGTCAGCGTTGGTCTCGATATTGCGAGTCGGCAGCGCCTGTCGCTTTTCCCGGCTCGGCGGCTGCCAGTGCCGACGCGGCTTCCATAATCAGTTTTGGGCCGCGGTAGATCAGGCCCGTGTAAAGTTGTACCAGACTGGCTCCCGCCGCTTGCCGATGACGCGCATCCTCACCGGTCATTATCCCGCCTACGCCGATCAGTGGCAGTGCGCCTGCCAGACTGCGGGAAAACTGCTCCAATATAGCATTGGCGCGCGGAGCTAGGGGCGCGCCGCTGAGCCCACCGACCTCCTGCGCGTGGGGCAGCCCATTAACCCCTGGGCGGTCTGCCGTGGTATTGGTGGCGATGACGGCGTCGATTTGGTGCTCCAGTAGGGCATCGGCGATTCGAGGCATGTCGGCATCGGCCATATCGGGTGCGACTTTGAGTGCCAGCGGAACGTAGGTTCCATGACTGTCAGCCAGTTTGTTCCGTTCCTCCTTGAGCCCAGCGAGCAAGCGTCGAAGCGGTGTGCCGTATTGCAGGTCGCGCAGGCCCGGCGTATTGGGTGAGGAGATGTTGACTGTGACGTAATGGGCATGGGGATAGACCGCACGCAGACAGTACCGGTAATCATCGGCCGCCTGCGTCAGCGGCGTCACCCGATTCTTACCAATGTTGACCCCGATGATGCCGCGGTAGTGGGTTTGCCGCAGGCGGTCGACCAGGTAGCCCACCCCTTTGCTATTGAACCCCATTCGATTGATCAGTGCCTGGGCCTGCGGCAATCTGAACAGCCGTGGTCGCGGATTGCCGGCCTGAGGCTGTGGTGTCACGGTGCCGACTTCGATGAAACCGAACCCGAGCCGCGCCAGCGCGTCAATATAATCCGCGTTCTTGTCCAGGCCGGCAGCCAGTCCGACCGGATTGGTGAAGGTCAGACCCATGACACGCCGGGGTGCGACCGGTTGCCGCATCGGCAACAGCGGGCCGAACCAGCGCAAACCTTGCAGCGCGACATGGTGGGCTCGCTCGGGTTCGAGACGAAACAGTAGAGCCCGGCTCAACGCGTAACTCATCCAAATTCCAAGTAACCTGTTGTTGTCTTTTATAATCGCCAACAGTGGCGCTGTCCATGTCCGGGATGGCCCTGCCGAAGGAAACGCATGACCGACACGGCCCCATTCGACGCTACGTCTCTTCTCAAGATACTGACCCCGTTGCCCGGCGTCTACCGGATGCTCGATGCCACCGGTGACGTGTTGTACATCGGTAAAGCACGTAATCTGAAGCGCCGGGTTTCCAGTTATTTCCGCAGTAATCCGGATTCGGCAAAAGTCCGCAGTCTGGTAACCCAGATTCAGGGTGTCGAGGTTACGGTTACCCATACCGAGGCCGAAGCGTTGTTGCTGGAAAGCTCGCTGATCAAGCGCCACCGGCCGCGCTACAATGTGTTACTGCGTGATGATAAGAGTTATCCGTACATCCATCTGTCAGCTGACGAATTTCCGCGGCTGAGCTTCCATCGGGGCGCACGCCGGGCGCCTGGTCGGTTTTTCGGCCCTTACCCGAATGCCAAGGCGGTACGGGAGACTTTGCAGTCGCTGCAGCGAGTATTCCGCTTACGGCCCTGCGAAGACAGCTTTTTCCGCAATCGATCCAGACCCTGTCTGCAATACCAGATCAAACGCTGCAGCGCGCCGTGTACCAGGATGATAGACCATGCGTCTTACCAACGTGATGTGAACGATGCAGTACGTTTCCTGGAGGGGCGCAGTACCGAGTTGATAGACGAATTGGTCAACCGGATGGAGCAGGCGTCGGTCCAGCTCCAATATGAACGAGCCGCCGACTGCAGGGACCAGATCGTAAAACTGCGCCAGATCCAGGAGCGCCAGTACGTCAGTGGCGAACGCGGTGACCTTGATGTGCTCGCAGCCGCGATGCAGGGGGGCGTGGCCTGCGTCCAAGTGTTCTTTTTCCGGGCGGGTCGGCTGCTTGGCAACAACAAGTATTTCCCCAGGCTGCCGGAGGATGGCGAGACGCCCGCCTCTGTCTTGACTGCGTTTATTCCGCAGTATTACTTGAGCAAGGACATTCCGGCTGAGCTGTTGGTTAACAAGGAACTACCCGGCGCTGGACTGCTGGCTCAGGCGCTGACCGAGCGCGCCGGCCACAAAGTGTCATTAAGCCACCGGGTGCGCGGTGAACGGGCTCGCTGGCTTGGAGTTGGCCAGCCGCAACGCGGAGCATGCGTTGAGCGCTCAGCTGTCCAGCCGGGCCGGTCTGCGACAACGATTCGAGGCACTTCAGGAAGCACTGAGGCTGGATGCGTTGCCGCAACGGATGGAATGCTTTGACGTCAGCCACACGCTGGGCGAGGCTACCGTCGCCTCCTGTGTGGTATTCGACGACGAAGGCCCTTTGCGCTCTGATTATCGCCGCTACAACATCAGCGGCGTGGTGCCTGGCGATGATTATGCGGCCATGCAGCAAGCGCTGGAGCGGCGCTATACCCGGTTGCGCGCGGATGATGCTAAGTTGCCTGACATACTGTTCATCGACGGTGGCAAAGGGCAGCTGGCCCGGGCCCGGGAAGTGCTTGATGAACTGCAGGTGACTGAGGTGATTCTGGTCGGGGTGGCAAAGGGTAGTGACCGGCGCGCCGGGCTGGAGGTTCTTCACTTGTCCGGCCGGCGGGGCCCAATTATACTGCCGCCAGACTCGCCGGCACTGCATCTGGTGCAGCAGATCCGCGACGAAGCCCATCGGTTTGCGATCACGGGCCACCGGCAGCGGCGCGCCCGTCAACGTAATACATCGGTGCTCGAAACGATCAATGGCGTCGGCGCCAAGCGTCGCCAGCGGCTCTTGAAACAGTTTGGCGGTCTGCAGCAACTCGCGCGTGCTGGGGTCGAGGATATCGCTCGGGTCGACGGTATCAGCCGGGCTCTGGCTCAGCGCATCTACGAGGCGTTTCACCAGGACAGCTGACGGTAAGCAATGCAGTTCAATTTTCCGACCTTACTGACGCTGCTGCGCATCGTACTCATTCCTGTATTCATAGGCCTGTTTTATCTACCGGCAGACTGGTCCAACTTGTTGTGCACGCTGCTCTTTGCACTGGCGGGCCTGACGGACTGGCTGGATGGCTATCTGGCGCGTCGCTGGCAGCAAACCTCGGCATTCGGTGCGTTTCTCGATCCGGTGGCGGATAAGTTGATCGTGGCCACGGCGTTGGTATTGCTGGTCCAGGCCATCCCGACGCCGGCCATGGCGGTGGCAGCGACAATCATCATCGGGCGCGAGATTGCCATCTCGGCACTGCGCGAGTGGATGGCCCAGATCGGCAGTCGGAAGACGGTGGCCGTGTCTATGGTCGGTAAGGTCAAGACCACCGCGCAGATGGTGGCGTTATTGCTGTTGCTGTATCGCGAGCCGGTGGCCGGTTTGCCGACCCAGGAGATTGGGTTGGTGTTGCTGTTCGCGGCGGCCCTGCTGACTTTATGGTCGATGGTTAATTATCTGCTGGCGGCCTGGCCTATCCTGCGACGCTGAAAAACCTCTTGACGGGAGTTCTGATATTTCTATAATTTGCAGCCTGCCAAGCGGGAATAGCTCAGTTGGTAGAGCACAACCTTGCCAAGGTTGGGGTCGCGAGTTCGAGTCTCGTTTCCCGCTCCAAAGTCGACCTAAGCCCCGGCTTGATCGGGGTTTTTTCATTATGTAAGCTCCTGGTTTCTGAGGCTGGGTGGCAGAGTGGTCATGCAGCGGCCTGCAAAGCCGTGGACGCCGGTTCGATTCCGACCCCAGCCTCCACCCACCCATCTATCCTTTCCCGGGCCCGGATGGCGGAATGGTAGACGCAGGAGACTTAAAATCTCCCGGCCGCAAGGCTGTGCCGGTTCGAGTCCGGCTCCGGGCACCATCTATCGATTCGATCCCATACGGTCCCAATCAGTCTCACGAAAAGCCGCAGCTACTGGCTACGTGGCCTTTTTTGTTGTCATGCTGTCTCATCTGTTTTCCATTGCATCCCAAGCCATCCGGGGGTACTTTCGGGGTATAGCTGATACCCCCTGTGCGGAGGTGCCCCCAACGTCGTTGACCGATGTGACGTGCCGCACGGCCGCTGGACGCCAGTCGATGCCGAGCGGGTACTGGATTCGCTGGAATTAGGATGTGTACAAGGTCATTGGCCAACGTCCCGTTGCCGAGTTGACGCCACCGGAACTACTTGATGCGGTAAAGGCAGTGGAACAGCGCGATGCCTTGGACACCGCCGGGCGCGCGCTGCAGCGCTGCCAGGCCGTGCTCCGCTATGCTATCCAGACCGGCCGGGCAACGCAGAACCCGGCCACCGAACCCACCCGGGTATTGAAAACCTGTAAGGTGCAGCACCGTCACGCGCGGAGCTGCCGGATTTCCTGGTCAAGCTCGACGCCTACGAAGATGCCCTCATCGGCCAGGCGCGGCACGATCTGGGTCGGCGGCAGGCTGGCAAACTCCGGGCGGTGACAGGCGGCCAGCACCGCAGCCCGCTCGTCTGCGCTCAGCTTGTTCTTGGGATCGGGGCGTTTGGCCTGCGGCCGGCCATCGGCCTTGAGCGAACCGGCGTACGTCCAGCGCTGGTGGGTATGCAACGTGATTCCCAGCGTCTGGCAGACGGCCTTGCGCCGGGCGCCCGGGACGATAACCATAGGAATCAGCGTGGAACTGAGGTTCGAGGATCGGTTCCAAGGCAAGCTTGACTACACTCTGTGCTACTCGGTCGGCCACCCAGTGCTACCATTCTTCCTTGAATTTCCAAGCTGGTAGAGGGTGATTGTGCCTCACGCACTTGTTGTTCTGTCCGGCGGCCAGGATTCCACTACCTGCCTGTACTGGGCGCTGCGCGAATTCGGGGCCGGCCAGGTCGAAACGGTCACTTTCGACTACGGCCAGCGCCACCGGATCGAACTCGACTGCGCTCGCCAGGTGGCTGAACGGGCCGGCGTACCCAACCGCATCCTGCCGATCGATACGTTCAATGCGCTGGGCGGCAATGCGCTGACCGATCCAAAGGTCGCGGTCAAGGTCGGGGACGAGGCCGCCACCCGGCTACCCAATACCTTCGTGCCGGGGCGCAACCTGATCTTTCTCACGTTCGCCGCGGCCTATGCTTATCAGCGGCGTATCCAGCATCTGGTGACCGGGGTCTGCGAGACCGACTACAGTGGTTATCCCGACTGCCGCCAGGCGACCATCACGGCGTTGCAGCAGGCGATCCGGTTGGGGATGGAGCCGGACCTCACCATTCATACCCCGTTGATGCGGCTTTCGAAAAAGGCCACTGTGGAGCTGGCCCAGGAGGTCGGCGCGCTGGAGGCCATGGCCTACACCCACACCTGCTATGAAGGTCAGCAACCGCCCTGCGGCCAGTGCCCGGCTTGTGTGCTGCGGGCCAATGGGTTCCATGAGGCCGGTATTCCTGATCCACTAGTCGAGAGGCTTTGGCGACGAGTGGTTTGAACACCCTCCTATTCGGCGCAATGGTCGCCGGTCTACTGATCGACTACGGCTTGCGCCGTGACCTCGTTACGCTCACGGTGGGTATCCATGCCGCGTTGTTCATGCTGCTGCTGTTTTTCCTGGTACAGGGCGGGGTTGCCAGAACGGGGCCTGTATGGGCCGCGTTGTTTCCGTTACTGAGCTTTATATCTTTACGGCACGCGTCGTGGGCTCGCGGGCGCAGGAAGCCCAGGCTGCGCTGGCTGGCATCCGGCACCGGATTGCCCCGGCCCACTATCTGTCAGTGGAGCTTTTGCTCGCCGGACTAGGGCGAGAGTACCTGTTCACCGGTGTGGCCCACACGCTGATGGAGTCGCTGGCTAGCAAGAACGCGGCCCGGCTGCGCGCTATGCTGGCGGCGGACCAGAACATCGGCGAGCGCCTCGATGGTTTACGCCAGAGCGAGCGCGTGCGGCGCCAGGACGAGATCACCACCGAGCTGCTTGATATCGTAACTGGCGCCGAGGCGATCCTAGGCGGCATGCGCGCTCATACCTGATGAGCGATTCCCCGATGGTGGGTGATTACGGCCCTGGTGACGGCAGCGGTGGTAATTGCGGCAAAATTATCACGGGCGGCAATGGGAAATGTATCAAGATATTGGTGCGCTTCTGAAGCGCTTCCTTGAGCGCGCTCTCCAGATCCGAATAGGTCGCTGGATTTAGGGGAAGTGGTTCAGGATAAGCGACGCCGTTGGTAAAGCGCGCGCCTACTGAATCCGTTGGCGTTACTGTGTTGATTGTGGAGACATCGCTCAGGACCCAGTGTTTACCGGTCAAACGGCTATAGCCGTCCATGGAGAACTGATAGACGCCGTAGTAGGTATTGCCGGGGCGCTTAAGCACGATTATGAAGCTGCCGTTTTTCTGGGCTGCCAAGGCGTTAACTTCGTTGGTGCCGAGAGTGCTTTGGCCGACCAAAGCCGGTGTGCCGTCGGATAGGCTGATTTTGCCACTGAAGACTAGGCGGTCCCCGGTTTGGAAAAGGTCATCGTTGACCATTATCCAGGTGCCGGTCAACTGGGCAAGGCTGTCCGAATATCCGAAATTAAAGCGTTGAATGGAAAATGTTTTCCCCCCAAGCTCATGGTGGCCGTGGTGTCGCTGGTGAAGGTAATTGACACTGGCCCACTGTTACCATCCACCGATGGTGGCGTGTAGCTGCAGCCGATACATTGACCGCCGGAAAAGCGCTGTAAGGTGGCACTAAATTGGTTATCCGCAATCGTTCCGGTACCCGTATACCATTCAGGATCGCCGCTCGTGTTATACACGAACATGGCGATGCCTAGCGTGTTGCCTTGGATCTCGAGGTTAAAGCCACGACCGCTTTCGGCTGGATTCCACCACCAGCCGCCTTCTGGGTCATAGTAGCTTGCCCACGATACAGTTGTCGTTGCGAGCAGTACCAAGCCCACCAGTATCCATAACCCACGGTTCATTTGGCGATCTCCCTGCAGCAAAGAAAATTTTACTGGCTACTCAAAATTGAGGGTAATCTAAGGTGAATGGAACGAAGCCGTAGCGATTCTCTAAGCAATTATAGTCAACTGTAAACGGCTTGCTGTTGGTGGCTGCTTCACACGTGGTAGTCCGGGCAGGTCACTTGAGCAATTTATTGATTTTGGATGGAAAGTCGTGACTGGCGGTCACATCCGAAACGCTTGCTACGTTATCGAGGCTGTGATGAGACTCGAGGCCTTATCGGAGCCACAGCGGAGAATTGGGACCGTTGAGTGCGAGCCTGGATGAAGCCGGCGCGTTGGCGCGGCGCCGACGCTGGGTTCTGGCTGCGGCGATTTGCGGCTCCGCCATGGTGTTCATTGACGGTACCGTGGTCAACGTTGCTTTGCCTGCGATCCAGAATACGCTGGCTGCGCCGCTGGCGGCTCTGCAGTGGGTCGTCAATGGCTACTTTGTCCCGCTGGCAGCGTTGTTGCTAATCGGAGGGGCGGCCAGCGACCGCTTCGGCCGCCGCCGGGTGTTTGCTTTAGGGGTGTTGTTGTTCGCGTTGGCGTCGATGGGGTGCGGTCTGGCGGATAGCGCTGCGGCACTGGTTTCGGCGCGGGCGCTACAAGGAGGTGCCGGAGCGTTGCTGGTTCCCGGTAGCCTGGCGCTGATTGCGGCCGCGTTTCCAGCCGGCGAGCGAGGCCGGGCAATCGGCACCTGGGCGAGTTTTACTGCCATGGCCACTGCCCTGGGGCCATTGTTGGGCGGTTGGCTGGTCGATCAGGTGTCATGGCGCGCGGTTTTTTTTATCAATCTGCCGCTGGCACTGCTCACTCTGATTATCATTTTCACCCGAATCCGCGAAAGCCGCGCTTCCGGTTATCTGCCGCCGATCGACTGGGTGGGGGCGGTATTGGTCAGCGGTGGCCTGGCAGCGCTGATTTATGCCTTGAGCGTTGCGGAGAATCGCGGCTGGGATGCCAGTGTTGTCCCGCCGTTACTGACCCTGGCAGTCGTTGTGCTAGCCTTGTTCATCCTCGTCGAACAGCGGGTCGCCGCGCCGATGGTGCCATTGGCTTTGTTCCGAGCCCGTACCTTTGCCGGCGCCAATCTCATGACTCTGCTGCTGTACGCCGCCCTCAGCGCCACCATGTTTTTCCTGCCACTCAACCTGATCCATATGCAGCATTATCCAGCGACTGCGGTGGGCGCTGCGTTTCTGCCATTCACCGTCACCATGGCCACCCTATCACGCTGGTCGGGCCGACTGATCGACCGCTACGGTCAGCGGGCACCGCTGATCGCGGGTCCGGCAATCGCCGCGTGTGGCTGTGCATTGTTGGCCTGGACCGGTGCCGCCGGCGGCTATTGGCGCGGTGTGTTTCCCGGTATTGCGGTGCTCGGACTCGGTATGACAGTTACTGTGTCGCCGCTGTCGACCACCGTGATGAACGCCGTAGCGGAACACCAGGTCGGGCTGGCTTCGGGTATTAACAATGCCGTGTCACGGGTCGCCATGGTGCTGGCGATTGCGATCCTGGGACTGGTCGCGCTGAACATCTTTCAGCAGCAACTGGCGCTGCGCCTGGCTGCTGCCGGTCTGCCTTCCGGGGCCACCCGCGCGCTACTGAGTGAGGCCCACAAATTTGCCGACTTGACGCCCTCCGCTGTGGTCCCGGCAGCACTACGGCCAGCCGTCCGGACAGCGATCGATGCGGCATTTTTTGCCAGCTATTCCAGCGTTATGCTGGTTGCTGCAGCGTTGGCCGGCGCCAGCGCCCTGTGTGCGGCCGTCGTAATCCCGACGGTAAGCGGCAAAGCCGGTGGCGGCCGGCTATAGTTGCACTACCGGCAGTTGCCGCTGTCTGAAAGCCGACATGATGATCAGGATGGATCCATGCTGCGTGTCGTGGCGTTGATTATGGGGTTGTTGCTCGCTGTTCCGGCGGTCGCCGGTACGGTGCTCGTGCTCAAGCTTGACGGCCCCATCGGACCGGCCAGCCGGGAGTATGTGGTCGATGGTTTGCATGCCGCAGCCCAGCACCATGATGCACTGGTGGTGTTGGAGATGAATACGCCGGGCGGACTCGACAGTTCAATGCGCGACATCATTCAGGCGATTCTGGCCTCGCCGGTGCCGGTGGCCGGCTACGTGGCACCTGGCGGTGCCCGTGCCGCCAGTGCTGGAACCTATATTCTATATGCCAGTCATATTGCTGCCATGGCGCCGGCCACCAACCTGGGTGCGGCGACGCCGGTACAGATCGGCGGTCTACCCGGGTTTGGGGGGCACGACCGGGCAAAAAAGAAACCAGCCGCCAGCAATGACGGCCAGGCAAAGTCGGGCGCCGGCGGCGAGCAGCCGACCGGCAGCACCATGGAGCACAAGATGGTCAATGACGCCCGCGCTTATATCCGTTCGCTGGCCCAGTTGCGGGGACGCAATGCTGCATGGGCGGAACAAGCGGTCAGCGAAGCCGCCAGCCTCAGCGCTCAGGAAGCCCTGGCCAAGCACGTAATCGATGTTATCGCCACCAGCCTGGGTGACTTACTGAAGCAGATCAATGGCCGTGAGGTGGAGATCAACGGCGTCAAAAGCACACTGCGGCTGACCGAGCCCACTGTCGTGACACTGGAGCCGAGCTGGCGTAATCGGCTGCTCGCCATTATTACCCACCCCCAGGTGGCCTATATCCTCATGCTGCTTGGCATCTACGGGTTGTTCTTCGAACTGGCGAACCCCGGTACCCTGATCCCTGGTGTGTCAGGCGGCATCAGTTTGTTGCTGGCACTGTTTGCGTTTCAGGTGTTGCCGGTCAACTACGCCGGGCTGGCGCTCATTCTTCTCGGTGTGGCGTTCATGGTGGCCGAAGGCTTCGTGCCCAGCTTCGGTGCACTGGGACTGGGTGGTGTGGCGGCGTTCGTGGTTGGCTCGCTGATTCTCTGGAACGGTCCCGGTAGCTACGGCATCCCGTTGTACCTGATTGCCGGATTCGCCTTGGCGAGTGGTGGGTTCTTCATCGGTATGGGCATGTTGGTCGCCCGCAATTACCGCCGCCCGCCGGTCACTGGTGATACTGGATTGACCAGCCGTTCAGCGGTCGTCATGGACGACTTCGACGGTGAGGGTTGGGTGATGGTGCAGGGAGAAGCCTGGCGGGCTAAGAGCGAACACGCATTGCGCAAGGACGAGCATGTGCGGATCATTCGCCGCAAGGGCCTGATACTGCTGGTTCAACCGAAAGACAAGGAGATCACTGATGTTTAATGCTGTGCTGGTCGCTCTGGCTATCATCCTGTTATTGATCGCTTCGTCGATCAAGATTTTGCGCGAGTATCAGCGTGGGGTGGTTTTTTTGATGGGTCGGTTTCAACGGGTCAAAGGGCCTGGGATGATCATCATCGTGCCTTTGATTCAGCAGTTCGTGCGCGTGGATCTGAGAACGATCGTCATGGATGTCCCGAGTCAGGATGTTATTTCGCGCGACAACGTCTCGGTCAAGGTCAATGCCGTGTTGTATTTCCGTGTGGTGGACCCTGAGCGCGCTGTGATCCAGGTCGAGAATTATTTTGAAGCCACCAGCCAGCTGGCCCAAACCACATTGCGGTCGGTCCTTGGTCGCCATGATCTCGACGGGATGCTGGCGGAACGTGACAAGCTCAACCGAGATATTCAGGATATCGTTGATTCCCAGACCGACATCTGGGGCATTAAGGTCGCCAACGTCGAGATTAAACACGTTGACCTCAACGAGAACATGATTCGTGCGATCGCCCGCCAGGCTGAAGCCGAGCGCTGGCGGCGGGCTAAGGTGATTAACGCGGAAGGTGAACTGCAGGCGGCTGAGAAACTTACCCAGGCGGCCAAGATTATCGCCACGCAGCCGGCAGGATTGCAGTTGCGCTATCTGCAAACTCTGACGGATATCGCCGCCACCAACAACTCGACCATCGTGTTCCCGCTACCGCTGGAACTGATGCGCGGGCTGAGTGCCTTGGTCGACAAGGCTGAGTCATCTGGTCAGTCGAGCGCCTGAACCGGTGCCGCGGTGCCTGTTTTCAGCCGCAGCCATAGCGTAGCGATCAGCGTCGCCAGGATCAGCGGCAGAACGCTCGCATTGATGCCGCTCCAGCCAAAATAGCGGTGCAGGGCGCCGGCGCCGAGGGCGGTACAGGTGACCGTAGAGAATACGAGGAAGTCGTTGCCGGCCTGGGCTTTGGCTTTCTCGGCCGGGCGGTAGGTTTCAGTGAGCAAGGTGGTGCCGCCAATATAGAGGAAATTCCAGCCGGTTCCGAGCAGGATCAGTGCCGCGGTGAAGTGCGGGACGCTGGTGCCGGTGAAATTGACCGTCACGCACGCGAACAGAATCAGCGCGCCCAGCAGCATGACGTTGAGTACACCGATGCGCCGAATCAGGTGGCCGGTGAAAAACGATGGCACGAACATCGCCAACACATGCCATTGAATGACGTGGGCGGTAGCCGTGAAGGAATGATGATAGTCGTGCATCGCCAGTGGCGTGGCGGTCATGACCAGATTCATCACGCCATAGCCTATCATGGCTCCCAGGACGGCCACGATATAGGCGGGCTGGCGCGCGATGGCGGCCAGTGGCCGGCTTGGGCCAGCCAGTTCCTGTACGCCGGGTTTGGGAATGCGCAGCAGGGTGCTGATCAGAAGTGATAACCCATACAGGCCGATAAGCGCCGCGTAGCTGCCGGCGAATGGTATGCCGGCGCTGAGGCGGGTCAGCGCCGCCAGGTTGGGGCCGATGAATGCAGCCAATACTCCGCCGGCGAGCACATAGGCTATGGCTCTGCTCCGGAACGCCGCAGTGGCGGTGTCGGCGGCGGCGAAGCGGTAGTATTGGCCGAAACCGTTGAATACACCGATCAGCAGGCTGGCGCTGCAGAACAGCGCGAAGCTGTTGCCGGCGATCGCGTAGGTAGCCAGAGTGGCGCTGGCGATGCCGATGGTGGAACTGGTCATGAAACCGATCCGACGACCGACGTGCCGCATGTAAAATGACGCCGGAAAGGTTGTCAGCATGCTGCCCAGATACATCAAACCCAGCGGAATGGTCGCTAGTGCAGGGCCGCCAAGTGTCTGGCCCACCAGGGCCGCAACACTGATCTGCAGCGACGTGGCACTGATCAACAGCGCCTGAGCGAGTGCCAACAGCAATACGTTGCGTTTCATTCCGTTCATAGTGATAGTTGTCGTTGGTCCAAGTAATAAGGGATGGAAAAGTCGCCCGTGAGCGAGCTCAATCCGCAACAACAGGCAGCCGTACGCTATGTCGATGGCCCCTTGCTGGTGCTGGCTGGTGCTGGCAGTGGCAAGACCCGGGTCATCACCCAGAAACTGGTGTACC
>CAVQMB010000004.1:0-30000 GCA_963713445.1 uncultured Gammaproteobacteria bacterium | reverse complement strand
ATGCAAACTCCGAATACCAGAAAGTGATGCACGGGAGACAGACGGCGGGTGCTAAGGTCCGTCGTCAAGAGGGAAACAGCCCAGACCGCCAGCTAAGGTCCCCAAATCATCGCTCAGTGGGAAACGATGTGGGAAGGCGAAGACAGCCAGGAGGTTGGCTTAGAAGCAGCCATCCTTTAAAGAAAGCGTAATAGCTCACTGGTCAAGTCGGCCTGCGCGGAAGATGTAACGGGGCTCAAGCGATGTACCGAAGCTGCGGATGCGTGGAATCTTCGGATCTCTGCGTGTGGTAGGGGAGCGTTCCGTAGGCCTGCGAAGGTCAATCGTAAGGTTGGCTGGAGGTATCGGAAGTGCGAATGCTGACATGAGTAACGATAAAGGGGGTGAAAATCCCCCTCGCCGAAAGCCCAAGGGTTCCTGCGCAACGTTCATCGGCGCAGGGTGAGTCGGTCCCTAAGGCGAGGCCGAAAGGCGTAGTCGATGGGAAACAGGTTAACATTCCTGTACCTTGCATGACTGCGATGGGGTGACGGAGAAGGCTAGGTCGGCCGGGTGTTGGATGTCCCGGTTCAAGCGTGTAGGGAGTGCTCTTAGGCAAATCCGGGAGCACAATTCTGAGACGTGATGACGAGCGCCCACGGGCGCGAAGTGATTGATGCCCCGCTTCCAGGAAAAGCCTCTAAGCGTCAGGTCATGTGAGACCGTACCCGAAACCGACACAGGTGGGCAGGGTGAGAATCCCCAGGCGCTTGAGAGAACTCGGGTGAAGGAACTCGGCAAAATAGCACCGTAACTTCGGGATAAGGTGCGCCTCCATCAGGTGAAGCCCCTCGCGGGCGGAGTCGAAGGGGGCCGCAGTGACCAGGTGGCTGCGACTGTTTATTAAAAACACAGCACTCTGCAAACACGAAAGTGGACGTATAGGGTGTGACGCCTGCCCGGTGCCGGAAGGTTAATTGATGGGGTTAGCGCAAGCGAAGCTCTTGATCGAAGCCCCGGTAAACGGCGGCCGTAACTATAACGGTCCTAAGGTAGCGAAATTCCTTGTCGGGTAAGTTCCGACCTGCACGAATGGCGTAACGATGGCCACACTGTCTCCACCCGAGACTCAGTGAAATTGAAATCGCTGTGAAGATGCAGTGTACCCGCGGCAAGACGGAAAGACCCCGTGAACCTTTACTACAGCTTGGCACTGGATTCTGAGTCAGCTTGTGTAGGATAGGTGGGAGGCTGAGAAAGGCAGACGCCAGTTTGTCTGGAGCCGACCTTGAAATACCACCCTGGCTGACTTGGGGTTCTAACTGAGGCCCGTGATCCGGGTCCAGGACAGTGTCTGGTGGGTAGTTTGACTGGGGCGGTCTCCTCCCAAAGCGTAACGGAGGAGCGCGAAGGTACCCTCAGCGCGGTCGGAAATCGCGCAACGAGTGCAAGGGCAGAAGGGTGCTTAACTGCGAGACCCACACGTCGAGCAGGTGCGAAAGCAGGTCCTAGTGATCCGGTGGTTCCTGATGGACGGGCCATCGCTCAACGGATAAAAGGTACTCCGGGGATAACAGGCTGATACCGCCCAAGAGTCCATATCGACGGCGGTGTTTGGCACCTCGATGTCGGCTCATCACATCCTGGGGCTGTAGCAGGTCCCAAGGGTATGGCTGTTCGCCATTTAAAGTGGTACGCGAGCTGGGTTTAGAACGTCGTGAGACAGTTCGGTCCCTATCTGCCGTGGGCGTTGGAGACTTGAGGGGGGCTATCCTTAGTACGAGAGGACCGGGATGGACGAACCTCTGGTGTTCCGGTTGTCACGCCAGTGGCACTGCCGGGTAGCTATGTTCGGAAGCGATAACCGCTGAAAGCATCTAAGCGGGAAGCGTGCCCCAAGATGAGGTCTCCCGAGGCCTAGAGCCTCCTAAAGGGCCCTCGAAGACGACGAGGTTGATAGGCTGGGTGTGGACATGCGGTAACGTATGAAGCTAACCAGTACTAATGGCCCGTGCGGCTTGACCATATAACACCCAAGGCGTTTGGAGATGCGCCCGGTGCAGCAGCAGATACTCTCACAATCTCAGGGGCGTGATCGTCACTCTCAGCGGCTTATCCTGTCGCTGATAGCTGATAGCTGATAGCTGATAGCTGATAGCTGATAGCTGATAGCTGATAGCTGATAGCTGTCCACCCCCAACCGGTTTGCCTGGCGACCATAGCGGGCGGGAACCACCTGATCCCATCCCGAACTCAGAAGTGAAACCGTCCAGCGCCGATGATAGTGTGGGGCCTCCCCATGTGAAAGTAGGTCATCGCCAGGCGCTTATCCCCCAGAACCCCCTGCCCTCATAGCGCAGGGGGTTCTTAGTTTGGCGTCCCACCATACCCCGCCAGTAACCCTCGCACCCGCGCTAAGCCCGCCCGCGACATCGGCTTCCCATCTACAGGGCTCAACGGGGCTTCGTAGAAGTCGCTGCGGTTAAATATTATGACCTCAATCGTTATCCCGCCCTCGTCGCTGAACACTGCTACCGGATAGGTACCATAACCGCCTTTGCTCAGACGGAGGCGGCGTTCAGACGTTTCGAACTGGATGCCATGTTCCATAAGATATAATAGGATTTCTTCCGGGGCATCAGCGAATGCATGCAATTGGACTTCAGGGTGAGGAGAGACTATGCCGCGTAGCACTGCCCCCACGAGTTGGGCTTGGAAGCGCTCCAAAAATATCATGACCCGTTCTGCCGCTGCGCGTCGGTCATGGAGTTCTCCGGCATTGTCCTGGTCGAATAGCCGCTGATATTCCAGGACCGCCTGTTCGATCTCGACATTGCTCGGCATGGCCGATCGGTTCGCGACGCCCAGACGGATACTGGCTTTCCTTTTGGCTAGCTTGAAGTCTTTAACACCTTCAATAGCCATGATTTTTGCGCATTCCTGAGCAATGAGAGACCTCAGGCGGTTGTCTCGCAACTTGTTGCTCATCGACGTCGCTCCGGTAGGTATTGCTCAGGTAGGTGGGTTCAATGGGCTTCTGATATTCAAACAAAACTTGTATTATCAGGAATCGTATTAAAAACGTTACAGGCCGTTGCTAACTAGCTATCGAGTTTCCGAAATACAACAGCGGCTAGTGATGTGGGCGCGACCCTAAGCGCGCCTGGCAGGTACTTTAAATTCGGCAAAGGTTAAGTGTATCAGTGTTCAAACAAAAAGAGCGTCTCCTGGGTGTGGACATCAGTCCGTCGTCGGTGAAGCTTGTCGAACTAAGCCTCGATAGCAACCGACCGCAGGTCGAGGCATGTGCCCTTGAAGCACTACCCGAAGGCGCGATGGAGGATCGCCATCCCAAGGATGTGACGATGGTGGCAGAAGCCCTCAAGAGAGCCTGGAAAGCATCCGGTACACGCCGTAAACACGCGATCTTGGCGGTACCCACGTCGAGTGTCATTAGCCGCACGATCACACTGCCGATCGATTACGATGATGCCGCGATAGAGGCGGTTATCGAGACCGAAGCGGCTCAATTTATCCCGTATCCGCTAACGGACGTCTATCTGGATTTCGAGGTTCGTGGTGTGTCGAAAGCGTCTTCTGATACTCAGGATGTGCTGCTGGTGGCGACCCGGCGCGAATACGTCGACGTGCGTCGCGATGTGCTGGAAGAAGCGGGCCTGACGCCGGCCACCGTCGACGTCGAAGCCTACGCCGCGGAGAATATTTTCGCTGAATTAGGCCGCTACTTGTACTTCGCCGGTGCCGATGTCGCCGATGCGGCGGCCCGGTTGAACCAGCTTTGTACGGGCATGGTCGACATCGGCGCCAGCCATTCCACCCTTTATGTGTTTCAGGGTGAACAGCTGATCTTCAATCGTGAACAAGCGATCGGCTGCGACCAGCTGACCCAGCAGATCGCCGATGCGTACGGTCTGCCGCGTGATCGAGCCGAACTCGCCAAGCGCACCGGCGATCTCCCGGAAGACTACGCTACCCGAATACTGGAACCTTTTCGTAACATGCTGGTTGAGCAGATCGGTAATATGCTCCAGTTCTTCTTCTCGTCCAGTCATTTTAATTCGCTGGATGGACTGATGCTTGCCGGCGGCGGCAGTCTTACGCCCGGATTGAGCAAGATCCTAGCGGAACGCGTGGGCAGTCCTGTTATCGTGGCCAACCCATTTGAAACAATGAGTTATGCTAAACGAATCGACGCGAATCGGTTGACACACAATGCTCCACTATTCACGATCGCTTGTGGTCTGGCCTTGCGGGCGCTGCAATGACCCGTATTAATCTGCTACCTTGGCGTCAGCTGCGGCGCGAGCAGCAACAGCGCGAGTTTGTCATAACCCTTGCGGGTGTGGCAGTGTTGGCGGTCGGCTGCGTTATTGCGGTACATCTTGCTATAGGACGGATGATGGATGTCCAGCGGGCCCGCAATCAGTATCTTAACCAACAGATTGATCGGGTCAAGCACGCTGAGAAAGCCATCAAGGCGATGCGCCAAGCTGAGCAGAGCCTGCTTGATCGCCTGCAGGCCATCAAGCGACTACAGCAGAGTCGGCCGGATATGGTTAAGGTGTTCAATTCGCTGGTTCGCTTGACGCCGCCCGCTCTCTTCGTTACGTCGCTGACTGCCAATGACAATCGTCTGGAGGTCAAAGGGGACGCCCGAGACAATAAAGTGGTGTCTGATTTCATGCGGGAGCTGGGACGGTCGCCGCTTTTCGGCGAACCAGTGCTGAAAATCATTCAGCGCCATTCCCTCGCCCAAAACGTACCGGCTAGCTCGTTTGACTTGACGGTCAATCGAATACAGCCCAGCAAAAAAGCGTCGGAGTGACCACATGCAACTTTCCGACATTAATTCTCTCGACATCAATGAGATCGGTCTTTGGCCGGCACCGGCCAAGGCCGTGATTCTCGCCGTGGTCATGGTGGTCGTCATCGGGCTGGGTTACTGGTTCGATCTCAGTAGCATGATGGATTCGCTGCGCCAGGGCCAGCGACAGGAACAGCAGCTGAAGCAGGAATATAAACAGCGTGAAGCCGTGGCCGCCAATATCGGTGTATATCAGCAACGGTTGAAGAAGCTAAAAGGGATGCTCGCGGACTTGGTCAAGCAGTTGCCTACCGGGACCGAAATGCCTGACCTGCTGGAGCGGGTATCGGATCTGGGCCGCTCCAACGGGTTGTTGTTCCGGGTGTTTCAGCCCCAGCGAGAGAATCGGCAAGATTATTTTGTTGTCGTGCCCATTGCTATACGGGCGCAGGGTACCTACCACCAGTTCGGTGAGTTCATCAGTAGCATTTCGGCCATGCAACGCATTGTGACCCTGCGCAGCGCAACGTTGTCGGTACCCTCTGGCAAGCCTGTAACTAATCTTGGCAATAATCCGGCGTTGAGTATCAATGCCACGCTCCAGACTTACCGCTACGTTGAATCAAGCAATGGGAAACGATGAATAGACGGTCCGCGGACTATAAGAATGGGTGGTGGCTGGGGTGAAAGTGTGCCGGAACGCTCGGGCGTCCCGTTTGCTTCTTGTGTTAGCGGGCTCAGTCTTGCTCGCCGGCTGCATGCGCTCCGATCTTGGCGATCTGCGCCAGTTTGTCAAAGAAACCAACCAGCAAGCGCCGCCAGCGAAGCTCCGCCCATTGCCCAAACTTGCGCCGTACCAGCCGTTTTATTATCAGGCCCAGGGCTTAAGAGATCCTTTTTCACCATCCAAGTTCGTCGTCGACGCGTTGACTCAACGGAACACACCCACCGTCAAAGGCAGCGGTATCGAGCCCAACACCAATCGGCCACGGGAAGAGCTGGAGAAATATTCGCTGGGTGCCCTTCAGTTGGTTGGCACATTTCGCGACTTTAATGCCAACCAGCGGATGTGGGCATTGATCAAGGCCCCGGACGGCATAGTCCACCGGGTTCACGTCGGTAACTATCTCGGAAGGCATTTTGGAAGAATCTACAACATCACCGAAAATCGTGTTGATATCCAGGAAATCGTTCGCGATCCCCAGACGGGTGGCTGGAAGAAGCGCGTGACGGACCTGTCGCTGGCCGGATAAGCATGAGGTACCTGATGAACTCTAGCGTAGCACGTATCTCCCGGGCGGCAGGTTGGTGGCGGATTCCGAGATTAGTGGGCCGCCCGAATGTCTGGCTGGTAATGGTTGTGATTACCTATGCGTGGCTGGGGAATGCGGCTACAGCATGGTCGGCGCCAGAGCTGACCGCAGTAGATATCGCCAACCTTCCCGGGGGGCAGGTGCAGCTTAGGTTCCGATTGTCGGAACCCGTGCCCGAGCCGCACAGTTTTACCATCAACAATCCCGCTCGTATCGTGCTTGATTTTCCCGGTGTGAAAGACGCGCTGTCCACCCATCAACGGGCCATCAATAAGGGCGCGGTGCAAGGTGTCAATGTGCTCAGCAACAACAGCCGCACCCGGGCGGTCATCAATCTGCTGAGCATGGCGCCTTACAGCATCAGGCAACAGGGTAGCAACGTTCTACTGATGGTGGGTTCCCACGCCAACGCCGTGCCGGCGTCGGCCAGCGCTTCAGCCCAGTCCGGCGGAGTTGCTGGCCACCGCCACGCTCCCGAGCTTGGCAAGGTCGAATTCCACCGCGGCAGCGAAGGTCAGGGCATCGTCTCGGTAGCGGTGCCCGGTCCCTCGGTCGCGGTCAATGTGCAGCAACGAGGAAAAGACATTGTCGCGGATTTCGCCGGCACCCGGTTGCCCCGCGGGCAGGAACGGCGCCTGGATGTCACCGACTTCGCCACACCGGTGACACTGATCGATGCCTTCAATCGGCGGCAGGGCGCGCGCCTGGTCATCAAACGGGCCGGGGACTCGGACTTTGTTGCCTATCAGACCAACCGGCGCTACACCATCGAGGTCCGCCCCAAATTACAGCAGCCGGGACAGTCTGCCAAAAAGGAATATACTGGCAAACCGGTGTCCTTGAATTTCCAGGATATCCAGGTTCGAGCGGTATTACAGATTCTGGCCGATTTCACCGGGCTCAACATCGTGGTTAGCGATCAGGTTCAGGGTAACCTCACACTTCGCCTGCATAATGTACCCTGGGATCAGGCGCTCGATATCATTTTGCAGACCAAGGGACTTTCGATGCGGCGTAACGGCAACGTCATATATGTTGCGCCCACCACCGTGCTTGCGAAACAGGATCAGGAACAACTGCAGGCCCAGCAGCAGCGCACCCAGCTGGAACCCCTGCAGACCGAAACGATCCAGGTTAACTACGCCAATGCCCAGGACCTGGCGAAGCTGATCACCACACCGTCGAATAATACGTCATCCAAGAATGGCGCCGGAAGTAACAATGGCCTGCTATCGCCGCGCGGCGAGATCAGCGCCGATCCACGCACCAATACGTTGCTGATTCAGGACATTCCATCGAAAATTGAACAGATCCGTAAACTGATCGCCAAGCTGGACCGCCCGGTAGAGCAAGTGCAGATCGATGCCCGCATCGTCATTGCCAACAGCAACTTCAACAAGCAGTTGGGCGTGCGCTGGGGTTTCAGTGGTGTCGGGAGTACGGGTGGTTCGGGGGTGGCCTCTATTGCGGGTACCGCCAACGCCACGGACGGCATGATCAGCAGTGCTGCCAGCAATCTACAGGCAGACGGGCCAGCCTTACCCCGTGACGTTACCCTCACTGGCGAATCGTCTGGGCGTCAATCTGGCGGCGGCCAATCCCACAAGCAGCATGGCACTGGCTATCCTGGGCAAGAATTTTCTGGTTGACCTGGAGCTGTCGGCGCTGCAAGCCGAGGGCAAAGGCCAGATTCTGTCTAACCCGCGGGTGATCACGGCCGATCGCAAGGAAGCTGTGGTTACCCAGGGCACTCAAATTCCGTATCAGACCGTGTCTCAAAGCGGCACCCAGACCCAGCTTGTGGATGCAGTTCTATCGCTTAAGGTGACCCCGCAGATTACCCCCGATGGGCGGGTTATCATGGATCTCGATGTGAAGAAGGATGAGCCTGGGGCGTTGACACCCGCCGGTCCGGAAATCAACAAGCGTGAGATCAAGACGCAGGTGCTGGTCGACGATGGTGAGACTGTGGTACTCGGCGGCGTATACGAAAAGAATTCGCAGAACAGCGTCGACAAGGTGCCGCTGCTAGGTGACATCCCAGGTCTAGGCAACCTGTTCCGGCATACTACCAAGACGGATACGAAACAAGAGTTGCTGATTTTCGTGACGCCCAAGATTCTGAAAACGGGGGCGGTATCGCCTTGAAAAGTCATAGGGGGAGGGTTTACGTGTCCAGCTTGCAACGAGTTCTCAAAATTGTGGCGTCCCTGCTCCCGGTGGTATTGCTGGCAGGTTGCGGCGGCGGTAGCGGAGGTGGTTTTACCGGGACCGAGAACACGCTTTCGGTAAGGATCAGTACCGCAGACGGCAGCAACACCGTGGCCTGGAACCCAACTCAGCAGCCGCTGGCTTTGAATCAACCGTTTACCAAGCAGCTGGTGGTCGAGGTATTCGATCAGAACGGACAGTATTACCCGGCGTCACAGATCTCGGTCGACGTTATTCCAGCAGGCACTCACGGCAGTTTGTATATTCCAGTGCCCCCAGGTGGCACGGCACAGGATTCCGGACCCTTTTCGACGGCTGTGTTGAAACAGACTACAGGTATAGCCAAGCTGTTTTTTGTCTCTAATAATTTACCGGGTACGGTGACGATAACGGCGACAGTGAGCGATCCCGCCAGCAAGCGACAGGTCAGTGCCTCGCTGCAATTACAAGTGGTCGGTAAAACTGAACCTGTCAGCTCGCTGGCTTTCACCGGGCCCTATGTCAACGCGGTCCAGGCTGGATCGTCGTCAGTGGGATTAGGCACCGGAGGTGCGGTATTGCCTGATGGTTCGTACCGTCGGGTGATCAGTGTGATCGCGACCGATAGCAGCGGTAATCCGCCGCAGGTGGGCACCCCGATTGATTTTTCAGTGATCGACGGGCCGTTAGCGGGATTCCCGAACAATCCAGGCGCATTCACGATCGCGGGCAACGACGGCGATCCGCTTGAGGGTGGCTACGATTTCTACGCCAGCAGCGGCCGGTTCAGTGCCAAGGGTGTGTTGCCTGGAGAACAGCTGGTCTTGGACGGAATTAATTTCAGTCAGCCAAACAATCGGGCACTCACTGGGATTCGGACCATTGCAAGTGTCCAGGCTGATAATGCGTTAGCCATCAGTCAGGCTGGCAATCCGTTCAACACCAATTCGGGGACCGATACCGGTCCCACCGTACCGTATATCGTTGGTCGGCCTGAAAGCGCCAATATTCTGGCAACCGGCACAACCAACGATAGTGGCGTTGCCAGTACCTTGCTGACCTATCCGGCCAGCCAGGTGGGTAAGGCGGCTATCGTAGTGGCGTGCACCGTCGATCAAAAGACCTGTACTGTGTTAAACACCTGTGACGCCCGCGGCCAGAACTGCGGTGCGGTGTTCTTGCCGGTCAGTTCAGGAACCAATATCACGTTAACCGCCGCACCTGTTCAGTTGGGAGCAAATACCACCACACCGGTTACCCTGTGTCTCAAGGATCCGAACTTCACGCCGCTGCAGGCGACATCGATCGATTACAGTATCGGCAGTGCACTGGGTAGTGCGACCGTCACGGTCAACGGTAACAGTGCCCTTGCGGGCAGTCTCACCACCGGCAAGGACGGTTGCGTGACACCTCTGATTGCATCCAGTGGCCAGGCGCCGGGCAGCAGCGCGTTGACCATAGCGTTCCAGGCTGACGGCGTTGCCACACCAGTGACGGTCACCATTGCGAGCCCGGGTGCGGGTACGATGACCGCCAACATGAGCTGCGACCTGACTCAGGTATTCGCCTTCAATGCGGCTAATACGGCGTATCAGCAATGCAAGACGAACAACAGCACGGATCCCACGGTGTGCGGCCCAGCGCCCACGGCGCCGTCGTCAGTGGACTGTACGGTTGATCTTCGATTGACAGATAGTCAGGGGGGCGCGATATCCGGCAATCTGGTGAATGCATCAACGACGGGAGCGTCTTTGCTGAGCCTCGCTTTTCAGCCGGCTTACGATCAAAATACCGGCCTGACCGATGCGGACGGCAAGGTGACGGCCAACCTGACGTTCCAAACCACGGCGACGACAACAGTTACATTCTCGGCGGGAGCGGCCTCGGCGTCAGTGACATCGCCGTTCGTGGCGCCATAGCAGGATACACAGTTGGTCCGAAGATACGGGGGCGGGCTCCCGAGGCCCGCCTGTCTGCGTCATGACTGATAATCTCATCCTGATCGGTCCCATGGGGGCGGGCAAAAGCACCGTGGGACGACGGTTGGCCGACGCGCTGCATCGTGCCTTTGTCGATAGCGACACCGAGATCGAGCGGCGTACCGGAGTGGGTATCCCGCTGATCTTCGAGCTCGAAGGTGAAGCCGGTTTCCGGGCGCGGGAAGCGGCAATGATTGCCGAGCTGGGTCAGCAATCCGGAATCGTGCTCGCCACAGGCGGCGGCGCGGTGCTGGATCCGGCCAGCCGGGCGGCCCTTGCTGCCGCAGGGACGGTAATTTACCTGCGCACGTCAGTAGCCGAGCAGCTTCGCCGCGTTGGCCGTGACCGGAACCGGCCGCTGCTGGCGGGTGGCGATCCCCGTACCCGGCTGAGCGAATTGCTGCTTGTGCGCGAGCCACTGTACCGTTCGGTCGCGGACCTCATCATCGATACCGATGGCAGTTATCCGAGGGCGGTGGCAGAGCGCATTCTCGGCGCACTGAACGGTCGCGGTGCTGTCCGCTAATGGGCTATTCGGTTAGAATTCCCGTCATGCATACGCTTACCGTAGAGTTGGGCGAGCGCAGCTACCCGATTTATATTGGTGACGGTCTGCTGGCACGCTCCGATCTGCTGCGCAATCATCTGCGCGGCCGCCAAGTGTTGATCGTCAGCAACGAAACGGTGGCCCCCTTGTATCTGCCGGCCCTGAAGGCACTGCTGCCTGACCGGCAGGTCGCCGAAAAGGTGTTGCCGGACGGCGAACAGTACAAGACGCTGGCTACGCTGAATGATATCTTCGATGCACTGTTGACGCTCAGGTTTGATCGCGGCTGCACGCTGGTGGCGCTGGGCGGTGGTGTGGTGGGTGATATTGCCGGGTTTGCCGCGGCCTGTTATCAGCGTGGGGTGGATTACATTCAGGTGCCGACCACGCTGCTGGCTCAGGTCGATTCCTCGGTCGGCGGTAAGACGGCGGTCAATCATCCCCTCGGCAAGAACATGATCGGCGCATTCCACCAGCCGCGTTGTGTGCTGGCGGACACGGCCACTCTGAATACGTTGCCCGATCGTGAGTTCAGCGCTGGTCTCGCCGAAGTGGTCAAATACGGCTTGATAGGAGACGCTTCATTCTTCGACTGGCTGGAACAACGGCTTGATGCGCTGCTGGCCCGGGACCCAGAGTTGCTGGCGCAGGCCATAGCGCGCTCCTGTGGCTGCAAGGCCGATATTGTTGCGGCCGATGAACGCGAAGGCGGCGTGCGTGCGCTGCTCAACCTGGGGCACACCTTTGGTCACGCGATCGAGACCGGCCTCGGCTACGGTACCTGGTTGCACGGCGAAGCCGTGGCGACGGGGATGGTGCTGGCAGCCGCCTTGTCGGCCCGGCTGGGCTGGTTGCCGGCGGTCGAAGCTGAACGCGTCGGCTGTCTGCTGAAGCGGGCCGGGTTGCCGGTGGCGGCACCGGCGGAACTCGGCAGCGCGGACTTTCTGCGTGTTATGGCGGTCGACAAGAAAGTCCGCGCGGGCCGCTTACGGCTGGTGTTGCTCAAGGCAATCGGTCGGGCGGTGATTGCCGATGACGTTGATCAGGCGCTTATTGCGCAGGTTCTCGATCAGCACCGAAGCGTGGCCTGATGGCTCGCCCCGTTCTCTTTACGCTTCCGTTCCAGAGCACGCCATGACGATCCCACTGCACAATGACAGACTGCTGCGCGCTCTGGCTCGGCAGCCAGTGGACTGCACGCCGGTCTGGCTGATGCGCCAGGCTGGCCGTTATCTCCCGGAATACCGCGCAGCCCGCGCTCGTGCAGGCAGTTTCATGGCGCTTTGCCAGACGCCCGAACTGGCCTGCGAGGTAACATTGCAGCCGCTGGACCGGTTCGCTCTGGATGCCGCCATTCTGTTCTCCGACATTTTGACCATTCCTGATGCCATGGGGCTGGGGCTTGCTTTCGTTGAAGGCGAGGGGCCGAAATTTGTCCGTCCCGTGCGCACCGCAGCGGATATCCAGCGACTGGGGGTCATCGATCCTGAGGCCGAACTCGGCTATGTCAGCGCGGCCGTGCGCTTGATACGTCGCGAGCTGGCCGGCCGCGTGCCACTGATCGGCTTTGCCGGGAGTCCCTGGACGCTGGCGACGTACATGGTCGAAGGGCAGACCAGTCGCACGTTCAGTCGTGCCAAGGGGCTGTTGTACAGTGCCCCGCAGCTGGCCCATCGTTTGCTGAGCATAGTCGCCGACAGTGTCACGGCCTATCTTAACGCTCAGGTGGCTGCGGGGGCGCAGGCGCTGATGCTATTCGATACCTGGGGTGGCGTGCTGACGCCGGTGCACTACCGGGAATTCTCGCTGACTTACATGCAGCGCGTTATGGCTGGTTTGCAGCGTTACCACGATGGCCGCGACATACCGGTGATTGTATTCACCAAGGGAGGTGGGGCCTGGCTGGAAGATATTGCTGCCAGTGGCTGCGATGCGGTCGGCATCGACTGGACCACGGATATTGCGGCGGCCCGTCAGCGCATCGGTGCCCGCGTCGCGCTGCAAGGCAATCTCGATCCCTGTGCCCTGTACGGCCCGAGTGAGCGGATCAAAGCAGAAGTGGCAGCAGTGCTGGCAGGCTATGGCCGGGGGCCGGGCCACGTGTTCAATCTGGGGCACGGCATTCATCCGGATATCGATCCGGCGCATGTTGCGGCAATGGTCGATGCAGTGCATGAACTGAGCGCGATCAATCCCTAAGCAACGGATGCTCGCCGCCGCCACGGATTGGCGGCGCGGGAACCGGGTGGCATATTACCTTCCGGACAGTGCCAAGCGGTAGCCTTGTGTTATGCTGGCCGCCAAATGTAGTTCTACGGATTGCCCATGGCCGCCCGAATTCTGTCGGCGGGGGTAGTGGTGCTGTACTGGACCGGTGACCACTACGATTATCTGCTGCTGCGCGCTTACGATTACTGGGATTTCCCCAAGGGTATGGTCGAGCCGGGTGAAATGCCTTTCGCCTGCGCCCTGCGTGAAGTGGCCGAAGAGACCACACTCACGGATTTGCGCTTCCGCTGGGGGCGGGTTTATCGCCAGACGCCGCCCTATAATCACGGCCGGAAGGTGGCCCGCTATTACATTGCTGAGTCGACCACCGACGTGGTCGATCTGCCGGTCAATCCCGAACTGGGGCGACCTGAACACAGCGAGTATCGCTGGGCGGATCGGGACACGGCCTGGCCCATGCTGACGCCGCGGGTACAGGCCGTGTTGCGTTGGGCCGAGGGTGTGATCAATCGGCCGCAACGGGCGGGCCGGCGGCGCCGCTCTGGGAGCGTACCTGGGCGTCCACCACCGCCACCGCGGTCATGTTGACGATACGCCGGGTCGATGACGTCTTGGGTATAACGTGAGCCGGGGCATCCAGCCCGAGCAGCATCGGCCCCACTGCGACACCGTCGGTCATGCTGCGCAGCAGATTGAAGCTGATGTTCGCCGCATCCAGGGTTGGCATGATCAGCAGGTTGGCGGCACCTTCCAGCTGTGAGCGCGGGAACACCCGTGCCCGCAAGGCCTCTGACAGGGCGATATCGGCTTGCATTTCGCCCTCGACCTCCAGTTCGGGTGCCCGCTCGCGCAGCAGACGGAGCGCCCGGGCCATCTTCCGCGCCGGCTCGGAAGCCCACGATCCGAAGTTGGAGTGAGATAGCAGCGCGATCTTGGGGGCAATGCCGAAGCGGCGCACCTCCTCGGCTGCCAGTCGCGTGATGTCAACGATTTGCTCGGCGGAGGGATCGACGTTGACATGGGTGTCGGCCAGAAACAGCGTACCCTTGGACGTGATCAAAAGCGTCAGGCCGGCAACAACGCGGTCGTCATCGGGTGCGCTCATGACTTCGGTTACGTGCTTGAGATGACCCTGATAACTGCCGATGGCACCGCAGATCAGCGCATCACCGTAGCCCAGCTTGACCAGCACGGCGCCCAATACGGTAGTGCGGGTATTGATCCGGATGCGGGCATTGCTGGGGTCGACCCCGAAGCGCTCGCGCAGGCGATGGTATTCCTGCCAGCATTCTTTGTAATGCGGGTTGTCGAATGGATCAATCAGTTCGAAATCCCGGTCGGGCCGCATCGCCAGACCCAGTTGTTGCAGTGCACTCTGGATGCGTTCGCGGCGCCCGATCACGATTGGTATCGCGATGCCGTCGTCGAGTGCCACCTGGACTGCGCGCAGCACTCGATCTTCCTCGCCTTCCGCATAAACGACGCGCTTGGGTTCGGCCCGGGCGCGCTCGAATAGCGGTTTCATCACCAGGCCTGAGCGGAAGACATATTGACCCAGTTGCTCGCGGTAAGCGCGGAAGTCGGTTATCGGCCTTGTGGCGACCCCGCTTTCCATAGCAGCCTGGGCGACCGCCGCCGGCAGTTCGATGACCAGGCGCGAGTCGAAGGGTTTCGGAATAAGGTATTCGGGCCCGAACGACAGCGGTTCGGTCGCCGTAGGCCAGCGCGACTTCCTCGGACGGCGGTGCCAGGGCAAGGTCAGCCAGGGCCCGGACCGCGGCCAGCTTCATGGCTTCGTTGATCGTTGTGGCACCGACGTCCAGAGCGCCGCGGAACATAAACGGAAAGCACAATACGTTGTTGACCTGGTTGGGATAGTCCGATCGGCCCGTGGCGATGATGGCATCGGGGCGGGCTTGCTGAGCCAGCTCCGGCATGATCTCAGGCACCGGATTGGCGAGTGCCAGAATCAGTGGTTTGCTGGCCATGCTGAGCAACCATCTCGGCGTCAGAATGCCGGCCGTGGAGACGACCGAGAAAGATGTCGGCGCCGCTGATTGCGTCGGCCATCGTGCGATGTTCGGTGACGGTGGCATAATCGGCTTTACGCCCATCGACACCAACGTTGCGTCCCTGATACACGACACCTTTGCTGTCGCAGAGGATGATGTGTTCCTTGGCCAGACCCAACCCGACCAGCAGGTCGAGGCACGCTATGCCGGCTGCGCCGGCACCGGATGCCACCAGCCGAACGGTTTCCAGTGGTCTTGCCGACCAGCCGCAGCCCATTGAGGATCGCCGCGGCGGTGATGATCGCGGTGCCGTGCTGGTCGTCGTGGAACACCGGAATCTTCATGCGCTCGCGCAGCTTCTGTTCGACGACGAAACACTCCGGTGCCTTGATATCCTCGAGGTTGATGCCGCCGAAAGTGGGTTCCAGCGCGGCGATGACGTCGACCAGCTTATCGGATCGGTCTCGTCCAGCTCGATGTCGAATACATCGATCCCGGCGAACTTCTTGAACAGTGCGGCTTTGCCTTCCATCACCGGCTTGGCTGCCAGCGGGCCGATATCCCCCAGGCCGAACACCGCAGTGCCGTTGGAAACCACAGCGACCAGATTGCTGCGATTGGTCAGGCTGGCGGCCTCTTCCGGGGCTGCGGCGATGGCCAGGGATGCGGCGGCCACTCCAGGCGAATAGGCCAGTGCCAGATCGAGCTGGGTGGCCAGCGGCTTGGTTGGTACAACCTGTAGTTTGCCCGGCGTTGGATAGCGATGATAGTGCAGGGCCTGCTCGTTGAGCGTGTCGGTCATTGGCGTTCTCGGGCGCTTGTTTGTTGATCTGTGCTGCAGGCACGCCGGCCCTGGAGGCATCTGCTACACTAAGCCGCCAGCTGGCGTCCAACTCCAGAGTTAATCTTACACGAGAGCATGGTATGACGACGATTTGCCAGGACGACTTTATTCAGAGCGTTGCGGACGCCCTGCAGCACATCTCCTATTACCATCCGAAAGATTATCTCGATGCCCTGGCGGCGGCCTACCAGCGTGAGCAGTCGCCGGCGGCGCGCGATGCCATGGCTCAGATTCTGGTTAATTCGCGGCTCTGCGCGGAGGGCCATCGGCCGATTTGCCAGGATACGGGTATCGTCACCGTGTTCCTGAAGATCGGCATGGCGCTGCGCTGGGATGTCGATATGAGTGTTTCCGATATGGTGAACGAAGGCGTGCGCCGGGCCTATACGAATCCGGATAATCCATTGCGTGCCTCGATTCTGTCTGATCCAGCGGGGGCACGGCGCAATACCGGTGACAATACCCCCGCCGTGATTCACACGGAATTGGTGCCGGGTGATAGGCTCGAGGTGACGCTGGCGGCCAAGGGAGGGGGGTCCGAGGCCAAGTCCAAGTTCACCATGCTGAACCCTTCCGACAGTATCGTGGAGTGGGTTCTGTCCACCGTGCCGACCATGGGCGCCGGCTGGTGCCCGCCGGGCATGCTCGGGATTGGTATCGGCGGAACTGCGGAAAAGGCCATGGTGATGGCCAAGGAATCATTGATGGAACCGATCGATATCCATGAGCTCAAAGCGCGTGGATCCCGGTCTGCGGTTGAGGAGTTGCGTCTGGAACTGTTCGACAAAGTTAATGCGCTTGGCATAGGTGCCCAGGGGCTGGGTGGCCTGACCACCGTGCTGGACGTCAAGATCCGCGACTATCCGACCCATGCGGCCAATAAACCGGTTGCTATGATTCCGAACTGTGCGGCCACCCGGCACATCCATTTTGTACTGGACGGCAGCGGGCCGGCCGAGCTGCCACATCCCAAACTGGAAGACTGGCCAGCGGTGACCTGGGAAGCAGGCGCTGGCGCCCGCAGGGTCGATCTGAATACGGTGACGCCTGACGATATTGCCTGCTGGCAGCCTGGTGAACGACTGTTGCTGAACGGCAAACTTTTGACCGGACGTGATGCCGCCCACAAACGGATCCAGGAACTGCTGGCCCGAGGCGAGCCGCTGCCGGTCGATTTCCGCAACCGCTTCATCTATTACGTCGGTCCGGTCGACCCGGTCCGCGACGAAGTGGTGGGACCCGCCGGACCGACCACTTCCACACGGATGGACAAATTCACTGAAATGATGCTGAGTCGGACCGGTTTGTTGGGTATGGTCGGCAAGGCTGAGCGCGGCCCCGCCGCAATCGAAGCCATCAAGCAGCACCGCGCGGTCTATTTGATGGCCGTCGGCGGGGCGGCCTACCTGGTGTCCAAAGCCATCCGCAAGGCCCGGGTGATGGCGTTCGAGGACCTTGGCATGGAGGCCATCTACGAGTTCGACGTCGAGGATATGCCGGTGACGGTGGCGGTCGACGTCGCCGGTACATCAGTGCATCAGCGCGGTCCCCGGGAGTGGCGGGCCCGGATCGGCCGAATTCCGGTTCTCCAGGATGCCTGAGGAGGCCGTTGACCCAGCCGTACTGGTGCGGATTCGCGGGCTTAGTTTCCGCCGCGGACCGCGGCTCGTGTTCGACGGGGTCGATTTGGATATCCCCGCCGGTCAGATCACCGCGATACTCGGACCCAGCGGAACCGGCAAGACCACGCTGCTGCAGTTGATTGCTGGTCGGCTCAGGCCGGCCGCCGGTACCATCGAGGTGGCCGGCCGCAACGTCCACGCGCTCGGCCGCAACGAATTGTATGCGTTGCGCAAGCGCATGAGCATGCTGTTCCAGAGCGGCGCGTTGTTTACCGATCTGACAGTATTCGAGAATGTCGCGTTTCCGCTGCGTGAGCACACCCGGTTACCCGAACCGCTGGTGCGTCTGCTGGTTCTGATGAAGCTGGAAGCGGTTGGCCTGCGCGGCGCCCGGGATCTGATGCCGAGCGAGCTGTCAGGCGGAATGAGCCGGCGGGTGGCACTGGCGCGGGCCATTGCGTTGGATCCGATGATGATCATGTATGATGAACCGTTTTCAGGTCAGGACCCGATCTCTATGGGTGTGCTGGTCAAGCTGATCCGGTTGTTGAACGATGCCCTTGGGTTGACCTCCATCATTGTCTCGCACGATGTTGCCGAGACTGCGACCATTGCCGACAACGCCTATCTGATTGCCGAGGGCAAAGTGATCGAGCATGGTCCACCGACGCAACTGCTGAACTCGAAATCGGCCTGGACCCGTCAGTTCATGCAGGCCGAACCGGACGGGCCAGTACCGTTCCACTACCCGGCGGTGGCTTACGCCGATGATCTGTTGAGTTAAGGCGATGCTTGATGGACTGGCTGCTCTGGGGCGTTTGGGACTTGACGGCCTCGCCCGGCTGGGTCGCAGCAGCCTTTTTTTTCTGCGCTTGCTGACTGCGTTGCCAGCGTTGCTTGCGCGACCTGCCCAGACTGTCCGCCAGATTTACTCGCTGGGAGTACTGTCGCTGCCCATTATTGCTGTGGCCGGGCTGTTCGTCGGCATGGTCCTGAGTCTGCAGGGCTACAACACCCTGGTTGCGTTTAGTGCCGAGGCCTCGCTGGGTGTCGTGGTGGCAAAATCCCTGGTGCGGGAACTCGGGCCGGTTATTGCGGCTTTGTTGTATGCTGGTCGGGCGGGATCGGCGCTGACGGCAGAGATCGGCTTGATGAAGGCCACCGAGCAGCTTGCCAGCATGGAAATGATGGCGGTCGATCCGATCCGCCGGGTGCTGGCGCCGCGCTTTATGGCCGGTGTTATAGCGCTGCCGCTACTGGCAGCCATGTTTACCGCGATTGGCGTATTCGGCGGCTATTTGATCGGCGTTGACCTGCTAGGTGTCGACACGGGTACATTCTGGTCACAGATGCAATCGGCGGTTGACCTGTTTGACGATATCATCGACGGTGTGGTTATCAAGAGTGTCGTGTTCGCGGTGGTGGTGAACTGGATTGCTGTGTTCGAGGGCTATGACACGGTGCCCACCTCGGAGGGCGTCAGCCGATCCACGACCCGCACTGTGGTCAATAGCTCGATCGCCGTACTGGGTCTCGATTTTCTGCTTACCGCCTTGATGTTCGGAGGCTCCTGAATGCCCCTCAGCAGGACTGTGGAAATAGCCGTTGGTACCTTCATCGCGCTGGGTCTGGCTGCCTTGCTGGTGCTGGCACTCAAAGTCAGCGGGTACAGCGATTTTGGTCAACAGAACGGTTACGTGGTCACGGCCGATTTCGATAACGTCGGCAGTCTCAAAGTACGCTCTCCGGTTACGGTGGCCGGTGTCAAGGTGGGTCGCGTGGTCGGCGTCAAACTCGATCCCCAGACCTATCAGGCGGACGTCAGTCTGGCGCTGAACCCGGCTTATCCCCTGCCCAAGGACACCAGCGCCAGTATTGTGACGGCAGGGTTGCTGGGCGAACAATACGTTAGCCTGGACCCTGGCGGCGCCGAGCAGAACCTCAAGGCTGGCGACGTCATTAAGCTGACCCAGTCCGCGCTGGTGCTCGAAAAGCTGATCGGTCAGTTCCTGTTTAACACGGCGCAGGGGAAGCAGAAGTAGTCTTAATAGTCGAGCAAGAGGTCTGGTCATGAAAAAACTGTTGCCACTGTTTCTCACGCTGTTGCTGGCGACCGGCAGTGCCTGGGCTGCGGCGAGTCAACCGCAGGATGCGCAGAAACTGATCGAGCAGACGGCTGATCAGGTGATCAGTGCACTGCAGCAGCACCACGACGAACTGCAGCAGCATCCGGATCGGATCTACGACCTGGTGCGCAAGATCGTTCTGCCGCATTTTGACTTCGAAGCCATATCGCGCTGGGTGTTAGGCAAGTACTGGCGCCGGGCATCGCCGCATCAGCGCCAACGCTTTACTGACGAGTTCCGGACTCTGCTGGTACGCACCTATGCCAAGGCGCTGCTGGACTACTCGGGTCAGAAGATCCGTTATAGCCCAGTACAGGCGGCGAGTGATGCCAAGGACGTGACCGTGCGCTCTGAAGTACAGCGTAGCGATGGGCCAGCGGTTCCTATCAACTATGAACTGCACTACAAACATGGGGCTTGGAAGGTTTACGATGTCAATATCGACGGCGTCAGCCTGGTAACTAACTACCGCAGTTCCCTGGGTAGCCAGATCGGGCGTGAGGGTCTTGATGCGGTGATCAGCAAACTGCATCAGCGCAACAGTCAGGGCGCTACCGGTTGATGGCCCAGTTGCGGGCCCAGGGCAGCGATTGTTATGCCCTGCAGGGCGGCTTGGATCACGCGGCTGTGGCGCTATTGTGGCCCCAGCTTCGTGTGCTGGTCGAGCAGCACCGGGAGCTGACGGTCGATCTGGGTGAGGTGGATGCGGCTGACAGCGCCGCGGTGGCGCTGCTGGTGTACTGGCTGGGTCAGGCCCGACGCTGCCAGCATGAGCTCCAGTTTGTTAATATTCCGCCGCTGATGCACGGGCTGATACAGGTGGCGGGTCTCAGTGGGTTGCTGCCGGGTGACGGCGGCGGCGAAGGCAACGAAATCTCAGCTATTGGTTAATGGACGCAAACACAATCAAAACGCTACTGGAGCAAAATATACCCGGTGCTATGGTCGACGTGCGCGGCGATGACGGCGTGCATTTCGAGGCGCGGGTGGTGAGCGACACTTTTGCAGGCAAGTCGTTGATTCAGCAGCACCGCCTGGTGTACGACGCGCTGGGTGAGCGCATGAGCAACCAGGATATTCACGCTCTGGCTATCAAGACATTTACGCCTGAGGCCTGGCGCACTCGCCAGGACTGAGGTGAGCCGACTGATCATCAGTGGCGGTGCACCACTGGACGGCGAGCTGCGTGCCGCCGGTGCCAAGAACGCGGTGCTGCCGATCCTGGCGGCAACCCTACTGGCTGACGAGCCAGTGGTGATTAGCAATGTACCGCATCTACAGGATGTCACGACCACTATGGAGCTGCTGGGCCGCCTCGGTATCCGGCTGGTGGTGGACGAACGGATGAACATCGAGGTCGACCCGCGCACGCTGTGCAACTATTGCGCACCGTACGAGCTGGTCAAGACCATGCGTGCCTCGATCCTGGTGCTGGGGCCACTGTTGGCGCGCCATGGCCACGCCGAGGTAAGCTTGCCGGGTGGCTGTGCGATCGGTTCCCGGCCGGTCAATCTGCACATTCAGGGCCTGACTGCCATGGGAGCCGAAATCCGGGTTGATGGTGGTTATATCAAAGCCCGGAGCAGGGGCCGTCTGCGCGGCGCGCACATTGTCATGGATCTGGTTACCGTGACAGGCACTGAGAACCTGATGATGGCGGCGACGTTGGCACGCGGCACCACGATCATCGAGAACGCCGCTCGTGAACCGGAGGTTGTTGATCTCGCCGAATGCCTCAACAGCATGGGGGCCCAGATCTCCGGCATCGGCTCCCCGACGCTGGTAATCGAAGGGGTCGAGCGGCTGCACGGTACCCACTACCGGGTCTTGCCCGATCGTATCGAGGTGGCGACCTATCTGGTGGCTGCCGCCATTACCGGCGGACGCATCAAAATCAAGGACAGCCGGCCCGATGTCCTGGAAGCGGTGCTGGTCAAACTCGAGGAGGCTGGCGCCCAGGTTGACACCGCGGCCGATTGGGTCGCGCTTGACATGCGCGGGAAGCGGCCGCGGGCGGTGCAGGTGCGCACGGCACCCTATCCGGCGTTTCCGACTGACATGCAGGCACAGTTTGTGGCGCTCAATTCGGTTGCTGAAGGCACCGGGACCATCACCGAGACGGTGTTCGAGAACCGCTTCATGCATGTCAACGAACTGCAGCGCATGGGGGCCATGATTCAGTTGGAGGGCAACACCGCCATAAGCAGTGGGGTTAGCAGTCTAACTGGCGCGCCGCTGATGGCCACGGATCTGCGCGCGTCCGCCAGCTTGATCCTGGCAGGGCTGGTTGCGACCGGAGAGACGGTACTTGATCGCGTCTATCATATCGACCGCGGCTACGAATGTATCGAGGAGAAACTGTCCCAGTTGGGTGCGTGCATTCGGCGGGTGCCGCACTGAGCGCATGAAGACGACGTTGACGCTGGCGCTGTCGAAGGGCCGGATCCTTGAGCAGACACTGCCGTTGCTGGCCAGAGCCGGCATAGTGCCGCGCGAAGACCCGGACCACAGTCGGCGCCTGATTCTGCCGACGAATAGAGCCGACCTGTCGTTAGTCATTGTGCGGGCCACCGACGTCCCCACCTACGTACAGTACGGCGCAGCGGATTTCGGGGTCGCCGGCAAGGACGTGCTGTTGGAACACGGTGGCGAAGGCCTTTACGAGCCGCTCGACCTGGGAGTCGCTCGCTGTCGGTTGATGGTCGCCGGGTTTGCCGAGGGTGACCGCGATCGTCGTCGACGGCTGCGGGTCGCGACAAAGTATGTCAATGTCTGTCGGCGGTTTTTTGCCGAACAGGGCCGTCAGGCGGACGTCATCAAACTGTACGGCTCCATGGAACTGGCGCCACTGGTGGGTTTGGCGGACTGTATTGTCGATGTGGTGGATACCGGCAACACGCTGCGAGCCAACGGCTTGATACCGCAGGAAACCATTGCCCAGGTGAGTGCGCGGCTCATTGTCAACAAGGCCGCCATGAAAGTGAAGCACGTCGCGGTGCGTTCGCTGATCGACAGACTGGACGAGGTGCTCGGGCGCTGTTGACCACGAGGGCCGGCATCACGGCTGTTGTTCACGGCGAGTTTGACGATAGAAGTTTTGGGGGGAGTTCTTCACGCCGCTCCCAGTGGGTAAACAATAAGGGCTTTGGTTATAATTGATATATTTGGGCCCGCTCCGGCATTGGCTCATCCGATATAAGACGAGTAACAAGCCTGTTCAGGAGTACATTCATGCATACGGCAGATGAGGTTAACCTCCATCGCCGCCGGTTTCTGACGGCCTCGGCAACGGTAGTCGGCGGCGTCGGGACCGCCTTCGTGCTGAGCCCATTTTTGGCGTCCTGGACGCCAAGTCAGCAGGCTCAGGTGGCGGGAGCTCCGGTGGAAGTCGATATCAGTAAACTCGAGCCCGGTGCTCGGGTGACGGTGGCATGGCGTGGCAAACCCGTCTGGATCGTCAACCGAACCCAGCAGATGATGGCGACGCTGCCCATGCTGGACAGCCAGTTGCGTGACCCCGAATCGCAGGAGTCGGCGCAACCAGCCTATGCTAGGAACGAATATCGGGCACGCACCGAACATGCTGCCCATCTGGTAATGGTCGGTATCTGCACCCACCTGGGCTGTTCGCCGTTGTACCGGCCCGAGGTGGCACCTGAAGACCTGGGGCCGGGATGGAAAGGTGGCTTTTTCTGCCCCTGTCATGGCTCCCGCTACGACCTGGCCGGACGGGTCTACAAGGACGTGCCGGCACCACTGAACATGGAGGTTCCTCCCTACAAATATCTCAGCGACACCCGCGTGCTGGTGGGTGATGACTCGGAGAAAGCGTAATGGCGACAGCGAGCAATACTGAGAAGAAGGGCCTGATAGGCTGGCTCGATGCACGCTTCCCGCTCATCGAGACGTGGAATTATCACATGGCGCGCTACTACGCGCCGAAGAACTTCAACATCTGGTACGGTTTCGGTGTTCTGGCATTGATCGTACTGGTGAACCAGATTGTTACCGGGATTTGGCTGGCCATGGATTACCAGCCATCGGCCAACGGTGCCTTTGCCTCGATCCAGTACATCATGCGTGATGTCGACTGGGGCTGGCTCATTCGCTACATGCATACCACGGGCGCCTCGGCTTTCTTCATCATAATCTACCTGCACATGTTCCGCGCGCTGTTGTACGGGTCATACAAGAAGCCGCGAGAATTGCTCTGGATTATCGGGATGTTCATTTATCTGGCACTGATGGCGGAGGCCTTCTTCGGCTACCTGCTGCCCTGGGGTCAGATGTCATACTGGGGAGCTCAGGTCATCACCTCGCTGTTTGGTGCAATTCCGCACATCGGCAACAGCCTGGTGACCTGGATTCGCGGTGACTACGTGGTTTCCGGTGTGACGCTCAACCGGTTCTTTGCGCTGCATGTCATCGCGTTGCCGCTGGTGCTGGTGGCGCTGGTGTTCGTGCACATTGTGGCCTTGCATCATGTCGGTTCCAATAATCCCGATGGTATCGAAATCAAGAAGCACAAGGATGAACACGGCGTGCCTCTCGATGGCATCCCGTTCCATCCCTATTACACCGTCAAGGATTCTGTACTCATTATCGGTTTCCTTATTCTGTTTGCGCTGGTGGTGTTCTTCTTCCCGAGCGTCCATGGGTTCTTTCTCGAACACCCCAACTTCCTGCCGGCCGATCCGCTGAAGACGCCGCCGCATATTGAGCCCGCATGGTATTTCACACCGTTCTACGCCATCCTGCGCTCGGTGACGATTTCGATCGGGCCTCTGAACGCCAAGCTGCTCGGCGTGATCTGCATGTTTTTCTCGATCGTACTGCTGTTTCTGCTGCCGTGGCTTGATCGCTGTCCGGTGAAGTCCATCCGCTACCGCAGCTGGCGCTGGAAAACTGCGTTGACGCTATTCACCCTGGCTCTAGTGACGCTCGCCTACATTGGCATGCAGCCCCCGACGCCGGCCCGCAACCATGTGGCCCAAGTGGCGGCCGCCGTCTATTTCCTGGTTATGATCCTGATGCCTTGGTACACCAAGTCCGAACGGACCAAGCCGGTGCCCGAGCGGGTCACCATGAAACCGTCGTTCGTCGACAAACTCATGCACGGCTCGGCTGACTGAGGAGATGGTGATAGCCATGAAACGTATTTTGTTCGTCATCACGTTATTGCTGATGCAGTCAGTCGCTTTTGCCCAAGAAGGCGGCTTTCCGCTCGATCATGTAAAGATCGACCTCAGCAATCACGCCTCGCTGCAGCGTGGTGCCAAGCTGTTTGTGAATTACTGCATGGGTTGCCACTCGGCCAAATTCATGCGCTACAAGCGGTTCGCGGATTTTGCGGGTATCCCGGAGAAGCTGGTCCAGAAAGACCTTATCTTCACGCGCGATACCAAACCTGGCAATCATATGAACAACGCCATGCCCAACAAGGAGGCCGCTAAATGGTTCGGCGCGCCTCCGCCGGATCTCACATTGATGGCGCAGGCGCGCGGTGTAGACTACTTGTATACCTACCTGCGCTCCTTCTACATCGATAAGACGCGGCCGTGGGGTACCAATAACGCGGTATTCCCGAAAGTGGGCATGCCCGATGTGCTGTGGCAGATGCAGGGGCTTCAGAAGCCGGTTTACGAGACGGTGAAGGATGCCGATGGCGCCGAGCAGAAGGTCATCAAGGGTTTCCAGCAGGTCCAGCCGGGTACATTGACGCCGCGCGAATTCGACCGTTCAGTGACCGACCTGGTCAACTTTATGGCCTATATCTCCGAGCCGATCAAGCAGGAGCGGGAGCATCTAGGAGGCTGGGTTCTGCTGTATCTGGTGTTGGCCTTTGTGGTGTTCTATCTGCTGAAGCGCGAGTACTGGAAGGACGTTCCGCACTGACGAGTGCTGCCGGTGGGCTTTGTGGCCCACCGGCGGGGAGATTTCCCGCCATGGCCGGTATCAGTCGCCACCGTTTCTCGTTGCTGTTGTTTACGGCACCGGACGACTGTTCGAGCCATCGGGTTCGGCTGGTGTTGGCCGAGAAGGGTATCCAGGCCGACCTCGTTGAGGCCGATAGCCACCGACCGCCAGAAGACCTGCTGGACCTGAATCCTTACGGTTCACTACCGACGCTGGTCGACCGGGATCTGGTGCTTTACGACTCACGGGTCGTCATGGAGTACCTCGACGAGCGCTATCCGCACCCGTCGTTGCTGCCGCCGGATCTGGTTGGTCGGGCGCGGTGCCGGCTGGCGCTGGCCCGGGTCGAGCGGGATTGGTACAGCCTGTTGCCGCAACTGAAAGGACGGGATGGCAAGGATGGGATCGCCACAGCACGCAAGACGCTGGCTGAGGGCCTGGTGGCCAGCAGTGAGGTGTTTGCCGCGAAACCGTATTTTCTCAGTGACGAATTGACGCTGGTCGACTGCACGCTGGCGCCATTGCTGTGGCGTTTGCCGGCCTTTGGGATCGACCTGCCGTCGCAAGCGGGCGCTGTGCTAAGCTACGCTGAACGGCTGTTCCGGCGACCGGCTTTCCAGCAGAGTCTGAGTCGCGAAGAACGTGAAATGTACCATTGAGTAACTATGACTTCGACGCGCCCTTATCTGATTCGAGCTCTGTACGACTGGATAACCGATAACGACTTTACGCCGCATCTGCTGGTGGATGCGGAGCAGGAAGGCGTCGAAGTACCGGTTGAGCACGTCCATGAGGGGCGTATCGTGCTCAATGTCAATCCGAGTGCTGTTCAGGCACTGGAACTCGGTAACGACTGGGTTCAGTTCAATGCCCGTTTCAGTGGCCAGGCCCGCAACGTGCGCTTGCCGGTTGGTGCCGTGATGGCCATTTACGCACGCGAGAACGGCCAGGGCATGGCCTTTGGTAACGAACCAGGTGATGACGAAACGCCACCGCCCAGCGCGCCTGAACCCACGGCGCGCAGCAAGAAGCCGAACCTCAAGATTGTGAAGTAGTGCCGCCGTCGGCGCGTCTGAGGTATTCGAAGTAGGTAACGACCTTCTGGACCCCGTCGATGTGCCGGATCATGCTGGTCGTCGCTTGTGCCTCAGCCGGCGTCACCAGACCCATCAGATACACCACGCCACGTTCGGTGACTACCTTCACCCGGGTCGGGTCGAAATGTGGCAACCCGGCAATCCGCAGCAGTGAGCTCTTGGCTTTGGTGGTGATCCAGGCGTCCTCGGCCCGGCTGGCCAGCGAACTCGGCGGCATAGTAGCCAGCTCATCATAGACCTGCCGGACTTTTTCGATGTGTTTGGCCGTGTCGGCGGCCCATCGCCGGATGGCTGCATCGGGTACTTCACCGGTGAGCAGCACCACGTTGTCGTAACTGGTGATGTCGATGTGGGCATCGGCCATCTTGCCGGGGTGGTTGTGTAGTGCGGTGAACAGCTTCAGCTTGATCGCCTGGTCGTCGACGATGGTGCCTACGGAGCGGCGGTCGTGAGCAACGTCCGCTGCCACCGCAGTGCCGCCAACCAGGGCTGTTGTGCAACCGTTCAGCAGGCATAGTGACAATATGACCAGGGCAGTGTTGGTGCATAAGCGGGTCATGTCAGTGCTCCGGACCGGTTGGAAGAAGCTGATCGAGTAGGTCGCACAGGCAATGAATGATGAGTCCGTGCACCTCTTGGATGCGGGCGGTGCGGTCGGCAGGTACGCGGAGTTCGATATCGCCGGCCGCCAGGGTCTCCGCTAACGGCCCGCCATCGCGGCCGCTCAGGACGATGCTGAACATTCCTTGCCGTTGGGCGCAGGCGACCGCCTCGACGACGTTCTTTGAACGGCCGCTAGTGGAAATCGCCAGCAGGCCGTCTCCGGGCCGGCCCAGGGCCTCGACCTGGCGCGAAAATATCGGATCAAAGCCGTAATCATTACCGAGCGCTGTCAAAATGGCGCTATCTGCCGTCAGTGCGAAGGCCGGCCAGCCGGTGCGTTCACGCTCGAAGCGTCCGACGAGTTCAGCCACAAAGTGTTGGGCGTCGCTGGCCGAGCCGCCGTTGCCGCAGGCCAGGATCCGGCCCCGGTCGCTCAGGCACCGGGCGATACGTTCGGCAGCGGCGGCGATGGCGGGTGGCAAGGCAGCGGCGGCAGCCTGCTGGCAGGCGATGCTGTCGGCGAACAGCTGGGATACGTGTTGCTGCAGATTCATCGTTCTCGGAAGGCGTCAGAAAGATTCAATCTGGAAGGCATCCCGGATCCATTCGATGCGGGTTTCGCCGGCGTACCGGGTGATACCAACAACGTCGAAGCGGCAGGGGACGTCCAGTAGGTGATGTTGCAGGTAATGGGCCGCTGCACGCTGCAGCCGGCGCTGTTTGGTGGCGGTCACACTCTCGGCCGGGGAGCCATGGCGGCCTGCACGACGACTGCGGACCTCGACGAATACCAAGGCTTCAGCGTCACGCATGATAAGATCCAGTTCACCCATGCGACAGCGATAATTGCGCTCTACCAGCTTCAGGCCGTGACCGGTAAGGTAGCCACAGGCCTGCTGTTCCGCTGCCTGGCCTTGGGTCGTCGATGACATCTGGGTTCCTCGCGAGCTCGTGAGATGCGCTGTTCAACCGTTACCAGAGGATCGGCATGACCGTCGAACCCGGCACTTTATACGTCGTCGCCACCCCCATAGGCAACCTGGGCGATCTCAGCGCGCGGGCACTCGACGTATTGCGCAGCGTTGACTGGATCGCCGCCGAGGATACCCGGCACACCGGCCAGTTGTTGCACCATTTTGGCATAGCTAGCACCTTGTACTCGCTGCATGAACACAACGAGCGCCGCCGCCTGACCCAGCTACTGGCCGAACTCCAGGCCGGAAGTAGCGGCGCGCTGGTATCCGATGCCGGAACGCCGTTGATCAGCGATCCGGGATTTCCGTTGGTGCGGGCGCTGCGCCACGCAGGCATCGCTATTAGCGCGGTGCCTGGTCCCAGCAGCCTGCTGGCAGCGCTGTCCATAGCCGGCTTACCCTGTGACCGGTTCGCGTTCGAAGGATTCCTCCCGGCCCGCCGCGCCGCGCGTCGTAGCCGTCTGCAAGCATCGCGGGACACACCGTACACGTTGATTTTCCTGGAATCGAATCACCGTATCGAGCCCATGCTGGGTGATCTGGAGGTCGTGTTTGGAGGGGATCGGCCGGCCTTTGTCGGTCGCGAACTCACCAAGCGGTTCGAGGAAAGCCACACGGCGACGCTGACCGAACTGCGTGTCTGGCTGACTGCCCACGCGGAGCGCCGGCGCGGCGAGTTCGTGGTGATCGTCCAGGGCGCGCCGGCGCTGCCGGCGGCCGAGCAGGAGCGGTTGCGGGTGCTGCGTCCGCTGGTACGTGATTTGCCAATCCGCCAGGCGATCGCACTGGCTGCTGAACTCACCGGTGCCCGCAAGAATGAACTTTATCCGCTGGCGCTGACGCTTCATGGTGAACACGATTAGCCATCCTCCGGCGCCAGCGGCGGCGTGAAACGACGGGTTGCGAGGTCCCTGTCACCCATGATCTCTTCGGCCAAGTCAGCAAAATTATCCGGTTCGTCATCGAGCAATTGATCGTAAAGGTGACCAGCCCAGATTTCGATGCGGTCACCGAATGCGAACAGCACTACCTGCTCGTCGATCGCGGCGTACTCCAGCAAGCGACGCGGTAGCAGCAGTCGATTATGGCTGTCCAGTTTCAGTTCGTTGGCACCACGGAAGAAGTAGCGGATGAATTGACGATTCTTGCGCACATACTGGTTGAGTTTGTTGACCTCGGAACTGATGCGCTGCCAGGCGCTGATCGGGTAGAGCACCAAGTGCTGTTCGAAGCCGCGGTTGACGACGAAGCGGCCGCCGTCGGCGGCAGCAAGCTGCCGCAGCAACCCGGCCGGTACGGCGACGCGTCCTTTGGCATCCAGCCGGCAGGTGTACTCACCGAGCAGGCTGTTCATATCACGATGCCATGACTCGGTGGGGGTAGCCGTGGACCTGGTGCTTGCCAGTCACCGCGCCAGCCCCCATACTGACCGACGGAGTTGGCCAGGCAGCCGCTCTGCGGCGGTGCGTCGCAGGGAGGAAAGTCCGGGCTCCGCAGGACAGGGTGCCAGGTAACGCCTGGGGGGCGTGAGTCTACGGAAAGTGCCACAGAAAACATACCGCCTCCGGTGTCCACGGCTGATGCCGGCGGTAAGGGTGAAAAGGTGCGGTAAGAGCGCACCGCGTCGCGGTGACAGCGACGGCCGGGCAAACCCCACCCGGAGCAAGACCAAATAGGGGAGCGTAGCGTGTGGTCCGCACGGCTCCCGGGTAGGTCGCTAGAGGCGTCTGGTGACAGGCGTCGC
>CAVQMB010000003.1:0-126534 GCA_963713445.1 uncultured Gammaproteobacteria bacterium | reverse complement strand
CAGCTCGGTGGCAGGCGTGACAATGCCGATCAGGCAATTGGAACCTCGGCGACTGAGGCCGGCTTCACGCTGCTGGAGGTGCTGGTGACGCTGGTGCTGATCGGTATCGTGACCACGTTCGCGGTCATGCAGATTCCCGGCGACCCGGCCACCACCCGCGTCGCCGCCGCCGCTCAGCGGTTACAGCAGTTCATCACCCGCCAGCGTGATGAGGCCACGCTTGGCGGGCGTAGCCGTGGTATCCGCTGCGATCGCACAGAATGCCGCGCGCTCGAACTGCACGGCGCGCACTGGCAACCGCTGCAGACCAACCGGAGCCGCTACCGGCTACCGCCCGGCATCGCCGTGCGGCTCCAGGTGGACGGCCAACAGATCCCGCCCGCCGGCAGTGGCCCACCGCAGATCGTGCTGGCCGCAAGCGGTGAAACCAGCGCCTTCCGGCTTACGGTATACGCAGCCGCAGCAAGCTACCGTCTGAGCGGTGACGTGGCCGGTCACGTTAGCCTGGCCACGGCGCCGTGAAACCGCACGGCTTCACCCTGCTGGAGGTGCTGGTGGCACTGGCGGCGCTGGCGTCGCCATGGCGGCGCTGCTACGGGTCGCCAGCACCAGCACTACCACATTTGCCGAGCTGCGCAACCGCACCCTGGCAGGCTGGGTGGCCGAAAACGCTGTTGCCCGGTTCCGGCTACAGTCGCGCTGGCCCGGCAGTGGCAGCCACTTCCACGGCAGCGAACGCATGGCCGGGCGGGACTGGCACTGGGCCATTAGCGTCGCCAGCACACCCGATCACGATCTGCGGCGACTGTCGGTTGCCGTCCACGTCGCCGGCGCCAATCTCCCGGAACCGTTGTTGACCGCCTCATGGGGCGACTGCGATGAGCCCACCGCGGGCTTCACCCTGCTGGAGTTGCTGGTCGCGCTGGCCATCTTCGCGCTCATCGGCGCCGCCGCCTACAGCGGGCTGGCCGTGTGCTCGACACGCGTCAGGCGCTGGCGCCGACAGCGCGCAATTGCAGCAGCTGCAACTGGCGTCGGCTGGCTCCGGCGCGACATCGGACAGGCTCCGCCGAGGCCGGTGCGCGACCGTTCCGCGACTGGCCGCCGGCGCTGACCGGCGACGACCAGGCCACCACCCTACTCACGCTTACCCGCGACGGCCGTGATGATCCCCTCGGCCTGCCGCGCTTGGCACTGGAGCGACTCAGCTACCAGCTGCGCAACGGTCGTTTGCTACGGCTAGCTCGCCGTGCTGGACGGCGCCGCTGCCACCAGCGCTCAGCCAGCGTTCTGCTGTCGCACGTCAGGAACCTGCACATCCGCTTCCTTGACGCCGACGACCGCTGGTTGGAGCACTGACCGCCTCCAGCCAGGCGCCCAGGAATCGGTTACCGCGCGCGATCGAAGTGCGGCTGACGCTGGCCGGCTCGGGCCGCCTGCGGCGTCTGTTCCTGCTGCGGGAGGCCCGCCAGCCTTGGCTAGACGAGACCGTCGTCTCGCCCTGCTGACGGTACTGCTGGTACTCGCGCTGGCCAGCGTCACCGCCGCTGCGCTGGCCACCCTGCTGCAAATGGACATCCGCCGTAACGGACTGCTGGCCCAACAGCGCCAGGCCCGGGCCTACCTGCAGGGTGCTGAGGACTGGGCCGCCGAGATTCTCGCTCGCGACCATGCCGCCGGGCCGATCAACGACCTCGACGAAGCCTGACCCGACGACTGCCGCCACTGCCAGTCGCCGGCAGCAGCGTGCAAGGGCGCCTGACCGACCTGGAGGGCCGTTTCAACCTGAACAGTCTCCTGGCCGGCAACGCCATCGACCCACACCAACTGGCCTTGCTGCGCCGGCTGTTGCGCCAGCTCGATCTGCCAGTCGGCCTGGCCGCCGCCATTGCCGACTGGATCGATCCCGACCGCGGCTGCGCTTTCCCGACGGTGCTGAGGACAGTACGTATCTGGATCAGACGCCGCCCTATCTGGCGGCCGACCGGGCGTTCGTCAGCGTCAGCACGTTGCGCCTGGTGCACGGCGTGGACGACACCGCCTATCGGCGCTTACAGCCGCTGGTCAGCGCGCTGCCGCAAGCGACGCCGATCAATGTCAACACTGCCCCTGCGGCGCTGCTGGCCGCACTCGACCCGCGCCTCGATAACAGCCGGGTGCAGCGGCTGCTGGAGCAACGCCGGCAACACCCGTTCGCCACCGCCGCCGATTTCATCAAGGCGACCGGGCTCAACCACTTTGCGTTACCGGTCAGTGCCCTGGGCACGGCGAGCCGCTATTTTCTGCTCAGCGCCAGCGCCCGCGTCGGCGATGCCCGGGCCCACCTGTATTCGCTACTGGTGCGCGGACGTACCGGCATCACCCGCAGCCTGCTACGCAGCTTTGGACGCGACTGGTGAGCGCCATGCTGATCCGGCCGGAAACCGACGGCACCTGGTCATGGGTGGATAGCGGTCACGTCCACAGCGGACCACTCACTGAGCTCGCCGCGGCGGCACGGGGCCGGCCGGTGGTTCTGGCAGTACCGGGGAGTGCCGTTACCCTGACCACCGCCCGGGCACCACAGCGCAACCGCCGTGCCTGGCGTCAAGCCCTGCCTTACGCCCTCGAGGATCAACTGGCGAGTGAGGTCGACACGCTGCACATCGCGCTGGCGGACGCCACCGCCAGCGGGCCCACGGCCGTTGCAGTCATCGCCGATGAGCCCCTGACCGGCTGGCTGGCGATGCTGCACCAGCACGGCCTGACCGTTGCGGCCATTCATCCCGATATGCTGTTGCTGCCGCTGGCGGCCAACGCCTGGTCGCTGCTGGCGGACGGCGCTCAGGTACTGGTCCGGACCGGCGCCGCCAGCGGCTTCGTGACCGAAACCGCAAACCTGGCGCTATTGCTGGGCCGGGCACTGGCCAGTGCCGATCCGGCGCCGGCCAGTCTGCGCCTGTGGGGCGAGCTGGACCCCGGCCCGACCCCGGCGTGCCCTGGGTGATGCAGGAACCGGCCCCGCCACTGGCCGTTCTTGAGCGCGGCCTGGCGAACCCGCCGCTGGATCTGCAGCAAGGCCGCCACAGTCCGGTCGGTGCGTTGGCAGGGTGGCTGCGGCCCTGGCGCTCGGTAGCGCTGCTGGCGGGTCTGGCGATCGCGCTGCAGGTTGGCGGGCAATTGCTGGAGTACCATCGTTTGGGGCAGGCCCGAACCCGGCTGGAAAACGCCGAAGTGCAACTGTACCGGCAGGTGGACCCGACCGCCAAACGGATACTCAATCCGCGCGCGCAACTGGCGGGGTTGCTGCGCAGCCATGCCAGCACCGCGGATGACAACCCGGGACTTCTCGATCTGCTGCGGCAGGCGGGCGCCGTGCTGCACGGCTTCCCGACGCTGCAATTGCAGGCCCTGCACTTCCAGAACGGAGAGCTGCGACTGGATCTGCAAGGCGGCACCCTGGAGACGCTGCAACGGTTACAGGGCCGTTTGCGCAGCGTCTCGCGCCTTACCGCCAAACTCCAGGTCAGCCAGCAGGATGGCACTGTGGCCGGCCGCCTGATCTTGCACGGGGGACCCTCATGAAGGACTGGTGGCAACAGCGCAGCGGGCGCGAACGCCGCCTGTTGCTGGCAGCGACACTACTGCTTGCCGCCGGATCAGGCTACGCGTTGGTGTGGGCACCCTGGCAACGCCATCTCAGCGCACTGCGCCAACAGGTCGCCGAGCAGCGCGGCGATCTGGCCTGGATGCGCCAGGTGGCAGGGCAGCTGCAGCACCAACCGGCCGCGCCCGCCAACCGGCCGGACGCGCCCAGCGGGGTTGCGCTGGCCTCCACGGTCGACCGCACCGCCCGGGCCTCGGGTCTGGCCACAGCACTGCGGCGGCTGGAGCCGCAAAGCGACGGCAGCCTTCAGGTCTGGCTGACTCACGCCCGCTTCGCTGACCTGATCGGCTGGCTGGCGGCTATCGAGCAACGCCACGGCATCAGCGTCACTGCCGCCGAATTGACCCGCCGTGGCAACGGCCAGGTCGACGGCCGGCTCAATCTCAGTGGTGGCTGACACCATGGCGCGTAGCGTCAAGTGGGTGCTGCTGGGCGTGCTGGCCTACGGCGTGTTCCTCGCGCTGCGCTGGCCGGCGGCACGGCTGATGGCTCCGTTGCAGTCAGCCCTGCCCGGCATCACCGCAACCGGTCTCAGCGGCACTGCCGTGAGCGGTCAGGCCCAACGGCTGGCCTGGCAGGGAACCGATCTGGGCCAGCTCCAGTGGCGGTTCGATCCGTCCAGCCTGCTCCATGCCCGGCTCGGTTGGCGGCTGCGGCTGAACAACCCACCGGACCAAACGTTACACGGCCGGCTGCAAATGGCCTGGCACCAAGGCCTGGATCTGGTCAGCGTAACCGGGTCGCTGCCGCTGGCCGGCTGCAAACCCTGATCCAGCAACCACTGCCCCTGCAGGGCCGTCTATCGCTGGCACTGGATTGGTGCGGCTGGCGCCAGGTGGGCGGATTCTGGAGCACCGGCACGGTCGAGTTAAGCCATGCCCGGCTGACAGAACTGCCGCAGCAGCGACTGGGGCCGTTTCAGGCGCGGCTGCAAACCCGCCAGCGGATCATCAGCGCCCGGCTCGCGATCGCGGCGGCCCGGTCCGGCTGAACGCCAACCTGTCGATCCAGCCTGATGGGAGCTACCATTTCAGCGGCAATCTCACTGCGCGCGACGGTACACCACCGGAACTTGCCAGCCTGATACGCCGCCTTGGCGGTAACAGCGACGGCCGCCTGCAGTTCGATTTCACCGGCCACGACCGTTGACCGACCGGACTACGCGGAGAACCGGTCAATTGGTTAAAATCGGCGCATGTCTTCCACCGATCTCTCAGCGCTTATCGCCCCGGTCCGTCACATTGCCCAACAGGCAGCCGAGCGGATACTTGCGGTTTACGCAGATGGCTTCAGCGTCACCGAAAAAGATGATCACACGCCCTTGACCGAGGCTGACCTGGCGGCCCATGACTGCATCGTCGCCGGGCTTCGCACCCTCACGCCCGACGTCCCGGTGCTGTCGGAGGAGCATGAATCGGTCGCGCCCGAGCGTCGCGGCGCTGGGACCGGTTGTGGCTGGTCGATCCGCTCGATGGAACCCGCCAGTTCATCCGCCACAGCGGCCAGTTCAGCGTCAACATCGCACTCATCCACCAGCACTGCCCGGTATTCGGTTTGATTCTGATACCCGTCAGCGGTGTCTGCTACTTCGGCTACTGCGGTGGCGGCGCCTATAAACAGCAGCCGGCGCAGCCACCCCGGATTATTCATACCCGGACGCCAGTCCAGCCGCCGGTACGCATCATCGGCAGCCGCCAGGCCCGCGTCCGGTCCCTGCAGGGCTATCTGGAAATCATCGGCACGCACGAATACCTGGCCCTGGGCAGTTCGCTCAAATCCTGCCTGGTGGCCGAGGGCAAGGCCGATCTGTACCCCAAGCTCGGCCCGACGTCGGACTGGATACGGCCGCCGCACAAATTATCGTCGAGGAGGCCGGCGGCGGGCTGACCGACATGGCCATGCAACCGCTGCGCTACAACGCCAGCGCGACTCTGGTGAAGCCCCATTTCTCGTTTCGGAGACCGCACCCGCGACTGGTCGAAATACCTGCCGGCGCGGTGCCCGATGTTCGCGACTATTAACCATGCCACCCACGACCGCAAAACACTATCGTCCGCGAGCGTCGAGCTCGACAGCGCGCAGCAGGCCGCTTGGCGGCGGCTGCAACAGATCGCCGCCGTACTCCGCCACAAGCAGCCACCGGCTTCCGCACCACGAACCGGACTGTTCACCCGGTTATTACGCCGCGGCCCGGTTCCGCTACAACCAGTGCGGGGTCTTTATCTATGGGGTAGCGTCGGGCGCGGCAAGACTCTGCTGATGGACCGGTTCTTTCAGTCGCTCGCGCTATCGGGAAAACGGCGACTGCACTACCTCCGTTTCATGCAACAGATAGACAGCCAGCTCAAGACGCTCGCCGAGCACAGTGATCCACTGGTACTGATCGCCGAACGCTGGGCCCGGCGCCATCGCGTGCTGTGTCTGGACGAGTTTGCCGTCAATGACATCACCAACGCCATGCTGCTGGCAGGGCTGCTGAAGGCCTTGTTCGAGCGCGGGGTGACGCTGGTGACCACGCTTACCAGCCCCCCGGTCAGTTGTACCGGAACGGCCTGGAAGGGCCCGATTCGAGCCGGCGATCGAACTGCTGCAGCAGCACCTGGAGGTGTTCCACCTGGACCACGGCATTGATTACCGCTTGCAGGCCCTGGACACTGCCCCGCTGTATCACTGGCCACTCGGCGAACACGCCGAACAGCAGCTACGGGCCGCCTTCACGCGGCTGGCCCCGGACAGCGCCATCACCGGCGGCCGCCTGCGCATCGCCGGCCGGTCCATACCGACCCGGGCCCAGGGCAGTGGCGTGGCGTGGTTCGACTTTGCCGCGTTGTGCGACGGTCCCCGCAGCCAGACCGACTACATCGAGCTCACGTTTCCGATTATCCGGCACCATGTCGAAGCGGTGGTCCGGGTCGAGGAGGCCGCCATCGTGGCGGCCATGCGCACCCTCTGGGAACGCCTCAAGATCGTCGTCGAACTGTCCGCCGCGGTGCCGCTGGCGGCTGTGGCCAGCGCGCCGCAGCGCTTCATGGGCCAGCGCATCGGGCTGATCCTGTCGGGTGGCAACGTCGACCTGGACCGGCTGCCCTGGTGACGCGGTTCAGGGCCGGCGTGGCTGGGTCAGATAGTGCTGCGATTGCATCTCGTGTAACCGGCTCACCGCGCGCTGGAACTCGAATCGCAGCCGGTGACCCTGATACAGCCGCATCGACTGGGCGGCAGCCGAAATGATCAGCTTGATCCGGCGGTCGTAGAACTCGTCTATCAGGTACAGCAGTCGGCGCGCTGGATCCTCGCGCTCGTGGTTCAGCACGGGGATGTTGGAAAGGATTACGCTGTGATAGCGCCGGGCCAGCTCGATGTAGTCGGTCTGGCTGCGGGGACCGTCGCACAACGCGGCAAAGTCGAACCACGCCACGCCACTGCCCTGGGCCCGGGTCGGTATGGACCGGCCGGCGATGCGCAGGCGGCCGCCGGTGATGGCGCTGTCCGGGGCCAGCCGCGTGAAGGCGGCCCGTAGCTGCTGTTCGGCGTGTTCGCCGAGTGGCCAGTGATACAGCGGGGCAGTGTCCAGGGCCTGCAAGCGGTAATCAATGCCGTGGTCCAGGTGGAACACCTCCAGGTGCTGCTGCAGCAGTTCGATCGCCGGCTCGAATCGGACCCGCTGCAGGCCGTTCCGGTACAACTGACCGGGGGGCTGGTTAGACGTGGTCACCAGCGTCACCCCGCGCTCGAACAAGGCCTTCAGCAGCCCTGCCAGCAGCATGGCGTTGGTGATGTCATTGACGGCAAACTCGTCCAGACACAGCACGCGATGGCGCCGGGCCCAGCGTTCGGCGATCAGTACCAGTGGATCACTGTGCTCGGCGAGCGTCTTGAGCTCGCTGTGTATCTGTTGCATGAAACGGAGGTAGTGCAGTCGCCGTTTTCCCGATAGCGCGAGCGACTGAAAGAACCGGTCCATCAGCAGAGTCTTGCCGCGCCCGACGCTACCCCATAGATAAAGACCCCGCACTGGTTGTAGCGGAACCGGGCCGCGGCGTAATAACCGGGTGAACAGTCCGGTTCGTGGTGCGGAAGCCGGTGGCTGCTTGTGGCGGAGTTCGGCGGCGATCTGTTGCAGCCGCCGCCAAGCGGCCTGCTGCGCGCTGTCGAGCTCGACGCTCGCGTGTGGACGATAGTGTTTTGCGGTCGTGGGTGGCATGGTTAATAGTCGCGAACATCGGGGCGCCGCGCCGGCAGGTACTTCGACCAGTCGCGGGTGCGGTCTCCGAAAACGAAGAAATGGGGATTCACCAGAGTCGCGCTGGCGTTGTAGCGCAGCGGTTGCATGGCCGTGTCGGTCAGCCCGCCGCCGGCCTCCTCGACGATAATTTGTGCGGCGGCCGTATCCCATTCCGACGTCGGGCCGAGCTTGGGGTACAGATCGGCCTTGCCCTCGGCCACCAGGCAGGATTTGAGCGAACTGCCCAGGGCCAGGTATTCGTGCGTGCCGATGATTTCCAGATAGCCCTGCAGGGACCGGACGCGGGCCTGGCGGCTGCCGATGATGCGTACCGGCGGCTGGACTGGCGTCCGGGTATGAATAATCCGGGGTGGCTGCGCCGGCTGCTGTTTATAGGCGCCGCCACCGCAGTAGCCGAAGTAGCAGACACCGCTGACGGGTATCAGAATCAAACCGAATACCGGGCAGTGCTGGTGGATGAGTGCGATGTTGACGCTGAACTGGCCGCTGTGGCGGATGAACTCGCGGGTTCCATCGAGCGGATCGACCAGCCACAACCGGTCCCAGCGCCAGCGACGCTCGGGCGCGACCGATTCATGCTCCTCCGACAGCACCGGGACGTCGGGCGTGAGGGTGCGAAGCCCGGCGACGATGCAGTCATGGGCCGCCAGGTCAGCCTCGGTCAAGGGCGTGTGATCATCTTTTTCGGTGACGCTGAAGCCATCTGCGTAAACCGCAAGTATCCGCTCGGCTGCCTGTTGGGCAATGTGACGGACCGGGGCGATAAGCGCTGAGAGATCGGTGGAAGACATGCGCCGATTTTAACCAATTGACCGGTTCTCCGCGTAGTCCGGTCGGTCAACGGTCGTGGCCGGTGAAATCGAACTGCAGGCGGCCGTCGCTGTTACCGCCAAGGCGGCGTATCAGGCTGGCCAGTTCCGGTGGTGTACCGTCGCGCGCAGTGAGATTGCCGCTGAAATGGTAGCTGCCATCAGGCTGGATCGACAGGCTGGCGTTCAGCCGGACCGGGCCACCGCGATCGCGCAGCCGGGCGCTGATGATCCGCTGGCGGGTTTGCAGCCGCGCCTGAAACGGCCCCAGTCGCTGCTGCGGCAGTTCTGTCAGCCGGGCATGGCTTAACTCGACCGTGCCGGTAGCCGCCAGAATCCGCCCACCTGGCGCCAGCCGCACCCGATCCAGTGCCAGCGATAGACGGCCCTGCAGGGGCAGTGGTTGCTGGATCAGGGTTTGCAGCCGAGCCAGCGGCAGCGACCCGGTTACGCTGACCAGATCCAGGCCTTGGTGCCAGGCCATTTGCAGCCGGCCGTGTAACGTTTGGTCCGGTGGGTTATTCAGCCGCAGCCGCCAACCGAGTCGGGCATGGAGCAGGCTGGACGGATCGAACCGCCACTGGAGCTGGCCCAGATCGGTTCCCCGCCAGGCCAGCCGTTGGGCCTGACCGCTCACAGCAGTGCCGCTGAGACCGGTTGCGGTGATGCCGGGCAGGGCTGACTGCAACGGAGCCATCAGCCGTGCCGCCGGCCAGCGCAGCGCGAGGAACACGCCGTAGGCCAGCACGCCCAGCAGCACCCACTTGACGCTACGCGCCATGGTGTCAACCACCACTGAGATTGAGCCGGCCGTCGACCTGGCCGTTGCCACGGCGGGTCAATTCGGCGGCAGTGACGCTGATGCCGTGGCGTTGCTCGATAGCCGCCAGCCAGCCGATCAGGTCAGCGAAGCGGGCGTGAGTCAGCCAGACCTGAAGGCTGCCGTCGCTTTGCGGTTCCAGCCGCCGCAGTGCTGTGGCCAGACCCGAGGCCCGGGCGGTGCGGTCGACCGTGGAGGCCAGCGCAACCCCGCTGGGCGCGTCCGGCCGCGTGGCTGGCGCGGCCGGTTGGTGCTGCAGCTGCCCTGCCACCTGGCGCATCCAGGCCAGATCGCCGCGCTGCTCGGCGACCTGTTGGCGCAGTGCGCTGAGATGGCGTTGCCAGGGTGCCCACACCAACGCGTAGCCTGATCCGGCGGCAAGCAGTAGTGTCGCTGCCAGCAACAGGCGGCGTTCGCGCCCGCTGCGCTGTTGCCACCAGTCCTTCATGAGGGTCCCCCGTGCAAGATCAGGCGGCCGGCCACAGTGCCATCCTGCTGGCTGACCTGGAGTTTGGCGGTAAGGCGCGAGACGCTGCGCAAACGGCCCTGTAACCGTTGCAGCGTCTCCAGGGTGCCGCCTTGCAGATCCAGTCGCAGCTCTCCGTTCTGGAAGTGCAGGGCCTGCAATTGCAGCGTCGGGAAGCCGTGCAGCACGGCGCCCGCCTGCCGCAGCAGATCGAGAAGTCCCGGGTTGTCATCCGCGGTGCTGGCATGGCTGCGCAGCAACCCCGCCAGTTGCGCGCGCGGATTGAGTATCCGTTTGGCGGTCGGGTCCACCTGCCGGTACAGTTGCACTTCGGCGTTTTCCAGCCGGGTTCGGGCCTGCCCCAAACGATGGTACTCCAGCAATTGCCCGCCAACCTGCAGCGCGATCGCCAGACCCGCCAGCAGCGCTACCGAGCGCCAGGGCCGCAGCCACCCTGCCAACGCACCGACCGGACTGTGGCGGCCTTGCTGCAGATCCAGCGGCGGGTTCGCCAGGCCGCGCTCAAGAACGGCCAGTGGCGGGGCCGGTTCCTGCATCACCCAGGGCACGCCCGCGTCGGGCCGGGGTTCCAGCTCGCCCCACAGGCGCAGACTGGCCGGCGCCGGATCGGCACTGGCCAGTGCCCGGCCCAGCAATAGCGCCAGGTTTGCGGTTTCGGTCACGAAGCCGCTGGCGGCGCCGGTCCGGACCAGTACCTGAGCGCCGTCCGCCAGCAGCGACCAGGCGTTGGCCGCCAGCGGCAGCAACAGCATATCGGGATGAATGGCCGCAACGGTCAGGCCGTGCTGGCGCAGCATCGCCAGCCAGCCGGCCAGGGGCTCATCGGCGATGACTGCAACGGCCGTGGGCCCGCTGGCGGTGGCGTCCGCCAGCGCGATGTGCAGCGTGCCGACCTCACTCGCCAGTTGATCCTCGAGGGCGTAAGGCAGGGCTTGACGCCAGGCACGGCGGTTGCGCTGTGGTGCCCGGGCGGTGGTCAGGGTAACGCCACTCCCCGGTACTGCCAGAACCACCGGCCGGCCCCGTGCCGCCGCGGCGAGCTCAGTGAGTGGTCCGCTGTCGACGTGACCGCTATCCACCCATGACCAGGTGCCGTCGGTTTCCGGCCGGATCAGCATGGCGCTCACCAGTCGCGGCCAAAGCTGCGTAGCAGGCTGCGGGTGATGCCGGTACGTCCGCGCACCAGTAGCGAATACAGGTGGGCCCGGGCATCGCCGACGCGGGCGCTGGCGCTGAGCAGAAAATAGCGGCTCGCCGTGCCCAGGGCACTGACCGGTAACGCAAAGTGGTTGAGCCCGGTCGCCTTGATGAAATCGGCGGCGGTGGCGAACGGGTGTTGCCGGCGTTGCTCCAGCAGCCGCTGCACCCGGCTGTTATCGAGGCGCGGGTCGAGTGCGGCCAGCAGCGCCGCAGGGGCAGTGTTGACATTGATCGGCGTCGCTTGCGGCAGCGCGCTGACCAGCGGCTGTAAGCGCCGATAGGCGGTGTCGTCCACGCCGTGCACCAGGCGCAACGTGCTGACGCTGACGAACGCCCGGTCGGCCGGCAGATAGGGCGGCGTCTGATCCAGATACGTACTGTCCTCAGCACCGTCGGGAAAGCGCAGCTTGTGGTCGGGATCGATCCAGTCGGCAATGGCGGCGGCCAGGCCGACTGGCAGATCGAGCTGGTGCAACAGTCGGCGCAGCAAGGCCAGTTGGTGTGGGTCGATGGCGTTGCCGGCCAGCAGACTGTTCAGGTTGAAACGGCCCTCCAGGTCGGTCAGGCGCCCTTGCACGCTGCCGCCGGCGACTGGCAGTGGTGGCAGTCGTCGGGCCCAGGCTTCGTCGAGGTCGTCGATCGGCCCGGCGGCATGGTCGCGAGCGAGAATCTGGGCGGCCCAGTCCTCAGCACCCTGCAGGTAGGCCCGGGCCTGGCGCTGTTGGGCCAGCAGTCCGCTACGGCGGATGTCCATCTGCAGCAGGGTGGCCAGCGCAGTGGCGGTGACGCTGGCCAGCGCGAGTACCAGCAGTACTGTCAGCAGGGCGACACCACGGTCTCGTCTAGCCAAGGCTGGCGGCCTCCGGCAGCAGGAACAGACGCCGCAGGCGGCCCCAGCCGGCCAGCGTCAGCCGCACTTCGATCGCGCGCGGTAACAGATTCCTGGGCGCCTCGCTGGAAGCCGGCCAGTGCTCCAACCAGCGGTTGTCCGCGTTAAGGAAGCGGATGTGCAGGTTCCTGACGTGCGTCAGCAGTACACTGGTCTGAGCGCCGGTGGCAGCGGCGCCGTCCAGCACCGGCCAGCTTAGCCGTAGCAAACGACCGTTGCGCAGCTGGTAGCTGAGTCGCTCCAGTGCCGAGCGCGGCAGGCCGAGGGGATCATCACGGCCGTCGCGGGTAAGCGCGAGTAGGGTGGTGGCCTGGTCGTCGCCGGTCAGCGCCGGCTGCCAGTCGCCGGAACGGTCGCGCACCGGCCTCGGCGCAGCCTGTTCGATGTCGCGCCGGAGCCAGCCGAACGCCAGTTGCAGCTGCTGCAATTGCGCGCTGTCGGCCGCCAGCGCCTGACGCGTGTCGAGCACACTGGCCAGCCCGCTGTAGGCGGCGGCGCCGATGACCGCGAAGATGGCCAGCGCGACCAGCAACTCCAGCAGGGTGAAGCCCGCGGTGCGGCTCATCGCAGGCGCCCCATGAAGGCGGTCAACAACGGTTCCGGGAGATTGGCGCCGGCGACGTGGACGGCAACCGACAGTCGCCGCAGATCGTGATCGGGTGTGCTGGCGACGCTAATGGCCCAGTGCCAGTCCCGCCCGGCCATGCGTTCGCTGCCGTGGAAGTGGCTGCCACTGCCGGGCCAGCGCGACTGCAGCCGGAACCGGGCAACAGCGTTTTCGGCCACCCAGCCTGCCAGGGTGCGGTTGCGCAGCTCGGCAAATGTGGTAGTGCTGGTGCTGGCGACCCGTAGCAGCGCCGCCATGGCGATGGCCAGCACCGCCAGTGCCACCAGCACCTCCAGCAGGGTGAAGCCGTGCGGTTTCACGGCGCCGTGGCCAGGCTAACGTGACCGGCCACGTCACCGCTCAGACGGTAGCTTGCTGCGGCCGCGTATACCGTAAGCCGGAAGGCGCTGGTTTCACCGCTTGCGGCCAGCACGATCTGCGGTGGGCCACTGCCGGCGGGCGGGATCTGTTGGCCGTCCACCTGGAGCCGCACGGCGATGCCGGGCGGTAGCCGGTAGCGGCTCCGGTTGGTCTGCAGCGGTTGCCAGTGCGCGCCGTGCAGTTCGAGCGCGCGGCATTCTGTGCGATCGCAGCGGATACCACGGCTACGCCCGCCGAGCGTGGCCTCATCACGCTGGCGGGTGATGAACTGCTGTAACCGCTGAGCGGCGGCGGCGACGCGGGTGGTGGCCGGGTCGCCGGGAATCTGCATGACCGCGAACGTGGTCACGATACCGATCAGCACCAGCGTCACCAGCACCTCCAGCAGGGTGAAGCCGGCCTCAGTCGCCGAGGTTCCAATTGCCGATATCGGCATTGTCGCCCTTGCCACCGAGCTGGCCGTCCGCACCCAGCGAATAGAGATCGAAGTCGCCGTGCTGGCCTGGCTGCAGATACTGATACGGATGTCCCCAGGGATCCACCGGCAGCCGGTCGAGATAGCCGCCCTTCTTCCAATGCGGGGGGATCGGTGGTGTCGTCGGTTTCGTCACCAGCGCCTGCAGACCCTGATCAGTCGTGGGATAGGTGAAGTTGTCGAGTTTGTATAACTGCAACTGATTGCTGATCACCCGAATGTCGTTTTTGGCCTTGACGACGCGCGCCTGCTCGGGCCGGTCCATTATCCGGGGAATGACCAGAGCGGCCAGGATACTGAGAATCACGACGACGATCATGACTTCGATCAGCGTGAAGCCGGTCGTACGAGGGCGCGGACGGATAAGACGGCGGTCCATCGAGGAGTGGCTGACCTGTGCTAACGGGCCGCGCCATCATAGCAGACCCGGCAATCGGCGCTAACCCTGCTCTACCGCGGGTCTCATCAGCTTGCGCGCGGGAGTGGGCGCGCTGATTTATCTACAGAAACAGGCGAGTGGATCTTGGCGGCGCAGTGAACCCCGCGCACGCAGAACGTTTGTGGCCGCCGGCATCGAGGCGCGGTCCGGCTGCGCATGGTACCGAAGCGTGGCGGTTCGGGCCGACGCCGGCTCGGCCGACCTTATCCGGCCAACGGTAACGGTGAATTGTGCTATGGCAATGGTAAACTCAGCGGCTGATGGTTCACGCGTGAGTGATGGTGAATGGCCTGTACTGGGCAGGAGGAAAAACCACAGGGGCTGGCCGGGGGCCGCGACAGGGCAGTCTATGGCAGCCGATGACAATCCGCTGCAGCGCCTGCTGCTGGCGTGCGGCCGTGGCGATCACGCCGCTTTCCAGCAGCTCTATCAGCGCACCGCACCGAAGCTGTTTGCCCTGTGCCGGCGACTGCTGCGCCGTGACCAACTGGCCGAGGAAGCGTTACAGGAAGGCTTCATCCAGATCTGGCGCGATGCCGCCCGTTACGATCCCGGCCGCTCCCTGCCGCTGACCTGGATGGGTGTGATCGTCCGCCACCGCTGTCTCGATCTGCTGCGCCGGCGGCGCCCGGAAACATCGCTCGACGACGAAGCGACGTTTGTCGAACCGGCCGATGATGCGGCCGGTCCGCTCGAATTGATACTCAGCGTCGCCGACAGTCATGCCCTGGCGCACTGCCTGCGCACCCTGTCCGAGCAGCAGCGCATGTGTATCACACTGGCATTTTATCGCGGCTTCACCCACCAGCAGCTGAGCGGCTATCTGGCGACTCCCGTCGGAACCGTCAAAAGCTGGATCCGGCGTGGTCTGCAGCGGCTCAGGAGGTGCTTGCAGGGATGAACTACCGGCGGCCACGATTACGTGCGGCACTGGCTGCGGAGTACGCCCTCGGTACGCTTCAGGGCCGCGCCCGGCACCGCTTCGAACGGCTATTGCGTGATGACCTGGTGTTGCAACGCGAAGTCGAGCAGTGGCAGAACGATCTGTATCCGGCGCTGATCGATGCACTGCCGGCCCGGACACCGCCCAAGCGGGCGTGGGTGAAGGTGGCCAAAGAGACCCTGCCGCGGCCCCGCCGCAATCCTTTTGGCTGGTGGCGCAGCGCGGATTTCTGGCGCGGCTGGGCATTGGCGGCCAGTACGGCTTTGCTGGCACTGGTGCTGTGGACCGGCCTGCCGCCGTCCTGGCACATGCCGGGCCGGGCCGATTACGTCGCTGTGCTACAGGATCGGTCTCATCACCCCACCTGGCTGGTGCGGGTTGACCGTGCCAGCGGCCAGTTCCGGGTCGAGACGCTGCGACCGCAGACCCGCGCGGCCGACCGGAGTTTCGAATTGTGGTTGTTGCCGGGCGGGAATCAGCCGCCCCAGGCGGTTGGGCTGCTGCCGGGCCGGGGTCCGGCCGGGCTGCCGCTGACACCGGTTCTGGCGCGGGACCTTGCCCAGGCCAGCGGGCTTGCAGTGAGCCTTGAGCCGGCCGGCGGCTCACCCACCGGCAAACCCACCGGACCGGTGCTATATCAGGGAGCGATGCTGGCCACGGACAAGAGCTGACCACGACGTGGAAGGCGCGGTGGTCTGGCCCGGTGGTCGGTGGCGGGCGCGCGCAGCTGTGCCGTCGACTGGTTGATCGCGGTGCGACCGGCTAGACTGCAATCCAGCACAGACCGGTCCTGATGCTACGACGCCCGCCGGAAAAGAGCGGGCCGCCGCCGGTCCGCCACCCCCGGAGGAGCCCGCAATGTTTGGACTGATGATGGACGTGCCGCTGTCGATCACCTCGATCATGCGGTTTGCCGAGCGCAATTTTCCCGATCAGACCATCGTCTCGGTGACGGCCGACAATCCGCGCCATCGCTATTGCTATGCCGACGCTTTTGCCCGGACCCGCCGTCTCGCCGGGGCGCTGCAGGCGCTGGGTGCCGCGGCCGGCGACCAGGTGGCCACGCTGGCCTGGAACGATTACCGCCATTTCGAACTGTACTATGCCACGGCCTGCTCCGGACTGGTCTGCCATACCGTCAATCCGCGGCTGTTCCCGGATCAGATTGTCTATATCCTCAATCACGCGGCCTCCCGCTGGGTGTTCACCGATCCGGCTTTCGTGCCGTTGCTGGAACAATTGCAGGATCGGCTCGACGCCGTTGACGGCTTCGTCGTGCTGACGGACCAGACCCATATGCCGGCGACCGCGTTGCGCAACGTGCGGTGCTATGAGGCGCTGCTGGCGGAGCAGCCTGACCGGTTCGAATGGCCTGAGCTGGATGAGCGCACTGCCAGCGGCCTGTGCTACACCTCGGGCACCACCGGCCATCCGAAAGGTGTGCTTTACAGCCACCGCTCGACCGTGCTGCACAGCTATGCGATAAGCCTGCCCGATGTCATGGGTTTATCGGCGAGCGATGTGATATTGCCGGTGGTGCCGATGTTCCACGTCAACGCCTGGGGGATTCCCTTTGCGGCGCCGATGACCGGCGCCGGGCTGGTGTTTCCCGGGCCGCGGCTGGCCGACGGCGAGGCCCTGCAGACGCTGATCGCCGACGAGGGCGTCAGCTATACCGCCGGCGTGCCCACGGTGTGGTTTATGCTGCTGGACTATCTGCAGCTCAGCGGCAAGGATCTGGCGGGACTGCAGCGGATGATTGTCGGCGGTGCAGCCTGTCCCGAGAGTCTCATCACCGCCTTCCGCGAGCGCTACGGGGTGACCGTGCATCAGGGCTGGGGCATGACCGAAACCAGTCCGGTGGGCACCTACAATACCTTGAAGCCCGGCATGGAGCGGCTGGCACCGGAGCAGCAACTGCCAATAAGGGCCAAGCAGGGCCGGGGCCTGTTCGGCATTGAGATGAAGATTACCGACGACGATGACCGCGAGCTGCCCTGGGACGGTAGCGCCCGTGGCCAGCTTAAGGTACGTGGCCCCTGGGTCTGCAATGGCTACTTCGGCGACGAGGGGGCCACTGGCGCCCATGACGCCGACGGCTGGTTTGCCACCGGCGACGTGGCCACCATCGATTCGGACGGTTTCATGCAGATCGTCGACCGGACCAAGGACATCATCAAGTCAGGCGGCGAGTGGATCAGTTCAGTCACGCTGGAGAACATCGCAGTGGGTCATCCCGCTGTCGCCGAGGCGGCGGTGATTGGCCGGGCCCACCCGATATGGGGCGAACGCCCGCTGCTGCTGGTGGTGCCCCGGGCGGACACTGGCGTCGATGCGGATGAGTTGCTGGCCTGGTTCGAAGGCAGGGTCGCCCGCTGGTGGCTGCCGGACGAGGTAGTGATCGTCGCTGAGCTGCCGCACACGGCCACCGGCAAGCTGAATAAACGGGTCTTGCGGCAGCAGTTCGTGGATCGGCAGCCGCCAGCGGCTTAGTGGCTGGCCGGAAGCCGCCGGGCACTGCCTGGCCTGACCGGCGCGTCGCCGATGGACCCTGTGCTTTGCCGCGGTGACGTGAGCGTTTGCCAGCGGTGGCGGCTACGGTGGCGGCGGCGGGGTGCGCAGCCGCCGCCGCCGGGTCGGGTCGGGCACCGGGATTGCCGCCAGCAGGCTGCGGGTGTAGGGGTGGGCCGGCCGGGTGAATACCTCGCCGGTGGTGCCCCGTTCGACAATGCGACCGTCCTTCATCACGGCCACCCGATCGGTGACATGGCGCACCACGCCGAGGTCGTGGCTGATGAACAGATAGCTCAATCCGAGTCGTTCCTGGAGGTCCAGGAACAGGTTCAGTACCTGCGCCTGGACCGAGACGTCGAGCGCCGACACCGGCTCGTCGGCCACGATCAGGCGCGGCCGGGTGATCAGCGCCCGGGCAATCGCGATCCGTTGGCGTTGACCGCCGGAGAACTCGTGCGGATAGCGGTCGGCGTCGCTTGGGCGCAGGCCGACTTCGCCGAGCGCCTCGGCGATGCGCTCGCGGCGCTCGGCGCGGGGCAGGGGGCCGAGCAGTGCATCCAGCGGTTCGGCGACGATGCGTTCGATACGGTAACGCGGATCGAGCGAACCGTAGGGATCCTGGAACACCATCTGGAAATCCCGCCGCAGGCGCCGCAGCTGAGTCGGGGGCAGACTGTAGATGGCCTCGCCCGCGAATACCACGGTGCCGCTGGTGGGCGGCTCCAGTGCCATGACGCAACGTGCCAGAGTGGACTTGCCGCAGCCCGATTCACCCACTACGCCGACGCTGGTGCCGGCTGGTACCTGCAGGCTGACCCCGTGCAGCGCGCGAAAGTGGCGGGCCGGCTCCAGCAGGCGGCGGCGCGGGAGAGGGTAGTCCCGGACCAGGTCGCTGACTGTTAACAGCGCACTCATGCCGGCACCGGGAAATAACAGGCGGCGTGATGACCGGGTGCGATGGGCGCAAAAGCCGGGAATGCGTCGTGGCAGCGCGGCTGCACCCGTGGGCAGCGGTCCGCGAACACGCAGCCGGCGGGGCGCGCGCCGGGCTCGGGTACCATGCCGGGGATGGTGGCCAGCCGGCGCTGGCCGTCCGGCGCGCCGAGCTGGTTCTGGGGCATGGCGGCGAACAAACCGTGGCTGTACGGGTGCGCCAGGTGCTGGAACAGGCTGCCGGTGGTGCCGTATTCGACAATCCGGCCGGCGTACATCACTGCCACCCGGTCCGTCATTTCCGCCACCACGCCCAGATCGTGGGTGATCAACAGCAGGCTCATGCGTTCCTCGGCCACAATGTCGGCCAGCAGGTCGAGAATCTGGGCCTGGATTGTCACGTCCAGGGCGGTCGTCGGCTCGTCGGCGATCAGCAGCTTAGGGCCGCAGGCCAGCGCGATCGCGATCACCACCCGCTGGCGCTGACCGCCGGAAAGCTGATGCGGATACAGGGTCGGCGCGAACCGGGGCGCTGGCAGACCGACCCGGTCCAGCAACCGGCGGGCGTGGCGCTGGGCTTCGCCGCGGCTGACCCGCAAATGCAGCCGGACACTCTCGGCGATCTGCACGCCGATGGGTTGGACCGGGTTGAGTGCCGTCATCGGCTCCTGGAACACCATGGCGATGGCGCGGCCGCGGAGCCGGCAGTAGTCGCGTTCATTGCGGCCCACCAGTTCCTCGCCCTGCAGGCGGATGCTGCCGCTCACCCGGGCCTGCTCCGGCAGCAGGCCCATGATCGCCAGCGCCGTCATCGATTTACCGCAGCCGGATTCGCCCACCAGTCCCAGGCTTTCCCCGGCCCGTAACCGGAGGCTGACCTGCTCCAGAATCGGCAGCTCACGATCCTGGCCGGACAGAGTGACGTTCAGATTAGCGATGGCCAGGAGGTCCATTGATTACCGCCGGCGCCGCAGTTTCGGGTCGAGCAGGTCGCGCAATCCGTCGCCGAGCAGATTGAGCCCCAGCACCAGCAGCACGATGGCCAGTCCGGGCAGTAGCGCCAGCCGCGGCGCCATAAACAACAGTGTCTGGGCCTCGGCCAGCATCCGGCCCCAGCTTGGCAGCGGCGGTTGAGTGCCCAGGCCGACGAAGCTCAGGCCGGCTTCGGCCAGAATGCCCAGCGCAAACTGAATCGTTAGCTGCACCATCAGCACCGCTGAAATGTTGGGCAGGATATGCTCCCGGCTGATGCGTCCGGCCCCCTTGCCGGCGGTGCGGGCGGCCAGTACGAATTCACGCCGCCAGACTACCAGCGCCGAGCCCCGGGTAATGCGGGCAAACACCGGGATGTTGAACAGGCCGATGGCGACGATCGAATTGACTGCGCCAGGGCCGAAAATCGCGGTGATCATCACCGCCGAGAGCAACGCCGGAAAGGCGAAGGCGAAGTCGTTGAACCGCATCACGACTTCGTCCAGCCAGCCGCCACGGGCGGCGGCCAGTAACCCGAGCGGCACGCCCAGACCCAGGCCGATGACCACGGCCAGCAGCGCCACGGCGATCGAGTTGTCGGCGCCCACCATCAGCTGCGACAGCTCGTCGCGCCCGAACTGATCGGTGCCCAGCCAGTGGGCGGCCGACGGTCCCAGCAGCTTGTCCGGGATATTCATTTCGGTAACCGGGTAGGGTGTCCACACCAGCGCCAGTGCCGCCATCGCAACGAAGGTCAGGGTGATGACCAGCCCCACCACGAAATTGTGCTGGGCCAGGGCATGGCGGACTGCGCGGCGCAGTTCAGCGGCCATCGGTGGTGTTGCGCAGCCGCGGATCGAGTACCGCATAAAGCAGATCGACGAGGAAGTTGACGATGATCACGCTGGCCGCCAGCAGCATGACCAGATCCTGCACCACGATAAGATCCCGCTGCGCGATGGCCTGGAACACCAGCCGGCCCAGACCGGGCAGGTAGAACACCTGTTCTATGATGATGGTGCCGGCCAGCAGGAACGAAAACTGCAGCCCCATAATGGTAACCACCGGGATCAGCGCGTTGCGCAGGGCGTGGCGCCACAACGCCTGGGTGCGGCTCAGGCCCTTGGCCCGGGCGGTGCGGATGTAGTCCTCGGCCAGGGTCTCCAGTACCGCGGAGCGGGTGACCCGGGCCAGAATCGCTGCCTGCGGCAGGGCCAGCGCGACGGCGGGCAGCAACAGTGATTTCAGGCCCGCCAGGATACCGGCATCCCAGCCGGCGAAACCGCCCGCCGGCAGCCAGCCGAGTTTGACCGCGAACAGCAGGATCAACAGGATCGCGAACCAGAAATTCGGCACCGCCACGCCGAGCTGGGTGAACCCCATGACCGCCAGATCCGTGCTCCGGTTGCGGCGCGCGGCGGCGATCACCCCAAGCGGAATCGCCAGCGCCGTCGACAAGGCCATGGCGAACAGCGCCAAAGGCACGCTGATGGCGGCGCGCTGTGCGATCAGCGCGGATACCGGTTTGGAGTAGGTGTAGGACACGCCCAGGTCGCCATGCAACAGGCCACCGACCCAGTGCAGGTAACGCATCGCCAGCGGCTGGTCGAGCCCGAGCTGGTGGCGCAGCGCGGCCAGAGTGGCGGGCTGGGCATTGACCCCGAGCATCACCTGAGCCGGGTCGCCGGGCACGATCTGCAGCACGGCGAACACCACCAGTGAGGCCACCACCAGGGTCAGCACCAGCGCCAGCAGGCGCCGGGCCAGGAACACGCTCATGGTTTGGCCACCCAGCACCTCGGCGCCGGGTGGCGGCTCTGGGTCAGTCGCTCCAATGCACCGCGGTCAGGACGTTGGCCGGCACCGGGCTGTTGCGCCACAAGCCCTTGAGCTTCTTGTTCCACACGCCCAGTTTGGGAAGCTGGAACAGGAAGCCGTTAACCGCATCCCGCGCCAGGATGCGCTGGGCCTGGCCCAGCAGCTTGCAACGCCGGGCGTGGTCGTTGGTGACCGCGAGCTTAGCCATCACCTTATTGAACTTCGGATTGTGGTAGTTGAAGTAGTAGTGCTTGCGGGCGTAGATGCCAATGTCGTTCGGCTCGATGTGCGCCACGATGCTGAGGTCGTAGTCGGTATCGTGGAACACCTGCTTCAGCCACTGGGCCCATTCCACCTGAATGATCTTTAAGTGGATGCCGACTTTGGCGAGCTGATTGGCGATGATCTGGCCGCTGCGCCGGGCATAACTCGGTGGTGGCAGGGTGAGGGTGGCGTCGAAACCGTGCGGATAACCGGCCGCGGCCAGCAGCTTCCTGGCTTTGGCCGGATCATGCGGGTACATGCCCGTCAGGTCGACGTAACAGGGATCGTTGGGCGCATAGTGCGAGCCGATCGGTACGCCGTAGCCGTATTCGGCACCCTGGATGATCGCCTGGCGGTCGATGGCGTAGGCCATGGCCCGGCGCACCTTGAGTTCATTGAACGGCTTGTGGGCGTTGTTGGTCGACAGCACGACCTCGCCTTCGGTGGTGCCGGCCACCACCCGATAGCGCGGGTCGGCCTTGAACTGGGCCAGCAGTTCGGGCGCCGGGAAACTGGCGAACGCGTCGACACCGCCCGACATCATGGCCGCCGCCGCGGCCGCCGGGTTGGAGATGAACTTGAAGGTCACCTCTTTCAGCGCCACCGGTTTGCCCCAGTAATGATCGCTGCGGACCAGCTCGACCCGATCGCCGCTGACCCAGCGCTTGAACTTGAACGGCCCGGTGCCGATCGGGTCGGTCTTGTTGTGCGCGGCGGATTCGGGCGCGACGATGCTGGCCGCCCCCCGGCCGATATCGTAAAGGAAGTTACCGGTCCGGTGCTTGAGGTGGATCACCACCGTATAGGGGTCGGGGGTCGCCATGCTGGCGATCGGCGCGAACAGCTGCTTTTGCGGGTTGACCGAGTCCTTGGCCATGGCGCGCTGGTACGAAAACACCACGTCGCTGGCGGTAAACGGCGTGCCATCGTGAAAGCTCACACCGTGGTGCAGATGGAAGGTGTAGCTCAGGCCGTCTTTGGATATGTCGACCGACTTAGCCAGATCCATCCGGACCCGGCCGTGCCGGTCGATCCGGGTCAGGCCCTGGAATACGTTGGCGTAGACGATTTGATCGATGGCCGCCGCGGCACCGGCCGTCGGGTCGAGATGCGGCGGTTCCAGCACCATGCCCAGGGTCAGGGTGTCCCGGGCGGCGAAGGCTGCCGGCGCAGCCAGCACCAGCAGAGCGGCCAGCGCCGCACCGAACAGGCGTTTGATCGACATCGATTGTCCTCGCTATTGGGTTGTCAGTCCGGGAAAAAGTCCGCGTAAATCGCGCGATAGGCATTGATCGGCCCGACGCTGGCGGCGCTGAACACGCCGCGGGCAATGGCCCGCGCCAGACAGTCCGCCGCCAGCCCGCCGAGCTGACCCAGGGCGGCGGCATCGACTGCGCCGGCCGTCCGGCCGGTGGCCAGCGCAAACACGGTATCACCGTCGAACGGCGTGTGCACCGGGCGCAGCGCCCGGGCGAACCCGTCCTGGGCCATGATCGCCAGGCGCTGGGCCTGCGGGCGGTCCAGCACGGCGTCGGTGGCGACCACCGCCAGCGTGGTGTTGGCGCCCTGAGCGGCCGTCGGGTCATCCCCCAGCGGGTGCTGATAGTCCAGCGTGAGATCGCCCAGCCGGTCCAGCAGCCGGCGTTGATGACCCAGTTCGCCGTCGCGCTCGAACGGCCAGGCCCAGAGCAACGGGCTGTCCGGCAGGGTGGCCGAGCCGAAGGGGTTGACCGCTGCCAGCGCGGCCACGGTGTAGCGCCCGTCGCCGGTCACCAGCGAGGCACTGCCGAGCCCGCCCTTGAGCGGTCCGGCGGTGGCGCCGAGCCCGGCGCCGGCATTGCCCATGGCAAAGTCGCGTGCGGCGGCCGCCAGCGCCTGGCGGCCCAGCGTCCGGTAAGGGGATTCCTCACCCCAGTCCTTGGCGCCACCGTTCAGCAGATCAAACAGAATCGCCGATGGCACCACCGGCACGCGGACCGGTCCGACCGCGAAACCGCGGCCCTGACGGGCCAGTTCGGCCTGCACCGCGCCGGCGGCGTCCAGCCCAAACGCCGAGCCGCCGGCCAGCACCACGGCCTCGATTCGCTCAACCGGACAGCCCGGCTGCAAGGCATCGGTTTCGCGGGTGCCTGGACTCCCGCCACGCACATCCACGGCGGCGACCGCCGGCTGCTCGGCGAGCACGACCGTCACCCCGGTGCGCACCGCGTGGTCCTCGGCATTGCCGACCAGCAGGCCGGCAACGTCGGTCAGCCGGTTGCCGGGTCCCACCGAGCTCACGCCACGTGCCCATGCAGCAGATCGAGCGCCGCCGCCGCCATCACTTTGGCCGACTGCACCATGTCGTCGATGCCAACGTACTCATCGGGCTGGTGGGCCAGATCCAGGATGCCGGGACCGTAGGCGATGCAGTCATGCAGATGACCCAGCCGCACGATGTGTTTCTGATCATAGGTGCCGGGCGAGACCACATGCTCGGGTTCGCGGCCCAGCACCGCGCGGATGGCGGCGCTGACCGCCCGCACCACCGGCGCATCGGGCTTGGTCATGGTCGGGACGACCTCCATGATGTCGCGTACCGCGTAGCGGAATCCGGGCCGCTCGGCGGCCAGTGCCTCGAGCAGATCCATGACCTCGCGCTTGACCTCCGGCAGGTCCTCCTCGATCAGGAAGCGGCGATCCAGCACCATGCGGCAGGAATCCGGCACCAGCGCGCTGGGCAGCCCGTCGAAGTCCTCGCCCAGGCCGCCGTGGACGCTGTTGATGTTGAGCGTCGAGTTGCGGGCACCTTCGGGCACCACCGGCATGCGGGTGGTGCGCGCTGCGAGGCGCGGGAACAATTCCTGCTCCATGCGCGCCAGTAGCGCTCCCATGTGGCGTATCGCGCTGTCGCCCAGAAACGGCATCGAGCCGTGGGCGATGCGGCCGAACGTCTCGATCTCGGCCCACCATACGCCGCGATGGCCCAGGCACACCCGGTCGACGTTGAGCGGTTCCGGGATGATCACGTGATCGACCCGCGGCGCCGAGAAGAAACCGTTGCGGGCAAGATGGGCGACGCCGGCGTAGCCGCCCGATTCCTCGTCCACGGTGCCGGAGATTTCCAGTGCGCCGGGGAACGGCAGGCCCTCCTCCAGGATCGCTTCCACCGCGATGATCGCCGCCGCCAGCCCGCCCTTCATATCGCAACTGCCGCGACCGTAGACCTTACCCTCACGGACTTCACCGCCGAACGGGTCGACGCTCCAGCCCTGACCGGCGGCCACCACGTCGATATGGCCGTTGAAATGCACGCAGCGTCCGCCACCGCTGCCGTCGATGCGTGCGACCACGTTGGTGCGCGGATAGCGCTCGCTGTCGCCCGGCGCCCCGGCGCCGCGCGGATAGTCCACCGCAAAGCCGTGGGCTTTGAGGCGACGGCCGATGAGTTCGGCGCAGTCGGTATAGGCATCGCCGGGCGGGTTGACTGTGGGAATACGGATGAGATCGCGGGTCAGCGCGACCAGGTCGTCGGTTTTGGCTTCGATCCGCTGGTGCAACGCCTCGTACATGGTACCTCCAGAGTTCAACACATAACCATTACTGCAAGGCATGATCAACGTCAACCGGAATTTGCCGCCTGATGCCCCGCTGCGCATCACCGAAGGCACGGCCCAGCAGAGCGGCGCGCTGACGACCGGCCCACCACCATAGACTGCCGTGATAATCCGCGCTAATCTTGCTCTGACAAAACATCCGCGCGCTGGCTCCAATCAAGATGCCCGATGCCGTCACCACCCCTGCCGCGGCCGAGCGCTTCGCCAGCGACTACGCCCGCGAGCACCGGATGAAGCTACAGCTAATCCTGTCACGGCGCGAGCAGGTATTTATCGACCGCGACGGCAAAATCACCAACCGCTTCATCCACAGCTACGAGGCGCCGTTGGTACCGCCGTCGCTGTCGATCGGCTAGGGATTGCCATTTAACATTAATGTAGAACGCGTCAGTGCGAGGGATTGCGCCCACTTATCGAGGAAGTCGGGCGCTTCTCCAATGTCCAACACCAGAATTTCGACATTGGCATGTAGTCGAGACATCGTTGCCTGACACTGGCGTTGACCACCGACAAGCTTGTCAAATACCCTGCGCTATCAATACAAATCATAAAGTTATTTAGAACGAGAGCCCAAGCACTCATCAAAGGACAGCTTCATGCCTGCAGACGCCAGTCAGCCGAGACTCCCGGTGGCCCGCTATCGGTTGCATTTCGTTGCCGCGGAGAACCTGCGACTGCCGGAATATGCCGGCTCCGCCTGGCGTGGCGCCTTCGGCCGGTCGCTCAAGCGGCTGGTCTGTGTGACCCGCGAGCGGGTCTGTCCGGACTGCATGCTTTACCGCAGCTGTGCTTATCCGTACGTTTTTGAAACACCGCCCGAAGCGGACACGCCGATGCTGCGGAAGGTCAATGCAGCGCCGCATCCGTTCGTGCTGTTGCCTGAGCACGCCGGACCGCAGCCCGCCGGTGCCGCGATCACGCTGCTGGTCACGCTGTTCGGCCATGGCAATCGGCAATTGCCTTATGTTCTGCACGCGCTTGATCAAGCCGGCCAGCACGGCATCGGCCGCGATCGCGGCGCCCTGCATCTCGACCGTGTCGCGCAGCACACCGACGGCGCCTGGCCTGTGATCTACCGGCCGGGCGGCCGGCTGATCCCGCAGGCGCCGGCCTTGGCGTCGGTCGAACCGTGCCCACCCGCCCTGAGGATACGGCTTCACACGCCGCTGCGGGTCAAGCGCGATGGTCGTAATGTGGTACCTGAACAGTTCGATTTCGCTGCTTTTTTCGGGCCGCTATTGCGACGGATCTCGATGCTCATCCGATGCCACGGTGAGACCGCACTGGTGACGGATTTTGCGGACCTGATGCGCAGCGCGCGAGCAGTGCCGATACCGGCGCAAAAGCTGCGCTGGCAGGACTGGACCCGTTACTCCAGCCGCCAGAACACGACCATGCAGCTTGGCGGCCTGGTGGGTTCGTTCGACCTGGCCGGCCCCGACCTGGCGCCGTTCTGGCCGTATCTGTGGCTTGGCCAATGGACCCACGCTGGCAAGGGCACCAGCATGGGGCTGGGGCATTACACTATCGAAGCGCTTGCCGCTGCGGCCTGATTGAGATAACCGGGCTGGATTACTGACAAGCTTGCCGTGACGGCCGCAAGGGGAAGGGATTGTGCAGAATCGAGCGGGTAATGGCGACTTTGAGGTCAGTAATGCCGGTTGAACACCGTGTTCTCGTGTGTGCCAGCGGGCTGTCACCGCAGATCGTGACTGAGACGGCGTATGCCCTGGCGGTTCGCGAAGACTGGCACCCGAACGAGATTCATCTGATAACAACACGCGAAGGCGCCGAGCGGGCCCGGTTGACACTGCTGAGCGACGAGCCCGGCTGGTTCCACCGACTGCGCCGCGAATACCAACTGCCGCCGATCCGGCTCGATGACGACACCATCCACGTGCTCGGCGACGGCCGCGGCCAACCGCTGGGCGACATCCGCACGCCGGCCGACAACGAAGCCGCGGCCGATGCCATCACCGAGATCGTGCGCACGCTTACCGCCGATCCCGACAGCGCTGTGCACGCGTCGATCGCCGGCGGGCGCAAGACCATGGGGTTCTACCTCGGCTATGCCATGTCGCTGTTCGGGCGGCCACAGGACCGGCTATCGCATGTGCTGATCTCGACGCCGTTTGAATCCAACCCGGAGTTCTTCTACCCGAGCCGCCGCTCCCGGGTGATCTTCACCCCGCCGCCCGACAGCCGGCCGCTCGATACCCGTGATGCGCAGGTCACGCTGGCACCGATTCCGTTCGTGCGCCTGCGCGATGGCCTGACTGACCTGATCCGGTCCGGCGGGGCCAGCTTCAGCGCAGCGGTGGCCCAGGCCCAACGGGCGCTGGCAGCGCCGGAACTGGTGCTCGATCCGGCTGCCCGGCGGCTGCTGTGCGGCGGGGTGACACTGGAACTGCCGCCGGTCGAATTCGGGTTCTACGCCTGGCTGGCCGCCCGCGCCCGGGCTGGCCAGCCAGGCGTCTGCCGCAATGCCCTGACTGCGGCCGATACCGCCGAATTTCTCACGACCTATCCGCGTGCCGATGCGCTTTCCGGTGGTTTCGAACGGGTTGCAGAGGCGGTGGGCGGGGTGATGGACAAAGACTATTTTGACCAGCGCCGCTCGCGGGTCAACACGGCGCTGCGCCGCGTGCTGGGTGCAGCCGCCACGCCATATCTGATTCACAGTGACCGCCGGCGGCCGCGCTCGCGCTACACACTGGGGCTGAAGCCGGAGCAGATTCGATTTGGCGACGCCGAAACGACAGGAGATCAATGAATACCATGGCATTACCCAATATGACTGAGACCGCTTTCGGCGCTATGCTGGAGGACATCGGCAAGTTCATGCAGCGCGCTCACGGCGCGGTTAGCAGGATGGACGCCAGTGTGCGGGCGCGGGAATCCGAGATTCTGCCGGTCTACCAGGGCCGCTACAGCCATAAGCACGTGTTGTGGACCGAGGCCTTTTTCCAGTGGATGGAGGACCAGGGCTTGACCTTCCCGACCGGGGTCGATCGCGAGCAGGTCCGGCGGATGGCGGTTTATCACCACACCCCGGAGCGTCTCGGCGCACTGGGCTGGCTGCAGGCCGAGGCCGACCGGTTGTCCTCGGGCATGGACCGCAAGCAAGGCGACGAAAGCCAGGAAATCGAAGCCGACCGGGGCAAGGGCTGGGATGCCTTCATAAGGACCCCGATGCTGAGCCCGTTCAGCCCGGTCGACCTTGGGGGCGGTGCCGGGCCGCGGCGCTGGCAGCCTCTGCGGGAGCTGGTTCCTGATGACGCACTCATGCCAGTGGAAAAGGTTGACACTGGCGATTACCAGCGCGTCTATAAAGCACTTTGGGATTGCTTCGCTGAGGAATTCCGCGCGCTCTGCGAGATCGACAATGTCGCGCTGTTCACCGAGGGCCTGCTGTCGCTATCGGAGCGCTACACCTGGGCGATCCCCTCGTCGACCGTCGACCTGCCCGACATCTCGCTGCACGACCACAACCGCACGGTGGCCGCGATTGCCGCCTGTCTGCACGCCTGGCATACCGCTAACGGCACGCTGGAGGACGAGGCGGCCATCAGGGATCGCGGCAAGGATAAATTCTGTTTGTTAGCGGGCGATCTGTCGGGCATCCAGCGGACGCTGTTCACGCTGGCCCAGCAGCAGGTCAAAGGTGTCAGCCGGATTCTGCGGGCGCGCTCGTTCCTGATGGGCATGCTGACCGAGGCCGCGGCGCTGCGATGCCGCCAGGTGTTGGACCTGCCGGTGTTTAATGTGTTGCAGCAGGCCGGCGGCCGGTTCGTGCTGCTGGTGCCCAATCTGCCAAAAGTGACCGCGCAGATCGAAACGCTGCGCGAGGAAATCGACCACTGGATGGTCGAACAGTACCTGGGCGAGCTGAACCTCAACCTGGCGTTGTCCAGACCATTCGCCGGCCGCGATTTCTTCCCGCCCCACTACAAGAACGTGCAGGACAGTCTCAACCGGCGCCTGGAGGAGATCAAGCTGCAGCCGCTCCAGGGGCGCGCGACCGGCAGCCATCAACTGGACTACCAGGACGGCGTCTGCAGCGCCTGCGACCGGCGACCGGCCGGGATGGCGGATCGGCACGATGCCGAGATAAGCCGCTGCCGGGTGTGCGACACCGAGCACCGCATCGGGCAGAGTCTGCCACATACCCGTGCACTGCTGTGGCGCAGAGCGAGCGGCCGGGCGAACGACGATACGGTGAACTTCTTTGGTAACCTCGAACTGCGACTGTTCCGGCGCGATGACCCGTTGCCGCCGGCACGCGCCGACATGCTGTCGGGCTGCCGGCTCTATCGGGGCCGGGACGACACCCTGCCGGGTGCCTGGGCACTGCGCTTCGCGGCCAACTACGTCCCGGTGCTGAGCGAGGTCGATGACTATGACACTGCCGAGCTTAGCGACGAAACCCGGGAAATCGAGCCGGGCGAAGCCAAGACCTTCGAGCATCTGGCGCAGGATGCGCTCGAAACGCACGCGGGTGGCCGCGTCGGCAAGCCGTTTCTGGCGGTGCTCAAAGCCGACGTCGACCATCTGGGTCTGATCTTCAGCCAGGGTCTGCGCCAGCCCGATAACGATGCGGACCGCAACACCATCAGCCGCAGCGCCGCGTTGTCGCGAATGCTGGATCTGTTCTTCACCGGCTACCTGCAGCAACACCTGCGCAGCCAGCAGCGCAATGTCTATACCGTCTATGCCGGCGGTGACGACCTGCTGCTGATCGGCCCCTGGCGCGACATGATCGGGCTGGCCGGCACCCTGAACCACGATTTTCGCCGCTATACCGCCGATAACCCCAGCATCACGCTGTCGGCCGGGCTGGAGCTGACCCGAGCCAACCAGCCGCTGAACCGCAGCGCGCACGCCGCCGAAGCCCGCCTCGAACGGGCCAAGCAGGCCGGCCGCAACCGGGTCTGCCTGCTGGATCACCAACCGATCGTCTGGGATGAGCTGGCCCGTCAGTTGCGCGAGGCTGAGACGCTCAACGGCTGGCTGCGCGACAAGCTTGTCAGCACCGCGCTGATCTACCGCATGCTGTACTTTGCCGAACAACGGGAACTGGCCGAGGGTGGTGGCGACATCCCGATGGAGTGCATCGACTGGCGCGCCCGCTGGGCCTACAACCTGGCCCGGAACGTGCGCGACAACCTGGAGCTGAAACGGCGCGGCAAAGTCGACGAGGTTCAGGAGACATTGAACGGTCTGCTGGGTCTTGATCAGCACATCCGCAACCAGAGCCCGCCGGTATCACCGCGCATACCGGTGAGCATTGCTTTGTATCGCAATCGTTAATCACCAGGAGAATGACCATGGCGTACAACCCACAGCAACAGCGTGGAGGCAACCGCGGCGGTGGAGGCCGCAGCCAGCCGCCCGCGCGGATTCCGGAGCCACGGCCGGTCACCTATTTCGTCGACGGCCGGCCCAATCCCCGTCTGATGGACGACGACGCCCAGCAACTGGGTGAGGCGCTGGCCAATGAGGACAACCTCAAGCCGTCCCAGTTGCGCCGTTACTACGACGATGTGTTGACGCTGCGTAGCCGGCTCGATGCCCTGGCGCGTAAACCGGGACCGGCGCGAGAGCAAGCATTCGCGTTGCTGCGTGCCGATTTCAAAATGCTGAAGGCGAAGGCGGCCTATGCCTATGGCCGGCAACTCATTCGGGACCGGCTGTTGCGGTTTTTCGTCGATCACGTGCACTCGGTCCAGACGGCCAATGATTTCGACGTGTTCTGCCGCCATTTCCAGGCCGTGGTCGCCTTCCACAAATTCTATAAGCCGAAGGACTGAAAGCCGATGAAACTACTCGCTACCCATCGCATCTGTACCACCCTGGAGTTGCGTTCCGGCCTTCACATCGGTGCCGGCAAGGACGCTATCGAAATCGGCGGGCTCGATCTGCCAGTGGTCAAGAACCCATTCACCCAGGAACCCTACATCCCCGGCTCCAGTATCAAAGGCAAATTGCGCTCGTTGCTGGAATGGACTCTGGACCGTATCGAGGACGATGGCAGTGTCTGGGGCAGCAATCGGAATGGTGATTATTCCGCCGACGATCCGGTTCTGCGCATCTTCGGCACCACGATCAAGGAGTGGCGCGGTGGTCCGACCCGCCTGGTGGTGCGCGACGCCATGCTGAACGCCGACTGGGCCGAAGGCATCCGTGAACAGGGCCTGGCGTTCACCGAGGAGAAGATGGAAGTCAGCATCGACCGTATAAAGGGACGTGCCAAGGACGGTGGCTTGCGTCGCACCGAGCGCGTCCCCGCCGGTGCCCGCTTCGAGCTGGAGCTGGTCTACAAGGTGTTCGATACCGGTGAAGGCGGCCGCATCGACCGCGATGGGCTCAACCGCGTGCTGGAAGGGCTCAAACTACTGCAGGATGATGCCCTGGGTGGTTCCGGCTCGCGCGGTTACGGTCGGGTGCAAGTGACCCACCTGATGGTCGACGATCGCTCCATTCAGGAATCGTTCGACGCCATCGAGACAATCAGCAAGGAGCGGCCCAATGCGGTGGTCGAGGTCGGCCATGGCTGATTTCAGGCTGCGGCTGACGCTGACCAGTCCGCTGGCCACGCCGCCGCATTCCGGCACGCTGTTCGGCCATCTGTGCTGGATCAAGCGTTACCGCGACGGCGAGCAGGCGCTCGGCGACTGGCTGGCGGAACAGGTCGAACAGCCATTGTTGTTATCAGACGCACTGCCGGCCGATCATCTGCCACGCCCACTGCTCGGGCCGATGGGCCGGCCGGAACAGCGGGCCGATGAGAGTCGGACGGAATTCATCGGGCGGTTGCAGCAGGGAAAAAACCAGCGCAAGCACGGTTGGCTCACGCTAGCCGATTTCATCACGCTGCGTGACGGCCTCAATGAGGCCCGGCTGGTGCCACAGCTGACGCATCCGCCAGGCAGCGTGCGCCAGGTGCGTCAGGCGCATAACACCATCAACCGGCTCACCGGCACCACACCCGCGAGTGGTGGGCTCTATTTCATGCCCGATGACTGGTACGACGATCAGGCCGCCGCGCTGGATGTCTACGTCCGCAGCACGCTCAATGCCGCCACGCTGGGCGACTGGTTCAGCCAGGTCGGTGAGTTCGGATTCGGCCGCGACGCCAATCTCGGGCGTGGCTGTTTCAGGGTGACGGTCGAACCCGCCGATCCGCGGCTGTTCGACTACAATGGCAATCGCCTGCTCAGCCTGTCGCACGGCACCCTGACCGGCAACATGGCGGGTTGCCGGTACAAGCTGCACACCCATTACGGCAAGCTCGGCGGACTGTACGCCGGCGGCTCCCGCTCGCCGTTCAAGTATCCGCTCACGCTGACCCAGCCAGGACTCACGTTCTCGCCGGCCGATGACGGACCCTACGGCGAACTCCTGCAAGCGGTGCACCCACACCATCCGCAGGTGTGCCAGCACGCGTTCCATCTCTGCCTGCCGTATACGGAAACCGCCGCGGAGGGCTCATGACCGTCTACCGATTCACCGCAACCCCATTGACGCCGATCCATATCGGCACCGGCGATACCCTGGCGCCGGAGGATTATCTGCTGCGCGATGACCAACTCATCCGCTTCAACCGCAGTGCGGTGGTGCGCGACATGAGCACGCAGGTCCGCCACGAGCTGGAAAGCGCGCTGGATCGCAATCAGTTCGACCGCGCCCAGGAGATCATCCGCGGTGCCTGCAATCCGGCGCGGCATAGCCTGGGCAGGATCGGGATCAGCGATCAATCGCGCGACGCCCTGCAGACCCTGGTTGCTCATCCCGACAGTCCCGTGCGAAGCCGCGAAGTCCATCCCTTCGTGCGCAATGCCCACACCGGGTGCCCTTACATTCCGGGTTCATCACTCAAGGGCGCGATCCGCACGGCCCTGGTCAACCACTTTACCCAGCAGCATCGTACCGGGATTGGTCAGGCGGTGGCCCGCGCCGACGTCCGCCGCAGAGCACAGACGCTGGAAACCGAAGCGCTGAACTTCGAATTCCGCCATTTGGAATCCGATCCGATGCGGCTGTTCAAGGTCGCCGATGCCGCATTGCCGGACGGTTGTACCCGTATCGACCGGGCGCTGCAGTACCAGCGGGGCAAGGGCTTCGCCGAGATCCAGATGCATTTCGAGCGCCTGCTGAGTCGGGCCGATGGCGAAACCATCAGCTTTGAGGTGGAATTGGAGCTGGATGATCGGGCGCTGGCGGATCCACGGGTGCAGACACTCATCGGCCGGCAATTCGCCTTCGATGATCTTCGCAAGGCCTGCAACACCTTCTACACCGGGCGCCTGTTGGCCGAGCACCAGCGTTTCTTTGCTGACGATGCGCTGCCCGAACTGCGCTACGGCGCACAGGGTTTGGTCAAACTGCAACCCGGTAAGATCCTGATTGCCAGGAGCCTGCGGGAATCGGGCATGTTGCTACGCATCGGTCGGTTCAGCCATTTCGAGTCGCTGTCGGTGGACGGCCTGCGCGAGGGCTGGAATATCCAGAAGAAGCAACCGATCCAGGAAGGGAGCACCCGTACCCTTTGCCACAGTGCGCGGCTCGGCGAGTCGGTGCCGCTGTCCTTCGGCTGGCTGCTGCTGCAACCCGCGGAAGCGGCTTGACAGCGTTGCGCGAGTGTAGAAAAGTGGTTGTGTGGTGCAATAACTTTTCCGGCGCCGGAATTTTCGCCAACCCCCTCTGCAGGTGGTTGATTGTAAAGGGCTTCTGGCGTCGAGCGGTTTGAAACGTAGACCTGATTGAGAAGGGATTAAGACACGAGAGCCGTCCGGCCGATTTCCGACCTGTAGCCGGGTTTGAAACGTAGACCTGATTGAGAAGGGATTAAGACGGTTAAATCATTCAACGCTCTACGACTTTTATTGCGTTTGAAACGTAGACCTGATTGAGAAGGGATTAAGACAACTGTTCGCCAGTCGCTCCTGCCGATAGCGCGGTTTGAAACGTAGACCTGATTGAGAAGGGATTAAGACGCAAGAGCTGCCAGGGCTCGCTTCGTGTCGGCCGCGTTTGAAACGTAGACCTGATTGAGAAGGGATTAAGACTGCTGCCAGCGTGACAGCAGCACTACGCCCAGGACTGTGTTTGAAACGTAGACCTGATTGAGAAGGGATTAAGACAGCAAGTGCCGCAGTCACTCGATCAACGAGCAGTTGTGTTTGAAACGTAGACCTGATTGAGAAGGGATTAAGACGGCAGAAAGAGAGACAGGGTTCGTTTGCAGTCGGTTGTTTGAAACGTAGACCTGATTGAGAAGGGATTAAGACGTGTCGCTGAACTCGTCAGTTCCGCTGGGGCACTGTGTTTGAAACGTAGACCTGATTGAGAAGGGATTAAGACCTATAATTGCGGACCATTGTCGACACGATTCGGCATGGTTTGAAACGTAGACCTGATTGAGAAGGGATTAAGACCGTCGATTAAGCACTGCAACTCGCTTGCTGCCATGTCCGGTTTGAAACGTAGACCTGATTGAGAAGGGATTAAGACGCCAGGTTGCATCGCGCACCGCATAGCGGTGCCAGCAGGTTTGAAACGTAGACCTGATTGAGAAGGGATTAAGACGATTTGCTTGTAAAGCTTGTTACTATCGACTGCTTCGTTTGAAACGTAGACCTGATTGAGAAGGGATTAAGACCGCCGGCCCACACGTCCATCCTCAAAAATCGAGATTGTTTGAAACGTAGACCTGATTGAGAAGGGATTAAGACGGTTGCGAGCCTACTTGTTACCGCTGGTTGTGTCCTGTTTGAAACGTAGACCTGATTGAGAAGGGATTAAGACCATCACATCAGCCTCGGCTTCACGCTTGTCCAGCGGTTTTAAACGTAGACCTGATTGAGAAGGGATTTTGGCAAGTTGTTGAATTTTCAGTTACCAGTTATCAGCGAGCTAGAACCTGGGCGAAACTGGTAGAGTTTGGAAAACTACTGAATCCTGAGTTCTGACCACTGACCACTGACCACTGACCACTGACCACTGACCACTGACCACTGACCACTGACCACTGACCACTGACCACTGACCACTGACCACTGACCACTGACCACTGACCACTGACCACTGACCACTGACCACTGACCACTGACCACTGACCACTGACCACTGACCACTGACCACTGACCACTGACCACTGACCACTGACCACTGACCACTGACCACTGACCACTGACAGCCGACAGCCGACAGCCGACAGCCGACAGCCGACAGCCGACAGCCGACAGCCGAACACCCAACCTTGTCACCCCTGACAGCCGGCCACCGATGCGGCACACTTGCGTTATGACGACGTGGTTTGTTTCTAGGCATCCCGGCGCTCGCCAGTGGGCGGACGAGGAGGGCATCCCGGTGGATCGGGTGGTGCGCCATCTTGATCTGGGGCAGATCGCGCCGGGCGATACGGTCATTGGTACCCTGCCGGTGCACCTGGCCGCTGAGGTGTGCGCCCGCGGCGCAGCTTATCGCCACCTCTCGATTGAGCTGCCCGCCGAGCGCCGTGGCCAGGAACTCAGTGCCGCGGAAATGCGAGCCTGCGGCGCCCGACTGGAAGCCTATAGAGTGCAGCGAACGGGGGAGTAGCCAGCCCATCATGCATACACAACTGTCCCTGCTCGGCGGCAGCAGCGAATCGGATCCCAACAAGCGTTACCGCAGCGCCCGCTACGACTTCGGGGCCGGGCCGGTTGCCCCGACGGAGTTTTTTGCTCACGCTCTGCTGCGCCATATCAGGCCCGACCGGCTGATCGTGCTCGGCACGCCCGGCAGCATGTGGGATGTGCTGCTGGAATCCTTCGGGCTGGGTGATGCGCACGATAAGCTGCTGCTCGAACTGATCGATGCGGCGGCTAGTGATGCGACAGACCAGGCCCAGCTTGACCGGCTGGCGCCACTGCTTGCCGCGGCGCTGGACGTCGAGGTCAGGCTGCGCCTGATTCCCTACGGGCGCACGCTGGCCGAGCAAATCGCCATCCTGCGGGTGATGGCCGCCGACATTGCACCGGCCAGTGACGTGTCGCTCGATCTCACCCACGGGCTGCGACACCTGCCGATGCTGGCCCAGATGAGTGCGCTGTATCTGCGCAAGGCCAAGAACGTCGAGATCCGTGGTATATATTACGGCGCGCTGGATCTGCGCCGCGATGGTGTGACGCCGGTGATGGACCTCAAGGGCCTGCTGCACATGGCCGACTGGGTCGGTGCGCTGCACAGCTTCGACAAGGACGGCGACTACGGCGTGTTCGAACCGCTGCTGCGCGACGATCTTGGTGACACGGCCGGGCTGCTGCGTGACGCGGCGTTTTACGAACGCAGCAGCCGACCGGGTGATGCCCGTGGCAAGCTGCGCCAGTTCCGTAAAGCCCTGGCCACGACCCCGCCGACCGGCATCGGCGCGCTGTTCACCACAACGCTTGACCAGCGTATCGGCTGGATCGACGGCCAGGACCAATACCACCGCCAGCGTACCCTGGCGCAGCATTACCTTGCCAGCGCCGATTACCTGCGCGCCGCCATTATGGGCTTCGAGGCGTTTCTGACCCGCCAGGTGCGTCTGCAGCAGTTAGGCGATGCCCAGAACCACGACATCCGGCGGCAGGCCAAGGACCGATTCGAGGACCGTTGCCGGCGCGGTCTGCCAATCTGCGATGACTACTACCACCTGCGGGCCTTGCGCAATGCGCTGGCACACGGCGATCGCAACAATCAGGGGTCGATCCAGGCGGCGCTGAGCAGCCCGCAGAAGCTCGCCGCCGATCTTGCCGGCGTGTTCGAGCGACTGCTGCCGGAGGCCGAAACATGACCGCGACCACCGAGGTGCTTACCCTGCCGCGCAATGCCTTCGGCGCCTTGCCCGAACAGGGTGGTTGGCCCTGGCGCGGTCTCCCGGCCGCCGATCCGGTGTGGCTGCCGCGGGCGCAGGCAGAAACCGACGAGCGCTATCTGCAGCTTATTCCCTATCTGGTGTTGCAGAATCCGGCTGGCGCGCTCTGGTGCTATGCCCGCCGTGGCGGTGACGGGCGCTTGCGCGACCGGTTGAGCTGCGGGGTCGGCGGTCATGTCGAGCGGATCGACGCCCGGGCCGGGCCGGTGGCGACGCTGACCGCGGCCCTGGTTCGCGAGGCGGCTGAGGAAATCGGCGACGAGGTGGCGGCCGGTTTGGCCGATGCCCGGCCACGGGCCTGGATCTTCGAGCGCCACAGCGCCATCGGCCGGGTCCACATCGGGGTGCTGCACGTGGTGCGCTGGACGGCGGCCGACCCACCCCGGCCACGCGAAACCGCGTTGGAATCGCTGGGCTTCATGGCCCCTGACAAGGTTGTGGCCGAGCCGCGCTTCGAGTTGTGGAGTCGGCTGGCCGTGGGCTGGCTGCGGGACCGCGAGGCCAGTGCGTAACATCCTGCTGTGCAGTCTCGGCATGAGTTGGCCGGTGGTGGCCGAGAGTTATGCCGTGCTGGCCCCGCAAACCCTGCCGTTGTACCGCCACCACAGTCAACGCGCGGCGATAGCGGGCATCCGCTCCGAACATGCGCTGGCCGAACCCGATGAACTGTGGTTGTGCACCACGGATACCACGGCCCCAATGCTGGATGCGGTGCAGCGCTGGTGGGCGACCTTGGGTGAACCCTGCCCGCTGCGGATCTGGCAGGCCGAGGGCAGCGGTGATCTGGCGGATGCCCCGCAGGTGGCGCGGATGCGCGAATTGATCCTGCGGGTGACCTTGCTGGCTACCGAGTGTTGCGGGCCACAAGGCCAGCTGGTGCTGTCACTGGCCGGCGGGCGCAAGACCATGAGCGCCGACCTGCAGCGGGCCGGCCAGCTTTTTGGCTGCGCCGCGATGCTGCACATCGTCGGTCCGGGGCAGTTGCCCGCAGCGCTGCGTGAGCCGGCGCCGGAACTGTTCGCCAGCGCCCTGCCGGAAGCGCTGGCCGATTACGTCAGGCCGGTGCTACTGGGTCAGCACCGGCGCAGCGAATTGCTTGACGTGACCCTGGACGATTGTTCTCCGGTGACTGCCGCACGGTTTCCGCTGCCGGCAGCCGAAGACCGTGAAGCGCTCATGGTCACGGCTGCGGTGCTGGATACCGAGGCGCTCGACCGTGAACTGAATGGGCGCGAGCGTGCCGGCGCTCAGTTGTTCGGCAACTTCATCCGGGCCATCGACGAGCAGGCCGCGCACGGTAACTGGCGCAGCCTTTACCGGTTGCCACCGCGGATTCTTCAGGCCCTCAGGGATACCCCGCTGGGTCCGGAATCGCGCGAATGGCTGCGGCGGCTGCCCAAGGCCGAGCTGCACTGTCATCTGGGCGGTATGCTCGATGTCCCGGCCCAGCGCGCGGTGGCTCGCGCGTTGTGGACGCAGCTATCGCCTGCGGAACATCAGCGCGCCTTGCGTGCAGTCGGTAGCTGGATTCGCAGCGGCGAATGGCCGGCCGACTGGCCCAAGCGGTTGCGGGATTCCCCGCTGCGGCATGCTTGTGCCGCCGTTCTGTTGATAGAGACTGACGAGGTGCTGTTGCGCCAGCGCCTATGGGGCGACCACCTGCCGCGCGTGGCACTGAAAAGCCGGCATCCGCTGGGTTTTGCCGCCTACGAGCGTCCGGGTGAGCTGTCCGGGTCGGCCTTGCTCCAACATCCCGCGGCGATCGAGCCTTATGCCCGGGCCGTCCTGGCAACCGCCCGCGCCCAGGGGCTGCGCTACCTGGAGTTGCGCGGCAGCCCGCAGAAATATCTGGGCGGCGACGCCGCGGCATTCCTGCACCGGTTTCACGATGCCTTGAAGCAGTCTTTAAGCACCGATGAATTGCTCTGCCGGTTCGTCGTCATCATCGACCGGCGCCAGCCCGATAAGGCGGCGGTAGCGGTTGAACAGGCGGTTGCGCTGGCCGACGCGTTGCCGGAGTTCGTCGCCGGGCTGGATCTGGCCGGGGCTGAGGGTACCCATAATCCGGAAGCGCTGGCCCGCGCCTTCGAACCGGCCTTCGAGCGTTGTTTGCCGGTGACCATCCATGCCGGCGAGGGCGAGACGGCCGAGAACATCTGGCAGGCGGCGTATCGGCTGCACGCCGACCGTATCGGCCACGGCCTGACGCTGGCCGACCATCCGCAACTGCTGCAGCGCTTCCGCGACCGCGGCGTGTGCCTGGAACTGTGCCCGACCTCCAACCGCGAGGTCGTGGGCTTCGCCGACCCTGACGAACCGGCCAGCCGGGATTGTCTGCCGTATCCGCTGGCGGCGTTGCTGGCGCAGGGTCTGCGACTGACCCTGTGCACCGACAATCCCGGTATCAGCCGCACCACCCTGGCGGATGAATACCTGGCAGCTGCCCGGATGGTGCATGACCGGCGGCAGCTGACCCGCTGGGATGCGCTGCTGCTCACGCGTCAGGCCTTCAAGAGTGCTTTTGTGCCCGCGGCGGAACGGACCCGGCTGATGCGCGCGGTCGACCACGAACTGTTCCAACAACTGCTCGCCGAGGCGGAGCCGGGCTGGCCCTGATCGCGTCGGGGCACGTTACCGGTCCAGCACCGAGGACGGCTTCAGCGCGTCCTGACATCTCCCGCAAGCTTGTCGAACCAGTCTGCGACCCCGACTTGCGGCAAGCTGATGGCGGTCGTCAGGGATGACGCCAGGGACGGGCAGGGAGGCCCATCAAATCCGCTGACGGGAGGTCGCCATTCATGTCGCAACGTCCGCTGTATCTCGCCGCCTATGACGTGAGTTGTTCCCGGCGGTTGCTTCAGGCCCTGCGGGTGCTCAAGGGCTATGCCTGCGGTGGCCAGAAATCGGTGTTCGAGTGCTACCTCACGCCGCGCGAGCGGGCTGAACTGCTGATCGAGGTGCGGGAGGTCATCGATCCCGAGGAGGATCGCTTTCTGCTGCTGCCACTCGCGGCCGGCCGCCCGGTCGGCACGCTCGGCATCGCTGTGGCGCCGGAGGATCCGGCATTTTTCTATATAGGATGAACCGATGACCACCTTGTTGCTTGATCGGCGTGACGTCGAACTCGGTCTCGATGGCCGCCGTGTCATGATCCGCGAGCCCGGCGCACGCGTGCGTACCATACCGGTGGCCATGCTGGACCGGCTGGTCGTGCAGGGGCGGGCGCGGCTGGATACCGCACTGCTCGGAGCGCTGGGTGAGCAGGGCATCGATGTGCTGCTGCTCGGCAGCCGCCATAGCCGGCGGCGTGGCTATCTTGTGGGACCGGGGCACAACGATGCCCGGCGCCGGCTGGCCCAGTACGCATTGTGGCAGGATGAGATCACCCGGGTGGCCTGGAGCCGGCGCCTGATGCTGGCCAAGACCGCTGCGCAACGGCGCACGCTGACCCGCGCCCTGAATCGCCGGCCGGATCGCAGACCGGCGCTGACCGCAGCGCTGGAAACCCTGGAAGACATCACGCTCGATCTCGTCGATGCCGGCAGCCGGGCGTCGTTGCTGGGGCTGGAGGGCTCGGCGGCAGCAGCCTATTTCCGCGGCTACACGGCGCTGTTTGCGCCTGCGCTGGGCTTCGTTGGGCGCAATCGCCGGCCGCCGCGCGATCCGGTCAACGCGTGTCTGTCACTGGCCTACACACTTACGCACCACGAGGCCGTGCGGGCCTGCTACATCGCCGGGCTCGATCCGCTGCTGGGGTTCTACCACGAGCCGGCTTACGGTCGGGAATCATTGGCCTCCGATCTGATCGAACCGCTGCGCCCGAGGGTCGATGCCTGGGTCTGGTGGCTGTTCCGCGAGCGCCGTCTGCGGGCCGGACAGTTTCACCTGGAGCGCGGCGCCTGCCGCCTGGGCAAGGCGGCCCGGCAGCCGTTCTTTGCCAGCCATGAGGTGGCGGCCAGGCGCTGGCGGCGCTATCTGCGCCAGCGGGCGTATCAACTGGCACGGGCGTTGCTCGCACAGGCGCCGGTCCTGCCGGCGGATGAGGATGCGGTGCCATGAGGCCGTGCTATCTCGATGGGCGTGGCGGCCTGCGGGTGATGCTGGACGGCCCGGCGTTGATCGCCCGCCGCCCGGGACGTGCGACCACGTTGGTACCGCTGCGTCATATCTCGCGCATCATCGCCTCGGGGCCGGTCGAGCTGACCACGGCGACGCTGCTGGCCTGCGCCGCGCGCGGCATTACGGTCACCTTCCTGGATGAGGCGGGCGCTCTGCGGGCCTACCTGTTTGGCGAAACCACCCGCCGCGAGGGCTTATTGCAGCGGCTGGTCGACTTTCTCGACCGGCCGGACTGGCAGGACTGCTACGATAACTGGCGTCGCTCGATCGACAGCCACGCCCGGCGCCGGCTCTGCTGGCGGCTTGGGTTGACGGCGGACAGCTACTCGCTGAGTTATCTGTTGTTCGAACTGCAGGCCAAGCAGCGAGGTGTGGTCAGTGACCGCCAGCGTGGCCTGGTGGCGGGCCGGTTGCAGGGCATGGCCCGGGCACTCGCCGCCGAACTGCTGGCGGACACGGGGCTGGACGCTGCCCGGGCGCGGTCGTTGGTCGAGCGGCTCGATCTGCTGGAAGATCTGGCACGCTGGCTGGCGGTGGACCTGCAATGGCCATTACTGCAATGGCTGGAGCGCAGACCGCCCGGGCAACCGTTGACCGGGCGGGCGTTGACCGAACTGTTCGAGGGGCGGGCCAGACGCTTGCGGACCATCGGCCGGGTGATACTGAATCGGCTTTATCGGTTTGTACTCGAGGGTAACGAATGAAAGCTGCCCTGTACCTGATCGCTTACGATATTACGGATCCGCGCCGCCTGGCCCGGATTGCCCGGTACCTGACCCGCTGCGCGGTCAGAGTTCAATATTCAGTGTTTGCCGCCGAGTTCAACCGTGTGACGCTGGCGCGGGTGAGTGCCGATCTGGCAGATCTCATCGACCCCTGGACCGACGACGTTCGTATCTACCCGTTACCGCGCAACGGCCAGGTGGCTTTGCTCGGACGCCAGATGTTTCCCGAGGACATCATGCTTCTGCACGATGGCTTCAATCTGCTACAGTTAAGCCGACCGCTGTTGCCGGCAAGCGAGGCGCTTTAGTTATGTGTTTCCCGTGCAATAACTTTCACGGTACCGGAATTTCTGCCAACCCCCTCTGCATGTGGTTGATTGTAAAGGGCTTATGGCGTCGAGCGGTTTGAAACGTAGACCTGATTGAGAAGGGATTAAGACCGATCTCCCGAGCGTTATCTTCAACTTCTGCGTATCGTTTGAAACGTAGACCTGATTGAGAAGGGATTAAGACGAAGGGATTAAGACCCAACCAATCCCACTGCGCATGTTTGAAACGTAGACCTGATTGAGAAGGGATTAAGACCCGGCTCAATCCCGGCATTGCGCAACGCGGCCTCAGTTTGAAACGTAGACCTGATTGAGAAGGGATTAAGACCAAGGCCGGCACCACCGGCGCGCTCAACATACAGCGTTTGAAACGTAGACCTGATTGAGAAGGGATTAAGACAAGAAACTCGGCCGCATATTGCTCGACCTGATCAGCGTTTGAAACGTAGACCTGATTGAGAAGGGATTAAGACCTCGACCTGATCAGCATAGTCTGTGGAGCGCCAGTGTTTGAAACGTAGACCTGATTGAGAAGGGATTAAGACGAGCCGTGTCAGGCGCACCTCCATTGGGAGCGCTAGTTTGAAACGTAGACCTGATTGAGAAGGGATTAAGACCCAAAATAACAATAAACTGGCACGTAGTTTTGCAGTTTGAAACGTAGACCTGATTGAGAAGGGATTAAGACATCGGATCGAGCGCATACCCAGCGCTCGCATAGCGGTTTGAAACGTAGACCTGATTGAGAAGGGATTAAGACGTCCGCGCTGGCGTTGACCGCGCGCATTAAGCTTTGTTTGAAACGTAGACCTGATTGAGAAGGGATTAAGACCACGGGGGTTCCGTCTATCGTCATATCGCTGAAGTTTGAAACGTAGACCTGATTGAGAAGGGATTAAGACTGCTGTTGGCTCAGGGAGTTGAGCACGGTCAGAAGTTTGAAACGTAACCTGATTGAGAAGGGATTAAGACAAAGCCATAATAAAATAAACGTTGCGGAGTCAGGAGTTTGAAACGTAGACCTGATTGAGAAGGGATTAAGACGCGCTTCGGCCGCGGCAGTTTCCTCGGCGGTAAACGTTTGAAACGTAGACCTGATTGAGAAGGGATTAAGACAGGCATTTGCCATTTACGACATTTTCGACGCGGAGGTTTGAAACGTAGACCTGATTGAGAAGGGATTAAGACTGCTGCGCAAACTGCTGATCGACGTGATGGCCGAGGTTTGAAACGTAGACCTGATTGAGAAGGGATTAAGACCCTGAGCCTCGGCAAACTGCAGATGCAGGATTTCCGTTTGAAACGTAGACCTGATTGAGAAGGGATTAAGACGACATGCTCTGTGAGAGCTTCAACCGCTCCGTCGCGTTTGAAACGTAGACCTGATTGAGAAGGGATTAAGACGTTACAACAACAACAATTGTTGTATGCTGCACTGCGTTTGAAACGTAGACCTGATTGAGAAGGGATTAAGACGTAGGTCGCGAGCCTACTTGTTACCGCGTTGTGTTCGTTTGAAACGTAGACCTGATTGAGAAGGGATTAAGACCTCATCGCTTGCGCGTGACGCGCGCGCGTTAAAAGCGTTTGAAACGTAGACCTGATTGAGAAGGGATTAAGACGCGTATAAACATTCTCTATTGCTTTCCAAGCTGGGGTTTGAAACGTTAGACCTGATTGAGAAGGGATTAAGACTCGTCCAGCTCATAGAGAGTTAAATTGACCTGATTAGCCCCGAAGCTCAGCGGCCAGTCTCATGTTTTGAGACAGCACGATGGGACAATGAGGCCACGTTCACCGAGGATCGCGAGCATGGCTATCAACCCCGTCCAGTTTCAACCCGGCCTGTCGATGGCGGGTTTCATTGAACGCTATGGCACCGAAGCCAAATGTTACCGCGCCCTGTACAAGACGCGCTGGCCGCACGGCTTTCGTTGCCCGAGGTGTGGCCAGCGGCCGCGCTCGCGGTTTCGGCGTGGCGGGCGGGTGTATTACCAATGCCGCTCGTGCCGACACCAGAGCACGCTGATCAGTGGCACCTTGATGGCCGGCACCAAGCTGCCGTTGACGACCTGGTATCTGGCGCTGTATCTGTTGACCACGACCAAGACCAACCTCTCGGCGCTGGAGTTGATGCGCCACCTCGGGATTAACTACAAGGCCGCCTGGCGGATCAAGCACAAGGTGATGCAGGCGATGCAGGAACGGGAACGCACACGTCGTCTCGAAGGCTTTATACAGATCGATGACGCCTACCTCGGTGGCGAGCGCAACGGCGGCAAGCGCGGCCGGGGCTCGGAGAACAAGCAACCGTTCGTGGTGGCGGTGGAGACCGACGCTGACCTGCAACACCCCCGCTTCGCGGTGATCGAGCCGGTTCGCGCGTTCGACAACGCCTCGCTCAACGATTGGGTACAACGGCGTCTGGCGGCTCCGGCGGAGGTCTACTCCGACGGACTGGCCTGCTTTGGCCGCGTCGTCGAGGCGGGTCATGCCCATACGGTGCTCAAAACCGGCGGCGGGCGCGCGGCGACCGAGGTGAGCGGTGCGCGCTGGGTCAATATCGTACTGGGTAACCTCAAGCGCGCGATCAGCGGACGTTACCACGCCTTCAAACAGGCCAAGTACGCGCGGCGCTATCTGGCCGAGGCGGCTTATCGATTCAACCGCCGATTTCGCTTGGCCGCGATGCTGCCGCGACTGGCACGGGCGATAATGCTGTGTGCGCCTTGCCCGGAGCGGCGATTGCGCTTGGCAAGCAACTTTTAGGGCTGAGGATGAGGGCTAATCAGGTAAATTGATGTACACGTTTGAAACGTAGACCTGATTGAGAAGGGATTAAGACCTTAATCATTGTCATCGGTCTTTACTCCCGAAGGGCGGTTTGAAACGTAGACCTGATTGAGAAGGGATTAAGACGCTCCAGCGTGTTGACCGGCGTCGTGACGCCTGCGTTTGAAACGTAGACCTGATTGAGAAGGGATTAAGACCTACCGCGGCGCCATTGATGGCGGGGCGGCTGGCGAGTTTGAAACGTAGACCTGATTGAGAAGGGATTAAGACTTGTACGTCTTGACTTTGTTGCAAAACGTGCAAAGTTTGAAACGTAGACCTGATTGAGAAGGGATTAAGACATGTGCTCCCTCTTCGCAACCTTCGCCAATCAAGGGGTTTGAAACGTAGACCTGATTGAGAAGGGATTAAGACGATCGTCGATGCGGATGTTGAGCAGCCATTCGGGGTTTGAAACGTAGACCTGATTGAGAAGGGATTAAGACACAGTAGACCGGCAGAGTTAACGGCATTGTCATCAGTTTGAAACGTAGACCTGATTGAGAAGGGATTAAGACGCCTCGATACGTAGCAGCGTGGCAGTCTAGCGATCGTTTGAAACGTAGACCTGATTGAGAAGGGATTAAGACGCACGGTCATGTCCAGCTTTGTACCCAGCGGCGTCCGTTTGAAACGTAGACCTGATTGAGAAGGGATTAAGACCGTAGGTGCGACGTAGATGCCTAGTAATGCAGGTCATTGGTTTGAAACGTAGACCTGATTGAGAAGGGATTAAGACGACCAGCGCGGCGCGATTAGCGGTTCGTGAAAATCGTTTGAAACGTAGACCTGATTGAGAAGGGATTAAGACAATTCCGTCCATCGCAATACTCTGCCGCAGCTGAAGGAGTTTGAAACGTAGACCTGATTGAGAAGGGATTAAGACACGGTGATCGCTTTTGCTGCGCGGTCGCTAGCGCGCGTTTGAAACGTAGACCTGATTGAGAAGGGATTAAGACAGTAGCCGCACTTCAGTAGCTTTCTTTGCAGGCTCGTTTGAAACGTAGACCTGATTGAGAAGGGATTAAGACAACGGTATACAGTTGGACCGCTTAGCGATGCCGACTGTTTGAAACGTAGACCTGATTGAGAAGGGATTAAGACAGCACGACCAACAGCAATACGTTGACGCTGAATATGTTTGAAACGTAGACCTGATTGAGAAGGGATTAAGACGCTAGAGCCGTCACGCAGTGCAACTTTTCGGCGCGTTGTTTGAAACGTAGACCTGATTGAGAAGGGATTAAGACCGATGTTAGCTCCAGGGCATGTCGGTTGTGCGCGTTTGAAACGTAGACCTGATTGAGAAGGGATTAAGACCCCCAGGGCGTGCAGCCGAAGTAGCAATACGCTGGCGTTTGAAACGTAGACCTGATTGAGAAGGGATTAAGACTTCTGCGCCGCCTAATCAAGCGCGTCGGTGTCCTGCGGTTTGAAACGTAGACCTGATTGAGAAGGGATTAAGACGCCTTTTCCGCCGGCCTGGTTGACAGATTGGGCGCGTTTGAAACGTAGACCTGATTGAGAAGGGATTGTAAAAACAGTGAGAGGTGAGGGCGGGTTGAATATGTTAAGCAGTGCATAATCACAAGCTGTGCCGGGTCGGCCTCACCCAACGCGGCCTGCTCGGTATTGTGCGAGCGTGGCATTGCGCGCTCCGCTCGGCCAAACAAAAAAGGCCACGGTTGACTACCGCGGCCTTTTTTACGACAAAATCAGAAAATCAACTGTGTGACCCGAAAGAACTGGTTTCCACTATAAGCCTGGTGACCTGCTATTTCTTCTTTGCGATGCACTTTCCTGTCGCGACCATTCTCGTGGACGATTTGCCGCTTTTTGAAACAAAAGTGACTTCATCCTTGGCAAGCAGGATCAATACACTCGTATCCTTTTTACGCAAAAAATGCCGTTTGAAACCCGCGGTACTTTCCGAATTGGAAAGGCCGACCATAGTACCGCCCAACCCGGCTGTCACAAGTCCTACAACGCCACCGGCGACCTTACCGACGGGCTCGGGGTCCAAAAGCCCGCCGATCGCTATGTCAACTCCGCCGTCGATAAGTATCCCGCCAGTAAAAATGGCTGTTTTTTCCAAACCATCAACGAATTTCCGAGCATTTCTTGGGCTCGAGATATACGAGCAACCTTTGTCGTCAACATAACTGACGATCCACCAATCCCTTCCAGTGGTTAAAAAACCGGTCCTAAATCGTGCCGTACCGACTTTTTGCATGTTATCCAATGGGGTCGTGCCCAGCGGTTTAGTCTTACTTGTTGATCCGCTATCGTGGAATACATTGCTGTACTTATGAGAAAAGCCGGCAACAATAGGCCCGCCCGTCACATTCATGATGGTCACTGTTGCCGATCGGTTGGTTTTAGAAAACGATGTTCCGCTGTAGAGGCAAGACAGCGACACCATAATACCAAAGAGTATTTTGAGTTTCATTGTTAGTTCCCTTACCTTTGAAGGCCGTCATTGGCGTCTAAATCTGATTTACTAAGCGCTGATAAACTAATGTCATGACTCAGCGCGGAAAAACTCCTGTGCACAGCAAATGACAGTGCTCACCCCCTCGGCGTTAGTAGAAAATGCCATGATTAATTGCAAAGCCTGCTTGGCACGTTATCAGCTTTATCTGTCATGTGCCACACCAAACTGGAGCTTGAAAAAGGCAAGCAGAAGGGCTGTCCGCTGTCGGCCGGTTCCAGCGCCAGGGTCGCCGCCACCGCATCGCGGACGCGGTCGGTCTTCGGCTTTTGGCCGCTAGCCGATAGCTGTCGGCCGATAGCCATTATTGCATCAGCGCCACCCAGCGGGCATGGATCGGCCGCGCACGCGATAGGCGCCCTTCGCCGAGTGGCCTCTCCTGGTCTGGAAGTGGAACTCGCCTGTCAGCAGACCGTTTTCCCGTGTTCCAGGATCAGCGTCATGGCGCCCTTAACGTTGCTGCAGACATACGTGCCTCGCCGCGTTCCGATGACGGATGGCTTATCGGCGAAGGCAGTGAGGGGCAGAAGCCGATAGGCAAGCGCACAAAGCGCTAAGAGCCAACGATTTGCCGGATGCATGATCAGGTTCCGTCCGTATAAATCTCCTTATGTGGAAGGATGATAGTTGGGTGCTACACGTTGCCTGCTGAGCAGGCCAGCGCTATTGACCGGCCATGGCGCTCAGAACGCCTGTCTCGTCAGTCGGACCATCAACCACTTCGGTTCCCTGCTGCCCGAGTTGGCTGCCTGTTTCCGGGCCGGCGGTGGTATTCCCTACTCGGCCTATTGCCCAGCCTTCACCGAGGGCCGACGCCGATTCGGGTGGTCTGGTTCTGTTTCGTATTGCCGGCCCTGCTGCTGAACTATTTCGGTCAGGGCGCGCTGCTGCTGGACAGGCCGGAAGGCACGTTGCAGCCGTTCTTCCATCTGGCGCCGGACAGGGCGCTGTTACCGCTGGTGGTGCTGAGCACCGCAGCGACGATTATTGCCTCGCAAGCGGTTATCACCGGCGCGTTCCCGCTCACCCGTCAGGCGGTACAATCGGGTTTTGCACCGCGCCTGCGGGTCCAGCAGACCTCTGAGCTCTCTCACGGTCGGATCTACATGCCGGGTATCAATTGGGCGCTGGTGGCCTGGCGAGACCGGCTATACGCCGTCATGGTCCGCAACACCTTGCATGCGACATCCCAGTTCCGGATTCCCGCTGGTCGGGTGATTGAGATTGGGCTGCAGTTGGGTATTTGATGAGTCGGGTGCGTCCAGCGCATAGACGCTTTCGTTCTACCGATAGAACAGCGATATGATCGTCGTGCCCGCTGCATCGGGCCCGTCATTTTTTGCGTAATGAACGGACGCAGTGCGGTATGTGGGCCACGCCCAACTGTAAATATGGTTGTTCCTGTCACTGCTGTGCGGAGGTCCAAGCACGCGCGTGACGACAGGCAGTACATCGCCAGTCCGGTCCGGCCCGGGCACCTTAATAAGGATCGATGCCACCATATTACTGTTGGGGTGTGTTTCGACCGCGACTTCAATACCGTTATAGCGGCCTTTGTAATAGGCGCTATCGTTATTCATGGGCTTGACCCGCTTTAGATAGGCCAGGTCTGGCACCGGCTGATCCTGACGGATGTCGTGGAGGATTTTTCCAACGTCGCTGACGGTATCCGCAAAAACGACCCCGTTCGCAAATAGGATAAGGATCAATGCGGTGGCAGGCCATGCCAGCAGATTTACTATTTTCATGTTTATTCCACCTTTATAACGCATCGAATCCGGAGCGTTACGGTACCAGGTTGTCCAAGACGACACATTTTACTCCGTTGATGGGTCTTCAAGGCCATGCCGGACGCGCAAGATAACAACGGTTTCGTCATGCAGCAGGCGGTAGCGCATGAGGTGGCCATGCTGTCCGGAACGTGACGCAGCACGCTGCCACGGTTTATCGGAGATCAGACCGGGTATCGGCTGGTCTCAGCGGCGTCCAATCTGCGCCGGATCCGCACCGACCCGGCCGTCGTCGGCCTTGTCCGCACGCGGCAGCACGATGTCGAAGCGCACGCTGGGCAGCCCCTGCACCGGCGCGGCGGGATCGGCGGCGGCTTCCTCGGCCACCAGGTCGGCGGCGGCGCCGAACACGGTGTCGGATTCCAGGTAGGGGTCGGGGAAGTAGAGCGCGGTGACCAGTTCGCGGTAGCCGGGCGCGTTGACCAGGAAGTGGACGTGGGCAGGCCGGAAGCCGTGGCGTTGCTGGGCCCGCAGCATCTCGCCGACGGGGCCGTCGGTGGGGATGGAGTAACTGCAGGGGCGGACGGTTTGGAAGTGATAGCGGCCGTCGGCAGCGGTGTGAAAAACCCCGCGAAAATCGATCTGCGAGCCGTCGCCTTCCTGCAGATCGTAGTTGCCGTGGCTGGAGGTCTGCCAGATTTCCAGGCGGGCGTCCGGCAAGGGCTCGCCCCGGGCATTGCGGACCGTGCCCCACAGCAGGATCGGCGGGCTGTCATCGCCTTGCGAGATCGATTCGCCCAATGCCTTGTGCGGGACATTGTCGCGGTAGAACGGCCCCAGCAGGCTGGTGTGAGTGCCGTGCTCGGTGCGGCTGGCGTCGTTAAGCGTGTTGACCAGGGTGCTGAGCCCCAGGGTGTCGGACAGCAGGATACATTCCTGGCGCTGGGCGGTGCAGGTCTGGCCGGTCCGGGTGAGGAAATCGATCCCTTGCAGCCATTCCTCCGGGGTGAGTTCGACCTCGCGGGCGAAGGCGTGCAGGTGGCGCACCAGCGATGCCATGATGGTCCTGAGCCGTGGATCGGTGGTGGTCGACATCTGCTCAATGACGGCATCCACCACGTTGTCCGGCGTGAACTCGATCATGCTTTTCCTCCACACTCTTTATGCCGCTGGTTGTGGCGTTTGTAGCGGGTGCCGGCAGACGCTCAGTTCGCCCGCATGGGCCGGCCGCGCGCGAACCAGGCCAGCCCCCATGCCACCCGTAGTAAATACCACAGATAGGCCGGTAGCAGAAACAGCCAGCCGATGCCGAGCGGCAGGGTGCGCCAACCCGGCTGATGCCGGCAGGCGTGCTGCAAGACGGGTGACGAGCGGCTAGACTGGTTTTTGGAGACAAGGGGAACGCCATGAAATTGCTGCTGGGGTTACTGCCATTGCTGGCATTGTTGAGCCTGACCGCGCAGGCTCGGACGGTCGATATCGTCACCTTCAACGATGTCTATGAACTTCAGCCGGTGGCGCACGGGACGCTCGGAGGCGCTGCGCGCGTTGCCGCGGAACTGCAGGCCATCCGGGTGCACGATCCGGACACGCTGGTGCTGTTCGCCGGCGACCTGCTGTCGCCGTCGATCATGTCGAGCGTCTTCCACGGCCGGCAGATGGTCGCCGCGATGAACCAGCTCGGGCTGAATTACGCGACCATCGGCAACCACGAATTCGACTTCGGTCTGGCCACCTTCAAGAAGCGCGTGGCGGAATCCCGTTTCACCTGGCTCAGCGCCAATATCCTGGACGCCAGCACTGGCAAGCCGATTACGGGCACGCAACCGGATGCGCTGGTGACCGTGAGGGGCATCAAATTCGGCGTATTCGGTCTGGCCTACGATTTCGGCGCCATTCTCAAGAACCCGGGTGCCGTGAAGTTTCTCGATCCGGTCGCGACCGCGCGCGCTGAAGTCAAAAAGCTCAAGCGCGACGGGGCCACGTACGTCATCGCGCTGACGCACGAGAGCCACACCGAGGATTGCGAACTGTCCGCCCGGGTCAGCGGCATTGACCTGATCGTCGGTGGCCATGATCACTCGCTGATGCTGGACACCCAGTGCGGGCACGCGCCCTACGTCAAGGCCTCCAGCGACTGGCGCAACATCTGGGATCTGCGTCTGGGTTTCGCCGGCGGCGCGCCCGCCATCACCTACCGCAGCATTCCGATCACCTCGAAGTTGCCGCAGGATGCCGCCATGGCGGCCCTGGTCAAACGTTACGTCGACAGGCTGGATGTCAGTTTTGGCCGGGTCATCGGGCACAGCGCCGTGGCACTCGATGCGGTCGGGCACGACGTGCGCGCCAGGGAAACCAATCTGGGCGATTTCATCGCCGATGCCCTGCGCCAGGCTAGCGGCGCCGACGTCGCCATCATGAACGGCGGCGGTATCCGCAGCAACCAGATCTACCCGGCCGGTCCCATCACCCGTAAGGATGTTTATGCCGTGCTGCCGTTTGGCAACAAAGTCGTGGTGGTCAAGGCCACCGGCGAGGTGTTGAAAGCGGCGCTGGAGAACGGTGTTTCGCAACTGCACGACTACGCCGGGCGTTTTCCGCAGGTCTCCGGTGTGCGTTTTACCGTGGATTCCCGGGCGCCGGTCGGTCGGCGTGTGACCGACATCAAAGTGGGCGGCCGGCCGCTGGACATGACGGCCACGTATCGTGTTGCCATCAACGACTACCTGGCGGCCGGCGGCGATGGCTACCGTATGTTCAGACAGCTACCAAGGACGGTGTCGGCCAGTGAGGGGCCGGTGTTGGCGGAGGTGGTGTCAAAAGCCATCGCGGCCCAGGCCCGGATCGCGCCACGGGTCGACGGGCGGATCCACATCCGCTGAGGTGAACGCCGGGGCCTCCACGTCGCCACCCGGGTTGGATTATTCAAGTTGGTGGGGGAAGCCGACGGCCCGCAGGTCGGTGCCGAGGGCGTCCTCGAGCAATTTGACGATCTGGGTCGACTGCGCGCTGCCGCCGTAGGCTTCCTTGCCTTTGATAAAGGTCTCATGGACCCGCGCCGCCAGGTCCAGGGGGACGTCGAATTCACGGCCGAAGTGGGCGGCAAAGCCGAGATCTTTCAGCGCCAGATCCATGGTGAAGTTGATCGCGTAGCTGCCGTTGAGAATCAGCTGGCCTTCGGTCTCGTGCACGAAGCTGTTGCCCGAGCTGGCCTTGATCGCGTGATAGGCCTGGCCGATATCGAGTCCGCCCCGTCTGGCCAGCATCAGGGCTTCGCCGCAGGCCACCAGATGGGTCAGCGCAAGCATGTTGGTGATGACTTTGATGATCGCGGCCGAGCCGACCGGGCCCATGTGAAAGATCCTGTTACCGACCGCCTCCAGGGCCGGGCGGTGCCGTTCGAACAGGGCCTGGTCACCGCCGCAGAGCACGGTGATCTCGCCCCGGGCGGCCAGATGGACGCCACCGGTTACCGGCGCTTCCAGGACATCGAGTCCGGCCGCTGTGGCCAAGCCGGCCAGCCGCTGCATCTCGTCGCGGCCGTTGGTGCTCATCTCGATCCAGGTCATGCCGGGCCGGGCGCCTGCCAGCAACTCGGTCAGCACCTGTTCTGATACCGCCGGCGAGGGCAGGCAGGTGATGACCGCGTCCACGGCGTCGGTCAGAGAAGCCGGACTGTCCGCCCATTCCGCCCCGTGGGCGAGCAGGTGCCGGGCCCGTGCCGGGTCGCGGTCATGCACCCACACGGGGAACCCATTGCGCGCGAGACAGGCGGCCAGGTGACCGCCCAGGTGGCCGAGGCCGATGACGCCGTATTTCATGTGATTGTCCATTACAGAATGGGGGTTTCGTTCATTTCGAGGTGCAGCCGCTCGCCGGTGTAGGGGTGAGCGCGTGCTACCGCTTCGTTCAGCTCGATGCCGAGCCCGGGCTCTTGCGGTGGCAGCACGTAACCCTCTTCCCAGCGGATCGGCTGTTGCAGCAGGTCGGCATGAAAGCCGCCCCAGGTCTCGATGCTTTCCAGGATCAGGAAATTCGGCAGGGTGGCGGCAAAATGAATATTCGCGGCCCCTTCCACCGGGCCGCAGTAGAGGTGCGGGGCGATCTGCGCGTAATGGGATTCCGCCATGGCGGCGATCTTCTTGGCCTCCATCAGGCCGCCGACGCGACCCAGCGCCATCTGCAGGATGGCGGCGGCCCCGCATTGCAGCACCCGGGCGAATTCATACTTGGTGGTCAGGCGTTCCCCGGTCGCGACCGGAATCGACGTGCCGCGCGCGACCCGGGCCATTGCCTCGGGCATTTCCGGTGGCGTCGGCTCCTCGAACCACAGCGGGTCGTACGGTTCCAGGCGCCTGGCCAGGCGCAGCGCACCGGCCGGCGTGAACTGCCCGTGGGTGCCAAACAGCAGGTCGGCGCGGTCACCGACAGCCTCGCGGATACGCTTTACGAACGCCTCGCACAGCGCCAGCGACTGCAGCGACGGCTGGCGCGGGTCGAACGCGGAATAGGGCGCGGCCGGATCGAACTTGACCGCCGTGAAGCCCTGCTCGACATAGGCCAAAGCGCGTTCGGCGGACTGGTCAGCGTCCCAGTAGATGCCGCTGTCCTGGCCGGCCGCGACGTCAGGATAGAGGTAGGTGTAGCTGCGCAGGCGCTCGTGCACCAGGCCGCCGAGCAGGGCGTGGACCGGTTTGCCCAGCGCCTTGCCCTGGATGTCCCACAGGGCGATTTCCAGGCCCGACAGCACACCCATCAGGGAGACATCCGGGCGCAGGGTGTAGCCGGAGCCGTACACCCGCCGCCACAGGGCCTCGAGCCGGAACGGGTCGAGGCCGGCGACATGACGTTCGAACACGTCTTCGATCATCGCCTTGACCGTGCCGGGCCCGAAGGTGTCGCAATACACTTCACCCAGGCCGGTCACGCCGTCGTCGGTGGTCAGCTTGACGAAGATGAAATAACGTCCGCCCCAGCCGGGCGGCGGATTGCCAACGATGAACACGTCCAGGTCGGCGATTTTCATAACAGGCCTCCTGTTGTTTCGCTGGTCTCAGTGTGACAAGCTCTCGTATAAAATCAACTGAATGTATTAGCTGATTGCGTAAAATCTATTTTTCTCTGAAGGTATGGTCGACTCACTCCAGCTACCGCCGTTGAACTGGGTTCGTGCGTTCGAGGCAGCTGCCCGGCACGGCAGCTTCGCCGGCGCCGCGCCGGAGCTGGCACTGACCCCGGCAGCCGTCGGCTACCAGGTGAAATCGCTGGAACAATTCCTCGGCTATGCCTTGTTCCAGCGCCATCCGCGCGGTCTGTCGCTGACCGACCATGGCCTGGCCTACCTGCCCCAGGTTCGCAGCACGCTGGAGGCCTTGTCGGTTGCCACCGCCGGCATCTTCGGCCGCCATGGCGAAGCCGCCGTCACGGTACGCGCGCCGGTTTCGCTTGCGACGCTGTGGCTCGCCGGCCATCTGCAGGCGTTCTGTCGCGCGTATCCGCACTTCGGTGTCAGGCTGTTCTCATCGATCTGGGCCGATTCCCTGCCCGACGACAAGGTGGACGTCGACATTCGCTTCGGGCATGGCGACTGGCCTGGCCTGCGGACTCAGCGCCTGGTCAACGACCCGGCGGTGGTAGTGGTCGCGGCCGACTGGGGGCCGATTCGGATTCCGGATCTCGATGCCGGGTCGTTTATCCGCATCATGGGGATGGAGGACGTCTGGCAGGACGTGCTGCGCCAGTCGGGTGTGCCCTTGGTGGGTGCGGCTTCGGGGCCGACGGTGGACACGTCGCTGGCGGCGCTGGAACTGGTCGCGGCGGGGGTGGGCGCCGCCGTCGTGCTGAGCCGGTTTGCGGCGGTCTACGAGCGCCGTGGCCTGGTTCACAGGCTGCCGGGGCTGGCGGTTGAGCAGCCGCAGTCGCATTATCTGGTGACCCGCGACCGGGATCCCTCGGCCCACCCGGAAGCATTGATCTTTACCGACTGGCTCAAGCAGCAGTTGCGGGCAACGGCATGACCGACGAGCGGTCCAGCATCGGTTGTTTCGACTACATCGTCGTCGGTGCGGGGTCGGCCGGGGCGGTGGTGGCCAGCCGGCTGAGCGAGGACCCGCGGACCCGGGTGTTGCTGCTGGAGGCCGGGCCGAGCCATCGCCGTCTGTGGACGCAGATACCGTTGGGCTATGCCAAGACCTTTTTCGATTCAACGGTGAACTGGGGCTATCACAGTGCCCCGGTCGCAGCGCTCAACAACCGCTGCCTGTACGTGCCGCGCGGCAAAGTGTTGGGCGGATCGAGCGCCATCAATGCCATGGTCTACGCCCGCGGCCGGCCGGAGGACTTCGATGATTGGGAGGCATTGGGTAACCCGGGCTGGGGCTGGCGGGACGTGCTTCCGATTTATAGGAAGATGGAGCATCACGCCCTGGGTGCGGACGCCTGGCATGGCGCCGGGGGGCCGGTACGGGTATCGGACGTTGCCGGCCAGGCTCATCCGCTGTGCGGGGTGTTCTTCGCCGCCGCCGCCGCGGCCGGCTACGACTTCAACCCGGACCTCAACGGCGCCACCAGCGACGGCGTAGGCCACTACCAGATCACTGCGGCGCGCGGACGCCGGGTGTCGTCGGCCAGCGCGTATCTGGATCCGGCCGCACGGCGCGCCAATCTCGCAGTGCTGACCGGGGCCGAAGCCGACACCATTCTGTTCGACGGGCACCGGGCGGCCGGCGTGGCGTTCACGCAGCGCGGGCAGGCGCGGCGGGCCGAATGCCGCGGCGAGGTGATCGTCAGTGCCGGCGCCATCAATTCACCCAAGCTGCTCATGCTTTCCGGCATCGGCCCGGCCGGACCGCTGGCGGAGCGCGGTGTGCCCGTGCGTGTCGATGCCCCCGCGGTCGGCGCGAACCTGCAGGACCATGCCAGCTTTGATGTGTTTTACCGGGCCACCGTGCCGACCCTGAACAGCGAGCTCGCCGGCCTGCGAGGCCGTTTCAAGGCCGGCCTGCGATACGTGGTGCTGCGGCGGGGGATTCTCGCGCTGAGTCTTAATCAGGCCGGTGGTTTCATCACTACCCGGCCGGGCAGTGCGCGCCCGAATCTGCAACTCTATTTCTGCCCGCTGGCGTACGATAAGCCGGCCGTGGGTGGGATGCGGGTGATCAAGGTCGATGCGACGCCGCGATTCAGCCTTACCGGCTCGCTGTGCTATCCGCGCAGTCGCGGCCGGATCGAGCTGGCCTCGGCTGATCCGCAGGTGGCGCCGGTTATCCGTCTTGATCTGCTGGCTAACGCGGCGGATCTGGACGAGGCCGTCGAGGCCTTTCATGCCATTCGCGAGCTGGGCCAGCAGCAGCCGCTGGCGGCCGTCGGGCGTGAGGATCGCCCGGGCAGTGCGGTGCAGGGCCGGGCCGAGGTCGAGGCGTACCTGCGCGCGAACATCTATTCGATCTTTCATCCCTGCGGCACCTGTGCCATGGGGCCGGATCCCCGTCTCAGCGTTGTCGATCCCAAGTTGCGGGTTTACGGTGCCAGCGGGCTGCGGGTGATCGATGCCTCGGTGTTTCCGCTAATCCCATCCGGCAACATCAATGCACCTGCGATGATGGTGGGTGAAAAAGGGGCTGCGTTGCTGCGAGAGCGGTAGCGCCAGGTTGCCGGCAGCCGGTGGCGCCAGTTAGGCCAGTTGTATAAACAGCCCCCACAACGGCATGAAGGGTTATCGCCAGCTACAATTCCGGCGGCGTCGGGATCCCGCTGTAGGTAACCTCCCACTGCGCTTCGAACAGTTGCCAGATGGCGTCCGGTGCTGATGCATCGCCGGCAGGGCTGCGGTAGAGCGATATTGGCAGCAGCGGCGCATCCAGAATACCCAGCAGTGGGGTCAATGCACCGGTGTCGATGTCGTGCTTGACCAGGCCGTAAGGTAGCCACGCGATACCCATGCCAGCCAGGGCCATTTGCCGCAGAGCCACGGTGAACGCGGACTCGCACACGGTTTCGGGCTTGCAGCGCCTGTTCAGATCCGGCAGGCAGTGAGTCCTGACGACATGACCGAGAAAGCTGTCGTCGGGGTATTGCAGAAGCTTGCAGCCGACACCTGTTTGCGGGCGATGCAGCGGCTGGCCGGCAGCGTCCGTGGCGACAACCGGCAGCAATTGCTCGCTGCCGATGACCAGGTGATCCATACTGGCCACCGGCTGCGGCATTGGCTGGCTATCGATCTCGAAGCACAGCATCAGATGGGCCTGATGATCGAGTAGCTGGGCGATGCACTCATCCCGGCCGCCGGTACGGACCTGGAACGCTGAGGTCCCGAAATGCGAACCAAGAAAGTGAAGTAGTTGCGGCACATAGCTGACCGTCAGCGCATGCTGGGTCACCACCGTAACGCGCTTGTCGGCAACGGCATCGCCCTGCATTTGCGCCCGCAGCTCGTGAAACTGGCGCAGCAGGTTGCGTATCTCCGGTTCGAAGCGCACCGCCACGGGGGTCAAGGCGAAGCGCGGACTGTGCCGGTCGACGAGCTTGATGCCGAGCCAGTGTTCGAGCATTTGAATCCGGCGCGAGAAGGCCGGCTGACTGACGTTGCGCAGTGCGGCTGCCTTCGAGAACGTTCCCGCCTCGACCAGCATCAGGAAATCTTCAAACCAGGCGAGCTTCATTGCACAGCTCCGGATGGGGTGCCATGGCCATCATCATGCAAAAACTCGATAAGGGCCAAGGATATTCGCATTGGTCGTAGCGGATGCCCGAACCTAACATAAAAAGCAATCAAGTCGACGCGGGCAAACCATATGCTGAATTGCCTTCCGTGCGATCGGGCGGGAACCAGTAATGCGATTGCCGTCGCCGGCGATGCACGTTATCACCTAACCCGCGTTTTGCGGCGGCCACCTGTTCCGGAGCGCCCATGAATCTGTCACGCTTCAAGCGATTGCGTTTCGCGCATCTACCCACTCCGCTCGAGCCCTTGCAAAACCTGAGCCGCCATCTCGGTGGGCCGACGATCTGGATTAAACGCGACGACTGCACCGGATTGTCGACCGGCGGCAACAAGACCCGGAAGCTGGAATTCCTGATGGCCGATGCGCTTGCGCACAACGCCGATGTGGTGATCACGCAGGGCGCCACCCAGTCCAACCATGCCCGTCAAACCGCTGCCGCCGCCGCTAAGCTTGGCATGGCGTGTCATATCCTGCTGGAGGATCGTACCGGGGACCCGTCGCACAACTACAACTACAGCGGCAACGTGTTTCTGGATCAACTGCATGGGGCGACGGTATCGCGGCGCCCCGGCAACGCTGATATGGCCGGGGAAATGGAGTTGCTTGCCGAGCGCTTGCGGGCGATCGGGAAACGCCCTTACGTGATACCGGGTGGCGGTTCCAATGAGATCGGCGCCTTGGGCTACGTCAATGCGGCCATGGAGCTGCTGGGCCAAATCAATGACACCGGTTTGCCGGTTGACCATATCGTGCACGCGACCGGCAGCGCCGGTACGCAGGCCGGCCTGGTGACGGGGCTCAGCGCCTGCCACGCGGGCATTCCCGTGCTCGGCATTGGCGTGCGCGCGCCGCGGGCGCAACAAGAAGCTAACGTGTTCGGGTTGGCTCAGCGCGTTGCGGCTTACCTCGGTATCGGCAACGTGGTTGACAGAGCCGATGTGGTGGCCAATTGTGATTACGTGGGGGAGGGTTACGGTGTTCCCACCCCCGGGATGAAAGAGGCGATAGAACTGCTGGCCCGTCTCGAAGGCATTCTGCTGGACCCGGTATACTCCGGTAAAGGTATGGCGGGTCTGATCGATCTGGTTCGGAAAGGCAAATTCATCCGCGATCAGAATATCGTGTTTGTGCACACGGGAGGCAGTGCCGGCCTGTTTGGCTATATCGACGCGTTTGCGTTGCCTGATTATCTGAAATCATCGGCATAAGAGGTATTCACTACCCGTAGTACCAGCATCCGGCCGCCTGCAATAGCGGTTGGGGTATAAAGGTGATAGCTAAGGTGTGTTCAGGAGGGATTGACATGAGATTGTTCAAGCATTGTCTGCATGCTGTGATGGCGGTTGCTGCCCTGGGTATCGTTGCAGCGCAGCCCGTACAAGCCGCGACAAAAACGGTGACCATCGGTTATCAGCTCAACGATAATTTGTGGAAATATCCTATTGCCGACGGTACCTTCTCCAAGGCGACCGGCTACACGATCCACTGGAAGCTGTTTACCTCCGGCTCCCAGGTCATCTCGGCGATGGCCTCAGGCGATGTCCAGATCGCGATGGCGGGGTCCACGCCGATCGCGGCAGCGGTCAGTCATCAACTCCCGATCCAGTTGTTCTGGATTCTGGAAGGGATCGGCCAGAGCGAGGAAATGGTGGTACGCAATGGCTCTGGTATCGAAAAGCCCGCCGATATCGTCGGCAAGCGGCTGGCCACGCCGCAGGCGTCGACGTCTGACCTCGACCTTCACGTCGCACTGGAGCACTGGGGCATTCCGGTCGATAAAGTGCACGTCTACGACATGCAGCCGAACGCGATCGTCGCCGCGTGGCGGCAGAAAAACATCGACGCGGCATTTATCTGGCCGCCGGCTCTGAACAGAATCAAAGAGACGGGCAAGGTTTTCATCAGCTCCAAACAGATTTGCGACAAATGGAAGGTCTGCACCTTCAATGGCCTGGTGGCCAGGACGGACTGGGCTAATGCCCATCCTGATTTTATGGTGACGTTGGTCAGGAAGATTGCCGAGAATGTTAAGGACTATCAGGACAACAAAGCAAAGTGGACTGCGGATTCACCGATGGTGCAGAGTATTGCCAAGTTTATGGGCGTCGACGCCAAAGGTGTGCCCGCGGAACTGGCATCCTACGATTATGCCTCCCTGGCTGACGAAATCTCCCCGAAATGGCTCGGCGGCGGCGCTGCGCACAGTATCCGTGTGAGTGCCGAGTTCCTCAAAAAAGCCGGTCAGATATCGGAAGTTTTACCTGACTACAATGCCTATGTCACCGACAAGTGGGCGAAAAAGGCACAGCAGGCCCAGTAAGCATAAGGTCTGACTTCAGCTAACGAGAGGGCTGGCGTGAAGCCAGCCCTCGTTCAGTTTGAAGACGCATTATGAGAACCCATTACCGGGATACGACCCAAGCTGCGCTCAGTGATGTCGCCCACAGGCTGCGGCGGGGCGCGACCAGTAGCCAGCAGATGACTGCAGCGTTTCTGGACCGGATCGCGGCGATCGATCCTAAACTGGGCGCGTTCAGCCACGTCGCTGCCGCGGCGGCGACCAGCGCCGCCGCGGCATTGGACAGGGCGCTGGGTGCGGGCATCGACCTGGGTCCGCTGATGGGCGTTCCGATTGCCCTGAAGGACTTGTACGCGGTCGAGGGTATGCCGATGACGCTGGGCAGCACCCTCGATGTCAGCGATATCGAACCGCGGCAGGGGCCCCTGGTGTCCGACCTGCGGCGCGCCGGTGCGGTGATACTGGGCAAGACCCGGATGACCGAGTTTGCCCTCGGCACTATCAATCTGGCCCACGATTCGCCATGGAATCCCTGTGACGCCGGAATACACCGGACCCCCGGCGGGTCCAGCGGTGGCTCGGCAGTCGCGGTTGCCGCGGGCTTGTGCGCCATCGCCCTGGGCTCCGACACGGGTGGGTCGGTCCGGCAGCCGGCCGCGTGTTGCGGCGTCGTGGGCTACAAGGCCAGCAATCGGCTCTGGTCCAATGAAGGCGTGTTTCCGCTGGCGCCGACCTTCGATTCCGTGGGGGTGTTCAGTCGCTCAGTGAATGATTTGCAGCAATTCTACGGCGCCCTGGTGCCCGGCGAACCCATAGCCCGGCGCCCGGTGGCCGGTCTGCGTCTCGGTAGACCGGTGGAACACTACTTCGACAATCTTCAGCCGGCGGTCGCCGCGGGGTTTGAATGGGCCGAGGGCAGGCTGCGCGAGGCCGGTGCCGAAGTGGTCCCGATCCATGTCCCCGAGGCGGCCGAGATTGATGCCGTGTTCGCCAAGATGATACCGGTTGAATTTCTCGCCACGGTTGGCGTGGACCGGTTTCTGGCGGGTCGGGACCGCATTGATCCGGTGGCGTTCGCACGTGCCCGCCTGGGTATCGACGTCAAGGCGGTGGAATACGTCGAGCTGTACCGTCGGCACCTGGCGCTGGCACGGGCCGTCGACCAGAGCATGGTGGGACTGGATGGCTGGATCATGCCCACCATGCCCTGCTTGCCCGTGGCGCTTGACGGGATTACCGACGTCGACGCGGGCAGTGCATGGAACATACTGGCCACCCAGAATACCCGCCCGGGCAACCTGTTCCAGCAGTGTGGTATTTCGTTGCCTATCTTTCGAGCGGATGACGATTTGCCGATTGGTTTCCAGATTATGGGACGCAACGGCCGCGACGCCGAACTCCTGGCGGTTGCAGCGGCGCTGGAGACCGTGTTCGACAGCCTTCCCGGTCGCTGACGTATCTGAATGGCGAGTTGCGACCGCGCCTGGGATAACCTGAAACCGACAAGCAGGATTGACGACATGACCACATTGGTGATTGATGGCGTTTCAGTCGAGTATCCGTCGCAGGGGGGCAAGAATGTCCAGGCCTTGCAGGATGTTCACTGCACGATGGACGAAGGTGATTTCACGATTGCCCTGGGCGCGTCGGGATGCGGCAAAACGACGCTGTTGAAGCTGCTGGCCGGCTTCATAGCGCCCAGTGGCGGCCGCATACTGCTCAACGGAAATGCCATCAGCGGTCCCGGTCGCGATCGCGGTGTCGTGTTTCAGAAGCATGCCTTGCTGCCGTGGCTGGATGTTGCCGACAATGTCGCGTTCGGACCCAAGCTGCGTGGGTTGCCGCGCCGTGAATGTCAGGAAATCGCGCTGCGTCATCTGAAGATGGTCGGACTGGACGGGTTTGCCCGGCATCCGGTCTACAACCTCTCGGGAGGGATGCAGCAGCGCGTGGGACTGGCCCGCGCGCTTGCCAATGAACCGGAGATGCTGTTGATGGACGAACCCCTGGGTGCTCTGGATGCGTTTACCCGGGAAGCCATGCAGGCCCTGATCCTGGATATCTGGCGCGAGACCAGGAAAACCGTGTTCTTTATCACGCACAGTGTCGAGGAGGCGCTGTTCATGGGGAATCGGCTGTGCATCATGTCACCCCGGCCGGGCCGGATCATCGAGACCCGCGAATTCGGGTTCTGTTATCGCTACCTGGAATCGGGTGATGCCAGGGCCGTGAAGTCGGACCCCGAGTTCATCAAAGCCCGCGAGGACATCGTCAGCGTCATTCATGGCCATAGCCCGATGACCTGAGCCCGTTACAGCGCCACGAAGAGAGGGCACTGGAGCGCATGTGGGTGAACGGTCTCAGGTCTCGAACTGCACCAAACAATAGGGGGCGCTTTTATGAGTAGTCGGCTCAGGAAACTCATCGGTGGTAACCCGTCAACCCAGCCGGGGGGCGAATTCGGGGCGCCCGGCAAAGGCCGAAGCGCGGCGATCAGTGTTATCACGGTAATCCTGCTGTTGCTGGCCTGGCTGGCCTCCACCAGCCTGCACTGGATCTCGCCGCTGTTCCTGCCCGGGCCGGTGGAGGTGTATGACAAGATGGTCAGCCTCACCCACACGCGCTATGCCGGGGATACGCTGTTCGGACACGTGGCGTGGAGTCTGTGGCGTGTGTTCGGCGCGTTCTTCTTTGCCTGTCTGTTTGCCATACCCACCGGTATTGCGATGGGCATGAACCGGGTGGCCCGCGGTATTTTCGATCCGATGATCGAGTTTTACCGGCCGATCCCACCGCTGGCCTATCTGCCGCTGACGATCATCTGGCTCGGTATTGGTGAGTTGCAGAAGGTGGTGCTCATTTACTTGTCCGTGTTCGCGCCTGTGGTTCTCAATACCCGGGCCGGGGTCCGTTCGGTCGCCATCGAGCAGATCCAGGTGGCGTACTCGTTGGGCGCTACCCGCAAGCAGGTGATCTGGCATGTGATTCTGCGGGGTGCACTGCCGGAGATACTCACCGGCATGCGCGTCGGTATCGGCTTCGGCTGGACCACACTGGTGGCCGCGGAGATGGTGGCGGCGAGCGTCGGTATCGGCCATATGGTTCTGTCGGCGGCGAATTTTCTCAACACGCCGGTGGTCATCGTGGGCATTCTGGTGATCGGGGTCATCGCTTACGTGTTTGATCTGCTGATGCGTTATATCGAGAAAGTCCTGGTGCCCTGGAAAGGGCAGGTCTGACCCCGCTGGCCCCGACGGCGGTGCGGTGCTAACGTGAGCAACCGGTCACAGGCTTCCGGGTGCCTCCATCGTCATGATTCTGTCCGCCACTCTCTGGAACAGCAACCGCGATCTTGCCCAGGCCTGCCTGGAGCATCCGTTTGTGCAGGGCATCGCCGGGGGCAGCTTGCCGCGGCCGGCGTTTGCCTACTACGTCGGTCAGGATGCGTTCTTTCTGCGGGCCTTCGCCCGCGGTTACAGCATCGCCGCGGCCAAGGCACCGGACTGGGACGGCTTCCGGACGCTGCATGAGCTCACCGCGGGGGTACTCAGGGAACTGACGCTGCACGCCGACTATGCGGCGCAGTGGGGTGTGGATATGGAGCACGTCGAGGCCGACGCCGCGACCCGCCGCTACACGGACTTCCTGCTGGCGACGGCCTGGGCCACCGATACCGGCACGGCGGCTGCGGCGATGTCGCCGTGCATGCGGCTGTACGCGTTCCTGGGTCAGAGCCTCGCCCGGGACGGTATCCCGGATCATGCCTTTGCGGCCTGGATCGAGACGTACCAGAGCGAGGACTTCAAGGCGTTGGCGGAGGAACTGGACGGACTGGTCGAGCGCTACGCCGTTGATACGGTCGCGCTGCATCACACTTACCGCTATGCCATGCAGTGCGAGCTGGATTTTTTCGCGGCCGCGTGGACCCGGCGCTAGCACCTGCTGCTGGGCGGTGGCCCAGCACAACACCGTGCCATCGCCGGATCGCTGCGTGATGAGATTGTGGTCGAGCCGTGTCAGTCTGCGTATCAATCGCCGAACGCGTAGTTGTCCATTGCCAGGATGCCGTAGCAATAGCTGCGGTGCAGCGCGCGCGCGGGTTCGTTCAGCGCGGCACCACGGGCGGCGAGCAGCGGCAGATAGTGCTCCTCGGTGGGATGATTGGATACCGCCTCGGGCGCCTGGGAACGATAGTCGCGTAGCTGGACGGTGCTGCCGTTGACCACGGTATCGGCCAGCCAGTCGGCGAAAGCCCGGGCGTACGCCGGTGGCACGCTGTCCTCCGACTGACCGCGAAAGTCGCGCAGATTATGGGTCGCGGCCCCGCTGCCGACAACCAGCACACGTTGGCCGCGCAGCGGGGCCAGGGCTTGGCCCAATGCAAGATGGTGCGCCGGGCCAAGGCGCGATTGCAACGAAACCTGCACCACCGGGATGTCCGCGTCCGGGTACATCAACAGCAGCGGCACCCAGGCGCCGTGATCCAGGCCGCGCTGCTCATCGCCGCCGGCGTCGAGGCCGGCGGCCCGAAGCCGCTCGATGACGTCCGCGGCCAGTGCCGGGGCGCCCGGGGCTGGATAGCGCAGCGCATACAATGGCTCGGGAAAGCCATAGAAGTCGTGGATGGTTTCGTGCCGTGCGCCGGTGGTGACCTGTACCACCGGTGTGTCCCAGTGCGCCGAGATCATCACAATGGCCTCGGGCCGACCCAGTTCGGCGCCTAAACCGGCCAGAAAGCGGTGTGCCGGGTTGTCGCTCAGGGCGAGAGTGGGCGCGCCATGCGACAGGAAGAGTGCGGGCAACGGGGTGTTGGCTGACATGATTTCGTACTCCGTGTGGCGCCGGCCTGGCCGGCGCCGTAGCTGGCCGATTGATGGCTCAGGCCTGGGCTGGCCTCAGCGATGGCCGCACAGCCATTACCCCGTCACCAATCAGGGCCTGAACCAGCAGGGCAATGCTCCAGAAGGCAGGATACTCCCAACCGCCGCCGTTATTGGTGAACAGCCAGCCATTGGCCCCGTGCACGAACACGATGGTGCCCAGCAGCAGCGGGATCAGTGTCAGCGCCACCCAGCGCGTCCAGATCCCGAAGATCAGCATCAGTCCGCCGAGCAGCTCCGCTGTCATCACCAGGTAGGCGAATTCGGCCGGCAACCCCAGCGAGTGGAAAAAGCCCACCGTGCCGGCTGGGGTGAAAATGAAGATCTTGACCGCGTCGTGGGCCAGGAACAGCACACCCAGCGCGACGCGCAGGATCAGGGCGCCATAATCGGCAGCGGTGGTCGGGCGGTTCATTACGGTATCTCCAGTAGGTTGGTCAGTGCATGGGTTGTTCGGACCCGGAATGACGTCATCGTAGAGATTTTGAATTCAGTAATAAACAGCACAAAATGCAATTTACTATTCTGTATTTCACAATAATGCAATGGATATTCTGCAAGCGATGCGCGTATTCAGCACGGTGGCTGACAGCGGCAGTTTTGCCAAGGCGGCTGACCGGCTCGGTCTGTCACGTGCTTCGGTCACCCGTCAGGTGGCACAGCTGGAGGACCATCTGGGTAGCCGGCTGTTAAACCGCACCACGCGCCGGCTGAGCCTTACCGAAGCCGGCAGCCTGTATCTGCAGCGCTGCCAGGAAGTTCTGGAGTTGATAGATGATGCCGAGCGTCTGGTCGGTGGTCAGCACAGCGTCCCGGTAGGCACCTTGCGGGTTAGTGCGCCGGTGTCATTCGGCAGTCGCTATCTGGCGCCAGCGTTGGCAGCCTACGTTGACCGTTATCCGGCAGTGGCGGTTGAACTGGAGCTCAACGATCGTCAGGTCAATCTGGTCGAGGAGGGCTTCGACATTGCCATCCGCATCGCTGACCGGCTCGATCCCGGCCTGGTAGCGCGACGGTTGGCACTGGCCCGGCTCCGGCTGTGTGCCGCGCCGGCTTATCTGGCGCGCCGCGGGGTGCCGCAGGCGCCGGCCGAACTGCATGACCACAACTGCCTGGTCTACACTTACGCGTCAAGCAATGTGTGGGTGTTCCGGCAAGCATCTCAGACCGAACGGATCGCAGTCGCCGGCAGCATCAGGGCCAACAACGGCGATGCCCTGCTAACGGCGGCCGCCACTGGTCTGGGGATTATCCTGCAACCCGATTTTATCGTTGCCGAGGCGGTGGGAGACGGCCGGCTGGTGGTGCTGTTCGACGATTACGACTGCGGCGAAGCGGGGATCTATGCGGTCTATCCCAGTCGCCGGTATCTGCCGCTTAAGGTGCGGAGCTTCATCGATTTTCTGGCCGGGCAGCCACCCTGGCCGCCGGCCGGGGTTCAGTCGGTGGGCCGGCTTTCGCGGCCATAGAGCAGCACCAGACTGACGATGATCAGACCGAAGATGATGTTCTTGCCGGCCTGGGCGATCTGCGCCGTGGACAGGATAGACTGCAGCAGGACCACGATAAAGGCACCGGCGATCGTGCCCAGATAGCCACCGGAGCCCCCCAGGATGTTGGTCCCACCGATGATGACCGCGGCGATTGGCACCAGCAGATAGTCGTTGCCCATGCCAAGATAGGTCTGCGAGGAATAGCCGGTCAGCAGGATACCGGCAATGGCGGCACAGACACCGGAGCCGACGAAGGCCCCGAGGTGGACCTTGCGGGTGTCGATGCCGGACAGGAACGTCGCCACCTGATTGGTGCCGGTGGCATACAGATTGCGTCCGAACCGGCTGTAGTGCAGTCCCACCAGCGTCACCACCGCCAGCACCCCCCAGACCAGCGGCGCGGCGGGCACCGGGCCGATGTGACCGATGGCGAGAAACCGGACCACATCGGGCACGTTGGATTTGGGGGGCTGGGCGTTGGTGTAGACCAGCGCCGCCCCTTGCAGCAGGGCATTGACCGCTAGCGTCCAGACCAGGGAATGGACCCGGAAGATCGCCACGCCGATGGCATTGACCACTCCGACCAGCGCGCCAGCCAGCAATGCGGCGGCGATCGCAATCAGCACGTTGTAGCCGTCGGCATACAGGGTGGCCATCAGGATCGCCGAAAACGTCAGGTTCCAGGGTACCGACAGGTCGATCTGGCCGGTCAGAATGACCAGCGTCTGGCCGATGGCAATGATGCCGATGAAGGTCGCAATCTGGAGCTGGGCCTGGATATTGGCCCAGGACGCGAACTGCGGGTTGATGGCCACCGCGATGGCGAACAGCACCACCAGCAGTATGTAGGCCATGAGCACCCCGTGGCGGGTGAGCGCGAGCAGCTTGCGGGAGGTGGTTTCGGGATAGGCAGCCATGAGATCAGGTTCCGATCACGCGCAGCCAGTTGCGGGTGCGCAGAGTCCATAGGTTGCCGAACGCCAGCACCAGGATCAGGATGCCGCCCTGGAACACGCTCTGATAAAACGGCGATACCCCGGACGCGAACAGCACGCTGATGATGATGGAAATAAAGTAGGCGGCGCAGATCGGCCCCAGCACCACACCGCGCCCGCCCGCCAGAATGACACCGCCGAACACCACCGCGGCCACCGAGTTCAGTGTGTAGCCGGCGCCGACGGTGGCATCGCCCGAAGTGGTCTGGGCGGTCAGGAACAGCCCGGCGCAGGCGGCCAGGAAACCGCCGATTGCGTAGGCCGCGATCTTGGTGCGGATCACGTTGATGCCGGACATATGGGCACCGCCCTCGTTGTCGCCGATGGCATAGAGGGCGAAGCCAAGCCGGGAGCGCATCAGCGGTGCCCATACCACCAGCACCACCAGCAGCAGCATGACCAGGGCATACGGCAGGTAGCTCCAGGAGCCGGTCAGGGCGTGGGCAAAGAAACCGGGCACCTGACCGCCGGGGTCGGGCCGGATGATCAGCGCCACGCCGCTGTAGATGTAGAGTGTCGCCAGGGTGACGATGATCGGCTGGATCCGGCCGTAGGCCACGATCAGACCATTGATCAGCCCGGCCATGGCGCCCACCAGCAGGGTGAGAATGACCACCAGCATCACGCTCAGCGGTCCGGTCCCCATGTAAGTGGCGGCGACACAGTTGCTCAGGCTGACGATGGCGCCGACCGACAGGTCGACACCGCTGGTGACGACCACCACCATCTGGGCCATCGCCGCCAGCGCCAGCGTGGTGCCCTGGTTGGCCATGATGCGTAGGCCGAACGGTGAAATGATCAGCGGCTGGCGGTACCAGTAATAGATGATCAGCAATACCAGCGCGATCAGTGCCACCAGGGCGCCGCGGTAACTTCGCAGATTCATGCCGGCACTCCCGCTGCGGCGTCGTCGCGGTTCTTTTCGAGGCCCAGCGAGGCCGCCAGTATATTGGGTTCGGTGATCTGCTGATCGACCAGCTCGCGGACGATGCGGCCGTCATCCATAACGACCACGCGATGGCACAATCCAATCAGCTCGATGATTTCGGTGCTGTAGAGCAGCACGCCCTTGCCGGCGGCGGCCAGACCCTCGATCAACTCGTAGAAATGGTGTTTGGTGCCAACGTCGATACCGCGGGTGGGATCGTAGAACAGGAACACTTCGGCGCTGGTCTCCAGCCACTTGGCAAGCACTACCTTCTGCTGGTTGCCGCCGCTAAGCGAGCGTGCCGGGAGTTCCATCGAGGCGGTCTTGATCTGCATCCGATCAATCAGACCCGCGACCAGCTTGCGTTCGTCGGTTCGCGAGACCATCCCCCAGTGGGTCAACTGGCCGAGGCTGGCCAGCGCGATGTTCTCGCGCAGCGACAGCCGCTGCAGCAGGCCCTGGGTCTTGCGGTCTTCCGGGATCAGCGCCAGTCCGGCGTGCTGGGCGCGCCACGGCGTACCCAACTTAACCTCGTGACCGTGCATCCGCACCCGCCCGGTGATACGGCGGTAGGCGCCAAACAGTGCCAGCAGCAGTTCGCCCTGGCCCTGACCCTCCAGGCCGGCGATGCCGAGCACCTCGCCGCGCCGCAGGGCAAATGAAATATCGCGTAGCTGGGTGCCGGCCGACAACTTGTTGAGCTCGAGCAGGACATTGGCATCCGCCGCCAGCTCGGCGCGTGGCGGGAACGAGCGTTCGACCCGCTCGCCCAGCATCATCTCGACCAGCCGGTTTTCATCGAACGCCTCGGCATCGAGGGAGCCGACGTGGCGGCCGTTGCGGAACACCGTGACCCGATCGACCAGTTCCCGGATCTCGCCCATGCGGTGGGAAATGAACACCACGGCCTTGCCCTGACGCCGCAGCGTCTTCAGCAGGTCGAACAGCCGCTGCACCTCCTGGCGACCCAGGGCCGAGGTGCCCTCATCGAGAATCAGCACCTGGGGATCGTGCGACAGGGCTTTGGCGATTTCCACCAGCTGGCGGTCCGCCAGCGACAGATCGCTGACGAACGCCTGCGGTTTGATGTGCTCGATGCCGAGTTGTTCCAGCAGACCGGCAACCTGCCGGCGCAGCTCGCGGCCCCTGATTTGCCCCAGCCGGCCGATCGGTTCATGGCCGATCATGACATTCTGGGCCACCGTCAGGTGTGGGAACAACGACAGTTCCTGGAATACCGTGGCCACGCCATGGGCCGCGGCCGCGGCCGGGCTGGCCAGGGTGACCGCCTGTCCGGCCAGCCGGATGGAGCCGGCATCGGGCGGGTGGACGCCGCTCAGGATCTTGACCAGGGTGCTCTTGCCGGCGCCGTTGGCCCCCAGCAGGGCATGGATTTCGCCGGCCTGGCAGACGAAATCGGCGTCATCGAGGGCGATTACGCCACCGAAACGTTTGCTGATGCCGCGTGCTTCCAGTAACGCCGTGTGGCCGGCGGGCGGGGACCCGCCGGCGGTTGCGGTTATCGTCATAAAGTCGTTGATCGAAGACCCACCTGGCGGTGCGTCTTAGACTTTCTGCTGCAGGACGTTTTTGATGTCGAAATGCAGCCCGCACGGCTCGATATTGATCGGCGTGAAGAAGCTATCGGGCTGATCGGGGAAGTAATTCACGCCCGCCTTCAGCGTGGCAGTGGTCGCGGTGGGCAACGGCACGCTGATGGCGCGCGGCACTTTGTTGCCCTGCAGCAGTTCCAGGGCCACCTTGATCGACATCGCACCGAGCGCCGGCGACTGGCCGATGGAGAGCATCGGGAACTTGTGTTTGGCGGCCAGTTTGCGGAACCCGTTTTCGGCCTCGCCGGCAATCGGCGGGATCTTGCGCCCGGCCTGCAGGAACGCCCGTACCACGCCGGTGTCGCCGCCCTGGCACCAGACTGCATCGATCTGCGGCGTCGAGGCCAGCGCGTTGGCGGTCACCTTCTGGGCGGTGCCGTCGTCCCATTTGCCATAGACCTGGGTGGTCTTGATGCCCGGGTATTTCTTGAACACCTCGTCGGCGCCACGGGTGCGTTCCTGGTCGACGAAAGTGCCGGCGACCCCGCGCACCATCAGCACGTGGCCCTTGTCGCCGATATGCTTGATGATGAACTCGGCCCACTGCTTGCCCATGGCGTGCTGGTCTTCGTTGACCGTGACGGCCTTCTTGGTGGTGACGACGTTGTCGAACGACACCACCAGGATGCCGGCGGCGACCGCCTGGTCGATGACCGAGTTCAGACCGGTTGGGCTGGCGGCATCGGTGACGATAGCGTCGACGCCCCCCAGGATCATCTGGTTCATCTGGGCGATCTGGGCGGAGACGTCGTTACCGGAACTGGATACCTGGAATTCCTTGATCAGCGGCTTGACGTCGGACTGTTCGGTGTAGGCCTTGGCGAGCTGCACCATTTCCGTGCGCCAGGTATTGCCGATATAGGAGTTGCTGAGAGCGATCCTGTAGGGTGGCTTTCTTGGCCGGACAGGACACCATAGGGGTATCCGCGCCCATGGCACCATGCATTCCAGCCGCCCAGGCACTACGTCCGAGGCGTCGCAGCAGCAGGCCCGGCCGAGGCCACCGCGGTGGTGGTGAGGAAATCTCTGCGGCGCATGATGACGTTCTCCTGTGGGTGTCCTGATCGGTACTTGTTATATAGGTTTGGTTGGCCCGCATGCTAAATTCGCCGACAAGGTCTTGCGGCCGGCTAAATTACAGCTCAGCCACCGAGGCTTGTCAATTTGCCCGCGGCGCGGTGCTTGACGTTCGCGTGCCGCTGGTTCTAACGTGTCTGACAACGTTAACAATGCCAGCCGGACGCACCCTGTGAGGCGGCTGCCGGCGGGCCAACCAGAAGGCGAGACCCATGGCGGAGGACAAGAAACCGGGGCGCAGTAGCGCCTGGTTTGGCAAGGCTGACCGGGATGGTTTCCTGCATCGCAGCTGGATGAAGAATCAGGGCCATCCGCACGACCTGTTCGACGGCCGGCCAGTCATCGGCATCTGTAACACCTGGTCGGAACTGACCCCGTGCAACGGCCACTTCCGCGACCTCGCCGAGCATATTAAGCGCGGGGTCTATCAGGCCGGCGGCTTCCCGCTGGAATTCCCGGTCATGAGCCTGGGCGAGACCCTGATGCGCCCAACCACCATGCTGTTCCGCAACCTGGTCAGCATGGACGTGGAGGAATCCATCCGGGCCAATCCGATCGACGGCGTGGTGCTGATGACCGGCTGCGACAAGACCGTGCCGTCGCTGCTCATGGGTGCGGCCAGTGCCGATCTGCCCACCATCGTGCTCTCGGGCGGACCGATGCTGAACGGCAAGTTCCGCGGTTGTGACATCGGTTCCGGCACCAGTGTCTGGCAGTTCAGTCGAGGACGTGCGCGCCGGCAAGATGAGCCTGGAGGACTTCATGGCCGCCGAGGCCGGCAACTCGCGCTCGGCCGGTCACTGCAACACCATGGGCACGGCCTCGACCATGAACAGCATGGTGGAATCCCTGGGCATGGGGTTGCCCACCAATGCCGCCATCCCGGCCGCCGATTCGCGCCGCAAGACGCTGGCCCAGCTGGTCGGCCGGCGGGTGGTGGAGATGGTCCACGAGGATCTGCGGATGTCGAAGATCCTCACCCGCGCGGCATTCGAGAACGCCATCCGGATCAACGGTGCGCTGGGCGGTTCCACCAACGCCGTGGTTCACCTGCTGGCGCTGGCCGGTCGCGTTGGGGTCGACATCAGCCTGGACGACTGGGACCGGCTGGGTCGCGATATTCCCTGTCTGGTCAACCTGATGCCGTCGGGCCAGTATCTGATGGAGGATTTTTACTACGCCGGGGGTCTGCCGGCGGTGATCAAGACCCTGGGCGAGCGCATCGAAGGCTCGGCGCTGACGGTCAACGGCCACACCATCGGCGAGAACTGCGCCGATGCCGAATGCTACAACCGTGACGTCATCCGGCCGCTGGACAATCCACTCACCGAGCAGGGCGGCATCGCGGTGCTGCGCGGCAATCTGGCGCCCGGCGGGGCGATCCTCAAGCCGTCGGCGGCCTCGCCGGAGCTGATGCGCCATCGCGGCCGGGCGGTGGTATTCGAAGGCATCGAGGATTTCAAAGCGCGCATCGATTCGCCTGATCTGGACGTCGACGAGACCTGCGTTCTGGTGCTCAAGCATGCCGGCCCCAAGGGCTATCCGGGCATGCCCGAGGTCGGCAACATGCCGCTGCCGCCCAAGGTCCTCAAAAAAGGCATCACCGACATGGTGCGGATCTCGGATGCCCGCATGAGCGGCACCGCTTACGGCACCGTGGTGCTGCATACGGCGCCGGAAGCGGCCGCAGGGGGCACCCTGGCGCTGGTCCAGAACGGTGACATGGTCGAACTCGACGTCGCGCAGCGGCGTCTGCAGCTGGACGTGCCGGACGACGAACTGGCCCGCCGTCGGGCCGCCTGGCAGGCGCCGCCGCCGCCGGCCGAGCGCGGCTGGTACCGGCTCTATTACGATCATGTGCTGCAGGCCGACCGCGGGGTGGATCTGGATTTCCTGGTCGGCCACAGCGGCGCGGCGGTGCCCAAGGAGAGCCATTGATGGCGGCACGGTTCCGGATTCTGACACCGGACGCGCAGTATCACGACGACGCCGAGATCGAGCGGGCCACGGCTGGCGGGGACTTCGATTTCGCGATTTTCCGGGAGCGGGAGGCCGGGCGGATTCCGACGGCTGAATTCGAGGCAGCCGATGCCTTGCTGGTGTGGCACGAAGTCAAAATCGACTCCGCGGTGGTACAGCATTTGAAAAACTGCCGGGTCATCGTCCGGGCCGGGGTGGGTTTCGACCACATCGACCTCCGGGCGGCCGGCACCGCCGGTATCCCGGTGTGCAATACCCCGGATTATGGCACCAGCGAGGTGGCCGATCATGCTATCGGCATGCTGCTGGCGCTGCGCCGCGGGCTCAATTACTACAATAACCGGCTGCATCAGGATCCGGTCGGTCACTTTAGCTGGAGCGGGGCACCGCTGATCGCCCGGGTCCGCGGCACCCGGCTGGGCATCGTCGGGTTGGGACGCATCGGTAGCGCCACCGCGCTACGCGCCAAGGCCTTCGGTATCGAGGTGGTGTGCTATGACCCGTATCTGCCGCGGGGTCAGGAAATCGCCCTGGGGGTGACGCGGGTGGAACGGCTGGAGGAACTGCTGGGGCAATGCGATGCGGTCAGTCTGCATACGCCGCTTACCGACGAAACCTACCATCTGATCGATGCCCAGGCGCTGGGTCTGATGCGCCCGCACGCCGTGCTGATCAATACCGCCCGCGGTGCGATCGTCGACGTCGACGCCTTGTGCCAGGCGTTGCTCGACGGACAGATCGCGGGCGCCGCCCTGGACGTGTTGCCGGAAGAGCCGCCGCGCGCCGACCGGGCGCTGGTCAAAGCCTTAAAGGCCGGTGATGAGCGGCTCCGTGACCGGCTGTTGCTGACCCCGCATGCGGCCTGGTACAGCGGCGCCAGTCAGAGCGACGCCCGGCGGCTTTCGACCGAGACCGTGGTCGCTTATCTGCGTGACGGTCAGCTTCGCAACTGCGTCAACAGCGCGTTTCTAGGCTGATCGGGCCAGAGCAACCGCCGGCCGATCGAGGCTGGCGGTTTATTTTGTGACGTGAAACCCGCAATACCTTTAGGAGGACGTTTGCAATGAAACTGCGTCATTTTATTGCCCGTGCAGCGTTCACCGTCGCCTGTGCGGCGGGCCTGATCAGTGCACCATTGACGGCCAATGCGGCCTATCCTGACCGGCCGATTACGTTGATCGTACCCTGGGCCGCCGGCGGCGGCACCGATGCCACTGCCCGTATCGTGGCCCACGTGCTGCAGAAAGAGCTGGGCCAGCCGGTCAATGTGGTCAACCGCACCGGCGGCAGCGGTGTGGTGGGGCACTCGGCGATCGCCTATGCCAGGCCCGACGGCTACACCATTGGCATGATCACCGTCGAGACCAACATGATGCACTGGGAGGGCCTGACCAACCTGACCTATAAGAATTTCACCCCCATCGCCCAGGTCAATTTCGACCCGGCCGCGATCCAGGTGGCCGCCGATTCTCCGTATAAGAACCTCAAGCAGTTGCTGGCGGCAGTTAAGGCCAAGCCAGCCGGCACTTTCAAGGCCTCCGGTACCGGCCAGGGCGGCATCTGGCAGGTGGCGCTGGCGGGTTTGCTGATGAATCAGGGGCTGGACCCGCAGAAGACCACCTGGGTGCCGAGCCAGGGTGCGGCACCCGGCCTGCAGGACCTGGTGGCTGGCGGCGTGCAGATCGTGCCCTGCTCGATTCCCGAAGCCCGCTCGCTGATCGAGGCTGGCAAGGTCCGCAGCCTGGCGGTGATGTCCAAGGAGCGCAACCCGGTATTCCCCAAAGTCCCGACGCTGGAGCAGGCCATCGGCAGCACGTATTCGCTTGGTGCCTGGCGCGGCATCGCCGGTCCCAAGGGATTGCCCAGTAATGTCTCAAAGACGCTGGAGGCGGCCATGAAGAAGGTCTACAACAGTGCCGAGTACAAAGAATTCATGAACAAGCGTGGGCTTGGTATGAAATGGCGTGACACCAAGGACTTTGCCGCTTATCTGGCCGAAAACAATGCCGAGTTCGGCAAGATCATGAAGTCGGTAGGACTCGCCAAGTAACCACGCCACCCCGCCACGGAGTGCCGGCATGAAACTCAATGATGCGGTGATCGGGCTGGTGCTGGTGCTGTTCGGCGCGGCCGTGGCCTGGCGGGCGCGCGGTTTTCCCACGCTGCCGCACCAGCATTACGGTGCGGCGCTGTTCCCGATGATCATCGGCAGCGGGCTGGCGCTGTGCGGCCTGCTGCTGATCGCCAGCGGGCTGCGCAGCCGGGCCGGTTCGGCCTGGGTCCGCATGGGGCCATGGGTACGCTCGCCGCGCCACGTGATCAGCTTTCTGCTGATGCCGCTGGGGCTGGTGGCCTATATCCTGGTGTCGGACCAGTTGGGCTTCTTCCTCACCGGCACCGGCCTGCTGGCCCTGTGGCTACTCTGGCTGCGGGGCCGCTGGCTGTCGTCATTGCTCATTGCGTTGGTCACCACGCTGGTGATTGACATCGCCTTCGCCCACTTCCTGCTGGTGCCGCTGCCGTGGGGCGTGTTCCAGCCACTGGCCTGGTGGCAGTGAGATGCACGCGGTTTATCAGGCGTTCGGACTGGTCTTCACCCCCTCGGTGCTGGCCACCATCCTGCTGGCCGGCGTGTTCGGCCAGTTCGTCGGTTCCATCCCGGGACTGACGGCGACCATGGCCACCGCGCTGCTGGTGCCGGTGACCTTCTTCATGGACCCGGTGCCGGCTATCGCCGCGATCGTTACGGCTACCGCCATGGCGATTTTCGCCGGTGACATTCCCGGTGCACTGCTGCGCATTCCCGGCACGCCCGCGTCGGCGGCTTACGCCGACGAAGCCTATGCGATGACCCGCAAGGGCCAGGTCGAGTTGTGCCTGGGTAGCAATCTGATGTTTTCGGCCATGGGCGGGTTGTTCGGCACGTTGATTCTGGTGATCTTCGCGCCCAAGCTGGCCGAGATCGCGCTCGATTTCAGTTCTTACGAATACTTCTGGCTGGCCTGCCTGGGCCTATCGTGCGCCGTGTTCGTGAGCCCGGCATCGCCGCTGAAAGGGGTAGTGTCGCTGCTGATCGGCCTGTTCATCGCCACCATCGGGCTGGATATTACAGCCGGCTATCCGCGCTTCACCTTCGGTAACGTGGAGTTGATGGGTGGGGTTAGCTTCATACCCGCTATGATCGGCATGTTTGCGGTCTCGGAGGTGCTGCGCGACATGACCGTGGTGGAACCACTGCCGCCGGTGCCGCAGCAGAAAGTCGGCAACGTGTTTCGCGGCCTGCTGCCGCTGCTGAAACGCTACTGGCCCAATTTCCTCCGGGGCAGTCTGCTGGGCACGGCGATCGGCGCGCTGCCTGGTGCCGGAGCCGACATTGCGGCCTGGATCTCCTATGCCGTGAGCAAGAAGTTCTCGCGTGACCGCGCCAAATACGGTACCGGCCACATAGAGGGCATCATCGATGCCACCTCGGCCAACAACGCCGGTCTCAGCGGCGCCTGGGTGCCGGCGCTGGTGTTCGGAATTCCAGGCGATTCCATCACCGCCGTGGTGATCGGGGTACTGTACATGAAAGGCATGAACCCGGGGCCCACCATCTTCATGCAGAACCCCCAGCTCATTTATGGCGTCTTCATCTCGTTCTTCCTGGCCAACCTGATTCTGGTGCCGCTGGGGCTGCTGGCGATCAAATCATCAAAACAGGTGTTGCGGGTGCCGCGTAACATATTGATGCCGGTGATCCTGATGTTCTGCATCGTCGGTTCGTTTGCCATCAACAACACGGTGTTCGGCGTCGGCATCATGCTGGTCATGGGGCTGCTGGCCTATGTCATGGAGGAGAACGGGTTCCCCGTCGCGCCCACCATCCTCGGGATGGTTCTGGGCCGACTGCTGGAGAGCAACTTCATGACGTCGATGATCAAGTCCAACGGCGATCTGCTGGCGTTTTTTGAGCGGCCGATCGCCGCCGCTTTGGGTGTCATCACCCTGGCCCTGTGGCTGTCGCCGCTGATGGTGCGACTGGTTCGCGGCGTCCGCCGCCAGCCGGCAACCGAGTGAGATCCAGTGCCACCCCACAACCGCAGTCCGGGAGGAAACATCATGTCGTCACGTTACGCCAGCGAACCGCTGACCGACTTCGCCGCGCAACTGCTACAGCATGCCGGACTAGCCACACCTCGCGCCCGCTGTGTGGCCGAGATCCTGGTCGAAGGCGATTTGCTGGGTCACACCACCCACGGGCTGCAGTTGCTGGGGCCGTATCTGGGCGAGCTGGAAGCCGGGGGTATGCGGCACGAAGGCGAGCCGGCGGTGGTCGCCGACCGCGGCGGCACGGTGACCTGGGACGGGTGTTATCTGCCGGGGCCGTGGCTGGTGGTACAGGCCATGGAGCAGGCCATTGCGCGGCTGCCGCAGCACGGCGTGGTCACCACGGTGATCCGCCATTCGCATCACATTGCCTGTCTGGCAGCCTACCTCAAGCGGGCGACCGACCGCGGCCTGGTGATGTTGCTGCTGAGCTCCGACCCCAGGGGCGCATCAGTCACGCCGCATGGCGGCGTGGCCGGGGTGTTTACCCCCAACCCCATCGCGGCCGGTTTCCCCACTGACGGCGACCCAGTGCTGCTGGATGTCAGCGCCTCGACCACCACCAACGGCATGACCGGGCGGCTGCATCAGCGCGGCGAAAACCTGCCCGGGCCATGGCTGGTCGACCGCGCTGGTGCCGCCACCGACGACCCGGCGGTGCTGTTCGCCGATCCCCCCGGCGCGATTCTGCCGCTGGGCGGCCTCGATCTGGGCCACAAGGGGTTTGCGCTGGGATTGCTGGTCGAGGCGCTGACCTCGGCGCTGGGCGGTTTCGGCCGCGCCGACGGTTCCGATCAGTGGGGCGCTGCGGTGTTCCTGCAACTGATCGATCCGGCCGCATTCGGCGGCCGCGATGCGTTCGTGCGCGAGACCGGCTGGCTGGCGCAGGCCTGCCATGCGACGCCCACCGCACCGGGCCGGCCGCCGGTCCGGCTGCCCGGTGAACGCGGTCTGGCCCGGCGCCGCGAGCAACTGGAGCACGGTGTCGAGCTGCACGCCGGCATTATGGATACGCTCGCGGAATGGGGTGGGAAACTGGGAGTGACACCGCCCGCGGCGTGCTAGCGGGCGGCGCCGGCCGCGTCACATCGTCGCGCCCAACTGCCAGGGCACGAATTCGTTGTCGCCGTAGCCGAATTCCTCGCTCTTACTGCGCTGGCCGGAGGCTACCGTCAGCATCTTCTGGAAGATGCGCTCGCCGCAGTCCTGCACCGTCTCGCCGTCGCTGATAATCTCGCCACAGTTGATGTCCATGTCCTCTTCCTGGTGCTGGTACATGGGCGTATTGGTGGCGAGCTTGATGCAGGGTGCCGGTTTCGAGCCGAACGCCGAGCCGCGGCCGGTGGTAAAGCACACCAGGTTGGCGCCACCGGCGATCTGGCCGGTTGCCGACACCGGGTCGTAGCCGGGGGTGTCCATGTACACGAAACCGCGCGCGGTGACCGGTTCGGCGTAGCGGTAGACCTCCACCAGATTGGTGGTGCCGCCTTTGGCCACCGCGCCCAGCGATTTCTCGACGATGGTGGTGATGCCGCCGGCCTTGTTGCCCGGCGATGGGTTGTTGTTCATCTCCGCGCCCAGGCTGGCAGTGTAGTCCTCCCACCAGTGGATCCGGTCGATCAGTTTCTGCGCCACTTCCGGGCTAACCGCGCGCCGCGTCAGCAGATGCTCGGCACCGTAAATCTCCGGCGTTTCTGACAGAATGGCGGTGCCGCCGTGGCGCACCACCCGGTCGACGGCCGCGCCCAGGGCGGGGTTGGCGGTGATGCCGGAATAGCCGTCGGAGCCGCCGCATTGCAGCGCCACGCACAGCTCCGATGCCGCCACCGGCTGGCGCTTGACCCGGTTGATGTCGGGCAGCAGCTCCCGGATCTGAGCCGTTACGCGCTCGATGGTCTTGCGGGTGCCACCAGTCTGCTGGATGGTCAGCGCGTGCATGCGCGGCCCGGCCATCAACCCGGTGTCGCGCTGCAGCGCGCCGACCTGCATGACCTCGCAGCCCAGCCCGAGCAGAAAAATCGCGGAGAAGTTGGGGTGGCGGGCATAGCCGGCCAGCACCCGCTGCAACTGCTCGAAACCCGGCCCACTGTCGGCCATGCCGCAGCCGGAACCGTGGCTGATGGCGACCACACCATCGATGTTGGGGTAATCGGCCAGGTAGTTGCCGAACCGGAAGGCATCGGCGATGTGGTGGGCGACGGTGGCGGAGCAGTTGACGCTGCTGATGATGCCGATGTAGTTGCGGGTGGCAGCCCGGCCGTCCTCACGCAGATAGCCCTGGAACCGGGCCGGCTCGGCGACGTGGTCGGTCGGCCTGGCATCCTGGCAGAAGGCGTAGTCGCGCTCGAAATCGGCCATGGCCAGATTGTGCACGTGGACGTGCTGGCCAGGTTCGATCGGTTGTGAGGCGAAGCCCAGAATCTGGCCGTATCGCCGTACTGGCTGGCCAACATCGATGGCCCGGGTGGCCAGCTTGTGGCCAGCCCGGATACGGTCTCTGGTGACCACCTGTTCGGCCGGGATGTCGATACCGGGAAGGATGTCGGTACGGGCGATGACGACGTTGTCGTCGGCGTGCAAGCGGATGGTGACGGGGAGTGCCTGGGTCATGGGGAATCATGGGTGGCAAACGTGGTGGCACTCATCATACCACCACGTCCCAGACGTTCGGGAGCCCCGGATCAGAGCGTCCAGCCACCGTCGATGACGTGGGTGGTCCCGGTGGTGAAGCCGCTTTCGTCGGCGGCGAGATATACCGCCAGCGCGGCGATTTCCTCAGGCTTGCCGAGCCGGCCCATGGGCTGGCGGGTGATGAACGCCGCGCGTGCGGTATCGACATCGCCCTGGGCGGCGATACGATCGTGCAGCGACGGGGTTTCCACCGTGCCTGGACAGATCGCGTTGCAACGAATGCCCTGCTTGATGTAGTCCGCCGCCAGTGCCTTGGTCATGCCGATCACCGCCGCCTTGGTGGTGCCGTAGACGAAGCGGTTGGGTGCGCCCTTGAGACTGGAGGCGCCGGACGACATATTGATGATGCTACCGCCGCCGTGGGCTAGCATGGCCGGCAGCAAGGCGCGGATCATGCGGTACATGGACTTGACGTTGAGGTCGAACGAGAAATCCCAGTCGCGCTCCTCGCAGTCCATGATGGTGCCGTGATGGACGAAGCCGGCACAGTTGAACAGCACGTCGACCGCGCCGGCCTCCCCGGCGAAGCGCTGCACCGCGGCATTGTCGGTAACGTCCAGATTGGCGGTACGGATGCCCGGCACTTCCGACGCCAGCGACTGCAACGCCTGGTCGTTGATATCGGTGGCCCAGACCGAGGCGCCCTCATTGGCGAAGGCGACCGCGCTGGAACGGCCGATGCCCTGGCCGGCCGCGGTGATGACGGCGGTCTTACCTTGTAGTCGGTTACTCATACGGCTTGTCTTCTCTGGTTGCGTGGGTGGGGAGGGCGCCCGGCCCGGGCTGCGCTCAGACCTTCTGCGCCATGATTTCGTCGAGGGTGAACTCTACACCACATTGGGCGATATTGAAGTCGGTGAAGAAGTTGTCCGGCTTGTCGGGGAAGTAGTTCTTGCCGGCTACCAGATCGCTGGTGGTGGCGATGGGCAGCGGGATGTCGATCGACTGCGGCACGGTCTTGCCCTGCAGCGCCTCGATCGCGACCCGCATGGACACCGCGACCTCGGCCGGTGAGTTGCCGATCGACATCATCGGGAACTTGTGCTTGGCCGCCAGCTTGCGGAAGCCGTTCTCGGCCTCGCCGGCAATCGGCACCATTTTCCTGCCGGCTTGCAGGAATGCCCGGACCACGCCGGTGTCGCCACCACCGCAGATCACCCCATCGATGTTGGGGGTGGTGGCCAGCGCGTTGGCGGTCACTTTCTGGGCGGTGCCGTCGTCCCAGTTGCCGATGACTTCGGTCACGTTCATGTTGGGGTGCTTCGACAGCACGTGGTGGGCGGCGCGGGCATGCTCACTGTCGACGAAGGTGCCGGCGACGCCGCGCACCAGCAGCACATGGCCTTTGCCGCCCATCTGCTTGACCACGAACTCGGCCCGGCGCTTGCCCATTTCGTACTGGTTTTCGTTGACCAGCACTGCCTTCTTGGTGGTCACGACGTTGTCGAACGAGACCACCAGGATGCCCGAGCTGACCGCCTGATCGATCACCGAATTCAGTCCCGTGGGGCTGGCCGCGTCGACCACGATGGCGTCCACCCCGGCCAGGATCATCTGGTTCATCTGGGCGATCTGGGCCGACACATCGTTGCCAGAGCTGGCCGCCTGGAACTGCTTGATGTGTGATTTGATATCGGGTTTCTGCGAGAACGCCTTGGCGATTTTCATCATCTCGGTACGCCAGGTGTTGCCGATGTAGGAATTGCTGATCGCGATGTGGTAGGGCGGCTTTTTGGCCTTCCAGGTCACCGTGCCTTTGGCGCTGGGGCTGGGCATGAAGCAGGATTTGGCGTCGAAGCCGGCGGCCAGGCTGGGACCGGCAACCGAAACCAGCAGGCCGCCGAGCGTTGCTTGCACAAAGTTTCTGCGATACATGATGGGCTTACCTCCGCAGTTGAATCGAGCCGGGGCGGTTTTGGATGACGTTGTAGCCTGGCCCGATCCTCTGGTTATAGGAGCGCGGATCCTGATGTCGCCGCAGCCGCCGCTCCAGTCGCGGCTGCCGCTCCCTGCCTCCGGCCCTGGACGCTTTATCGGATTGGAATGGCCAGCCCTGCCGGCTGGGAGAACCTGGCGGATGAACCGGATTTGAGCCCGGGGTATCCGGCGTCGCTGCCTTGTCTACGCTAAGAGGACCACAAAAGACCGGAGTGGTGTACGTTTGTTGTGGGGCGACTGTAGGGCAAATTCAGGGCGAAGGCAAAATGGTCAATGGGCAGCACATCAAAATGTTGCCCGTCAGCGTCGGGGACAACCAGTTACTTGACTCCGGTGGACGGGCAAGGCTAAATAAAGACCCGCATTCAGATCTGTATTAAGATTCATGAAAGAGTTATCCATCGCCGAAGATATCGTACCCCTCGGGGAATTCAAAACCCAGGCCTCGCGTCTGCTGAAGCGGGTAGCGAGCGGCTCGGGACCGTTGATCATCACGCAGAACGGTCGCCCGGCCGGTGTCGTGTTGTCACCGGCCGAATATGACCGCATTCGTTATCTGGAACGCTTGCTCGAATCGATCGCGGCAGGTGTGATCGATGCCGACGCGGGCCGCGTTATGGAAACGCAGTTCTTGCGTGAGCAACTCGCTGCTCGCCGCGGTAATCGCGAGAAAGCGTGAAGGTCGTCTGGACCGAACAGGCATTCAGGCGGCTGACCGAGATCGAGGATTACATCGGTCGTGACGATCCCGCGGCGGCCGAACGTTACATCGATCGTCTCGTCAGTCGCACCGAGGTGCTGGAGGTTCACCCCGAGCTGGGCCGGACCCTGCCCGAGCTGCCGGGGAGCGAGCTGCGCGAGTTGACCGAAAGCAACTACCGCATCGTGTACCGAATCCGCAACGACCAGATCGAAGTGATCACGGTTTTCGAGGGTCACCAGCGCTTGCGATCCGGGGATTTGCCTGCCGAATAACGATGATGCCCAAAGTTGTATCGATGGTACCGCGGATTCCGCCGGCCCCTGGACTCTTGAATGCCGCTTGAGCCCGCGTTCACGGACCGTTAATCTCCGGTTAAACAATAGACCCTCACCGAGGGCGCAGGCATTCGCATGACCGAGAACTTTTCCTCCACAACTTCGCGTTTGAAACCACCCTGGCGGGAGGGACTTATCTGCGCTTGGTGGACCGGTTGCGCTGTGACGGCTGGTTTGTGGAGCTTATCTATCTGGCCCTGCCCAGCATTGAGATGTCGAAACTGCACGTGGCCGGGCGGGTGGCCCACGGTGGGCACGATATTCCGCTTGCGGACATCGAGCGGCGTTTCCCGCGCAGTCTGCGCCATCTGCTTGACGATTTCGGTCATCGCATCGATAGCTGCATCTGCTTCATGAACGACGGGGAGAGCCCGGTGTTGGTCTTTGAACAGCAGGGGGAAAACCGCGACATCCTGCATGCGGGCTATTATCAACGTCTGATTCAGGAGGCGAAACGATGAACGTCAACCGCAAAGCCATGCCCTCCGACGAGGGGAAACGCCTGCAGGAAACGCTTCGGCAAGCTGTTGGCAAAGCGCTGGAGAAAAAGCGGCGGCTGGGCCAATACGCTGTGACCTGGCAAGATGACAAGCCGGTTGTGACGGGCGAAGATGCACCACGCGTCAACGAAGACGCCAATGCACAGGGTGGGCATCATTGAGCAAAATGCGGATTCCTTGTTAAGCGCGCCGCACACGCAAAGGTAGAAGGGATGGAACAGACCTCTGAGACCGCTTTCAGAGAGGTCTGGACAACCGACGGTGACGGCCAACTTGCTTCCGGGGATTCTTAACACCAAGCAGGCGTTGTTACACACCGTGTCCGTGTGCAAATGTCTGGCGCCGAATGCGGGCAGGCTCAGAGCCTCTTGCGTCTGAACCACTCCGATCCTCCGATCCTGGCCGGTGGCTGTAATAAGCCGCTCGATGGGCCGCGTGGGGTTGGTCCGGGCATGGTAGCGCGCTGATCCAGCCGGATTCGGCATCTCGATCCAGGGCTATTCAAAAAACCACCACTGCTCTCACTATTTCTTTTACGTCCGGAAAGCAGGACACTGTGCCAGCAAATACAAATCATTCTGGCGACTCCCTGGCTACGGATGGCGACGGGGTATGGTTCCGGAACACCTTGCCGGAGTCTGTTTGCGCGCGTTAGGGGGATGCTTGTAGTTGCTGCTGACAGCCATTGTCTCGACGCCAGTCCTGGACTATGCGGACTGCCTGGCGATACCCGTGCCGCACTGATCGGTGCGTCGGCATCGGCAAACTTGAGGAAAAGACGTTGCATCTAATGATGAAGGTTAACCGCGGCCTCTAGGAGGACATGGTGGAGCGCAACAAAGTTGAAGAGACGCTCCGTTTGTTCAGATCGGCCGTGGAGCAGTCCGGCGAGTCGATCATGATCACCGACGCGGAACTCGACTTACCCGGGCCGCGGATTATATTCGTTAACCCCGCATTCACTCGCATGACCGGGTACGGTTCGCAGGAGGTGATCGGCAAGACCCCGCGAATCCTGCAGGGTCCGCGGACAGACCGGCATGTGCTGCAACGTCTGCGCCACTGCCTGGACAGCGGTGACGAGTTTGACGGCGAAGCGATCAACTACCGCAAGGATGGATCGGAGTATTACCAGGAATGGCAGATCGCACCGATTCGCGACGGTAACGGTAGCGTCACGCACTTCATCGCCACCCAGCGCGATATCACGCAACGCAAGGACGCTGAGGCCAGGATCAGGTACCTCAATCGCGTCTATGCGATGTTGAGCGGCATCAATGCGTTGATTGTGCGTGTGCGTGACAACGATGAACTGTACGCGGAAACCTGCCGGATAGCGGTCGAGGGCGGTGGGTTCCGAATGGCCATGATATGCGCCGTCAACGGCGACGGGCGTCAGATTGTTCCGGTCGCATCGGCCGGGAAAAATGATGAGCTTATAGCCGCTATCAACGACATATTGTCCTCGCGCGAGAAGGCATCGGCGACGATGGTCGCCCGGGCGATCAGGGAAAAGCAAACGCTCGTAGCCAATGATTCGCAAAGGATCCGAGGCTGCTGTTCGCCGGATAAATACGCTGCAGCGGGGGTCCACTCTGTGGCCGTGCTCCCGCTGATCGTCTCGGAGGCGGCGGTTGGCGTGATCGCTCTGTATGCCGAGGAGGTGGAGTTTTTCCAGGGCGAGGAGATGAAGCTTCTGAGCGAACTGACCGGTGACATTGCGTTCGCGATCGACCATATCGATAAGCGCGACCGGCTTCACTACCTCGCCTACTACGATGATCTCACCGGTCTTGCGAACCGTGATCTATTCCTGGAGCGTGTCGGGCAATTCATGCGCGGTGCGGACGCTGGCGGGCACAAGCTGGCGTTGCTGATGTTCGATCTGGAACGCTTCAAGAATATCAATGATAGCTTTGGCCGTGCCGCGGGCGACACATTGCTCAAACATCTCGCGGCATGGTTGACGGCGCAATTGGGGGAGGCGAATCTGCTGGCACGAGGCGACGCGGACCGCTTTGCCTTGCTGATGCCGCAGGTCCGGCAGAGTAGTGAAGTGGCGCGGCTGGTCGAGAAGATGCTGGCAGCGTTGCTGGAAAATCCATTCCACCTCAATGACGATGAATTCCGCGTGGGTGCAAAAATCGGCATCGCGCTGTTCCCGGATGACGGCAGCGATGCCGAGGCGTTGTTCAAGAATGCCGAAGCCGCGCTTAAAGCCACCAAAAAGAGCGGCGACCGGTATCTGTTTCACACCCGCAAAATGACCGAAGCGGTGGCGGTCCGCGTCTCCCTGGAGAATCAGCTCCGCCAGGCCGTCGACAATGAAGAATTCGTACTCTATTACCAGCCTAAGATAAGCATCAGAAGTGGCCGGACAGCCGGCGCCGAGGCACTGATCCGCTGGGACAATCCACGCGCCGGTCTGGTGCCGCCGGGCGAGTTCATCCCGATCATGGAGGAAACCGGCCTGATCTATGACGTGGGGCGCTGGGCATTGCGCCAGGCGATTGCAGACTATCTGCGCTGGCGTGCGGCCGGGCTGCACGCCGTGCGTATCTCGGTAAACGTGTCACCGCTGCAACTTCGGAACCCAGACTTCGTTACCGAGATCAAGCGGAAAATCGGGGTTCATCCGGATGCCGCCCGCGGGCTTGAGCTGGAGCTTACCGAAAGCTCCGTCATGCAGAACATAGAACACAGTATCACTCGCTTGAGGGCAATTCGCGATATGGGTGTGCGGGTGGCGATCGACGACTTTGGCACCGGGTTCTCGTCACTCAGCTACCTGGCCAGACTGCCGTTGGACACGCTGAAGATCGACCGCATTTTCGTGCTCGACATAACCTCCGGACCGAACGGGCTGGCACTCGTGTCGACCATCATCAATCTGGCACATTCGCTTGGGCTCAAGGTGGTGGCGGAGGGTGTGGAAACCGAGGAGCAGTCCCGCCTGCTGCGCCTGTTGAGCTGCAACGAGATGCAGGGGTTCTTGTTCAGCGAAGCGGTCCCGGTCGATATTTTCGAAGCCCGTTTTCTCAACCCTGTCAATCGCGTGATGTGAACCGGCGATGCCGGGGTGTTGGCAGGGCATGTGCGGGATCAAATGGCGGCCCCGCAGAGGGCCGCCGGGAAGGCGTCGATCATGCTCCGTTAATTGAATAGAAATTTCCTTATTTTTAAGGAGAGGGCGGCGCAGATTCGATGGGATAATTACTGACGAGTCCCGACGGATAGTTCACTTCGTCAGGGTCGATGCCGCACAACGGGTGGCCGAATCCACTCGGTGACGCCGTTTCGGTGTCGAAGATGATGTTGTCATCGGCACCGCTATCGGCAACACCGGCTGGAACATTGTCCAGATTTAGACGATAGCGTACCACCCACGATATGTAATGATCGGCGCAAGAGGTATTGCCGCTGGTGCCTAGAGCGCCGATAAGTTTGCCTGTAGAATCATAAAGTGCGAGGCCGCCGCCGAACACATTCACGCCGCCGATGTAATGGCCCACCATTGGATCGTTTTGTGCTCCGTAGGCCGGGCCGGGCCCAGGGAATGCCTGGTTGCGGCTGACGTTGTCACAGCCTGGTTTGTTGCAGTTCGAGTTGTCGCCATAGGCGACCGAGGTGTCTACCGGATTGCTGAACTGCAGTCCGAACAGACTGCCGCCGGGTTGGCTGGCAGCCCACAGGTTGGCAGTGGACAGAGCCAGTGAATCGACGCTGAAGGCATTCGCCGTGTTGGCTTTCTGGGCCGAGATCACGCGACTGCCCAGCCATTCCTTATTGAGATCGGTGGCGCCGGGTCCGGCGCTGGTGACCACAGCGCAAACGACACCGTTGCGATCCACGATGGTGCCCCATTGGCGCAATGGAAGGCCTTTGCTGAGCGTTGCACCGTCGGTCATCGCATTACCCAGCTTGGCGTAAAGAGTCCGCCCGGCAACCAGGTTGCCGATCGCGTCGCTGATCACGTCACAACCGGCCGTCGCTTCGGCCGCTAGGGCGGACTGAGCACCCAGCGCAATGGAACCGAGAATGATGAGGCCGGGGGTGAGGCTGCGAATGGATTTGGTGGTTAGCATTGTATTCCTCCCAACATTTCCTTAGAGGGAGCAGCGACAGGCTGATGCCTTGGAACCCGCTGGTCCGCATTTGGCGCCTTACGGCACCGCTTTCACAGCGGCGCAACATCTTGTTACCGCAATGACTGCGCCGCGGTCCTTATGACGGGATCTGCCGGATTTTGCTGTTTATTATCTTTGAGGTTATCCAGCAGCGAAAATGATATTTATTAACTGATAAAAAAGTCCAACCGTTGTTGGATGACAGCACGACTTGGGTTTGGCACCGTATGACAGATCAAACTGGCAGCCATGAGCAGTAACCCATGACCGAAATCACTGACTTCGATTCTTTTCTCCAGGCCGCCCGACAGCAGGATGAACCGCAACGGCTGTTGTTGGTGTTCGTCAAGACGGTGTTGCCGGAGGATGCCGACGAACGGCAGATGGCCCGATATCAGGCCGGTGGCGGCGGCGCGCTGGTGCCCATCATGTATGTGGACAAGGCGCCCGACGAAATCGCCGGTTTCGATAGCTTGCTGCAGGAGTCGCGGCAGCTGGCGGATGACTGGCAGATGGTTCTGGCGGCGGCGTTAGTCGGTCAGGGCGGCCAGCCGCCCGTTGCCACTGCGGTCGAGGACACGACTCAGCGCATAATCCGGACCATTCATGCGGGCGGCGATCTGTCCGGTTTGCTGGCGTTCGATCGCAACGGTGACCCGGTCCGGTTTATTTAGCCGCCTGCTGCATCCGCACGCCATGGTCGTGCGCATCATCAGAGTTGATTCCGCGTCGCACACTGTTCGAGGAGGTAATTCATGGCGCAGCGCCGAGCCCTGTCCGCAGCGGAAGACTCAGGCCGCCTGGCTGGTGAGAACATCCCGCTGCGGACATTTTCGATACCCGGCCCGCGCTACCGGTGGCACGGGCCGTGGCGCTACGGCGTCTGCACCCCGTTGCAGCCGACGTAGACCGCGTACAGCGACGTGGTCGCGGTGATGAACAGCCGGTTGCGGCGCGGCCCACCGAAGGTGACGTTGGCCACCACTTCCGGAATCAACACCTTGCCGAGCAGCTCGCCGGCGGCGGAATAACAGTGCACACCGTCGCCGGCGCTGGTCCAGACGTTGCCGTCGGTATCGATCCGGAAGCCGTCGGAGGCGCCCGGGCTGACATCGGCAAATACCCGGCCATTGCTCAGGCGGCTGGCGCCGTCGACGTCGAAGGCGCGGATGTGATGTGGGCCGGTGGGGTCGTGCGAGGCCCCGGTGTCGGAGATGTAGAGGATGCGTTCGTCGGGCGAGAAGGCCAGGCCGTTGGGCTTGTCGAAATCGTCCGCAACCACTGTCAGGTCGCCGCTGCGCGGATCGAACCGGTAGACGTAGCAGGCGCCGATCTCGCTGTCGGCCTTGTAGCCCTCGTGGTCGCTCAAAATGCCGTAGGGCGGATCGCTGAACCAGATCGTGTCGTCCGATTTCACCACCACGTCGTTGGGCGAATTCAGCCGTTTGCCCTGATAGTTGTCCACCAGTACGGTAATGCTGCCATCGTATTCGGTGCGGGTGACCCGACGCCCGCCCTGTTCGCAGGAGATCAGCCGGCCCTGGCGATCACGGGTGTTGCCGTTGATGTAGTTTGATGGCTGCCGGTAGACGCTGACGTGACCATCCGGCGTCCAGCGCATGAGCCGGTTGTTGGGTATGTCGCTCCACAGCAGATAGTTACCGTCGGGGAAGTACACTGGTCCTTCCGCCCAGCGGGTACCGGTATAGAGCCGGTCGACCCAGGCATTGGGCAGGACGCAGTTGTAGAAGCGCTTGTCAGCGTATTCGTAGCATTGCTCCACGGGGTGGTGCTCCTCTGTTCGTTGGTTAGCTTTCGGTGGTGCCGGCGTGCCCGACCGCGAGCACCGTAATGATTACCAGACCGATGGCCAGATAGCGGATGCCTGAGCTCACCGGCAGCACGTTGAGCAGGCTGACGATGAGATAGAGCAGCAGCGCCGCGCCCCAGACGCCGGGAATGACGACTTTGCCACCCAGTATACTGGTACCGCCCAGCACCACCACGGCGATTGACATCAGCAGGTAGCCCTGGCCCATGTCCAGCGAGGCCCCGCCCGAGGAGGCTGCCAGCAGGATGCCGGCGATGCTGGCGGCCAGTGCCGAGAGCACGAACACCGAACTGTGCACCAGCCGGATGCGGACGCCGGCCAGGTAGGCGGCGCGCCGGTTCTGGCCGATGGCGAGTACGCTGCGGCCGAAGGTGGTCCGACGCATGACCAGGGCGACCAGGGCGGCGACGATGATGAAGGCGATTGCGATCAACGGGATGCCGCCGACCCGGGCCGTGGCGAAGCTCATCAGCACCGGCGCCGGTTGCGCGGTCGAGCCGCTGGAGTAGGCGATGGCCATGGAATCGAGGATGAAACCGGCCGCCAGGGTGGCGATCATCGGTGGTATCCGCAATACCTGGATCAGGATGACGTTGCCGAGGCCGGCGGCCAGGCCCACGCCGATACCGGTTGCGATACCCGCCAGCAGGTTGGCGTCGCTGCCGCCCATCACGCCCATCGCCAGATAGCCGGCCAGGGTCATCACCGAGGGGATCGAGAGGTCGATATTGCCGGGGCCGGTGGCGATCACCAGCATCTGGCCGAAGCCGATGATGACGTAGAAGGTGGCGAACTGCAGTGCGACCGACAGCACGCCGCCGGCGCCGCGACCCGAGGCTACCACCACCAGAATCAGCCAGATCAGCCCGGCGCCGGCGAATACCCAGAACCAGGACTGGGTCACCAGCCAGCGCAGCGGGGCAGGGCGTGCGGTAGTCATGGTTGACGTCGTCCGAAGGCCCGGCTGGCCAGCACCAGGATCAGGATCGCGCCCTGCACGCTGAGCTGCCAGTCGGTGGAAATGTTGAAAAACGACAACAGGGCGCCGGTCAGCAGCATGATCAGCGCGCCGATCACGGTGCCCACCGGCGAGACGATGCCGCCGAAGAATTCACCGCCGCCGACGATGACCGCAGCGATCGACACCAGGGTGTACTGGGCGCCGATGGTGGCATCACCGGAGGTGTTGAGGGCGGCCAGGGCCAGACCCGCCAGCACCCCGAACAGCCCGGCCAGCCCGTACAGTGTCATGCGCGCGGCCAGCAGCGACCAGCCGGCCCGCTCGACCGCGGCCGGATTGCCGCCGACGCCGCGCAGCACCACGCCGAGGGCGCTGCGCATGAGGATTACATGGCCGGCCAGCGCTGCGACCAACGCCAGCAATACTGGCAGCGGCAGTAACGGTGGTTGCCAGGTGGCGGCGCTCGCCAGCCATCCCGGCACCTGACCGCCCGGCGTCGGCAGCACCAGCAGGGCACTGCCCAGCCACACGAACGAGGCGCCCAGCGTGATCACGATCGACGGTAGCCGGCGCACGTGGATCAGCGCGCCCATGGCGATATAAGCCAGCACGCACAACGCCAGCGCGGCGATGCCAAGGGCCGGGCGGGTATGCAGCAGCGTCGACGCAATGCAACTGACCAGGGCCACGTAGGTGCCGATACCCAGGTCGATATCGCTGGCGGCGATGATGAACATCTGGGCCATCGCCGCTAGAATCAATGGCATGGCGAAGTTCAGCAGTATGGTGAGCCCGAACGACGACATCACCATCGGCCGGGTCCAGAAGATCACGCTGAACATCACCACCAGCGCAGCACCTGGCAGCCCGACCCGCAGCAGTTCACCCTGACGGGCGGCCCGGCGTCTCCGTCCGCGCTGTTGCAGCGTCGCCGCGTCAACCGCCATTGCTGGCCTCCGCCGGGGCCTCGGCGAATGAGGCCCGCAGTACGCGCTCCTCGGTCAACTCGGCGCGGGAGAAGCTGTCAGTGATCCGGCCGTCGTAGAATACGTAGATGCGATCGCAGTTCACCAGTTCATCGTTCTCGGTGGTGTACCAAACGAAGCAGCGCCCGCCAGCGCTGGCCCGACGGATGTGACCGAACAACTCGTTCTTGGTGCCGATATCGACGCCACGCAGCGGATCGTCCAGCAGTACGATGTCAGCGCCTGTGGCGAAGGCGCGGGCAACCAGCACTTTCTGCTGGTTGCCGCCGCTCAGATTGAGAATCGGGTTGTCGATGGTGGGCGTGCGGATATTGATCTGCTGGCGCCACTGGTTCGGCGACTTCACGCTGGCGGCGGCCGCTCAGCAGGCCCAGCCGTGACAGCTGCGACAGCAGCCCGATGGTGATGTTCTCGCCCACCGACCAGAGCGGGAACACGCCCTCGGTCTGACGGTCGCCGCTGACGTAGGCGACTGAGCCGTCCACCTCCAGGTCATCGCCGCCGCTGAAAATGGCCTGCAACACTTCGCGCTGGCCATGACCGGCCAGGCCGGCCAGGCCGATGACCTCACCGGCATGCACCTCGAAGCGGAAGCCGCTACCGTGGTCGCGGGATCGGACCCGCACCGGGCGGTCAGCGCCGCGGTCGGTTGCGCTGACCTCGTGCTCCCCGGCAAGCGGGGCCTCGACACCCATCTGTTCGACCAGCTCATCGCGCGACAGGCCGGCGGTCGGCGCACTCCAGACCGTGGTGCCATCGCGCATCACTACAGTGCGGTCAGTATGCTCCAGGACCTCGTTCAGGCGGTGCGAGATAAACAGGCAGGCCAGCCCGTCGCGGATGACCTTGCCGGTGAATTCGAGTAATTGGCGCGCCACGTCGGCATCCAGCGACGAGGTCGGCTCGTCCAGAATCACCAGTCGCAGGGGCGTGGCGGTGACGGTGAAAGCACGCGCGATTTCGACCATCTGCCGCAGCCCGATGGGCAGATCCCCGACCACGGCGTCGACATCGATCGGATGGCCTGGAAAAATGGCGTCGAGCTGGTCGCCGATCAAGCGCCGGGCGCGGCGGCGCCAGCCCGGGCCGCGGACCGACGGATGCATCAGCCGCAGGTTCTCAAATACCCGCAGGTTGGGGCACAGCGACAGTTCCTGGAAGATGCAGCGCAGCCCCAGCGCGTTAGCGCTGCGCACGTCGTAGCCGGCGGTAACGTCGCGGCCGTCGACCCGGATCACCCCACGGTCGGGCGCCAGTGTACCGGCCAGGATGTTCACCAGGGTGGACTTGCCGGCGCCATTGTGGCCGACGATGCTGAGCATCTCGCCGGCCCGTACCGTCAGGTCGGCCCCCTCCAGGGCCTGCACCGCGGCAAAATTCTTACCGATGCGCTCCAGAGCGACCAGCGGGGGCTGGCTGGCGTCAGCCCCCGACGTTGCGGTTTGCGTCGACACCGATGATCAGCTACCCGGTGCCGGTGATGGCGGCAGCGGTTTGTGCCCGGCATTGGCATCGATCAGTTTGGCGGTCCAGTCCTGGGTATAAACAGGCGTGGCGACGCCGCCTTTGGGAGTGGCTTTGAGCCAGGCTTCGAGGCTGTTTTTGCGGATGGTGAGCAGCGGCACGGTGACGGTCTTGGGCACCTTCTTGCCGGCCAGGATTTGCTGCGCCACCCAGAATGCGATCGAGGCCACGCCGGGGGCCGAGGACACCGATACCGTCTGGTAGCCGCCGGGCTGCTCGGTGAGTTTTTTCCATAACGCCAGTTCATCCTGGCGGTTGCCCATGATGATCAGCGGCGTCTTGCGCCCGGCGGTCTTGAACGCCTGGTAAGCACCCCAGCCGTCACCGCCCTGGGTGACGACGGCGGCCACATCGGGCAGCGTGGGCAGGATGCCGGCGACTGCTTTCTGAGCGATGGTCTGGGTCCAGTTGCCGTGTACCGAGCCGACGATCTTGATATCCGGGTATTGCTTGAAGCCCTCGACGATACCCTTGTGAATGTCGTTGTCGACCGACGTGCCGGCGATGCCGCGGATCTCCAGCACATTGCCCTTGTTGTTGAGCTTGTTTGGCCACATAATCGGCCTCGAATTTGCCCATGCTGGTGTAGTCGTAGGCGACTTTGTAGGCGCAGGGCGCGGTCGCCAGACTGTCGTAGACCACCACCACCACATGAGCGTTGCAGGCCTGCTGAATGACGCCGTTGAGCGCCGTCGGTGAGGCGGCGTCGATCGCGATCGCCTTCCAGCCCTGCAGAATCAGGTTGCCGATCTGATTGGCCTGCTCGGGCGCCGAGTTGTTGGCATTGACTACTTTGGTTTTGGCGATAATGCCCTTGTCAATTGCCGTCTTGCTGGCGGCATCCCAGGTCTTCAGCATCTGCTGGCGCCAGGTGTTGCCGGCGTAGGAGTTGCTGAGCGCGATGCCTTCCTTGGACGTGTTGCCCTTGGCGATACCAGCCGCCAGTGCGGTGGTACCCGCCAGGCCGGCGGCCAGTACGCTGGTTACGGCGAAACGAACGATGGTGCGGGTTTTCATCGACATGACCTCCTCCAGAATGACGCCCGATGGGCGCGGTTGTTATCAACACGGGACAATGATAAGCGAATGACGCAAGCCGTGTGTACAGGGGTCGTCAACCGGCGGCGTCAATCGGCCTTGTCGCCTTGCGACAGGTCGTCCAATACTGCGGCCAGACGCGGGACCATGGCGTCGCCATGACCCAGCGCGGTACCGAGATTGTAGAGCTGATAGGTGGTGTCGCCGAGCAGGCTGGGGAGGTCGGTGTCCGCCACCATGCGCCGGTAGCAGCCGAGATCCTTGCGGGCATTGCGCAGGCTGAACTGGAGCCCGGTTTCGTCACCGGCCAGCAGGCGTGGCACGATCATCTGCAGCATGGCACTGTTGGCGCCGCCCTGCGAGACGACGTCGAACAGCTTCTGCGGATCGACACCGGTGGCGCGGGCGGCGGCGACGGCCTCGGCGGTGATGGCGGCGTGGGTCATCGCGAGCAGGTTGTTGATCAGTTTGAGCTTGAGCGCGCTGCCCAGCGGTCCGATCTCGAAGATGTTTTCCGAATACGCCTCGATCACCGGGCGGATCTGGCGGATCACCTCGGGCGCGCCACCGAGCATGGAATTGAGACGTCCTTCCTCGGCCTCGCGCGGAGTCCGGGTGACCGGCGCGTCGACCAGATGCATGCCCCGCGCCGCCAGTTGCTCACCCAGGCGCAGCGTGACCGCCGGATCACCGGTCGAGGTATCGATCACGATCAGCCCGCGCCGGCCACGCTCGAGAATACCGTCAGGGCCGCTCATCAGCGACTCGATTACGGCCGAGGAGGTCACGCACAGCAGCAGTATGTCGACCGCTCCGGCCAGTTCGCCGGCGGAACCGAGTTCGCGCGCCCCCTGGCTGACCAGGTCGTCCACCGGCTGGCGGTTGTGGTGGCCGACCAGGCTGAGTGGATAGCCGGCTTTGAGTAGATTCCTGGCCATGCCATGACCCATCATGCCGACGCCGACGAAACCGAGCTGGGGTTTTTGCTGTGTTGTGGACATGAGCTACCGCTGCGAAAAGTGGTGGTCGATGGCGGATGCGCGATATCCTGATTGCGCAATCAAACCGGTATTCACCGCATCCGGACTGTGCGCGTGATGATCGCGCAAATCGGCGGGTATGGCAATGTAGTGGGTCCCCGCGTTAACCGGCAGGCCGTGCTCCCGCTGAGGTTCGGGAACCGGCCCACGGTTAGCCGGCGGACAGGCCGGTTGTACGCGCTGGAGCCGGGCTTAACCACTGGTCGAGAAAGTGCTCCAGCCACTGGCCGAGGGCGGCATCGTAGCGATCGTGGCCGCTGCGATGCTGATCGGCCGGCTGGGCGCCGGGTCGCTCCAGGTGTTCCGCTCCGCTGGTCAGCCAGCGCTCCATAATCGGGCGGGTGACCTCAGGATGAAACTGGATGCCGTAGGTGAGTTCGCCGTAACGGTAGGCCTGATTGGGAAAGTGCTCGCCCGCGGCCAGTAACTCCGCGCCGGCAGGTACGGCAAAGCCTTCGCGGTGCCAGTGGTAGACGTTTAGACTGGCGGGAAACAGACCGCGGCCCGCTGCCGTCGGATAGATGGGGTAATAGCCGATTTCGGCCTGTTCAGCGGGATGGGGCGAGACGGCTCCCCCCAGCACCCGGGTCATCAACTGGGCGCCCAGGCAGACGCCGAGGTACGGCAGACCGGCGTTAAGCACCCCGGGCAGCCAGTCGAGCTCCGCACGAATGCCGTCGAGTCCGGTATCATTGGCGCTCATCGGCCCGCCGAAGACGACCACGCCGGCGTGGTCTTCGGTCGGCGCGGGGAGGCTTTCCCCGGCCATTGGACAGCAGCGTTGCACGTGATAGCCGCGGGCTTGCAGGCGGGCGCCGATTCTGCCGGGGTCTGACGTTGCCTGGTGAACCACTGCCAGAATCGTTTTACTCATAAGCGGTAGATCATCCTTATTTCAATCTTTAACGTACCCGAGGAGTGTCTGAATGAATACCATCGACCTGCAAGGGCGGCGTGCCGTCGTTACCGGCGGCGCCCAGGGCATCGGCTACGCCATTGCCGAACGTTTCCTGGGCAGCGGTGCCGTGGTGAGCTTGTGGGATCTCGACCAGTCGTTGTTGAGCGAGGCCCAGGCCGCTCTGGGTAAAGCCGGTACGGTCGATGCCCGCGCCGTCGATGTGACCGACCCCGACGCCGTCAGGGCCACCATGGCCGCGACCGAACAAGCGCTCGGCGGGATCGATATCCTGGTCAACAATGCCGGTATCGCCGGACCCAGCAAGAAGACCTGGGAATACGGAGATGCGGACTGGCAGTCGGTGATCAACCTGGATCTGTCGGCGGTGTTTTACTGCTGCCGCGCCGCAGCACCTATTATGATAAAACAGAATTATGGCCGCATCGTCAATATCGCATCGATCGCCGGTAAGGAGGGTAACCCCAACGCCTGCGCCTACAGTGCCGCCAAGGCCGGCGTGATCGGTTTCACCAAATCACTGGGCAAGGAGCTGGCGGACCATGACATTGCGGTCAACTGCGTTACCCCGGCCGCTGCGCGCACCCGGATCTTCGATCAGATGAGTCAGGAGCATATCGACTACATGCTGAGCAAGATTCCACGCCAGCGCTTTGTCAAGGTTGAAGAGGTCGCCGCGATGGTGGCCTGGCTGGCGTCCAGTGACAATTCCTTCACGACCGCCGGTGTGTTCGATATCAGCGGCGGTCGCGCCACCTACTGAGACGGAGGTTCCCATGCACGTTGTTATTACCGGCGGTGCCGGTTTCATTGGCAAGAAGCTGGCCCGCGCGCTGCTCGATCGCGGTCAGCTGACCGGCCCGGACGGTCACGTTGCCACCATCGACAAGCTTGTTATCGCCGATCTGGCCGCGCCCGAACCGGGTACGCTGCCGGACGATCCCAGGCTGGATATCCGCACCGGCGATTTCAGCAGTGTCGAGGCGGTCGACCGTTTGCTGAGCGCTGAGACCGGCGTGGTGTTCCACTTGGCAGCTGTGGTCAGCGGTGGCGCCGAAGCTGACTTCGAGCTCGGCATGCAGGTCAACCTGCACGGCTCCATGCATCTGCTGGAGGCCTGCCGCCGGCTGGAACATTGTCCCAAGCTGGTGTTCGCCAGTTCAGTGGCGGTTTATGGCGGTGACATGCCCGACGTCATCGAGGATCGCACAGCGCTCAACCCGCAGACCTCCTACGGCGCGCAGAAGGCGGCTGTGGAACTGCTGGTCAACGACTACAGCCGGCGTGGTTTCATCGACGGCCGGGCGTTGCGGCTGCCGACCATCGTGGTGCGCCCGGGCAAGCCCAACAAGGCAGCGTCCAGCTTTGCCAGCTCGATTATCCGCGAGCCGCTGCAGGGACAGGATTACGTCTGCCCGGTCTCCGACCAGACCGGTGTCTGGGTGCTGTCACCGCGGCGGGTGGTCGATGCCTTCATCCATGGCGCCGAGCTGCCGGCCGCCGACTGGGGGCCTAACCGCGCGGTGGCGCTGCCGGGTCTGACGGTCACGGTACGGGAAATGGTCGATACCATGGGGGCCGTGGCCGGCGAGCGGGTGGCGGCCCGGGTAAGCTGGCAGCCGGACCCGGCGATCGAGAAGATCGTCTACGGCTGGGCTACCCGGTTCCGGCCGGAACGCGGGCGGGCGCTGGGCTTCCAGACCGATGACGACTTCGCCGCCATCGTGAGCGGTTTCATCGAGGACGAGCTGGGCGGCGATTTCGCCCGCTGAGCCTGGCCGTCGTCTCAGTCGCTCGGCGACTGGGGCGGCGGCGCCACGCTCTGCTGCCGGCGGCGGGCGCGGCGCTGGCGGCGGGCGCGCATCCTGCTGCCGCCGCGGCGCTGGAATTCGTCGAGGCCAACGGCGGCGATGATGACTGAGCCGGTAGCGACCATCTGCCAGAATTCGGACACGTTAGCCAGCACCAGGCCGTCGTTGAGAAAGCCGATGACGAAGGCGCCCGCGATCGAGCCGCCGACCGTACCCTGGCCACCGAACAACGACGTGCCCCCCAGGACCACCGCGGCAATGGCGCCCAGCTCGTAATTGGTGGCCGCCGTCGGATCCGCCGCCGACAGTTCCGAAGCGATCAGCACCCCGGCAATCGCGGCGCAGGCACCGGAGATCGCATAGACCGCGATCTTGACCCGGTTCACCCGTATCCCCGCGCTGACGGCGCCGCGCTCGTTGCCGCCCACCGCGTAGACGTGTTTGCCGAAAATGGTACGCGCGGCGACGAAGGTACCGATCAGGCCCACCACGATCATGACGTAGATCTCGAGCGGCAAATGCAGCCAGCGGGCCGTGCCCAGATACTCGAAACCGGTATTGTGGCGGGCGGGAACACCCTGAAGATTAATGTAGGGCTCGCCGTTGGAAATCAGCAGCGCGGTGCCTCTGGCCACATACAGCATGCCCAGGGTCACGATGAACGCCGGAATGCCGGAGAACGCCGTGATGATGCCGTTCAAACTGCCGACCAGGGCACCGGCCATGATGGCTGCGATCACCACCAGCGTTACCGGCGGGAACACGTGCAGATGGCCGATGTAGATCCCCTGATCGATGAGGTAACCGGCCACGATCCCGCTGAAGCCGGCGATGGCACCGACCGACAGGTCGATGCCGGAGGTCAGGATGACGAAGGTCATGCCCACCGCCATGATGGCGAAGATAGACACGTGCTGGGTCATCGTCACCAGATTGTTCCAGCTCAGGTATACCGGACTGAGCTGGGAAAACACCAGGAGGATCACAATCAGCGCGATCAGCGAGCGGAGTTGGGCGGCAATCCGCGTGCCGACGCGTGATGCCGCCCGTCCGGCGATGCTTATCGGGCCGGTAGCCCCGGATTGGGCGGGTTCCAACGAGTCGTTAGTTGCCATGATCTTCCTCGCTCGCAGCCATGATGTTGTTTTCGGAGGCTGTCTGGGTATCGAATACGCGGCTCACGCGGCCGCGATGCAGGACCAGGATGCGGTCGGTGACGGCCATGAGTTCGGCGAGTTCCGATGACGCGAACAGCACCGCGACGCCCTCATCCGCGAGCCGGCGAACGAGCTGGAAGATCTCGGCTTTTGCCCCGATGTCGATCCCGCGGGTGGGTTCGTCAAAGATCAGAACCGTCGGGTGGGTCAGCAGGGCGCGTGCGATGATCGTTTTCTGCTGGTTCCCTCCGCTCAGTGCCGTGATTCGCTGGGAACTTCGCGCCACCCGGATCGATAGTGACCGGATCATCCCGGCGACGGTTCGGTCGGCGCGCGACTGCATCAGAACGCCGCCGAGCGATACCGCGCCGAATTCGCTCAGCAGTACGTTGTCCGCGACCGACATGGTTGGCACCAGAGCGTCGCGCTGGCGGTCTTCCGGCACCAGGACGATGCCCTCACCGATACGCTCAGGGACGCCGCCGCGCACCACCCGACCCCGCAGCCGGATGGTGCCGCCGGCCTCCGGGTACAATCCGGCCACGGCGTGGGCGATCTCGGTTTTGCCGGCGCCGAGCAAGCCGTAAACGCCGAGCACTTCGCCGGGAAACAGTTCGAACGAGATGCCGTCGAGCTTGGGTCGTCCGGCGTCCGCCGTGGCCAGCCACAGGTCGCTGACCTGCAGCACCGGGTCGGCTCCGGTGTCATGCCGGCCGGCGGCTCGCAGGGCTGGCACCTGCTTTAGCGCCTCGCGTTGTCTGGACCCGAGCATGGCGTTGTAGATCCAGTCCATGTCGACACTGGCAGCGGGCTCCGAGGCAATCAGCCGCCCGTCGCGTAAGACTGTCAGGGTGTCACCGATGCGGAAGATTTCGTCCATGCGGTGAGAAATGTAGATGATCGCGACGCCACTGGCGCGCAGTTCGCTGATAACCCGGAACAGCGCATCGACTTCGCTGGTGCTGAGGGCAGAGGTGGGCTCGTCCATGATCAGCACCCGGGCGTCGCGGGCCAGCGCCTTGGCAATTTCGACCACTTGTTGCTGGCCCACGGTCAGCGCCCGGACCGGTCGCAGGGGATCGATGCGTTCGTCAAGCCGGGCCAGAATGTCACCGGCGAGCTGGCGCTGGACGCGCTCCCTGACGATGCCTGCCCAACCGCGTTCGTGCCCGGCAAAAATATTTTCCGCCACCGTCAGATCGGGGAACAGACTGAGTTCCTGATGGATCAGCCCGATCCCCTGGCGTTGGGCATCACGTGGTGATCGGAACTGGACCGGCTGGCCGCGATAACGAATGGCACCGGAATCGGGGCTGATCTCCCCTGCCAGGATTTTCATCAGCGTCGATTTGCCGGCCCCGTTCTCGCCCAACACGACGGCAACCTGGCCGAACCGGGCCGTGAAGCTCACCCGGTCCAGAGCCAGAATGCCGTCGAACCCTTTGGTAATTCCGGTGGCGGCAACGGCGACCTGAGCGTCGTCGGTTGCAACACCTTGACCCATGTCAGGTTACTTTTTCACGACCAGTGTGCAGGGGATGAGCTGCAGCTTCTGCGACGCGGCGAGACCGCTCTTGCCGGTGCGGATGATCCGGTCGACGATGTCGACGGCTTTTATGGCTTCTTCGGTCACCGGTTGGGCTGCCGTGGCCTTGAATGGGCTGGTGCCGGACTCGACCGCACTTACACCGGCGTGTCCGCCGTCGATACCCACCACGACCATATGTTTCTTGCCCTGGGATTTGATGGCTGCTGCGGCACCCAGTCCGATGGTGTCATTGCCGGTAATGAAACCGAGGATATCGGGATGGGCCTGCAGCATGCTGCCGGCCGAGCGGAAACCGCGGGTCTGGCTCCAGGCGCCTGACTGCTTGGCCACCATTTTGAGGCCCGGCATCTTGTCAAGCACACTGTGATAGCCGGCCGAGCGGGTACGGGCCATGGGATCGGCCCGTTTCCCGGCGAGTTCCGCGTATGTCCCTTTGTTGCCGGCGAGCTTCACGAATGCCTTGGCGGACAGCGCCCCGCACTGGAAATTGTCGGATTCAACCGCGGCGTTGGCGATGCCACGTTTGGTCAGCACCCGGTCCATGTTGACGACCGGGATGCCCGCGGCCCGCACCTTTTGGACAGCGACATAAGATGAGGCCGGGTCGGCGACGTTCCAGGCTACGCCGGCGACCTTTTCGGTGATGATCTGCTCGGCGTCGCGCAGCTCTTTGGCGGTATTGAAATCGTGCGTCAGAACCGTGGTGCGGTAGCCGAGCCGTTTGGCTTCGTCTACCGCGGCCTTGCGTTCGGTTTGCAGCACCGAGACTTTCAACGTGGGCAGGATGATAGCGAGGGTTTTCTGAGCCGCCTGCGCGGTGGCCGCGACAGACGACAGGGCACCGACACTGGTTAGGATAAACAATGCCGGGATGCTGCATTGCAGACCCCGGCGCAGTGCATTGAGCGAGTCACGCATTCTTAAATCTCCTCCGAATAGCGGGCGGTTGCCCGTGTTGTTAGCCGCTTTATGATTGATGATGACGGCTATCCGCTGGCAAGGGCATCCCGCATCTTCGAAGCCGGCCGGCGACTTCGCGAGCAGTGGTCCGCTGACGAACGAGGTCCGTTTGTTCTGTTGTTAACCACGGCGCTGATTGTTGTGGTAGACAGTCAGCGCCGATCGCATCGTCGTTCGGACATCAAGATTGGGGAGGCACCTGTCAGACAAGTTGATAACATAGTCACCAGCCCGGTGCAAGCGATGGTCACCGATGCCCGGCATTCAGCCGCCGCCGGGCTACCGGTCAACGGTGCCGCCGGGTGAACCGCCTGGTCATCGGGAGGGGCTGATGGGGTTGGCAGCATGGCATACTGCTGCCGCCAATGTGGCAAATCGCAAGCGGAGGAATTGATGATGCGGCTAGCAGGAAAAGTGGCGCTGGTTACCGGTGCCGGTTCGGGAATAGGGGCGTCAGCGGCCAGCTTGTTCGCCGCCGAGGGGGCCAAGGTATGTGTCAGTGATATCGATCTGGCGGCAGCCGAAAGCGTGGCCGGGCAAATCACCGACGCCGGCGGAGAGGCTGTCGCGCTGGGTGGTGACATCGCGGCTCGGGCCGCAGCCGAACGCACTGTTGCCGAGGTGGTGGCCACCTTCGGCCGGCTGGATATTCTTGTCAACTCGGCCGGCGTCACCCCGCGCAATGCCGCGCCCGGTGAGGACTGGGAGCGTATCTGGGACCGCGTTATCGAAGTCAATCTCAAGGGTACCTTCCTGATGTCGCGGTTTGCCGCTGACGTGATGAAGGGCAGCGGCGGCGGCGCTATCGTCAATCTCAGTTCGATCATCGGGCTGGTGGGTTATTCGGACCGTCTGGGTCTGAGCGACGGCTTCAGTGCTTATCCTCATTCCAAGGGTGGTGTGGTCCAGTTGACCCGGGACATGGGCGTCAATCTGGCGCGGTTCGGTATCCGCACCAATTGTCTGTGCCCCGGCTTCGTCAAGACCAATCTGACCAAAGATCTCACTGCGGATCCGGAAGCCCTGGCCAAACTGGAGTCGTTTCATCCGATGGGCCGGCTCGGTACCGCCGACGAGATTGCCAGAGCCGCGCTGTTTCTGGCTTCCGACGACGCGTCCTTCATCACCGGTGCCATCCTTGCGGTGGACGGCGGCTATACCGCCCAGTAGCTCAGTAGCCACAGGTTGCGGGATAAGGCAGGCTCCGTGTGCTCGGGTACTGGGGCTCTGTCTGCCGCGGGGCTCTCAGTCGTTGCCGGAACGGGTCGGGATGACGTTGGCATCAGGCCAGTAGGGGACGGTGGTGTAAGGGGTGCCGGCGGGCGGTGGCTGGTTGCTGTACTGGAGCTGGCCGCTGCGGTCGCGCCACTTGTACAGCCGGCTGCTACTGGTAAACGGCAGGTAAGGGCGTAGCCAGACGGGTACCCACGCGGGTCGCTGATAGCACAGGCCGGCCAGCCCCAGCGCGGCTATCAGCAACGTCACCAGGAGGATCTTGAGGACCCGTGGCACGGCGGTCTCAGTGCCGGGCGCCGCGCAGCGGGCGTAGCCGCGACAGCCAGGCCGCAAAGCGCAACAGGAACTCCGGTACTGCAGCATAGATGCCGGCGGCGATCAGCACGTTGAGCAGCGCCACGATCAGGAACAGCTGCGGAATGGTGACGCCGACGCCCAGAAGGGCGATGGCCAGAACGGCTGACAGCACCATGAACAAAGCATTGAGAACGTTATTGCCGGCAATGACCCGGGAGCGGTGGTCGGGCGCGCTGCGGCTCTGGATCAAGGCATACAGCGGGACGATATAAAGCCCGCCTGACAAGCCGATCAGCACGATGTCGGCAACCACGTGCCAGCTTCCCGCGAGCTGCAGAAAATGCCACGCCCCGACGCTGCCGGCCGCGGCCAGCGGAGCCGGAACGGCAAAGTAGAGATCGACCCCGAACACGGTAATGCCCAGTGACCCGAGCGGTACCAGCCCGAGTTCAATCTGCTGGGCTGAGAGCCGCTCGCACAGCAACGAGCCGATACCGATGCCGATCGAGAACAGGGTCAGCAGCAAGGTCACCACCTGCTCATTGCCAGCCAGCGTCAGCCGGGTGTAATTCGGCAATTGAGTCAGGTAGACCGCGCCGATGAACCAGAACCAGGAGTTGCCCAGCGCCGCCAGGAACACCGTCCGGCCCTGAGCGAGGAAGCGCAGATTGCGGGCGGTTTCGGTCAGCGGGTTCCAGTTCAGTACCAATCCTGGTGCCGGCGCTGCGGCGGCGGGAATACTTAGGCTGCTCAGATAACCCAGTGCCGCCACGGCAATGACCGTCACGGCAACCACTATCGCGCCGGCGTGGCCCAGACCGATCAGCACGCCGCCGGTCAGGGTGCCCAGCAGAATGGCCAGGAAGGTGCCCATCTCGATCATCCCGTTGCCGCCGATCAGTTCTGTTTCGCTCAGATGCTGCGGCAGAATACTGTACTTGAGCGGCCCGAACAGGGTCGATTGGGTACCCATCAGGAACAGCAGCACAATCAGCCAGGTCACGCTGTGAGTATAGAAACCGACGAAGGCGGCCGTCATGATGGCGATTTCCAACAGCTTGACCCAGCGGATCAGCCGGGCCTTTTCGAATTTGTCGGCGAACTGCCCGGCGCTGGCGGAAAACAGGAAAAACGGCAGGATGAACAGGCCGGCGGCAAGATTGATGAGGACGTTGGTCCGGCCGCTTGAGGTCCCGGCCTGAAACGCGATCATGATGATCAGCGCGTTCTTGAACACGTTGTCGTTGAACGCGCCCAGAAACTGGGTCAGAAACAGCGGCCCGAAACGGCGTTCGCGCAGCAGTTGAAACTGATGGTCCCGGGTCACGGTCGGTGCTGCTTTACGGTGGTTACCCGGCGTGGCCACAGGGGTGGTCACTGGGCGCCGCCGGTGGCAGCCACTATTCGCTGTCGTAGCCCAGCAGATGGCGCTCCTTGATCTGTTCGGCCACCGCTTCGGGCACTGCCTGCTCCCATCCTCCGGGGCCCTGGCGCAGACCGTTCAGGATTTCGCCGGCGTCGATGTCGAGCAGGCTCTCATCGTAGCTATCGAAGGCGATGAGCTTCTGGTTTTCCACCAGATGCTGCAGCAGATGGCGCAGATTAGCCGGCACCTCGACGTTGCCCAGCGTGGTGAGCTCGGTTTCCTCACGACGCCGCGACGGATACACATAGACGTGGGTGTTGTCGGGGAACAGTTTGCCAAAAGCCTCCATGATGCCGCCTTCGAGGCCCTCGTAGTATTTTTCGTCAAATAGGTGTTCGAAGTCGCGGACGCTGAGCACGATCCCGATCGGCTTCTGGGTGTAGCGTCGCAGATAGGCCCGCAGCCGGAAAAAGCGCACGTAGTCGGAGATCATTACCGTATAGCCCAGAGATGCCAGCAGGTCGACCCGAGCCAGGAAATCAGCGTTGTCGACATTATCGCCGGACACCAGGGTGTTCATAGTGATCTCGGCCAGCGGCAGCATGCGCTCGTTATCGACCTCGGCAACTCTGCCGAACTGCTGACGGCCAGCCTCGATCATGTCGACGTTGACCCGGGTGATCGGCTTGAACGAGCCGCGGATAACCAGCACCGGCTTCTTGTGGAACAGTTCGCCCGGCACCACCACCTGACCGTCGGGGTGGAACACCACGCCGCGGGTTAGCCAGCTGCGGATCAGCTGGAGGTTCATCAGGCGGTTTTCCACCTCCTCGAAGTAGGGCCCCGAAAAGTTGATCAGGTCGACCTCAATACGATCGTAGCCAAGGCCGTCGGTGAGGCTTTCGATCAGCCATTCCGGCTGGTTGTAGTAGTGGTAGGCGCCGTAGATCAGGTTGACGCCCAGGATACCCAGCGCGTCGGCCTGCTGGGCGTTGTCGCTGTCGAGCATGCGCACGTGCAGCACGATGTCGCTGGGTTCGGCCCCGGGATGCAGCTGCACCCGGATCCCGATCCAGCCGTGGCACTCGTTCTGCTGGCGGTAGCTGCGTGCGGTCACGGTCGCGGCATAGGCGAAGAAGGTGGTGTTGCGCGGACGCACGTTGACCAGCCGCTTTAGCAGCAGGGTGAATTCACGATCCAGCATCTGCATCAGCCGGTCACGACTGACATAGCGGCCGGCCTGGCCGTAAATGTCGTCGCTGACCTGCATGTCGTAGGCCGACATGGTCTTGGCGATGGTGCCGGCGGCGGCACCGACCTTGAAAAAAGATCGGGCCACTTCCTGACCGGCGCCAATTTCGACGATCGAACCGTACTTGTAACGGTCGAGGTTGATCGCCAGGGCCTTCTGATCGGTGGTCAGCGACGAGTCACGTTTGCGGAGCGTTTCAGGCATGGTCATGAGTCTGGGTACCGAAAGCGTTGCGCAGGGCCAGGGCGGCCTGGTGCATGGCTTCGCGGGCGGTGTCTACGGCGCCCGCCATGGAAAGGAACGCATGTACCATGCCGGGATAGTCGATGATCTCGACCCGATTACCCGCCTCGCGGAGGTGCTCGGCATAGGCCACCCCCTCGTCGTGCAGCGGATCGTAACCAGCGACCATTACCAGTGCTGGTGGTAAGCCGCTGAGGTCATCGGCCAGCAGCGGGGCGAAGCGGGGGTCGTGGGCGTCGTCAGGGGCGTTCAGATAGTGCTTGTAGAACCAGCGGATGGTCCGCTGGCTGAGCAGATAGCCCTCCGCACAGCGCTGGTGCGAGGCGCTGTCAGGTGCGGCTGCGGTTCCCGGATAGATCAGCAGTTGCAACACCAGGGGCGGGCCGCCGGCGTCGCGCGCCAGTCGGCTGACCACGGCACTGAGGTTGCCGCCCGCACTGTCGCCGCCGATAGCGATACGGTTCGGGTCGCCGCCCAGCGCGGCAGCATGAGATCCGGTCCAGGCCAGTGCGGCCTGGCAGTCCTCGATCGCGGCTGGAAACTTGTGCTCCGGCGCCAGCCGGTAGTCGGCTGCGACCACCAGGCAGTCGGCGCGGTGGGCCAGCTGCCGGCAGATCGCGTCGTAACTGTCCAGGCTGCCCAGCACGAAACCGCCGCCATGCAGCCACAGCAGGACCGGCAGCGGGTCCTGCGACGACCGGGGCCAGTACAGGCGCAGCGGAATATCCCCGGCCGGACCCGGGCAGGTGCGGTTATCGACCCGGTGCAGTGGAATGGGCCGGGCATCCAGGATGGGCGCGGTTTTTTCGAACTGGGCGCGGGCGGCTGCCGGCGTCAGCTGCCAGTAGTCCGGATAGCCGGCCCGTTCCACCAGCCGCAGGACTTCTTTAATCTGGGGGTCAAGTGACATGAAGACGCATGCAGGGTTGCGAGACTGGCGCAGTATAACGGTAGCAACAGGGTTCCGAAACCGACCGCGGAACTTGTCCCTGTTACAGCCGGTCGATGAATCCGATTGCGACAGTCAGCAAGCCGCTGCGGAGGATGTCATGAAGAAACCACGCAACCCGGTCGCCCGCAATGCACTGCTCAGTAAAGGCGGCAGACACCGGAAACCCCGTTCGGCGGAGCGCAACCGGGCGCGCTGCGAGTTGCGCCGGGAACTACGCCAGCTTAACCACCGGGGGCACGAAGCCCCCGGTTCCGCTTGGATGGCGCTGAACGATCAGAATCCCTTGGTGCCGTCACCAGACGGCCGGTGACCAGTTCAGATCAGCACCGTTCTGCAGTTCGCCGACCCGCACGATGCTTTCGCCCTTGAAATAATAGGCCGGAACCGGCAGATTCAGGGGTGCTGGTGAACCGTACATCACCCGTCCCGCCAGATCATAACGTGATCCGTGGCAGGGACAGAAGAATCCGCCTGGCCAGCTTGCGCCCAGGTCCGGATCGCCGACCTGGGGCCGGTACTCCGGCACGCAGCCCAGATGGGTGCAAATCCCGATCAGTACCAGGTAATCGGCCTTGACGGCCCGGTTAACCGGATCAAAGTTGGCCAGGTTGGGCGGCTGCTGGGGTTCCTTGGACTCAGGGTCCTTAAGGTTGCCGTTGTTCTTGGGCAGCTCCGCGATCTGCTTCTTGGTCCGCCGCAGTACCCAGGCTGGCTTCTTGCGCCACTCGGCGGTGACCATCTGGCCTTCTTCGATCTTGCTGATGTCGATCTCTATCGGCCCGCCGGCGACCTTGGTCTTGGCGCCGGGGTTCCATGCTTCCAGAAAAGGGGTGACCAGGGCAGCGATGCCGGCCGCACCGACAACCCCGGAGGCATAGGTCAGAAACCGGCGCCGCTCCAAGTCCACCGAGTCGTTTGTTGTTGCCGTCATGAATGATTCCTTGTGGCTGCGCTTGCGAGAAATAGAATACACATCCCGGTCATACTAAAAAAACTGGCGGTTCCGCGTTGCAAATGTGAACAATACGTAATGTTTGACCGGACCGGGTCGCCCCGTCGCGGCCCTCGATGGCCGGGCTGGACGGAAACAACTCGATCCAGTCTGGCACCTGGCCGGCGGCGGCATTGAGCGCCAGAGCGCGGAAGCTGGCGGTCGCGAACATGGTTTCAGCATCGCCGTGCCTGAACGGGTTGTCTACCTGGCAGGGTTGCCGACCGGGTAGCGGTTATTTATTGCAACGAATATGGTTATATATTGAGGTTACGAACCACCCGATCAGCGTCGGCACGGGCGCAACCGCGGCTAGGGGCATCCTGGAAAATTTAGGCCGCCTAAATCGTCGAATGTGTCGTAAACAACTGATAGTATTTATATGTTATTTATCCGGTATCGTTCTATCAATACGGTTATGCCTGAATGTAGTTAAGCTCGATTGTTGCGTGGTGCGCAACATGCTGCCATGACCTCATGGTTAAATCATCCCGTCACAAGGGACTGAAACGGTTCTATTCGACTGGCAGCACGGCTGGAAAACAAGCGGATCAGGCCAAGAAGCTGCGTATGCAGCTCGCTGCTCTTGATACCGCCACGTCAGTGGATGACATGGACATTCCGGGCTTTCGTCTTCATTCGTTGAAGGGAAAGGACAAAGGGCGCTGGTCGATTTGGGTTAACGGCAATTCGCGTATGACGTTCTAGTTCCGGGACGGCAACACATATGTGCTTTATTATTAGAATTATCACTAATGAATATGCATAACCCGCCCCATTCTGGTGAATTCATTCGTGAGGTTTATCTGGTGCCCTTCGGTATTAGCTCACGCCAGCTCGCATCGAGCCTTGGGATTTCACCTTCCACCCTATCCCGGTTGCTGAAAGGTGATAGTGGCATCAGCCCTGAGATGGCGTTGCGACTATCGAAAGTTCTTGGCCGCACTCCGGAGAGCTGGCGGGAATGCAGGATGTGTATGCCCTGTGGGTGGCGCGAAATACGGTCAATGCTGACCGGCCATCACCTTGAACTCAGCCGAAGCACAAGCAAGACGTACCCAAACCATCTTCAATCAGATCTCACGAAACACTCGCCGTCTCTGAGCGGCGGTAGGCCGCGTGCTGCCATGGTGAGTCTCAGGTGCAGCAAAAGTTCGCGAGTGTACTGGCGTTCGGATGGATTCGGGCGCCCGGATACTGGCCAGAGGCTCCTCTTCGGTCAGATCGATGATCCAACGCTGGCGCCAACGAACGCGGGGAAGTGTTTCTGTCCCTAGAGATGGCGTTTATACTGATTTTGCTCGGGCATTCCCCAGCGCACGGAGGCCTGTCCGTCGAGCACGACCTACATGCCGCCGAGCTGCTCCGCGCGGCGCTGGACGAACGCGAGAGCGCCGCGGCCGAAGCCTGATCTGCAAGGAGATTGACCATGGGCGCCCCCCTCCTGACCGTCGGAGAGATGCTAAGCGCTCAGGCGCGGCTGCAGCCGGACCGGCTGGGCGCCCGCGACCTGGAGCGCGAGATGACCTTCCGCGCATGGAACGAGCGGGCCTGTCGGCTGGCCAACGCGCTGCTGAGCCTCGGCCTCGCAAAGGGGGACCGGGTCGCGGTCCTGGGGTACAACCGGGTGGAATGGGCGGAGATCTATGTCGCCGTCGCGAAGGCGGGACTGGTGGCGGTTCCGGTCAACTTCCGGCTCGTCGGGCTGGAGGTCCGCTACATCTGCCAGGATTGCAAGGTCTCCGCCGTGCTGGCCGAGGACGCGCTGGCCGGCGTGATTGAGGAAATCCGCGGCGCGCTTGACGTACCCACCGAGCGCTTCGTTTATTTCGGAGCGGAGCGTGCTCCGGCGGGTTGGAGGAGCTACGAGGCGCTGATCGCAGGGGCGTCGGCGGCGGAGCCGGGCGTCCCCGTTTCGCCTGACGATCCATGGTGCCTGATGTACACCTCCGGCACCACCGGCAATCCCAAGGGCGCGATCCGCGGCCATCGCGGCATGGCCATGCTGGCGCTGATGACGCAGGTGGAGCTGGGACTGAAGCGGCGCGACGACGCGCTGCTGGTGATGCCGATGTGTCACGCCAACTCGCTGAACTTCTTCACGAGCTTCCTGTTCCTCGGTGCGACGGTGACGGTGTTTTCCCGCCCGAGCTTCGACGCGGCGCTGTGTCTGCGGACCATCGGGCGGCTGGGCGTCACCTTCTCATCGCTGGTGCCGACGCATTTCGCGATGATGCTCGACGTGCCGGAGGCCGAGCGCGGCGAGGCCGGATTCGAGCGGGTAGAGAAGCTGATGATCTCCTCGGCCCCCGCACGGGCCGAGACCAAGCGGGCGGTGATGGAGATGTTTCCGAATTCGGGGCTGTTTGAGCTCTACGGCTCTACCGAGGCCGGCTGGGTCACTATGCTCCACCCCGACGAGCAGTTCGATCACCTGGGCACCGTCGGGCGGGAGGTGGCAGGCTCCGCCCCCGTCCGGCTGCTGGACGAGGACGGCAGCGAGGTTCCCGATGGCGCGGTCGGCGAACTGTTCTCCTGCGGGCCCTACGCCTTCGACGGCTACTGGAACCTGCCGGAGAAGACGGCGGAGGCGTTCCGCGGCGACTACCTCTCGGTTGGCGACATGGCGCTGCGCGACGCGGACGGCTTCATCCGCCTGATCGACCGCAAGAAGAACATGATCATCACCGGCGGTGAGAACGTCTATCCGTCAGAGGTGGAGGCCGCGCTGGTGGCTCATCCGGCCGTGAAGGACGTGGCGGTGGTCGGCCGCCCGGACCGGAAGTGGGGCGAGCGGGTCGAGGCCGCGGTGGTGCTGCGCGAGGGCGCGGCTGCGACCGCCGAGGACCTGATGGCGTGGGCGAAGGCGCGCCTCGCCGGCTACAAGCGACCGCGCGCTATCGCCTTCCTGAGCCCCGAGGAGATGCCGCGCAACGCTACCGGCAAGATCCTCCACCGCATCTTGAAAGACATGCTCGCTGAGCGCGCCTCCTGAGATGCCGCGCGCCCGGCGGAACGACAAACTGAGGAGACGTGTGATGATCGAGAGCCAGGACCTGAACTGCGATGAGGACAGCGTGGGCGCCTGGATCGCCCGCGCGCTGGCGGAACGCGGCGTGGACCGCATCTTCGGCCTGCAGGGCGGGCACATCCAGCCGATCTGGGACCATGCCGCGCGGCGGGGCATCGCCATCGTGGACGTGCGCGACGAGGGCGCGGCGGTGCACATGGCGCACGCCTACGCCGAACTCACGGGCCGGCTGGGCGTGGCCATGGCGACCGCCGGGCCGGGCGTGACCAACTGCGTCACGGGGATGGCGAACGCCGATCTCGCCCGTGCGCCGGTGCTGCTGATCGGGGGCTGTACGTCTCGACCGCAGGCCAACATGGGGCCGCTGCAGGACATTCCCCACGTCGACATCATGCGGCCCGTGACCCGCTATTCCCGCACCGCCCGCGTGCCCGAGCAGGCGCTGCGCGAGCTGGACGAAGCGATGGCGCGCGCGTTTGGCGACCTGGGCGAGCCGGGGCCGTCCTACATCGAAGTCCCCACGGACGTGCTGCGCGCCCGGGTGCCAGAGGGGCTGATCCCGGCCGACTGGCTGTTGGCGAAGCCGCCGCGCCGGCCAACGCCGGACCCAGAGCGGCTGGCCGAGGCGGTCGCGGCGATGCGGAGCGCGAAGCGTCCGCTAGTGGTCAGCGGGCGGGGCGCCCGCGGGGCGGGGGATGCATTGGTCCGCTTTCTGGACGCGACCGAAGCGCTCTATCTCGACACACAGGAGAGCCGGGGGCTGGTGCCGTCGGATCACCCGTCGGTCGTGGGCGCGGTGCGGGCGGCGGCGATGGCGCAGGCCGATCTGGTAATCACGTTGGGGCGGAAGCTGGACTACCAGCTCGCCTTCGGCTCGCCGGCTGTGTTCCCCGAGGCGCGGTTCCTGCGGATCTCCGATACCGCCGGGGAACTGGTGGACAACCGCCGGGGGACGCCGGAGCTTCTGGCCTCGGTCGATCTGGCGTTGCAGGCGCTGACCGGGGCGCTGGGCAACGATGCCGGCGACCGGGACCAGGGCTGGCTCGAGGGGCTGCGGGCCAAGCATCGCGAGCGTATCGCCAAGGGTGAGAGCACGCCCGCGCCGTCGCGCGGGAGCGACGGCAAGATCCATCCCATGGCGATCTTCGGCGCGCTGCGCGAGGTCGCCGACCCCGACGGCATCGCCGTCGCCGATGGGGGCGACCTGCTGAGCTTCGCGCGGGTCGGGCTGACCGCGCGGACCTATCTCGACGCCGGGGCCTTCGGCTGCCTTGGCATTGGCGTGCCCTTCGCCATCGCCGCGAAGCTGGCCTGCCCGGAGCGGGAGGTGATCTGCGTGACCGGCGACGGCGCCTACGGTATCAACGCTATGGAGATCGACACGGCAGTGCGCCACGGCGCGAAGATCGTGGTCATCGTCTCCAACAACGCCGCCTGGAACATCGAGCGCTACGACCAGGAGGCGAACTACGGTGGACGGGTCGTCGGCACCACCCTGCGCCATTCGGACTACGCGGGCATGGCGCGGGCGCTGGGCGCGCATGGCGAGCGGGTGGACGACCCCGCCGACCTTGCCGCGTCGATCCGGCGTGGGATCGCGAACGCGCCCGCGGTGATCGACGTCGTCACCTCGCAGGACGCGGTGTCGTCGGACGCGATGAAGGGGCTGGGCTTCGTACCGGACTTTCAGGCCCTGACGGCGTGGGACGAGGCCGAGCGGAAGCGGCGGGCGGCGGCCGGGATGGGCTGAGCCGGGCGGGGCGACAATCGCCGTGCCTCCTGCTGCAGGTGTTGCCCATGGTGCAGGCCCTGAGGCTACTGGGCATCTACGCGTTGCTGCCGATGACCGTTGTTCTGTCCCGTTACTCGCTTTCGATGATGGTCGTCGGCGCGATGGCCATCTTCACGCTTGAAGCGAACACCGAAGCCGATCTGTTAGTCCAACTCAAAGGTCTTTACACATCTGTGCCCCGGCGCTCGGAGGGGCGCACAAAAAACCACCCCGAGTGAACCGCCCCGGCTTTGGCGGAGGCTCCAACTGTTGAGAGAATGGAGCCATGAATACGTCGAATACGTTTTCTCCCGAAGTGGGTCAGCGCGGCCGCACCCGCTCCGTAATCTGCGCCACCGCGAGCTCTGCGCTGTCGAAGGCGCCGTCGAGCCAGCCGGCCGAGCTGCTCAGCCAATCGCCGGCGAGATGGATCTGCCCGTCCGGCGAGCCGTCCACGAGGACCTTGTAGAGGGCCGGATCCTGGTAGGACGTGTCGTCGGCGCAGACGCCGAACTGGAAGGGCATCTTGTGCCAGGCGATGCTGACACCGGATTCGGGGATGAAATGCCTGCGGAATAGGCCGGGGTGGAACTTCTCCCCCTGCACCAGTGCCGCCTCGACCCGCTCGGGGGGCGACATCGCGCCAAGTTTCAGGGCCCGTTCGTCGGAGCTGTAGGCCATGGTTAGGATGCCGCAGCGGGTCTGGAACTGGGAAGAGGGGTACCAGACCTGCGTGGTCACCGCATCGGTCCAGCTGATCCCGCCGAAAATCCGTTCCGTGCTGTCGGGCAGCTCCTCCCAGAACCGGCCGCGCATCTGGCCGCCGACCTTGGCTGAGGGGATATAGGTAACCTTAGCGCAGGCTGCCTTCAGTGGCGCGGCGAGATTGCTGCCGATCTTCGCCAGCACGGCGGGGGCCGCCGTGCTGATGCAGTAGTCGGCGCTCCAGCTCTGTCCGTCGGCGGTCACCGCCTTGACGCCGTCGGGCAGGTTGCGCAGGTCCGTGACCGGCGCCTTGAGGTGGATCATGTCCTCCAGGGTGCGCCCGTCGGGCAGGGGGCGTGCCACCATCCGGCGCCAGATCATGTCCATGCCGCCGACCGGCTCCAGCATCGCGGCCTGCCAGCGATAGGTCAGCGCCGCAAACAGGCCGGTGTTCCAGAAGTTGGAATCGACGATCCGCTCCAGCGGCAGGTCCGGATAGGGACTGCCGTAGTGAAGTCCCGCGCCCGGGTCGACCGAATAGCCGTTGCGGGGCTCGTCGTCCTGGCTCAGGCTGCCGCCCTTTGCCCGGATGGCCTCGAAGCTGCGGGTGCTGTACCCGGCGAAATCGCGCAGCGCGGCGGCGAACTTCTCCCGGTCGACGCCGGTCAGCGGCTTGTCCAGGGCGCCCTGTTTGACCGCTTGCTCCAGCAGGTCGGCGATCTCGTGGCGGAAGCCGTTGCGGATGCGCCGGAACGGGATCGGCTTGCCGCCGAACGCCTTGTCGCTCTGCAGCAGATTGCTTGCCCCGGCGAAGATGTAGGGCTGCAGCGCGACCCCGAACTGCCGGCAATAGTCCAGCACGATCGCGCTGTGCTGGCCGATCCGCCCGGGCCCGGCGTTCATGTAGGTCTGCACCTCGACGGGGCGGCCGTCCGAATATTCGTTGCGCACGAAGCGACAGGTCTGAACCGGCCCGGCCTCCTCCGCGAAGCGGTCGCCGTCGCGCAGGGTCAAGTTGCGACCGCCAATGCGGTTGGTGGCTTCCAGTATGGTGACGGCGAAGCCATTGCGCGCCAGGTTCCAGGCCGCGGCGAGCCCGGCCATGCCGGCCCCCAGAACCAGCACCGAACGGCCCTTCCCGAGCCCCGGCTCGAACGGCAGGGTCCTGGCATGCGCCGAACGCACCCGGAGCAGGCCCAGGACAGACACGGCGTCGTAGACCGCCGCCGCCCCGCCGATCGCGCCCAGCGCCGTCAGAAAGCGCCGCCGGGTCGTCCCCGATTCCCCGCCTGAGTCCATTTTATCGCTCCCCGCCGGTCTGTACCGGCCAGAGGGATAGGCATTTGCTTCGCGACCGCGAAGCGTCAGACACTGCGCCACGCACCCCAGATTCCCGCCCCCTCATTTCCGGTCTCCTTCTTATTGTTTTGTTTCCTAGCGATTTCAGGTCAATTCCCCCATCCTCCTTCCCTCTGTCAACTCGCACCACCGCTCGATTCGGGCATGGCTGAGGAATGATGATCCATGATGCACCAATGCCCGTGCTGCATTTCGTAAACGTAGGTATAGCGGGCTTGTACGCTAGTGCGCTTTCCATTCTGCGTCAGCTGGAAGGTGTAGACGCCTGAGTTGATTGCGGTAGTGGGGCCCAGGACGCGGATGTATTGCTGGTCGATATGCCCGACGGGTTTCGATTTCAGGAAATAGGTGAAGTAATCGACGATACCCTTATGGGTGGTGCGGACCCGGTTGGATACGGTCGGGAGCAGTACTGCGCCGTGCGCGCAATACAGGTTGGCTACTGTTTCCGGGTTGCCGGTTTGCAGGGCGTTGTTCCAGGTTTGGAACAGTTTGGCGATTTGTGCGTGGGTGGGTGCTTGATGTGTCGCTGCAGACGCTGTTGCGCTGGCGGCGACCATGACGGTCAATGCAAAAATGCGGAGTACGTGATTTATTTTCATGCTTGTTTCCTTGGAAATAATAATAAAACAATGATCGAAATATATGTCTGGATTATAGGCTGCTTTTCGTAAAAGTGGAGGTTTACCCGGAAAAAATATAGGAAGGCGACTTGTTGCCGAAAGCGCGCGGTTCAGCTCAATGCAATGTGTACGTAGCCTGTCTACGTATTCCACGTCATCCGGCCACCTAACGAAATGGGATGGACTTCCCCCTCCCTGCAAGGCATCGGATGTGCCAGATTGGAGGTTGGTAGAAACCCGTCGTGAGAGATGAGGGAAGCCCAGATGAACATAAAGCGAATCGGCCTGGATGTGGCAAAGCATGTTTTCGAAATCTGTGGTGTCGACGAGAACGAGCACGTGGTGCTGCGTAAGACAGTTCGGCGCAACAAGTTACGGTCAACCTTTGCTCAGCTACCGCCCTGCAGGGTGGGACTGGAAGCGTGCGGCAGCGCGCACTATTGGGCGCGAGAATTGAGAAAGCTCGGCCATGAACCACGTCTGATGGCGCCGCAGTTTGTGACGCCTTACCGCAAGAATGAGAAAACGGACCGTAATGACGCGGAGGCGATCTGTGAGGCAGTGGGGCGAGCGAACATGCGTTTTGTGCCGGTGAAGGACGCCGCACAACAAGCGGTGCTGACGGTGCACCGTGCACGGGCGCTGCTGGTTAGCGAGCGTACCGCGCTGGTAAACCACATCCGGGGCCTGCTCAGTGAGTACGGCGTGGTCGTGGCGCAAGGGGTTGCGACACTGCGCAAGGCCTTGCCCGAGATTCTGCAAGATGCTGAGAACGGCGTGCCTGCGCTGGCGCGTGAGGTCTTCGCCGAGCTCTATGAGCGCTTGCAGGGACTGGATGAACGTCTTCGTGCTTACGACCATCGCATCGCGCAGTTGGCACGCTCGAGCGAAGCGGCGCAACGGTTGATGCAGCTCGAAGGTGTCGGCCCGTTGACCGCAACCGCGATCGTGGCCACCGTGGACACCGGAAAGCACTTTCGCAATGGGCGCCAGTTTGCCGCCTGGCTAGGCTTAGTGGCCCGGCAGCGCTCCTCGGGCGGTAAGACACGTTATGGGCGCATCACCAAACGCGGTGATGTCTATCTTCGCACGCTGTTGGTCCACGGCGCGCGGGCGCTGATGCGCCATCTCGCGGGGCGAGCCGATCGCAAGAGCCGCTGGGTGCTGGCGCTCAAGGAGCGACGCGGATTCAACAAGGCGGTCGTCGCCTTGGCGGCCAAGCATGCCCGTATTCTGTGGGCGTTGCTGGCGCATGGCAGTACCTATCGGCCGATGATGGACTGAGTTTCCGCCGGGCATGGCGCTCAGATAACTGACCGTTCCCGGCAACGATTGCGACGCAGACGATTATGATGGCACGACAGGTTGGACCGGTACCGGGAAACCCTGAGTTCAGCGTAGGCCCGCTAAAGGCCGGTAAGGAAATGAGGACCCGGTGCGCGGATACCCATCAGGGCCAGAGTCGGGAAAGCGACTCATCAACAGGCCGGATACAAGCACGCAGTCAAACCTCTCTGCCACCGATCGTCTGGTTGCAAAACGGGGGAAGTCCATACAAGCACTGAAGTAAGCGGTTTCTGCCCAAGGACAGTGGCATGAGTACGCAAAAGAACCCATCAAAGTTAGACAATGCCGAGGAGCGATCGCTGCCGGATCGCCAAACCGCGTTTTCAGGCCTTTCGGAAGCCGCTGGTCGCCCGTTTCGGGCGAATGTCGCGGTTGTTGGACGGAATCCAGGCGTGACGGGCCAACAACTGGCGCTTCATCGCGACATGCCAGGTCACCGCCCGGTCGCGGTGCTCGGGGCGTTTGTCCACGCCCTGATAGCCGGCATCGGCCAGTACCAGCGACTCGGCGCCGTGCAGCAGCCGGTGGGTTTGGGTGACATCGGCAACATTGGCCGCCGTGGTCACCAGCGAGTGCACCAGCCCGGATTGGGCATCGACGCCAATGTGCGCTTTCATCCCAAAATAGTATTGATTGCCCTTCTTGGTCTGGTGCATCTCGGGATCGCGGGTCTTGTTGCGGTTCTTGGTCGAGGGTGGGGCGGCAATAATCGTGGCATCGACGATGCTGCCCTCACGCAGCAGCAAGCCCCGTTCGGCCAGATGCGCGTTGATCGTCTCGAAGATCGTGCGGGTGAGCCCGTGGCGCTCCAGCAAGCGGCGAAACTTCAGCAGCGTGGTGGCATCGGGGGCCTCTTCACGGGCCAGATCGATGCCCACAAAGCGTCGGATCGCCTGGCTGTCGTAGATCGCCTCCTCGATGCCTTCATCGGAGAGCCCAAAGCAGTGATTGCGATAGCGCAGCGCCAGGATGTGAAAGCGTTTGAGTTCGCGGATAACGTGTTCAACGCGCTGGCGGATTGCGCCCTGCAGGCGGTTGTAGGCGCGCTGTTCGGGGTGCAGAGCGCGCCCGGCGCGGCGCTTGAACGGCAGGTAGACGTGCGCGCTGTCAGGTGCCAGCCCCTGATACCCCTTGTCCAGCAGCCGGGGTGTCGCCGGCAGCCAGCCGGGCGGGCGCCAGCGCAGCAGCGCGAGGTCATGCACCCGACCGGGCGCCCCGGCGACGCTGAGAATCTCACCACACTCCAGATCGATCATCAGCTGGCTTTTGAGGGTGTGGGCTTTGTGCTTGCCGCTGTAGTAACGCCGCTGTTTTTTTGGGGCCGCTCAATCGGGGTTTCGGTGGCGTCGACGGCCACCCGAGGCGTGTCCTCACCGCTGAGGCGCCGGCTGCGGTTGGGCAGATGAAAGCGTTCATCGGCCAGCAGTCGCGACTCGACGCGCCGGATCAGATAGCTGACCGCCGCTTCACTCAAGCCATGGTCCACACCCAGGCGAACCTGCGGCGTGTAGGCATAATGGTACTGCAGCATCACCAGCACCTGATCGGCGAGCGGCACCCGGCACGGCCGCCCGGGCTTGTCCTTGCGCGCCTCGGCTGCGGCCAGCGCATCGACCATCTGCTCGAAGGTCTCGGGGCTGACACCGCAAAGCCGGCGGAAGGTCTCACGGGAAACATTTCGCAGGTGTTCATATCTCATACCCTCTCCCCTGAGGGCAACTACCTACTTCTTCAAGAGGTCTACTGATCAGCCCCTGGCGTTTCAGCGTAAGCCAATAAATCAACATCTATATTCGCCGGCCGCGATCCGCGACACTGGTTCTCCGTGTGATCTTTGGAGGAATTAGCGTGGCTGACACCGAGGTGCAGCAATTCCGGCGGCGAACGATAGCCGAGTGGCGGATGTCCGGGCTGTCGGGGGCCGCGTTCTGTAAACAACGCGCGCTCACGTACCATCAGTTTGGCTACTGGCGTAGAAATCTGGCTGGTGGGGACGAACGTCGGGACGCAGACGAGACACGGCCCGGGTTCGCCCAAGTGGCGCTGGCTGCGCCGCCGACGGCGACCGTTGACGGGCTGATGATATCGCTGCCGGGTGGGGTGTCGATCACGGGGCTGTACGCCGGCAACGTGGATTTGTTGATCGCGATCCTCAAGCAGCTGTGATGCACAACCGCTACCTGCGCCCGTCGCGTCGGATGCCGGCGATCTATCTGTAGCGCTCGCCCATTGATTTCCGCAAGCAGGCCCAAGGGCTGGCACGGCTGGTGGAACAGGGGCTGGGGCACAATCCCTTCAGCGGCGCGCTCTATGCCTTCACCAACCGCCGGCGCAACAAAATCAAGTGCCTGATGTGGGAAGACAACGGCTTCGTGCTCTACTACAAGGCGCTGGCCGAGGAGCGGTTCACAACAGCTTCACCCGATCACCGCCGTGGCCACGAAAGACAAACACATGCCCCGAGAAGGGATCACGCGCCAGCGCGGTCTGCACCTGTTCGGCCAGTCCGTCAAAGCCGCGACGCATATCCGTCACCCCGGCCACCCGCCAGATCCGCCTATCAGAGGGCCAACCGCTCACCGCAGGCTCTCCTCCAGCACCACACACACCAACGCCGGCTCCACCGCTCCCTGCACGCTCAGCCGATGCCCGCCAGTGTTCGCCGGAGGCTTACCCTTCGGCGCTCGCTCGGCGAAAAGCCCGGCGGGCTTTTTACCTCGTCGCGGGTGCCGCTTAACTCGCATGCCGTTATGCACAGAGTCGTAATCCGTGCCTGATTGCATCATATGCGCCATTGGCGTACATTATGGCCATGCTGACAATTATAGAGTCTCCGTTATTTTCAAAGCTCTGGCCTGATTACTGGAGTGAAGAGGAGCGAGCAGAGTTTGCGTCCTTTCTTGCGGCAAATCCAGAGCTCGGGGATATCATTCCTGGGTCAGGTGGCTGCCGCAAGGTTCGTTGGACGCGATCTGGCGGGGGCAAGCGCGGAGGCGTAAGAGTGATTTATACGGCACGTCTCAAGAGCGGTGCGCTGGTTTTGCTGGTGATTTATGCCAAGAGCGCCAAGGAAAACATTCCAGCCCACATACTCAAACAAATTGCGGAGGAAATGGGCCATGGCTCGTAGTGAGAAAGAGTTGTTGGAGCGAGATGCCACGCGAAACATTGGCGAGGAATTGCTTGGCGCTATTCGAGATGTAAAGGCCGGGCGAATTGGCGCGAAATACTCGGTGGAACCTAATGAAATCGTCGCTACACGGGTCAAATTCGGCCTATCCCAAACGGAGTTTGCTAAGGCGCTGCAAATTTCGCACCGCACGTTACAGCAGTGGGAACAAGGGCGGCGGCATCCTTCGGGAGCAGCAGAAACGTTGCTCAAAATTGTCGCGAAGCACCCCGAGGTATTGCGCGAAGTCATGAGTGAAAGTGCCTAATCGGACAGCCGGGGTGTTTCTCCCCCGGCATCCACAACACCCCGCATGCGGGTCCGCACGGGGCGTTTCCTCCGGAGTTCAAAGGACCACCCATAAATGGCGACCTTCAACGCTGGCTACGCCACGAACCGCCAAGACCGTTTCACCCGCTCGGGTGCACTACGGTCGTTGAGGCTCGCCCGTCTCTCTCGTTGCCGAAGGTTCAGGCCTTCACCGTGTCCCACCCATTACGGTGGGCGTTGGGCTACCATGCTGTCTGCTGACGTCTGTCTCATCACGCCAGAGGTTGCCGCCAAGCGCGCTGCCCGGGTCATGGGAGGGTCCGGTGGCGATTCCAGCGCTTTCGCGCCGGCCCTCAGGCCGGCTCCCATGGCAACCACAGCCCCCTTAGGGTTCGATGGTGATTCCAGACCTTTCGGACTGGCCCTCAGTTCGACGCCCATAGGGACACGGACCGCAAGTGAGACAGACTTCGCTGTTATGCGTCCCTGCTTCACAGCCAAGCCCAGCTACGACATCCTGTCGGCGCGTTCGAAGCGTTGCTTCTCACCCCCGGATAAGGACATGAACTTTCGGTGCGCAACCGCCGCATTTACCCCATCCCCTGCACCTGGCGGGCTTCGTTATCTTGTGCTGACTCGCCCGGGGACTGAGCCTTCTATGCGGTTCGTGTTCCTCGGCTCGCACGTTTGCGCTCGGGCTTCCTCCAGACAACCCCTCGCGAGATTGCCCTTGCCGTCGGCTAGTAGTTTCATTGGTCCCAAAGGACACTACAGGTACTCCTACAGGGGACTTTCACCCCATCAGTTCATGCCCATGCTGGGCATACATGAGGCATTGGAGAGGGGCACTCGTAAACTCGCACTCCTAAAGTCCTGGAGCCGCCATGCAACATATACTTGTCTACTCTGATTCTTTGTCCTGGGGCATTATCCCCATGACGCGCAAGCGTTTGCTTTTCGAGCAACGGTGGCCGGGCGTCATGGAAGTGTCCCTCTGTTCCTTTGGCCAGCAAGTTCGTGTCGTCGAAGACTGTCTAAATGGGCGGCGTACTGTATGGGATGATCCATTCAAACTTGGCCGGAACGGTCTTGTTGGGCTGGCGCAGAGAATCGAAATTCACTCGCCGCTTGAGCTGGTTGTCCTTATGCTCGGAACAAACGACTTTCAGTCCATGCACGAACACAACGCATGGCATTCATCCCAAGGCATCATTGCGCTCATAACTGCCATCCGCACTGCGCCAATCGAGCCCGGTATGCCCGTGCCAAAAATTCTTGTAGTTGCCCCGCCGGCCATACGAGCGCCGAAAGGGCCGATTGCGCCGAAATTCGAGGGCGGGGAAGGAAAGTGCGTCGGCTTGGCTGTCGCGTACCGAAATGTATGTGAAGAAGTTGGTTGCCATTTCTTCGATGCTGGCAGCGTGATCACCTCAAGCAACGTAGATGGCGTGCATCTTGATGCTGAGCAACATTTGACGCTCGGTAACGCAGTGGCTGAAGTCGTTAAACCACTGCTCTCGAAAGATGGGCTCTAACCGGTTGGTGCGGGGACGCTGGGAAAGACTCGGGGCGCAGGTCAAACAATGTAGGAAAGAAACGGGGAAATGTCTGTAAATGTAGCATCGGGTGTTTCAGGGCTTGGCTATAACTGGCCGCCCCGAGTCGACAGTACCGCTAAACCGAAGTCGCTGAGCATTTCGGGGTAAGCTTCACCAGTGTCGGGCGAGCCGAGTATGCAGCGGGATTCCGGGCGAAAGTTATGCTACGACAACAGACCTGACCCCAGATGTGCGATAACAGTCCTGACCCCGTATGTGCAACAAACCGACAACAGGAACCTGAATGTTCGAGCAAACCTTTCGCAACATCGATGACGTGCTCTGGAAAGAAGCCGGTTGTGCCACCGAGCTGGATTACACCGAGCAGACCTCGTGGATGCTGTTTCTCAAGTACCTGGACGATCTGGAGCACGAACGCGCCCAGGAGGCGGAGCTGGTAGGTAAGCCCTATAGCTTTGTCATTGACGAGCCCTACCGCTGGTCGGCCTGGGCCGCGCCGAAGACTGCCAGCGGCGAGTTCGACCATGACCAGGCGCTTACCGGTGACGATCTGATTGCCTTCGTCAACGGCGAGCTGTTCCCCTATCTGCAGGGCTTTCGCGAGCGGGCCAGCGGCGTCGATACGCTGGAGTATCGCATCGGCGAGATCTTCAGCGAGATTCGCAACAAGTTCGCCAGCGGCTACAGCCTGCGCGACGCCCTGGAGCTGATGGACAGCCTCAGCTTTCGGCTCCCAGGCAGAGAAGCACGAACTGTCTCACCTGTACGAAGCCAAGATCCGGAACATGGGCAACGCCGGGCGCAACGGCGGTGAATACTACACCCCGCGCCCGCTGATCCGCGCCATGATCCAGGTGATTAAACCGACCATCGGCGAGCGGATTTACGACGCCGCTGCCGGCTCATGCGGGTTCCTGTGCGAGTCCTATGACTATTTGCGGTATGGTCCTCAGGGTCCGGACGGCAAACATCACCCCAAGCTGTCCACGGCAGATTTGGAAACCCTCCAGACCCGCACCTTCTACGCCAAGGAGAAGAAGAGCCTGCCGTATGTGATCGGCATCATGAACATGATCCTGCACGGCATCGAGACGCCCAACATCGTGCATACCAACAGCCTGACCGAGAATCTGGCAGACATTCAGGAAAAAGACCGCTTCGACGTGATCCTCGCCAACCCGCCCTTCGGCGGCAAGGAACGCAAGGAGGTGCAGCAGAACTTCCCGATCAAGACCGGCGAGACCGCGTTTCTGTTCCTGCAGCACTTCATCAAGTACCTGCAAGGCCGGTGGCCGCGCCGCCATCGTCATCAAGAACACCTTTCTCTCCAACTCCGACAATGCCTCCCGGGCCCTGCGCAAGGAACTGCTCGACAGCTGCAACCTGCACACCATTCTCGACTGCCCCGGCGGCACCTTCCTCGGCGCCGGGGTCAAGACCGTGGTGCTGTTCTTCGAGAAAGGCGCGCCGACCCGCAAGATCTGGTATTACCAGCTCGACCCCGGTCGCAGCCTGGGCAAGACCAACCCGCTCAACGACAACGACCTGGCCGACTTCGTCGCCCGCCAGGCCGGCTTCGAGGACTCGGACAACAGCTGGACCGTGGACGTGGCCGACATCGACCCCGACAGCGTCGATCTGTCGGTGAAAAACCCCAACAAGGCCGAGGCAGAGCCGCTGCGCGACCCGGAGGTGATCATCAACGAGATTGAAACGCTGGATAAGGAAAGCGAGGAAATCCTGGAAGGGATTCGGGGAATGTTATGAGGGAAGGGTGGGAAATCAAGGCGTTACCTGACTGCTTGGAGAAGGGCCCCAAGGTCAACAAGATTCCTAAAAAGCGCTTCAAGAGTCGAAGGAAAATATCCGATTGTTTCTCAAGAGAAGGGGCTGATTAATGGTTACTGGGATGACGAAAACGACGTCGTTCAGGTAGATCAGCCAGTTATCTTGTTCGGGAGACCACACGCAGGTCGTGAAATTGATCGATTTCAGCTTCAGTAGTTGGCGCAGATGGCGTAAAGCTATTAAAGCCGAAGCCATTTCTAGATCCTTGGTATTTCTATTATTTCCATGTTTGGCCATCCGCTAAAGGCTCCGGGCTATGCACGACATTTTCGACTACTGAAAGAAATAGATGTTGCCTTTCCGCCCCCTCCCCCGAACAAAAACGCATCGTCGCCATCCTCGATGAAGCCTTCTCCGGAATCGACACGGCCATCGCCAACACCGAAAAAAACCTCGCCAACGCCCGCGAGTTTTTCGAGAGTTATCTGAATTCGGTGTTTAGCAACAAGAAAGATGAATGGAAAGAACTATCAATTGAAGAAATTTGTCACTCTATAATTGACTGCATTAATAAAACTGCCCCACAGGTAAGTGGCCCTACACCATTCAAGATGATCCGAACAACAAACGTACGAAATGGGAAAATTAATCTTGAATCTGTCAAATATGTAGATGAAGAAATCTATAACAAGTGGACTCGTCGGCAAACACCGCGCAAGGGGGATATAATCCTCACAAGAGAAGCTCCTATGGGAGAGGTGGGTATCCTTGATGCTGACGAGAAAGTTTTCCTTGGCCAAAGACTTGTTTCTTACCGAGTAAATCCCGAGTTGTTAGATAACCGCTTTATGTTATACGCGTTCCAATCGAACTACTTGCAATCTCAAATTCATGCCCTAGCGTCAGGTTCTACTGTTCAGCATATGCGGGTGCCGGACTCAAAAAAACTAAAAGTGTTACTTCCAGCATTACATACCCAAGAAGAGCTCGTGGAGAGACTAGATTCACTTTTGGTTGAAACAAAAAGAATTGGGGCAATTTACCAACAAAAACTCATCGCCCTGGCCGAACTGAAACAATCCCTGCTGCAAAAGGCCTTCTCCGGCGAGCTGACCTCCGATGCAGCGGATGTGGGGGACACGGCGGAGGCGGCGCTGGCATGAACGAAGCCAAGACCCGCGCCGAGCTGATTGACCCGGCCCTGAAGGACGCGGGCTGGGGCGTGGTGGACGCCAGCCGGGTGCGGCGCGAGATGATTACCCTGGGCAGGCTGCTGCAGGGCGCGGGCAGGCGGGCGAAGCAGGACATTGCCGATAAGGAGGTCCCGTGACATCAGACCCGCAAAGCCCCATCGTCATCTTTGAGGATGCCGACAAGGTCGTCGAAGTGCGGCTGGATACGAAACAGGAAACGGTCTGGCTCACACAACGGCAGTTGGCTGATGTGTTTGATACTTCGACGGACAATATCGGGCTGCATCTCAAGAACATCTACGCCGACGAGGAACTGGAGGAGAAGGCAACTACCGAGGATTCCCCGGTAGTTCGTCAGGAAGGCCACCGGCAGGTCCGGCGGCGGGTCAAGCACTACAACCTCGACGCGATTATTTCGGTCGGCTACCGGGTCAACTCGGGCCGGGCCGTCAAGTTCCGCCAGTGGGCCACCCGCACCCTGCGCGACCACCTGACCCGGGGCTGGACCCTCAACCGCCAGCGCTTCGAAGAAAACGCCCGCGAGCTGGAAGCGGCACTGGTGCTGGTGCGCAAGGCGGCACAAAGCCCGGCGCTGGATGTGGGCAGCGGTCGCGGGCTGGTGGATATCGTCAGCCGCTATGCCCAGACCTTTCTGCTGCTGCAACGCTACGATGAGGGCCTGCTCACCGATCCGCAGGCACAACCGGGCGGAAATCTGCCCTCATTGGCGGAGGCGCGCATTGCGCTGGACGGGCTCAAGACCGAGCTGATGGCGCGGGGCGAGGCCACCGATCTGTTCGCCCGCGACCGGGGCGATGGCCTGGCCTCTCTGCTGGGCAATCTGGACCAGAGCGTGTTTGGCGAGCCGGCCTACCCCAGTGTGGAAGCCAAGGCCGCGCACCTGTTGTACTTCGTCATCAAGAATCACCCGTTCTCGGACGGCAACAAGCGCAGCGCGGCCTTCCTGTTTGTGGATTTCCTGCACCGCAATGGCCACCTGCTGAACGCCGCCGGTGAGCCGGTGATCAACGATGTGGGGCTGGCGGCGCTGACCCTGCTGGTGGCCGAATCCGACCCGGCCAACAAGGACACCATGATTCGTCTGGTGATGAATATGCTGGCGGGGGAAATCAATGAATGAAGCCACTTTCAATGAGGCCGAAACCCGCGCCGAGCTGATCGATCCTGCCCTGAAGGATGCGGGCTGGGGCGTGGTGGACGCGAGTCGGGTGCGGCGCGAGATGATTACCCTGGGCCGGCTGCAGGGCGCGGGCAAGCGGGCGAAGCAGGACATTGCCGATTATGTGCTGATCTATCGCGGCCAGAAGCTGGCGGTGATCGAGGCCAAGAAGCGCAGCCTGCCGGTAACCGAGGGGCTGGCCCAGGCCAAGCGCTACGCCGAGCGCCTGCAAGCCCGCTTTGCCTACTCGACCAACGGCGATGGCATTTACCGCATCGACATGCAAACCGGCGCCGAGGGCGAGGTGGCGAACTATCCCGCCCCGGACGAACTCTGGGCCGAGACCTTTGGCGGCGGGGACGAGACAACAAACACCTGGCGCGAGCGTTTCGGCGTAGTGCCATTCGAGGACAAAGGCGGCTTCTGGCAGGCGCGCTATTACCAGCACAACGCCATCAACCAGGCGCTGGAGGCGATTGCCGCCGGGCGCGAACGCATCCTGCTGACCCTGGCCACCGGCACCGGCAAGACGGCGATTGCCTTCCAGATTGCCTGGAAGCTGTTCCATGCCCGCTGGAGCCTGTCGGCGCGGGCCTCCGGCGAGCCGGCACGCCAGCCGCGCATCCTGTTCCTGGCAGACAGAAATATACTCGCCAATCAGGCCTTCAACGATTTCTCCGCCTTTCCCGAGGATGCGCTGGTGCGCATCGACCCGGAGACCATCCGCAAGAAGGGCCGGGTGCCGAAGAACGGCAATGTATTTTTCACCATCTTCCAGACCTTTATGGCTTCGACAAGCTCAGCCACCGGTGCGTCGGGGCGTGAGTCAATCAATCCAGATGAGATCGAAGACGCTAAAGGGTATGTCTACATACTGGAGTGCGCGGATGG
>CAVQMB010000002.1:0-309202 GCA_963713445.1 uncultured Gammaproteobacteria bacterium | reverse complement strand
ATACCAGAACGATCCGGTCGACGCCGCCAGCGCCTTATTCGGCACCATCCGGTTCTGGGTCGCCGACGCTCGGACTGGCTGTTCTACGGCGCCTGCGATCCCAGCCTGGCCAAGGCCGGCAACGCCCGACCCCTCGGCCATCCTGGTCGGCGGCATCTCGCGCGAGACCGGTATCCTGGACGTGGTCGAGGCGGCCATCGGCAAACGGCTGCCGGACCGCATCATCGAGGACATCATCGCGCTGGATGCCGACTATAAGTCCTGGTGTGGGGCATCGAGGCCGTCCAGTTCCAGGAGTCCTGCGCACCGAGCTGATCAAGCGTTCCGCGGCGCGCGGGCGCCCGGTACCGGCACGCGGCATTTCCGCGCGCCGACAAGCAACTGCGCATCGAATCGCTGCAGCCATGTGGCCAACGGCCTGATCCGCGCCGTTCCAGCCAGGCCACGCTGCCGCGCAACTGCGCCATTACCCCATGGCCGACCACGCGACGGCCCCGACGCCCTGCAGATGCTGTGGATGCTGGCCACCACCGGCGCCGGGGCGGGCTACCGCTATCACAGCGTCCCGAGCCGCGGACATCGCGGGCTGGGGCGCAAAGGAGGGCTTTATGATGGCGCGATCGCCCATCGTGGACCACCGCGGCCGGCCGATCGACCGGGGCGCGTTAACGCGCGAGCTGGCGGCCCCGGCGTTAACGTCGGTGCGCTCGGTGTGGAATGCCTACAACATCACCGATCTCACCCCCGACAAGCTCGCCCGCATCCTCGGCGCCGCCGCCCAGGGCGATGCCTACGCCTATCTCACGCTGGCCGAGGAGATGGAGGAGCGCGAGCTGCACTATGCCGGGTGCTGCGCACCCGCAAGCTCGCCGTGGCCCGGCTGCCGCTGACCGTCGAGGCCGCGAGCGACGCGCCCGCCGACGTCAAATTGGCCGATGCCGTCCGGGCCCGGGTCCGCGAACCGGCATTCCAGGAGATGCTGATCGACCTGCTAGACGGCCTGGCCAAGGGCTACAGCGCGGTCGAGCTGGTCTGGCGCAGCGGCGCTGACGGCCATTGGCAACCCGAATACCGCTGGCGCGATCCGCGCTACTTCGTCTATGACCTCTACGACGGCCGCACCCTGCGCATCCGCGACGAGGCCAACCTGACCCGCGGCATCGAGATGCCGCCCTACAAGTTCATCGTCCATCAGCCCAAGCTCAAGAGCGGCCTGCCGATCCGCGGCGGCATCGCCCGCCTGGCGGCGCTGGCCTATATGTGCAAGAGCTGGGGCCTGAAGGACTGGCTGGCCTTCTGCGACATCTTCGGCCTGCCGCTGCGGCTCGGGCGCTATGAGCCCGGCACCGCCCAGGAGGACATCGAGGCGCTGCTCGCCGCCGTCGCCGGCCTGGGCTCGGACGCCGCGGCGGTGATCAGCCGCAACATGGACATCGAGTTCCCGACCCCGCCCAACGCCGCCAGCGGCGCCGGGGTGTTCCAGGCGCTCGCCGACTGGTGGGACAAGCAGGTCAGCAAGGCCCTGGTCGGCCAGACCATGACCTCGGACAGCGGCAGCTCCCGCGCCCAGGCCCAGGTCCACAAGCAGATCGAGGACGAGCTGATCGACGAGGACGGCCGCCAGCTCGCCGCCACGCTGAACCGCGACTTCGTGCGCGCCTATATCGATCTGAACTTCGGGGTCCAGGCCGCCTATCCGGCCATCAGGATCCGCCTACCGGACAAGGACGACCTGCAGCTCATCATCGACGCAGTGACCAAATGGGTGCCGCTGGGGCTGCGGGTGCAGCAGTCGGTACTGCGCGACAAGCTGGGTCTGCCCGATCCCGACCCCAACGCCGACCCTGCCGATCTGCTGGCCCCGCCGGCCATGCCGCCCGCCGCCGGCCCGGCCGCCAATCAGCGCGCGCTCAATACTGCCGGCCTGGCACCGGATCAGGCCTCGCTCGACGAGGCCCTGAACGCGATCACCGAAGATCATGGCCTGCAGTCACTGGCCCAGCCGTTGCTCGGCCCACTGCTGGACCGCCTCGAGGCCGACGGCCCCCAGGCCGTGCTGGGCCAACTGGCGGAGTGGTACCCGCGGTTGAATGATCACGATCTGCAGGAACGCCTGGCCCGGCTCGTATTCGTGGCCGACGTGTGGGGCCGGTTGAGCCACTGACATGCCCGAGCCGGTCGATCTGCGCCACGTGTTCGGGCTGCCGCCGCGTCTCGCCATCGCCTATTTCGAGGCCAAGGGCTATACCTTCTCCTGGAACTGGTGGGAGACCTGGCAGGACGCCCAGGCCACCGCGTTCACCGTCGCCAAGGTCGCCCGCGCCGACGTGCTGGAGGCGATCCGCGAGGAAACCGCCAAAATCTTCACCGACGGCATCACCGGCGCCGAGTTCCGCCGCCGTCTGGAACCGCGCTTGAAGGCACTCGGCTGGTGGGGGCGCAAGATCGTAACCGACAGCAACGGTGGCGCCGAGGTGGTCCAGGAAGGCTCGCCCTGGCGGCTCGACACCATCTTCCGTACCAATGCCCAGAGCGGCTACATGGCCGGGCGCTACGCCGCCCAGCTCAGCAATGCCGGCGACCGCCCGTTCTGGCAGTACGTCGCCGTGATGGACGATCGCACCCGGCCCAGCCACGCGGCGTTGAACGGGCGCGTCTACCGCTACGACGACCCGTTCTGGGAGAGCTTCTATCCGCCGATCGCCTATAACTGCCGCTGCCGGGTGCGCGCCCTGAGCCAGCGCCAGGTCGATGCCCTGGGGATCGATGTGGAATCCAGCGCCGGGCGCCTGGGCCGGCGCTGGGTCGATGCCGGCACCGATAAGCGCACCGGCGAGGTGATCCAGCGCCCGGTCACCACGCTGCGCACCGTCGGCCCCGACGGCAAACCGTTCGAGGCCGCCACCGCCCCGGGTTGGAGCTACAACCCCGGGGCCTCGGCCTTCGGCACCGATAGCGCGCTCGCCAGTCAGTTGGCCGGGGTGCGTGATCAATCGCTACTCACGCAGGCGGTGCAGGCGCTCAACAATTCCAGCGAGCGCCAGGCCGCCTGGGCGAACTGGGTCGACAACGTGCTGCCGGGCCACGGCAACGGCCACAGCGCCCAGGTGCTGCACTGGCTGACGCCGCGGGTCGGCGACTTCGTCCAGCAACACGGGCGCAACCCGGCGATGATCGTGGCGATGAACGAGAAGAGCCTGGCCCATGCCGCCAGCGCCAAGCGCGTCGAGGACGGCCTGGCACTCACGGCAAAAGAGCTGGCCGACCTGCCGAAGTTACTGAGCGGCCCTGACGTGCGGGTCTACTGGGACTACACCCACGACAACCTGCTGTACGCGATCCCGGCCGGCGCCGAAACCATCCTGGTGCCGGTCACCCCGCGCCGGGGCATGAAGAAGGTACGGGCCGAACTCGACGCCCTGGTTAACGCCTTCAAGATCCGCGACAGCCGGCTGGACAATCGCGCCCGGTTCGAGCCGATGGGAGAGACACCGTGACGGGTGGCCGGCTGTCCACCATTGCGCCTATTGCCCGGGAGGGAAGAAGGGCCGCTTGGCATCGCCGTCTACTTTCCAAGCGTCGCCACGGTGGAGAGCAGTATAAAGTGATCGGTCGTCAGTTTTCAGTGGAGCACCGAGGACTGAGAACTGACGACTGACGACTGACGACTGACGACTGACGACTGACGACTGACGACTGACGACTGACGACTGAGGACTTCAAACCCATGCCCATCGACTGGTCCATCGACGTCCACCTGGCCGACGAGGTCGCCGCCAAGCTGCGCGCGCTGGCCGCGTTCGGCGCCGACATGAGCCCGGCCATGGAGCCGATCGCCAATACCCTGGTCGATGCCGCCGAACGGGCCTTCGCCGATCGGGCCGATCCGGCCACCGGCGCTCAGTGGCCGGCGCTGAAGTCGCGCACCGGGCAGGCGCTGCAGGATACCGGCCGCCTGGCCGGGTCCATCCATCCCAACTTCGGCCCCGACTTCGCCGAGGCCGGCACCAACGTGGTCTATGCCGAGTGGCAGCAGCAAGGCACCGACGGTCCTTACGTCATCCTGCCGCGCAACAAGCAGGCACTGTTCTGGCCGGGCGCCAAACATCCGGTTAAGAAAGTCGTCCACCCCGGCCTGCCACCGCGCCCGTTCCTGGGCGTCGGCCCGCCGGAGGAAGACGAGATTCTGCAGATCCTGGAAGACCACATCGCCGCGCTCACCGCCGGCTGAGCGTGGGGCGTTCTGAGCGGCGTTGAAGGCCTAAGCGGTAGGTGTGGGCGGGCGCGCTGTTTTAGGCCCGTTAGACCCCCGTTAGAGAATGCGAGAGCATTGGAATGGATCGCAGGAAGTCGGACCAGGAAGCCAGCTAACGCTCCGCTTCAGCCGAGGAGGCGCGGTAGCGCCGACGTCGGCTGGAAGCGGTTGTTGGGCAAGCTCATGCGTTGATGAACTGTTGCCACTCTTGCCCCCACCCAAGCGAAGGAACCGCCGGAACTCTAGGCACCGCTGGTACTGCTGGTACCGGCGGGACTGACGGTACAGGCGGAACTGGGGGCACAGATGGTACCGGCGGAACTGGGCCGCCTGCTGCCCCTTTTACGAATGCTACTGCGCCACCACGATGGTCCCTGAAAAAACCATTGTCGAACACGCCAAGTTGCTGCCCTCTATGGCCATAAACATTATTGCGGTTTAGCACAGCCGCATGTGAACCGTTGAGATTGTAGATATCGCTACCGCTTAGCCATGCCACCACTCGGCCCGAGCGATCATAAATTGGTTCCATTCATCTCTCCTTTCCTAGCTGCCCAACGCCTGAGTTCAGCGGCGTTTGAGGCGACGACCGTTTTTGCGGTAGCAAGAATGGGCGGTGGGTCAAACGTCCGCTGCAACGAATTGTTAGATTTCGTCTTCAAATTCCTCCACATACACAAATGGACTGACCTGCCTCTTGCCCCTTACCCTAGCAAGCCTGAGGTCAAAGTTCTCGGCTATCACAAGGCGAATTTTACGGCTCTTGTAGCCCTCAACGATCTTTGAAGAGTTTCCCGAGAAATTCCCCAGCGATGCCAAAACCGGAAAAAGATGATCATCACTGATAAAGCCTTTGGGTGTTCGCCCGTGAATGAAGCATGGCTTGATTTCGTGGACGATCCCCAAGAATTGAGCGAGGAGCATTGGATACACCACGAGCTTCTTGACCTCGGCGAAGGTGACTAAATCGCTATTCTTAGCAGCAACCCACGCTTCCTTTGTTGCCTTGTCTGGCACACAACCGACTTTTGTTAATCCAAAGTCGACGCAGTACCTCCCCTCATCATGCGCACTCTGGACTATGAGGTTCATGTGGCCTTCATAAACCGCACCGTTCCGCTCAAATTTGAGATGCGTGAAGTTCCAAGGATGCCCCCTAGTGCTGGTCTTTACGACAAACGTGCTCGGACTCTTCTTCGGGTTTATAACATGGATTGTGTAGCCCGTTGACCGGTAATGCTCAGAGACGCCTACGGTGACGGCAAGCTCAAGGGCCTTTGATTGATTTGAGCTAATCGTGAAAAAGGTTCCTGATTAGCCCTCATCCTCAGCCCTAAAAGTTGCTTGCCAAGCGCAATCGCCGCTCCGGGCAAGGCGCACACAGCATTATCGCCCGTGCCAGTCGCGGCAGCATCGCGGCCAAGCGAAATCGGCGGTTGAATCGATAAGCCGCCTCGGCCAGATAGCGCCGCGCGTACTTGGCCTGTTTGAAGGCGTGGTAACGTCCGCTGATCGCGCGCTTGAGGTTACCCAGTACGATATTGACCCAGCGCGCACCGCTCACCTCGGTCGCCGCGCGCCCGCCGCCGGTTTTGAGCACCGTATGGGCATGACCCGCCTCGACGACGCGGCCAAAGCAGGCCAGTCCGTCGGAGTAGACCTCCGCCGGAGCCGCCAGACGCCGTTGTACCCAATCGTTGAGCGAGGCGTTGTCGAACGCGCGAACCGGCTCGATCACCGCGAAGCGGGGGTGTTGCAGGTCAGCGTCGGTCTCCACCGCCACCACGAACGGTTGCTTGTTCTCCGAGCCCCGGCCGCGCTTGCCGCCGTTGCGCTCGCCACCGAGGTAGGCGTCATCGATCTGTATAAAGCCTTCGAGACGACGTGTGCGTTCCCGTTCCTGCATCGCCTGCATCACCTTGTGCTTGATCCGCCAGGCGGCCTTGTAGTTAATCCCGAGGTGGCGCATCAACTCCAGCGCCGAGAGGTTGGTCTTGGTCGTGGTCAACAGATACAGCGCCAGATACCAGGTCGTCAACGGCAGCTTGGTGCCGGCCATCAAGGTGCCACTGATCAGCGTGCTCTGGTGTCGGCACGAGCGGCATTGGTAATACACCCGCCCGCCACGCCGAAACCGCGAGCGCGGCCGCTGGCCACACCTCGGGCAACGAAAGCCGTGCGGCCAGCGCGTCTTGTACAGGGCGCGGTAACATTTGGCTTCGGTGCCATAGCGTTCAATGAAACCCGCCATCGACAGGCCGGGTTGAAACTGGACGGGGTTGATAGCCATGCTCGCGATCCTCGGTGAACGTGGCCTCATTGTCCCATCGTGCTGTCTCAAAACATGAGACTGGCCGCTGAGCTTCGGGGCTAATCAGGAAAAGGTTTGCTTGTGCTTCTTCAGGAATTTCTTGATGCTCTTCTGGACTGCACTAACGTCCATTCGCGAGTCCCCGAACCACCTCTACATAAGGCACGTTTTGGGCGAAGTGCAGCAGTTGATGTTCAGACAGAAGCTCTACTAGTTCCTTTCGAACGGTTACTAGCGCATGGTGATAGTCGCCGCCTCTGGATAGGTCTGTACCACCGACCCTCACGGAGAATTGATCTTGTTGGCGCTCCAGAATCGCACCGACGTTGTCGATTACCCAGTAGTTCGAATCAATAATTGAGAGGAGTTTCCTGAGACCGGCAACAAACACCAAGGTGTCCGCAACTTCCCGTGAGAATTGTACCCCAGCGTCTTTGAATATCTCAGGCGCTGCGACATCCAACGAGCGTGCGTAGCTCAGCACCTGCTCCGACAGGGCGTAGGGCAAGTCCGTTATGGCCTCGGAAAGTGCTCGGATGCTCATAGTGGCCTCACATTTGGCACCAGAAATCTAACGCCAGCCGTAACCGGCGCACTTGTAGGGAGCACAGCGAACGAAAAATGCGTCCGTGTTTACGGCCTTGTTAGCTGCCCCGAATCTCATCAATGAGGTTCTCCCACGGCCAACTTACTGTGCAGAATTGGCGATATAAAAGAAGCTGCCTATCAACGACAGTAACTTCCCCGTCTGCTTCGTTGTAAGCAACAACGAGGCCTCGCCCTTCTTTATCGACTTGAAGCCCTTCAAGCTTTTCAAGAATCGTGCGTAGGTTCCCTTTCTGAATTCTATTTTCCCTGGCATGGGCCACTTGATAGATGTATTCCAAAGGAATTCCTCTGAGACACATATCATCCGGGGCCTCTACTATTACTGCCATTGCGTGTGCATAGATTCCTGTTGAATCCTGACGCGTTCTGATACCACCCGCAACGCGCTTTGCAAATTGCTGATATAACGCATTCAACTGGTCTGCATAGTGCAAAGCCGCAGTATGCAGCGCTTCTTTATCGCTGATTTCAATATTGCCATCTACTTCTTCGGTAATTCCTAAAGCATCGAGAGATTTCAGGGTAAGTGCTTGTAGAATCCCTGCATTTCCATAGCTAAGATTTGCGCAAGCTTCTTCAAAGTTTTCTTCAAACTTTATACCTAAGGCTGCACCACCTTGGTTCAGTATTCGTTTCAGATCGTCGTTAGACCAATAAACTGACACCTCCTCTATCCGACCAGATAAATCAGGATTTAGGTAAATCAGCATATTGCTTCCTGATTAGCCCCGAAGCTCAGCGGCCAGTCTCATGTTTTGAGACAGCACGATGGGACAATGAGGCCACGTTCACCGAGGATCGCGAGCATGGCTATCAACCCCGTCCAGTTTCAACCCGGCCTGTCGATGGCGGGTTTCATTGAACGCTATGGCACCGAAGCCAAATGTTACCGCGCCCTGTACAAGACGCGCTGGCCGCACGGCTTTCGTTGCCCGAGGTGTGGCCAGCGGCCGCGCTCGCGGTTTCGGCGTGGCGGGCGGGTGTATTACCAATGCCGCTCGTGCCGACACCAGAGCACGCTGATCAGTGGCACCTTGATGGCCGGCACCAAGCTGCCGTTGACGACCTGGTATCTGGCGCTGTATCTGTTGACCACGACCAAGACCAACCTCTCGGCGCTGGAGTTGATGCGCCACCTCGGGATTAACTACAAGGCCGCCTGGCGGATCAAGCACAAGGTGATGCAGGCGATGCAGGAACGGGAACGCACACGTCGTCTCGAAGGCTTTATACAGATCGATGACGCCTACCTCGGTGGCGAGCGCAACGGCGGCAAGCGCGGCCGGGGCTCGGAGAACAAGCAACCGTTCGTGGTGGCGGTGGAGACCGACGCTGACCTGCAACACCCCCGCTTCGCGGTGATCGAGCCGGTTCGCGCGTTCGACAACGCCTCGCTCAACGATTGGGTACAACGGCGTCTGGCGGCTCCGGCGGAGGTCTACTCCGACGGACTGGCCTGCTTTGGCCGCGTCGTCGAGGCGGGTCATGCCCATACGGTGCTCAAAACCGGCGGCGGGCGCGCGGCGACCGAGGTGAGCGGTGCGCGCTGGGTCAATATCGTACTGGGTAACCTCAAGCGCGCGATCAGCGGACGTTACCACGCCTTCAAACAGGCCAAGTACGCGCGGCGCTATCTGGCCGAGGCGGCTTATCGATTCAACCGCCGATTTCGCTTGGCCGCGATGCTGCCGCGACTGGCACGGGCGATAATGCTGTGTGCGCCTTGCCCGGAGCGGCGATTGCGCTTGGCAAGCAACTTTTAGGGCTGAGGATGAGGGCTAATCAGGTATTGCTTTGACTCCACACCCCTATGATGATTGCGTACAGGCCATAGTCCCAAAGTGCTTTTAGATCGAAAGCTAGCTTTTGCCGTTCATCAACAGAAAGGTAGTGAAAATCTTCTACTACAAGCCGCCTACCACTTTCGCGAATAAGAGCAGCGACGTACCTCAAATCATTTATATCGTGCCCGACAAGCTCCTTGGCCTTTTCGCTGGAATGGCTTGCGGTGCCGCCAGCCGTCAGGCTTCCAGTGAGCCCAAATACCTTAGCAATTAGGCCTTCGCCAACAGTGCCTTTTGCCTCGACACGACCTTCTACTTTACCTGTGGTTTTGTCACTTACTATGAATCGAACTTCTAGTTGTGAAAGAGCATCGATATATATATCAATAGCACCTCGCCCCAATCGACACTGGACAACTAGAGCATTTGGGATGTTCTTTTGGCGAAGCCACGACTTTCCGCATTTTGACTCTCCCTTTAAGGCAATATGTGTATTTCGTTCAAGTAGTTTCGTGATTGATTCATCGAGGTCGCCACGATCGACATAAGAGTCTGGACGAACATCGCTGTTAATTCCGAATACATCAGCGGTTTTCTTTTTTACAAACATTCTCAGAGATTCCGTTTGTGGCTTTTGCAGCTAACAAGTAATTGTACGGTTCCTTATATAGTCAGAATCGGGTGGATATACGGCACACGGACCGTCCAGAGTATAGCAGCCGCCTCTGCGACCGAGCACGGCGCAAGGCGCGCGCAGTCGTTATATATAGGGCACCGCAGCGCCGACCCGGCCGGCAACCCTGCCAGGTCACAAGGTCTTCGGGCGTATGGATGCTGGCGCCATGTTCGCGACTGCCCGCTTCCGCGCTCTGGCGCTCAATGCCGCCGCCGGCCAGGTGCCGGACTGGATCGAGCTGCTGCCCGCAGGTCCCACGATCGAGGGCCGCGACGGGCGCCAGTGGACGCTCTCCAATCCCGAGGCGGTGATCGCCGCCACCGCGTCGGCGTCGAAGCCGTTTCCGGTGGACTGGGAGCATGCCACGGAGTTGGCTGCCCCGCGCGGTGAACCGGCGCCGGCCGCGGGTTGGGTCGATACCTTCGAGGTCCGCGACGGCGCCATCTGGGGCCAGGTCCAATGGACCCCGCGGGCGCGTCAGCAGATCGCCGACCGCGAGTACCGCTTTATCAGCCCGGTATTTCTGTTCGATCCGGAGTCCGGCGAGATCATGCGGCTGGTCAATGCCGCGCTCACTAACCGCCCGAATCTGGATCTCACCGCGCTCAATACCCACGATTCCCGCTTACCCTTCCGCCACCGGAGACCCCCATGGCTCTACCCGCCGCCATCCGTCAGGCGCTGGGGCTGGCCGACGACGCCAACGAGGCCCAGGCCGTGACGGCGATCAACAGCCTGCGCAGCGACCTCGATAGCGCCCGTCAACAGGCCGCCCAGCCGCCGCTGGAACAGTTCGTGCCGCGCGCCGATCACGACGCCGTGCTCGAGCGCGCCACCAACGCCGAGCGCCAGCTTGACGAGCACCGCAAGACCCAACACAAGGCCGCCGTCGACAGCGCGATCCGCCAGGCCCTGGAGGCGAAGAAGATCGCCCCGGCCTCGCGTGAGTATTACGAGGCCATGTGCCAGACCGAGGCCGGGCTGACCGCGTTCAAGGCGTTTCTGGAGAAGGCCCCGGCGCTGGTCACCGACAGCGGCCTGGACGGGCGCGACCCGGGCCAGGGCGGCGCCGCGGCGCTCAATAGCGAGCAGCTCAAGATCGCCGCCGCGCTCGGCATCCCGGCCGCCGATTACGCGAAGCAGTTGGGAGCGAGCCAATGACCGCGCTGACCGCAGACCGCAATACCCTGGCCCGTGCCGGTAACGTCCTCAGTTATCCGGTGGCCGCCGGCGTGACGATTTACGCCGGGGCGGCCCTGGTGCTGGACGGCGGCTACGCCAAGCCGGCCACGGCCGCCGCCGGCCTGGTCGGCATCGGCCGCGCCGAGGAGCAGGTCGACAATTCGGCCGGTGCCGATGGCGCGGTCAACGTCCGGGTCTGGCCCGGCGTCTACCGCTGGGTCAACAGTTCCGGGCGCCGACGCCACCACGCTGGCCGATGTCGGCCGACCGGCATACGCGGTCGATTCCATCCCAGGCATCCCGGCCCTGAACCTTGAGGGTTTGATCCTCTCGGCACTGCTCCTCGGGGCAGGACTGCCGGGTCTCTCAGATCACGAAGCCGGAGGCGCATGAAGAATACAACCTGAAGCCCATCCGCAAACGTCGTGCGAAAGCCATTTGGAACCGGAACACAGAAAAACGAACGGCGCCACGAAGGCGCCGCACGTCATTGAATCTACGTGGTGCCGGAAAGAGGATTCGAACCTCCGACCTACTGATTACGAATCAGTTGCTCTACCGACTGAGCTATTCCGGCACTGAAGCGCGTATTATAGAAGTCCCGCTACTGCCGTACAATCTCCCCATGCCCAGGTTCACCGTACCCCCGCCGCTGGCGTTGTACGTTCACATCCCGTGGTGCGTGCGCAAGTGTCCTTACTGCGACTTCAATTCGCATCAGCAGCGCGGCGACCTGCCTGAGCGGGCCTATGTGGACGCCTTGCTGGCGGACCTGCAGCAGGATCTGGTACGGCTCAGCCGGCCGGCACGCATCGACAGCATCTTCTTCGGTGGCGGCACACCGAGCCTGTTCAGCGCCGAATCCATCGCCCGGCTGCTGCGGGGCATTGAGGCGCAAGTCGGCATCGCCGATCAGGCCGAAATCACACTCGAAGCCAATCCTGGCACTGTAGAAGCAGGCCGGTTCGCGGAATTCCGTGCCGCTGGCGTCAACCGTTTGTCGATCGGTGTACAGAGCCTGAACGACCGCCACCTCCGGGCACTGGGCCGGATTCACGATCGCCGGGCTGCCATCGGCGCCGCCGAAGCCGCTCATGCCGCCGGTTTCGACAACTTTAATCTGGATCTGATGTACGGTCTGCCGCAGCAGACGCCAACCGAAGCGCTGAGCGACCTGGACGCCGCCATGGCGCTGGCGCCCAGCCATATCTCACACTATGAGTTGACGCTGGAGCCGGACACGCTGTTCTACAAACAACCGCCACCGCTGCCCGCAGACGATGCTCTGGGGGCGATGCAGCAGCGCTGTCAGGAGCGGCTGGCGGCTGGCGGCTACGCCCAGTATGAGATTTCCGGCTATGCCCGGCCCGGCCGGCGCTGTCTCCACAACCTCAATTACTGGCAGTTCGGGGATTATCTGGGTATCGGCGCCGGCGCCCATGGCAAGTTAACCGATGCCGGCAGCAATAAGGTCCTGCGCCGCTGGAAGTGTAAGAATCCGCGTCGCTTCATGGACAACGCAGGCACTCCCGGCGCCATTGCTGGTCACCAGACTATGAGCGACGCCGACCTGGTATTGGAGTTTATGCTCAATGTCCTGCGGCTCAATGACGGTGTCCCCGCGCGGCTTTTCAGCGAACGCACAGGGCTTCCTTTGAGCGCGACCGCTTCGGGCCTGCAACGAGCCCGCCAGCGCGCCCTGTTGGACGGCAGCAGCGATATGATCATGGCGACAGCGCTGGGTCGGCGCTTCCTCAACGACCTGCTCGAACTGTTCATGGCGGAGGACTAAACAGTGCTTGAGGAGGCTCGGATAAGCTGTCCTTATTGTGGCGAAGGCTTTGAGGTCGTCATCGACCCTTCTGGCGGCTCCCAGGAGTATGTCGAAGACTGTCCGGTCTGCTGTAATCCAATCGTCCTGACCGTCCAGATCGACTGGAACGGGGCGTTGGCGGCAATCGATGCCCGGGCCGAAAACCGGTGACCTTAGCACGCTGCTCAACCAGGCTCTCAACGTCCATCACGCGAATACAGCACACATCATCGATAATCGCTATACTGTGCACCAAGCGGCGCCACCGGCAGGCCGCACATTGCCTGACTAAAGATGTTGTCGATTGCACGATGCCTTGGGGGACGGCGGACGCTGGCCGGCTGGAACGGCGGCCGCATTGTGATACCCCTTGTGCGAACCTGCAGTTCACGCTACGGCGACCCAGACCCATGGATGCGCCATAGCGGGGCTGCGTGAGCAGGCGGCGGAGATGCCGTTACAACATCTCCCAAAATAAAGACGCTAACGATACGGATCTGACGCCTTATGATCGCTGATTGCGCGAACAGTGCCGGCAGCAAGGAACATGTCAGCCGGCTCTCCCTGAAACCGGGGCATAGTTGCCGCAGAGAAACGCTCACAACCGGGCGTGACGGATTATCCACTGCTGGATCGATCGCACCATCAAACGCCGTCGATGAGCGACAAGCGCTGTTCAGTCAAATGTATCCGGCGCCCGCTCCTGAACGTCACAACCAGACCACAGTCGCCCCCAGCCAATGGCGACCTAGTATGCTCGGCAAGTGGCAATCGCTCGAGGCCGTCCTTCCAGCTCCCGTCGATGCGGCGAGTCAAGGCATCGCATCGCAACGCTTCTCATTGGACACGCTGTTTCGCGACTATAAAGCCGCGCTCGCGAATCGTAACGGTAGCGGTGTGTTACAGCGGACTGCCCAATGCAGCCGCCCCGTCCTATTGGGCGCGTTACTTGCGCTGACCTGTGTGTCGACCCTGAAGAATGGTGGGGATTTCGCGGGTACCAAAAACGCGTCGGCAATTCAGCCACCATCCCATCTTCGCCTCGCAGCGGGCGACTCCAATCACGGCCTGTTGAACGAGATCGAAACGCTACGGCGGGAAATCGGGCTGCATGCGACGACAACCGGCCAAACCTCACCGGCACAGGCCAAGCGCGTAGATGGTGACGTTCCAGCCAACGGTGCGCGCACTGCCGTGACCCCGCCAAACACCCGCCTGGTCGCGTTCTCGCCCGAGCTATCGCCGTTCAAAAGCGCTGCTCCCAGTGGAACCGTGAAGATCAGGCTCTGGACCCAGAGCAAGGCCGCACGGTTCGATCCGACAACGACAGCTTACCGACGCTATCTGATCCGCCTGGAGCACGAATACAATCTACCCAGCGGTACGCTGCTCGCACAGATGATGGCGGAATCGGGCGGCCATGGCGATGCGATATCGGACGTCGGTGCCGAAGGTCTGTTCCAGTTCATGCCGCAGACCGCCCGCCATTACGGCATCAATCCGTGGGATCCATACCAGGCGGCACACGCTGCCGCCCGTTACCTGGCCGAACAATCCGCCAAATTCGGCACCCTGCCGAAGGCACTGGCAGCCTATAATGCCGGGCCCAAGACAGTCAGCGATTATGGCGGCATCCCCCCTTATGCGGAGACTGTAAGCTACGTCCGGCGTATTCTGAATGACCTACCCACTGCGCGTGACAGCAACACCTTGCTGGAAGCCGTCGGCGGCGTGGCATCTTTCACGCTCAGCATGGCCGGCCAGCAAGCGGATCATGTCGGTAAGGCGTTCTTCGACCACCGCAATTACCTCACCACCGCTGCTCTCACTGGCATTGCCGGCACGATAAAGGATGGATCAGCGGCGGCCCCGCTATCAGCGCCGGCGGCAGCAGCATCAGTGGATCCAAGGCTGGCCGGCGACAGTGCAGTCATCAATCCCTTGCTGATCGCCTCCGACCTTTAAGCTAAGGCATCCCGGCGGTTGTAGCCCCAACGACCGCCCTTTGCTCAAACCAGCCTGCTCTACGTTCGCCGCCCATCGTCCTGATGTCGCCGTCACCAACTGCGCCGAATACGCGTTGGTGTCCGGGTCGGACTATAATTGCGGCAAGGAAGCTCTTTCTTGCATACATGCTTCCGCAACCTACGCAAGGCGGCCACACAAATGAAACTATGAGCAGTGATTACACTCCGATAGATTGCGAGCAGTACTGCCGTTTCGAACTTGCCATTATGCACCGCCAGCGGCTACGGATAGCGTGGCGCGGAAGCGATGGCTGTTCGCATCTCGATACACTACTGCCGATGAATCTCAACACTCGGGATCACATCGAATATCTGCTGGGGCAGACACCCCAGGGTCAGGATCTGGAACTTCGCTTGGATTGCATCATCCGGGCAGACCCACGCGGAGGCCACCTGAACACTGGCCCCATCAAGCGGGCAAGGAAAAGTCTGGCAAAAGATCGCAGGTCAGTGTAGTGGCATCGAATAAAGTTCGCTATACAAAAAATCATATTGAAATAATTTTATAATATGAAAAAATAGCAGTGCTTGCGTTACCATAGAGTAAAGACAATCCGGCAGTCCACAGAGTGCCGTCGGCGATCCTGGGCTGTGCGAGTCCCCACCAACTGCATGAGGTGTGTCATGGCATCTAAAGCCTACAATGACATCGATCCGCAAGAGACCCGGGAATGGCTGGAAGCACTGGAAGCGGTGCTGGAGCGTGAAGGCGACGAACGCACCCATTTCCTGCTGGCACGGCTGCTCGATGAAGCGCACGATTTCGGCGCGACCATTCCCTACACCGTCACCACCCCTTATCTGAACACCATCCCGCCGGAGCTGGAAGAATACACACCGGGCGATCCGGCCCTGGAGTGGCGGCTGCGCTCGTTCATCCGCTGGAACGCGATGGCGATGGTGGTCGACGCCAACCGCAACAGCTCCGAACTGGGCGGTCACATCGCCAGTTTCGCCTCCAGCGCCACGCTCTACGATGTCGGCTTCAACCATTTCTGGCACGCCCCTTCGGAACAACATGGCGGCGACCTGCTGTTCGTCCAGGGCCACTCGGCACCCGGGTTCTACGCCCGCGCCTATCTGGAAGGCCGCATCAGCGAGGAGCAGCTGCACAATTTCCGCCAGGAAGTCGACGGCAACGGTCTGTCGTCCTACCCGCACCCCTGGCTGATGCCGGACTTCTGGCAATTCCCTACGGTATCGATGGGCCTCGGCCCGATCCAGGCCATTTACCAGGCCCGCTTCATGAAATACCTGCACCACCGCGGTATCGGCCACACCGAGAACCGCAAGGTCTGGGCGTTCATGGGCGACGGCGAGATGGACGAGCCGGAATCGCTGGGCGCAATCTCGCTGGCCGGCCGCGAGAAGCTCGACAACCTGGTGTTCGTCATCAACTGCAACCTGCAGCGTCTGGACGGCCCGGTGCGGGGCAACGGCAAGATCATTCAGGAACTGGAGGCGGCTTTCCGCGGCGCCGGCTGGAACGTGATCAAGGTGATCTGGGGTTCCTACTGGGATCCGTTGCTGGCCGCCGACACCAAGGGCCTGCTGCGCAAGCGCATGGAGGAAGCCGTCGATGGCGAATATCAGGCCTTCAAGGCCAAGGGCGGCGCCTACATCCGCGAAAACTTCTTCGGCAAATATCCCGAGCTGAAAGAGATGGTGGCGCACATGTCCGACGAGGACATCTGGCGCCTCAACCGCGGCGGCCACGATCCGCACAAGGTGTACGCGGCCTATGCTGCCGCAGTGAAGCACAAGGGCCAGCCGACGGTGATCCTGGCCAAGACCGTCAAGGGCTATGGCATGGGGATCGCCGGCGAAGGCCAGAACATCACTCACCAGGCCAAGAAAATGGGCCACGAAGCGCTCAAGGACTTCCGCGACCGCTTCCAGATCCCCATCCCAGACGACAAGCTGGACCAGGCGCCGTTCTACAAACCGGCCGACGACAGCCCGGAAATGAAGTATCTGCACGAGCGGCGTAAGGCGCTCGGTGGTTATCTGCCGCAGCGCAGCCACCAGGCGCCGGCCCTGGAAATTCCGGCACTGGAGAAGTTCCAGAACCTGATGCAGGATTCCGGTGATCGTGAAATGTCGACCACCATGGTGTTGGTGCGGATGCTTACCACGCTGTGCCGCGACAAAAAGATCGGCAACCACGTGGTGCCCATCGTGCCCGACGAATCACGCACCTTCGGCATGGAAGGCATGTTCCGGCAGCTCGGCATCTATTCGACCAAGGGCCAGCTCTACCAGCCTGAAGACGCCAACCAGCTGATGTTTTACAAGGAAGACAAAGAAGGCCAGATCCTGCAGGAAGGCATCAACGAAGCGGGCGCCATGTCGTCGTGGATTGCGGCCGCCACTGCCTACAGCAATCACGGTATCAACATGATCCCGTTCTACCTGTTCTACTCGATGTTCGGCTTCCAGCGGGTCGGCGATCTGGCCTGGGCTGCCGGCGATATTCAGGCGCGTGGTTTCCTTATCGGCGGCACCTCAGGGCGCACCACCCTGAACGGCGAGGGCTTGCAGCACCAGGACGGCCACAGTCAGCTCCAGGCCGAGTTCATCCCGAACTGCGTTTCTTACGATCCGACCTTCGGGTACGAACTGGTCACCATCGTGCAGGACGGCCTTGAGCGGATGTACCAGAATGGCGAAAACCGCTTCTATTACATCACCACGCTCAACGAGAACTACCATCACCCCGCCATACCCGAGCGGGAAGGCATTCATGAGGCCATCCTCAAGGGTCTGTACCTGTTCCAGGAAGGCGGCGAGAGTCAACACAAAGTGCAGTTGATGGGCTGCGGTTCGATTCTGCGTGAGGTCATCGCGGCGGCCGATCTGCTAAAGGACGACTGGGGCATCGAAGCCGATATCTGGTCGGCGCCGGGTCTCAACGAACTGCGCCGTGACGGGCTCGAAGTCGAACGCTGGAACATGCTGCATCCCGACCAACCGGCCCGTGTCCCTTATGTCGCCCAGTGTCTGAAGGACCGTGCCGGGCCGCTGGTGGCATCGACCGATTACAAGAAAGCCTTTGCCGATCAGTTGCGGCCGTTCGTGCCACAGAATACGTTCATCGCGCTGGGTACTGACGGATTCGGCCGCTCCGATACCCGGGCCAAGCTGCGCCATCACTTCGAAGTCGACCGCTACTATGTCACCGTGGCCGCACTTTATGGCCTGGTCCGCGATGGCGCGCTGAAGGCCAGCAAGGTCAACGAGGCGATCAAGAAATACGACATCGATCCGCAGAAGCCGAATCCGGCGTTCGCCTGACAGAAGGAGGCCCCCGTGGCTGTAGAAGAAATTCATGTCCCGGATATCGGCGATTTCAAGGACGTCGATGTCATCGAAGTGTACATTCAGGCCGGTGACACCGTCGCGCTGGAAGATCCGCTGATTTCGCTGGAGTCCGACAAGGCCGCCATGGACGTGCCCGCCTCTCAAGCCGGCACCGTCAAAGAGGTCAAACTCAAGGTCGGCGACAAGGTCTCCGAGGGTACCCTGATCGCGCTGGTCGACACCGCCGCGGCGGCTTCGGGCGAACAGACCCCGGCCCCGGCAGCCGCATCAAGTGACGACACTCCCACCACCGGCGCAGCCCCGGATAAGAGCAGTGCGGGCGAAGAGGTCAGCGTCCCGGACATCGGCGATTTCACGGACGTGCCGGTCATCGAGGTCCTCGTCCAGGCCGGCGACACGGTTAAGGCTGAAGATCCTCTGATAACGCTGGAGTCCGACAAGGCCACCATGGACGTCCCGGCGCCCAGGGCCGGCACCGTCAAAGAGGTTAAGCTCAAGGTCGGCGACAAGGTCGCCGAGGGCAGCGTAATCCTGACGCTGGAAGGAAGCGCGAAAACGGCAGCCGCCGCGCCCCCGAGCCCGCCACCCGGCGCTGAACCCGCAGCGGCGAAGACGCCTGCCAGTGAAACGCCGGCTGCTGCACCGCCAACATCCGGAACACCGGCCCCACGGCAGCCACCGGCACCACCACCGCAAGTCGACGAACAAGCCTTCCAGAAGGTGCATGCCAGTCCGTCGGTACGCAAGTTTGCCCGCGAACTTGGGGTCGATCTCGGCCACGTCACCGGCAGCGGCCGTAAGGGGCGGATCACCCAGGACGACGTGCAGCAGTTCGTCAAAGGGGTGATGAGCGGTCAGGCGACCCCGGCTGCTGCAGCAGGTAGCGGTGCCGGGATTCCGCCGATACCGGCAGTCGATTTCGCGCAGTTCGGCGAGATCGAGGAAAAACCGCTGTCGCGGATCCAGCGCATCTCCGGGCCGCACCTGCAGCGGGCCTGGCTCAACGTACCGATGGTGACGCACCACGACGAGGCCGATGTCACCGAACTGGAGGACTTCCGCCGGTCGCTCAAGGCCGAGGCCGAGAAGAAGGGGGTCAGAGTCACGGCGCTGGCGTTCATCATGAAAGCGGTGGCAGCGGCGCTGCTGGAATTTCCCAAGTTCAACAGTTCCCTGTCGGCCGACAGCCAGAACCTGATCTACAAGCAATACGTCCACATCGGTATCGCCGTCGACACGCCCAACGGTCTGATGGTTCCCGTGTTCCGGGATGTCGACCAGAAATCCGTCTATCAACTGTCCGGTGAACTGGCGGACACCAGCAAACGCGCCCGGGACGGCAAGCTGGGACCCAAGGACATGCAGGGGGGATGCTTCAGCATCTCCAGTCTCGGCGGCATCGGCGGCACCGGCTTCACGCCGATCGTCAATGCGCCGGAAGTCGCCATTCTGGGCGTCACCCGCTCGCAGATGAAACCGGTCTGGAACGGCACTGAATTCGTGCCGCGGCTGATGATGCCGCTGGATCTGACCTATGACCATCGGGTGATCGACGGTGCCGCCGGCGCCCGGTTCATGGTTCATCTGTGCCAGTCACTGGGCGACATCCGCCGGCTGCTGCTGTAAGGGGACGCTACCATGAGTGTGGAAGACATCAAAGTACCTGACATCGGCGATTTCAAGGACGTGCCGGTCATCGAGATCCACGTTCAGGCCGGCGATACGGTCAAAGCCGAGGATCCTCTGATTACGCTGGAGTCCGACAAGGCCACCATGGACGTCCCGGCGCCCAGGGCCGGCACGGTCAAAGAGGTTAAGCTCAAGGTCGGCGACAAGGTCGCCGAGGGCAGTGTGATCCTGACGCTGGACGCGGCGACCGAAGGCAAAGCAGGCGCCACAGCCGCCCAGCCAGCCGGAACCCGCTCCGCCCGAGCGGAAGGCGGCCGCCGCCACGCCGGCCCCGGCACAGCACAGCGGCGAGGCCGATCTGGAATGCGAGATGCTGGTGCTGGGCGCCGGACCGGGTGGCTATTCGGCCGCGTTCCGGGCCGCCGATCTGGGGCTCAAAACCGTGCTGGTGGAACGCTACCCCCGACTGGGCGGCGTCTGCCTGAACGTCGGCTGCATCCCGTCCAAGGCCTTGTTGCACATCGCCCAGGTCACTGACGAGGCCAGCGCACTGGCCGAGCACGGCGTTAGCTTCGGCCGCCCGGAGATTGATCTCACCAAGCTGCGCCAGTGGAAGACCAAGGTGGTCGGCAAACTGACCGGCGGGCTGTCCGGCATGGCCAAGGGCCGCAAGGTGCAGGTGGTGCGCGGCGTGGGTACGTTCCTCGATCCGCATCACCTGGAAGTACGGCTCACCGGCGGCGACGGTAAGGATGAGACCGGCAAACGGCAGGTGATCCGCTTCGACCAGGCCATCATCGCGGCTGGTTCACAGGCGGTTAAACTGCCGTTCATCCCGGATGATCCGCGCATCGTCGACTCCACCGGCGCGCTGGAACTGCCCGAGATTCCCAAGCGCATGCTGGTGATCGGCGGCGGCATCATCGGCCTGGAGATGGCCACGGTGTATTCCACCCTGGGCACCCGGCTCGATGTGGTCGAGATGCTGGACGGCATGATGGCCGGCGCGGACCGCGATCTGGTCAGGGTCTGGGAGAGAAAGAACAAGCCGCGCTTTGATCAGGTGATGCTGAAAACCAAAACCGTTGCCGTGGAAGCCCTCGAGGAAGGCCTCAAGGTCACCTTCGAGGGTGCCAAGGCACCGGCCGAGCCGCAGCTCTATGACATGATCCTGAGCGCCGTCGGGCGCAGCCCGAATGGCAAACGCATCGGTGCCGACAAGGCCGGGGTGGCGGTTGACGAACGCGGCTTCATCAGCGTCGATAAGCAGATGCGCACCAATGTCAGCCACATCTTCGCGATCGGCGACATCGTCGGCCAGCCGATGCTGGCCCACAAAGCGGTGCATGAAGGCCATGTCGCCGCCGAAGCCGCGGCCGGCGAGAAGAGCTTCTTCGATGCGCGGGTGATTCCGTCAGTCGCCTATACCGACCCGGAAGTGGCCTGGGTCGGCGTGACCGAAGACCAGGCCAAGGCTGAGGGCCGCAAAATCGAGAAAAGCGTGTTTCCGTGGGCGGCGTCCGGCCGGGCGATCGCCAACGGCCGCGATGAAGGCTTCACCAAGCTGCTGTTCGATGCCGAAACCCATCGCATCGTCGGCGCGGCCATTGTCGGCACTCAGGCCGGCGACCTGATCGGTGAGTTGTGCCTGGCCATCGAGATGGGCTGCGATGCCGCCGATATCGGCCTGACCATCCATCCGCATCCGACGTTGTGCGAATCGGTTGGCATGGCGGCCGAACTGTTCGAGGGTACCATCACCGATCTGCCCAACCCGAAAGCGAAGAAACGCTGAGCCACCTCGCCTGAGCGCCAGATTCCGACTCATGCCGGTCGCATCCTGCCATCACCGCGCCTCGCAAGCGGCCCGTCCCGGGCCGCCAATTTGGCGAAAGCCATCTCAGAACTGGCTTTCGTCCAGCTCCAGCAAGGCCTCGCTGCCGGCTTTGATCGATCGCGCCAGGGCGCCGGTGCGAGGCAATACCTGTTCTGCGTAGAACCGGGCGGTCAGTAGTTTAGCCCGATGAAACGCCGGGTCGACGCCGGCCGCCAGCCGCTCGGAGGCAATGCGCGCGGCCCTCGCCAACTGCCAGCCGCCGCAGGTGTAACCAGTCAAGTGGAGATAGTTGACCGCCTGGCCGAGCGCGGCGGCAGGCTCCTGCTCCAGCATGGCCAACACGACATCAGTGCTCTCGGCCAACGCGTCGACGGCCTCATCCAGTGCACCCCGAATTGCCACCAGCGCGGGCTCATTGGCACCCGCCAGCCCGGCACTGGTGCGGCGCATGTCGTCAAGCAGGCTGGCCATCGCCGCGCCCTTGTCCATGGCCAGCTTGCGAGCCACCAGATCGTTGGCCTGAATGCCGGTGGTACCCTCGTAGATAGGCAGAATGCGCGCGTCACGGTAATGCTGGGCGGCCCCGGTCTCTTCGATGAACCCCACGCCGCCGTGCACCTGCAGGCCGGTGGACGCCAGCTCGACACCCAGTTCGGTACACCATCCCTTGACCACCGGTATCAGCAGATCGACCCGGGCCTGGCTGGCCTGGCGCACCGCGGCGTCCGGCTGACGCCGGGCCTGATCCATATCGGCCGCCATCACGTAGGCAAAAGCGCGCATGGCCTCGATCTGCGCTTTCATCGACAGTAGCATGCGACGCACATCGGCATGATGAATGATGCTAACCCGGTCTCCATCCTTGTTCCCGACCGCCCGGCCCTGGATCCGCTCGCGGGCATAAGTGACGGCCTGTTGATAAGCGCGCTCGGCAATGGCCAGGCCCTGTATGCCGACCTGAATACGGGCCTCGTTCATCATGGTGAACATGTGCGCCAGGCCACGGTTCTCCTCGCCCACCAGATAGCCTATGGCGCCGCCGTGATCGCCATAAGCCATGACACAGGTGGGGCTGGCGTTGATGCCCAGCTTGTGCTCGAGCGAGACACAGTGCACGTCGTTGCGCTCGCCCAGCGAACCGTCGTCGTTGACCAGGACTTTGGGCACCAGAAACAGCGAGATGCCTTTGACCCCAGGCGGCGCATCGGGAGTCCGCGCAAGCACCAGATGAATGATATTGTCGGCGACGTCGTGCTCACCCCAGGTGATGAAGATCTTCTGGCCAAACAGCCGGTAATGATCGCCTTCGGGCACTGCCCGGGTACGCACCGCGGCCAGATCGGAACCGGCCTGCGGCTCGGTGAGATTCATCGTCCCGGTCCATTCGCCCGTGACCAGCTTGGTCAGGAATCGCCGCTGCTGTTCGGCCGAGCCGTGTTTTTTCAGCGCTTCGACGGCACCGCTGGTCAACAGCGGACACAGCGCAAACGACAGATTGGCCGAGTTCCACATCTCTATGACCGCCGTGTTCAACAGCTCGGGCAACCCCTGCCCACCGTGCTCGAGCGGGCCCTTCAAACCGTTCCAGCCGCCGGCCACGAACTGACGATAGGCATCGGCGAAACCGGGCGGCGTCGTCACACCGTGCTCATCCCAGCGCGAACCGTCAAGGTCGCCGCCCCGGTTGAGCGGCGCCAGCACTTCCCCGGCCAGTCGCCCGGCTTCTTCCAGCACGGCCGCCATCAACTCGCCATTGACATCCTCGTACCCGGGTAGCCTGGCCAGGTGATCCACGCCCGCCAGTTCGTTAATCACAAACAGCATGTCGCGAATCGGTGCGGAATAAGCAGTCATGACGAATCCTCGCTCGTGGTAGCGGCCGCGGGCAGCCACCGGATTTGGCATTGTGACGGCATTGAACTATATTATTGAGCAAGCGCTCAGTCAACAAATCTCCCATATGCCCAATGAGACGTCGCCCCGTACCAGCCGTTCCCGGCGGATCCAGCCACAGCGGCGCGAGCATATACTGGAACATGCGGCCATGTTGTTCCGTAAATACGGCTACAGCGCCACGACTGTGCGCCAGATCGCCCAGGCCGTGGGAGTCCAGTCCGGCGCCCTGTTCTATCACTTCCCCAGCAAAGAGGCGATTCTCGCAGGCGTCGTGGCACGTGGCCTGGAACAGATCAGTCGGGCGGTCGATAACGCCAGTAACAACGGCCAGTCACCGCGGGAGCGCCTGCAGGCCATGCTCACAGCCCACCTGGAAATTCTGCTGGGGCCGGCACAGGACGCACTGATCGTCATGATCAACGAATGGCGCCACCTTGGTGCCAATGACCGGATACCGCTACTGGCCGCACGCGACGGCTATGAGGCCCGCTGGCAGCAGGCGCTCGATGCCGCGGCCCGCACCGGACTGGTGCCGGACGACACTCGGCTGCTGCGGCGCTATCTGCTGGGGGCACTGAACTGGACCCATCAGTGGTATCACGCGGACGGCCCGCTGACGCCACAGACGATTGCCCAGCGTTACCTGGTGTTTCTGCTGGGAGAAGACGTCTCTGCCGCAGCTGCCGACCAGACAATCGGTGAGAACGCTAACGGGTCAGCGTAAATCTGCGATTCAGTCCAACTGAAAAACATGGCCCCGCACAGGAGGGGCCATAGTATGCGGTTGCCGCCGAACAGCCGGCTAATCGTTGGACTGATGAGTCATGTCCTGATCCTTGGTCATGTCCTGGTCCTTGGTCATGTCCTGGTCCTTGGTCATGTCCTGATCCTTGGTCATGTCCTGATCCTCTGTCATGTCCTGATCCTTGGTCATGTCCTGATCGCGGTCCTGCTTCTGCTCCTGATTCATGGACTGGGCACCCGTTTCACTCATGCCGCCCTGACCGTTGCCCGCGCCAGCCCCGCCTGCTCCCGCCCCGCCGTTACCACCTGCTCCCGCACCACTGCCGGCGCCACCGCTGCCGCCTGCAGCATATCCAATGCCGGTCGCGAGCGACAGGACGGCGGCAGTCATAGCTACTAGAAAGACCTTCCTTTTCATAACGGATCTCCTTTAGACCTCGAGACACAATCGTCAGGCCTCAGGCTAACTTCGCTCGCTCAAATCAAGCTGAACGACGCGCTAGCCTGCCACCGATTCTAGCCACTGCAGAACACCTGCACTTTGACGCAAATCAAAGAATCATTGCGTTCTGGCAGACGGCCTGCACATCCTCGGGTCGCTCGATGCACACCGCGAGATCACGCAGCAGGCCGTCGGCGATGCTGTAGATCACGCCATGCACTGCAAGCGGCTGGCCACGCTCCCAGGCCTCCTGAACGATGGTGGTCTGGCACACATTGACAACCTGTTCGATGACGTTGAGCTCGCACAGACGGTCCAGTTGCTGCCCCTCATCGGGCTGTGCATCGAGTACGTGGCCGTACTTGTGCATGATGTCCTGGACGTAACGCAACCAGTTATCGATCAACCCGAAGCGGCTGTTACGCAGCGCCGCCTGCACCCCCCCGCAGCCGTAGTGGCCACAGACGATGATGTGCTCGACCTCCAGCACCTCGACGGCGTACTGGATCACCGAGAGACAGTTCAGATCGCTGTGGGTCACCAGATTGGCAACATTGCGATGCACGAACAGCTCGCCGGGCAACAGGTCGACGATCTGGTTGGCCGGAACGCGGCTGTCAGCACAGCCGATCCACAAATAATTCGGCGCCTGCTGCTGCACCAGGCGGGTAAAGAACTCAGGGTCGAGACTTCTCATTTTCTTCGCCCAGGTCCGGTTTTTTGCAAACAAGTCGTGCAGAGTCTCCATTGATCAGCGGCCTCCTCAAGTCTCGTATTAGTTGCGAGTAACTTTCATCTAACGCAGGTCCGCGGAACGCGCTAGAGTTAGCGGGTCAAACAAATGACAAGATTTAGCAGAGAAAATCCATGAAATTGCACCATCTGTTCCCCGCCATACTGGCGGTCTTCCTGCTGCCGGTGAATCCAGCGCTGGCGGCGGACTCACCCGCAGACAATCCCGTAGCGCTGGTCAACGATTCGGTGACAACTCTGCAGGATTTGGCCACCGACAGCCAAATGGGCACATTTCGCCAGTATCTGAAATCAGCCAAGGGAGTGCTCATTATCCCATTGCTTGTCAAAGCCGGCTTCATTGTCGGGATCGAGGGCGGCAATGGCGTGTTGATGCTGCGTGATGCCAAGAGCGGTCGCTGGAATGGACCCGCATTCTATTCACTAGGTTCAGGCAGCGTGGGCCTGCAGATCGGTGCCCAGGTGTCCAAAGTCGTGCTACTGATCATGACCCGGCACGGGGTCAACAGCCTGTTCAATACCAGTTTCAAGCTGGGCGCCGACGCCAGTATCGCCGCCGGGCCGGTGGGCGTGGGCCTTGGCACCGACATCCCGGCCGATATCATCAGTTTCGGGCGTTCCAAGGGTGCGTTCGCCGGCGTTTCCCTGTCGGGCGGCCTGGTGTCACCAGCCAACGAACTGAATCGCCGATATTATGGCCATACCATCAATCTGGAGACGTTGCTGAACAGCGGCAAACCCGACCGTCTCCAGGCCGATCGGTTGCGCTCAGAACTCGCCCGCCTGGCCCGTTAACCAAGCCGGGCTCGCGTACATCCGGGTAGGTGGGGTCCGGCGGGCATGGTATGGTGTTTGGGGAAATTGATTGCAACGACAGCACGATGGCACCGACCGAGACCCCTGTACCCCGCCGCCGCGGCCGCCCTGCCAGTGGCCGCACCGTTACCGGACATAGCCAGTCCCTGGCCCGTGGGCTAGCGTTGCTGGAACGCCTCGCGGAGGCGGAACGCGGCCTGACGCTGACCGATATCGCGCAGCAGGTGGGTCTGCCGGCGGCCACCACCCACCGTCTGCTCAATACCCTGGAGCAACGCCATTTCGTACACCAGGACGAGGAACTGGGGCTGTGGCGTGTCGGTGTCAAATCCTTCACTGTCGGCAACACCTTTCTCAATGGCCGCGACGTGGTGGCCAGCACACGTCCCTTCCTGCACCAGCTCATGGAGCAAGCCGGCGAGACTGCCAACCTGGCCATTGTCGACGAGGGCATGGCGGTATTTCTGGCACAGGTTGAAAGCCGCGAAATGATGCGTATGATCGTGCGCCTCGGCAGTCGCGCACCGCTGCACGCCTCAGGCGTGGGCAAGGCACTGCTGGCTGCTATGCCGGCAACCGCCATCGGTACGGTGCTGCATCGTCACGGCCTGCCACGGATCACAACCAACACTATCACCGCGCCCGACAAACTGCACGCAGCGCTGGCCGCAATCCGCGAACGCGGGTTCGCGATCGACGATGAAGAACACGCCCTCGGGCTACGCTGTGTGGCCGCCACTCTGCACGACGAACAGGCCCAGCCGCGGGCGGCGATTTCACTGTCCGGCCCTACCGTGCGGCTGCCGGATGACCGGATGGCGGAACTAGGCGTACTGATCACCCGAGCAGCCGCGGCCATCACGGTATCACTGGGCGGACGCATGCCCCAATGGCATCCACGCGGCAACGCCCTGACCCCTGATCTGGCCTGAACGGGACGTCACCCTCACAGGGTGACCAGCAGCGCCCGAAAGTCATTGACGTTGGTCAGCGTCGGGCCGGTGATCACCAGATCATCCAGCGCTGCGAACAACGTGTAGCCATCATTGTCCGCCAGCCGCGCCTTGGCATCGAGGCTGGCAGCGGCGGCCCGCTGCAGGGTAGCCGGGGTAACGAGAGCGCCGGCATTGTCCTCGGTGCCGTCGATCCCGTCGGTGTCGCAGGCAATGGCATAAACCCGCAACTGCCCCTGCAGGGCGACCGCCAGAGCCAGCAGGAACTCGACGTTCCGCCCACCACGGCCGTGCCCCCGCACGGTCACCGTGGCCTCGCCGCCGGACAGCAGCACGCAGGGCGCGGCCAGTGGCTGGCCGTGGCGTATCACCTGGCGCGCGATGCCAGCATGGACCAAAGCCAGCTGACAGGCCTCCCCTTCCAGGCTGTCACCCAGGATCAGCGCTGCGTAGCCGGCGCTGCGCGCGACCGCGGCGGCAGCCTCCAGGGACTGTTGAGGGGTGGCGATCAGGCGGGTTTCTGAGCGCGCCAGCCGGGCATCGCCCGGTTTCGGTGTCTCGGCCTCGGGGCGCTGCAGATAATCCAGCACGGCAGCAGGCCCGGTGATGCCGTAACGGTGGCAGATCGCCAGGGCATCGGCCCGGGTCGTCGGGTCAGCGACTGTCGGGCCGGAGGCGATTACCGCCGGATCGTCGCCCGGCACATCGGATATCAGCAGGGTCATCACCCGCGCCGGCGCCGCCGCGGCGGCCAGCCTGCCACCCTTGATAGCCGAAAGATGCTTGCGTACGCAGTTCATCTCACCGATGGTGGCGCCGCTCTTCAGCAGTTGGCGACTGACGGCCTGCTTATCGGCCAGCGTCAGGTCCGGTGCCGGCAGACTGAGCAGCGCCGAACCGCCGCCGGAGATCAGGCAGATCAGCAGATCGTCCTGATCGAGCCCCTGTACCAGGTTCAGGATGCGCGTGGCGGCTTGCTCGCCGGCCGCGTCCGGCACCGGATGTGCCGCCTCGACGATCTCGATCGAGCGACACGGCACGGCGTGGCCGTAGCGGGTCACCACCAGCCCCGACAGCGGTCCGGACCAGTGCCTCTCCAGCGCCTGTGCCATCGCCGCCGATGCCTTGCCGGCGCCGACCACCACGGTGCGCCCGGCCGGCGCAGAGGGTAATTGCGGCGGCACCACGCGGGATGGCTGAGCGGCCGCGACCGCGGCGTCGAACATCGCCCGCAGCAGGACAGTCGGCGGCTGGCTCATGACCGGCCGGCGACTGGCGTCGCTCGGTGACGGGATCGGGCGCTCAGGCATCGCCGGGCGTAGCGCCGACCTCGAAGTCGGCCATAATCTCCAGTGCCCGGACCAGTGCCGAGTGATCCCAGCCGGCACCGCCATGCGCGACGCAGGCACTGAACAATTGCTGTGCGGTGGCGGTGTTGGGCAAACTCATGCCCAAGGCCCTGGCACCGGTCAGCGCCAGATTGAGGTCCTTCTGGTGCAACTCGACGCGAAAACCCGGATCGAAGGTGCGTTTGATCATCCGTTCGCCATGCACCTCCAGGATCTTCGATGAGGCGAACCCGCCCATCAGCGCCTCGCGCACCCGCGCCGGATCGGCGCCAGCCCGGCTGGCGAACAGCAGCGCCTCGCCGACGGCCTGAATGTTCAAGGCGACGATGATCTGATTAGCCACCTTGCAGGTCTGGCCGGCGCCGTTGGCGCCGACCAGGGTAATGTTCTTGCCCATCAGCTCGAACAACGGCCTGATCTTGTCGAAAGTGTCCGGGTTGCCGCCCACCATTATGGTTAACGTACCGGCCTTGGCACCGACTTCACCACCGGATACCGGGGCGTCGAGGTATTCGCAGCCGAGTTCGTTGATGCGCCCGGCAAAGGCCTTGGTCTCGATCGGCGAAATCGAGCTCATGTCGACCACGATCTTGCCGCTGCTGAGGCCGGCGGCCACGCCTTCCTCGCCAAATAACACCTGTTCGACGTCGGGCGTATCGGGCACCATGACAAAGACGATGTCGGCCTGTTCGGCCACCTCGCGTGCCGTGCCGCATTCGATAGCGCCCGCTTCGGCCAGCACCGACGGCACCGGCCGGCGATGGCGCACCACGTAGAGGGGATGGCCCGCGCTCTGCAGGTGGCCCGCCATTGGCGCGCCCATGATGCCGAGTCCAATAAAACCAATTTTGCTCATGTCGTCTCCCGGGTTGTGTTAGCGATTCAGGTCAGATACGGCTTAACCCAGCCCAGGCCCGCTTCGGTCCCGGCCTGCGGCTTGTATTCGCAGCCGATCCAGCCGCCGTAACCCAGTCGATCCAGATGACTGAACAGAAACGGGTAGTTGATCTCGCCGGTGCCCGGTTCGTGGCGGCCCGGATTGTCGGCCAGCTGCAGATGTGGGATGTGTTCCAGGTTGGCCTCGATGGTCGCCGCCAGATCACCTTCCATGATCTGCATGTGATAGATGTCGTACTGGATGAACAGGTTGTCAGACCCCACCTGCCGGATGATGTCCAGCGCCTGGCGGGTATGACAGAGATAGAAACCGGGAATGTCGCGGCGGTTGTTGATCGGCTCGATCAGCAGCCTGATCCCGGCTTCTTTGAGCTTGCCGGCGGCGAACCGCAGGTTGTCGACGAAGGTCTGCTCCAGCCTGGCCGGGTCGACATCCGGCGGCGCAATGCCGGCCAGACAGTTAACCTGGGGACAGTCCAGCGCTCGGGCATAGTCGATCGCCCGACCGACACTGTCCTGGAACTCGCCTACCCGGTCCGGCAGGCAGGCGATACCGCGCTCACCGCCAGCCCAGTCACCGGGTGGCAGGTTGTGCAGGACCTGGCTGAGGCCGTGCTGCTGCAGATGCGCTACCAGCACCTGCGGTTCGTAATCATAGGGAAACAGGTATTCCACCCCCTTGAAACCCGCCTCGGCGGCTGCGCCAAAACGGTCGAGGAAATCGCGTTCAGTGAATAGCATGCTGAGATTGGCGGCAAATCGGGGCACGGCAGCCCTCCTTAATCGAGTCGTTGTAATCAATCGGCCAACGCGACCGCGGTTGGCGCGTCATCGGCTATGGTCGCGAGTTGTTCGAATTCGGTGATGTTGTCGAGCTCGGTGCCCATGGCGATGTTGGTGACCCGCTCGACGATGATTTCGACCACCACCGGCACCCGATACTCCGTCAACCAACTCCGTGCCTGGATCAACGCCGGCGCGATAGCTTCGGGCTTTGACACCCGGATGGCCTTGCAGCCCAGACCCTGGGCGACCGCGACATGGTCGACGCCGTAACCGCCCAGTTCCGGCGCGTTGATGTTGTCGAACGACAACTGTACGCAGTAATCCATCTGAAATCCACGCTGCGCCTGGCGGATCAGTCGCAGATAGGTGTTACGGCGGCTTCCACAGCAGTCATTCTGGCCATGGTTACTCCTCCTGGTTCAGCAGTCGGCGCAGCAAATCGGCCACCTCGGTCGGCTGTACGGTAGCGGCGCGGATCAGATCATCGAAGTGACGGGTCAGCACGCGGATCTGTTGCGTCGCGTTGAACACCAGATACATATCGCCAACGTAGACAGCAGCCCGCTTCGGGCCAAAGATGGTGTACGGGGCTGAATAACGCCGACGTCCGTCGAACAGAAACCAGCGCAGGGTCGGATAGAGTTCGTCGAGCAACTCGATCATGCGCTCGGCCTGGGTCAGCCGGGCCTGGCGCGGGAGCTCGCACCAGACCCCTTCGCCACGCACGAAGCCAGCGAGGGACTGCAGCGAACTACACACTTCCATGTCGGTCTCGGGCCGCCGGCTGTAGGCCAGCCGGGCCTCGCTCTGCTCGATTCGCAACGCCTGCAGACGTTCGTCGCTGAGCTGGTACTCGTAACGGATGACGTCTTCAGACTTGAGCAGATCGGGCAGCGACGTCGGCACGTAGCGGATCTTGTAACCCGCAGCTTCCGCATGCCAGCGGGCGAGCCGCTCGTCAACCGGTACGCCGGCAGCGGGCTCGATCTCCAATGCATTCTCGACCAGCTCGGCGCCACGCTGCTCCACCTGGCTGAGGCCCAGCAGCCAGTCCACACTTACCTGCGCCATGGCCGCGATGGCGACGATGGTCTCGGCTCGCGGCAGCCGATCGTTGCCGCCGGCAAGCAGCTGCGACAGGGTCGAGCGGTCCAGCCCCAATGCCGTCGCAAAGGCTGACCGGTTGAGACCGGTACGGTCGATCACCTCGGCCAGGCGCTGGCGGAAAATTTCGACGGTCTCGCTGCGGTCCAAGGGATTTCCAGAGCTTAATAGGAGACACAAAGTCTACCATTGCCCCGGTCATGGCTTACTACCGGCGATTCGAGAGGGACTGGCGCAGCCCCAGAGCCGCCAGCAGCGCGAGTGCCGCCAGCACCGTCGTCATGCCCAGCCCTTCCAGCAACGAAGGGGTCTCGCCCAATTGCAGCCAGGATGCCAGCACGCCCACAGAAGGAACCGCCAGAATACTGAGACCGGCGACCCCGGCTGGCAGACTGTCGAGCACAAACAGCCACAGCCACCAACCCAGCGCTGTACCGAGCACCGCATTGTAGGCCAGGGCACCGATGAAATAGCCGCTCAGCTGCAACGGTCGCCCGGGCGCCAGCAGCGCCACGATCCCCAGGGCCAGCGCACCGAACAACATCTGCCAGGTCGTCAGGGCCAGCAGATCAGCCGGATAACGGGGCCGTAACCGCTTGGCGACGATCGCACTGCTGGCCCAGACCAGGCCGGCACACAGCGCCAGTACGCTACCCAGCAAGGTACCGTGGAGGTGCCATGGCTCAAGGATCATAACCAGTCCCAGCCCGGCCAGGGCCACGGCCAGCCATTGCAGACCCCGGATGCGCTCACCCAGAAACAGCCAGGCGAGCAACAACATCCAGAACGGCATGGTGTAGGCCAGAACCGCCGTCTTACCGGCGCCACCGCTGGCCAGTGCCAGCTGCACCAGCCCCATGAAGCCGGCGATCTGCAGCAACCCCAGCGGGATGGCCAGTCGCAGGGCGACCGGCCGCAACGGCTTGCCCAGCAACCGCAACATCACGAATAGACAAAGACAACCACAGGCGGACCGCAGGGCGACGAAGTCGATCGGGCTGACGTAATCCAGCACCCGCTTCATGATCACCCAGTTGTAACCCCAGATCAGTGCCAGTGTGACCAGGGCCAGTCCGGCGTAACGGCCGGTTCCTCGAGCGGGCGCCATCCTCAACTACCGGGCCGGAGCAACAGCCCCTGCGGGCTGCTCGGACTACAGACGGCAACCATCCGGCCCCCGCTGGGAATACGCGCCAGCACCCCGCGCGGCAGCAGGATGGGCAGACTTATGCATGGGTTGTCCAATGGACTTCTCCGGTGTGGTGTTAAACCGATGATACCGCGACATAACAGGGAAACATTGGATTAACCCACCAGGCCGCGTCATTGAAGATTAAATGTTGCAATAAATCATCAAGTGATTTAGAAAATCACCATCTGCTTCTTATTTGCTCTATAGTGGCCTCGTAATATACGTCCGGGATAGTAATCATGTTGGCAGCATTATGTGCAGCGATCCGTGACAACTGGCCTACTTTCCTTGTAGCTGCGGCTATTTACGGACTGTTCGGCGTACTGACAGCGTGCTATCACAGCCTGCCTTGGTGGCTGCTGCTGCCGCTCGCGGCGTACGTAGTGGCCTGGCACGGTTCGCTGCAACACGAAGTGGTACACGGTCATCCGACACCGTGGCACCGGTTGAATCAGGCACTCGTGTTCCCGTCGCTGTGGCTATGGTTGCCGTTCGGGCACTACCGCGACACCCACCTGCAGCATCACCGCGACCCCGATCTGACCGATCCAATGTGCGATCCGGAGTCGTATTACGTCACGGCTGCAACCTGGCGGGCGTCGTCGCCGTGGCGGCGCAAGCTGCGCTGGATCTACAACACCCTGGCGGGGCGCATGCTGCTGGGGCCGTTATGCGCCAGCGCCGGACTGTGGCGACGCGAAGCGCGCCGACTCGCGGCCGGCAACACGCGACACCTGACGGCCTGGGGGTCGCACGCTGTCGGAGTGGCGCTGGTACTGTGGTGGGTGATCGGCGTTTGCGGGATCCCGCTCTGGGCCTATCTGATCCTGTTCGCCTATCCGGGCACCAGCCTCAGCCTGGTGCGCTCGTTTCTGGAACACCAGGCGGACCTCGACTGGCAGCAGCGCACGGTCGCCATCGAAGCCCACCCGTTATGGGCCCTGCTGTTTCTCAACAACAACCTGCACGTCCTGCACCACGCCGAGCCCGGCCTACCCTGGCACGCGCTAGAGGCACGCTGGCGTGCGCGCCGCACGGAACTCCTGACAATCAACGGCGGCTACCGCTACCGCGGTTATGGCGAGGTGATAGCCCGTTACCTATTGTGGCCCAAGGAACCGCCGTACCATCCGCTAGCGAACGCTCAAACCACCAGCCAACCGCCTCTCCCGGCAACCGGACCGTCAACGACACCCCGGTTCACGCCTGAGCGGTCAACGCTGGCCCGGCGTTGATTTCACTCAGCAGCCAGTCCTGAAACAAGGTGATTTTGCGCACCGTGGCGACCGCGGCCGGATAAGCCAGGTAATAACCCAGTTCGGAACCGATGGCGACACCAAACAGGCGCCGCAGACGGCCACTGCGCAGCTCATCACCTGCGATGGCATCGCTGGCCAGGGCCACACCCTTGCCGTCGAGGGCCGCCTGCAAAGCATAGCTGGTATAGCGGAATCGCGACCCCGGCAGCGGCCCCGGCAGCACCACCCCAGCGGCCTGCAGCCAGGTCGGCCAGTCCAGAGCATCGCCCGTGCCCAGCAGACTCCAGTCGACATGCAGCAGCGGAAACGCGAGCAATTGAGGTGGTGCTGATGGGATACCGCGGGCTTCCAGCAGCGCTGGACTGCAGACCGGGTAGAACGTTTCGGCGAACAACCGGATCGTACTCAGCCCCGGGTAACGGCCCTTGCCGAAACGGATCGCCATATCGACGCCGTCACTGGTGAAATTGGCCAGGTCGTTGGTGATCAGCAGCCGGACATCGATATCCGGAAAGCTCTCGTCGAATTTATTCAGCCGCCGGACCAGCCAGGTCGCGGCAAAGCTCGGATTAACACTGATCGTGAGCAGCTTGCGCACGGCATCGGTGCGCAACCGACGCACCGCCTCGGCGATGTGTTCAAAACCGGCACCCAGCATCGGCAGCACCGCCTGAGCCCCCTCGCTGAGCTGATAGCGGCCCTGATCACGCCATACCAGACGGATTTCGAGCTGGGCCTCGAGTGTCTTCAACTGATGACTGATCGCCGCCGGCGTGACATGCAGCTCGGCCGCGGCCCGCGACAGACTGCCGAGGCGGGCAAAGGCCTCGAAGGCACGCAAAGCGTTGAGTGATGGCAAGGCATTCGGCATTTTGAGGCCTGCTAAAACACCCCGGAGAAAATCTCGCTAGAGCACAGCAAAAGCCAGTGAAATAATGACATTTTATTGTCCGGAGGAGTGCCATGACCGCCACCTCTCGCCGCAGCAGCCGTCGCGGCACCCGTAGCCGACAGCAAATCCCCCAGCTGCCCTGGCGGCAACCTGTCAATCCTTATCCGGCGACCGAACTGCTGGCCCCGGAGCAACTGGAAAAGATCCACCTGGCCTCACTGCGTATCCTGGAAGACATCGGCATGGATTTTCTTCTGCCCGACGCCTGCGACATTCTGCGCCAGGCCGGCGCCCGAGTCGACGGCCAGCGGGTGCGGATGGACCGTGGTCTGGTCATGGAGGCCGTCGCCCACGCACCCAGCCAGTTCACCCTGCACGCGCGCAATCCGGCTCATGACGTCATCATGGGCGGCTCGCATATGGCGTTCGCCTGTGTCGCCAGCGCACCCAATGTCAGCGATCTCGAACACGGCCGCCGCAGCGGCAACTTTGCCGACTATTGCAATCTGTTACGGCTCGGCCAGAGTCTGAACAGCATCCACCTGTTCGGCGGCTATCCGGTGGAGCCGGTCGATCTCCCCCCCGAGACGCGTCACCTTGACGCGCTGGCCGGCTTCGTCACACTGACCGACAAAGTCTTCCATGCCTACTCGCTGGGCCGCACCCGCATCGTCGACGCTCTGGAGATCGTGCGCATCGCACGCGGCATCAGCCCAGCACAACTGGATCAGGAACCCAGCCTGTTCACCATCATCAACTCAAGCTCACCGCTGCGGCTGGACACGCCTATGCTGGAAGGCCTCATCGAGATGGCCCGCCACAATCAGCTGGTGGTGCTGACGCCATTTACCCTGGCCGGCGCGATGGCACCGGTCACGCTGGCCGGTGCACTGGCCCAGCAGAATGCCGAGGCACTGGCCGGTATCGCGTTCACTCAGCTGGTCAACCCAGGGGCGCCGGTGGCCTATGGCGGCTTCACCTCCAACGTCGACATGAAGTCGGGGTCACCGGCTTTCGGGACCCCCGAATACCTGAAAACCGCGCAGATCGGCGGTCAGCTGGCCCGCTATTACAACCTGCCGTACCGCTCCTCCAACGTCAACGCTGCCAACAGCGTCGACGCCCAAGCCGCCTACGAATCGACCACCAGCCTGTGGGGTGTGATCAGCGGCCACACGAATCTGGTAATGCACGCCGCCGGCTGGCTCGAGGGCGGCCTGAGCGCCTCGTTCGAAAAGCTGGTGCTGGATGCCGAGCTGCTGCAGATGATGAGCGCCTATCTGACACCCGTGGAAGTCGATGATGCCACACTGGCTCTCGATGCGATGCATGAAGTGGGCCCCGGCGGGCATTTCTTCGGTTGCGCCCACACTATGGAGCGCTACGAAACCGCCTTCTACGCACCAATGATCTCCGACTGGCGCAATCACGAGAGCTGGCAGGCGGCCGGCGCGCCCAGCGCCGCCGATCACGCCCACCGGCTCTATCAGCAGTTGCTGGCCGAATATCAACCACCGCCGCTGGACGACGCCATACGCGAGGAGCTGGAAAGTTTCATCGAACGCCGCCGCCGCGAAGGCGGCGCGCCACCGCTATGATCAGCGAGCTGCCACTGTAGATAAACGAAGGAAACCCATCGTCGGACCGGATCATGGTACCGCCGCCGGGATTCGGCTGACGTAGCCGAATCATCGGGAGCCACAGCGCCGCCAGGCCGCCAAAATGCCTTATAGTGCGCGTTGGGTATCTTCCTTGAGCTGCGGTCCGGGGCGAGGTGGCTGTAAACCAACGCATGGGTTCCCAATACCGTCGTCGACACCGTGCCCGGCGGGGGCTGCGGCATTTTCTGGCGCTGCTGGCACTGGCTTGGCTGAGCCTGTCGCTGGTGCTGGTGATTCCGCTGCGCTGGCTGCCGGTCCCCGTCACCAGCATCATGGCACTGAGCCGGCTGGATCAACGACCCGGTCAGCCACCGATCCGCTACCAGTGGGTACCCTACGGGGCCATGGCACCCAGCATCAAACTCGCTGTCATGGCCGGTGAAGACCAGCGCTTTCCGTTCCATCACGGTTTCGACTTCCGGGCTATTCGCAACGCGCTGGAAGCTTACGAGGCCGGCGCCCGGCTGCGTGGTGCCAGCACCATCAGTCAACAGACGGCCAAGAATCTGTTCCTGTGGCCGGCGCGCAGCTGGCCGCGCAAGGGGCTCGAGGCCTGGTTCACCATGCTGCTCGAACTGTGCTGGCCAAAGCAGCGGATTCTGGAGGTCTACCTCAACGTGGTGCAGTTCGGTGCTAACATCTTCGGCGTCGAGGCTGCCAGCGAGCACTTTTTTGGTGAGCCCGCGTCGGCACTGACGCCCGCACAGGCAGCGCTGCTGGCTGCCGTGCTGCCGGCACCAAGCCGGTATCGGGTCGCTGCACCGTCGGAGCACGTGCGGGAACGGCAACGCTGGATTCTGCAACAGATGCAGCAACTCGGCGGCATCGATTATCTCAAAAACCTATAAGGGGTTCCTCACCACTATGTCGACGTTATCCGCTGACGCTTTCCCGTCGCGCCGGCTCAGCAACTGGCTGGGACTGCTGATTTGTGTAGGATTGCTGGGCTATGCCTATTACCTGCAGTTCTATCAGGGTCAGGAACCGTGCCCACTGTGCATCTTTCAGCGCCTGGCTTACGTCGGCCTGGGGATCGTGTTTCTGGCGGCCGCGCTACATAATCCGCGGGGCTGGGGTTCCCGCATCTATGCCCTGCTGCTGCTGCTGGTAGCTGCCATCGGCACAGCCATTGCCGCGCGTCAGGTGTGGCTGCAAAGCCTGCCTCCCGACCAGGTGCCCTCGTGCGGTCCGGGCCTGAATTACCTGCTCGACACCCTGCCGGTCACCACAGCCATCGCCAAGGTACTGCGCGGCAGCGGCGAGTGTGCCGCGGTAACCTGGCGCTTCCTTGGGCTGAGCATTGCCGGCTGGTCGCTGATCTGCTTCGTCCTGCTGGGCCTGGCAGGGTCGGTGCGCAACTGGTGCCGGCACTGACACCGATCGTTTAGTTCACAGCCCAGCGAACACTTCGCGCGCCGCAGCCAGAGTCTTTTCGACATCCTCGGCGGTGTGGGCCGAGGACATGAACCCGGCCTCGAATGCCGATGGCGCGAGGTAAATCCCCCGATCCAGCATGCCGTGGAAAAAGCGCTTGAACCGCTCGACGTCACAGCCCATGACCTGCTGATAGCGCGTGATGCGGGCCTCGTCGCTGAAGAAGTAGCCGAACATGCCGCCGGCCCGGTTGGTGGTCAGGCCGATACCGGCGGCCCGCGCGGCCGCCTCAAGACCGTCGCACAGTTGCTGCGTGCGGGCCTCCAGCACTTCATGGAAACCCGGTGCCGACACCAGCTCCAGCGTGGCAAGCCCGGCCGCCATCGCCACCGGGTTGCCCGACAGGGTGCCCGCCTGGTAAACCGGCCCCTGGGGCGCCAGCTGCTCCATGATGTCACGGCGACCACCGAAAGCCCCCACCGGCATCCCGCCACCAATCACCTTGCCCAAAGCTGTGATGTCGGGGCGTACGCCGTAGCGCTGCTGGGCACCACCGAGCGCGACCCGAAACCCGGTCATGACTTCGTCAAACAACAGTAGAATACCGTGCTGATCACACAGTTCGCGCAACCCCTCCAAAAACCCAGGCTCCGGCGGCACGCAGTTCATGTTGCCGGCTACCGGCTCAACGATAATACAGGCGATAGCGGCACCCGACTCATGACAAGCCGCGCGGACCCCGTCGAGGTCATTGTAAGTCAAAGTCAGGGTGTGCGAGATGACCTCCGGCGGCACCCCGGGTGAGGTCGGCACGCCCAGAGTCAAGGCGCCGGAACCGGCCTTCACCAGCAGACCGTCTGAATGCCCGTGGTAACACCCCTCGAACTTGACGATTTTGGACCGGCCCGTATAGGCGCGGGCCAGGCGGATGGCGCTCATGGTCGCCTCGGTGCCCGAATTGACCATACGCAGCCGTTCGATCGCGGGCATCAGCTGACAGACCTTCTTCGCCAACTCGGTTTCCAGCGCAGTCGGCGTTCCGAAGCTAAGCCCCAGAACCGCAGTCTCCTGCACCGCACTGACAACCTGCGGGTGGGCATGGCCCGCGATCATCGGCCCCCAGGAACCGACATAGTCCAGATAACGGCGATCATCCTCGTCGTACAGGTAAGCCCCTGCACCGCTGCGGAAAAAGATCGGGCTACCGCCGACGCTCTTGAACGCCCGTACCGGCGAGTTGACACCGCCTGGAATGTAGTCCTGTGCCTGTTCGAACAGTGCCTGTGATCGTGACATGGCGTCTCCCCGGAAAACTATCGGAGCAGTCGGCTGACTGCGTCGGTTGCAGCGCGTCATTCTAACCCGTCGGCTCCTGCGCACACAGCCGGCCGATACTTTGCCTGCCGCCCGCGCCTGTGGCATAGTGCTGCGCCTTGCCCAATTATCCCAAGCCTTTCAGCGTGTGATGGAATACAAAACCTACATGTGCGTGATCTGCGGCTTCATCTATGATGAGGAAAAGGGCTGGCCTGACGACGGCATAGCGCCCGGTACCCTCTGGGAAGATGTACCGCTGACCTGGACCTGCCCTGAATGCGGTGCCAGCAAAGACGACTTCGAGATGGTGGAAGTCTGATCGCCCACACTGCCTGACACGAAAATGCCTGCAGAGCTCGTCCAGGGTCATCTGATCGCGGTCGATTGGGGCACATCCAACTTTCGTGCTGCCCTGCTCGACAGCCATGGCAACGTACTGGACCGGGTCAGCGCAGCACGCGGAATCCGCCAGATCCCGGACGGGGACTTCGCCCGCGCCTTCCACGCACTGCTGGCGCCGTGGCGGGCCGCTTGTCCGCACGCACCGGCAATCATGGCCGGCATGATCGGCAGCGTCGACGGCCTCCGGCAAACGCCTTATCTGGCCTGCCCGACCAGCCTGGACGCCATTGCCGACAACCTGATGCCGCTGACCGGGCTTGACGGCAACCGCAAGATCGTTATCGTCCCCGGTCTCAGCAGCCGTTCGGTGGCCGGAAATCACGACGTGCTGCGGGGCGAGGAGATCCAGATCAGCGGGGCACTCACTGCCGCCGAGCTGACCCCGCGCCTGCTGTGTCTGCCGGGCACCCACAGCAAATGGGTGCGCGCAACGGGCCGCCGCGTGGTCCAGTTCTCCACCTGCATGACCGGCGACGTGTTCGCCGCCGTGCGCGGTCATACCATTCTGTCCCGTTTCACCGCCGGCGGCGAGCATCGAGCAGCGGCTTTCGCCCGCGGCCTGGCCCAGGCTGAACGCTCCGGCGGCCTGCTGCATCATCTCTTCAGCGCCCGAACCGAGGTGTTGCTGGGCAACCTGGAAGCGGCCTCCGCCGCCGCCTATCTGTCAGGCATGCTGATCGGCGCCGAGGTCAAGTCGATGCTGGACGCTTATGAGAAAAGCGAACCGGTAATCGTGATCGGCAGTAGCGCGCTGACCGCGTTGTACGCCAGTGCTCTCAGCCATTTCGGTGCGGCGACCCGATGCATCGACGGGGACAGTGCCGCCATCAGGGGCTTGTGGCAACTGGCCCGGCATGCGGGCCTGGCATAGCCCAGGAGAACAATCCATGCGTCCCGATCAGAACACCTTCAATGACTGGCTAACGGCCATGCCGCTGGTTGCCATCCTGCGCGGTGTGGGTCCGGAGGAAGCCGTCGCGGTGACCACCGCAGTGCTGGATGCAGGTATCCGGATCATCGAGATACCACTCAATTCGCCCGATCCGTTTGCCAGCATCGCCGCTGTTGCCAGCCACTGCGGAACACAGGCCCTGATCGGCGCGGGCACGGTCACCGACACCGCCGATGTCGGTCGGCTGCGGGACGCCGGTGGCCGGCTGCTGGTGATGCCGCATGCCGACCCCGCCATTATCGGCGCCGGCCGCCGCGCCGGGCTGATCGTCGTGCCGGGCGTATTGACGCCGACGGAGGCCTTCGCCGCCCGGGCCGCCGGGGCCACCGCACTCAAACTGTTTCCGGCTGAGATCGCCACGCCGCGGGGACTGGGTGCACTGCGGGCGGTGCTACCACCCGATATGGCGCTGCTGCCGGTAGGCGGCATCGAACCGGAATCGATTGCCGGCTACTGGAACCGTGGAGCGGCCGGCTTCGGCCTCGGTTCCGGACTGTACCGGCCCGGTCGCAGCGCTGCCGATGTCGCGGCACGCGCCCGCCACTACGTCAGTGCATTGGAGGCGGCACGAAGCGCCCGGCAGCCAAGCTAGCAGTGCCCGGCGCGGTACCGATCTCAGATCAATCCGTACTGCCGCAGCTTCTTACGCAGCGTCGCACGGCTCATCCCCAGAATTTCAGCGGCCCGGCTCTGATTGCCGCCGGTGTGGGCCAGCACTGTACCCAACAGTGGCGGTTCCACTTCCTGCAGCACCAGCTGATAGAAATTGACCGGCGGCGGATGGCCGTCGAGGCGGCGGAAATAGTCGCATAGCGCCGCTTCAACCTGCTCCCTGAGTGGCGTGGCGGCAGTGGATGCCTGTTCGGTGTCATTACTCATGCCGCCAACCGTTCCGCGCTGCTGAAGAAATCCCGGGTCATTGCAAACTGCTTGCCCGCGTCCTCCACCCGGCAAACACGCTCCCAAAATGCCGCCGCTTCAGGTCTCCCACGGCTATACCAGGACAGATGTTTGCGTGCCACTCTCACGCCCTGGGCTTCGCCATAGCAGTCATACAGGCCCGCCAGATGCTCCAGCAGATAGCCACCGATCGCACTCGGTTGCGGTGCCGGCAGCCGCTGGCCGGTAGCCAGAAAATGGCTGATTGCACCGAAGATCCACGGCGACCCCTGGGCACCCCGACCGATCATCACGGCGTCGGCACCAGTGCGGTCCAGTACCTGCCGGGCTCGTTCGGGACTCGTGATATCACCATTGGCAATGACCGGAATCCGCAGGATCGCCGTGATCGCCCGGATCGTATCGTATTCCACCGGCCCGTGATAGGCATCCAGACGGGTCCTGCCATGCACTGCCAACGCCTGGATACCGGCGTCTTCAGCAATGCGGGCTATGGCGACGCCATTGCGACGCTCGGGCGACCAGCCCGTGCGGATCTTGAGCGTTACCGGCACGTTCACAGCGGTTACGACGGCTGTCAGAATCCGTCCGACCAGCACTTCGTCGCGCAATAACGCCGAACCGGCCAGGACGTTGCAGACCTTCTTGGCCGGACAGCCCATATTGATATCGATGATATCGGCCCCCTGATCGACATTGAAGCGGGCCGCCTCCGCCAGCATGACCGGATCATAGCCGGCGATCTGCACCACCCGCGGCGTCGGCTCGTCGTGGTGGTCCAGGCGCAGCCGGGTTTTGCGGCTGGCCCGCAGCCGTGGATCCGCGCTGACCATCTCTGAGGCGGCCAGCCCCGCGCCCAGCCGCCGGCACAGCTGGCGGAACGGGCGGTCGGTCACGCCGGCCATCGGCGCCAGCAGCACCGGACTGCTCAGGGAAAAGGAACCTATCCGCATACTACCCGGGGGGACAATTTGGTGGCTCAGATCAAGGCCACACGGCCAGTGCCGCGCAGCTTTCATTGTTGCAGTAAAGTCTAACCCGTGACGGCCGTCGGATTCCAGACCTGCGGCCGGCGTCGCGCCACCAGCAACAGCCAATCCTCGCGCTGATGCGGTGCCGCAAACTCGAACCAGGGCTGGTAGGCGGTTTGCACCGCTTCGCCCTGTTCCGCCAGGATACCTGAGAGCACCAGCTGTCCGCTGGGGCGGATCAACCCACTGAAGCGCTCCGCAAGCTGAATCAGCGGGCCGGCCAGGATATTCGCCAACAACACGTCGGCCGGCTCCTCGGCGAGTTGCTCGGGCGCGGATGTCACAATGCGGCCGGCAACACCGTTGCGAACTGCGTTCTGGTCACAGGCGAGGAGCGCCTGCGGGTCAATATCGGTCGCCCGGACCTCAGCCGCGCCCAGCAATGCCGCCGCGATCGCGAGAATACCCGAACCGCAGCCGTAGTCGATGACGGTTTGATCGGCCAGTTCCATGCCATCGAGCGATTCCAGACACAAAGCCGTCGTCGGATGGGTGCCGGTGCCGAATGCCAGGCCCGGATCGAGCATCAGGTTGACCGCCTGTGGTGCCGGCGGCGTCATGCTGCCCGGACAGACCCATAACCGCCGGCCGAACCGCATCGGCCGGAAATCATCGAGCCAGGCACGGACCCAGTCGCGGTCCTCAAGACCGCTGAGCCGGGCGCCATCCAGGACCGCCGGACCCAGCGCAACGGCCAATTGCTGCCGTACCAGCGCGATATCGGTTTGCGCCGGAAACAGACCGGTCACGCGGGTCTGCGGCCACAGCGGCGTCTCGCCCGGGGCCGGCTCCAGCACCGCCTGGTCACCACCGTCGCTCAATGTTACCGCCACCGCGCCTGCCGTCAGCAGCGCGTCTTCCAGTGTCTGGGGCGGATAGTCATCGGCTGCCAGAGTAAGCTGCAACCAGGCTGTTTGCTCAGACATGGCTCAGTGTCCCAGTTGCTGCTCGAGGTAATGGATGTCGGTGCCGCCTTCGCGAAACCGTTGATCGGCCAGGATCCGCAGATGTAACGCCAGATTGGTCTTGATGCCCTCCACCACCATCTCGGTGAGGGCATTACGCATCCGCGCGAGCGCCACCGAACGATCCTCGCCATGCGTGATCAGCTTACCGATCATCGAGTCATAATTGGGCGGCACCCGATAGCCACTGTAAATGTGCGAATCGACCCGCACCCCCGGACCACCCGGCGCGTGATACTGGGTGATGATACCCGGCGCCGGGAGAAAGCTGTCCGGATCCTCGGCGTTGACGCGGCATTCGATGGCGTGCCCGCGCAACACGATGTCGGACTGGCGCAACCGGAGTTTCTCCCCGGCTGCAATCCGCAACTGCTCCTTGACCAGATCGACACCTGTGGTCATCTCGGTGACCGGGTGTTCGACCTGAATCCGGGTATTCATCTCGATGAAGAAAAACTCGCCGTCCTGGTACAGAAATTCGAAGGTGCCGGCTCCGCGGTAGCCGATACGTTCACAGGCAGCGGTACAAACGGTACCGATCGCCTGTCGCTGCTGCTCGTCCAGACCGGGTGCCGGCGCCTCCTCGATCACCTTCTGGTGGCGCCGCTGCATCGAGCAGTCGCGTTCGCCGAGGTGGATCGCGTTACCATGGCTGTCGGCCAGCACCTGAATCTCGATATGGCGCGGCCGCTGAAGAAATTTCTCCATATATACCGCCGGATTGGCGAACGCCGCCCGGGCCTCGGATCGGGTCACAGCAATGGCGTTGAGCAAGGCCGCTTCACCATGCACCACCCGCATTCCACGGCCGCCGCCGCCGCCGACGGCCTTGATGATGACCGGATAGCCGATCTCCCGGGCCAGCCGCAGATTGAGGCTGTCGTCGTCGCCCAGCGGTCCGTCCGAGCCCGGCACACAGGGCACACCTGCCGCCTTCATAGTACGGATGGCGGACACCTTGTCCCCCATCAAACGAATGGTTTCAGGCCGCGGGCCAACGAAAACAAAACCACTGTTCTCGACCCGTTCGGCGAAATCGGCGTTTTCCGACAGGAAACCGTAACCCGGATGGATGGCGGTGGCATCGGTGACCTCGGCCGCACTGATGATGGCCGGCATGTTAAGGTAACTGTCGGCCGCCGGCGGCGGCCCGATGCAGACTGTCTCATCCGCCAGCAACACATGCTTGAGATCACGGTCCACGGTGGAGTGTACCGCCACGGTCGGAATGCCCAGTTCGTGACAGGCACGCAGCACGCGCAGGGCAATCTCGCCGCGATTGGCGATGACAACCTTGTCCAGCATCACTCGATCACCAGCAACGGCTGGTCATACTCCACCGGCTGGCCATTGTCGACCAACACATCGCGCACCACACCGGAACAATCGGATTCGATCTGATTGAACATCTTCATGGCCTCGATGATACAGACCGGCTCACCGATCTCGACCCGCTGACCGATCTCAACCAGTGGCTGGCCGCCGGGCGATGTGCTGCGGTAAAAGGTGCCGACCATCGGTGCTTTCAGCGTCTGGCGGGGCGCAGCCTCCGCCACCGGAGCGGCGCTTGCCGGTGACGGCACGACAAAGCTCGCTGGGGCGGGTGGTAGTGCGGCGGTGGCCGACCCCTGACTGTGCCGCGATATCCGTACCGACTCCTCGCCCTCACAGATCTCGATTTCGGAGACACCCGATTCTTCCAGCAATTCGATCAGTTTCTTTATTTTGCGGATATCCATCGTCACTCCTTGCTGGCGGTGGCGAGATAGCAGTCTGCGGCCGCCAGCGCGAGTTCATAACCCTGCGCCCCGAACCCGGCGATGACACCTACCGCGATATCGGAGAAGTACGAATGGTGGCGAAACGGTTCCCGGGCATGGATGTTGGACAGGTGCACTTCGATGAATGGAACGCCCACACCCAGCAACGCATCGCGCAGCGCCACGCTGGTATGGGTGAAGCCGGCCGGGTTGCAAACGATGAAATCGACCACTTCGGTGGCCGCAGCATGCACGCGCTCGATCAGGGCGTGTTCCGCATTGCTTTGAAAGAACGCCAGCTCGTGGCCATGGGCGGCCGCATATTCATGGCAACGCTCGCGAATGGTGTCGAGCGTCGTAACACCGTACAAACCGGGCTCGCGGCGGCCGAGCAGATTGAGATTGGGGCCATTCAGAACCAGCAGTGTGGCCATAGTCGGATAATCACAAAACGTAGCGAGGACAACTGGCGGATTGTGCAGGAGCGGTGCTGAGATGTCCAGCCAAGAGCGCGTTTTTCGTGATAAATTGGCTCAAAATCGCATCAATTAGACGACGATCATGCCAGTTCCATTCGCGTACGCCATCGCTCGTGGGAACGCGAACCGGCGCCGGGCGAAGACACCATGTAGTCACAGCCATTGCTATGTGCCCCCGCACCAGCGGACCCAACAGACACTGGCCTGGCCACAGCATTGCCTTAGCGCTGCACGAACCAGCTGTGGCTGATCAATTATCTTCGATGAACCCGGATGCAAGATTACCATCTATCCAGCTGCCCCAGCTTATATACCAGCTCACATCAAGCTTGCAGCGCGGCGGCAACCCTCTGAGCCAGGACATCGGTCGGGCTAAATTCGCGCCACCTCTTGACAGCATGATCATGGCGACTATTATTAGCACTCGCATGAAGTGAGTGCTAGTAATTCACCTTTTTCGAGCTACATCTGTTCCCTAAGGAGAACGCCATGAAAATCCGTCCCTTGCATGATCGTGTGATCATCAAGCGCCTCGAGCAGGAAACCACGTCCGCCGGCGGGATCGTAATCCCTGACAGCGCCGCCGAGAAACCCCAGCGCGGCGAAGTCGTTGCGGTCGGCAACGGCAAGCTGCTGGACAACGGTGAAGTGCGCCAGCTGGACCTCAAGGTCGGCGACACGGTGCTGTTCGGCAAATACTCCGGCAATGAGGTCAAGCTCGACGGCGACGAGCTGCTCGTAATGCGTGAAGACGAGATCATGGCCGTGCTGGAAGGCTAACAGCCGCCCTGCCCAACACCCTAAATTAGGATAGACAGAGGAACAATCAATGGCTGCTAAAGAAGTTAAGTTTAGCGAAGACGCGCGCACCCGGATGGTCCGGGGGCTCAACACGTTGGCCAACGCGGTTAAAGTGACGCTCGGTCCGCGCGGTCGCAACGTAATCCTGGAGAAGTCCTTTGGCGCACCGACCGTGACCAAAGACGGCGTCTCGGTAGCCAAGGAAATCGAACTGGAAGACAAGTTCGAGAACATGGGCGCGCAGATGGTCAAGGAAGTGGCTTCCAAGACCAGCGACGTGGCCGGCGACGGCACCACCACCGCCACCGTACTGGCTCAGGCCATCGTGCGTGAAGGTAACAAGGCGGTCACCGCCGGGATCAACCCGATGGATCTCAAGCGCGGTATCGACAAGGGCGTGCTCGCCGCAGTCGAAGCGCTTCAGAAGCTTTCCACGCCGTGCTCGGATGACAAGGGCATCGCCCAGGTCGGCACCATCTCCGCCAACGGCGACGAGCCGGTCGGCCAGATCATCGCCGAGGCGATGCAGAAAGTGGGCAAAGACGGCGTGATCACCGTCGAAGAAGGCAAGAGCCTGGAGAACGAACTCGACGTGGTCGAGGGTATGCAGTTCGACCGTGGCTACCTGTCGCCCTACTTCATCAACAACCAGGACGGCATGAATGCTGAACTGGAAGATCCCTACATCCTGATCCACGATAAGAAGATCTCCAACATCCGCGACCTGCTGCCGGTGCTGGAATCGGTGGCCAAGGCCAGCCGTCCGCTGCTGATCATCTCCGAGGACGTCGAGGGCGAAGCACTGGCCACCCTGGTGGTCAACACCATTCGTGGCATCGTCAAAGTCGCTGCCGTCAAAGCCCCCGGCTTCGGTGATCGCCGCAAGGCCATGCTGCAGGACATCGCCACCTTGACCGGCGGCACGGTCATCTCCGAGGAAGTCGGTCTCAGCCTGGAAAAAACCACTCTGGCCGAGCTCGGCACCGCCAAGAAGGTCGTGGTCGGCAAAGAAGAAACCACCGTCATCGACGGCGCCGGCAAAGGCGAAGACATCAAGGCGCGGGTCGAGCAGATCCGTGTTCAGATCGAGGAAGCCACCTCCGACTACGATCGTGAGAAGCTGCAGGAGCGGGTTGCCAAGCTCGCCGGCGGCGTCGCCGTGATCAAGGTTGGCGCAGCGACCGAAATCGAGATGAAAGAAAAGAAAGCCCGCGTCGAGGATGCCTTGCACGCCACCCGTGCAGCGGTCGAAGAAGGCGTGGTGCCTGGTGGTGGCGTCGCACTGGTCCGGGCCCGCGATGCCCTCAAGGACCTTACTGGCGACAACCCCGACCAGACCGTTGGGGTCAACCTGCTGCGGCGTGCCCTCGAGGAGCCGCTGCGCCAGATCGTGGCCAACACCGGTCACAGCGAACCCTCAGTGGTGCTCAACGAAGTTGCCAACAATAAGGGCAACTTCGGCTTCAACGCCGCCTCCGAAACCTACGGTGACATGATCGAAATGGGTATTCTCGATCCCACCAAGGTCACCCGGTCGGCGCTGCAGAACGCCGCGTCCGTGGCCGGCCTTCTGATCACCACCGAAGCGATGGTGGCTGAGAAGCCGAAGAAGGAAGAGCCCGCCGGTGGTGGCGACATGGGCGGTATGGGCGGTATGGGCGGTATGGGAGGCATGGGCGGCATGATGTAAGCCCCGCTCAATACGACCCGCTCACAAAAGCCCCGCTTCGGCGGGGCTTTTGCTTTAGACTGCCAGCATGTTCCGCCTGCGCTGGATCGTTGTCTCCGCTGCACTGCTGGCCACCAGCCTGCTGGCAGTACCAGCCACCATCGGCTGGCAGCTGGCGGACGCCCTGCAACAAGGTGTTATCCCTCTGGGCCCGGTCGCCAAGATCACGGTGACACATTTCCAGCGTGGCTGGCTGCGCTCGCAAGCCCGTCTGTGGCTCCAACTGGACCACGGCCTGCTGCCACCGCTCGACTTACATACCCGCTTCGAACAGGGGCCATGGTCGTTAGGCGACGACTACTGGCCGGTCCTGTTGCGGGCGGTCAGCCGGATCGATCCGGCCAGCCTATGGTGCCGCCAATTGCTGGCATCCTGTGACCTACTCCGGATCGATTCGACGCTGGACTGGCACGGTGCCAGCCAAAATCGAATCAGCACGACCCATCTTACGCTCCGGCCTCCACTAACGCCGGTCCCCATGAGCTGGCAACAGCTCTCCGCCCAGCTGTCGTTACCGCCCGCGCATCAACCCGGCCCGACCCGACTAAGAGTCACTGCAACCCGGTTGACGTTGCCCGAACTGAGCCTGCGCCAGCCCAGCCTCGCACTGCAGATCACACCCCGGGGTCGGCTGGCCGACAGCGTGCTAGAGCTCGGGTTTGCCGGCGCCACCGCCAACGCTCAGCACTGGGGACCGCTGACACTGAAGGTATCCGCCAGCCGGGTGGACCCGCAGCAGCTACAGCAGATCCTGCTGCAACCTACGGTCTACAATGCAACCGCGTTAATGAGTGGCCAGCAACTGCTGGCGCGGCGCCCGCAACTGAACCTCCGGGTACGCTGGCAGTCACCGTCCGGACCGCTGCGGGCCAAAATCCGGGTGCGCCTCAAACCTGTAAACCTGCTTGCCCTGGCGCTGGGCCGCAACAGCCTGTTGGCCATCGTCGATCGGGCCAAGGGCGAATTGAGCGCGCCACGCGCGCTTACCGAACGCCTGCTGGCGTGGTGGTCGACACACCAGCGACCCACCATCCAGGCCCGCGCCGGTGCTCTCAGATTGCTCCAGCACTGGCAGAAAACCGGTTTTGTCAGTCTGCAGAATAACGTATATCATTGCCGCTTCGCGATTGAGGATGACCGCCTGGTCGTGAACGGCGCGACCATGCTAAGCAGGCGTTAGCCGCCGTTCGCCCGGCCATTGCCAATGCCCAAACTGTCTCCCGATCTGACCCGCATTCCCGAGGCACTGCACGCAGGCCTCTGCCGGCACTGGGAGCAACTGACCGACAGTGCGCGCCGCAGGGACGTCACCCTGCCCGAGGACAGGCGCCGCCTGAACGAACTGGCCCAGGTGCTGGCCAGCAGCGAATTCGTCGCCCGCAGTCTGACCCAGCGCCCCGAGCTGTTGACCGAGCTGGATGCCGACGGCAGCCTGGATCGTCCCATCGAACCCCGTGAAATCGCCAGCCAGGTGGTCCGGCAGCTGGCCGATTGCCACGATGAGACTGCACTCGGCACCGCACTGCGCCGCTGCCGGCAACGCGAGATGGTACGCATCGCCTGGCGCGATCTCGCTGGAGGCGCCACTCCCGAGGAAATACTGGGCAGCCTTTCCGCACTGGCCGACAGCCTGCTCGAACAAGCCCTGACCCAGCTCCACGACTGGCACTGTCAGCGCTACGGGAGACCCCGCGACGACCACGGCAAAACGCAACAGCTGGTGATCCTGGGCCTCGGCAAGCTGGGTGGTGGCGAACTCAACTTTTCATCGGATATCGACCTGATGTTCGCCTACCCGGCGGCTGGCCAGACCGACAGTGACCGACCGGTCAGCAACGAAACCTTTTTCCGCCGGCTCGGTCAGCGCCTGATCGGGCTCCTGGCGGAACCGACGGCGGACGGGTTCGTATTCCGGGTCGACATGCGGCTGCGCCCGTTCGGCGAGGCCGGACCACTGGCCAGTTCATTCAGCGCACTGGAAGAGTACTACCAGAATCATGGCCGCAACTGGGAACGCTACGCGCTGATCAAAGCGCGGATAGTGGCCGGCGACCGAACGGCCGGTGAGCTGCTGCTGGCCAGCCTCCGCCCGTTCGTCTACCGCCGTTACCTGGATTACGGTGCCATCGACGCATTGCGTCGTATGAAGACCCTGATCACCCGCGAAGTCGAGCGCAAAGGCCTGCGCCATAACCTCAAGCTGGGGCCGGGGGGTATCCGCGAAATCGAGTTCATCGGCCAGGCGTTCCAGCTCATCTACGGTGGCCGCGAGCCGGAATTGCGCCAGCGCGCCATTCTGCCGGTGCTCGACCACCTCGCCGCCAGCGGCCGACTGCCGGCCGACGCTGTCACCGCGCTCAAGCAAGCCTATCGGCTATTCCGCCGGGCCGAAAACCGGCTGCAGGAATGGGCCGATCAGCAGACCCACGATCTGCCTACCGAGGCCATGGCCAGAGCCTGCCTCGCTTACGCCATGGGCTATACTGACTGGCCGGCGCTGGCCGCTGACCTACGGCACCATAACACCCAGGTCAGCCAGCAGTTCGCGCTGATCTTCGAGGCCCCTCAGAGCGAACAGAATCCGCATACCGATATCGCCGCACTGTGGAATGACAGTCTGAGCGAAGAGCGTGCTCTGGTGGTCTTATCCGAGCACGGCTTCGATTCACCCCAGCCGGTGTTGCACAGCCTGCAGCGACTGCGGGCAAGCTTCAGTTTTCGCGCCCTCAGTGCCACCGGTCGCGCGCGCCTGGCGCAGTTGTTACCACTCCTGCTGGCGGCGGTCGGCCAGACCGACCAGGCCGCGGTCACACTCGAGCGGCTGCTCCAATTGCTCGAGGCGGTCCTGCGCCGGTCGGTGTATCTGGCCCTGCTGGTGGAAAACCCGCTGGCGCTGTCGCAACTGGTCCAGTTGTGCGCGGCCAGCCCCTGGATAGCCCACTACCTGACCCGTTACCCGTTGCTGCTGGACGACCTGCTGAATCCGGCCAACCTGTATCAACCGCTCGACCGCAACCTACTGCGTCAGACGCTGGAACGACATCTGGCGCGGGTTCCAAGTGGTGACACCGAGCAACAACTGGACGCGCTGCGTCACTTTCAGCAAAGCAATGTGCTGCGTGTTGCGGCCGCCGACATCAGCGGCGTGATGCCACTGATGGTCGTCAGCGATCACCTGACGGAACTGGCTGAAGTGCTGCTGGATAGAGTCCGGCTACTGGCCTGGGACAACCTTTGTGACCGTTACGGGCAGCCGTGCCACCGCGACAGCAGCGGGGCACTGCACCATGCCGGGCTTGCCATTATCGGCTACGGCAAGCTGGGCGGCATCGAACTCGGCTACGGCTCGGATCTGGACCTGGTGTTCCTGCACGACAGCGAGGGTCAGGCGCAGACCACCGACGGCACCCGCGGCCTGGACAACGCCAGCTTCTTTGCCAAATTGGTCCAGCGCATCATCCATCTGCTCAGCACTCGCACGGCGGCGGGCATCCTTTATGACGTCGACACCCGACTCCGCCCCAGTGGTCAATCCGGTCTTCTGGTCAGCAGCCTGAAGGCATTCGCCGATTATCAACGCCAGCAGGCCTGGACCTGGGAACACCAGGCTCTGGTGCGGGCCCGCTGCGTCACCGGCCCGGCACCACTGGCTCAGCGTTTCGCCGAACTCCGCCGCGATATCCTGTGCCAGCCACGCGAGCCGTCCGCACTGCGCCAGGCGGTGGCCGACATGCGCGAGCGCATGCGACGTGAGCTCGACCATAGCGATGCCGAACAAATAGACGTCAAACAGGGGCCCGGCGCCATCGTCGACATCGAATTTCTGGTGCAGTACCTGGTCCTGGCGCATGCTCATAAACACCCCGAACTGGTGCGCTACAGCGACAATATCCGGCAGCTCGACGCGCTTGAGGCGAGTGCCTTGCTGAACACTGCCGACGCTGAACTGCTGCGCGACACTTACCGTACGCTGCGCCGGCTCGGCCATCGGCTGCGACTGCAGGAGAGCCCGGCCCGGATGCCGATCACCGAACTGGCGCTGGAACGGCGTACCATCGGCTTGCTATGGCAACGGCTGCTGGGTCCGGCCGCCTGATGGCGCCTTGGCTGGCGACCATTCGCGCCAATCCGGCACCACCCGTGCTGGCTGTGCTCGGCCTCAGCCTGCCGCTGTCAACGGCAGCGGTCAACATCTGCACGACCCTGGTCCTGCTACTCGCACTACTGCAGCCGGCCTATCGCACCCGCTTTTGGGCGCTACGGCATCAGCCGGTGGTACTGACGGCCCTGGCACTACTGCTGCTGCTGGCGGTCGGCGTGACGTACAGCCGCGCCCCTTGGCCGGTTCCACTGGATTACCTCAACAAGTACCGCAAGCTGCTGTTACTGGTGTTGCTGATACCGCTGTTGCAGGACACAACAGCCCGACAGGCCGGACTGGCAGGTCTGCAAATAGGACTCGCCATTATGCTGGTCACCTCGTACGGCAACGTGTTGCTGGGCTGGCCAACGGCCAACCCGCCATTGCTGGAACCGGGTGTGGTCTTCAAAAATCACATCACCCAGGGCGCCCTATTGGCTCTGGGTGCGTATCTATGGGCCTTGCTGTCACTCGACCACCGTGGCTGGCGCCGCGGGCTGCTGCTCACCGCGGCTCTGCTAGCGGCCTACAATGTCGTCTTCATCACCCTTGGCAAGACCGGTTATCTGGTGCTGGCAGCGTTGATTCTTCTTGGCGCTGTCCAAATCGATCGCTGGCGCGGTTTGATCATCGGCGCCGGCGTCATCACTGTGTTGAGTGTTCTGGCCTACACCGGCTCAAATCGGGTGCAACAAAACATCGATCGCTTCGAGCAACATCTGGAGCAGCCGCAACCCAACCACATCAGTTCGGCGGCGCTGCGGCTGGATTACTACCGCTACACGCCACGCCTGGTCGCGGCGCATCCGCTGGTCGGCACCGGCACCGGCAGCTTCGCTGTCGAATACCGGCGCCTGGCTGCGCAGCACCACATGATGCCCAGCGACAACCCGCATGACGAGTACCTGTTGCTGGGGGTGCAGTTGGGCTTACCCGGCATCGCCGTATTCCTGTTCTTGCTGATCACGCTATGGCGCTGGAGCGGTTGTTTGCCCGAACGTTCATACCGCCGGCTGGGACAAGGCGTGGTAGTGTTCATGGCCAGCGGCTGCCTGGTCAACTCACTGCTCCTGGATGCCACCGAAGGGCAGCTGTTCGCCTTTCTGGCCGCCCTGGTCTGCGCCGCACCGGCTGTAGCAAACGTCCGGCCACGGTGAAAATCTCAGTCATCGTCACAACCTACAACCGACCGCCAGCACTGGCCCTGGTGCTGGCGTCACTGGCTGCCCAACGACATCGCGAGTTCGAAGTGCGGGTAGCCGACGACGGATCAGGACCGGAAACAGCCGCCTTGCTGACACGCCTGCAGCCTCAGTTGCCTTATCCACTGCATCATGTCTGGCAGGGAGATCACGGCTTCCGCGCGGCCGCTGCCCGCAACCGCGCGACGGCGACCGCATGCGGCGACTACCTGGTGTTCCTGGACGGTGATTGCCTGACTCGACCGGATTTTCTGGCCCGCCATGCCGCATTGGCAGAAGCGGGGTGCTTTGTGGTCGGTAACCGGCTGCTGCTGGCTGCAGACGCAAGCGCGCGGATACTCGCCCAACAGCTACCGGCATGGCGGTGGCGCTGGCCACGCTGGTTGCGGGCACGGCTGGGCGGCGAGGTCAACCGGTTGCTGCCGCTGCTGCGACTGCCAGATACGCGGTGGCGCCAGCGCCGCCAGTCGTGGCAGGGGGTACGCAGTTGTAACCTGGGCCTTTGGCGGGCCGACTTCATGCGGGTCAACGGCTTCGATGAGCGGTTTCAGGGCTGGGGACACGAGGATGCCGATCTGGCGGTGCGGCTGCTGAAAGCGGGCGCGCGACGCAAGGATGGCCACTATGGCCTGGCGGTCCTGCATCTGTGGCATGCGGAGCAACCGCGGACTAACGAAACAACCAACCGCGCCCGGGTACAAGGCACCCTGACGGGCGACGGCTCCCGCAGCACCCGCGGCCTGGATCAGTATCTGCGCTAAACCGGCATGCGCTTCCCCGCTACCCGCATCCTGGTTATCTGTACCCGCCAGATCGGCGACGTGCTGCTGACCACGCCGTTGCTGCGCAGCCTGCGCCGAGCCTATCCGGCCGCGCACATCGACACGCTGGTGTTCGCCGGCCGCGGTGACGTTCTGGCCGGCAATCCGGATTGCGACACCGTTGTCGAGATCGCCGAGCGGCCCAGCCTGGCGCAGCACTGGGCGCTGCTGCGCCGGATCCGGCGGCGCTACGATCTGGCGCTGTCGGTACTCTCCGGGGACCGGCCGCTGATCTACGCCTGGCTGGCGGCGCCACAGCGCGTGGCGGTGGTGCCCCAGCGACGCCGGCAGGATGCCTGGAAACACTGGATCTGCCAGGCCACCAGCGAGGTCGACGACTGCACCACCCACACCATCGTGCAGAACCTGCGCCTCGCCGACCAGCTCGGCATCGACCGTGACTACACGGTCATCCCGCCGCAGCACCCCGACGGCATAGCCTTGCTGGAGCAACTTGTCCCGTTCGATTGGCGTCAGCAACCGTTTGCGGTGCTGCATCCGACACCGCAATGGCGTTACAAGCGCTGGAACCCGACCGGCTGGGCCCGTCTGGCCGAATGGCTGACCCGGCGCGGGCTGCGGCTGGTGCTCAGCGGCGGGCCGGGGGCGGCCGAGCGCCGCTATCTTAATGCCATCGCCGCCGCGTTACCCCGTCACTGCGTCGACCTGGCCGGCCGGCTCAGTTTCAGCGCCTGGGCCCGGTTGCTGGCAGCCACCCACCTGTACGTTGGCCCGGACACGGCTATGACCCACCTGGCCGCGGCCACGGGCGCTCCAACGGTAGCGCTTTACGGGCCAACCAACCCGCTCAAATGGGCGCCCTGGCCATATCGCCACGCAAGTGACACGCCACCGTTCCACCGCATCGGTGGCGGCCATGTCGGCAACGTACTGTTGATTCAGGGTAAGGCGGCTTGCGTACCCTGTCATCGGGAAGGCTGTGAACGGCATCGCGAGAGCTACAGCCGATGTCTGGATAGCTTGACGGCCAACCGGGTTATAAGCCTCATGGAACGGTCATTCGAATGGTAACAGTTGCCCGGCTGCACTCGTCGCACAGATTTAAAGCCTGACCATTACACCGGTGACCGGTACAGCTGCACAACCCCGCCTGGCTCGCTATCATAGGAAATTGATTTACCGATGAGTTATGTGATGAACGAACCTGTTGATTACAGCCGTCTGAGCCAGCTGGGTCAGTTTAGTACACTGCCCTCCTCGCCGGAGGAGGCAGCGCTGGAGACGGTTCCCAATCCACATCCTGATTGCCGTTATCTGGTGCGTTTCACGTGTCCGGAATTCACCTCGCTGTGTCCGGTTACAGGACAGCCCGACTTCGCTCATCTGGTGCTGGACTACATCCCTGCCCACCGTCTGGTGGAAAGCAAGTCACTCAAGCTTTACCTGGCGGCATTCCGCAATCACCGCGGCTTCCACGAACAGTGCACGGTCGCCATCGGCAAGCGTCTGCTCGAGGTACTGACGCCACAGTGGCTGCGCATCGGCGGTTACTGGTATCCGCGCGGCGGCATGCCGATTGACATCTTCTTCCAGAGCAGCGAACCACCAGCTGGAGTATGGATACCCGAGCAAGGCGTGGCGCCTTATCGTGGCCGCGGTTGAACGCATGACTGAGCATAAGGCCTGCGAGATCATCAACCCGACTGGCCGCAGCCCCATGCTGCTAGTCTGTGACCATGCGAGCAATCACATCCCACCGACTTATGCCAATCTCGGACTAACCCGCGAGTTACTCACCACCAGCCATACAGCCTGGGATATCGGTGCAGCCGCCGTCACCCGCCTGCTTGCTGCACGGTTCGCTTGTCCGGCCCTGCTAGCGCCCTACTCGCGGCTGCTGGTCGACCTCAACCGCCGCCCTGGCGAGCCCAGCTCGATTCCAGCCGTCAGCGACGGTATTCAGATCCCCGGAAATCAGCAGCTCGGGGGTTGCGAATCCAAACGTCGTGAAGAGAACTATTTCTGGCCCTACCATCATCTACTGGCCGGATTGCTGGCCCAGTTCCGGCAGCGCGGGCCTGCTCCAGCACTGGTCGCGATCCACAGCTTCACGCCTGTGTTCAGCGGAATGCACCGACCCTGGCAGATTGGTTTTCTGTGGGACCGTGACCCGCGCCTGGTCCGGCCCCTCATGCACTGGTTCGGTCAATGCCAGCCGGCACTCTGCGTCGGTGATAACAAACCCTACTCAGGCCGAGAAACCGGCTTTACCCTGGATCACCATGCCAGCGCCACCGGCCTGCCACACGTGGCCATCGAGATCCGCCAAGACCTGATCGCTGAACCTGCGGGCCAAAGCCACTGGGCCGATCTACTGGGCACGGCACTGGGGGCCATCCTGTCAAACGAATCCGTGCACCAGGTACAGCACTACTGATGCGCCATCCCGCCTGACGGGACAATCTCGGAACTCCAAGCTATCGCTATAGTCGATCTGGTTAATACGACAGATCACAATAAATTCACGAACCATCGATAGCATGCCTGCTGCGCAGGTTTGGATCAGCCGGGTGAACCATGTCTTCCGAAATATTCAACGTCTTCCCCACCCCAATCTTTCAGGTGCCGTTGCCGCGAATGCAGCGCTACCACGGTGAGATCACCAAGCTTTTCACCAGTAAGATCGACTCCGGCGAAATTCAACCCCATCAACATGGCTACGGTTATCAGACGCCGACCACACTGTTCTTCCCGACGCACTATCCGCAATCCTACTTTGTTGAGATTCTCGGCAAGGGATTCGCGGAAGCGTGCGAGCAAATCCTCTACCGCCATACCCGGATCGACAGCAGCGACGGCAAAAATCATGTGTGGGTCAATACCCTAACGGTGGGCTGGGCCAATATTCAAACCCGCGAGGCATGGGACAATGATCCGCCCTGGCACACCCATCTGCCTGCCACGCTAAGCGGCTGCTACTATGTCAGCATCGCCACCAGCCAAGGCGAAGGCAATCTGCAGTTCATGAGTCCGATGGCCGATTCGATATTCCAGCCACAGTCCATCGAACTGGAACCAAAACCCGGCCACATGATCATCTTCCCGTCGTACCTGAAGCACCGGCCCACGCGTTGTCCGACAACGGATCACGCCCGCATCGCCTTATGCATGGACAGCTACTGGACGATTCAGCTACCCCACCAGCTGCCGCCGGAAATGCGCCGGCGCCCGCAACAGGAAACAGCCTGACGCAGCGGTATAACCGTCAGCCGGCGGCGTCGTCCGGCGGCTGCTCAGCGTCGACCGTTACCCGGCTGAACTGGGTGCCATGGCATTCGGGGCAGGACGGAACGCGCTCGGCGCTGGTGAAGCTGAGTTGTTTGCCGCAGTTGTCACATTGCAGGGTGCCAGGACCTGTGATCTCGCCCGTGTAATAGTGGCTGGCACGCTCCAGTTCGGCGTTGAATTTCAACATGTCCAGGCGGGTCTGATCGGCCACCGAGCGGAACCAGTCCAGCATCTGGGTCTCAGTATATCCGATGTCGAATTTGAGCCAATCGTTGAGCTCGTGACCGGTAGTCGCCAGATAATGACCGGCATCCTCCAGGTCGCGACGCAAATAGCTGCCGATGAGCTGAGCCTCATCGTGGGTCAGCTCACCGAGTTCAACTGCTTGCTCCGCGGCCCACTGAATGCTCTTGCGCAGTTGCGAAACGGCTTGGTATTCCGCCTCGGTGAACTCGTCCATGTAATGTTTGACCCGCTCGGTCATGCGGTTGTAAGCCCGCTCCAGCCGGTCACCATCGGCGTTATCAGTCATTGCCGGTTCCTCCACCAGTGAGTAATCATCAGCTGAGTGTCGATCGTTTAGCGCCCCGGCGCAAGCGTCGGCAAGTACCCGGTGTCACGCTCTGGTAGACTTACACGACTGCCCTTTAAGACCTATACCTGGATTGACAACCGTGAGCGACGAGTATCGACCGCACGCCATCGAATCTGCGGCGCAACAGTACTGGGAGCAAAACCAGAGTTTCAAAGCCATAGAGGACCCGCAGAAAGAGAAGTTCTACTGCCTGTGCATGTTTCCCTACCCCTCGGGCAAGCTGCACATGGGCCACGTGCGCAACTACACCATCGGCGACGTCATCGCCCGCTACCAGCGCATGCTGGGCAAAAATGTGCTGGCGCCGATGGGCTGGGACGCCTTCGGGCTGCCGGCAGAGAATGCCGCCATCCAGAACCGGGTGGCCGCCGGCCAAGTGGACCTATGCCAACATCGACTACATGAAGGGCCAGCTCAAGCGGCTCGGCTTCGGCTACGACTGGGACCGCGAACTGGCCACCTGCAAGCCGGATTATTACCGCTGGGAACAGTGGCTGTTCACCCGCATGTTCCGGCAAGGCTTGGCCTACAAGGCCAGCGCGACGGTCAACTGGGATCCAGTCGACCAGACAGTACTGGCCAACGAGCAGGTCATTGACGGCCGCGGCTGGCGTTCCGGCGCAGTGGTCGAACGGCGCGAGATCCCGCAGTGGTTCCTGCGGATCACCGAATACGCCGATGAACTCCTGACCGAGCTCGACAATCTGGACTGGCCGGAATCGGTCAAGACCATGCAGCGCAACTGGATTGGCCGCTCCGAAGGCGTAGAGATTGAGTTCGCCATCGCTGACAGCAGTCAGAGTCTGCACGTCTACACGACCCGACCCGACACCTTGTTCGGGGTTAGCTACATGGCTGTGGCCGCCGAACATCCACTGGCCCAGCAAGCCGCAGTCGACCATCCGGAGCTGGCGGCCTTTCTCGATGAATGCCGTCACAGCACGGTGTCCGAGGCGGTCGTCGAGGCGATGGAAAAGCGGGGCATGGCTCTCGGCATCGATGCCCTGAATCCGCTGACCGGCGAACGACTACCGGTGTGGGTGGCCAACTTCGTGCTGATGGGCTACGGCACCGGCGCCGTAATGGCGGTGCCAGGACATGATCAACGCGACTGGGAGTTCGCCCGCAAGTACCACCTGCCAATCATCCAGGTCACCGAGCCCAGTGACGCCCAGCCCTGCGATCTTGCCCGCGAAGCGTTCGTCAGCAAACAGAACATTCGTCTGGTTAATTCGGGCAAATACGACGGTCTCGGCTTCCAGGCAGCCTTTGACGCCATCGCTGACGACCTGGCTGCCGCCGGCAAAGGCCGACGCCGGGTCAACTACCGGCTGCGCGACTGGCTGGTATCGCGCCAGCGCTACTGGGGCGCCCCGGTGCCCATCATCTACGATGCCGACGGTAGCCCGTTGCCAGCCCCTGACGACGATCTCCCAGTGACCCTGCCGGAAGACATTGATCTCACCGAAAGCGGCGGCTCACCACTCAAGCAACTCGCCTCCTTCTACCAGACCACAAATCCGATCACGGGCACACCGGCCCGGCGGGAAACCGATACCTTCGACACTTTCATGGAGTCGTCCTGGTACTACGCCCGCTTCTGCTGCCCGGACAACGACCAGGCCATGATCGACGAGCGGGCCAACTATTGGCTGCCGGTCGATCTGTACATCGGTGGCATCGAACATGCCATCCTGCATTTACTGTATGCACGCTTTTACCACAAAGCGATGCGTGAGCAAGGTCTGGTCCATTGCCCAGAACCGTTCCGCCGGCTGCTCACTCAGGGTATGGTGGTCGCGGAAACCTATTATCGCGAGAGCAATGGCAAGAAGGTCTATTTCGCGCCCTCAGAGATCGACGTCCAGCGCGACGACAAGGGCAAGATCATCGGCGCCACATTGCATTCCGACGGCCAACCAGTGACGGTCGGCAACATCGAGAAGATGTCCAAGTCGAAAAGCAACGGAGTCGATCCGCAGGACCTGATCGAGCGCTTCGGAGCCGACACAGTACGACTCTACACCATGTTCACAGCCCCGCCGGAGCAGACCCTGGAATGGAACGACGCGGCGGTTGAAGGCTGCTTCCGGTTTCTCAAGCGGCTCTGGAGTTATGCCGGCCAGCACGCCGACTCGATGCGAACCGCCACCGATGGGATCGACTGGCGTCAGGCGCCCGCTGAACTCAAGAACTTGCGCCGCGAAATCCACACGGCCCTCAAACAGGGATTGGCAGACTTCGCACGCGAGAAGTTCAACACCGTGGTTTCGGCCGGCATGACAATAATGAACGCACTGACCAGGCTGCCCGGTGACGCTCGTCCGGAAACGGCAATTCTGCGACGCGAGGGTTTCAGCGTGCTGCTACGGCTGCTGTCTCCGATCGTGCCGCATGTCACCCACAGTCTGTGGCAGGAGCTTCGATTCGGTGCCGACATCCTGCACGCACCTTGGCCAGCCTACGATGAGTCGGCGCTGGAGCAAGACCAGTTGACACTGGTGGTGCAGGTCAACGGCAAGGTACGGGCCCGCATCGACGTGCCGGCCACCGCCGATCGCAACCGCATCGAACAAGCTGCCCTGGGGGCGGCCAACGCCCAACGCTTCATGGAAGGTAAAGCCGTGCGCAAGGTGGTCGTGGTCCCCGGTAAGCTGGTCAATATCGTCTGCTGATGCGCACCCTGTTGCTCGTCATTCTCGTGGTAACGCTGGGCGGCTGCGGTTTCCACCTGCGCGGGCGGGCCCAACTACCGCCAGCGATGGCGGTGACTTACATCGCCTACCCCCAGGCGCCGGGCACCCAGCCCAGCCCGCTGGTGCCTGTACTCGCCCGAATACTGCGGGCCAACGGGGTCAAGATCGCGACCAACCCCAAAGCCGCCAGGGCCACACTCGACATTATCGGCGACGGCAGCCGCCGCCGAACGCTCGCTACCGACCAGAGCGGTAATGTGCGCGAGACCGAACTGATCTACGAGGTTACCTATCGGGTCAACCTACCGGATGGCAGTATTATCGTGCCGTCAGACAAAATCCGCATCAGCCGCAACATCGTCTACCCGGAAACCCAGGTACTGGGTCGCTTCGAGGGAGAACAAATGACCCTGCGGGAAATGATCAATGACGCGGCGTATTCAATAGTCCGACGGATTCAGGCCCTGTCCCGGCACTCCCGAAAACCCTCGTGAAGCTGCGTGCGGATCAGCTCGGCGCTGACCTCAAGCGCAGGCTAGCTCCGATCTATCTGATTCACGGTGACGAGCCACTGCAGGCAATGGAGGCCGCCGACGCGGTGCGTTTGGCCGCCCACAACGCCGGCTACGGCGAGCGCCAGATCCTCACGGTCGAGCCCGGGTTCGACTGGCAGCAACTGGCAGCCAGCGCCGCCAACAGCTCACTGTTCACCAGTCGGAGGTTGCTGGAGCTGCGCCTGGAAGATGTCAAACCCGGGACCGACGGCAGCCGTGCACTGACTACGTATGCGGCCAATCCACCCGCCGACATCGCATTACTGGTGATATCCGGCAAGCTCGACGGCAATGCTCAAAAAAGCCGCTGGTTCAGCGCTCTGGAACGGGCCGGCATAGCCATCCAGGTATGGCCGTTGGAGGGACGCCGGTTGAGGGTATGGCTCGAACAGCGAATGCGCAGCCAGAACTTGTTACCCGGTCCCGGGGTTGTTGCATTGCTGGCCAACCAAACCGAGGGCAACCTGCTGGCGGCCGCGCAAGAAATCGACAAGCTGGCATTGTTGTATGGTGGCGGCCCCATCACCACCGACCAGCTGCGTGCCACTATCAGCGACAGTGCCCGGTTTAGCGTATTCGACCTGACCGATGCCGCTTTGGCCGGTCAGGTTGCCCGAGTGGTGCACATTGCCGACCATCTGCGTCTGGAGGATACTGAACCGGCTTTGCTGGCCTGGGCACTGACCCGCGAAGTTCAGTTGCTGACGCAGTTGCATGTCCGGCTGGGCCAGGGGCTGAGCGCTACTGCCGCACTGGCGCAGCTACGGGTGTGGGACAAGCGCAAACCGTTACTGCAACAGGCTCTGCTGCGCCTGCCCGCTGCCGACTGCCGACAGTTGCTCACGGAATGTAGCGAGCTCGACCGACTCATCAAGGGACTCACCCCCGGCCGGCCATGGGATGGATTATTACACTTGGCACTGGGCCTCGCCGGTCAGCCACCGCTGATTCGGTAAACCCGCATTAGCCATCGCTTATCACAGTCCAAATAAAGCCAGGTTGTGACCGACGCTCAGACTGCCCAATGCGCGCCTAGTCACCGCTACGACCCAGCGCGTTGAGCCGAGCCAGCCACTTGGCGCGACGGGCGTCGCTGATACTTTCCACCACCCCGACAAGGGTTTCCTGCACTGGCCGGATACCACAGAATTTGAGCACATTGCGCTCCAGGCTCCTGAGGCTGTGGGCCCCGAAATACCAGCGGTAGAAGAAAGCCGGCATACCCATGGTGATCACCACTCGAGCCGTCTTACCGGCCAGTCGAGACCGCCAGGCTTTGCCACTACTCGGCAGTTCAAAGGCAAATCCCGGCCGCAATACCTGTTCCAGAAATCCCTTCAACAGCGCCGGCATGGTACCTAACCACAAGGGATAGACGATCACGATATGTTCCGCCCAGGCAATATGGCCCTGAGCTTCGCGAATTGCCGCTGGCAGCTCGCCACTGTCAAACTCCTGCTTGCTGCGCAGCAGCGGGAATTCCAGCCGGGCAACCTCAATAACGCGAACCTCATGGCCGGCCGCGGTGGCGCCTTGACCGTAGGCGTCTGCCAGAGCATGGTCAAAATGACCACCCGCAGCATCAGGATGACCCTGGATAATCAGAACGCGTTTCACCATGCAGCAACCTCCGGGGCTTCTGCACTGTCAGGACAGTGTGCTCCGCCAGTGAATTCCACAGCCAGCGCAACTACGGCTGCGGCGAAGTCATCGGGCTGTGCTTGGCAAGTTGCCAGCGATCAAGGCGCGCCCGGGCACCGTTAGTGGCGGGATTCATCGCCGTCGCATGGAGATCTGTTCGGGCGGTCAATTCAACCACGTAACCATTAGGGTCACGGAAATAGATGGAATGGATGAAATGGTGATCACTGATACCGCGGGTTTCAATGCCGTTTGCCTTGCCCTTTTCCAGCATGGCCTTCAGAGTGGATTCGCTCACCTCCAGCGCGATATGCAAATCATAATCGTGCTGGGACTTGAATTCGAATGGCATATCGGGCGCTTCAAAAAAGGCCAGATAGGATCCGTCTCCCATTTCGTAGAAAGTATGCAGTGTGTGCGTCGCACGGCCGGACTTGGTTTCGTTGATTTCCAGAGTACCCGCCAACCGCAGGCCAAGAAAATCCTCGTAGAAGGCCCGTGTCTGTTCAGAATCGCGACAACGGTATGCGCTATGATGCAACCCTTTGATCATGCCGCCAATCCTCAGGAGTGAGAGTTATCTACAAGGATAGCACTGCTGCACAGAAGTCACCTCTACGTGATCAGTGCCGGTTACAGAATCTCTGCATCTCGATGTACATCCATCCAACCTGTGTGGCCATAGAATATCTACAGAATATTCATTGGGTTGCGCTACCCTCTGAATGACTTACGCTGCCTTACACGCATATTCTTGGTTCCTGACATGCGACATTAATGTAATGCATCCTGTCGAAGCTGTGTACTGGACAGTGCTATCGCCCCTCGGTAGCGTGAAGCTGCCTCTCGGTACACATGCGTCATGCCTGTGACTCACTATGGCGGCATTGAGAACTGGGGGTGGGGGCCTGAGGATGCTGACCGAGCGCGAGCCTGGGAAACTGGCAACTGGGCAGAGTACGACCACTGGGAGTACAGTCAGTGGGCGTAGCGCGGCCTGTGGCGTGAGGTTGCTGACTGGGGGTGTGCCAACTGCGGCAGAGACTGCGTATGCCTACCACAGGGATGCCAGTGGTAACCCGGTCAGTAGTTTCTGGCCGAGGACCCACGCTGGCGCTCCCAACCACGTCACTGGCGAGCTGAACCAGACCAACACCACCGCTGGTACCAGCGTCAGCGTTGGCTACTCGTCGGTCGCTATGCAGTTGCTCTATAGCTGATCACTGCTTCGGGATGAACGGGGTTAGGTTGAGGTCCACAGGGATGTAACTGTGGATGTCACCCAGCGTTATGTCAGCCGTGATCCCGTTCACAGAGCAAGGGGCTGAAGGCACACAATCTACTGCCTGATAGGGATCCTTGCCGTCATGGAGGAACTCCAGGTAGATATCACCAACCACCTTGGACTTCACCAGGGATTCATCCCAAGGGATCCCTGGCTGAGGTCCGGTGTACTGATACAGGTTCAGGATCTTCGTACCCTTCTGGCCAATACAGTAGTTCCCCGAGAACAGGTACCACGTCGCAGCACCGTACTGATCGTAGGCAGTGTAGTAGCCCCAGAAGTTGGGACCAGCATGAGCCGTTTCCCCGGACTTGACGATGGTCAGACCCTGGCCCGGCTGAGACTTGTCCCACCAGACCGCTGGCATGTGATCCAGGTCGAATCCTGTCGTTAAACAGTATGGGGTCCATACCCCAGCATGGGCCAACCCAACCATCAACCCTGCGACAACCAAGGAACCCATTAGCGCTTTCTTCAGCTTCGTCTCCTGTTTGCAACAGCAGTTGCATCCTAGACACAACCTCCTGAACAAAACCTGAACTGGCATTGCCCAGTAGCTCACTGAACATGCCAGGTCTCCTGGGATCGCGTGGTCTGCTGCTTAAGATGCCGCAGGAGTGTCTGCATGCTGTGTACTCACTTTGCCTTCATCTTCCTAACTCGCTGTTCGTCATGGTCTTCGAAATACTTGAGCATCTCGATGTACATGAACGAAGCAGTCCAGGTGATGAGGACCAGTCCGGTGAGAGCCTCCAGACCCGCCAGGAAACGGATGTTGCCGAACGGCTCGATATCACCGAAGCCGAGCGATGTGTAGGTAGTAAAAGAAAAGTAACTGCAGTCCAGCAATGAATGTCCGTAATTGCCTTTCAAAGTGCCAAACTGGCGGCTGGCAATCAGCAGATAGTAGCCGATGGCGAACAACCAGACTTCCGCCACGTGCGCGAAAAGGCACCCGAACACGCCAGCCAGCACCCGCAGACGGCGTTGCACAGGCAGGCGTGGAATGAAAACAGTGAGCCAGCGCAACACCTCATAATGGATAAGTACAGCTGCTGTCACCAGTATGCTGTTGATGATAAATATGGCGAGCATAATTACCGGTTTCAATCCAGAACGACAGGGTTGCCATTGTAGTCCACCAAAGCAAGGGCCTTGCCATGCGGTCGCTCAGCCGATGAACTCCCACTGCGCTGGCTGACCAGGCGGGGCCGGATTACAGTGCCGTGCAAAGCCCGACCTGGCGGCCCGACTGCGGCTTAGTCGCTGTGGCGATGATGTTTTCTGTTGATCAATCGAAACAATAACGGTCCACCCAGCAGGATAAGCAGCACCCGCAGCAACGTGTGCGTGGTGACGAAAGCCGGCTGTATGCCGAGCGCCAGGGCGATCAGCGACACGCCCGACAGGCCACCGGGCGCGAATGCCAGAAATAGCGCATCAAACGGCACGCCGGTCAGCGGCATCAAAACGAGGCTGAATGCCACCGACATCAGCAGCATGAACCCAGTGGCGACCGCGGCTGTAGCAAAACGGCGGGCCAGTTCCACAAGCCTCACACCAGCAAAGTCAGTGCCAATTGAGCTTCCCAGCACCCACTCTGCCAGCAGGATAGGCAGCGTCGGCATCGAGCCTGTCAGCCAGCCGGTCATATTGGCGGCTGCCGCCAGCGCCAGTGGACCCAGCATGGTCGCTGCCGGCAGCCGCAACCGGTACCCGAGCAGCGCCCCGACCAAACCCAGCCCGGCCAGACCCATCGCCTGGACAACATCAACGCGCCCCAGTGGAACATAATGACTACCCGCGCGTCCGGTACCGAGCAGCAAGTGATAGCCCAGTACGATGCTGAATACCACCAGCACCACCCGGATGGAGTGAAACAAAGCAATATTGCGCACGCTGCCGCCCTGTTCGCGGCCGATTACCGCCATCGCCATGAAACCACCCGGCGCTGCCGCGAAAAATGCCGTAACCGTATCGAAGCCAGCCCAACGGCGCAGAGCCCAGTACAGAACGGCAACAACGACCACCACATAGAGCACGATGCCGAACAGCGACAACGGCCAGCTAACCACATGAGTCAGTGACTGTGGTGTAAGCCGCATACCGATCATCAAGCCGATCAGCACCAGCATGGTGTCACGCAGCCGATTGGACACCACCACCGGCAGGCCGGCCAGCGCTGCCGTCGCGGTGCCTGTAATCGCGCCCAACAACCACGGCATGGGTACACCGACCAGGCTACCGAGCGCCCCGCCAAGCGCCCCTGCAACAAGACCAACGACATTTGCCCGCAGGGCTTGCTTCACAGCTTCGACACCGCAAGAAAACCCCTGCCGCAAAGCACAGCTATCACTCTGGCGCCCGCCCCGCCAACAGCCACAGAGGCACACTCCTGTGACCGGACTGCCCGACCTCCCCGCCGCGGTTCACGGGAACGCAGCGCCGCCGAACACGCGCGGTCGTTACTCACTGACCGTACCGGCTGCATCCGCATGGTTGCCACACTGTAAGCAAAAGGCGTGGCGCTACAGAGCCTGCTAACTCGGCTTCTGCCGCAACCGGTCGATAAGCCCGGTAGTGGAACGCCCCGGCAGGAACTCCAGCACCCGCACTTCGCCGCCCGCCCGACGCACGAAATAGCCACCCGGGATCTGGTCCGGGTGGTTATCCCCCCCCTTGACCAGAACATCAGGTTGAACCCGGCGAATCAACCGCTCCGGCGTATCTTCGCTGAACGGCACCACCCAATCGACCGCAGCCAGTGCGGCCAGCACCTGCATACGGTCCGCAAGGGAATTGACCGGTCGCTCGGGTCCCTTGAGCCGGCTCACTGAGTGATCGTCGTTGACCGCGACGATCAGCCGGTCTCCCAGTGCCCGCGCCTGGCCGAGGTAACGGACATGGCCCGCATGCAGGATATCGAAGCAGCCATTGGTCATCACCACGCGATCACCGCGCAGCCGGGCCGCTGCCGTTGCCCGCACCAGATCCTCCTCACCGAGAACACTGGAAGGCCCCGGCATCAGCGCATCGCGCAGCTCGGCAGTCGAAATACTGGCGGCACCCAGCCGGGCGACCGCAAGTCCGGCAGCGGTATTGGCCAGCACTGTGGCCTCACTCAGCGTCACGCCGGCTGCCAGCGCGGCGGCCAGTGTGGCAATCACGGTATCGCCGGCGCCCGTAACGTCAAACACCTCGCGCGCATGCACCGGCAGGTGCAACGGACCTTGATCACGCTGCAGCAAAGTCATGCCGTGCTCACTGCGGGTGATCAGCAGCGCGCTCAATGCCAGCTCCTGCAGCAGTCTCTGGCCACGCTCAACCAGTTCGGTATCATCGGCGCAATGGCCGACCACGGATTGGAATTCGCTCAGGTTGGGTGTGATCAGGGTGGCACCGTGATAGCGCTGGAAGTCACGGCCTTTAGGGTCGACCAGTACCGGACGACCGGCTGCGTTGGCCGCCTGTATGTAGGCCGGCGCATCGCGCAGCATACCTTTGCCGTAATCCGACAATACCACCACGTCGGCCGCCGCCAGGGCACTCCGGTAGCGTGCCAACAGCGGCGCCGGCTCCAGTCCGGGAAACCCGTCCTCGAAATCCAGCCGGATCAGTTGCTGATGGCGGCTCAGAACCCGCAGCTTGGTGATCGTGGCCTGGCCGGACAGCCGCACCAGCAGGCTGTCAACGCCGCGGTCAGCCAGTGCCCCGGCCAGACTGTCGGCGGCGGCATCGGCACCGGTTATGCCCAGCACGCAGACCCGTCCACCCAGACTGGCGACGTTGAGCGCCACATTGGCCGCCCCGCCGGGGCGCTCAACGCAGTCCTCGATGTGCACCACCGGTACCGGTGCTTCCGGTGAAATGCGCTCGCTTGCACCAGTCCAGTAGCGGTCCAGCATTACGTCACCGGCGACCAGTACCCTGGCGTGGGAAAAATCGGGAATATTCAGCTCGGGCGTCCTCACATCGACCGCGGCGAAGCAGTCTAGCACAGGCCTGCAGGAATCATCGCCAGCCACAAGCCAACACGATACTATGCCGGCGAACGAATCACGCAGGCAGGCCATGAAAGGCATTCATACGTACCGGCGATTGCTCGGCCACGTCCATCCCTATGCGCGCTTGTTCGCTATGGCACTTGGCGCAACCGTTGTTGCCGGACTGACTGAGCCGCTGCTACCAGCGCTGCTCAAGCCCTTGCTGAACGGCAGTTTTGTCAACAAAGACCCTTACTACATCAAAACCATGCCACTGGCGATTGCGGCCGTGTTCCTGGTACGGGGCGCGGCAGGTTTCGCCGGTCGCACCGGGCTCCGCTGGGTAGCCAATAAAGTGGTGATGGACCTGCGCCAGGCGATGTTCGATCAGTTGCTGGTCCTACCGGATCAGCGTCTGAGTGATACACCCACCGGCGTCATGCTGTCGAAGTTCACTTACAACGCCAATGAGGTGATGTCGGCTTCCACCCAGGCTCTGATCACGCTGGTCCGCGACAGCCTGGCAGTAACCGGCCTGCTGGTCTGGATGCTATACCTGAATTGGCGGCTGTCACTTATTGTGCTGATCACTGCCCCGGCGATTGCGCTGGTCGTGCGCCTGGTCAGCCGCAGGCTGCACCGGCTGAGCCACGCCTTGCAGGATGCCATGGGCGAACTCAACCGGCTGCTGGACGAGGTCTTGCAGGGCCATCGCGAAATCAAAATCTTCGGTGCCCAGCGCTATGAACGCGACCGTTTTCTGCACACCAACAACTGGGTCCGGCGCTTCAACATGAAACTGGCGGTCGCCGCCGAGGGCAGCACACCGCTGGTTCAACTGCTGGTGGTGTTCGCGCTGGCTGCGGTAATCTACGTAGCCTCGCTGGAAGCGGCCGCCAACCAGATCACAGTAGGTGGATTTGTGTCATTGTTCACCGCGATGGCCATGCTGCTGACGCCGATCAAGAACCTGATTAAACTCAATGAACCCTTGCAGCGTGGGCTAGCCGCCGCCCAGAGTGTGTTCGACCTGATGGACGACACGCCGGAACCCGATCATGGGCACCGAGAACTGGCCGCGGTTAAAGGCGAGATCCGCTTCGACCGGGTGGCATTCCGCTATCATCCTGAGGCGCCTGCCGTACTCGAAAACATCGAGCTTACCATCGCGCCCGGCGAAACGCTGGCCGTGGTCGGTCCGTCCGGCAGTGGCAAGACCACGCTGGTTAACCTGCTGCCGCGTTTCTACGATTGCCGCGAAGGACGCATTCTGCTTGACGGCATTGACACCCGCGAACTGTCCCTGGCAAGCCTCAGAAGCCAGTTCAGCTATGTCGGCCAACAAGTCGTGCTATTCAACGACACCCTGGCAGCCAATATTCGCTATGGGTGTACACGCTCGGTAGACCAGCGGGAGTTGGAAACCATCGCCGCACAGGCCAATGCCCTGGAATTCATCGATCAGTTGCCGGCCGGTTTTGCTACCCTGGTCGGCGAGAACGGAATCCGCTTGTCAGGCGGCCAGCGCCAGCGCATCGCCATCGCCAGGGCGCTGCTCAAGGACGCGCCACTATTGATTCTCGACGAGGCCACATCGGCACTTGACAGCCAGTCTGAACAGCTCGTGCAGGCCGCCCTGGAACGCTTGCGGCAAGGCCGAACAACTTTGGTAGTCGCGCATCGGCTGTCTACGATTGTACACGCCGATCGTATTGTGGTCCTGGATCGTGGCCGCATCGCCGAAACCGGGCGCCACGCCGAACTATTGGCGGCAGGAGGCCTATACGCCGGCCTTTACCGGCTACAGGCCGTCAACCAAGAAGCAGCTGCGCCGGCCTGACGAGCATGTAATGATCCACCATCAGCACGGCGAACAACGCGAACAAGTAAATAATCGAAAACCCGAAAGTCGGCATGGCCAGGCGATCGTCGCCAGTCCGGTAGAGCCGCCATGCATATCTCAAAAACCAGGCATCCAGCACCAGCGCCCCCACAGCGTACAGGACGCCGCTCATGCCGATCAGATAGGGCAACAGCGTCACGGGCAACAACAGCACGGTGTAGAGCAGGATTTGAAGCCGTGTAAACACGACCCCATGGGTGACCGGCAGCATCGGGATATCGGCCTCCGCATATTCGGCCCGACGGTGGATGGCCAAGGCCCAGAAATGCGGCGGCGTCCATACGAAGATAATCAGAAACAGCAACAAGGCACCGGGATCAGCATGCCCGGTAACGGCAATCCAACCCAACATCGGCGGCGCCGCGCCAGCGGCACCACCTATGACGATGTTCTGCGGCGTCGCCCGCTTGAGAAACATCGTGTAAATGCCAGCATAGCCAATCAGCGAGGCAAAGGTTAGCGCAGCGCACAAGGCATTGGTAAAGGTCAGTAGCAGTACCATGCCGGTGCCAGCTAACAACCCAGCAAACACCAGCACCTGAAGGCCATCCAAATGGCCTGTAGGCAACGGCCGACGACGTGTGCGCGCCATCACAGCATCGACTCGGCGATCAACCAGGTGATTAATCGCCGCGGCGGCGGCCGCAACCAGGGTTATACCTAGTGAACCGAAGATCAGCACTTCCCACGGAACCATGGCGCGGGTCGAAAGAAACATGCCGACCATCGCGGTAAAGGTGATCAGCGCGACCACCTTCGGCTTGGTCAGCTCCAGATAGTCGCGCCATTGCTGACGCAGCGAGCTCCGCAGAATCTGTGTATTCATCCGCTCTCTCTGGGACGCAGAACGTGATTGAGCGTTACCATGCTGAGAAGCAGTAAGGCCGCCACACCGTTATGGGCCACCGCCACCGGCAGGGGCAGTGAATACACCACGTTACTAATGCCGAGACCGATCTGCACGACGAGTAGCAGCGCCAGAACGCCACCCACAACGCGCAGGGTAACATGGGTCGCCCGACGTACCACCTGCCAGGATAGCGTCCCAATATACAGCAACACCACTAGAGCGCCCAAGCGATGCACCATCTGGATCGCCACCCGAGCCGGGTTGTTGAGAACCCCGTATTGATAATCGATATCTTGGTGGTGCCACAGAGTAAAACCGGCATGGAAATTCATATGCGGCCACCACTGGGTCTGACAGGTCGGAAAATCGGCACCGCAGGCCAGTGCGGCATAGTTAGCGCTGGTCCAGCCGCCCAGAGCCACCTGCACCACGAGGATAACCAGTCCTAACAGGGCCCAGCTGCGCAAACGCAACTCAGGCGCCGTCAACGGTCGTTGCCAATAGCGGCCCTGACGCAGGGTCACCCACCACAACAGTGCCAGCGTGGTCAGACCACCTAGCAGATGACTCATGACGATCGCCGGTTTGAGTTGCAGGGTCACCGTCCAGCGCCCGAGCAGCGCCTGGAAGACGACCAGCACCACCAGCACCCACGGCAACACCCGCTGTTGGTCCGGGTCACGCCGGTTGCGCCAGGCCAGCCAAGCCAGCGCCAGGATCAACAGCCCCAGAGTGCCAGCAAAATAGCGATGGATCATCTCCTTCCAGGCTTTGGCAGGCTGCACGGGGCGGTGCGGAAAGGCCTGGTTGGCAGCGTTGATCTGGCTATGGCTTTCCGGCACATCCAAATGGCCGTAGCAACCGGGCCAGTCGGGACAGCCGAGTCCGGCATCAGACAGGCGCACATAGGCACCCAGCACCACGACACAGAGTGTCAGGACCGTAGCCACCAGCGCAAGGCGGCGGAAAACAGGGGTATCAGCCATCTATCAACCGATCTCTGAGTATTTCAACAGGCGTCGCAGATCCAGGAGTATGCCATTGGGAGCCACCTGCGGACCGTAACGCATGACCAGATTACCCAGCGGGTCGATCAAGTACACGGCTGGCTGGGTTGTGGGGATAGCCGGGAATTCATTGGTGAAGGCCGCCCGAGTAGCGGCATCCGTCACCACCGCGTGAGTGACAATACCGGTCCGGCTCAGCCAGCGCCGCAGCCCGCTTTCCGGCGGTTGAGCGAGCAGCAACAGGGTCTGCACCCGTGGCATGTCCCTGCCCAGCGCAATCCGTATCTGGCTCAGATAATTAAGCCGGTTACGGCAGTCGACCGGACACGACCCGGCGCCGCCGAGATAGGCCAGTTGCCAGTGCCCATGCAAGGCCGTCAGGGTCAACGGCTGGCCCTTCAGGGTAGTCATCCGCAGATTCGGCAGCGGTCGGGCCGGGTTCAGCAGCTGCCCGTGATGCACGGAGCCGGCCGGTCGCCAATGCCCGATGAGCAGCCCGGCGCCAATCAACGGCAGCAGGAACAGCGCCATGATCAGCACGAGCAACACGCGCCCGCGATTAACAGGATCCACACAATGTATCGAAGCCATGGTCAGTCTGGGGAGTCAGCAGGTCGCAAGTTGAGGCTGATGAAAAGGACTACCAGCACGATGGCGAGGGCGAACCACTGCAGCGCATAGCCAATATGGCGCATGGGACCAAAACCACCAAATGTGGGCTTCCAGTCGCGCGCATACCCTCCTTTTGCGCTGGGATCAAGCAGCACCACCGCCGGAACCAATTGCATATCTAGCGCTGTGTCGAGAACATGATAATCAATATACGGGACGATTTTGGGCCAGCCCGGCTGAGCCAGAGAATCACCCAAATGCAGGCCGGGGTTATTGGGTTGCGCTAACAGGCCGGTCAGCGTCACGTTACCCGTCGGCACGGTTAGCTTCGGCAATATATCGCGATTGTCACCACGCGGAACCCAGCCCCGATTGATGAGTATCTCCCGGTTTGATGCGCTCAGGCGCAGCGGCGTGTAAACATGATAGCCGAGCCGGTCACCGTCAAACTGGTTGTCCAGCAGCAGTTCATGGTCAGCATCGTAGCGACCGCTGACCCGGACCGGGCGGTAACGGCTGCCGGAAGCCGTCGGGTCCACCGCCGTCAGCGCGGCAGGTGTCTGTTTGACGCGCTCGGCGAACGCCGCCTGCAGATGCCACTTGTACTGCGCCCGATGAATCTGCCATATACCCAGCCCGATCAGCAGCGGCAGAAAAAATAGCGTGGCAAGCGTAGGAACCAGGCGCGGCCTGAAACGGCGCCCGGCCAGATAGGACAAGGCTGGCATGGTTTCAGCTAGGGTATCCGGTATACTTAGCGCTTTTAGCTGGCAACGAGAAGGCCATGCCCCTGGTTAAGCTGTTCATTATAACGGTTTTACTGGTGATTGTGCTGAGTCTTGGCTCAGCACTGTTTCACCTGATGCGCGGAACCGAAAAAGACCGCCAAAAACTGGCGCGCGCACTTACCGTACGCATTTCTCTGTCAATCGCCCTGCTGTTGTTCATCGTAGTCGCCGCGCGACTCGGCTGGCTCGCCCCCCGGTAAAACCATGGGGGACGCGCCAGCAGACCTCGAACGCTGCGCTAAGCCAAGACATAGACAAAGATATACAAACCCAGCCACACCACGTCGACGAAGTGCCAGTACCAGCTGATTGCTTCGAAGGCAAAATGATGCTGCGGGGAGAAGTGGCCGCGAATGCATCGGACCAACAGCACGGTCAACATGGTAGCCCCGATGATCACATGCATGCCATGAAAACCGGTGAGCATGAAGAACGTGGCGCCGTAAATTCCAGTATCCAGCTTCATGTTCAGCTTGGTGTAGGCCTCAATATATTCGTGAGCCTGCATAAAAACGAACAGGAACCCGAGTGCAACGGTGAGCGCCACGCCGATAATCAGCTGTCGGCGATTTTCCTTCAGCAACCCCCAGTGGGCCCAGGTCAGCGTAGCACCGCTGGTCAGCAGCACCAGCGTGTTGAAAGTCGGGATCCACCAGGCACTCATCGGCTCGAACTCGCCACCGATGTGAGCCGGACCGTTGCTCGGCCAACTGAATTCGAAGTGCGGCCACAGCAATTCGTGGGTGGGGAATTTGGTACCCATACCCGCCAGCCAGGGTACCGGCTAACTCGCGGGCATAGAATAGCGCACCGAAGAAGGCCGCGAAGAACATCACCTCGGAGAATATGAACCAGCCCATTCCCCAGCGAAACGAGGTATCGACCTGGGTGTTGTAGTAACCCTGCCGGCTCTCACGGATGACGGTGCCGAACCAGCCGAACATCATGACGATGACAACGGCCATACCGATCAGCATGACCGACGCGTTCCAGTGACCATTTAGCAGATTGGCGAAGCCCATCATGGTCAGGAACAGGCCGATTGAGCCGACGATCGGCCAGTGGGTGCCATGGGGCACATAATACCCGCTGTTTGCCTGACTGCTCATAACGCGCGTGTCTCTCTGTGCTCTCTCGTTGAAATAGTTATTGCTCCAGCACGGTCATCCCACCTGCCACATGGGTCCGGTGGGATGACCGCAGCAGCCGCGACCGTTCTCAGGTATGAGCCTCGGCATCAGTAACCTGGGGGGGTGTCACAAAGCTGTGGTACGGCGGTGGAGAGGACAAGGTCCACTCCAGTCCGTGCGCACCTTCCCAAACGCGATCCGTGGCCTTCGCGCCGCCGCGGATGGTTTTGAATACCAGGTACACCAGCAATAACTGTGACAGGCCAAAGGCGAAACCACCGATCGAGGACACCATATTCCAGTCAGTAAACTGCAACGCATAGTCCGGAATACGACGCGGCATACCGGCCAGCCCCAGGAAATGCTGAGGGAAGTAGAGCACGTTCACCGAGATCACGGACAGCCAGAAATGCCACTTGGCCAGCTTCTCGTCGTACATGTGGCCGGTCCACTTGGGCAGCCAGTAGTAAACGCCGCCCATGATCGCGAACGCGGCACCCGTAACCAGCACATAATGGAAGTGCGCCACCACGAAATAGGTGTCCTGATACTGCATGTCCGACGGTGCCAGTGCCAGCATCAAGCCGGAAAAGCCACCAATCGTGAACAGCACAACAAATGCAATCGCGAACAGCATCGGGGTTTCGAAGGTCATCGATCCGCGCCACATGGTGGCAACCCAGTTGAACACCTTCACCCCAGTCGGCACGGCGATCAACATGGTCGAAAACATGAAGAACAGCTCGGCCGCCAGCGGCATGCCCACAGTGAACATGTGATGCGCCCAGACGATGAATGACAGGAAGGCGATTGAGGCCGTTGCATAGACCATCGAACTGTAGCCAAACAGCGGCTTGCGGGCGAAGGTCGGAATGATCTGCGAAATGATCCCGAAGGCCGGCAGGATCATGATGTAGACCTCCGGATGACCGAAGAACCAGAACACATGCTGGAACAGAACGGGGTCACCGCCGCCGGCGGCATTAAAGAAGCTGGTACCGAAGAACTTGTCAGTCAGCAGCATCGTCACAGCGCCCGCCAGTACCGGCATCACCGCGATCAGCAGATAAGCGGTGATCAGCCAGGTCCAGACGAACAGCGGCATGCGCATCAGTGTCATGCCTGGTGCACGCAGGTTCAAAACGGTCGCGATGATATTGATCGCGCCCATGATGGAGGAAATCCCCATCAGATGGACCGAGAAGATCAGAAACGGAAACGCCATACCGGTCTGCAGCACCAGCGGCGGGTACATGGTCCAGCCACCGGCGGGCGCGCCACCCGGCATGAACAGCGTGGACAGCAATAGCGTGAAGGCGAACGGCAGGATCCAGAATGACCAGTTGTTCATTCGCGGCAAGGCCATGTCGGGTGCCCCGATCATGATGGGGATCATCCAATTGGCCAGACCGACGAAGGCCGGCATGATCGCACCGAAAATCATGATCAGGCCGTGCATTGTGGTCATTTGGTTGAAGAAATACGGATCGACCAGCTGGATACCGGGTTCAAACAGCTCACCCCGGATAACCATTGCCATGGCGCCGCCAACAAAGAACATCAGCAGTGAGAACAGCAGATACAGCGTACCGATATCCTTATGATTGGTCGTTGTAACCCAACGCATCAAACCAGGTGCCGGTCCGTGATGGTGTTCTTCGTGAACGTGACTAACTGAAGCCATGAACAATACCCTCCGCAATTAATGCAAAGCGCCGGTCGAACCGGACTGCGTAGTGGTTGCCGTCTGCCCACCCGCGGGCGTGCTCCGGATAACGCTCGCTGCAGCGACTTCCGTGCCGGCCAATGATGAGTGGGCCGCGCGCGCCACGCTATCGCGTTTCACCGCCTGCTGTCCGGCGGCCGCCGGGGCCGCACTAGCGGTGGCTTTGGACTGGTTGCCTTGGCCGCCCTGCATTTTTGCCACCCATTGTTTGAACTCGCCCCGGGTCACCGCTTTAACCACGATCGGCATGAACGCATGCCCGCGGCCGCAAAGCTCGGCACATTGACCGCGATAGATCCCTGGTTTGTCGATGTAGGTCCATGTCTCGTTCACGTAGCCCGGGATGGCGTCGCGCTTCCAACCGAGTGCTGGCACCCACCACGAGTGAATCACGTCGGCACCGGTAATCTGAAAAAGAATCTTAGTCTTGACCGGCACCACCAGCGGATGATCCACCTCGAGAAGATAGTTCGGATCTTTCTTCTTCAGGTTGTAGATCTCAGCCGTTGGCGTCGATAACGTACTGAAGAACGCAATATTGTCCTGCGGGTAGGCATAGTGCCATTTCCATTGATAGCCGGTCACCCGGACTGTCAACTTGCTGTTAGCGGTATCGGCCATGGCCACTAAGGTCTTGGTTGCAGGAATGGCCATGCCAACCAGAATCAGGACCGGAACGATGGTCCAGATGAGCTCAACAGTGGTGCTTTCATGGAACTTCGCTGGAACCGCGCCGCGCGACTTACGGTGATAGTACATCGAATAAAACATGACACCGAATACACCGATCCCGATCGCCACACAAACCCAGAAGGCCATCATGTGTAGATCATAGACGCGGTGGCTGTAGGGCGAAGCCCCACGCGGCATATTCAGATCCGACCAGCCCGCCATCGCCGCGGCACTCCACAGCAACAAACCGGCGCCGGTCACCAGGGTGCGCAAACGCGCCAGGAGCTTAGCGTGCATGCAGTGCTTTCTCCTCATCAGGATGCTTGGCTCGAGTTTACTCAGGGATTGTTATGTTCATACCGATTGGCCGGCACCCGGTCGGCGGGTTTGAATGCCGCCAGGCGCCTGACCAGTTCGTCGGCCACTTGCCGCCGCTCGTCTTCGTTAAGGAAACCGCCAACCTCGACGGAATGGCCATGCGAGCGAATCAGCAGTCGGCTAGGATACCACTGTTTCGGACAGCGCTCCAGAATCACACGCGCCCATGTTTTGGCTAGTGTCCAACACTGCTCGGGACGACGATGCCCCCGTTCGATCTGAATGGCATCGTCAGTCACCGCGATCACTTCGCGCCACTCGCTACGCCAAGCCACCACGTATAACACCACCGCCAAAGCGCCCAGCTCCAGACCAGCGAATGGCAACACCGGCCAGAACCCGAGCACGGTCAAACCCGTAGCGATACCGCCGCAAACCACCACCATGCTCAACCAGAAGTAACAGGCCGCACGCCACGACAGCGACTGATTAGGCCGCAGCACGATGCGATACACGGAGTTATCGACATGCTGGCTATCAACCATCGGATTCATCCATCCTGACTTAGCGTCTGACTCATCGCAAGATTGCCGCCGGCTACTAATCCTATAATCCTAATGATTTCCCTGAAGCACGCAACGTTTACGTCCTTTATTAGCCCACCACACACCCAGCGACCGGAGATCTGCCTTTGATAACAACGGCTGCGCGGGCGCAACGCCTACTGCAGCCGACGCAGCAACTGCCGGGCGCGCTCCTGCTGCGGCTGTGGACCGTTCGCCAGCACCTCCTCCAGCAGCTGCCGAGCCCTGATGGGATCTCGCATGTCGAGCGACGCGCGTGCCAGTTCCAGCTTTAGCGCCGTCGCTTCACTCAGCCCCATCGTCTGCTGCAATGCCTCGGAATTCTTCCGCATCAAATAACGGAACTGTTCCGAATCGAGTGTCGCCGGATTGCCGGCTCGCTCAGCACCTTCCGGCGGATCCACCACTGCCTGATCGGGTTCGGTCCCGATATCGTCGCCCAACCCGTGCAGATCACGCAAGCGCTGCAACAACTCCGTATCGTCGTGCTTTGGGGGCACGGCATTACCGCCACCGGCGCCGCGCGAAGCGGCCGCCGGCTCCGGCGGATTGACCGGGAAATCGATCACCTCAGCCTTGGTTACTGGTTTGGCCGGCACTGTCCCCGCATCACTTGCTGCAGCACTTGGTGACGGTGCCGGCTGCGCAGAATCCACGGCCGCAGGCGGCTCGATCGGCGCGGTGACCGCATTGTCAGCGCTGCCAAACAATGGATTATCCGGGCACAGCGTTTCACCCATCTGACGCACCAGCTGCCAGTGCCGGTTGGCCCGATCGCCGTGCAGGCGGTCGTGCAGAACGCTAGCGATGCGCGCAAACCGTTCCCGGTCGCCAGCGCGATAATAGACCGTCAACAGTTTGACACCCAGATCGGGATTGCCGGGGTCCTCCGCCAGAGCCAATCGCACCAGGTTTTCCGCTTCGCGGAAACTGCCGGCGGCCAACAGGAAATCGACCCGCTCAAGACGACTGCTGCGCACCGCGGCCGGACTCGGGGGTAAGCTGACCCGCAAACTTTCGCGGCCAGCGGACGCTGCGTCATCGCCCGCCATCAGCTGTGTCAGCCGCTCCTGCGCAGCACGGTCCCGGACCAGGCGGCGGCGATGCAGTATCACCAGCATCAGCAACAGCAAGGCCAGCAACCCGCCAGTCGCCTGTAACACCAAGGGCTGCAGCCATAACAGCCGCAGCGTTGCCACGGGATCATTCTGAAAACCGATCAGTAGCCCGACCAGATCCAGCCCCCTCCCGGCAGCCGGCCGATCAGCGAGGTGCAGCGTCAGCGGCGACGGCGCCGCAGCATGAGCCTGATCTCGCGTCGCCTGCCGGGACGACATAGGGGATGCCGCCGACGGCGCCGGAGGCTGCTTGGTCACCCGGTCTGTATCCGGCTTCGAGGTGGTCGCGGCCATGGCCTCCAGATCAGGCGCCGTCGTCGCAACCGGTCTGGTTTCCGCTGACTTGACACTGTCGTCGCCGCCGGCGACCTGGGGCATCGCGGGCGTTCCTGCGACGCCGAGCTGCGACTGACCGCTGCGTTTCGTCGGCGCCAGCCCACGGGCACTCAAAATCTCGCGCCCGGCCTCACCGTGCGCCACCCGGAAACCGGCACCCGGGTTGCCCAGCGCAGCCACATTGAGGACATAACCATTCGATTGCCGGGTGGTCCCCGCTCCCGGCAGCGCCGCCGTCACCATGGCTGTTGTGTCCGCGGGCAACAGACGCACCTCTGGCTGCACGGCCGCCGCCTCGGCGCGGGCATGGCCCGAACTACTGGGCTGATCGTGATGCGCCGCCCGCGCCACTGGCGATCCTTCGCCGACCAGTGGAATTCGCAGGCTGGCCCCGGCCAACAAGCTGTTCAGCTGTCTGTTGCCAAAGGCGTCAGGATTAGCTTTGTGAATCGACACCATAAGTTGCCGCGTACTAACCCCAGACTGTCGGAACCGGCGCGCAATGGCCCACAACGTATCGCCGCGTTGCACGGTGTAATGCCTGACCTTGCTGGCCGAATCGTGGTGTGCCACGGCCGCAGGTTGCTGACGTGCCGCTGCCGGTTGCGTCACAGCATGACGTACCGAGGAATCCACTACGCTCTTGGGCGGATCGAGAAAAATCGCCAGTTCGCGTTTCAATTCACCTTGCGGCCACTGGACCTCGACCAGGAAGTCCAGCATCGGCTCACGGATCGGCACAGTCGAAACCAGCCGGATAAAATGCTGGCCGTTGCGGGTTACCAACTGATAGCTGAAGTTGCCAGCCTGGGTATCGGCGCTGTCCTGAAACGACCGAATTGACAAGCGGACCTTGAGGTTGCCGAGATCACCGGACTGGACATCGAGTAATTCGACATCGGCTTTAAGCCGTTGGCCCAAGGCCGAATGCAACTGCAGCGGCCCCAGCCCCAGGGCCTGCACTGACATTGGCAGCAGAAGCAGCCCACCTATCAGGCCAAACAAGATGTATTGGCGGCGCCGGAACATGAGCATTGCGCCCCTGTTCAGCCGTCTGCCCTGAAAATCCGGTGACTGCCGCGCACCCAACCCCGAACCCGCACGTACCCTCCGCTGACGATACCGCTATTTACTGGTGTAGCAACCAAGCATAACCGGCTAGAGCCCGACAAGCCAAGCAGATCCCACCCACTCCGTACGATCTCTGACATCCCTGAGCATGACGATGCATACCGCCATTTCCCATTCGCCACGCGCGCTCAGCGCTCCAGCACAAGGCGCAACATCCTGCGCAATGGTTCTGCCGCCCCCCACAACAACTGGTCGCCGCAGGTGAATGCGCTCAGATATTGTCCGCCCATAGCCAGTTTCCGCAGCCTGCCCACTGGCACCAGCAGACTGCCGGTCACTGCGGCCGGCGTTAGCTCACGTAGCGACGCCTCCCGTTCGTTCGGGATCACCCGCACCCAGTCGTTGGCTGATCCGAGCAGCGCGGCAACTTCGTCGAGTGGCACGTCGCGGGTCAGTTTGATCGTCAGGGCCTGACTGTGACAGCGCATTAGCCCAACCCGCACGCAAATCCCATCGATCGGCAACGGATTGTCCTCGCGACCGAGGATCTTGTTGGATTCGGCACCACCTTTCCATTCTTCCCGGCTGACACCGTCACCAAGGTCCTGGTCGATCCAGGGCAACAGGCTCCCGGCCAGCGGATAGCCGAAATGTTCGACCGGAAAGGTCTCCGACCGCAATATCTCCGCGACCCGCCGGTCTATCTCGAGTATCGCACTCGAAGAGTCATCCAGAAGCGGCCTGGCAGCATCATGAATAGCGCCCATCTGCGCCAGCAGCTCACGCATGTTCTGGGCACCGGCACCGCTGGCAGCCTGATAGGTCATAGCGCTGAGCCACTCCACCAGCCCGGCGCGGAACAAGCCCCCCAACGCCATCAGCATCAAGCTAACCGTACAGTTGCCACCGACGAATGTCTTGAACCCGCGCTCCATCGCCTGCTCGATCACCGGCAGGTTGACCGGATCGAGTGCGATCACGGTGTCGTCGTGCATACGCAGGGTGGACGCCGCGTCGATCCAGTAGCCAGACCAACCCTGCCGACGCAGTAGCGGATAAACGCCAGCGGTGTAATCGCCCCCCTGACACGAAACGATCGCATCCATGGTCTGGAGTATGTCGAGGGATTGCGCATCAGCCAACGGCGGCGTTTCACGACCGCCTATGAGCGGACCGGGCGCACCAGCCTGCGAGGTCGAGAAAAAGACCGGCTCAATCCGCTCGAAGTCGCCCTCGGCCTGCATCCTTTGCAGTAGTACCGACCCTACCATGCCACGCCAGCCAACCAATCCAACCCGCATCACGTCCGCCACCTCGTCATCCGTTGAGCCAAACCCGGGCTTCAGTCAGCCAAGGCTGCCACCACCGCATCGCCCATCGCCGTCGTGGATACTGCCACCATTCCGGGGGCCATAATATCGGCCGTACGCAGGTTCTTATCCAGAACCCGGCCCACGGCCCGCTCCACCCGGTCGGCAAGAGCGGCCTGGTCCAAAGTATAACGCAGCATCATGGCAGCCGACAGAATCGTGGCCAGCGGATTAGCCTTGTCCTTGCCGGCGATGTCCGGCGCCGAACCATGGATGGGTTCATACATGCCCTTGCCGTTGGCATCCAGCGAAGCCGACGGCAGCATGCCGATCGAGCCGGTCAGCATGGCGGCGCAGATCCGACAGGATGTCGCCGAACATGTTGCCGGTCACGATCACGTCGAACTGCTTGGGCGCGCGCACCAGCTGCATGGCGGCGTTGTCCACGTACATGTGACTGAGCTCGACCTCGGGATAATCCCTCGCCACGACCCGGGTCGGCGACTTCGCGCCACAGTTCCGACACCTCGAGCACATTGGCCTTGTCAACCGAACACAGCCGCCGGCCGCGCTTCATGGCGATGTCGCAGGCAGCCCGTACGATGCGCTCTATCTCGGCCTCGTGGTAAACCATCGTGTTGAAGCCAGTACGCTGGTTTCCCCGCACGTCGATGCCGCGCGGCTGACCAAAGTAGATACCCCCAGTCAGCTCCCGTACGATCACCATGTCGAGACCGGAGACCATCTCCGGGCGCAGCGAGGAGGCACTCGCAAGCTGTGGATACAACAGCGCCGGGCGCAGGTTCGCGAACAGACCGAGTTCGCTGCGCAACCGCAGCAATCCGCGCTCGGGCCGCTTGGCGCGCTCGATCGTATCCCAGCGTGGACCCCCGACCGCACCCAAAAGCATGGCATCGGCTGCGCGAGCCTGTGCCAGGGTAGCGGCCGGCAGGGGGTCACCCGCGGCCTCGTACGCCGCCCCGCCCAGCAAGCCCTGCTCCAGTTCAACGTCGAGCCGGTAACCGTCCCGCAGCGCCGCCAGCACCTTAACCGTCTCGGCCACAATCTCCGGGCCAATGCCATCACCCGGTAACACCAGAATCTTCTTGCTCATACATTACTCGTTTACGTTTGGAACTCGGTTTTCATCAGCCCGGCTTGACCGCAATAAACCGCAGACGCACGTAGTCTGCCTGCCAGCGACCATCACCGGCACACAACGCCGGGCGCAGCAACTCACGCACCCCTGCCAACATGGCACGGGATTGAGCAGTATCGACACCACTCAGGAACGCGCCCGCCATCGTTTCCAGCCAGCCGCTGAGATCGCCCGGCAACAGCGTCGGCCGCGGGAACACGTCAAGTTCACTGACCTTGAAACCATATTTCTCAAGCCGGTCACGGCATTCTTCACCGGTCGCAAAGTACCAGGGATCACGCTCCGCCGGATCCAGTCCATGGGCCCGGCAGACCGCATGCAAGGCGGTACGGATCGCTGCCACATTGCCGAATCCACCGCACTCGCTAACGAACCGTCCACCGGGCCGCAACGACCGCGCCACGCCCCGCACCACACCGTCCGGATCTCGTTTCATCCAGTGCAAAGCAGCATTGCTGAACACAGCGTCAAACTCGCCTGCGAACGGCAATGCCTGGCCGTCGAGCTCCCTAGCGTCAAGACCACGGGCCCGCGCTGCCGCCACGAATTCAGAGCTGGCATCGACCCCCATCACGGTGGCCCCGCTGGCGGCGAGTCGCGCGGTAAGCACCCCATCACCGCAGCCCAGGTCAAGAATACGTTCGCCGGCCTGTGGCGCGAGCAGCTCGACCAACGGTGAACCCAGATCGGACACGAAACGGGCGTGCTGCTGGTAGCGAACTGGATCCCAGTGCTGCGTTACGGTGGCGCTCAACCGAACAGCCAGGGCGCTTCCTGGCGCCGACGTTGTTCGTAGCCGCGGATCCGGTCTGCCTGCTGCAGAGTCAACCCGATGTCATCCAGGCCTTCCAGCAGACAATGCTTGCGGAACGGATCGACCTCGAAAGGCAACACCTCACCGGATGGGGTAGTCACCGTCTGCGCCGGCAGATCGACCGTGAGCTGGTAGCCTTCACGGACAATCACGTCCTGGAACAGCCGGTCAATAGCCGTCTCGTCCAGAACAATCGGTAGCAGACCGCTCTTGAAAGCGTTGTTGAAGAATATATCGGCAAAACTGGGCGCGATGACGCTGCGAATGCCGTAGTCATCGAGGGCCCATACCGCGTGCTCGCGTGATGAGCCGCAGCCAAAATTCTTTCGGGCCAGCAGAATGCTGGCACCCTGATAACGCGCCCGGTTGAGCACGAAATCCGGGTTGAGTGGCCGCCCGCTGTTGTCCATGCCCGGCTCGCCCCGGTCAGTGTAACGCCACGCATCGAACAGGTTGGGCCCGAATCCGGTTCGCTTGATCGATTTCAGAAACTGCTTGGGAATGATGGCATCGGTATCCACGTTGGCCCGGTCCAGCGGTACCACCAGCCCCGTGTGTCGGGTAAAGGCCTTCATTGCGCGTACTCCCGTACATCGACGAAATGGCCGGCGACGGCGGCGGCGGCGGCCATCGCCGGGCTAACCAGATGGGTCCGGCCGCCGGTACCCTGACGCCCCTCGAAATTGCGATTTGAAGTCGAAGCGCAACGATCACCCGGCTCCAGACGGTCGGCATTCATTGCCAAGCACATGGAACAGCCCGGCTCGCGCCATTCGAAACCCGCATCAATGAAGATGCGATCAAGGCCCTCAGCCTCGGCCTGGGCTTTAACCAGCCCCGAGCCTGGCACCACCATCGCCTGTTTGATGCTGGAAGCCACCTGCCGCCCCTGCACCACCGTGGCGGCAGCGCGCAAGTCCTCGATCCGCGAATTGGTGCAGGAACCGATGAAGACGCGGTCCAGCGCCACGTCGACCAGTGCTGTGCCTGGGGCGAGATCCATGTAGCTCAGGGCCCGCTGCATGCCCTCCTGACGAACAGGGTCGGACTCGGCTGCCGGGTCGGGTACCCGGGCACTGACCGGTGCCACCATCTCCGGGGACGTCCCCCAGGTCACCTGGGGCTCAATGGTGCTGGCGTCGACATGTACCACCCGATCGAATACCGCATCCTGGTCGCTGTTGAGATCGGCCCAAGCCGCCACCGCCCGTTCCCAGATCTCACCGGTGGGAGCAAACGGCCGCGCACGCAAATACTCTATGGTGGTGGCGTCGACCGCGACCATGCCGCAACGGGCACCGGCCTCGATCGCCATATTGCAAACGGTCATGCGGCCTTCCATGCTGAGCGCCCGGATGGCGTCGCCCGCAAACTCAATGGCATAGCCGGTGCCGCCGGCAGTGCCGATGGTGCCGATGATCGCCAGCACGATGTCCTTAGCGGTAACGCCATGCCCAACCTGGCCTTCGACGCGTACCTGCATCGACTTCATCTTGCGGGTCAACAGGCACTGGGTCGCCATCACGTGCTCGACCTCCGAGGTACCGATACCCATCGCCAGGGTGGCGAACGCGCCGTGGGTCGAGGTATGCGAGTCCCCGCAGACTACGGTCATGCCAGGCAGGGTGGCGCCTTGTTCCGGCCCTATTACATGGACGATGCCCTGGCGGCGGTCGGTCATATTGAAGTATTGCAGATGATACATCTGCGCATTGGCATCCAGGGTCTCCACCTGGGTCCGCGAGATCGGATCGGCAATGCCCTGGCTACGATCGGTGGTCGGCACGTTGTGATCCGCTACGGCCAGCATCGAATTGATCCGCCAGGGCGCGCGTCCCGCCAGCCTGAGGCCTTCGAAAGCCTGAGGTGAGGTGACCTCATGCACCAGATGCCGGTCGATATACAACAGCGTCGTACCATCGCTGTCGGTGTGGACATCATGGGCATGCCACAATTTGTCGTACAGGGTCTGACCTGTCATCCGAATACCCTCCTCATTGATTGGCCGCAAGCTTAACGCCGGCGAATTTATTACACAAATTCATATTTTTTATAATTTCGATGCTAGTATGGAATCCGTGAACGTCGAATCTTTGCACGCATTGATAGAGGTTGCCGACAGTGGCTCGTTCTCCCAGGCCGGCGAACGGCTGCATCTGACGCAACCGGCCGTCAGTAAGCGCATCGCCGCTCTGGAGAGTGAGCTGGGTGTGCGCTTGTTCGACCGGCTGGGCCGCCAGGTGCTGCTGACTGAAGCGGGACGGACACTGTTGCCGCGAGCCCGTCGAATCCTGGTGGAGCTTGAGGACAGCCGCCGCGCGTTGTCGAATCTGGCCGGCAACGTAGCCGGCCCTCTCCGGGTCGCCATCAGTCATCACATTGGCCTGCACCGGCTACCGTCGCTGCTGCGTACCTATACATTACGTTTTCCCAACGTCAGACTGGAGTTGGATTTCACCGACTCCGAGCTCGCTTGCGAGGCCGTCGCTCGCGGTGAGATGGAACTGGCCCTCGCCACCTTGCCACCTAAGGTACCCCCGCCGCTGCTGGCCCGCCCCGTATGGGACGATCCGCTGGTCATCTGTGTCGGCCACGATCATTGCCTGGCCACCGAGTCCCGGATCAAACCCGCCACCATTAGCCGCCACCCCGCTATTCTCCCGCAGCCGGCAACCTATACCCGTGGCGTCATTGATCACTTCTTCCAGCAGCGCGGATTGACATTGCGCCAGTCTTTCGCGACCAACTATCTCGAAACCATCAAGATGCTGGTGGTGGTCGGCCTGGGCTGGAGCCTGTTGCCATCCACCATGGCCAATGGCGAACTGCGCGTGCTGCAACTGGTCGGTGGTGACCTGCGACGATCGCTCGGTATGGTCCGCCACGCCGGACATACCTTGTCAAACGCGGCCGTCGCCTTGCTCGAACTATTGCCCGGCCCGGACGGCGACGCCGCTTGACGTTCCCGGCCCGGCTGCTATAGAAGAATTACTGTCACACGCTTGTGATCGCGACGGCGCCGAGGCATGGCCAAGCCCGACAACAGTCCCACTGAGACCATCCGCGTGATCCCTGCCGACCACTATCAGGTACGCTTGGATGCGATCGAATATTTCGTCAATGCCGGCCCCGATGCGGGACACGGCGGCGTCCTGGAACTGCCTGTCATTCGCATCGGCAGCGCCCCGGACAACGACATCGTCCTGCACGATCGGTCGGTATCACGCCATCACGCCGAACTACGTCGGACAAACGACGGTCTCCTGCTGCGCGATCTTGGTTCAACCAACGGCACATTCGTCGGTAGCTTACGCGTCAGCGAAGTTTATCTGGCGCCCGAGACACTTTGCCTGCTGGGCCATACCCGGTTGACGCTGCGCCAGTGCACCGAAACCCGCCAGGTCAGGGTTTCCGACGATCAGCAACTGGGCGAACTGGTCGGCGCCAGCGGGCCCATGCGTGAACTCTACGGGTATCTGCGCACGCTTGCCGCTACACCCATCACGGTACTGATCCAGGGAGAATCCGGCTGCGGCAAGGAATTGGTGGCGCGCACGCTCCACGCATTATCCGGGCGCACCGGTGCGCTGGTGGTATTCGATGCTTCGGTCACCGATCCGGAAATGGTCCGCAACGACCTGTTCGGCCATGTAAAAGGCGCCTTTACGGGCGCCTCCGGCAGTCGGGAAGGTGCATTCCGGCAGGCCCAGGGCGGCACCTTGTTCATCGACGAAATCGGCGAATTGCCATTGGATTTGCAACCCCGATTGCTGCGAGCGCTGGAGAACCGTGAGGTTACACCGATCGGCTCCGACCAGCCGGTGAGGGTGGACGTACGGGTGATTGCCGCCACCCACCGTGATCTGGCAGCCATGGTCCGTGACGGTCGTTTCCGGGCGGACCTTTACTATCGGTTGTCGGTGGTACCCCTGCGGGTGCCGCCGCTGCGGGCTATCCGCGAGGATATCCCGCTGCTAGCGGAAACCTTCGTGCAGCGCCTCGGGCTGCCATGCCGGCTGACCCCGGCGGCACTGCAAACGCTGCAACATCATTCATGGCCGGGCAACGCCCGTGAGCTGCGCAATGTTATTGAACGGGCCGCCGCATTGTCGCAAAACGGGCTAATTGAGCCGGCCGATCTGATGCTGACGGCTATCCCACCGACCGAACCTGCGGCAGACCGCTTCCAGCAGTCAGCCAAGAACGCCCCCATACCGCAGTCCAGAAATGAACTAAAGGCCCTCGAACGACAATCCATCATCGACGCACTCAACCGCACCGGGCATAACAAGACAGCAGCGGCGCGCGAGCTGGGTATTCCGTTGTCGACCCTCAAACGACGGCTCAAGGACTACGAACTGGACTGAGCGCTGGAGCGATGCGGGCCGCGCCGACCACCACCACCCCCGCCGCTGCGTCGCGGACCGCCGCGATGACGACTGCTGCCGCTACGCTTGCGCGGCTTGACCTCGACCAGTAGACCTTCAGCAATTTCTTCAACCGGTATCTTCTGCTCAATATAGGACTCGATGTCGGGCAACGAGTAGACATACTCCTCACAGGCCAGGCTGACCGCGTCGCCGCTGGCGCCAATACGGGCGGTGCGCCCGATTCGGTGGACATAATCTTCCGGATCCTGCGGCAAATCGTAATTGATCACGTGACTGACCTCCGGAATGTGCAGGCCACGGGCCGCGACGTCAGTGGCCACCATGATCGGCAGATCGCCGCGCTGGAACTGCTCGAGCAGCCGTTGGCGCTTGGTCTGGGGAATATCGCCCGACAGCACCCCGGCGGTATAACCGTTGCCCATGAGATATTCGGTGACCTCATCAGCCGCACGCTTGGTGTTGACAAAAATCAACGTGCGCTTGGGCTTTTCGTCGTGCAGTAACCCGAGTAACAGCGACATCTTGTCGCTCGATGCCACATGATAAAGCCGCTGACGTACATTGTCGGCGGTGATCTGCTCCGCTTCTATTCTGACCACCTGCGGATCGTTCATGTGCTCATAGGCCAGTTCCATCACGCGCAGTGACAAGGTCGCCGAGAACAGCATGTTGATGCGTTCGCCCGGTGGTGGCATACGCCGCAGCAGATAACGGATATCGGACACGAAGCCGAGATCGAACATGCGGTCGGCTTCGTCCAGCACAACAACCTCGATGCTTTTAAGGCGCAGCACATGCTGCTTGTAGAAATCGATAATGCGCCCGGGCGTGCCGATCACGACATCGACGCCCTCCTCCAGCGTGCGGCGCTGCGACTCGTAGCCGGTACCGCCGTAGATGGCCGCAAATCTGAGCCCGGTGTAACAGCCCAACAGTTCGGCATCACGGTGAATCTGCACCGCCAGCTCACGGGTCGGGGCCAGGATGATAGCCCAGGGCCCAACCTTGTCTTCCTCGACTGGCGTCTCCATCAAATAGTGGATCATGGCGAGCAGGAACGCCGCCGTCTTGCCGGTACCGGTCTGGGCCTGCCCGGCGACATCCTTGCCGGCAAGCGCCAGCGGAAGGGTGGCAGCCTGGATCGGAGTGCAATACTCAAGGTCATGATCTTCCAGGCTTTCCAGCAGAGCCGGAGTGAGCTTGAACTGGTCGAAGGACACGTTGGTCAGATGATTTTTTTCCATACAGACTCGCTAGCTTCCCGTTAAAGGGGTTATCAGGACTTGCAATTCAGTTCGGGTTGGTCTGAAATACGCAGATCATTGTAAACTATGCCACTCACATCTAACGATGTTGGTCCAAGACCGCAGAGAATCGACTTAATCCCGTTCTTCGCTCGCTCGATACCAAAGACGCGACCGACCGGTCGCTGAACTGCGGCAAATCTTAATTTCTCCCTGCCTGTCCCGAGCTATGGAGGCGAGTGCTGTGAGCAGCCAAATTGTTTACGTCACCGATGACACCTTCGACCAAGAGGTGCTCAAGTCCGATAAACCGGTACTGGTGGACTACTGGGCCGAATGGTGCGGCCCCTGCAAGATGATTACGCCGATCCTCGATGAAATTTCGGACGAATACGACGACAAGCTCAAGGTTGCCAAGCTGAACATTGATGAGAACCCCAATACGCCACCCAAATACGGCATCCGCGGCATTCCGACGCTTATGCTGTTCCGCGGTGGCAACGTCGAGGCAACCAAAGTCGGGGCCTTATCCAAGTCGCAGCTGTCCGCCTTCCTGGATGGCCATCTGTAATCATGAAGGGCCCGGTGCTCCAACACCGGGCCCCTAGTCGCCATGACTCCCACCTGCCAGCCCAACGTCGGGTTGCTCTGCAAGATATGGCGGCATCGATTTGTTCCAACCGAAATATCGCTGAACGACTAGCCGCTCCTTTCTCCGGGAGCCTTTTGATCTAATAAGCTGACGCTGATGAATCTGACCGAGCTAAAGAAAAAATCTGCCGCCGAATTGGTGGATATCGCCCAAGAATTGAGACTGGAGAATATGGCGCGCTCGCGCAAGCAGGATGTCATCTTCGCCATTTTGAAGGCGCATGCCAAAAACGGCGAGGACATCTTCGGCAACGGTGTGCTGGAGATCCTGCAAGACGGCTTTGGTTTCCTGCGCTCGGCCGACAGTTCGTTTCTGGCCGGCCCCGACGACATCTACGTCTCGCCCAGCCAGATTCGCCGGTTCAATCTGCGCACCGGCGACACCGTATCTGGCAAAATCCGGCCACCCAAGGACGGCGAGCGCTATTTCGCGCTACTGAAAGTCAACGAGATCAACTTCGAACCACCCGAATTTGCCAAGCACAAGGTCTTGTTCGAGAACCTGACACCGCTGCACGCCACCGAACGCCTCAAACTGGAGCGCGGCAACGGTTCGACCGAGGATATCACGGCTCGGGTAATCGACCTGATCTCGCCCATCGGCAAGGGGCAACGCGGTCTGATCGTCTCCCCGCCCAAGGCCGGCAAGACCATGATGCTGCAGAACATCGCGCAGAGCATCGCGGCCAATCAACCCGAATGCTACCTGATTGTGCTGCTGATCGACGAGCGCCCGGAGGAAGTCACTGAAATGCAGCGCTCGGTGCGCGGCGAGGTCATCTCATCGACCTTTGACGAGCCCGCGACGCGCCACGTGCAGGTTGCCGAGATGGTCATCGAGAAGGCCAAGCGGCTGGTCGAGCACAAGCGTGACGTCATCATCCTGCTAGACTCCATCACCCGGCTGGCGCGCGCCTATAACACCGTGGTGCCGGCCTCCGGCAAGGTACTTACCGGTGGCGTCGACGCCAACGCCCTGCAGCGACCGAAACGCTTTTTCGGCGCAGCCCGCAATATCGAGGAAGGTGGCTCACTGACCATCATCGCAACAGCCTTGGTCGAAACCGGCTCGCGCATGGATGATGTCATCTATGAAGAGTTCAAAGGCACCGGCAACATGGAGATCCATCTGGTGCGGGAAATAGCCGAGAAGCGGGTCTATCCGTCGATCAACATCAACCGTTCCGGCACCCGCCGGGAAGAGCTGCTGATACCTGGCGATGATCTGCAGCGCATCTGGATCCTGCGCAAACTACTGCATCCGATGGAGGAATTGCAGGCCATGGAATTTCTCCTCGAGCGCATCAAACACACCAAAACCAATGCCGAGTTCTTCGATTCGATGAAACGCTGAGCGGTATCCCATCAGCCCCGGGCCAGTGCTCGGTGACCGATATCGTGCCGGTAATAGACACCTTCCCAGTGAATCCGAGCAGCCGTTGCGTACGCGCAGCGCCGGGCGCCTGCCAGGTCACTGCCCAGTGCCGTAACGCAGAGCACCCGACCACCGTTCGTGACGACGTGACTGCCACGCAGAACCGTGCCCGCGTGAAAAACCTTGAGATCAGGCCGATCAAGACCACTTAAGCCATCGATCACGCTCCCCGTGCGGTAGTGACCCGGATACCCTGCTGCTGCCATCACTACGCCTAAAGCTGGCCGCCGGTCCCATTGCACCTGTTGCCCGTCCAGCCCCGCATCCAATGCAGCCTCGGTAAGTTCGACCAGATCGGACTGCAACCGTAGCATAAGCGGCTGGGTCTCCGGATCGCCGCAACGACAGTTGAATTCCAGCACTCTAACGGCGCCATCGGGCGCGATCATCAGTCCAGCATAGAGAAATCCCCGGTAAGGACTGCCTTCGGCAGCCATGCCGCGCACCGTCGGCTGGATCACCTCGGCCATGATGCGGGCGTGTACTTCGGGCGTCACCACCGGTGCTGGAGAATAGGCGCCCATACCACCGGTATTGGGTCCACGATCACCGTCGTCGCGGGCCTTGTGGTCCTGACTGGACGCCAGTGGCAATACATTTTCACCGTCAACCATGACGATGAAACTGGCCTCTTCTCCGATCAGGAACTCCTCCACAACAACGCGCCGGGCGGCATCTCCCAACACGGCGGCAGACAGCATATCCCTAAGGGCGGCCTCGGCTTCAGACAGCGTCCGGGCAATCACCACGCCTTTGCCGGCTGCCAGCCCATCAGCCTTAATCACCAACGGCAGCGTGCGCGAGCGGACATAATTCAGCGCCGGTTGCAATTCAGTGAAAACCTGGTAACCAGCCGTAGGGATGGAATGGCGCTCGAGGAACGCCTTGCAAAAGGCCTTTGAGCCCTCAAGCCGGGCTGCAGCCCGGTGTGGCCCGAAACAACGCAAACCCGCACTCTCGAACAGGTCCACCAAGCCGGCCACCAATGGGGCTTCGGGTCCAACGATAGTTAGATCAACGGCCTGGTCGAGCGCAAAATTGCGCAAAGCACCCACATCATCGGCTGCGATAGCCACATTTTCCGTCTTTGGTTCCAGCACTGTGCCGGCATTGCCCGGCGCCACGAAGACCCGCGCAACCCGGCCCGATTGTGCGACCTTCCACGCCAGTGCGTGCTCGCGGCCACCACCGCCGATGATCAGAACCTGCATGCTGCCGCTCCCCGCTGGATTGTTGAAGCGGGTTATTGTACCGGGGCCTGGCGCGCGCTGCGCAGACTGATCCCCTGATCGGCCCTCAGGTCGCCATATTGCTGGACCAGATTGGATACTTTGAGCCGCACCGCCATGGCTATTTGCGGCCGCCCGCCGGCACTTGCTCCGCGCGCGCTTGCAACACAGCCACCTGCGGAGCCCGCCACGGCCCGGTTATCGCGTAACGCAGGTTCAGCAGGCCATCGAAACCCGGCTTAAGCACCTTGTCAGCCAGCAGCATGGTCGCTCCCAGCGCCGGACCGCCGGCCAGCGTGCCGGCGATGGCGAGCGGCATGCCAAGCTGCGGCGTGATGGCAGCGGCCAGGTCAAGATCGTGCCTAACCAGTCCGACCCGACCCTTGAGCCGCACGCCGAGCGCTGGACCGGTCAGGGTCAGATGTCGGATGTCGACCTCCCCCCTGGCGAGACCGGCTTGCCCGATGACGCTGTCGAAAGCCAGGCCGGACTTCGCGAGGTCACTGAAATCGAGTTTCAGGCGCCGGCCCAGACTGTCCAGACTAAACAAGCCGAGCAGTCGCCCGAGACCCGGATTGATCTGTGTCAGCCGGCCCTTGCCGATGGCGATCTTGAGAGTGCCGCTCAATCCAGCCTCCGTCGCCGTTCGTGGACCACCCGGCCAGTGTACCTGCATGTGTACGTCGGTGGCAGCACGCTCCAGTCTGACTGGAATCCCTAGTGCATCCAGCGTCGTCCCCAGGGCGTTACTGTGGGCATCGATCGTCAAGCGCGTGCCTTCGTCCCGAGGCTCCCGGCGCCACATTCCATGGGCCTGTAACGTATAAGCGGGACCGTTGAGTTCCAGTGCCTGCAACGCGTAACCCTTGGCAACCGGCGCGGCACTCAGCGCAAGCTTACCGTAGCGATGCCCAGCCAACCATAGATTGGCTACGGTCAGTTCCAGCGGTGGCAGCGCCTGCGGCGGAAGATTGTCCGGCAGCGTCAGCCCGCCAGCTGCCGGCGGGCTGGCAGTTGATTTAAACAGCCGCAGCCGCTGCAGCATTACTCGGATCGGCTGATCCGGCGCCAACGGCCATTGCATCTGACCGAACAAGTCAGGACCATTGAACCGAACGTCATAACGCCCGCCCGCGGATTGCATCTGCAGCGTCACCGGGCCGAACCGCTGGCGCGCCAGCGTAAGGTTATCGAATTGCGCGGTCAGACCCTGAAACTCATTCTGCGGCCCGACCTTGGCCCTCGCTTTTGCGACTGAGCCGTAGGCGAGGGCCAAGCTGGTCTGTCCCCCTTCGCCACCCTGTGCCACAAGGCGAACGGATCGCTTGCTGACAGCTGTCTTGCCAAGCGGTAACGGCAATGCAATGTCAGTGCCCCGCAAATCGGAGCTCACGTGCAACCGGAATCGCTCACGCTCGCCACGCGGCAGATCAAGCCGGACTTGCCAGCGGCTACGACCATTGACGTAGCCTGCCGGTAGCGATGCCCAATGACCTATCAACGTGGCCAGTGACAGCCGTCCGCTGGCACGGACTTGCAGTGCCAAAGCCTTGGTACTGCGGAGATCGGCGGTGAGGGGTTCCCCGTTCAACCGCAGGCGCAGTCCGGCGGCACGCACACCTTGGTCGGTAAAATGCACGCTACCGCGGACACCGGTAAACCGCAGACCGAGTCGAGCCAGCTGCAGCGTGTCATCAGCCAACCGCAGGGTCCCCTTGACGCGGTTCTCATGCCGCTCATCAAGCGGTATGGTGAGATGCAGACCGAGCGTCGCATCGCCATTCATTCGCAAGCTCTTGAGACGATTCCCCAGTCCGGAGCGCAGCGGAGTCTGCTGCACGAAATCGAGCATGCCGGCCACGGTGCCTGCGACTGCACCGGAAACGATCAAGACTGGATTTGCCAGATCATCAATGGTGGCTCGGACCGCATGCAACCGGCCGTCGGGGACATGACCACTGGCGGCCGTGATAGCGAGGCTGCTGCCATGGAACAACACCTCGGCGCGCAAGTCGTCGATTGGTGGCCATTGCGGCGCATAGGAAAGCTTCATATCCGACACTTGACCACGTACCTCAAAGCGGCCACCACCGTGATTGAAAGGGAAATCGGCCGCCCGACCGTATACCACCAGATGCCCGCTCGTCACACGGCCGCCCGTCAGTGCCTGGTCGAACCATTTCACCAACTTTGGCTTAAGCAGTGTAGCCGGCAAATACGCGGGTATCCGCGCCACATCCAGGTTGCGGAAAGCAGCCTGCAGATGGAGCAGCGGCGTCCGGTCAGGCGCAAGCTGCAGGCTGCCGCTGATATACGTGTCGAGGTCAGCATTGGCCAGGTGCAGATCCGGTGCTACGCGCCACCCGTCTGCAGTCTTGCGCCAGCGCAAACTACCTTGCAACGTGCTCAACCGAACCGGCGACCGTAGCCACGGCGAGTGCACGTTTACCGTCCCTCCATCGAACTGCAGTTCGCCAGCATTGCCGGCCCAGCGAAAGCGACCGCCCAGCCCGGACGCCCCCGGCACATTGTGCCAGGGTCGGCTCGTCAGCCCGCTGAAGCGCCCCTGCAGTTGAAGCTGCTGCGACCGTGACCGATAGCTGAACACCAACTCCCGCAACTTGCCACTCGGCGCCAGACCATCCAAGGTCACACGCGCCGTCGGAGAAAGCCAGGGGTCGAGCAGTGCCACCAGTTGCGCAACGTGCATCCGGGCCAAGCGTCCACGCCATTGCCCGGCGCCGCTCGTCAGCGAAATCACGCTAGAATTCTCCACCACACCCTGAGGATTCCGTCCGGAAAGCCGAAGCCGCCAGTTCCAGCCGGTGTCGTTGCGACTCCCGGCCAACGCGTATTGCCAATCCGGCAATTGTCGAAGCCACTTTGCCAATGCCGAGTAGGCCGGCTTATCCGGCGGTACCGGCGCCTGCACCCGACCGCGGACATGGAGCGTACTGGGCCCGCTCGGTTGCCAGTGCCCAACCAATGCCAAATCGAGCCTGCCGGCAACCGGCCGCAACCGGGCCGGCAACGGCCACACCGCTGGCTGCAACCCCCAGCCCTGCAATTCGAATGCCGCCCGCCAACTGGCCCGACGCTGGGGTGAACCGTGGAGGGTTGCGTTCACATGCAGGCGTTGACTACCGTCAGGCCCCGCCAGGCTGCCGTTCAGACGGCGTTCAGTCCCCTCCGGCTGGAGTTTCAGCTGCAAATCCTGGCCCAGTAACACGGATCCCGCGGGCCGCTGTAGCCACAGCTGATGGAAGGCGACATCGAGCCTGTCGACAGTGAACAGACGGCTTAGCAGTGTTTGCAGATCAATCGCTGCCGGCAGCAGTGAACCGCTCTGCGGCAGGCTGAGCGTGCGTCCGCGCACCACCACGTGCGACCACACCAGCCGCCCGCCCAGCAAGCTCTTGAGCAGATCGAGCCGGGCCCTTAGTCGAACACCCCGGCCCACCGGTGCCGTGGCGCGACCGATTTGCAGTCCATCGAGTTCCAGCCGTGGTTGCCAGTCCTGCCAATCCAGCGACAGTGCGGCAATCCGCACCGGCTGGCGCAGATAACCGCCCAGCACCCAGGCCACCGCCTCACGCCCATAGCCTGTCACCGGGCTCATCAACCGCAGCAACAGTACAGCGGCGATCACACTCAGCAGCGCCAGCGCCACTACGCGCAGGCCCCAGCGGGCGGTCACGCGGACAAACCTCATAGCGGCGCCGCTCAAACCATCAGGACAACGTCATATTGCTCCTGGGTATACAGTACTTCCGCCTGGAACTTGATCGGGATACCGATGAAGCTCTCCAGTTCAGCAACACTATTGGATTCCTCGTCGAGCATCAGATCAACCACTTCCTGCGAAGCCAGCACCAGGAACTGGCGTGCTTCGTACTGGCGTGCCTCACGCATGATCTCGCGAAAAATCTCATAGCAAACGGTCTCGGCCGTCTTGAGGGTACCGCGACCGCTGCAGACCAGGCATGGTTCACACAGGATCTGCTCCAGGCTTTCACGGGTGCGCTTACGGGTCATCTCCACCAGCCCCAGCGCCGACACCTCGGAGATATGACTCTTGGCGCGGTCCTTCTCCAGACTGCGCTCGAGCGCCCGCAGCACCTGTTGCTTGTGCTCTTCGCTCGACATGTCGATAAAGTCAATGATAATGATGCCGCCGAGATTGCGTAGCCGCAGTTGGCGGGCGATGGCCTGGGTCGCCTCCAGGTTGGTTTTGAAAATGGTTTCCTCAAGATTGCGGTGACCCACATAGGCGCCGGTGTTGACATCTATGGTGGTCATCGCCTCGGTCTGATCAATGATCAGGTACCCACCGGATTTCAATGGCACCTTGCGCGACAAGGCCCGTTGAATCTCGTCTTCAATATTGTACAAATCGAACAGTGGCCGCTCGCCGGGATAGTGTTCGATACGGGGCAGCATTTCCGGTACGAACTTCTCGGCAAAACTCGCCAGCCGCAGAAAACCTTCCTGGGAATCGATCCGCACCTTCTCCACATCGTCACCGACGAAGTCACGCAACACCCGCAGTTCCAGCGGCAAATCCTCGTAGATCACCTCACCCGTCGCGGTGGTCAGCGACCGCTGCTGGATCGACTCCCACAAGCGTTGCAGAAACTGCATGTCCGCTCGCAGGGCCCAGGACTCAGTCCCCTCAGCGGCAGTGCGCACGATGTAGCCACCGCCGAATTCCGCGCGGAACTTGTTGACCACATCCTTGAGCCGCTGGCGTTCGGTTTCATCGTCGATCTTGACCGAAATACCCATGGCCTCGGAATTCGACAGCAATACCAGATAGCGCGATGGAATCGAGATGTGTGTGGTCAAACGGGCGCCTTTGGTGCCGATGGCATCCTTGATCACCTGCACGATCAGTTCCTGACCGGGGTGCAGCAATTCAGTAATCAGTACCGGCCGGCGCTCGCCTGTCAGCTCGGCCTCGCCGCTATACACCGAGCCCTGTATGTCGGACACGTGCAGAAAGGCGGCCCGCTCCAGACCGACATCGACAAAGGCCGCTTCCATGCCCGGCAGCACCCGGCAGACTCTGCCCTTGTAGATATTACCGACCAGGCCACGCTTGCGCGCGCGCTCGACAAAAAGCTCCTGGAGAACGCCGTTCTCCACCACGGCGACGCGTGTCTCCCGGGGGGTGACGTTGATAAGAATCTCTTCGCTCATACAACTCCAGGTCAACCCCCTGCACCACGATCACGGCCGGCAATATGCCTATCACCGACAAGGATATCGATTCCAAACTCACGCAACAATTCGGCCGTTTCACAGAGCGGCAAACCCATGACGCCAGAATGGCTGCCGCGTAACTCACATACCAGACTGGCACCCAGACCCTGGATACCGTAGCCACCAGCCTTGTCGGCGGGTTCGCCGGTTGCCCAATAGGCCTCGCGTTCGGCTGCGCCGAGCTCGCGGAAACGCACTTGGCTATGCTGTACGCATACCGCCGAACGCTCGCCTTGCACCACAGCAACACCACTGAACACCTCATGTTCGCGGCCGGACAAGCGGGCCAGCATGGCCAGTCCCGCAGCCCGATCGGCGGGTTTGCCCAGCAGCTGGCCTTCCAGCACGACTGTGGTATCAGCACCCAGTACCGGTAGCGATACCCGACCGGGGGGCAGCGCAGCCTGGCCGGCTATTGCTTTGGCCAATGCCAGCCGGCGAACATAGGCCGACGGTGTTTCGGTCGCCAGCGGCGTTTCGTCCACCGGTGCCAGGATACGCTCGAAGCGCAGACCCAGCGAGCTCAACAACTCGCGACGGCGGGGCGAGCCCGAGGCCAGGTAGAGATCAATCAGGGGGGCCACAGTCAGGCTCGATGGTACGGATGATTGTTGAGGATACTCCAGGCCCGATACAACTGCTCGGCCACCATGACCCGAACCAATGGATGGGGGAAAGTGAGCGGCGACAGCGACCAGCGCTCATCAGCGCTCGCCAGCAGTTCTGCCGCCAAGCCGTCAGGGCCGCCAACGAGCAACGCCACGTCGCGTCCATCTGCTAGCCAGACGGCCAAGCGCTTGGCGAGCTGTGGCGTCGACCAGTTGCGTCCATTGACATCGAGCGCCACCCGCCGCACGCCAGGCGCCAGTACCGCCTGGATACGTGCGGCCTCAGTTGCCAGCAGGCGGGGCAATTCACTGTTTTTGGTGCGCCGCGGCGGCGGGATTTCGACCAGTTCCAGGCGACAATCACGCGGCAGCCGCTCAGCATATTCCCTATAGCCTGCGCTCACCCAGGCGGGCATCCTCACACCGACGGCAACCAGTTGCAGCCGCACCGTAATTCAGCCGGTAGCTGGATCGTGCCGGGCCGGACTGCCAACGCTCCAGAGCTTTTCCAGATTGTAAAAGGCACGGATATCGGGCAGCATCACGTGCACCACCACATCACCCAGATCGATAAGGACCCATTCACCTTCACGATCGCCCTCGATACCCACCGGTCGGACGCCGGCCTCGCGGCAGGCTTCGACAACCCTGTCGGCCAGCGCCTTGACCTGGCGGGTCGAATTGCCGCTGGCAACGATCATGACGTCGGTGAAGCTGGCCTGGGGACGCACATCCAATACCTGGATATCCTTGGCCTTGACGTCTTCCAGAGCCTTGATAACAGTGTCTTTCAGTAGTTCAAGTTCCATGCGGTCATCTAGTCTGCGGCCACCGGACCGGCTTGGTCCCGGTACAGGCCTAGTTCGTGGATATAAGCGTAGACCGATTCCGGCAGCAGATAGCGTGGCGAGCGAGCACAGGCCAACAACTGCCGGATCCGGGTGGCGGATATTTCAAGTTGGGTGACATTCTGAAACAAGATGCCGCCGGCCACCGCCTGCCGCAGCTCACAGCCGTCGCGCAGGCGTCGCCGTTCGAGCTGCGCGCGCAAGGGCGGGGCGAGTTCAAGCGAGGCACCCGGTCGCGCCAACACAATCACATGTGCCAGTTCGAACAACTGACGCCAGCGATTCCAGCGGTGCAACTCGGCAAAAGCGTCCTGCCCAATCAGCAGACACAAAGGTGAGGTTGGTAGTTCGGCACGCAGCGAACGCAGCGTATCGACCGTGTACGATGGCCCCCGGCGACTCAGCTCACGGTCGTCGATGCGAAACCCGGCCTGCCCCTGCACCGCTCGCCGCAGCATAATCAGACGCTGCTCCGGTGTCGCTACCGGCATCTCGCGATGCGGCGGCAACCGGCATGGCAGCAGCCGCATCTCAGCGAGGCGCTGCACCTCCAACACCTCGAGCGCGATACGCAGGTGGCCGTGATGAACGGGATCGAACGTCCCGCCTAACAGGCCGACCGGCTGGCCGAGGCTGGGCAACCCGGCCTCAGACCCGTACCTGGCCGTCACCCAGCACCACGAATTTCCGGGTAGTCAACCCCTCCAGGCCGACCGGGCCGCGGGCATGCAGCTTGTCGGTGGAAATGCCGATTTCAGCACCCAGACCATACTCGAAGCCGTCGGCGAATTGGGTCGACGCATTGACCATCACCGAAGCCGAATCGACCTCGCACAGAAACCGGCGAGCCCGGCCATAATCCTCGGTGAGGATGGCGTCGGTATGCTGAGAACCGAACTCAGCGATGTGGGCCATGGCCTGATCCAGATCGTCGACCACCCGGATGGCGAGAATCGGTGCCAGATATTCGGTGGCCCAATCCTGCTGTGTTGCGGCATGACAATCGATGATATCGCGGGTCCGTTCACAGCCTCGCAGCTCAACGCCACGCTCGCGGTATTCTCGGGCCAGCTCCGGCAAAACCCGGCCGGCCACTCCCGCCGCCACCAACAGGGTCTCCATGGCCCCGCAGATGCCGAAGCGGCGGCACTTGGCGTTGACCGCCACCGCCACCGCCTTGGCCAGATCGGCCTTGTCGTCGATATAAACGTGACAGTTTCCGTCCAGGTGCTTGATAACGGGCACCCGGGCTTCACGGCTGACGCGCTCGATCAGGCTGCGACCACCACGCGGCACGATAACATCGACAAAACGATCCATCCGAATCATTTCGCCGACCGCGGCACGGTCGGTGGTCGCCACCAGTTGCACTACGCTGCCCGGTAGTCCGGCCTGTTCCAGCCCCGTCTCAATGCAACGCGCCAACGCCCGGTTGGAATGGATCGCCTCGGAACCGCCACGTAGGATTACCGCGTTGCCAGCTTTCAGACACAACCCAGCGGCATCGACAGTGACATTGGGGCGCGACTCATAGATGATACCGATCACGCCCAAAGGCACTCGCATACGCCCGACCTGGATCCCGCTGGGGCGGTAGTTGAGATCGCTGATAGCGCCGACCGGATCGGGTAGAGCCGCGATCTCACGCAAACCCTGCACCATCGCGTCGATCCGCGCTGGCGTCAGTTCCAACCGATCCAACAGCGCCGGGTCCAGCCCGGCATCCCGGCCAGCCCGCAGATCTTCGGCATTGGCTGCCCGCAACGCATCACTAGCGTCTTCGATAGCCATGGCCACGGCAGCCAGGGCTGCGTTCTTCATGCCAGTTTGGGCCCTCGCGATCACACGGCTAGCAGCTCGCGCCTGCCGGCCCACTGCAGCCATGTACTCGACTACCGTGGCCGATTCGCTGTCCGCATCATTCATACTCACAACCCGGAATATATTGCTTCCAGACGCATTATAGCCTGCCTCGGGAAGTGGCGACATGAGATACCCGTGGGTATCAGGCGGTAATGCCGCTGTGACGCAACAGCGGCTCGATGTGGGGCTCGCGGCCGCGAAACGCCTTGAAGCTGACCAAAGCCGGGCGCGAACCGCCGACTTCCAGTATCTCACGCCGGAACGCGGTCCCGGCATGCGGATCGAAAATGCCATCGTCCTCAAACCGGGCGAAGGCATCGGCCGCCAGCACCTCGGCCCACTTGTAGCTGTAATAGCCAGCGGCATAACCGCCGCTGAAGATGTGCATGAAGCTGTTGGCGAAGCGGTTCCAGGCAGGCGGTTGCAATACTGCGACCCGGTCGCGCACAGCGTTCAGTGTCGATTGGATACGGGCCCCTCGGGCTGGGTCATAGTCCCGATGCAGGCGGAAATCGAACAGCGCGAATTCAAGTTGGCGGATCATGTCCATGGCGGACTGAAAATTGCGGGCCGCCTGCATACGCTGGAACAGCGCATCGGGCAGCGCGGCCCCGGTCTGGTAATGGCGTCCGATCAGATCCAGCGCCTCGCGCTGCCAGCACCAGTTTTCCATGAACTGACTGGGCAATTCGACCGCATCCCACTCCACCCCGTTGATGCCCGACACCGCCGCATAATCGATCCGGGTCAGCAGGTGGTGCAAGCCATGCCCGAACTCGTGGAACAGGGTCATCACTTCGTCGTGGCTGAACAGCGCCGGAGTCTCGCCCACCGGCGGTGTCAGATTGCAGACCAGATACGCCACCGGCAGCTGCACGCCAGCCGCGATCCGGCGCCGGTTGATAGCGTTGTCCATCCAGGCACCGCCGCGCTTGCCGCTGCGCGCATACAGGTCGAGATAAAGTCCACCGCATGCCGACCCGGTTTGGTCCAGCACCCGGTAGCCACGGACCTCCGGATGCCATACCGGCATCTCAGCCGCCGGTTCGAAACGGATACCGTAGAGCCGCTCGGCGACCGCGAATAGCCCGGATAACACTTGCGGTTCCGGGAAATACGGCCGTAACTCCTCTGGCGAGACCTTATAGCGATGCAGCCGCAGTTTCTCACTGTAGTACCGTACATCCCAGGGCTGCAGCTCCTCTATCCCATACCGGATGCGGGCGAACGCCGCCATCTCGGCCAGCTCACGTTCAGCCTGAGGCCGCGACCGCCGCGCTAGACTATCGAGGAAATCCAGCACCTGGGCCGGCGTATCCGCCATCTTGGTTGCCAGCGAGTACTCTGCATAGTCGCGGAAGCCCAGCAGTTGCGCCGCCTCATGGCGCAATGCCAGGATCTCGGCCATGACCGGTGAGTTGTCCCAGCGGCCGGCATCCGGTCCCTGATCCGATGCCCGGGTCGCGTATGCCGTGTACAGAGCCTCACGTAACGACCGATCGTTGGCGTAATTCAGTACCGCTTGGTAACAGGGCACGTCGAGATTCAGCAACCAGCCGTCGAGCTGCTGACGCTCAGCGTTCTGGCGCAGCAATGCACGGGCAGAATCGGGTAGTCCGGCTAGGCGACTTTCATCGGTCAGATGCAACGCCCAAGCCTGAGTGGCGTCCAGGACGTTATCCTGAAATTGTGAGCCGAGCTCGGCCAGCCGCTGCAGCACGGCCTTGTAGCGGGCCTTCCGCATGCTCGGCAGGGCCACGCCGGCCAGCTGGAAGTTGCGCAATGTGTTGTCGATGGCGCGGCGTTGAGCGTGGTCCAGCCGCTGGTATTCCGGGCCGTCAGCGATCTGCCGGTAGGCAGCGTAAAGGCTTGGGTGCTGACCCAGTTCGGTGGCGTAATCGGTCAGTTTGGACAGGCAGGCGTTGTAGGCTTGGCGCAACGACTCCGAGTTCAATACGGCGTTAAGATGACTGACCGGTGACCAGGCCCGCTGCAGGCGGTCCTCCAGTTCATCCAGCGGGGCCACCAGGTTATCCCAGGTATAATGGGTGCTGGCCGCCAGCAGCTCCTCGACGGCGGCCCGGTTGCCAGCCAGAATCTGGTCGATTGCGGGCGCCACATGCTCGGCACGGATGGCGCCAAACGGCGGCAGAACGTAAGCTTCCAGTAAGGGATTGGTCATCGCGACACTCGATAAATGGGTTTCAGCGGTACGGCATAGTCGGAGATGAGGGCGAACGCTACGCGTAAAGCATGTCACCACTGTAAAATGGAGTCCAACGGCCGCGACGACAACCCCCGATGTGTCTGATTCTGTTCGCCTGGCATCAGCATCCTCACTACCCGCTGGTGCTGGCTGCCAACCGCGATGAATTCTATCAGCGCCCCAGCGCACCGCTGGCATTCTGGCCCGATGCACCAACTGTTCTGGCGGGTCGGGACCAGATTGCGGGCGGGACCTGGCTAGGCCTGAGCCGAAGCGGCCGCTTCGCAGCGCTGACCAATGTGCGTGATCCGGCGCGGCGACGGCCGGACGCGCCCTCGCGCGGTGCACTGGTCAGCGGATTCCTGCTCGGTGAGCAGCCGGCCACGGGATATCTGGCGGATATCCAGCCTCGGGCGGACGACTACAACGGTTTCAACTTACTGCTCGGTGACGCCAGCGGCTTACACTATTTCAGCAGCTACGCCGGTGCTCCTCGACGTCTTGTGGCGGGCCTGTACGGACTCAGCAACGCCGAACTGGATCGCCCGTGGCCCAAAGTCGAACGCGGCAAGGAACGACTGGCGGCGGCGCTTGCCGAACCGCAGCTGGACGCGCTGTTCGAGCTGCTGGGCGACCGCACCCAACCACCCGATCAGACGTTGCCCGATACGGGTGTCGGGGTGGATCGCGAGCGCCAGCTTGCGCCCATCTTCATCTGCGGCGAGCACTACGGCACACGCAGCTCCAGCGTACTGCTGCTGGACGCCGATGGCACCGCCGAACTGGCCGAACGCGATGCCGCGTCCGGCATCATACGCCGGTTTCAACTGCAAACGGCACCCGATGGATTAGCGTCGGTATGCCCCCGGACTTAGCCAATCTCAATGGAACTCACCGAACTGACTGCGATTTCCCCCCTCGACGGCCGCTACGGCAGCAAGACCGCGACACTGCGTGCCGTTTTCAGCGAATACGGCCTTATCCGCCAGCGGGTTACGGTGGAGGTGCGCTGGCTTCAGGCCCTGGCCGCCGAACCCGCCATCGCCGAAGTACCGGCCCTCAGTGCGGCCGCACACGACCGGCTGGATGCGATTGTCAGCGGCTTCAACGCCGAAGATGCCACCCGCATAAAGGCCATCGAGGCCACCACCAACCATGACGTCAAGGCGGTCGAATATTTCTTCAAGGAACGTATCGCCGATCACCCGGAACTCGCTGCGGTGCAGGAATTCATCCACTTCGCCTGTACCTCTGAGGACATCAACAATCTCGCCTACGCGCTGATGCTGCGTGAAGCCCGCGACCAGCATGTGTTACCGCTGCTCGATCAGCTGATTGAGCGCTTGCGTGCCATGGCCCACGAGCACGCCGCCCGGCCCATGCTGGCGCGAACCCACGGCCAGCCGGCCTCGCCGACCACAGTAGGTAAGGAACTGGCCAATGTGCTCTACCGGCTCGAGCGCCAGCGCAGCCAGTTCGCCGGCATAGCCATTCGCGGCAAGCTGAATGGCGCAGTCGGCAACTACAATGCACATCACATCGCTTACCCGGAAGTCGACTGGCCCGAACTGGCGGCACGTTTCGTCCATGAGCGGCTCGGCCTGGACTGGAACCCCTATACAACGCAGATTGAACCGCACGACTATCTGGCCGAACTGTTCCATGCCGCCATCCGACTCAATACCGTGGTACTGGACTTGTGCCGTGACCTGTGGGGCTACATCTCGGTCGGCTATTTTCGCCAGCAGACAGTCGCCGGAGAGATCGGCTCCTCGACCATGCCCCACAAGGTCAATCCGATAGACTTCGAAAACGCCGAGGGCAATCTCGGCCTGGCCAACGCCGTGCTCGACCACCTGGCGCAGAAACTGCCGGTCTCGCGCTGGCAACGCGACCTCAGCGACTCCACTGCATTACGCGCTGCCGGCACTGGGTTCAGCCACGCCGTGCTGGCGTATCAATCCTGCCTCAGGGGCCTCGGCAAGCTGGCAGTCGACGATCAGCGGTTGGCCGCCGACCTGGACAGCAACTGGGAGGTACTGGCCGAGGCCGTGCAGACGATGATGCGCCGTTACGGCATCGAACAGCCCTACGAGAAGCTCAAGGACTTGACCCGTGGGCAGCGGATCGACCAAGCTCGACTGACTGCGTTCATCGAGAACCTGCAACTCCCGGAAACGGCCAAAGCCCGACTACTGGCACTGACCCCGGCCGGATACACCGGCAACGCCGCCGAGCAGGCACGCCGCATTTAGGCTTCTTGAGGCATACATCATGCAATTGCTGGGCGGACTGGACCCGGCCAGGTTTCTGGCTGAATACTGGCAGAAGCAACCGCTTCTGGTGCGCCAGGCATGGCCGGATTTCACCGATCCGCTGAGCCCAGAGGAACTGGCCGGTCTGGCCTGTGAGGACGGTGTCAGTGCACGGCTGGTGTTGGAGCATGGCGACTCACCCTGGACGCTTCTCCAGGGTCCGTTCACCGAGGCCGACTTCCTGGGCCTGCCGGTCGGCCACTGGACCCTGCTGGTCTCTGATGTGGAGAAACACCTGCCGGAACTGGCCGGGTTGCTGGAGCCATTCCGGTTTATTCCGGACTGGCGGATCGACGACCTGCAGCTCAGCTACGCGCCCGAACACGGCTCAGTTGGGCCACACTGGGACGATTACGACGTGTTTCTGCTGCAGGGACTGGGTCGCAAACGCTGGCAGTTGAGCGATCAGCCGGTCGCCGCTGACAATTTCCGCGACGATACGGCGCTGCGTATACTGCGCCACTTCCAGCCTGAACGGGAATGGATCCTGGAACCGGGTGACATGCTCTACCTGCCTCCCCGGCTGGCCCATTACGGCGTTGCACTGGAGCCCGGGATGACCTACTCGATCGGTTTTCGCGCACCCGGCCAACAAGACCTGCTGGCCAGTTTCGCAGATCACCTGCTGGCCCGAGCCGACAACAGTATCCGTTACACCGACCCCTATCTGCACCCGGCCCGCAACCCGGGCATCGTAGATGACCACACCTTGGACCAGGTCGGACAGATGTTGGCTGGAGCCCTGGAGTGGAACCGTGACCAGTTGCAGAACTGGCTGGGCTGTTATCTGAGCGAAACCAGGCCCGAGTTCGAACCCGCACCGCTGGAGCCGCCTCTGGGCCGGGACGCACTAGTGCGGATCCTGAACACCGCCAGCGCTCTCTGCCGGCATCCGGGTAGCCGTCTGCTGTACCACCCCAATCGCGACCACTCGCTCGAGTTATTCGCCGACGGCCGATCCTTTCCGCTGCCGTCCAACCTGGCTTGGCTGGGTGAGCTGCTGTGCCGGCGGCAGCACTATGCGGGCAGCGAACTGGTCCCCGCGCTAACCCATTCGGCCGGTGCCACGCTGCTGCTGACGCTGATCAACAACGGCACACTGCTGTTCGACGAAGATGAGTAAGCCACCGATGGAAGCTTTGCGTCGCTGCCAGGGCTTCATCTGCAATATGGACGGGGTGATATACCACGGCAACCGGCTGTTGCCCGGCATCCCGGCGTTCGTCGAGTGGCTCAGGACGGAACGCGGCATCACCCCAGCGACCGGTGCCCTGATTGCACCAATAGAACTGGTCATCGGCTGCAAAGCCTATTTTGTTGGCAAACCCAATCCGCTCATTATGTGCCACGCCCTCAAGCGGCTGGGCTGCCAGCGCGAGGAAACCGTCATCGTCGGCGACCGCATGGACACCGACATCGTCGCCGGAGTCGAGTCGGAGATCACGACGGTACTGGTACTCAGTGGGGTCACCCGGCGGGAGGACCGGCCGCATTTCGCCTATCGGCCCGATTACGTGCTGGATGGAGCCTTTCAGATGTCCGCGACCGGTTAAACCACCGGCGCGACACCAAACGCCATCGGCTAAGGCCGCGCTGGCGGCTGGGTCAATACACGCGGCAATGGCGCGCCGGTCAGCGACCGAAGAAAAGCCACCACATCGGCAATCTGGTCCGGCGATAGGCGGGGAATAATGTTGACCGTGGGATCGCGCGACCCGACCAGCCGCCCGCGGACCGTGTTCTTGCCGCCACCGTAAAACTGCACCACCGCACGCAGGCTGGCAAACCGGCCATCGTGCATGTAGGGCGCGGTCAGGGCCACGTTGCGCAGACTGGGAGTCTTGAAACTGCCGAGCATGGTTGCTGAATCGGGCAGCAGGGTGAGTTTTTTCCGGGCGGCTCCGTCCGGCTGATCGCTGTAGGGCCCGATGCCGTTGAACACATCCGCCAGGACAGCGTGAATCCCGGCTTCCCGGCCCTTGTCCAGCGGCGCCCGCGGCGGCAGCGGCAGGCCCAGGTTGTGAAACTCGCCATCGCTGAGTTCAGGCCCGGAATGACAGAGGTCGCAATGCGCTACACCAATGAACAACCCGAGGCCCCGCTTGGCTTTCTCCGAAATAGCCGCCTGATCCTGCGGATCATCGGTCTTCAGTCCGGTCACATAGACATCGAACGGCGAATGGCCACGCACCAGCCGGCGTTCATAGGCCTCTAAGGCCTTGCCGACGTTGCTGAACACGCGATTTACGGCGCGCCGGTCGGCTGCCGTCATGCGCCGCCAGGCGTGCTCCAGCGATGCCTGCGGCTCATTTGAAACAGGCCGTCCGTGGGCCGGAAACCGGGTCTGGTCGGCTAGTGGGGGTAAGCGGCCGAACACCCGCTGGTAAGCTTTTCGTAATGGCAGATTCTGGTCGATCACATGGGCGATATGTAGCCGGTCCCCGCCAGCTTCCCGCGGATTTTCCAGCGGTTGTAAGGCCTGCGACCACAGCGAGTCGGCGCGGCCATCCCAGAAAAACCAGCGGTTGAAGGCGGCATCCAGCACCGTTGGCGTATTCCGGGTACCGCGTGCCAACCCTTGCGCCAGTGGCCGGGCGTCGGCGAAACCGTGGTCCGGCTGATGGCAGCTCGCGCAGGAAACCCGGCCATTGCCCGAAAGTTGTGGATCAAAGAACAAGAACTGCCCCAAACGCGCGGCTTGGGGGTTATCCGCCACCCGGTCGGTGGAATCCGGCGGTGGCTTGGGCAACGGCGACAAATGATAGATGGCGGTGAGTTCGACCGGCGTGTAGAGCGATAGATCATCGGCCCGGGCAAGGGCGGCGATCACCATTAAACCCACCAGCAGTGCCCACATCTTCAGAAACGCCACAGCCATCGACGCATGCCCCACGTTTGTTACAGCGGATGCGTTCATCCAGTTCGGACAACAACACTCGACGCAAGCGCGATCAAGCGGTCGGAGGCAATTCTCATGGGGCATGGCGATCCTCTGGGATACGCTGGTCTCACCGCACCGGCCATTCACGGCACCGGCCATTGAAATACCTGCACTAGCGAATTATACCGCGCAGGTCCTCAGCACTCCTTAATTCGGATCAACCCGTTGCGGTCACGCCACATCAGTTGCCAACAACATTCTGGCCAACACAATCGCCTACTGCAATGCGCCGTTCGAGGCAGTGTCGACCACCGCCAGCGCCGCACATCATAGCTCGCTAATAGCTCGGGTGGGACAACCCTAGCCTGACAGCAAAGCGATCATTAATCGCAAACGTAACGACCGGAACAAGATCGATTCCGCACGAATGCGATAAACTTGCACGGTGTCCGAGATCGCTGTGAGAACGAGATGGCCGATACGATTACGCTAGCGGTGGCCGATTGGGCGCGCGACGAAGCTGAGCTATACGAGGTGCGACGCATGGTCTTTGTCCAGGAACAGCAAGTTCCCGAGGATCTCGAGCGCGACGAGTTCGATCCGCTCAGCCTGCACGTGGTGGCGCGCGATTCTGACGGCCGCGCAATCGGTACCGGCCGGTTGCTGCCCGACGGCCACATCGGTCGGGTGGCGGTGCTTCGGCAGTGGCGCGGCCGGCAAGTCGGCTACAGACTGATGCAGACCTTGCTCCAGCAGGCCCTGGAGCGCGATTTCAGCGAGGTTATCCTCAACGCCCAAACCAACGCCATCTCATTTTACGAAAAGCTGGGCTTCCGTGCCGAAGGAGCGGAATTTATGGACGCCGGCATACCGCACCGGGCCATGCGGCTGCCACTCCACGAGACGGCAACGCCATGAGTGATCCCGCCAACAACCCAGCACTCATTCCTCTCGACGGCGCCGACGAAACGGCCGCGGCGTTGATAGATCTGCTGGCAGCGACCCGCCGCCAACTGATCCTCTATAGCCCGCTGGTACCCGCAGCCCTGTTTGCCCGTTACGAAATCGGGGACTCACTACGCCGGCTTATCGTGGGCCAGCCGCGATTACAAGCACGGTTGTTGTTGCCACCGGTGCGCGACTGGCGCGCCCAATGCCCAACCCTGGCCGCGCTCATCGACCGCCTCGGTGCGCTGGAACTGCGAATCGCGCCACGCGATGATGCGGATAGCCAGGCCGAGCAACGATATGGCTTCGTGGTGGCTGACCAGCGTGAACTGCTGGTATTGACTGATCCGCGACGTTGCATCGGTTATCGCAGTAGTGGCGGAACCCAGGCACGCGAGCTACTCACCCTGTTCAACAGGCTGTGGGAGATGAGCCGGCCCGACCAGGAACTCCGCAAGCTTGGCATCTAATCCCCCGCCAGCCAACGCCGGCGCAGGTCGGCCACGTTCAGTGCCAGCCACTGCAGAGCGATGATCGCGGGCGATGCCACGATGCGGCCCTGCGCTACCGCGTCTAGCGCCTCGACCCGACTCATGACTTCGACCCGGATGTCTTCGTGTTCGTGGTCCAACCCGTGCAAGCCACCCACGCCGCGGCTATCGACCTGGCCTACGTAGAGGTAAACCCATTCCGACGAACTCCCGGGGCTGACCATGAACTGGCAGATGGGTTCCAGCCTGGTGAGCCGGCAGCCAGCCTCTTCATCGGCCTCGCGATGAACCACATCCGATGGTGCTTCGTCAGGCTCGATCTGTCCGGCAACGACCTCCAGCAACCAAGGTCCGACCGGGGTATGGATCGCCCCTACCCGGAACTGTTCGATCATCACCACACGGTCACGCACCGGATCGTAAGGCAATACCGCCACAGCCCGGCCGCGTTCCAGACAGTCGCGTTCGATGACTTCACTCCAGCCTCCGGCAAACAGCTCGAACCGGAGGCGGTAGACCTGCATGCCAAGAAAACCCTGGTAGACGCTGTGCTTGCCGAGCAATTCAAAACGATAATCCATGCTGACTCCTATGGTCATCAGGGCCGGGCAGATCAAACTGGGGCTGGACGATCCCACAAGTTGACCCAAGAGTTCCCGGCCCGTCTTGATGCAAATTAAAGATGTGACAGCGGCCGACGGCGTAGACTCCGTTGCAAACTGACTATCGCACCAGGAGACTGCGTGGAACTCATCTGCCCCGCCGGCAATTATCCCTCGCTCAAGGCTGCAGTGGAAAATGGCGCCGATGCCGTCTACCTGGGATTTCGGGACAGCACCAACGCGCGTCATTTCCCCGGACTCAATTTCTCCCCCGACAACCTGGCGCGTGCCATCGACTTCGCTCATGCCAGGGGTACGCGGGTGTTTCTGGCGCTGAACACCTATCCGCGTCCAGACGGCTGGGACCACTGGACCCAGGCTGTAGACGCTGCGGCCCGGCTCGGCGTCGATACGCTGATTATCGCTGACATCGGAATCCTGGCTTATGCTGCAGACCGCTGGCCCGACTTGCCACGACATCTTTCGGTCCAGGCTTCGGCCACGTCAGCCGCCGCGCTGCGCTACTACCATCGGGAGTTTGCTATTCGTCGTGCGGTACTACCCCGCGTGCTGTCGTTAACGCAGGTCACGCGGCTCGCTGCTCAAAGTCCGGTAGAGCTTGAGGTTTTCGGATTCGGCAGTCTCTGCATTATGGCCGAAGGGCGCTGCCAGCTGTCCTCCTACGCCACCGGCGAATCACCCAATAGCGGCGGTGCCTGCTCGCCGGCCCGAGCGGTGCGCTGGAGTCAGACCCCGGGAGCGCTCGAGTCCCGGCTCAACGGGGTGCTCATCGACCGTTTCGCCGACTCCGAGAGTGCCGGTTACCCGACCCTGTGCAAAGGGCGTTTTCAAGTCCGCGGACAGTGTTTCCATGCGCTGGAAGAACCTACCAGTCTGAACACGCTGGCACTGCTACCGCAATTGCACCAGGCCGGTATCGCCGCCATCAAGATAGAGGGCCGCCAGCGCAGCCCATCCTACGTCGCGCAAATCACGCGAGTATGGCGCGCGGCAATCGACACCGTTGTGGCCGATGCCGCGACCTACACCATCAATAGCGACTGGGAGCGCACGCTGACCGGGCTTGCCGAGGGCAGCCAGACCACGCTGGGCGCTTATCACCGTCCCTGGCAATGAAGGCCTGACACCATGACTATGAAACTGACGCTGGGGCCCGTCCTCTATTACTGGCCACGCACTGATCTTGAGGCGTTCTATCAAAGGGCGCTGGATTGGCCATTAGACTGCATCTATCTCGGTGAGACTGTTTGCTCCAAGCGGCGCGCCCTGCGTCCGGCAGAATGGATCGAACTGGGTCGGCAGCTGGCAGCCTCGGGCCGCCAAGTGGTGCTATCGACACTCACGCTACTGGAGGCGGAATCGGAACTCAGCACACTCGCGCGCCTGTGTGATAACGGTGAGTTGTTGGTGGAGGCCAACGATATCGCTGCGGTCGAACTACTACGCGAACGTGGAATGATGTTCGTCGGCGGCCCGGCGTTGAACGTCTATAACGTGGCGACACTACGTCGGCTACACGCCGCGGGCCTTAGACGCTGGGTTCCGCCGGTCGAATACGACCGTGACAGCCTGAGCCGGGTGTTGGGTGAGTGCGCCGATACGGGGCTAGCCGGGTGTATCGAGACCGAGGTGTTCGGCTATGGCCGGCTGCCGCTGGCCTGGTCAGCGCGCTGCTTCACCGCCCGGGCCCACAATCTGCCAAAGGATAATTGCCAGTTCGTCTGCCTGGATCACCCCCAGGGGCTGCCCCTGAGTACCCAGGACGGCGAGCATTTCCTCACCCTCAACGGCATTCAGACGCAGTCCGCCACACCCTGCAATCTGCTGAGTGCCTGGCAGGACATGGCTGCCATGGGCGTCGACTTTCTGCGCATCAGCCCACTGACGACCGCAACCGGATCCCTGATAAAGCAGTTCCGCGCCGTACTCGACGGGCGCCAGGCCTCGCCAGCGTTGGAGCAGGAATGCAACGGCTACTGGTTCGGCCAACCCGGCATGGCAACGGTTACCGCTCGCTCACGCAACAGCAAGCACGCGATCCGCCAGTCCGAGGCCCAGTCTTAGCAAGGACGGCAACGACTCCGGCTCCAGGGTATCCAACCAGTTTTTCAAATGCAGACCAAGTTCAGTATCACCTTCGATGACCAGGCGGCGCTGAAAAAACAGAGTATCCGGATCGGCCCGTCGGTTTGCTAGGGCAAGGAAGGTCGATACATCGGCGCAGAATACCGTTTCCGCCGGAACGACCGGCCCGCGCACCGCGATGCGACCGGCCGCCATTGACAACTTCCAGACCACATCGAGATCGGTGATACGAATCTCGACCACGCGGCCCTCCAGGAAATCAAGCTCGCCGCGCTGCCGAGCATCCAAGAAAACCGGATTCAACAGCTGTTCCAGCAGTTGCCCCTGCAGCCACCATGGAGCACGACCAGCCAATCGCAACAACGGTGCCCCGGGCAGACGCCGGGCAATTTCCTCTAGAGAGCGGGTGAAGGTGTTGGACTGGCTCATGGGTCGATCCATTGGCTAAACTGACGATTGTCAGCCTAACCCGCCGACACGCGCCGACACTATGATGCAGATCAAAGCCGGATCAACCTAACCTGCGCTTGTCCGCTACCGGATCAGTATTCAGAAACGCGCCACGACTGCAGCGCGCGAATCACCCGCTCGGATGGATCACTGGAGTACCCCAACGCCATAATTCACGGCGGCGCCGGCATTCCGTCGATCCCAGTAGGCAAAAAACCATAACGGTTGCAAGGCCGCCAGCGGCATCCGGGTTAATCCGCGATTCGCTCCTGGCGCTTGGCTTCTTCCCATAGGTCGTCGAGCTGATCCAGATCGAATTCTTCAGGCAAACGATCCTCCGCCCGCAAAGTCGCTTCGATGTATTGGAAGCGACGCACGAATTTTTCATTGGCGGCTCGCAAGGCGGCCTCGGCGTCAACCTTAAGGTGCCGTGCCAGATTGCCGCAGGCGAACAGCAGGTCGCCCAGTTCCTCGGCCAGACGCTGACCATCCTCACCAGCGTCCAGGGCGGCGTGCAATTCGCCCAGTTCTTCTTCCACCTTGGCGAACACCGGACTCAATTCCGACCAGTCGAAACCCACTCGGGCAGCCCGCCGCTGTAGCTTTGTCGCGCGAGCCAGCGCTGGCAAAGCCAACGGCACCCCATCAAATGCACTGGCGTCGGCGCCGCGCTCAAGCGCTTTGATGTGCTCCCATGCGGCATGTTGTTCGGCTTCACTGGAGTAGACGGTATCGCCGAATACATGAGGATGCCGGCGGACCAGCTTGTCTGCCACCGAGCCCGCCACATCAGCAAAATCAAAACTGCCTTCTTCCTCGGCCAAGCGGGCGTGGAAGACGACCTGAAACAGCAGATCACCCAGTTCGTCCTTGAGCGCTAGACGGTCACCGCGATCGATGGCATCCGCCACCTCGTAGGCTTCCTCAATCGTGTAGGGGGCGATGCTGGTGAAATCCTGAGCCAGATCCCACGGACAGCCACCTTGTGGGTCACGCAACCGCACCATCACCTGCAGCAGCCGTTCCAGATCCTTCATCAACTACCCCATCTTAGCGTCGTGGCCGCGATAGCCTTCATCGCACCCTGCGCGGCGCAACCCACCTTCAGGCCGCACTATGGCGCGAAGCCCAACGGACCTATGGTCAGTCCCTGCACGACATCGAGAATACCACCACACAGCACGTTACCGTCAAAATCAATTCCCGTTCCGGCCCAGCCGGGCGGCGCTAACGCCAGCGCCACCGATATACCACCGCGAATGCCACCCGGGTGGGCCGCTTGACCGCATGTGCGTCGACATGCTCACTGCCGCGGACGCGTAACAGCGCCACGGCAACCACCGCCGCGCCAAAGCGTCCAGATCACTCAACTCTGCAAGGCGCCGATAGCCGATAGCCGATAGCCGATAGCCGATAGCCGATAGCCGATAGCCGATAGCCGATAGCCGATAGCCGATAGCCGATAGCCGATAGCCGATAGCCGATAGCCGATAGCCGATAGCCGATAGCCATAGATAGCAGCATACGTCAACCGAATACCGCAGCATATTGCCGTAAATCCGAAGCCCTGAGAATAAAAACGCCGGTGCCACCGCGGGCGAACTCCGGCCAAATAAACGGCACTTCGGGATAGCTTTCCACCAGTGCCGCTTGGCTGGCACCCACTTCCACAACCAGCAAGCCCTCCTCAGTAAGATGGTCACTGGCCTCGCGCAGAATCCTGTGCGCCAGATCCAGACCGTCCACGCCGGCCTGCAGGCCCAGAGCCGGTTCGTGGCGGTACTCAGGGGGCATGGCCGCCAATTCGCCAGCATCGACATAGGGGGGATTGCTGACGATCAGATCGTAGCGCTGGCCGGCAAGTGCCTCGAATAGATCCGATTCGATCACCCCAACCCGATCGTCCAGGCCATGCTCGGCGACGTTGTGATGAGCAACCTCGAGCGCATCGGCGGACAGATCGGCCAGATCAACCTCTGCTGTCGGAAACACATGAGCACAGGCAATGCCAATGCAGCCGCTGCCAGCGCAAAGGTCGAGAATACGAGCGACGGCCGCCGGCTCTTCCAGCCACGGCTGGAACTGATTCTCGATCAGCTCCGCGATTGGCGAGCGGGGAACTAGAACGCGTTCGTCAACATAAAAGGGCAAGCCCATAAACCAAGCCTGGTGGGTCAGATAAGCCGCCGGAAGCCGCTCACGAATTCGACGCTGGATCAATGCCATCACGGCGTGCTGCTCAGCTGGTGTCAGAGCGGCCCGCAGGTAGCTATCCGGCAGATCGGGTCCGAGATGCAAAACATGCAACACCAGCGTCGCCGCCTCGTCCAAGGCGTTGTCGGTACCGTGGCCAAAATGAATGCCCGACTCATTCATGCGGCTGGCTCCCCAGCGGATGAAATCACCCACACTAGCCAGGCCCGTAATATTCCACTGAATTGAATCGTTCATGAGAACTCCACCGTCTGGTGTGGCACTAACGAACTCGACAACATCCCGAATCCGGCGCTGGCACAAGTCCCGATCATCGGGTACCCGGGTTCCTGCATGCCAGCAAGCAGAAACCACATTGTAATGGCCTGGTGGAGCGAATCCAGTTCAAGCCGGTTCACGCAATGATGACTGACGCCATTATTTATAGCAGGCAGCAAAAAGCCCGCACTCCACAGAGGGCGGGCGAACGAGCGGCGCGGGGCACGCGGCCCGCTTAACGCGGGCCACCTACCGCCATCCCTAGAACATCAGCCAGGCCTGCAGATACAAGGTGTTGTTATCCGAGGCGTGGTCGGTCGTGCCGTCGAACTTGTTGTACATGGTGTATTGCAAAGACAGCTTGGGATTGAACCATTCCCACTGCTTGAACCCATTTGCCCCACCGGCATATTTGTTGTAGGGCAGCCAGTCAACCTGGAAAGTCTCCCAGGAGCTGTCAGGCGAGCCGTTGTCCGTGCCGTAGTACGTTGCGTCGGAGTTCCCGTTCAGATCGTCATAACCCACCGTGAAATTGTAGGTCTTGTCGTACATATAGCTTGCGTTGGCGCGGAAGTGGTTGAGGTGATTCGATGCATTGCTCGAGCCGCCCATCGCATAAGTGGCATCCAGATTCTGCTTCTCGTGAATCCAGGCCATTCGCGCGGTGACGTCATCCCGCTTCCCGAAATACTGGTACTGCATATCCAGCCCGACGTCCGTGAACTTGTCGGAACCACCGATCTTGTTCTGATTGGGGTACAAGTTGGCGACCATCCCGAAGGTGCCTGCTTCAAGGAAGTTGTGGCCCCATTCATGCTGCAAGGCCACGCGCCAGTACGGTGCCAGTCCATCCGTCTTGGTGACGTCGTCAGCAGCGACACCAAGTGATTTGAGCAGGCCGAGCCCCAGCGTCTGGTATAGACTCACTTCGGCATAGACGGTGTCATTCCATTCGGTGTAGGCGCCGACCCCGGCCGATGTGCCCGCCAGCGTACCGCCGCCGAGCACGGTGGCAGCGGTCGGTCCGGGCGCCAGGCCGGAACCCGAGAACGGCCAGCCCCAAGCCGGCGTGGTGTTCCAGAGATCCTGTACGCTCGGGCTGTTGTTGACGTCGATGCCGTAAACCAACGGTTTGCCGCCCACTTTGGTTTTGTTGGCAAAGCGGAAATCGGTATTGTCCCATCCCACTGAGTTGCCAACCCCGTCATAGGTCAGCTGCACAAAACCGCCGACATGGCTGGCGATCTTGCCACCGAAGAAGATACTGGCCTGATTCAACGCAAAGTTGTCGTTCGCGCTGAACCGGGACGGCAGATCGGCCTCGGACTGATCGGCTTTGGTATGGGTGAACGAAGGCTGCAGCATCACCGCAAACTTGTCGTACAGCGGCACCTTCTTCTTGCTCATGGTGTAACCCATCAGCTTGAACTCGCGCCCGAAGGCGGTGAGCTGCGGATAGGCGGTGTGACAGGAACGACATTGCATACCGGTCTGGCGCGCGAAGGACGGAAGCGCCCATGCGTTACCGCTGATGCCCAGCACGGCACCAGCCACACATAGCACCCCCAGCCACGCTCGCATGAGTCCGCTGTAGCCTGGTTTCATGGGGCGTAGAACTTCCCCCCCCTGAATCGTGTCGTACATGATGTAACCCCCAAATTGTTTTTACTTACTGGATAGATTCACCGGGCGTATTGACGAAGTCCCTTTCCAGCTGCACAGCAACAGCCCGCCGGCGGACGGACGAGGTCGTAGCGGAGACGTCTTAAACAACAGCGTCGGCGCTGTAGGCCTAGTTCACGCAAAACTCATATTACACAGTCTATTCGACTCCTGACAAAATCGCCTGCGGCTTGGCGTCGTCTGGCTGCGCTGCTCAGCAGCACGAAGGGCTGAGCAAGCAGAGCGGAATTGTCGAACGGTTAACTCTTGGCAGACCAGATGTTGCACCAGCCGTTGGGACTGATGGCGCCCTTGACGACTTTGCAGGTCCCCATGGCATCCGGCGTCTTGCCAGGCACAAACAGCGAGCAGTTGAGGCAACTTTCGTTACGCTCCGGCCGGTCCTGATAGGCCACGGATGCTTTTGACATCGTCGCCTGCGCCTGAGCTGTCCCAGTGCCTAGCACCGCCCAACCCACCGCCATGCCGGCTGCACTCACCACCACCCGCTTCATCGCAGCGCGCCGCGACACTCCGTCGCGGCCTGCAAGCGGGGCATTCTTGGTTGTTTGGCTCATCGATTTATCTCCGTGAGGATCAGGTTCGCGGGCATCCCCAGCAGACCCGATCAATTATTCTGGCGAGAGCTTCAGCCCTTCGCCGCCCACACATTACACCAGCCATCGGGGCTAATGGCGCCGGCCACCACATTGCACGTACCCATGGCATCCGCCGTCTTGCCGGGGATGAACTGCGAACAGGTGAGGCAGCGCTCATTGCCGTTTGGTTTATCCTGATAACCGACCGCGCCCTTGGGTACGCTACCTGCCGCTTCGGCAGGCCTTGCCCGTACGGCAGTCCACCCCACCGCCAGACCGGCAGCGGTTAACAGAACACGCTTCATTGCAGTGCGCCGCGTCAGACCATTGGCGTCGGTTGGGGTTACTGATTTACTCGTTGAATCACTCATTGTACAAGCCTTTGAAATTGGGGAATATTTTTCTCGTCGGTGGGCATTCCCTGTTCCATCGGCGGACAACCGTCATGTTATGTCCAGCGCCAGGCCTGATACCTTGATCCGGATCAAAAACTGCGGCATCAGTGCGAATTTTTGTTGCGCCGCACTATCGCACCTGCTTCCGCTAAACTTATCCGCTTTCCGAACGGCCTGCAACGTGGTTGAATAAGCGTGAGCTCTGACTCAGATCCCCTAGAATCCCGTCCGTCCCTGACCGATCGGCTACGCAACCTGCCGCAATACTGCCTGCCGCAGCGGACGATGACCCGTGCCGTTCACCGGCTAACGCGAATCCGGACTCACTGGTTCAAGAATTTGCTGATCCGGATCTTCTGCCACGTCTTCAGGGTCGATCTGAGCGAGGCCGAACAACCTGACCCAACCACCCACCCCACGTTCAATGCCTTCTTCACCCGTGCGTTGAAGCCGGGGGCACGGCCACTTGAGGGCGGTGCGAACGACTTGTGCTGCCCGGTGGACGGCACGATCAGTCAAATCGGCCCGATCACTAACGATCGGTTGTTGCAGGCCAAGGGACGAGACTATTCTCTAGTGGAGCTGCTGGGTGGCGATGCCGCATTAGCAGAACCATTTAGGCACGGTGATTTCGCTACCCTTTACCTCGCGCCACGCGATTACCATCGCATTCATATGCCGCTGGCGGGCCGGCTAACCGACATGGTACACGTACCGGGCCGGCTGTTCAGTGTGTCACCGCTCACCGCCCGGATGATTCCAAACCTGTTCGCCCACAACGAACGGGTGATATGCCGGTTCGAGACACGCGCCGGGCCGCTGGCGTTAATACTGGTGGGCGCGATCAACGTGGCCTCGATTGAAACGGTCTGGGCCGGTGTCATCACCCCCCCGCTGGGTCAGCATATCCGCCGCTGGCGTTATCCGGCGGTGGGCAACCGGGTGGAACTCGCCCGTGGTGCCGAAACAGGCCGCTTCAATATGGGTTCTACAGTGATCGTGCTGACAACGGCCGGCGCTTTGCGGTGGGATCCAGCTATCCGGGCAGGTGACCGGGTACGCATGGGCCAACGCCTCGCCGGTGCATCCTGAGGCGCGGCTCGCTGCTCATCCAGCCAGCCGGGTGTCTACTGAAATCTCCGAGTGCAATGTCCGGTGAACCGGACACTTATCGGCAATTGCCAGCAATTTGTCGCGTTCTTGCGCAGTCAAGGAGCCACGCAGTGTAATCACCCGCTCGATGTGGTCGACCAAGCCTGTGCGGGTCTCACAGTCAGCGCAGTCCTCAGCATGGATCTTGGCATGCAGCAGTTCGACGCTGACATGCGCCAGCGCGAATCCGCGTCGTTCCGCATATAACCGCAGGGTCATGGCGGTACAAGCACCGAGCGCGGCGAGCAGCAAATCATACGGCGACGGGCCCTGGTCCAGCCCGCCCTGTTCGACTGGTTCGTCAGCGGAGAACCGGTGCCGGCCGATCCGCACCTCCTGCGTAAACCGCCCGTCACCGGTCTCGCTGACTTCGACCGTACCCTTGGCTGGCGGCTGGTCCGTTTTCTCCGGCATGTAGCGCAACGCCCACGTGCTCAGCATGGCGGCGAGGAACTCCACATCGGCTGGCCGCGATACCAAGTGATCCGCACCATCAAGCGAAATAAAGCTCTTCGGATGCCGGGCCGCCTGATACAGTCGGGCCGCATGATCGATGTCAACGACCTGGTCCACAGGCGAATGGAAAATCAGCAGCGGTCGATCCAACCGAGCGACGTCGTCGAGCAGACCGTGACCCGCAATGTCGTCCAAGAACTGGCGCCTGACGCGGAAACTCCGCCCAGCGATCGTCACGTCGGCTTCGCCCTGTTCCTTGATCTGTGCCAGACGACCGGCGAACAAATGGCTAATCTGCTGCGGATCGCTCGGGGCATTGACCGTCGCGAGTGCCAGGACCTCATCGAGCCGTGCGGCGACGGCCAACGCTGCTGCGCCTCCCAAGCTGTGACCGATCAGCAATTGCGGGGCTTCGTAATGCGTGCGCAGAAACGCAGCGGCGCATTCGAGATCATCGATATTGGTTGAAAAATTAGTATTGGCGAAATCACCCTCACTGCTCCCCAGACCGGTGAAATCGAACCGAAGCACCGCAACACCGCGCGTTGTCAGCGCCCGCGCCAACCGGATCGCCATGGGCAGATCCTTGGAACAACTGAAACAATGGGCGAACAACGCATAGCCGCGCGGCTCACCGGCGGGCAGTTCCAGCCGGGCGGCCAGGTCACTACCTTGGGAACCCGGGAAACTGAGGGTGATGCTGCGCGCGCTCATGAGCAACTCTCTCCTGGGGGTCCAGTTCCATTACCGGAAGCCATTCTACGGCATCGTGCCGCCCGCATTGTTACGGCGGTATTGATCCCGTACCACTGACGTCGATGCAGGTGCCATTAGAATACTGTCCCGAACCACACCACGTTGGAGCGGCAAACCAACCTTTCCGCCACGCCGACGGAACACTTTGCCGTGCCCGTGGTCTTCCGATGTGGACCCTTCCCCGAGCAAAGCCACGACAAGTGTGAAATAATGCGTAGTTCAACATTGTGTCCGTTTCCCCAACGCGTGTAATCATGAGCCAGAGCGCCGCCCCGGTCGACAGCTACAAGCGCCGCAAGCGCTTCAAACTGCCTCGGGTCATCTATCAGCTGGCGTCCCCACATTACTTTGACCGACTCGCCAGTATATTGATCCCGTGGCTTCTCATCCCGGCCTTGTTAATGATCTTGGCCGGCCTGGTATGGGGACTGGCGTTCGCGCCCCCTGACTACCAGCAAGGCGATGCCTTCCGCATCATCTACATCCATGTGCCTGCCGCCGCCATGTCGATGGCCGTGTACGTGGGAATGGCGGTTACCGCCGCGATTGGTCTGATATGGCGTATCAAGCTGGCGGCCGTGGTGTCACGCAACTGCGCGCCGATCGGAGCGGCCTGTACATTCCTGGCGCTGGTCACCGGTTCGTTGTGGGGCAAACCGATGTGGGGCACCTACTGGATCTGGGACGCCCGGCTGACCTCCGAGCTGATCCTGCTGTTTCTATATCTCGGCTACATGGGGCTGCAGGAAGCCTTCGACGACCATGAGACGGCGGCCCGCGCGGCGGGCCTGCTGGCCATTGTGGGCGTGATCAACATCCCCATCATCCACTACTCAGTGGACTGGTGGTACACCCTTCATCAGGGCGCGACCATCTTCAAGTTCGGTAAGCCGTCCATTGCTCTCAGTATGCTGTGGCCACTCCTGCTGATGCTGTTCGGCTATGCCTTACTGGCAGCCAGCAACGTACTGATGCGGGCCCGCAACGACGTACTGGCGAGCCGTCTCGATCCCCATCGGAACCTGCTATGAGCTTTTCCAGTTGGTCCGCTTTTTTTGCCATGGGCGGCTACGCCCGGTTCGTCTGGCCGGCCTATGGCATCACATTTGTGGTACTGGCAGCGGTGATGCTGGCACCGGTACTGCGTCATCGTAAACTGCAGCGCGCCCTCGCCCGCCGCGAGCAACGCGCCGCCCGCACCGCGGAGAACAACAATCCATGACTCCGGTCCGCCGCCGCCGGCTGCTGCTGGTGATGGTTATTCTGGTCGGTGTGGGCACGGCCGTCAGCCTGACGGTCTACGCCCTGCGCCGGAATATCAACCTGTTCTATGCACCCAGCCAGATCGCTGCCGGTCGCGCCCCGCTGGGACGGACCATACGGGTCGGTGGCCTGGTGGTACCGGGCAGCATCGAGCATGACCCCAACAGCCTCAAGGTCAGTTTCAAACTGACTGACAACAAATCCACTGTCACCGTGCACTACGATGGCATCCTGCCGGACCTGTTCCGGGCCGGCCAGGGCATCATCGCGCGCGGCAAACTGGAGTCCGGCGGCCTAGTCATGGCACAGCAGGTACTGGCCAAGCACGATTCCAAATACATGCCCCCTGAGGTCGCCGCCAGCCTCAAGAAGGCCGGCATGCCGCATCTCGCCCGCACCAACTGACCGACTTGACCATGGCTCCTGATATCGGACAACTCGCAGTCATCCTGGCACTCGCCAGCGCCATCCTGCTAGCCGTACTGCCGATGGTAGGCGCAGCCCGCGGCAACGTAAGGATGATGGAAACGGCCCGGCCGCTCGCCATCGTCCAGTTTTTGCTGGTCGGCCTCGCCTTCATCTGCCTGGCGGTGGCTTTCATCAACAACAACTTCTCGGTCGCCTACGTCGCAGAAAACTCCAACACCACTCTGCCGATATGGTATCGGGTAACCGCCATCTGGGGCGGTCACGAAGGCTCTATCCTGTTGTGGATCATGATCCTCAGTGCCTGGACCGTGGCGGTCGCGCTGTTCAGCCGCTCGCTGCCGCGCCCGCTGCTGGCCCGGGTGCTGGGGGTCATGGGCGTGATCAGCACCAGCTTCCTAGTCTTCATGCAATTCACTTCCAACCCGTTTGCACGACTGCTGCCGGATTTCCCGATGCAGGGCAACGACCTCAATCCGCTGCTGCAGGATATCGGGCTGATCGGTCACCCGCCGATGTTGTACATGGGTTACGTCGGCTTCTCGGTAGCCTTTGCCTTTGTTATCGGGGCGCTGTTGTCCGGCCGGCTTGACAGTGCCTGGGCGCGCTGGTCGCGGCCTTGGACCATCGCCGCATGGTGTTTTCTGACGGTTGGCATCGCGCTCGGCAGTTGGTGGTCGTACTACGAACTGGGCTGGGGCGGCTGGTGGTTCTGGGATCCGGTGGAAAACGCCTCGCTCATGCCCTGGCTAGCCGGTACGGCGCTAATTCATTCGCTGGCGGCGACCGAAAAGCGGGGCGCCTTCCGGGCCTGGACCGTGTTGCTGGCCATAGCCACGTTCTCGCTCAGCCTACTGGGCACCTTCCTGGTCCGTTCCGGTGTGTTGACCTCGGTCCATGCCTTTGCCGTGGATCCGCGCCGCGGTCTGTTCATGCTGATGCTACTGGGCCTGCTCACCGGCAGCGCACTGGTGGTGCTGATCCTGCGGGCTCACCTGATCCGAAGCGAGGCCAAGTTCACGCTGCTGTCCCGGGAAAGCGGCCTGTTGCTCAACAACCTGCTGCTAGTGGGCGGCTGCCTGGTGGTATTCACCGGCACCTTGTTCCCATTACTGGCGGAAGTGCTAAACCTGGGCAAGATTTCCGTGGGCCCGCCCTACTTCAATGCGTTGTTCGTACCGCTGGCACTGACTCTGGTGGCAGCGCTAGGGGTGGGGCCGCTGCTGCGCTGGAAGCAGCACAACGGTCGCAGCCTGCTACGCCGACTGTTCCCCTGGGCCGTGGTCAGCATTGCTCTGGGACTGGCTATCAGCCTGTTCGTCCTGCCCACCTTCCATGCCCTGGTGGCGCTGTCACTGAGCCTGGTACTGTGGGTGGTGTTCACCGAGCTGCTGGACGTACGTGAGCGGTTGCGCAACAAGCGTCGTCCGCTTTGGGCTGCGTGGCATCTGCCGCGGCACTACAAAGGTATGGTGTTGGCTCATCTGGGCCTGGTGGTCACGGTTACCGGACTCGCCATAACCAGTTACTACAGCATCGAGCGCAACCTGCGAATGAAGGTGGGTGACAGCGTCGAGGTCGGCCCCTACCAGTTCAAGCTGGACAGTCTGGAGCCGGCCGATGGTCCGAATTATTCGGCTACCCGCGGCACCTTCGAAGTGCTTAACCACAAGGGCCAGCTGGTTACCGTGTTGTACCCGGAGAAGCGCTTCTATCCGGATCGGCAGACGACCACGACGGAGGTTGCACTCTCGCCCGGGCTACTGCACGACTTGTACATCGCCATGGGGGAACCCCTTGATGACGGCGGCAGTTGGGGAGTGAGGATCCAGTACAAGCCGTTTGTACGCTGGCTGTGGCTGGGCGGCCTGATCATGGCGTTGGGTGGGGGTCTGGCGCTGAGCGATCCACGGTACCGCATGGCCCGCCGCAAGCGGGCGGTGCTGCCCGAGGGTGCCAATGTCGCGCGCGTCTAGACTGACGCTGCTGCTAGCGCTGCCGCTGCTCGTCTTTGGCGCGTTGCTGGCGGTGCTTTGGGGCGGTCTTGGCCAGAATCCGCGGTTACTACCCTCAGCGCTGGTCAACCACCCGCTGCCCAACTTCAGCGAGCCGCTGCTGGGCGATCCCCAGAAAAAGATTACTGCCCACGACCTGGAAGGCAAGGTGGCGCTGCTCAACGTGTGGGCCACCTGGTGTCCGACCTGCAGAGCCGAGCATGCATTCTTGCGCACCCTAAAAAAACAGGGGGTCATCATCTACGGGATCAACTATAAGGACAGTCCACAGAAAGCCCAGGCCTGGTTGGCAACGCTCGGTAATCCCTATCAACTCACCATCGAGGACAGCTCCGGCCAGCTGGGACTGAACCTGGGCGTCTACGGCGCACCCGAGACCTTCCTGCTGGATACCCATGGGGTGATCCGCTATCGCCACGTCGGCGCCCTCGATGCCCGGTCATGGAAATCCGAATTCGTGCCCCGTATCAAGCAACTCAAGAGCCGTAGCTGATGGTTGTTCGTGTTAGCTGGAATTATCCTGGAACCGGTTTGCCAGTTCCCGTCGGAAAGCGGCAAGCCATACCCCGAACCCATTCCCGGCGACGACCGAATTGGCTGTTCCTGCTACTGCTGGCGTTGTTGCTGCCCGGCGGACTGGCCCATGCGGCGATCGACCCGGTGCACTTCCCTAACCCGATTCTGGCGCAACGCTACCGGCAGCTGACCGACGAGCTGCGGTGCCCCAAGTGCCAGAATACCAACATCGCCAATTCCGACGCACCGCTGGCCGCGGACCTGCGACACAAGGTCCGCCAACTGCTGCTGGCAGGTAAGAGCAACCAACAGATCAAGCATTTCATGGTACAGCGCTACGGCACGTTCATTCTGTATAACCCCCCGGTAGAACCTCTTACGTGGCCACTGTGGTTCGGACCATTCGCCGGCGTCGCGGTGACCGCCCTGCTGGTCGGCGTCTGGGTGCGCCGCCGCAGCCGAACCCGGTCCAGCCCGCTATCCGACAGTGAACGCAATCGGCTCCAGGCACTGCTGAATAGTAACGGCGAGAACACACAATGATAGAATTCTGGCTGATCGCCACCGCTATGGTGGCGCTGGTCGCTGCTGCCGTACTGTTTCCACTGTGGTTGGGACGTGAACAAGCGGCGAGTGATGGCGAACGCTATCGAGATCGGGTCAACACCCGGTTGTTCCAGGAGCGGCTGACGGAGCTGGACCAGGATCTGGCCGACGGCAAGATTGAACAGGATCAATACCAGGCGATGCGCGCCGAGTTGGAGCGCACGTTGCTGGACGACGTTCCGGACACCTCTGCTGATGGCCGCCGCAGCGGCAACGGCCGGCTGCTCGCCACCGGCATCACCCTATTGGTCGTGGGACTGACGGGTAGCTACTATTACTGGGGCATTTACCGCGGCCCGGTTGAGAACTGGCAGCAAACCCAGAGCCGATTGGCCGACACGGTGCGGCTGGCGCTGTTTAATCCCGGCACTCTGCCAAAGGCAGCCCAAAAAGATCTGCCCAACTTTACGCGGGTACTGCAGGCACAGGTGCTGCGCGAAGACGAAAACAATCCGGACAGCCTGTTTCTACTCGGTGTCGCCCTGCTCCAGCTGCAGGCCCCCAAGGCTGCGCAGGACGTGCTTAAGCGAGCCCACGACCTCGTTCCTAAACGCACGGATGTTCAGCTGGCCTATGCCTACGCTGACATCATGGCGAACAAAGGCAAGCTGACGGACGCCAGTGAAAACCTCCTTAACGGTGTGCTGCAAGCCGATCCGCACCAGCAGAAGGCGCTGATGCTGCTGGGTTTCGGCGCTTTCAACAACAATCAGTACCAGCTGGCTATCAACGCCTGGCAGAAACTGGTTGCGTTGCTACCCGCGGGCAGCAAATCAGCCGGTTTACTTAAGAAGACCATTGCCCAGGCCCGGCAACGCCTGGCCAGCGCGACTACCGCAGAGCAGCAGAAACCGGTACCGACAACGGGCAACGGGCCACGTATCGACGTCACGGTCAGGCTCGATCCCAAGCTGCGAACAAAGCTGTCGCCAGACGCCACGCTGTTCATCTACGCCAAAGCGGCCAAAGGTCCCCCAATGCCGCTGGCGGCAGTGCGCCAGAAAGCGGCCGACTTCCCGGTATCAGTGGTCCTGGACGATAGCAAGGCCATGCTGCCCGCGCTCAAGCTCTCGAAGTATCATCGCGTCGTGGTCGGCGCCCGCATCTCCAAATCCGGCGGTGCGTTGCCCAAACCGGGTGATCTGGAAGCCGCCGGGCAACCGCTCACTCTGAGCGATGGCGCACAATCGGTTGCACTGACCGTCAACCGGGTCGTGCAGTGACCGAACCGCTGCTGACCGGCCACGGGCTGACCTGCATCCGCGCCGGACGGCAGTTATTCGCTGAACTCGACATCGCGGTGAAGCGCGGTCAATTGTTGCAGATCGAAGGTGCCAACGGTGCCGGCAAGACGAGTCTGCTACGCATCCTGTGCGGTCTCAGTGAACCGCGCACGGGCAGCGTCTGCTGGCGTGGCACTAACATCCGGGAGTGCCGCCCCGATTTCTACGGGGCGTTGCTTTACCTGGGCCATCAACCGGCGCTCAAAGCCGATTTGACGCCGCTCGAAAATCTTCATTTCTACCGGGCCCTGGGAGGGCATGCCGGTGATCCTGAATGGGCGCTGGGGGCCGTGGGACTGATTGACTTCGAAGATCAGCCGGTCGGCCGCTTGTCCGCCGGCCAGCGCCGCCGCGTGGCGCTGGCGCGACTGTGGCTGAGCACCGCCCCGCTATGGATTCTGGACGAACCTTTCACGGCCATCGATCGACAAGGTGTCGGCCATCTAGAACGCCACCTGCAACGCCACGTTGATAGCGGCGGCGCCGTCATTCTGACTTCCCACCAGCCGGTATCCCTGCCGGCCATCACCACGCTGCGGCTGTAATGGGCGAAACCAGCCTGACCCGCGCCTGGCTGGGCGTGCTCGGGCGCGACCTGCAGCTTGCCGTGCGCCGGCGCAGCGAGTTGCTCAATCCGCTGGTGTTTTTCGTCATCGTGGTTACCTTGTTCCCCCTCGGCGTGGGGCCGGAAGCCAAAACGCTGGCGCTGATCGCACCCGGCGTGATCTGGGTTGCGGCTCTGCTGGCGACACTTCTGGGCATGGAGCGACTGTTCCGCGACGATTTCGAGGACGGCTCACTGGAGCAACTGCTGCTGACGCCGCAGCCGCTGAGCGCTCTGGTCTTGGCCAAAGTGCTTGGCCACTGGCTAGTCACGGGATTGCCGCTCATCGTCATCGCCCCCGTGCTCGGAATTCTGCTACAGCTGCCCGTCGATGCCTATGGCGCGCTGCTCGCCAGCCTGCTGCTGGGCAGCCCGGCCCTGAGCCTGATTGGTGCCATCGGCGTTGCCCTGACCGTCAGCCTGCGCCGCGGGGGCGTACTGCTAACCCTGCTGGTATTGCCACTGTATGTCCCTATCCTGATATTCGGCACCGCCTGCGTCGCAGCCGCCGCCAGTGGCCTGCCTTACGACGGCCAACTGGCACTGCTTGGCGCCATACTGGCGTTGGCGTTGGTGCTGGCTCCATTCGCCATTGCAGCAGGCCTGCGCATCAGCAGCAGTTGAATACAGTCACGGGGGAGGAAAAACCCCTAACATAGAGTTATCATTAATAAAATGTATAAGCATTAGCTGCTACGGTAGGTTAGCTGCGTAGTCATGTTTAATATCGTCATACTTGATGATCAGTCCACAAGCCTCAAGATCATGAGGCAACTGGTCACCGCCGTCGAACCCGAAGCGACGCTGCACAGTTTTACCAATCCGACCGACGCGTTGGAGTGGGCCAAGGGCAGTGGTTGTGACCTGGTGATCACCGATCTCCGCATGCCGGTCATGAACGGCATCGACTTCACACGCTGGTTCCGCAAACTGCCGGGCTGCGACGACGTGCCGCTGATAATGGTAACCATCGTCGAGGATCGCAAGGCACGTTATGCGGCCCTGGAGGCGGGAGCCACCGACTTCCTAACCAAGCCATTGGACCATGTCGAGTTCCGGGCGCGTTGCCGCAACCTGCTGAAGCTGCGCGAGCAGCAGCAGATCATAAAGGACCGCTCCAGCTGGCTGGAACAGCGGGTTGCCGAGGCTGTCCGTGGCATCGAGCAGCGTGAGCGCGACTCGCTGCTGCATCTGGCTAAAGCGGGTGAATACCGTGACGTCTTCACCGGCGGCCATGTCCAGCGCATGGCCAAGTATTGCTACCTCATCGCGGAAGCCATGGGGCTGCCGGATGATTATCGCCGGGTCATCGAGATGGCCGCGCCGCTGCATGATATCGGCAAGATCGGCATTCCTGACAGTATTTTGCTAAAACCCGGGCCGCTGACACCCGAGGAACGCAAGATCATCAATACCCATGTCGATATTGGCTACAGCATTCTCAAGGATTCGCCGTCGAAATATCTCCAGGTCGGTGCTGTGGTAGCACTCAATCATCATGAACGCTTCGACGGTTCCGGCTACCCACGCAACCTCAAGGGCGACGCCATCCCGCTGGAGGCACGTATCGCCACAATCGCCGATGTGTTCGATGCGTTGCTGTCGTCGCGACCCTACAAACCATCGTGGCCACTGAACGTGACGCTTGAATACATCAAGGAGCGCAGCGGCTCATTTTTCGACCCGGTCTGTGTCGATGCCTTTTTCGACGCCATGGACGGGATAGTCGACATCTACCATCGCTATCAGGACGTGAAGCACGTCGATCACCAGTAGATATCCAACCAAACCATGTCACCTCGACTGCAGGCATTGCGCCCTCGGCTGACCGGGCGCCCCGACAGCGAACATCAGCAAGCGCTGATCCGGCTGGTGGTCGGCAGTGCCGTGCTGGTGTACCTGGCGCTGAGCAACGTGCTGAACGCCGGTGCTCTGGCACTCGACAGGCTGCCATTCTGGTGGGGCATGGTAGTGTTCTTCGCCGCCGGCCTTGGCATATTTACCAGCATCATGCTACAGCCTGGCGTATCACCTGCGCGCCGTATACTGGGTATGGTGGTCGACATCAGTGCGATCTCGTACTGCCTCCACTTGGCCGACAGTACCGGTCCGCCGCTGCTGGCAATTTACCTCTGGGTCATCTTTGGCAACGGTTTCCGCTTTGGCCGTGACTGGCTGTGGTTATGCACCGGTTTCGGTCTGGCCGGCTTCTTGCTCGCCACTGCTTTCACACCGTACTGGTATACCCAGCCTACCGTCTGGGCCGGAACGTTGCTGTGCTTAATCGTCCTGCCAGCCTACGCGGCAACACTGATCCGCCAGCTCGACCAGGCCAGACTTAAAGCCGAGGAAGCCAATCAGTCCAAAAGCCGCTTTCTGGCGAACATGAGCCATGAAATGCGGACCCCACTGAACGGCATCGTGGGTATGGTCGAACTGCTGACGGAAACCCCACTCGCAACCCAGCAGCGCGAATACGTGGAAAGCTTGCGGGCTTCGTCGCGCTCGCTGATGGCGCTGATTAACGAGTTGCTCGATATCGCCAAGATCGAGGCCGGCAAGGTCAACATCGAGCACATCGAATTCGACCTGCCCCAACTGCTGCATGAGATCGAGCGGATCATCCAGCCGCTGGCATTGCGCAAAGGCTTGCAGCTCAACCTGGAACTGTCGCCCGAGCTGCCGCAACAGCTGCAAGGCGATCCGCTCCACCTACATCAGGTACTGCTTAATCTGTTGGGTAATGCCATCAAATTCACTGACCAAGGTAGGGTCACTTTGCGGGTCATCTGCGGCGAACGAACGAACGACAAACTCATGCTGCAGTTCGACGTCATCGACACGGGTATCGGTATCAGCAAGGACGCCCAGCAACGAATTTTCGAAGCGTTCACCCAGGCCGATGATTCGATCACACGCCGTCACGGTGGCACCGGCCTCGGAACCACCATCGCCAAACAACTGATCGAACTCATGGGGGGTCGCATCAGCCTGGAGAGCGTGCCCGGACAGGGTACTACGTTCACCATTACCCTGCCTTTTGCCAACCCGACCCAAGCCGACGCGGCAGACAGCGATAGCCCGCGGACGCTAACCGGCAAACGTCTGCTGCTGCTATGGCAGGAGGCCTCAAGCTACGCACCGGTGGTCGCAAAATTGCGCGGTTGGGGTGCGCATACCACACTGGCGTCGTCAACAGCGCAAGTCTGCTCGGCCGCGTTGAAAGCAAACCAGGATGGGCGACCATTCGATTTACTGCTGGCTCACGAAGCGGACCTTGGGATGAGCCCAGAGCAGTTTGCTGCCGTTTTACGACGCGAGACTGTACTCAGCGGGCTGGGCATTATCCTGCTCAACGGTACGGCTACCGGCAATTCGGTCACAGCGCTGAAACGGGCCGGATTTTTAGCAGTAGTCGCCGATGCAAGCGACAGCCGGCAGCTGTTCAATGCCTTGCACGCACCCCAGGAATCGACACGCCCGACTGGCATTACCCGAATCAGTGACTATCAGCGGCCCAAGAATGCTCCGCAGCGGAGGATTCTCGTTACCGAGGACAATCCAACCAACCGCAAGGTTATCGACACCATTCTCAGTCAGGCCGGCTATCAGGTGACATTGGCCGAATCCGGCGAAGATGCGCTCGACCAGCTCGAGGAACAACGCTTCGACCTGGTTATTGTTGACATGCAAATGCCCGATCTGAGCGGCGTCGATGTCTACCGACAATACCGCTTCATGGCCCCTGGCAGTACTACGCCGTTCATGGTACTCACCGCCAACGCAACCGCCGAGGCTCGACAAACCTGCCTGGATGCCGGCATCCAGGCATTTCAGACCAAACCGATCGCCCCGGCCGAACTGCTACGCGTCACGGGTGAACTGGTCCGGGAAGCAAATCATCAGGAAGAACCTACTCGCGACAGCCCAAAGGCGCCGACGATGCCCCAGAACGCCGCACTGCTGGTGGAATCAACGCTACAGGAACTGGCCCAGCTGGGCGGCGGCGGCGAGTTCATCCGCGACTTGGTCGAAGGCTTCCTGGCCGACAGCGACGAATTGCTAAACGGCCTCGACCAAGCCCTGACAGAACAGGACTGGGCCCGCTTGCGCGAGCAAGCACATGCCCTCAAGGGCTGCTCCGCCAGCATAGGTGCCGAAGCCGTCAGCCGTACCGCCGGGGCGTTCATGAAAACGACACCCGATGTGCTTCGGCGCGAGGGCGACGCCAGGCTGGCCGATCTGCGCCAGCGCTTCACCGCAACCCGCGCGGCACTGCAGCAGTACCTGGGACAGAACCGCCAGTCAGCACCGTAGACGGGTTGCGACCGGGCGGCTTTCAACCAGCCACGGCGTGATGGGCGGTCTGTGGATCGGGCGGTAGTCTTTTGTTCTGCGCCCGCACTAACCGCTCCATGGTCTTCAGATCCTTTTCACTCAATTGCAGTGCTGTATCCACCCAGACGCGGGTGATATCAAGCAGTTCCTCATAGCGAACCGGCTGGTACAAGCGCCGCACCCGCTGCATAGCGTGGTAGCCTTTGCGAGCACGGTTACGCCGCCGGATGTACTCGGCGACCGCCATTTCGCCCTCGTCAGGTTCGGCCAGAACGTCCACTACCCCCATGTCGTGGAGTTCCTCGGCGGAATACAGTTTACCGCTGAGAATCAGCCGCTCAGCCCGCACTGGATCCAGCCGCCGGGCCAGAAAGCTGAACGCCCCCATACCCGGGAACAGATTGAACAGGATCTCCGGCAAGCCCAGCTGCGTCTGGCGCTCCGCCACCAGCACGCTGCAGGACAGTGCGGCTTCGAACCCACCACCCAGCGCATCACCCTGCACCAGAGCGATAGTGGTCACGGTGTCGTCAAGGTCGATGGCCTGATGGTAGCAGACATCGATGCAGGCCCGGGCATAGGCTAACAGGCCATCAGCGTCACGCTGGCGGATCAGGCTCAGAAACAGTGCCAGGTCACCGCCCAAGTTGAAAACACCGGGCACGCTCGAGGCCAGCACGAGATAGTCCACTGGCTCTGGATTATCAGCCTGCTTGGCGCGCTGGCTGACGCGGCGCTGCAGCTCACGGCTCTCGGCCAGCAACTGGCGGCTGAAGCAGGGTCGCGGCTGCGCGTGCATGAAGCACCAAAGGGCACGACTGACAGCATCGTAGCGGGTGCTCAGCTGGCGGCTGGCGATCTGGTCATAGGTATCATTGTGAGTGGCACGAAGCATCATGGTTATTCTCCTATTATAACAATCGACGACGGTAGTAGGCTGAACCTGACAGTGTGACTGGATCGCGGCTAGCGGAACAGATCACTACGACAGGCGGCAGATCCGATTATAGGGAATGGGCGCTGACAGGCTGGCTTTTTACCTGCAGGCCAAAATTGAAGAACCGCCAGGAGGATAGGAGGTTACTTAATTCTCTACGTCAGCAAATCCTGGGGAGTTGCTCGCCACTCGGTAAGTCGAGCACCCGCCTGGTGCCCAGCCGACTCTTGAGGATCACCCGGCCACGCTGATCCGTCACGTGACCAATCAGTGCCGCATCCCGACCCAAAGGATGCTGCCGCAGTACCGTCAAAGCGGCCTCTACCGCCGATGCCGGAACGACAATGACACAACGCCCCTCGCAGGCCACATACAATGGGTCCAGGCCCAGCAGGTCACAGGCTGCTGTCACACCGGCCGCAACCGGCAGCGCGGCTTCATCGAGCTCCATGCCGCAACCCGCGGCCCTGGCCAATTCGTTGACGACGCTGGCGAGACCACCGCGGGTGATATCCCGCAGGCAATGCAGCGCTATCCGGGCGGCAACCAGTTCAGCCACCAACCCGGCAAGGCTGGCACAGTCACTGACGATGGGTGTCTCGAACCCCAACCCTTCACGTTCCGCCAACACCGCGATGCCATGGCGGCCCAGATCACCGCTGACCAGCACCGCGTCGCCAAATTCAATCCGGCGCGGGTGAATTTCGATATCTGCCGGCACCAGGCCAATGCCGGTCGTGCTGACATAGACACCGTCGCCTCTGCCGCGCTCCACCACTTTGGTGTCGCCACTGACCACGCGCACCCCGACCGCATCAGCCGTCGCGCGAAGCGAACGCAGCAGGCGCCAAAGCCGCTCCATGAGCAGGCCTTCTTCAAGAATCAGCGACACAGTGAGGCTATGCGGACGGGCACCAGCCATAGCCAGATCGTTGACGGTACCATTGACCGCCAGAGTACCTATATCACCACCCGGAAACTCCAGTGGCCGCACCACAAAGGCATCGCTAGTCAGCGCCAACCGGCCGCCGGTTGGTTCCAGCACCGCGGCGTCATGCGCTCCACTTGCCGGATCAGCGCACAGGGTCGGGACAATCAATCCCTCCAGCAAGTCTTGCATGAGCTGACCGCCGCCACCGTGAGCCAGCAGCACCCGCGGGTAGTCGCGCAGCGGCAGTGGACAATCCAGACCCCAGGCGCTACTCATGCCGCGTTCGGCTCACGCCGGTAACGGTAGTAAGCGGCGCAGGCGCCCTCGCTGGAGACCATCGGTGCACCTAACGGGTGTTGTGGGGTACAACGGTTACCAAAGGCCGGGCAGGCATGCGGCGTGCGCGTGCCGCGCAGGATATCGCCGGCTATGCACTCACCGTCGTCGGCGGAAACCGCGGCAACGGCACCAAACCGGACTTCGGCGTCGAACCCAGCATATTCCGGGCGCAAGGCCAGCCCGCTGGCGGGAATGATACCCATGCCACGCCAGCGACGGTCGACGGTCTCAAAAACCCTGGCCAGCACCTGCCGGGCCGCTGGATTGCCCGCCGTACGAGCGATCCGGTCATAACCATTAGCGACCTCGGCCCGGCCGGATTCCAACTGCTCGATACAGCGCAACACCCCCAGCAAGATATCAGCCGGCTCGAACCCGGTCACCACGATCGGCACCCGGTAACGGGCCGCCAACGGCCGATAGGCCTGATCCCCGGTCACCGTACACACATGCCCAGCCGCCAGAAACCCCTGCACCTGATTGTCCGCCCGCGCCAGAATGGCCTCGATGGCAGGTGGCACCTGTACCTGAGACACGAGCAAGGAAAAATTGGTCAACCCGAGCCGCTGCGCCTGCAGGACCGCCGTGGCGTTGGCCGGAGCCGTGGTCTCGAAACCGACGGCCAGAAATATGATCTGCTGCCACGGTTCGCGCTGCGCCAGCCGGACCGCATCGAGCGGCGAATACACCATGCGGACATCGCCGCCGGCCGCCTTGACCGCCAGTAGATCACCCTGATGCCCCGGCACCCGCAACATATCGCCGAATGAACACAAGGTAGTGCCGGGTTGCGCCGCCAGCGCCTGCGCCTGATCGATGACCTCGATCGGCGTTACGCAAACCGGACAGCCGGGTCCGTGAATCAAGCGTACGTTATCCGGCAGCAGTTGATCCAGCCCGTGGCGAACGATGGCATGGGTCTGCCCCCCGCAGATCTCCATCAGAGTCCATTGGCGGGTCGCGGTGGCGGCGATTGCGACGCTGAGCCGGTGCACCAGTGACCTGTCGCGGTATTCCTCGATGAATTTCATCTGCCCACCGTGCGCAGCAATTCCAGGGTCTCGGCCGCCGCCGCCGTATCGATTACGGTGATCGCCAGCCCGGCATGCACCAGTACGTAATCGTCGACGCGGGCGTCGGGCACACAAGCCAGCGAAATGTCCTTGATCACGCCGCCGAAATCGATCCGCGCAGTCCGGAACAGCGCTTCATCTTCGCTGATACTGAGAACTCTACCGGGCACCGCCAGACACATATCAACCTCCGCTGTGGGCCGCCACAACCGCCTGACCGAGCGCCAGTGCGGCATCATTGGCCGGCAGCCGCTGGGGCCAAAACACCTCGAACCCAGCCATCTGCAACGTGTCGATCGCGAGTTCCAGCAGCAACCGGTTCTGAAAACAGCCGCCGGCCAGTACCACCTGTCGATAGCCCAGACGCCGAGCGACGGTCAGAATCATCGCCGCCAGGGTATGGTGGAAAGCAGCGGCAATCCTTGGCACACTGCAGCCGTCCGACCATGCCGTCAACACTGCACTCACCAGCGGCCCCCAGTCGAGCTGCAAACCCTGGCGCCGCCGCTGCAGTCCGAACGGCAACCGTTCGCGTTCGGGAACGCCCTCGGCAGCGAACTGTACCGCCATGGCGGCCTGGCCCTCAAAGCTCGCAACCTGCACCAGCCCCAGCAGCGAAGCGATCGCATCGAACAACCGGCCGACACTGCTGGTTGTCGGGCAATTGACTCCCTTGGCCAGCATCTGTTCCAGCAGTTCGCACTCGGCGCCCCCGAATGCCTGCCTGGTCGCGCTTTCCGCCTCGCCCCGACCTGCCTCACGGAGCAGGCCGAGAGCAACCCGGCGCGGCTCCCGCAGCGCCACCTCCCCGCCCGGAAGGGCCAAGGGACGAAGCCAGCCCTGCCGTTGGTAGTCAGCCAAAGTACACCCCAGAAACTCGCCTCCCCACAGGGTGCCATCATCACCCAGGCCATTGCCGTCCCACGCCACGCCCAGCACCGGCCCGCTCAGTCCGTGCTCCGCCATCACCGCGGCGACATGGGCGTGATGGTGCTGCACGCCGACCAGTGTCAGCCGGTCACGGCGAGCCCGTGCCTGGCCGTAACGACTGCTGTGATAGTCCGGGTGGCGATCACAAGCCAGCCGCCCAGGCGTGAAGCGGTACAGCGTCTCCAGACCCGCCAGATTGCGTTCGAACTTTACCGTCGCCGCCGCACTGCCGAGATCGCCCAGTGGTTGGCTGAGCACGGCCCGGTCCTCGCACAGCAGCGCGACAGTGCTCTTCAAATGACCGCCTAGCGCCAGCACCGGAACGGGACTGTGCCAGGGCAACGTCAGCGTCAGCGGGGCGTAACCGCGGGCGGCCCGGAGCAGCACCGGCGCCGGCTTGGCCGGCACCACCACGGCATCCTCCAACGGGCGTACGATGGCGCGGTCATGCACTAGAAAACAGTCGGCGATACCGGCCAAGCCTTCCAGGGCTTCGGTTTCGTCGGTGCATAGTGGCTCGCCTCCACGGTTGCCACTGGTCACTACCAGCGCTCGCCCGACCGCAGCCAATAGCAGCTTGTGCAGCGGCGTATAAGGCAACATTATGCCCAGACAGGGGTTATCCGGAGCCACCGCTGCGGCCACCATCGGAGCGACCGTGCGGCGCTTCGACAGCAGTACGATGGGTGCCGCTGAACTGGTCAGCAACTCCTCTGCCGCGGGATTGAGTTCACAAAGTTCAGCAACTGTCGCCAGATCCGGACACATCAGTGCAAACGGCTTGTGGGGCCGCACCTTGCGCCGGCGCAACCGTTCGATCACGGCTTGATCAGCGGCATCCGCCAACAGATGGAAGCCACCCAGCCCCTTGACGGCCACGATCGCCCTGCTTGCAATGCTCCCGGCAGCGGCTTGCAGTGCCGCCTCACCCCGCGCGCGAGTCTGTCCCGCCAGATCCCAAAAGGCGAGCTGCGGTCCGCAATCGGGGCAGGCATTGGGCTGGGCATGATATCGCCGGTTGCCCGGATCGGTGTATTCAGCAGTGCAGTCCGGGCATAGAGTGAATTCCCGCATGGTACTGCGCTGGCGATCGTAAGGCAGGCTTTCGATCAGACTGAAGCGCGGGCCGCAGTGGCTGCAATTGATGAATGGGTAGCGGTGACGCCGGTCGTGCGGGTCAGTCAATTCGGCCAGGCAATCCGGACAGGTCGCCAGATCGGCCGGCACCGCTGCGGCAACCGGACCTTCCAGTACACTGGATTCGATGACGAAGCCGTCCTGGCCTAGTGCCGCAATCGGCTCCACCCCGATATCCGCCACATGCGCCGGCACCGGGGCCTCGCTGCGCAATCGCAGCAAGAAGATCTCAAGTCGGGACGGCTCACCCTCGACTTCCAGGATCACACCAGCCGCCGTGTTGTAAACCCGGCCCGCCAGCCCCAGGCCGCTGGCCAGGCCATGTACAAACGGCCGGAACCCCACCCCCTGGACCACGCCATGTACCCGCACCTGCCAGCGCACGCGGGCCGCGGCCGGCGAGGCGTTCACACGAGCTCGACCTGCTGCAGCAGGATGGCCTGCGCATTGGGATCATCAACGTCGTCGGAACTTTCGATTTGCAGTTCCGCACCGTCCGCCACAGTGCCACGGACGCCATCGACAAAATGCTCGCGCAGATGGCCCGGCGAGATGTGGGCCAATGCCCCCAGCCACAGGTGTACCCGTACCACCCGCTCAGCCTGCTCGGCACGGGCAACCTGCTCGATCTTGTTAAGCAAATCGGCTAGCAGGGAAAATTCGTGCATGGGTTTGTCTCCGCAGATAATTCCACTAACAACCGCTCCACGACTTGGTCAGCCGCCGCTGCAACCGCTGGACTCATGCCAGTGCCGGTAGCGAAGTCAGCCCCTTCAACAGCGTATATCACCAGCCTGACGGGAAGATCGCCCAGCACCCGGCTTAGTTCGACAGCCTGGACCAGACCAAAAGCATGGCTGGAACCCTGAAAAAGAGCGCTGGGCAGCGGTTCACGGTGAGCCTCGATCCGGTGCAAGGTACCGGCGGTGGCATCGCTGCGCGCTGCATCCACCACGTAGACCGCATCACGACCCTCCCAGCGGCTCATCAGATCGGTAGCCTCACCACTGGATCGCACCACCTCAACCGGCGCCGGCAACCTGGCACGCAACCGTTCCACAATCGCCAAACCGACACTATCATCGCGTCGATAAGCATTGCCGAGCCCCAGCACCAGGGTGGTCACGGTTCAGTGGCGCTCCACCGTCAAATCCAGAAAATGGGTCGAACAGGAGATGCAGGGATCGTAGTTACGGATCGCCTGTTCACAAACCGCCCGCAACTCGTCGTCCGGCCGGTCGAGGTTGGGTGTTACGTAGTGGTAGAGATCCTCCTCGATCACACGCTGGTTGACCGAAGTCGGAGCGACGATCTTGGCATCCTGGATCAATCCCTGTTCGTCGATAGTATAGCGGTGATAGCAGACCCCGCGTGGTGCCTCCGTGGCACCGTAACCCGTGCCGGCACGCGGTTCGACCTTGATGCAAGGCTGCTCCGGCGGCCGGTAGGCGTCGATCAGCCGCAGCGCCTCCTCGCAGGCGAACAACACCTCCACAGCCCGCACGATGATGCTCTGGAACGGATTGCGACAGACCGGCCCCAGGCCCGCGGCAGCGGCTGCTTCACGCGCCAGCGGGGTCAGATGGTCGTGATTGAGCGCATAGCGGGCCATCGGCCCCATGTGCACGGCACCGCCTTGGGGTGAATGACTCTGCAGCGCCGTCGAATGAGCCACATGCTGCTCGGTCAGATAATCATCATAGCCGCTCACCGGTAGCTCGGGGCCGCGGCTGGAAGCCAGCTTGCCCTCATTGAACGGGTATTCGTCGGGATGGCGCAGGCTGACGAACTCGTAGTCCCGCTCGAACGCTGGAAAATCCAGTCCGGCCGCCAGTGCGACCGTCTCGCGTGCGGCTGCCACAGCCCACTCCAGTTCCGGGCGCAGCGCCAGCAGTTCGTCGCGCCGCGGCACCCGGTAGAAACCGCCCACCCGTACGTTAACCGGATGCACCTCACGCCCGCCCAGCAACGCCATCAAGCTGTTGCCGGCCTTTTTCAGCCGCAGGCCGCGCCGAACCACCTCCGGTTTATCTCTGGCCAGCTCCACTGCGCCCGCATAACCGAGGAAATCCGGCAGATGGAGCATATAGATGTGCAAAGTGTGACTCTCGATCCATTCGCCGCAGTAGAGCAGCCGCCGCAGATCACGCAGTGACCCTTCGACCCGAACGCCACAGGCCTGTTCCATGGCATGGCAGGCGCTCATCAGGTAGGCCACCGGACAGATGCCGCAGATGCGCGCGGTAATATCCGGCGCCTCGCGGAAATCACGTCCGCGCAACAGGGCCTCGAAAAACCGTGGTGGCTCGAAGATGCGCAGCTGGGCCTCACTCACCCGGCCCTGATCGATCCGCAGGTGCAACGAACCCTCACCCTCTACTCTGGCCAGATAGCCGACATCGATGGTACGTGTTTCACTGCTCATGGCGCAGGCTCTCGTCCCGGAATGCCGGGGCAGCGGCGTTGAAGGTCCGATAAAAGCGTGTCAACGCGTTCGGGGTCATGCCGAGCCGGGCCAGTTGGGTACTGAGGGCGGCCGGGTTGGCATTCTCCTTGGGCCCGAAGCAGCCATAGCAACCACGGTTGTAGGACGGACACAAGGCACCGCAACCGGCCCGGGTTACCGGCCCCAGACAGGGCGTGCCGTGGGCCACCAGCACGCAGGGATTACCCTGGGCCTTGCACTCCTCGCAAACGCTGTGGTCTGCCACCACAGGCCGGCGCCGGTTAATGAAAGCATTCAGTACTTCCAACAACTGCTGCTTGTTGATCGGGCAGCCATGCAGCTCGAAATCGACCTTGACATGGGCCGCAATCGGGGTTGACAGGGCCAGTGTCTCGATGTACTCGGGGCGGGCATAGACGATTCGGGTGAACTCGTCGACGTCACGGAAATTGCGCAGCGCCTGGATGCCACCGGCGGTGGCGCAGGCACCTATAGTAATGAGTGCGGCCGACTGGCGGCGAACCTCCTGGATGCGTTCGGCATCGTGCGGCGTGGTGATCGAGCCCTCGACCAGAGAAACATCGTACGGGCCTGGCTGCATGTCACGCGAGGCCTCGGCGAAGTGGGCGATCTCCACCGCACCAGCCAGGGTGAGCAGTTCGTCCTCGCAGTCCAGCAGGCTTAGCTGACAACCGTCGCAGGAGGCGAATTTCCAAACCGCAAGCCGGGGTCGAGACGACATTACAGCTCCCTCACGTCGAAGATGGGCGCGATGCGATCGAGCCGAAACACCGGCCCGTCCTTACACAGGAAATGGCCGTCCCATTGGCAGTGTCCGCAATAGCCGACCGCGCAGTGCATATTGCGCTCCATCGACAGATAAATCTGATCCTCGCGGACGCCGCGCTTGTGCAGCGCCAGAATCGCGAAATGCATCATCACCTCGGGTCCACAGATCATGGCGATGACCTGAGCGGGATCGAACGCCGCACGCTCGATCAGCTTGGTTACCACACCGACCTCTCCCCGCCACCGCGGCGCGGCCTGATCAACCGTAGTCTGCACATCCATGTGGGCACACCGTGCCCACGTCCCCAGGTCGCGCCGGTACAGGATCGAGCGAGGCGTGCGGACGCCGTAGAACAGCGATACCCGGGGAAACTGTTGCGGTGCCCGCGCCACCTCGCAGAGCACCGGTCGCAGCGGTGCCAGGCCGATGCCTCCGGCGATCACCAGCAGATGCTTCCCGGCCGCTTGGGCCAGCGGCCAGCACGACCCATAAGGTCCGCGCACACCGATAATGGCGCCGACCCCCAGCGCCTGCAGCGGCCGGGTCACGGTGCCGACCGCGCGGATGGTATGCACCAGCACGCCAGCCCGGGGATCACCGCTGATCGAGATCGGCACCTCGCCGCTGCCGAACAGATACAACATGTTGAACTGACCCGGCTGATAGGCCAGCCGCGTTCCGCTTGTCGGCCGCAACGACCAGGTAAACACATCGCCGTCGCCGTTTTCGGGGTGCGCCGCGCTGATCCGATAGGGCAGCGGCAGCATCGGATCGGAAGCCAGGCTCACGCTGGCGCTGCTCATACCGCCGGCGGACCGTAAGCGTCAGCAAACTGCAACCGCATCCCCTGCAGGCGGGTGCTGAAAGCACCCAGCAGCCACTTCAACAACCGGTATCCGATCTCATGATCAGCTTCCAATAGCTCGCGCAGACAATCGGCCGCGAACGCCAGGACCCGGGTTTCTGCCAGCACGCGGGCGTCAAAATGCCAGCGATGGGGCGGCAGCAGCCAGGACCAGCCCACCACTTCCCCGGCCGCCAGGGTTTCAAACACCATCTGCTCACGCCCGGGGGCCACCAGCTTTACCTCAACGCGGCCGGTCAGAATGATATAGAACGTTTCCGCCGGCTGGTTTTGACGGGCGAGATGGGTGCCCTTGTCCAAAGTCTCCAGCCGCGCGCAACGCACCAACCGCTCAATCTGTTGCGTAACCAGCCCCTTGCACCACGGCTGCGCTGCCAAAACCGCCCGGATCTCGTTCTCTTGATTCATGTGTCACCCCCCTCGCCATCGCTTGCGCGGATGGCGGCGACCTCCTCGGTCAAGTCGATCCCGACCGGACACCAGCTGATGCAGCGGCCACAACCCACGCAGCCGGATTCACCGAACTGGTCGTGCCAGCTGGCCAGCTTGTGGGTCAGCCACTGGCGGTAACGAGAACGGGTTGACTGGCGCACAGTACCGTTTCCCAGATGGGAAAATTCGGCGTTGTAACATGAATCCCAGCGCCGCTCCCGGACCGCTGTCTGACCTGCCAGGTCGGTCCGATCCTCCAGCGCCGAGCAGAAACAAGTCGGACAAACCAAAGTGCAGTTAGCACAGGACAAGCAGCGCTCAGCAACCTCATCCCAGCGCGGATGCTCCAGGTTACGGTACAGCAGATCGCGGATCCCCACCGTATCCAGGTGCCGGCCCATCTGTCGCGCGGCCCGCTCAGGCACCGCCTTGGCCGCCGATGTCTCGGCGGCAGTCGCCACATGCTGCGGCAGTTCCGCCAGCACCTCCGCACCCGCCGCGCTGCCCACCGCCACGGTATAGTAATGGTGGGCCTCATCCACTACCTCCGTTAGCGCCAGATCGAAGCCGGCGGTGACTTCGGGACCGCTGTCCATGGACACGCAAAAACAGGTTTCACCGGCCTGACCACAATTGACAGCCACCAGGAACAGCTGCTGGCGGCGTGCCTGATAAGCACTGTCGACATAACGACCCTGCAGAAAAACGCCGTCCTGCACCGCAATAGCGCGCAACTCGCAGGCGCGAACGCCGATGAAAGCATAGCGCTGACCATCGGTGGAGCCAGGTTCCAAGGTAAATTGACCGGGTTCACCGCGCTGGGCACGGAAAAGGGTCTGGCGGGGCGGAAACAGATATTGCTTCCAGGATTGTGGACCGACGACATAACCAAATCGCGCCTGATCATCCCGCCGTTCCAGCCGATAGTAGCCGGGCCCGTGGCGATCAGTCCAGCCCACCGGCAGTTCCGCTGCACTGGCCAGCGAGGCGTAGGCAATGGCCCCTTCACGCACTGTTGGCCCCACGGTGTCATAGCCGCGCGCCTGAAGCACATCGAACAGTCGGGCCAATCCATCAGTGTCGATAACAGCCAACGCCATAGACCTTCTCCATCTCGGCACCCATTCTGCAACAACCCGGCGGGTCACCGGATTAACTCAGGTCAAACCAGCCTGCATTGATTGCCATTTTAACCGCTTCAGGCCTGAGTGAAAGGGAAACTCAGTACCTCATCCAGCCGCTCCGCACCGGCCACCAGCATGAGCAGACGATCAACGCCGAGTGCCACGCCGGCGCAATGCGGCAGTTCGGTCAGCGCCGCCAATAGATGCTCGTCGAGCGGCACCTGAGGCAGACCCTGTGCCAGTCGGCGCTGGTTGTCACGCTCGAAACGGCGCCGCTGCTCGGCCGGATCGCTCAGTTCATGGAAGCCGTTGGCCAGTTCCAGGCCACCGCAATAGAGTTCGAACCGTTCCGCCAGCGGCGGGACGCCCGGACGGACCCGGGCCAATGCCGCCTGGGAGGCGGGATAGTCATATAGAAATACCAACCGGTCCGTCGGCAATCGCGGCTCGATGCAGATACTCACCAGTAAATCGCGCCAGGGATCGGGATCGTCTAGCGCAAGATCGCCAACCGGTGCAACCCCGTGAGCATCGGCACAGGCCCGTAGCCGGGTGGTCGTGGCGGTAAGGGGATCAATTGCCAGATAGCGCCGGAAAGCCTCCCGGTAACTCAGCAGCAGTGGTGGCCGCGGCAACCGGAACGCCAGCAGGGACCCTACCAACTCGGTCACTTCATCCATCAACCGGTAGTGATCGAATCCGACGCGGTACCATTCCAGCAGGGTGAACTCGGGATTGTGACGCCCTCCGGCCTCGCCGTCACGGAAAACCTTGGCTAATTGATAGATGTCGCCGCTGCCAGCGGCCAACAGCCGCTTCATCGGAAATTCCGGCGACGTGTGCAGATAAAATGGCTGACCGCAGCGCACCCCGGGGCCATGATAGCGGGTTGCGAAGCTGTGAATATTGGGGTCGCAGGTGGCAGCAACCGACAACGCCGGGGTGTCCACTTCCAGCACCTTGCGGCTGGCGAAAAATGCCCGGATATCAGCCAGCAAACACGCCCGCAGTCGCAGCACCTCAAGCGGCGCTGCGGGCCTCCAGCCGGCAATTACCCTCTCGGACACGATCCGGGCGGATCAGCTGCCGTTGTCGTGCACTTTTACTTGACCCGTGACACGTACTCACCGGTGCGGGTATCCACGCGGATGATCTCACTGGTCTGGACGAACAGCGGCACCCGCACAACGGCACCGGTCTCAAGGGTAGCGGGTTTATTACCTCCGCCCGACGTATCGCCCTTGATGCCAGGGTCGGTTTCAACGATCGCCAGTTCGACGAAATTGGGCGGACTGACGGTGATGGGCACGCCGTTCCACAGCGTCAGCTGGCACATATCCTGCTCCTTGAGCCATTTGGCACTGTCACCCACGGCGTTGGCGTCGGCTCCAATCTGCTCATAGGTATCCGGATGCATGAAGTACCAGAACTCGCCGTCACTGTAGAGATACTGCATCGCAACGTCGAGCACATCGGCACCTTCCACGGTATCGCCCGACTTGAAGGTCCGCTCGATCACCCGGCCGGTCTTCAGGTTGCGGATCTTAACCCGGTTGAAAGCCTGCCCCTTCCCGGGCTTGACGAACTCGTTCTCGACGATCGCGCAGGGATCGCCATCGAGCATGATCTTCAGGCCACTTTTGAATTCGTTGGTGCTGTAACTCGCCATGCTGTTTCCGTAATACCCTATCGGTTGCTGTTAAATGATTGATGATACCGAGAAACTCTCAATCCTGTCTGCCACAAACATCGACTTGGGGCTTGCGGGTCATGAACATGGCATCACCATAGCTGAAGAAGCGATACCGTGAAGCCACCGCGTGGCGATAAGCGGCTATGACGGTCTGATAACCGGCGAAGGCCGACACCAGCATGAGCAGCGTCGACTCGGGCAGATGGAAATTGGTAATCAATGCATCGACGCAACGGAACCGGTAACCCGGATAAATGAAAATATCGGTGTCACCGTTGAATGGCAGCGGTTCACCGCTGGCGCAGGCTGCTTCCAGTGCCCTCACCACGGTGGTGCCCGCCGCCACCACCCGACTGCCCCGCTCGCGGACCACACGAATCGCGTGGCAGACGGATTCGCCGACCTCCAGTCGTTCGGCATGCATATGATGTTCGGCAAGCTGCTCCACCCGTACCGGTTGAAAGGTACCGGCCCCGACGTGCAACGTAACGAAGGCCTGCTCGACACCATGCTCACGCAGCTTGGCCAGCAACTCCGGGGTGAAGTGCAGCCCGGCCGTAGGCGCGGCAACCGCGCCCGGATGACGTGCATATACGGTTTGATAACGATCACTGTCCTCGGCCGTCACCGGCCGGTCAATGTAGGGCGGCAGCGGCACCCGACCGTGCCGTTCCAGCAGCTCGACGACAGGCGTCGCGCTGGTGAACACAAGTTCGAACAGATCGTCATGACGGGCTCTCACCGTCGCCGCCAGCCCCCGCGCCAACACCAGCGTGGTACCGGTACGTGGGGCCCTGTTGGCCCGAACATGCGCTAGCAGCCGGTGTTCATCAAGCACCCGTTCCACCAGTACCTCAACCCGGCCACCACTGGCTTTGCGGCCCAACAGGCGCGCCGGAAGCACCCGGGTATCATTGAGCACCAGCAAATCGCCAGCCCGCAACAGATCAGATAACATGCTGAAATGACTGTCTGAATAGGTGCCGGCGACACCGTCCAACACCAGCAGCCGGCTGTCACCTCTGGTAGCCGGCGGCTCCTGGGCAATCAGTTCCGGCGGCAGATCAAACTGGAAATCGCTGCGCTTCATGGCGGCGCATAGTAGCAGGATTGCCGTTTCAAGGCTTGCTCCCTGCGTCCAAATTTCTGATACTACGCGTCTTGGCCGGGATGGCGGAACTGGTAGACGCGCCGGACTCAAAATCCGGTTCTGGCGACAGAGTGTGGGTTCGAGTCCCACTCCCGGCACCACGATTCATACAATCCTAAATAGACCCACGACATACTCACGAAAGGGCATCGGTCGGTGATGTGGCCTTTTTGTTGCTGGGCTGCCCCTTATATCCGTTGCATTGCGAACAACGATTGGCAATTTGTCCCTGCGCCAGGTGCAAGGTGTTGCGCTGGCGTTGACAGACAAACGGGCCCGAAGTGGCCGCAACAGAGGCACTCTTAAAAATGACGATTCTCGACAAGCGCAGCTTTTTTATCGGCGGTGAATGGGTGAATCCCGTGGTGCCCAGTGATTTCCCAGTGGAGAACCCGGCGACAGAGGAACAGATCGCCACGATCTCGCTGGGCAGCGAGGCTGACGTCGACCGTGCCGTGATGGCCGCACGCACGGCCTTCGATAGCTTCTCGCGCACCACGCCGGCCGAGCGGATCGCGCTGCTGGAAAGCATCCGGGCGGTCTATGAGCGTCGGATCGATGAATTCGCGGCCATTATTACCCAGGAGATGGGCGCACCCGCATCGCTATCGCGCAACGCGCAGGCCGCCGTCGGCATCGGCCATCTCGACGGGGTACTGGCAGCGCTGAAAGCGATGAACTTCCGCGAGGTCAGTGCCAACGGCGATACCATCCTGCGCGAACCCATCGGTGTATGCGGTCTGATCACACCGTGGAACTGGCCGATCAACCAGATCACGCTGAAGGTGCTGCCGGCGCTGGCGGCAGGCTGCACGATGATCCTCAAGCCCTCGGAACTGACGCCGCTTGACGCCATGCTCTACGCCGAGGTTTTGGACGAGGCCGGAGTGCCGGAAGGCGTGTTCAACCTGGTAAACGGCGCAGGCCCGGTAGTGGGCTCTGCCATGTCAAAACACCCGGGCATCGACATGATGTCCTTCACCGGTTCCACCCGCGGCGGCACCGCCGTGACCAAAGACGCCGCCGACACGGTCAAGCGTGTGGCACTGGAATTGGGCGGCAAATCGCCCAACATCGTGTTTGCCGATGCTGACCTCGACAAGGCGGTGACGCGTGGCGTGCGCCATTGCTTTCAGAACACCGGTCAGTCATGCAATGCACCGACGCGGATGCTGGTGGAGCGCTCAGCCTACGCCAAGGCGCTTGATGTAGCCCGAGCGGCGGGCGAGTCGCAGGCTGTGGACGATCCGGCAAAACCCGGCCGGCATATCGGCCCGCTGGTCAGCCGGCAGCACTTCGACAAGGTGCAGAATTTGATCGCGGCGGGCATCGAGGAAGGCGCCCGCCTGCTGGTCGGCGGACTGGGCAAACCGGCCGGCTTTAACCAGGGACATTTCGTGCGTCCGACCATATTTGCCGATGTCAGCAACGACATGCGCATCGCACGCGAGGAGATATTCGGCCCTGTTCTCGTGATGATCCCGTTTGAGGACGAGGCTGACGCCATTCGTATGGCCAATGACACGCCGTATGGCCTGGCCGCACAAATCCAGACCGGCGACGGGGCAAAAGCCGATCGTGTGGCGGGCCGTCTGCGTGCGGGCATGGTACACATCAACGGCTCGGATATCGGCTGGGGCAGCCCTTTCGGCGGCTACAAGATGTCAGGGGTGGGTCGCGAAGGCGGCCAATTCGGCATCGAGGAGTTCCTTGAGGTCAAGGCCGTCTCGAAACCGTGACGGTGCCGCAGCAGACCCGAACCGCAGTAGCCGCCGCACTGAACTGATGGGTCGGGCGAACCACTCGCTGGGCTTTGACAAAAGCGCGATCCGAGGGATAAGTTATCCTGGATAAGCAGCACAAGCACTCTGGCAGCCGGCATCGACGGCTGTCGGGGTTTCGCCGTAGCAGGTCTGCGGCGGTCACGGCCACGAGATCGGGGCGGTAGTCCGACTGTTATCACCGACAGGGACTTCAGACCGGGAATTCCATTCCGGGCAGATAATAGAGAAAACCGCACGGGATCCCGTGGCGTAGAGTACGGCACGCAATTTGCTTGTCTGGTTTCTGTGCACTGATTTGGAGGGGTGGGATGGCCACAGCGGGTGGGTTCGAGGTAATGCCTGTCGAGGTTGATGGCTACGAACTGCAGTGTTACGTCGCAGGATCCTCGGAAAACACTGTGCTCTGTCTGAACGGCGGCCCGGGCCTGCCGTGTAACTACCTCCGTGATGCCCACCTGTTTCTCGCGCATGAGGGGTTTCGCGTCGTCGCATATGACCAGCTCGGCTGCGGCGCCTCTGCCCGCCCCGACGATCCCGGTCTTTGGACGATCGAGCGCTACGTCGAGGAGGCGGAAACGGTGCGAAGCGCACTGGGATTGGGCAGAGTGCATCTGCTCGGACATTCCTGGGGCGGCTGGCTCTCGGTCGAATACATGATCTCCCACGGAAACCAGGCACGCTCTCTGATTCTTGCCGACACCTGCGCCAATATTCCCCACCTCCAGCAGGAGCTGATGCGCTTGCGCGATGCGCTGGGGGCAGAGACGCAAAGCATGATGTTGGCTCACGAAGCGGCCGGCACGCTGGAGCACCCCGAGTACCAGGCCGCCATTACGCTGCTGAACTACCGTCACGTCTGCCGATTGCCGGAGTGGCCCGCCGCGATGCATGAATCGCTGGACGACTGGAACATGGCGGTCTACGGCACCATGCAGGGACCGAACGAGTTCCTTTATACCGGCAACCTTCGAGGTTGGAACCGATGGGAGTCGCTGGCAGACATCCACTGTCCCGTACTGATTGTGGTAGGTCGACATGACGAAATCACGCCCGCCTGCGCGCGGGAGATGTATGATCGGCTGCGCCAGCCCACCATAGCGGTGTTCCCCAACAGTGCCCACATGCCGTTCTACGAGGAGCCACAAGCGTATCAGCAACGGCTACTGAGTTTCCTGCGAGCGCAGTAGCCGTAACTGTCAGCGGCGCCGAATTCACAGGACGCATCGATTTGGGCAGATTCCGATTCATACTGACGAGGCCGATCGAGCTCATTCCGGTGCTGATCGGTATTAGCATCATTACTTTCGTGCTGGTACACATGCTACCGGGCGACCCCGCCCAGGTACTTTTGGGGCCGCGCGCGACAGCCCGGGCAATGGCGGCCATCAGGCATGAATACGGGCTCGACAAGCCGGTCATCGTCCAGTTTTTCTACTTTCTCGCCAACATCCTTCATGGCCAGCTCGGTCGCTCAGTCGTGTACAAGGCCCCGGTGTTTGAGGTCATCGGCGGGCATGTTCTACCAACAGTATTCCTGGTGGCTTACAGCGTCCTCCTTTCCGTCGTGGCCTCCATTATCCTTGCCATCGCGTCGGCGCTGCAGGAAGGCAAAGCGCTCGATCATCTGGTGAGGATGTTCTCTACCGTCGGGTTGGGACTTCCGGCCTTCTGGATCGGTGTCGTGTTCATGATGGTGTTCGGCATTCAACTGGGGTGGTTCCCGGTATCCGGGTTCGGGGACGGCTTCTGGGGCCACGTGCACTATCTGTTCCTGCCGGCGCTCACCATCACTATCGCCATGACCCCGATATTGACCCGCAACCTGCGGGCGAACCTGCTGCAGGAAGCGCGCGCGGATTATGTCACTGCGGCGCGATCAAAAGGGCTTCCGTCCAGTGTTATCTGGCGGACGCACATCTTCCGCAATTCACTGCTGGCGACGGTAAACCTGCTCGGAGTAACCGTGAGCTGGCTCATCGGCGGCACGGTAGTGGTCGAAACGGTGTTTTCGGTGCCCGGCCTTGGCCACCTCATGGTCTCGTCGATCTTCTCACGTGACTATCTGGTCGTCGAGGCTGTCACCATGATCCTCGCGCTGGGGATCGTCGGCACCAACTTCCTGGTCGATATCGTGACCGCGCTGCTCGATCCGCGGGTTGAGCCGTGACGCCGGCGCAGACACTCCCGGCAATACACAGGCGCCTGGGCTTGCCCCCGTGGACGCTGTATGCCGGAGTTGCGCTGGTCGCGATGTGGGTGGCCGCGGCCCTGCTTGCACCACTTGTTGCACCCTTCAACCCGGACCAGCAAATACTCTCCGCGACGCTGCAAGGCCCCAGCGCGCTTCATCTCCTGGGGACCGACAACTTCGGCCGCGACATCCTCTCCAGGGTCATCTGGGGCACCCGCATCGATCTCCTGATGGGCGGCCTCGGCGTGCTGTTCCCCTTTATCATCGGCACGTTGATAGGTACTGTTTCAGGGTACTACGGAGGATGGATTGATACGGCCCTGATGCGGTTGCTGGACGTCACGATGTCGTTTCCTTTCTTCGTGCTCATCATAGCCATCGTCGCCATCCTCGGCGCCGGTCTGATCAGTTTCTTCATTGCGGTTGCGCTGGTAGGCTGGGTTTCGTATGCGCGGCTGGTACGCTCGCAGTTCCTGTTCCTCAAGAAGGCGGATTTCGTAACCGCCGCGCGTAGTCTCGGGTTCTCCAATGCCCGCATCATGCTGCGGCACGTTCTGCCCAACGCGATAATGCCCGCCATCGTGTTCTCGATGTCCGACGCCGTGATCGACATCCTGCTCGGATCCTCCCTGAGCTACCTCGGACTCGGTGTGCAGCCACCGACCTCGGAGTGGGGACTGATGATCGCGGAGAGTCAGAATTTCATTGGCAGCGCCTGGTGGATGACAGTATTTCCGGGTCTGGCCATCGTGCTGCTGGCACTCGGCTTCAGTCTGCTGGCAGATGGCGTTGCCGGATGGCTCGGAATAGCGAACACATGAGCGGAGAAGCACTACTAACCGTCACGGATCTGACGGTGGAACTGACCAGCACGGGCACCCGGGTGAAGCCTGTCGACGGCGTGACGCTAACACTCGGTCGCGGCGAGATCATGGGTCTGGTCGGCGAAAGCGGCTCGGGCAAGACCTTGACCTGCCGCGCCATCATGGGATTACTGCCGGAGAATGTTGCGCCGGTGGTGAGCGGACGGCTGGAGATGGAGAACAGGCGCTTCGAGTTCCCCGCAAAGCGGGATCTGGCACGAATGCGCGGCCGTGACGTCGCCATGATCTTCCAGAATCCATCGAGTTATCTCGACCCGCTTATGCCGGTATGGCGCCAGATCGCGGAACCCATGTTGACGCGGGACCGGATACCACGACGACAAGCTCGAACCGAAGCCGTTGCGCTGATGAGGAAAGTCGGCATTCCCGACCCTGAAAACACCGCCCGCGCCTATCCTCACCAATTGAGCGGCGGCATGAAGCAGCGCGTGATGATCGCTGCCGCGCTGGCATGCCGCCCCAAGCTGCTGATTGCGGACGAACCCACCACGGCGCTCGATGTCACGGTGCAGATGCAGATTCTGCGACTGCTGCTTGAGCTTAAGCAGGAATCCGATCTGTCGATTATCCTGGTCACCCACGACCTCGGCGGTGATCTCCATGATTTGCGATACCGTTAGCGTGATGTACTGCGGCAATATCGTGGAACGCGGCAGTCGCGATACTGTCCTGCGTTCGCCGGCGCATCCCTACACGCGGGCTCTGGTGCGCTCGGAACCAAGCTGGTTGGAGCGCGCAGAAGAGCTGCAAGTCATCGCCGGCCAGCTGCCGCCCTTGAGCGACCTCCCCCGCGGTTGTCGGTTTCATCCGCGCTGTGAATTCATGATCGATCGCTGCGCCATGCAAGTGCCGGCCCTGAGCGAAGTCAAGCAACAGGACATCTGTCGGCGTGCCTGCGGGCCGAAGAGGTACTGGAGCACGATGCCCACGTTGCTTGAGGTCCAGAAGCTGGTCGTCGATTACCCCCTGCAGTCGCGGGCTGCGCGCGTGGCTCGCCCGGGAGACGGGCACGCACGCTCCGTGCCGTCAATGAGGTGTCAGTTCAGACTGTCCAGCGGGCACGCACTATGGCCTGGTGGGCGAGAGCGGCTGCGGCAAGAGCACGCTCGGCCGGGCGCTGTTACGACTCGAGGAAAGCGCCGCCGGGAACCGTGCGATTCGATGGCCAGCAGGTGGCGAGCCTGTCCGGCGATGCCCTGCTGGCATTCCGGCGGCGCGCCCAGATGATCTTTCAGGACCCGGTGGGCGCCCTGAACGCAAGGCTTCAGCGTGCGCGATGCGCTGACGGAGGTCATCCGGGTTCACCGAATCCGCGAGCGCGGTCAGGAAGATGGCTATATTCGCGAGCTAGCCGACTCCGTGGGCCTGCCGCAGGAACTGCTGGATCGCAAACCGCGCTCGCTGTCGGGCGGACAGTGCCAGCGGGTCGGCATCGCCCGGGCACTTGCAATGGGCGCCGAATTCCTGGTCGCGGACGAGCCGACCTCCGCGCTGGACGTATCCGTCCAGGCCCAGATCATGAATCTTTTCAAGCGCCTTAAGCAGGAGCTGCACCTCACCCTGCTCTTCATCTCTCACGACCTGGGAGTGGTTCGCTACCTCTGCGACACGGTGGCCGTGATGTATCTTGGCAGAATCGTCGAATATGGCTCCGCCGAACGGGTGTTCACGACCCCCCGCCATCCTTACACGCAGGCGCTGATTGCATCCATTCCGCGAATCGGTGAAGCCGCCTCCCGGGGGCCGGCGGTGGTCAGCGGCGAACCGCCGAGCCCGGCGGATCCGCCGGACGGCTGCCCCTTTCACCCGCGCTGTCCGCATGCCTTCGCGGCCTGCAGGAGCGCACCGTTCCCGGCCCGGCATGAGCTCGCTGACGGTGCCGTGTGGTGCCATTTATACGCCGACCATAACGGCAGCGGCTCCGCGCCAACAGAGGTGTCGAATGACCGCAATGAATCAGCCGGACCACGAGCGCCGAGCGCCACCGTTTGAGGGGCCTGCGTTCCAGACACCGAACGCCCAAGGAGGCAATCGGACTGGCAAGGGATGCTCAAAGCAACCCAGTGAATGACGACAAGAGCAAGGAGAACAGCATGAAATCCGATGATTACATTTCACTTCATAGACGCAGTTTCCTGAAACTCACCACCCTCGGCGGAGCAACGCTGGTGGCCGGTCCAAGCCTGCTCTGGTCGATGCAGTCGCAGGCCGCCAGTTCGGTGCAAACGCTGTCGATAGGCCGGGAGCAGGACAACACGACCTTCGATCCGATTCTGACGATCCAGAATGCGGACATCTGGGTTCTCGACAACATGAACGCCAACCTCGTACGGGTGACCTACGACGGTAAAGGCCTGGAACCCGATCTGGCGGAATCCTGGAAGGTCGAGGACGGCGGCCGGCGCTATGTCTTCCGCCTGCGCGAAGGACTCCAGTTCTCTGACGGTTCCCCGATCCGTCCGGCAGACGTCAAATTCAGCCTGGAGCGTTTGCGGGACCAGAAAGACTCCGTGATGGGCAACATGTACCAGATCGTCAAACACATCGCGACGCCTGACGATCGGCACGTCGAAATATCGCTCAGCGAGCCTTCGGCGCCCTTCCTGTCGACCATGGCGATGTTTTCCGCGAGCATCCTGCCAGAGGCGGCAGTCAAACAGCGTGGAGAAAAATTCGGTACTGATCCGGTAGGTGCAGGCGCCTTCAAGCTCAAGGAATGGCGGCGCCAGGATCGGGTCGTCCTGGAACGCAATGATCACTATTGGCAGGATGACAAGGTCCACGTAGACCAAGTCCAGTGGGTATACATTCCCAACGATAACACCAGAATCCTGAATCTCGAATCGGGCCAGGTCGATGCCGCCATTTTCATTCCCTTCAACCGCATCAACGAACTGAAAAAGCGTTCAGGCGTGACGGTGGATCTGGATCCGTCCAGTCGCGAGGACTTCATGATCATCAATCACGCCAAGAAGCCGCTGGATGACATACGGGTACGGCGAGCGCTGTTCCTGGCAACCGATCGAGAGGCTATCGTCAAGGTGGCGCTGTTCGGTCATGGTAAGCCGTCGAACTCATTCATCCCGGCCGGAGCGCTGTACTACAACCCCGATAATAAAGCTTACCCGTACGACCCCGACAAGGCCAAAGCGCTGTTGAAGGAAGCAGGTGCCGAGAATCTGCCACTGAGCCTGCTTATCCCATCGGGTAACAGCATTGACAACCAAGTCGCTGTGCTGCTGCAAAATCAATATCAGAAAGTTGGTATCCGCCTGAGCATCAACAAAGAGGAAGAAGGACAACAGTGGAATTCCCTGCAGGCGGGCAACTACGAGCTGTCACTCGACTACTGGACCAATGACATCATCGATCCCGACGAGAAGGCGACCTTCTGCCTTTATGGGTACGACGATAATCGTTCATACTTCACCAACTACAAGAATCCGGAGGTGAAAAAGTTGATCGAGGAAGGCCGTCGCACGCTGGATAAGGAAAAGAGACAGGAGATTTACGACAAACTGCAGGCCATCGCCATGCGTGATGTGGTCTATGTCAACCTTTATTACAGCCCATTCAGAAATGCATCGCTGGCAAAGGTGCGCAAGTTCTTTCAAAACCCGACAGGACGCTTCATGCTGGAGGAAACCGCGATCGCATCCTAAGGACTGCGCGGGGATGGGCATTTCCGTCCGTCCCCGGATATCTTTAAGGCTCGCGGACGGGCAGACCAGCCTGCTCCCAAGACTCGATGCCACCGCGATACCACAAGACGTTGGTGTAACCCAGGTTGATCGCACGCAACGAGGCATTGTAGGACATCCAGCAGTGCGACGAGAGGCAATAGATCACAATCGGATACTGCTTGCTCCCAGGGTCGCCTGCTCCAGAAACCGGCCGAACTGCTGCTCCGTCCGATCCGTGAACGAGCCGGGTTGGGAGGCGGGTACCGCGTATCGTGATCCCGGGATCGTCTCCCGCCCACCGAGGACATCGAGCAGCAGGAAGGGCACTTTGCGGCCCTGAACGAGCGCCACGAGCCCCTTGGTCGTAATGACCTGGCCACCTGGAATCGTGGCCGGTGTCGGCCCCTCCATCGGACCGGAATGCAACTGGCGGGTAGGCGGCACGCCAAAATCCTGCCGCTCCCGCTGCATCATCGCATCGAGATCCGCAGAGCGCCGCTGCGGCGTATAGCCCTGCTGCGGCGCGTAGCCCTGCGGTGCGGGGGGCCAAGACTGTTTTGCGCCGAGGCGGCAGCAGCGCCTATGGTGGCAGCAAACGCGGCAACAAAAATCACCCGATTATCATTGTGTCGGCTCCAGTCGGACGCCATTCTGACCGGTCGCAGCGTACGGGTTGAACGAGGCGTCGTCGCCAAGAACATATGTGCCATCGTTGAGACGCCAGGCGTTCCGATACTGGTTGGAAAGCTGGACCCGGCCGCTCGGCGCCAGCGGGTCGTTATAGGTTTCCACCCCGCGGATCGCCTCGCTCTCCTCCCGCGCCAGACGATCCTGAAGCGCCTGCTGATAGTTCCAGGTGTCCTGCTGCATGCGGCGGATCGCGTTGCCCGTCCGCGAAATGATCTGCGAACGCTTCTGTGTCTCACGCAGCGCAAAGCGTGAAGTCTGCGCGTTCATTGCGCTGATTCGTGCGTTCCATTCGGGGCTGGCGCGGGCTGATGAACGGATCGCCTCGGCGAGACGGAGGTTGAGCAATCCGTTCGGAGCCCGCATGGCAAAGCCGGGAAGCGTTGACAAGGAAAAGAATTCGCTCGGCGGCATGCCCGCCATACCGCGCGTTCGGGTGACCGAAAACACGCCGACGGCCGCGACCACTTCCCGCATATCGACACCGTGCAACCGGTAGGCGACCAGCGCTTCGCCGGCCTCGATCCAGGTGCGGATTTCACCCATGGGCATCGGCACAACCCGGCTCAGTTGCTGTAGCTTCCTCGCCAGATCCGGGCGCGGGCGGAAGTCGATCATGCGCGCATTGGTATGGATGCGTTGTGACAGCCCGTCCAGGTATTGCCGGATGTTCCCTATACGACCCACACGACAACGGGTGCCATCGGCCCTGCCCAGTGAGTTCCAGTGCCACGTTTCCATGGGCAAAAACCGCACGGCCTTAAGCCCATCCGGCGAGACCGCACTGAAATCGATGTTGTACCCATTCCCGCAGTGATTGTGCAGGTTCCAGACGACGCCGCCACGGGCGCGCCAGCCAACGGGTATGAGAACCGTCGACGCCACCATCGGGCGCTCGAAGCCCTGGCGGTCTATGATCTGGGCGGGCCGGAGGCGGATCGTATCGCGCGGCAGTCCCTGGACCTGGCTGACGCTGGCACATCGCGCCACCCGGCCGGCAGCGACGAAACCGGCGACCAAAGCGACAACTGCAAGAACACCTGCTATCTTCACGATGCGCCTACCTTACCTGGTCCAGCCATGGCATCAGTGCGACACAACACTCAATTATCGAGCGAATCGGGAATATCAGGCGGTAACGTGGCACACAGAGGAAGGCCTGGTCCCGACAATTCGCTATATTTCAACAAGTTTCGCGCCAGCCACAACACCTGTCAACCGCCACGAGCAGCCGGCAACCGAACCAGCCCTGCATCAGCCCAAACCAGGCGACTGGACGCGGGGGTGTTCTGGCTCACCCGGACAGGAAGCCACTGCCTGCCCACCTACAACCCGCCGTCGTGCCGCTGGCGCCTGCTTCATCCCGCCTGAAAAGCTGCGTGGTCATGCATCCAAAGCCCGGCGGGGCACGTAATAACGACCGTCTTGTCGAATTCAACTGAACATCCACCCATCCGAGTCGCTGGGGGGAGGTAAGGTAATGAGCAATGCCCACGGTTTCTTCAGCCGGCGTGGCTTCATCCGGCTAATAGGCGGATCAGCCGCCGCCTCAACCCTGGCTGGGCGAACCCGAATGGCACAGGCGTTCAGCCTGGCCGACCTCTTTGGCAGCCCAAGCAACCCCGGCACGTCACGTCTTACATCACTTCGAACAAGGACTTCTATCTGGTAGCTGTCGATCCGTCATTCCGGCCCACCGTCACACCCCGGACTGTGCAGGGCCACTGGCAACTGGCACTGAAGGGATTGGCTGGCGCACCGCAGTACCTCGATTGGCACAGCCTCGTCAATCAAGCCAACCGGACGGTGATCAAGACGTTCGAGTGCATCGGCAATCCGGTAGGCGGCAACCTCATCAGCAATGCCCACTGGCACGTCATCCCTCTGAAGACTTTGCTGAACCCTCTGCCGGGTAGCAAACGCGCAAAATCGGTTATGTTCAGGAGCCTGGATGACTTCTATTCCAGTGTCTCCATTGAGCGCTGCCTGGACGACTATGCGTTTCTCGCGCTGCGCATGAACGGCGCACCGCTGCCTGCCGCTCACGGTTTCCCGGCACGGGTGTTACTCCCCGATTTGTACGGCATGAAGCAGCCGCGCTGGCTTACGCGCATCGAACTGCTGGAAACAGCGCCCACCACCTCTTACTGGGAGCAGCGCGGCTGGGGTGGCGAGGTCCCGGTCAAGACAATGTCCCGGTTGGATCCGCCCGGGCCAATCACGGCCGATGACCCGATCGAGTTCACCGGCATCGCTTATGCTGGTCACCGTGGCGTCAAAGGAGTCGAAATCTCGCTGGACGATGGTCAACACTGGGCGCAATGCCAGCTGCTTGATAGCAACCGACCGGATGCATGGTCACTGTGGCGCTATAGATGGAACCGCCCGACCTCAGGTCACCACGCGCTCATGGTGCGTGCCATCGATGGTCATGGACAACGCCAAACGGCACAGCGCCATAGTAGTTTCCCCGCTGGAGCGAGCGGCTATGACCGGCTAAGCATCGACGTCGGCAGTATCTCTTAGCTTTGCTATCCCAGTTGCTATAGACATTGGTGGGGCGGGGTTGGATTGCAGCCGCTTGCGAATACCCCGCGATCTCAGTAAGCCGACCCCTGGGGGTTGCTCAAATCGTGCTTTTCCGTTCCGTTGAGTGCGGGATTGAAAATGCTGACCAGGATGAGGTCGGTGGCTGCGCCGCCTCGCAGATAATGCCGGTCGTGCTGATCGAGCACGTAGATGGTGCCTGGGGTGATCGGGTAGACATTGCCGTCCATGTCTTCGACTTCGCCCTCTCCGGCGATGCAATAACACGCCTCCAGATGGTTGCGGTACTGCAGGAGCGACTCGGTGCCCGCCCGCACGATCGTGTGACAGACGCCGAAACCCATCCCGTCGGCCTGGGTCAGAAGCCGATAACTTTCCCCGTTACCCCAATCAACGTGGAAGGCACTGCCCCTGACTTGATCCCTCGAAATGACTTTCATCTCGCTTTATCCTCCTGGCGCCTGCGGCGTCAACGTGTGATGTATCGGCTGCATTTTGAGTACCAGCCCCCAGAATCGTGGCATCGGGAACTGGCGTCAAGGTGGAAGCGCCTGGAGGCCCGAATCAATGAACTGGAACGGCTGCACGGACGCTTCGCTGCTGGCGGCAGACCGAAGGCATGACCTGCGGCTACAATGCTGCTGTGGCGACCATCTTTGGCAACCGTACACACCTGTTGTTCAGCCCATTAAACGAGGAGACAGCATGCACGACAACAAGCAACAAACAGGCCGCCTGAGCCTGGATACCCTGCGCGCGGAAACGGAGGCCGGGCGTATGCACACGGTATTGCTCGCTATGGTGGATATGCAGGGCCGCCTGCAAGGCAAGCGGCTGACCAGCGAACACTTCCTCAACGACGTTGTGGAACACAAAGCCGAGGGGTGCAATTATCTGCTCGCGGTCGACGTGGACATGGCGACCGTCGGCGGCTACGAGCACGCTTCCTGGTCGACCGGCTACGGTGACTTCGTGTTCGCCCCCGACCTCACCACGTTGCGGCGGGTCCCCTGGCAGGACGGCACGGCGCTGGTAATGTGCGATCTGGAATGGAACGACGGTTCGCCGGTCATAGTGTCGCCCCGTCAGATTCTGCGCCGCCAGATCGAACGTCTGGCCGAGCGCGGACTGACCGCTTATGCCGGTACCGAACTCGAGTTCATCGTATTCCGCGACAGCTACGAGGCGGCGTGGCAGAATGGCTACCGTGGCCTCACGCCGGCCAACCTTTATAATGTCGATTACTCACTGCTCGGTACAGCACGCATCGAGCCATTGCTCGCACGCATCCGCAACAGCATGCAACAGGCTGGCATCGCGGTGGAAGACGCCAAGGGTGAGTGCAATCTCGGCCAGCACGAGATCAATTTCCGCTACCGACCAGTACTGGAAACGGCTGACGGTCATTCAATCTACAAGAACGGCGCCAAGGAAATTGCCGCGCAGGAAGGTTATGCGCTTACTTTTATGTCCAAGTTTGACCAGCGCGAAGGCAATTCCTGCCATATCCACCTTAGCGTGCGTTCCAGCGAAGGCGATGCGGTGATGGCAAACGGGCATGAACTGTCCGATCTGGGGCAACACTTCGTAGCGGGATTGCTGGCCGGACTGCGCGAGCTGACGCTACTATTCGCGCCCAACATCAACTCGTACAAACGCTACGCCAAAGGCAGCTTCGCCCCCACTGCAGTCGCCTGGGGCCGCGACAACCGCACCTGCTGCACTACGCCTGGTGGGGCACAGCCCGGCGTCGCTGCGGATCGAAAACCGGGCACCCGGCGGCGACGTCAACCCCTATCTCGCCCTGGCGGCCATGATCGCCGCCGGCATCCGCGGCATTGACGAAGGACTGGCACTGGAACCGGCCTTTGCGGGCAACGCCTATGAGGCCGACAAACCGCAGGTACCCCGTACCCTGCGTGATGCCCAGGAACTGTTCGCTGCCAGCCGAGTTGGCCCGCGAGGCGTTCGGCGACCCGGTGGTGGCACATTACGTGAATATGGCCCAGGTTGAACTGGATGCGTTTGACGCCGCTGTCACCGACTGGGAACGCTACCGCTGCTTCGAGCGACTATAACGTACCAGGCCCTGGGAAAAGCGCATGACCCAATCCCTTATCGGTCTGACCACTTACGGCCGCAACCAAGGCGGCCGCCACGAATTACCGGCAGAATACTCGGAGGCCGTGGTCCGGGCGGGTGCCATTCCAGTATTGCTACCGCCGGTGGGCGGCGACGCGCTCGCCGCCGCCTGGCTGCAACGTCTTGATGCGGTCATTCTAACCGGTGGCGGCGATCTCGATCCCGCGAGCTATGGCGGGGCACGGCATCCGACCATCTACAATCTGGACGCGGCCAGGGACAGCGCCGAACTGGCGGTCGCCCGTGCGGCCGTCGCCGGCACCAAGCCGGTATTGGCCATCTGCCGGGGTCTGCAGGTGCTCAACGTCGTGCTGGGAGGCACCCTCTACGAGCACCTGCCCGACGTGGTCGGTGAGCAGGTGCCGCACCGCCTGCCCCCTCGTGAGACCACGAGACACCCGGTGGAAATAACGGCCGGCACCCGTTTGGCCCGGATCCTGGGCGTTAGTCACGCCGAGACCGTATCCTGGCACCACCAGGGCATCCGCTCCCTGGGCCGGGGCCTTATAGCGACCGCTTTCGCGCCCGACGGGGTGATCGAAGCGGTCGAGCTACCGGAACATCCCTGGTGCGTCGCCGTACAATGGCACCCGGAACTGAGCGCGGCAACCGACCCGTTGCAGCAGCGCCTGTTCGACGCGCTGGCCCATGCGGCTGCCGCCCGTTGAACGCCACCTGCTGCAAGAGACAACCATGTTGAAGACTGCCCGTGCACCTCACGGCATGTGCGTCGCGCCCCACCACCTGGCTGCCCAGAGCGGACTGGCCGTGCTTCGCGAGGGAGGCAACGCAGTCCAGGCCATGGTGGCGGCCGCCGCTACCATTGCCGTGGTCTATCCCCACATGAACGCCATAGGCGGTGATGGATTCTGGCTTATTGCCGAACCGGGCCGAGCGCCGATCGCCATCGATGCCAGCGGCCCGGCAGCAGCGGCAGCGGCCCCTGACTTCTATCGGGAACATGGCTGCACTGTCATACCCGGGCGCGGTCCGCTGGCCGCCCTGACGGTGGCCGGCACGGTGAGCGGCTGGCAGAAAGCACTCACTGTCAGCTCCGGCTGGGGTCCCCCGCTGCCACTGTCGCGTCTGCTGGCCGATGCGATCGGCTACGCCCGCGACGGCAATGCCGTCGCGGCAAGCCAAAGCGCACTCACCGCCAGCAAACTCGACCAACTCATCGACGTACCCGGCTTTGCCGAAACTTTCCTGGATGCCGGGCAGATTCCGCTCGCCGGCGTCCGGCTTGTCCAACCCCGGCTCGCCGCGACCCTGGACCAGCTCGCACGCGCGGGTCTGGATGATTTCTATCGCGGCGACCTGGCAGCCACCATCGCCGCTGACCTGGTCGCAGCTGGCAGTCCGCTGCAACAAGGGGATCTGGCCGCCTACCACGCCCAGATCGTGGACCCACTGACCCTGAGACTCCGCCGGACCCGGCTCTGGAACCTACCGCCACCGACCCAGGGTCTGGCATCGTTGATTATTCTGGGGCTGTTCGAGCGGCTCAACGTCACGGACCCCGACGGTTTTGACTACATCCACGGCCTGGTGGAAGCGACCAAGCAGGCGTTTCTGGTGCGCGACCGCTACGTGACCGATCCGCGCTGGATGACCTCCGATCCACAGGCGCTGCTGGCCGGCGTCCGGCTGGATACCATGGCTACAGCGATTGACCGCCACCGGGCTTCACCGTGGCCCCGCCCGGCACTGCCGGGCGATACTGTCTGGCTGGGTTGTATCGACGCTGCTGGCCGTGCAGTCAGCTTTATCCAGAGCATCTACTGGGAATTCGGCAGCGGACTGGTGCTCCCGGCCAGCGGATTACTGTGGCAGAACCGTGGCACCAGTTTTTCGCTGCGATCGGGTGATCTGCAAAGCCTGGAACCGGGGCGGCGCCCGTTTCATACCCTCAATCCGGCACTGGCCCGGTTCGACGATGGCCGGGTGATGGTTTACGGCACCATGGGCGGCGAAGGCCAGCCCCAGACCCAGGCTGCCGTGTTCTCGCGCTACGCTCACTTCGGCCAAACGTTGCAGGCTGCGGTCAACGCACCACGCTGGCTGCTGGGCCGCACCTGGGGTGATATCGACAAGTCCAGTCTTAAGCTGGAGGCACGCTTCCCGGACTCGCTAATCAAGCAGTTGCACACCGCCGGACACGATCTGGAGGTGCTCGCTCCGTTCGATGACACCATGGGCCACGCCGGGGCACTGGTGTGGCGTCCAGACGGCCTTATCGAGGGTGCAGCAGATCCGCGCAGCGATGGGATCTGCGCGGGTTTCTGACCCGCCCAAGCGGATATGCCAGTCTACACCGACCACTTCTCAGCGCAGGCCGCTCGCTCTGCGGGTCAGTCACGTCTGAGCGGCTGCAACGGCCCGGTGATTGTCCGGCCGTCGCCGCCATTTGCGCACCTATGCGACGCTTAGCCCTGCGGCGTCCTGGGCCGACCGGTTGATACCAGGCCCATCGAACGCGCTTTGACATAGCGGAAGATATCCTCGATCTCCTTTTCCTTGAAAAAGCCGGCCCAACTGGGCATGCCCTTGGCCTTGCGGCCCTCCATGGCGATGGTAATGAAGCGCTTTTCATTGAGCCCGCCCTGGTTGGCAGAGACTGCCTTCCGCAGATCGGGCGCATACTCGCCACCCATGGCGTCCGGCCCGTGGCAGCGGAAACAGTATGAGTTGTACAGTTCATAACCACGAAACAGCCGGTGCGTCACGTAGTGATCTTTGGCGCTACGAAAGACCGGGAAACCCAGCACCACCTTTTTGCCATCGACCTTGTAGCTGTACTGCCGGGCCTTGTTTGCGGCCGGACTGGCGTTACCGCCGCCATTTGACTGCTGCGACAGGATCCACTGCACCACCGTCCTGATCTGCGCTTTCGACAGCTTGGGATGAGGCGGCATCGGTATATGGCTCCAAATGCCATTGACGCCATTTTTCACGTGTGACACCAGCCTCACGACGGTTTGCTGGCCGCCATTGGCATAGCGCTTGGCGATGGCCTGGAACGACGGACCTACCACCTGGTGGTGCACAGCATGGCAGGACAGGCAGTTACTGCCCTTCATAATCCGCTGCGCGGCCTGGGCATTGACACCGGAGGCACCTTGCGAGGATCCGGCTACCGTGGCGTTGACCACGGTAGTGCTCATCATCAAACCCACAGCCAGAACTGCCGCCAGTCCGGCAGTGCATGTCTTATACCTACCCATAACTTGAACTCCAGCAATCGGGACGGTCATCAGGCGCGAAGTGGTGCGGCTCAATACTGCTGTGACGGTGAATTTACGGTCGGCATTTTGACGTCATAATGAGAGAGGATCGTATTGATCTGTCCCTGTTTTTCCTTGATCACCTGGTCCAGTGTTTTTTCCAATGACTTGTCACCTTCCCTGACGGCCATCGCTATCGAAAACGAGTACTTTTCCGGTGAACCTGTCGACCGGTCGTTGGGTATCCGGGCCATTGCAAGACCGGGATATTTGTGCATGAAGTAACCGATCGCGGGCTCCCAGGTGAGCATGATGTCGACCTTGTGGCTACTAACGGCTTGCAGCAGCGTTTCCGGTGACACGCCGGCCTTGTTGGCAATATCGAACCCTTGCGCTTTGCTCAACAGGCCGCGCAGTTTCAGACCGGTCTGGGGTGGGGTACCTTCGACATAGCCGATGCGCGCCGTTTTGAGCGCCGCATCATCCATTGTTTTCGGCTGGTACGAGCCTTTTCTGGCGTATACGAAGACATAGGCCGACTCATAGTAGGGATCGGTCGTGCGCTCCTCGATATTGCCATAGGGCATCGCCATCACAACGTCGCACTTGTGCTTGTCGAGCGTGGTGGCAAGAAATTGATCGAAGCCGCCGTGCATGCGATAGCTAGCCCAGGTGTAGTCCAGTTTGCGGTGCAGAGTCTTGGCGACGAGATCGGCGATCTTGTTCTCGAAGCCCTGGCCTGCCTTGTTTGAGTACGGCATGTAGGCGGGATCCGCGCAAACCCGCAGCGCTTTGGCCTGTGCCGGAAGAATCGCTGATACCGAGAACAGGCCGGTGAACACGGCCATGGTGAAGAGTTTTCTGGCTGACATTTTATTTCTCGCCTCTGTCAAAAGGTGGCTGCCATTGCATTCCGGGAACGACAACGGGGAAAACCGGGCGCACCAAATGTGGCACCCGGTTTTGGCCCGTTGCTCAAAATGGCGATTGTCTGGTTCAGTTCGCCGCGTACTGTTGCGGGAGTTCGAATACCTCCAGCGATCCGCCGAGCTGGGTGTAGTCGCTCAGCGACTGGGTCAGACCCACAGCGCCCAATCCGGCAGTACCCTTCTTCAACCCCTCTGCCAGACCGATAGCCGCCCAACCGCCGACACCACTAAACACAGCGACGTACTGGTGACCGTCATGCATGTAGGTAATGGGATTGCCGATGATGCCGGACGGCGTCTGGAACTGATAGAGAATCTGCCCGGTCTTGGCATCTACGGCCCGGAACCAGCCGTCCAGCGTCCCATAGAACACCAGGTGGCCGCCGGTGGTCAGCACACCGCTCCAGTCCTGGAACTTGTCGTTGATAGCCCACTTGGTGTTGCCGGTCAGCGGATTGAAAGCGATCAGCCGGCCGCGAACGTTCCCGTGATTGGCGGCATACATGCTCACTACGGCGCCGACGTACGGGAAACCAGCCTTGTACTTAACGTTGAACGCCTGATAGTTCATGCAGATGTGGTTGGTCGGGACGTAAAACAGCCCGGTCTGAGGATCATATGACGACGGCTGCTCGTCCTTGTCACCCTGGGACGCCGGGCAGATATCCTTTACGTTCACCCCGGCCTTGGTCATCTTGGCCGGATCGACCGTCGGGATGCCGGTTTTCGGATTGATACTCTTGGCCCAGTTGACCGTCGGATCATACTTGTGGACTGAAATCAGTTTGCCATCTTTGCGATTCAGCACGTACGCGTAACCGTTGCGGTCGAAATGGGTCAGTGTAGGCACCTTTTTGCCATCGACGGTCATCGTGGTCAGCACATTCTCATTAACGCCGTCGTAGTCCCATCCATCGTGCGGCGTCATCTGGAAAACCCACTTCGCCATGCCGGTATCGGGATCACGGGCGAAAATGGTCATTGACCACTTGTTATCACCAGGGCGTTGACTGGGGTTCCAGGTGCCCGGGTTACCGCTGCCGTAATACAGCAGATTCAGTTTCGGATCATAGGAATACCAGCCCCAGGTGGTACCACCGCCCAGCTTCCATTGATCACCCTTCCAGGTCTTGAGACTGGAGTCTTTCCCCACGGGCTTCTGGAGATTGGCATTGATCGTGGTCTTGGGATCGAACTTGAGATCCTTGTCCGGCCCTTCGCTGTAGGCGCGCCATTGCTCCTTGCCAGTATGCAGGTCGAACGACGTAATGTAACCGCGGACACCAAATTCACCGCCGGAAACACCAACAATGACATGATTCTTGATGATCAGCGGTGCCCCGGTGACCGTTTGTCCCTTCTTGGAATCCGCATTGCGGGACCGCCAGACGACCTTGCCGGTATTGGCATCCAGCGCATACACATAGCCCGGCAGCGTATCGGCGATGATCATACCATCGGAATAGGCGATGCCTCGGTTCACCACGTCACAGCAGGCAACCGGTGGCGCGTTCTGATCGGTCTTTGGTGTGAATTTCCAGGCCACGCGGTGAGGGTCGTTAAGATCGATGGCATAGATGTAGTTGGGGTAGGCCGTCTCGTAATACATCATGCTGTTGACGACAATCGGCTGGCCCTCAAGGCCTCGGGTCGTACCAGTCGAACGTTCCCAGGCGAGCTTCAGATGGCTGACGTTCTTGGTGTCGATCTGATCCAGAGGACTGTAGCGCGTCACCGAATAATTCTTGCCCGGCATGATCCAGCCGTTGGGATTCTTGGCAAGCTGAACGAGTGTATTGTCGTTCGCATTCTGTTGGGCCGATGCACCCTGCTTCATCGGCGGTTGATTGACGGCCTGCGTGGCGTTCGCCGCCAATGGTATCGCCAGCCCTACAGCAGTTGCTAACACCAGATGCCGCCAGAATTTCTTTTCAGTCATCGGGGGATTCTCCTCACTTGACTTGACGTCAGAACAGCGCATTTTTCGGTATACCGTCGTCAGGCCATTGCCACCATGCGCTGAGTACCAGAACCCATGGTGCTGGCTTTATGGACGGGTCTTCAGGCACCGACACTGCAACTGGCATTGCTTGTTGCGCTCCTCCGGCACATTGTTGTCGACAAATATCAGTCGCTCATTCCGGCAAATCGGTCTTTTCCAGCGCAACCAGTGCCGGCAGCGTGAGTCAAGTTATTAAGCACATTCCTTGCCAATACTTACCAATTACGCAATATCAATGAGTTACCAGGCAGCAAATGGGCTAATAAAAAACACTGGGTCACAAACGACACACCAAATGAATTAATAACGAGTCAGATATGACTCACTGGACTGCCACAGCAATCCAACGACCCATTCGGCTATTGGGTAGCTATCAGAATCACACTGGATCACGGCACTTCGAAACATGGCGTGAGCCGTAAAAAGGGTGAGACGGCATGGCCGGCCGACAACCGGCCGGCTTATCGTTCTAACTTGTTTACATGAGGGAAACGGCCAGGATGAATTCGTTGCCCGCAGCGACAGCTCAGGGACTACGCCGAATGCAGCGGGTGGATCTACCCGGTGCGCACGGCAACCCCACTTATCCCGTAGGGCGTTTAAGTCCGTGCTTGTGGAGCTTACGGTACAACGTCTTGCGACTGATACCCAACTGCTTTGCCGCCTTAGTCATGGCCCAATGGCATCGATCCATCACCTGCCGCAGCGCTTCGCACTCGGCCTGATCCAGCACGTGCTGGCAGTCACCGGACTCCACCGCGGCCGGTCCTGCAAGCCGTGGTGGGGAGATGGCTCCACCCATGGGATCAGGCGGAATGTCGTCGACCGTGAGGCAGCCACCATCGCTCAATGCCACCATGGCGCGCAAGACGTTGCGCAACTGCCGCAGGTTGCCGGGCCACGGCAACGAAGCCAGCCGCCCGATCACCACATCGTCGACATGACAATGCGCACCCGCTTCATGCTCCAGCAGTCGGCGGATCAACTCGGGGGCATCGGCACGCTGCCGCAGAGGCGGCAGGTTGAGGGCAATTCCGTTGATACGATAGTAAAGATCGTCACGGAACTGACCGCTGTGGACACAGGCCACCAGATCACGGTGCGTCGCGCTGATGATCCGTACGTCAACGGCGACTGGCTGACTACCGCCCAGCGGCACCACCTCCTGGTCTTCTATCACAGTCAGCAAGCGCACCTGCAGCGGCAGGGGCATATCCCCGATCTCATCGAGAAACAGCGTGCCGCCGTCGGCCTGAACGATGCGGCCCGCCCGCCCACCGCTTGCGGCACCGGTGAACGCACCGGCCTGGTAGCCGAACAGTTCACTCTCGATCAGCGATTCGGGTATGGCCGCACAGTTGACGGTGACGAAATCCCGCCCGGCCCGCGGGCTAGCCTTATGTATCGCCTTCGCCAGATGGCCCTTGCCGGTGCCGGTTTCGCCGAGCAAAAGGATGGGGAGATCACTGTCGAGCACCCGACGCAGCACGCTGGCGTTGCGTGCCATGACGGGATCACCGAACTCGATCGCATCGAGCGGCCCGGTGGGCGAGTCATCGTCACACACATTGCCCTTAGCCGATCGAGGCCGGTTGGCCAAGCGCTCGCCTGGAGAACCAAACAGGACTCTCGCCGACGATCCGGCCCTGCTGTCTGCTCTTGGCCGCTGGACGGTGAGGGAGAACTCACGCTGATCACGCGAGCGCACCGGCATGCATGCCATACCCATGCCCCGCATCGCGCTGGCAAGATGTTGGAACGTGGTATCGAAAAGCTGTTCGAGGGGCCGGTCACAGACCTCGGCATGGTGTGTACAGCCGAACAGTTTCAGTGCCTGGCGGTTGGCGCCAGCCACCTTACCGCCGTCATCGAGCACTATCACACCCTCGTCCGGAGTGCAGACCGACTCCGGCGTAGTGTGAAAACGCAGCGCGAATTGATCCCGGCTACGCGACAGCAGTGCCCGGTTGGCGATATTCTCGGCAGTCCAGTCGATGAGCGCCAGTATGCTCGCCCGCCCCGCACTGGGACAGCCCGATATGTCGAGCACCGCCGCCACATCCCCGCGGCCATCCACAATGGGTGCCGCTGCACAGGTCAGGCCAGTATTCTGCGCCAGGAAATGGTCATGACGATCAATGAACATAGGCCGACCCTCGGCGAGGCAGGTTCCCATGCCATTGGTGCCCTGCTCCGCCTCGCTCCATACCGCCCCCTCCCGCAGACCGAACGTCTGCGCCGCCTCGGCGAACCCGTCATGGCCAACGTAACCAGCGATGACGCCATCACGATCGGTCAATACAACGCCGACATCGGCACGCTCGAGGCGCGCGGCCAAGGCTAACATCTGGCCATGGGCAATCGAATAAAGCGCCCCTAGCCGCTCCCGGCGGGCCTGCAGCTCACTTTGCTCCACCACGGGCGGTTGCTTCGGACGCATAGGGTCCAGAGCGTAATCCCACAGGCAGCGCATCCAAGAGCGACGCACCACCTGCTGTACATTGCCGGGCCGGCCCTGGCCGCAAACGATCGCATCAATCAGCCGCACATGACGGCTGGCATCGCATCGTTCTTGCATACCGCTTATCTCCATCGCTCGATGGCTGCATTACAGCTGCACTGCAGCGCCGATGGCGGCACAACTTTGTCCGGGTGCCGGGCCTTCAATCGATCATGGCGTCTGGTTTGCCTCCCTGTGTCGTCCGACTTGATCATGCCGACGCCAGCACCATGAGACGCCTACTCGCAGTCAACTCACCCCGGGTGGTTGGCTACAGCCGGACATCGCCACCGGAAGTGCGAAGCCCGATTGTGACAAACGGGCATCGTTACGGTTGTTGCAATCATGACCACTGTTGGCATTATCTTGGGTGTATCAGGCCTGTCAAAGCTAGGCACCAGGTCGAATTACGGGAGCTAAGAGTCATGTTGTCAGGCAGAAGTTCCGGCAGACGCTTGGTAGACCAGCGACCATGCGCCAATAGACCGACACCGGGTATGATAGAGTCCGCTCTGGGCAATGGTGGAGAACAAGCGGTGGTCGATCTTCCTGAGCTGCTCAAGCTGATGGCGGACCAGGGCGGTTCCGATCTGTTCCTGACGGTCGGGGCACCGCCCTATATCAAAATCGGTGACAAGACGACCGCGGTCGATATCCCGGCCTTCAAAAGCGGTGATGTCAGAGCGCTGGCCAACAGCGTCATGAACGATCGCCAGCGCAGCCAGTTCGAAGCGACGCTAGAGGCCAATCTGTCCCTGTCGGTGGAAGACATCGGCCGCTACCGCATCAACGTCTATCTGCAGCGCGGTGAAGTGGCGATGGTGGTACGGTTGCTGAAGTCCAACATCCCCGATTTCGACCAGCTGGGTCTGCCTTCGCAAGTCGCCGACCTGGCTATGCTGAAGGACGGTCTAGTGCTGGTGGTCGGCCCGACCGGCGCGGGCAAAACCAGCACGGCAGCGGCCATGGTCGACTACCGGGCCCGCAATGCCAGCGGCCATATCCTCACCATCGAGGACCCGATCGAGTTCCTATTCCGCCACCGCAAGGCACTGGTCGATCAGCGCGAGGTTGGACTCGATACACTGACGATTGGCGCCGGACTGCGCAATGCCATGCGGGAGCAGCCGGATCTGATCATGCTCAGTGAACTGCGGGATACCGAAACCGCCCAGTACGCGCTGACCTATGCTCAGACCGGACACCTGTGTCTAACGACGCTCTATGCCCGCGACGTGACACAGGCGATCGAGCGGTTTATCAACTTTTTCCCGGAACCATCGCACCGCCAGCGGCGCATGGATGTCGCTATTACGCTCAAAGGCATCATCGCCCAGCGCCTGCTACGTTCAACCGACGGCACCGCGGTACTGGCAACGGAGATTCTGCTGACCGCGCCCGACATCGCCGAGCTTATTCTCCAGGGACAACTGGATGACATCAAGGCGGCGCTGGCCAAACACCATGAGCTGGGTATGAGGACGTTCGAACAGTCGTTGTCGGAACTTTACAGTGCCGGGCGGATAACCCGCGCCGATGTGCTCGAGCACGCCGATTCGGCAGCCGACCTGGTGCTTTAGCCGCAACGTGTGCTGGCAAGCGGAACAAAACCGGCCACGCCGGCAATTTCACTAGGCCTGCGGCGGCCGCGGGCCATCCACCGGCAACAGCTGAGGAGTCGCTGCCACGACGCGGTTGCGCCCCTGCTGCTTGGCAGCGTACAGACTCTGATCCGCCATCCCTTCGAGCTGATCATGATCCACTCCCGGCTCCACCATCGCCACACCGATACTGAGGGTGATGCGTACCGCTTGTGCCCGAAATCGGAACAGGTGATGATCGACGCCGCGGCGCAGCCGTTCCAGAACCGTTTCGGCTTCCTGCAGCGTAGTATGTGGCAGCAGCATCATGAACTCCTCCCCGCCCCAGCGGGCAACGTGATCAACCTGGCGCAGATCGGCCCGCATCAAGGTTGCCAGCTGGACCAGCACCGCGTCGCCGCAGAGATGGCCAAAAGTGTCGTTGACCTGCTTGAAGTGATCAATGTCGGCAATGGCGATGCAAAACGGCTGCCTATGGCGGGTGTAATCGTTGAAGGCATACTTCAACGTCTCCAGCATCCGTCGCCGATTGACCAGCCCGGTCAGCGGATCGGTAGCCGCCGCCACTTCCAGCGCCCGCAAGGCTAGGGCGCGGTCCTGCAGGGTCAATTCCCGGGTATACTGCAGAAAATACGACAATACGCTGTTGCAGCCGATCGCTCCCAGGACGCCGAGTTTGAAGGCCGTGTCGTAGGGCACCATGAGGAGCGTGTTTACCGGCAGCAAAAGTATGACGGCGGCAGCGGCCAGATACACGGCGTTGACCACGACACCGCGCCGCAATCCGTAAAGATAAAAACTCAGCACTGGAAACAAAGCGGCCCATACTGGCCCGGTACCGGCCACGCCACCTTCACCCAGAAAGTACAGCAGCAACAGGGCAACGGCTGCGGTGATGCCGTTGTTGAGAACCGTGAGATCATGGCGGCGCTGGTAATCCAGCGCGAACACACCGGCACTGAGACCGAAAGCGGTTGCGGGCAGGCCAGTCACCAGCTCGCCGTGCGTCGCGCCGATTGCGCCGTAGATCAGGCCCATCAGCGCAAACAACACAGAAACGTGGAACAGCAACCGGGACTTCAGTTGAGTGTCGTTATCCATCCAATTCGTTGTCATTCGTCTGGATATTCGAATTCCATCTTCCAGAATCAGCCACTCACCACCGGAATCCTAGCATGTCAGACTCCGAACCGCGGCAACTGCAAGGCCTCCACGGTCACATAGTGAACCCAACCTCGGCGCCGCCCGCGTCGCGACCGCTTCCACCTCGATCCTACCTGAGCGTCACCACCCCCCATCAGGCGACCGCTGTTCCGGGTCGAGCATCTGCAGTAGCCTATCGCGGCGTGTAAGATTGCCGATAAACCGTAGCTCTCTCGAACCACTCCGGACAATCAGCGTCGGCGTGAGCAGAATATTGTTGGCTACGGCAGCAACACCATCCGTAGTCACGTCAATCACCCGGACACTGCCGGACGCGCCCGCCTCACGCCGCAGGCGCTGCAGATTCCGCACAGCCGCATCGGAATCGGCGGCGCCGGGCCTTATGTAGAGCTCGAACAACAGGTTCGCCATCAGTTTTTGGCCTCCCGTCCTCGGCGCCGGGTGCGTTGCTCGTCGCCACTATCCCAATCGGTCAGTTGCTCAGCATCCGCCTCCTGCTGGTACAACAGCTCCGCCCGACGCAACTCGAGCTCATGCTGTAAGGCCTCGGTACGCGCCTTGGTTTCGTCCTCAAACCGCCGTAGCTGCTGGCGTCTGAATTCCAGCCCCCGCTGCCGGGCCGCCCTGGACTCGCGCTCGCGCCGTTCGTGGTCCCACCGCGCCGTGCCCAACAGTAGCTCACCCTCCAGGTAATACACATCCGTCAGACTCACGCCGTTATCCGTGAGAATCAGCTCGCGCACCTGGCGGGAATGACCAGTGCCGCGTGATTTCACAATCGTAAGAATGGCATACGCATGCTCCTGCGGGCTGGCACTTTCGGCATACAGTGACATGAACTTCAACCGCCCGACAACGACGTGGGGCTGCAAATCGATGTTTACCGAGGTCAGATTCCGGATGATTCCCGTACCAGAGATGTGATCCGCGTTCAGCGCCGCGGGCGCCCACCCAAAGCCCATGCCGTAACCGCGCACCCGCTCCGGTGGTTCCTCAAAGGTGACGAAGATACCGGCTTCGTCCGCTTTGAGGCCGCCCTCGGCCAGCAGCTGCAACGCGAAAACCGTCTTGCCGGCACCGGCGGTCCCCGCCACTAACGTGCTTCTCCCCTGGGGCAAGCCCCCGTCGCTTAAGGCGTCGAAGCCAGCGATCCCGGTCGCTGACTTCTGTACTGCACCCCCAGTCTCCGCCGTGCGGACGCCCGCAGGATTCGGCCCTCCCTTAGGTTGGCTCATCAAACGATGCCTCAGTGTTGGCTTGTGAAACCGTCGATTCCTCCGACAGGGTCCCAAATGGCATGCCAAAATACGCTGGCAAGAAGTCATCGGATACCGGCATGATGACGCCGCCACGATAGACAAAGTCACCCTGCCGAAACAACTTCAAGCAGGCATCCACCGCCGCGGCATCGTACAATCGGCCGCGGCCACGGCGGATTTCCTCGAGCGCCTTGTCGATGCCCAGCGCCGGCCGGTAAGGCCGATGCGCCGAGATCGCCTCAACCACATCGGCAACCGCAATGATGCGGGCCTCCAAAGGAATCGCCGTGCCCTTCAGGCCAGCAGGATAACCCGAGCCGTCCAGCCGCTCATGGTGATCGAGCACCATGGCCGCCAGCGGCCATGGTGAGTCGACAGCCTTGACGATATCGTAGCCGGACTGCGGATGCTCCCTGATCAGTGCCATTTCGATGGGGCCGAGCCGGCCGGGCCGATTGAGAAGCTCGCTGGGTACTGCGATCTTGCCGATATCGTGGATCAGGCCTCCCAGCCACAACCCCTGCACCTGGGCCTGTGGCAAACCCAGAGCGAGTCCGATCCCGGCGGCAAGCTGGGCCACCCGCTCCTGGTGGCCTGCGGTGTACGGGTCGCGTTTTTCCAGCGTCAGTGAGATTGTCTGAATCATCTGGAACAGAACCCGGTTCATACGCTCGCCATGTTCCCGCTGTTCGATTTCGCGCCGGCGCCGTTCGGTCACATCGTGCAACACGACCAGTTGGGCCAGCTGATCCTGCCATTGCAGATCGCTGTAGTGCAGCACGATATAACTTACTCCCCCGTTGGCGGCCGGTAATTCGATGCTGGTCTCGCCTGCATTCACCCGCTGGCAAGCCGAAAACCGTTCCCAGCAACTGCTGCTCGGAGCGCTCAAGCAATGTCTCGGCGACCGAATTGACGAACAGCACCCGCGATGCGCGGTCGAGCACCAGCATGCCGTCATTGTTGTGCTCGATGATCGAACGTAACCGCGACTCGCTCTCGGCCAGCGCCTGTTCCGCCTGTTTTCTCGTCGTGACATCCCGTGCCAGACCCACCAGTCCGGTCACCTGCCGCTCGGAATCGAACACCGGCGCGACGACAATATCGGCAATCACCTCGCTACCGTCCGGCAAGAGAAGCGATTGATCTCTGCGCGAGACGGTCTGTAGCCGCTTTACCTCGGCCTCATCGGCCGCAAACGACGCCGCGAGATCCGCCGGCCAGAGTTGTGCATCGAACTTGCCAATCATGGCGTCCGGTGTAGGTCCAGAAGATTCGCATAGGTACGGTTTACAGCAATGTAACGGCCGCCGGCGTCTTTCAGCCAGGCGGCGTCGGGGATGTTGTCGAGAATGGCCCGTTGCTGGCTCAGCGCGTCCTCGAGCCCACCATAGCGGCATCACGCTGCGCATCGGCAGCAAGCTTATCAAGCGCGAACGAGGCGTCGCCGGCGATCTCCGTCAGCAGACTAGCCACCTCTTGGTCGAAGAATCCCGACTCAGCCGCATAAAACACCAGTTCGGCCGCCGGACTGCCCGCCGCGGCGCAGCGGGAATACCCCACTAGCCCTGATGCCGTGAGACGCCGCCCGCTCCCGCCATGGGCCGGTGGCCGGATCGGTGGCAAAGTCGTTGGCAATGTAAACCCGATTCTCACGCATGGCCACACCGCTGGGACCATGGCCTTCAGCCACCCCGGCGGCAGTGGTCACCTCCAAACCCCGCAGGTACTCCCGGTGTCGCCCGGCCGCGGCCACCACCCGGAGAATCCCGGTCTCCGGCTGCGGCACCATCACTGCCACCAGCAGCCCACCGCCTTCCTGCCAGGACACCCGGCACAGTGCCTGGTACACGTCGTCCTCGCTACGCGCCTGCACTATGCCTTCATTGGCTCGCGAAAGCGTCCGGTACAATCGGCTCAACCGGAGAATCTCGGCTTCGGCACGCTTGCGTTCGCTGATATCGCGTATGGTGGCGTGGTAAAACGTAGCGTCATCGATCAGAAGCCGACGGGCGCTGATCTCGACCGGGAACTCACGCCCGTTACGATCCTGGTGAACAGTTTCGTAGACCTGTCCCTCATCACCAAAACGCGCCAGATCACTGGCCAGGCCCACTGCGGTTTTCGCACTACGCAAACGCTGGGCATCGAGCCCGATCAGAGTATCCCTGTCGTAGCCGTACATCGCCTCTGCACGCTGATTGGCCTCCACGATCCGCAGTCTGGCATCGAGCAACAACTGGGCGTCGTTGGAATAGCGGCTGATGTTGTGCAGGTGCTCGGCGATGGCCTTACGTTCCTGCTCCGTCCGCTGTTGCAGCACTAGCATCCGGCGGCGCTGATACGCCCACCACAACCCGAGCACGGTGAAGGTGAACAGAAACAGCCCGATTAACCCTACGGCCATGACTCGGCGCTGTGATGCGACGGGTCGCAACACCTCCGCCTTATCGCGCTTGATCACCACAGCCCAGGGCGAGCCCGGAATCGGATGCACTGCCGCGAACACGCTCACCCCGCGATAGTCACGCCCCTCCAGTACCGGCGTGTCAGCACTCAGCGCATGGGCGGCCGGAAGCCAGCCCGGGTTACCGGCAATGCGCAGTTGCAGCGGCGGCTCGCGCGAATACTTCAACGGACTAAGGAATACGACATGGCCCTGCCGCCAGCCCACCAGCAGCATTTCCAGACTGGTCTCGCCGCAACACTTAACCGACAGCATAGGGTACAAATCACGGCCCGGATCGACCAGCAACACCAGGGTCGCGTGCCGGCTTGCATCGAGCCTTATGGTCCCGACCATGGGCACAAGCAATTGCTGGGTACCGGCGAGCCGGGTCATGCCGAGTATCGTCGGCCCGTTTGTCAAGCCTGATGGCAGCACCTGCCGCGCGAACCGCAGGTAGGCGCTGCTGTGGACCTCGTCGGCCTGAGCGATCAGCTCACCACCGGGCCCGAACAGCAGCGCATCCCGATAACCGTAGTTGTTGCGCACCTCACGCAGCAGCCGGGCCAGATCCTCGTCCTCCCCGGTATGGGGCCGCGCCTGATCGACCCACCGTACGAGCTCACGCCGCAGCAGCAGGTCGTTGGTCAGCGTTTTGAGATCGGCCAACCGCTCCGTACGCCACGCCGCGATGCGCGAGGCCACGGACGAGGCCAACAGGCTGAGATCATCCTTGTGCCCTTTAATGTAGGTTCGCTCATAACTTACAAAACTCTGAATCTCGATGACGATAACAACAATCGCCACCACGACGACCAGTAGCGGCACGAGCAGGGACAGAAAGCGCCGTGGCATCCGGGCACTCAAGGCTGGATCACTCCAACGCGCTGTAAACGCAAAGATATGAGTTTAACCGGACTGCGGTGACATGGACGTTGACCAAGGTCAAATCCAATCAAATATTGCACGGGCTAACGGGCGCGGCATGCCATTCGGGCATCCCGTCACCATCGCCACCCGCCGGGGCTGTTGTGATCAGCTCTTTACCAGACGCCACCCCGGCCAGACCCGGGCCCCGGCACGCTGATACTGGGGCGGCTGGCTCGCCGCCATGCCGAGCGCTTCGGCAGCGTGCCAGCCCCAGCGGGGATCATCCAGGAAGGCGCGCGCCAGGGCGACCTGATCAGCCTCACCCGCAGCGATGATGGCATTGGCCTGTTGTGGGCCTGCAATCATGCCTACCGCGCGGGTCGTGATGCCCGTCTCGCGCCGGACTCTGGCCGCCAGCGGGACTTGATAGCCGGGCTCCACCGGAATCCGGGCACCCGGTACCAGCCCGCCGCTGGATACGCAGACGTAATCCAGACCGAGCTGTTTCAGCGCAGCCGCCAGCACCACCGCATCCTCTGCAGTGAAGCCACCCTCGACCCAGTCGGTGCCTGTGATGCGGGCACCGACCGCAACACCTTCGGGCACCGCTGCACGCACGGCCCGGGCCACCTGCAAGGGTAACCGGAGGCGGTTTTCCAGACTGCCGCCATAGCGGTCCTGACGCTGATTGGAGAGCGGCGACAGAAACTCGTGCAGCAGATAACCGTGGGCGCAGTGTATTTCCAACAGCTCGAAGCCGAGCCGCACCGACCGCTGCGCCGCCGTGACGAAGGCCTGTTCGACCCGCTCGAGACCGGCGTCGTCCAAGGCCGCCGGCGTATGCCAGCGGTCGCCTACCGGAATCGCCGACGGCGCCACCGTGGTCCACGGATCCTCGGTTTCAGCCAGCGCACCACCGCCGTCCCACGGCCGCTGCGCCGACCCCTTGCGCCCGGCATGCGCCAGCTGAATGCCGAAAGCCGTGTTCGGCAGAGCGACCCGCCGAGCCGCTTGCAGCACCCGTTCCAGAGCCGCCTCATTGGCGTCCGAGTAGAGTCCCAGGCAGTTGTGAGTGATGCGTCCGCGCCGCTCGACTGCCGTCGCTTCGACCATGACCAGAGCGGCGCCGGAGAACGCCAGTTGCATGAGGTGCTGCAGATGCCAGTCGGTCGCGCTGCCGTCATCAGCACTGTACTGGCACATGGGCGACACCGCGATGCGGTTAGCCAGCGTCAGCGGACCGAGAGTCAGCGGCGAGAACAAGGGAGGTGTCATAGGGCGCTCCAAAAAGTAGGCTTAAAGGGTTAGTTCGATGGCTCGGCCGCATAGCCTACCCGAAACCGCCCGGCCGAGCCTCGTCAGCCTCCCAAGACCTCCCTACGGCGCTGGCAACGCCGCCCTCATGACACCCGCCCATCGGTACCGCTGACCGCATCCTCCTGACCCTTGGGAATGGCTTTGCGCGGATCGTAGAACGGTGTCTGAACGACCACAGCCGGCACCCGGGCACTGTCGATCGGCAGCTGCACCTGAACGCGGCGACCGCTTTCCCAGTAGCCGTCCGGCAGCATGGCGTAACCGATCGCCAAGGTAGTCATGATCGTAACCTCCGAACGTGCTGCAGCGCTGAACAGCGGCTGTCAGCAATGCCACGATTCCGCCGTCGCGGAATCCATCAGAGGCCTCTAGCTATTGCGACTATGAGCAATAGAACGCGGTTCCTCGGACCATGCCACACGAGCGCCATGTCATGGCCCAGTAAACCCGGTTACGACAGCGCCACGAAGGTGCGGGGCGAGTGCCACTGGTGCGACCGGCCGGCATGCATCAGCGGCTCCGAGCGCGCGTGGACCGGCACCTGGTCTTGGATGGTTCCGGCGCGCCGGATAGGCCAATACCGGTTGGCCAGGTCGAACCGGGGCCGCCCCCCCCGACTGTCCCGCCGGGCGGCCTCCAGAGCCGTTATGGTACCGACATCGCGCCAATAGGCTGGCTCCTCATAACAGCGGATACCGGGAATCCTGTTGGTTGCAAAATCGTAAGCATAGACGCGATATTTGCCCACCAGTTGTGGCAGCAGGTGACCACCAAAATCAGTTGCTGCCTGCCCTGGCCCTGATCCCAGTGCGTCGACCAGCAGTCGTGCGTCGAACAGGTAATTACCCAGTGAGGCATACGCATAATCGGGACGATCCGGAATCACCCGAGGTTGGTGCGGTTTCTCCTGGAATTCGCTCACCCGCTGCGCGCCGTCGGCTGCGGTAATACCAAACCGGTCAGCCTGAGCCACAGGCACTGGCAGCGCGGCCAGGCTGACATCAGCCCTGCTGTGGCGGTGAAACGCAAGCATCTGATTCAGATCCATCCGATAAATGTGATCGGCCGCCAGCACCGCCACCAAATCGGGCTGATGACGGTCGAGCACGTGGATGCACTTGCGGACCGCATCGGCGGTACCGCGGAAACGGTCGCCACCTGCCACGGGCTGCAGCACCCGTACCGGCCCGCCCGGCGTATCCGCCCCCCAGACGGCATTCAGGTGGGCAAGCAACGGCGCCGGCTTGTACTGGACCAGCACGTAGATGATGCGGACACCGGAATTAATAAGGTTGCTGAGCACGAAGTCGATGATCCGGTAACCACCGACGAACGGCAGTACCGGCTTGGGCTGCTCGGCGGTCAGGGGATAGAGTCTGCTACCTTGGCCTCCAGCCAGCACGAAGGCTATCACACCACGTCGATCCATCGATGACTCCTTTCGCAAAGTCCGTTTACAACAGTCGGCCCGGCCACCTACCGGACTCAACCGCTTATTTGAAATGATTGCCAGTGCAAAGTTCAGCCGTTGTTCAATGTACCGCTTACTGTATGAGCAACACCTTGACCCGGGTCAATCTTGCGGAGACCGGCCGGCTGCTCGGGCGTGGCTTATGGCAGCGCTGAAGTCACCGTTGCCGTCGGGTATCAAGGTGCCGTTTTCGGCCTCCGGATCCTGCGCCCAGGCTGCCATGACGAAGGCATCGTTGACCGAGATGGGGACTCGCTGACCTTCACGATTTTCATAGCAGTTCTCCAGATCACGGTAAGAACAGTGTTGGGGAATACTATGCGGCCAACATTAAAAAGTTTAAATTTATTATATTTTTATCAGGGTGATAGAATTTAACTAACAAAAAGACAGCAGCCGATCGTACGCGTCGTTACCGAGCCTCATGGATCGCCCCAGGCTTTCCCCTGTAGCGACCACCCCACCCCACCGCCGCACTCAGACACAAAGCCGGGTCAGCACCGTCGAATAGGCCACCGTCGACGAGGCCGGATCCTCGAACTCGACGCCCGCCAGCAGACCAAGGGCTTCACCCAGACTGCTGGTTTCGACTTCACGCTCCCATATCGTGGCCACCGGATATGCGGCTCTGGCCAGTTCTGCAGAAGCATACATCGGGCCTTCGAACGGCCCACCGGCATCACCCGGCAGATAAATGGTCACAATCAGACCTCGGGCACCTTCTTTGTATCGAATCACTCTGCTAACCTCGCTCTGCCACTGGCCACCTTGTCATCGCTTCGCCATTGCCGCAACCTGCATCACGAAACGCGCTATATACCCGCAGCACGCCACGCCGCGCTCCAGGCAGGTTCTGAAATGGAATGTATCACCGATGCCCGTGACGGGGTTTGATTTACGTCAACTAGCGGTAACCTACCGCATTTGTCAGATTCATGCCACGGGTCGGCAAAATGGCCACTGACTGTAGACGGCAGATCCTTACGATGACCCACTGGGGCGTCTACCGAGTCACCGCCGAGGCCGGCCGGCTGGTCGCCATCCAGCCTTGGGAGAATGATCCCGATCCCTCACCGATCGGCCGCTCACTGCTGGCCGTCGACCACCCCCACCGGATACGTGAGCCTATGGTGCGGCAGGGCTGGTTGCAGCATGGTCCCGGTAACGCCGCTGGCAGTCGTGGCCGCGACTCATTCGTAGCCGTCGGTTGGAACGAGGCGCTAGACCTCGTCGCCGGGCAACTGGAAAGAGTCCGCGCTAGCTATGGCAATGACGCAATCTATGCGGGTTCCTACGGCTGGGCCAGCGCCGGTCGGTTTCATCATGCGCAGAGCCAATTACACCGCTTCATGAGTCTGGCCGGTGGCTATACCCGCTCGGTCAACACCTATTCGCTGGCGGCCGCCGAAGTGATTGTCCCGCGGGTATCTGGGCCACAGCTACGATCATATCCAGGCCTCAAGCACCTCACTGCCGGTGGTCGCCGAGCACACCAAGCTGCTGGTCTGCTTCGGCGGCATCCCGCTGAAGAATGCCCAGGTCAATGCCGCCGGCCAGGGACGCCATCGGGTCCGCGGCTGGCTGCGCGCGGCCAAACGCAACGGCTGCCGTTTCGTCAACCTCTCGCCGTTACGCGACGATCTGGCGCCGGAACTGGCGGCGGAATGGCTGCCGCTGCGGCCCAACACCGATACCGCCGTGATGCTGGCACTGGCCCATACGCTGGTCACCGAGAACCGCCATGACGACGCTTTTCTGGCCCGTTACAGCGCCGGTTTCGAAACCTTCCGGGACTATCTGCTGGGTCGTACCGACGGTCAGCCCAAAACCGCCGCCTGGGCCGCAGCCATAAGCGGCCTGCCGGCCGGGCGGATTCGCGGCCTGGCCCGGGACATGGCGGCCAACCGCACCCTGATCAACGCCAGTTGGTCGCTGCAGCGCGCCGATCACGGCGAACAACCCTACTGGATGACGATTGCATTGGCCGCGGTACTCGGGCAGATCGGCTTGCCCGGCGGTGGATTCGCGCTGGGTTATGGCGCGGTGGGTTCGGTCGGCAACGGCGTGCCGCGGATCAGGTTACCTTCCCTGCCGCGGCCGCCGAACCCGGTGCGCCGCTTCATCCCGGTAGCCAGGATCGCCGATATGCTGCAGCAACCGGGCGGACGCTTCAGCTATGACGGCAACTATCATACCTATCCCGATATCCGGCTGGTCTACTGGGCCGGCGGCAACCCATTCCACCACCACCAGGACCTCAACCGTCTCCGCAAGGCCTGGCAGCGCCCGGAAACGATCATCGTCCAGGATCCGTTCTGGACTGCCACCGCCCGCCATGCCGACGTCGTGCTGCCGACCACCACGCCGCTGGAGCGCGATGATATCGGCGGTTCCTCGCAGGATAATGTGCTGGTGGCAATGAAGCAGGCAATCCCACGGGTTGGCCGGGCCCGCGACGACTACGCTATCTTCACCGGCCTGGCCCAGCGGTTGGGGGTTGCCGCTGAATTCACCTGGGGCCGTACCGCCATGGACTGGCTGCGCCATCTGTACACACGGTTGCGGCAGGAGCATCGCGCCCTGCCCGATTTCGACACTTTCTGGGCCCAGGATGTGCTCGAGTTTGACGAACGCCTCGCCGGTTCCGGCCAGCGGGTTCTGCTGGCCGAGTTCCGGGCCGATCCCGAACGCCATGCCCTGCCGACGCCGTCGGGCCGGATCGAGCTGTTCTCCACAGCCATCGCCGGGCTGGGTCATCGCGACTGCCCGCCTCACCCCAGCTGGCTGGAACCGGCTGAATGGTTAGGTGGCCCGGTGGCCCGGCGGTTTCCGCTGCACCTGCTGTCGAATCAGCCAGCGACCCGCTTGCACAGCCAGTGGGAGCATGGCGCGACCAGTCAGGCCGGCAAGGTCGACGGCCTCGAACCGCTGCGGATTAATCCCGCCGATGCCACTGCCCGTGGCATCGGCGAGGGCGATACCGTGCGGGTATTCAACCAGCGTGGTCAGTGCCTTGCCGGCGCCCAGCTCACCACCGCGGTGCGCCCCGGCGTGGTCACCCTGGCGACTGGCGCACCGTTTCACCCCGAAGGCGCCGATGACCTCGAACAATCCGGCAATCCGAATGTGCTGACCCGCGATGTCGGGACATCAGCGCTGGCGCAAGGACCCAGCGCGCAGACCTGCCTGGTCGAGGTGGTCCGGCACACCGCGGCCAGAATCCGTTCCAGCGGGTGATCACACCGCGGTCGGCGGCGGCCGACCGAGGGTTGGCCCGGCCACCCGGCTGACCGCGCGCAGGGTCCGCCGGGCGGCTGCGAAATCCCGGCCCAGCTTCAGCAGCATCGTCCCCTCCCACGGTCGCCGGACCAAGGCCTGAAGCAACCGCCACGCCAGCAGCTGACCGCGTTGGTCCAACGCGACCAGCGCCGCCCGGGGCAAGGTCGTTGTGGCGTTGTCGGCGACCGCTCGTAGGGCGACAAAAGGCACGCCGGCGGTGTGCGCCATCTCGGCCACAGCCGCGCTTTCCATATCGACGGCCATGGCGCCGGTCCGCCGGTGCAGCTCGCGCTTGGCGGCACTGGTGCCCAATACGGCCGGGCTTTGCACCAGGCCGCCAGTGCGCACCGTCAGGTGTGGCTGCAGCTCCCGGCGTAGACGGGCCTGCCAGACTGCATCGACCGCTAGCCACGGCTGCCCGGGTCCGGCCGCGACGACAGCGGGCAGCAGCAGGTCACCCGGTACGCAGATCGGGTCCAGGGCGCCGGCGCTACCCCAGCTGGCTAAGGCGTCGGCGCCACACGCCAGCAGTGCCCGGGCCGCTTGGCCGGCGCGCTCCGGGCCGATGCCGGCCACACACAGCCAGCCGCCGGCAGGCATGCGCTGCGGCAGCCCGGCAGACCGCAGCCGGGGACACAGCATCCGCGCCTCGGCCGGCAATCCGACCACCACCCCGATCCGGGTCAGGGTGCTGCCCCGTCCACCAGCTTGCGATAGCGCGCCAGCGCCCACAACGGAAAATGGCGATGGTAGCCGTGATACTTGAGATAGAAGAAGCGCGGAAAACCGGGCGCATTGAACCAGGGATCACCCCAGAACCCGTCCTCCCGCTGCTGACGCACAAGAAAATCGACCCCGCGGCGCACCGCTTCGCAATCGCCCGCGCCCGCCGCCAGCAACCCGAGCACCGCCCACGCGGTGTGGTAACCGGTGCTGGCTGGGCCCTCTCCCGCCGTGCCCGGATCATGATAGGTATCGTTGCTCTCGCCCCAGCCACCATCGGGGCGCTGCTTGTCCAGCAACCAGGCCACAGCCTTGCGGATCATCGGGTGGTCTTTGGGCAAACCAACCCGCTCCAATGCCGCCAGCACCGACCAGGTGCCGTAGATGTAGTTGGTACCCCAACGGCCAAACCAGGCCCCCTCCGCCTCCTGTTCCTTTTCGAGATACGCCAGCCCGCGCTCAACGGCCGCCTTGCCGGCCGCGTCCTGGCTCAGCACACGGCTGATCAGGGCAACGCAGCGCGCTGTCACATCGGCAGTAGGCGGATCCAGCAACGCACCGTGATCGGCAAATGGAATTTCGTTCAGATAGTAATGCTCGTTGTCGGCATCGAACGAGGCGAAACCACCAGTGCGCGATTGCATCCCCACCAACCAGTGCGCCGCCCGCATGATCGCTTCGCGGTACCGCGGGTCACCATCCTGATCCATGGCCCAGGCCACCACGCTGGTGTCGTCCAGATCGGGGTAATAATCGTTGTCGAACTGGAACGGCCAGCCGCCGCCCGGCAGATCCGGATGGTCGTCCCGCCAGTCGCCCGGCGCCGTCAGTAACTGGCGCTCGCGCAGCCAGTCCAGCGCCTGCCGTACCGCGGGCCGGGTCGCCGCGAGATCGGTGTCCTGCAGCGCCAGACAACTCAAGCCGGTGTCCCATACCGGTGACGCGCAGGGCTGGCAGTAGCTGCTTTCACCACGGTCGACCAGCAACCGGTCAATCGCCTGACGGGCGGTCCTGACCTGCGGATGGTCGGGTAGATAACCCAGGTGCAGCAGCATCTCATAGGCATTGACCATGGCTGGAAAGATGGCACCCAGACCGCCCAACCCGTTGAGCCGCTCGAGTACCCAGGCCTCCGCCCAGTTCACGGCACGACGACGCAGCCGGGAGGGCATTAGCGGTTCCAGCCAGCGGCCACAGCGGTCCAACGTCAGAAACAGACGGTTCATGGCCGAATGGGCCGTGAAATATCCCCGCTCCTGCAGCGGCGGCACGGTGAATAACTCCGCGACATCGATACCGTTCGGATTACGGGCCTGGGCCCGGGCCGAACACAGCACCAGCAGCGGCACCATCACGGTCCGCGACCAATACGAGACCTTGCTCAGATGAAACGGCGCCCAGCGTGGCAACAACAGAATCTCCACCGGCATGAACGGTACGCCACGCCAGGGAATCTGCCCGAACTGGGCCAGGGCAATGCGGGTAAACACATTGGCCCGGGCGGCACCACCCCGATCGAGGATGGCTTCTCGCGCCCGGCTCATGTGCGGCGCATTGGGATCGTCACCCGCCAGCTTGAGAGCGAAGTAGGCCTTGACCGAGCAGCTCAGTTCCAAATCGGCCTGATAGTACAGTGGCCAGCCACCGTCACCGCCCTGGTGGGCACGCAGGTAGCGCGCCAGCCGGCTCTGCAATCCATGGTCGACCTCACCAACGAAATGCATCATCAGAATATATTCAGCCGGAATAGTGCAGTCGGCTTCCAGCTCGAAGCACCAGTAACCGGACTCATGCTGGGCTGCGCATAGCGCCTCCCGGGCCCGCCCCAGGGCATGATCCAGGGCGTCGGCGGAACCAGCAGATTGCTTTTCCGCAGACGTCATGGCAATCGACATCGCACAACCTCCCCGACCCGGCACCTTGAACAAGCACCCGGCCAGAACCAATTCGCAGGAGTCAGCCGGACGGATTGTCCGGCGGCATTTGGGGGTGTGGCAGAGCGCTGGCAGCCGTGTTGAACAGCAGCTGCAAAAGCCGGTCACTGGACCGGGACCAACGCGTCAGCAGGATGGTCAGTTTGACGCTGCGGCGTGAGATCTTAACCTGTCGGCCATTATCGAAATCGCGCCGCTGCTCGAGCTTACGCAGCGTGAGCACTGCCATACCGATGGCCCACAAACAGAAATTACGCAGACCCTTTTCATTGCGCGGAATGAGCAGGGTATAGCACAGCGCGTTGCGCAAGTGACCATGAGCGATGGCCACGAGCTGGTCCAGGCCCCGACTGAAACCCGCCTGGCCCGGTTCCAGCCGCGCCAGATCAACACCGTGTTCGGCAAACAGCGACCGCGGCAGCCAGCAACTGCCCCGGGCCCGGTCCTCCCAGATATCCTTGAGGATATTGGTCATCTGCAGGCCCTGACCGAACGATACCGCGAGCACCATGAGTTTATCCTCGTGGCGGGCTATCGCCGGCGAATAGTGGCAAAACAGGCTGGTCAACATTTCCCCGACCACCCCCGCCACGACATAGCAGTAACGGTCCATGTCGGCTAGCGTGGCCAGGCCAGCCACGCTTCTGGTCTGCTGAAACTCCGCCATGCCAGTGGCCATGATGCGGACGCAGCGCTTGATGGCGGCCTGCTGCGCCGGATCAAACCGCCGGGTGATCGCGATCACCCGCGGCGTCAGCGCAACCAGTTCCCGCTCTGCCGCCAGCGTCTGCCGCGACAGCATGGGTGACAGCTCGGCCGCAAATGCCGGCGCTGTGGAGCCCCCATCGACCACGTCGGCAAACCGCACACACAGCCGTTTCTTGCCGGCGGCGTCCAGCGTCGGCTCATCTTCGATGGTATCGACAATCCGGCACAGCAGATAGGCATTAGCGATAACCCGGCCGAGGCTGGCCGGCAATTGCGGAATAGTCAGCGCGAAAGTCCGCGACACACCCTGCAACAGGTAATCCTGCAACTGGTCATCGGTCAGCGAGCACGGGGGCGTAGACGAACCCACGGCATCTTCGGCTAGCGCGATTTTTCTGGCTGACATCCGATACACGTGAACCTGGCAGATGAGGAGAGAGGATACTGATCCAGTTGCTTGCCGTCCGCCCAGCAGACCGGAAGGGTCCATACGGCATGGCGGTCGGCACGACCTTCCTGAACGAGCCGCCCCACAATCACGATCGGCGCTATTGTACCGTTGCAACTGTCCCGTCAACACCGGAAACTATGCTTGCGAGCGCCGTAAGGGCCTGAATTGCTAGCGTTGCATAGGCTAAGTTAGACTGTGGGCGTTGCGGTTTCAAGTTATTGCTGCAGTGCCTCCTCTGGATGGGATGCCAGCCGGGACGGAAGCTCCCGATGTCCTTATCGGAGTTCATCAACAACCCTAAAGAGGCTAGCAATGGATGTTCTATTAGCACAACCGCGAGGTTTCTGCGCTGGCGTCGTGCGCGCGGTAGACATTGTCGAAACAGCGCTCGAACTCTACGGCCCACCGGTGTTCGTGCTGCACGAAATAGTGCACAACCAGCATGTACTGAATGACTTGCGCGGGCGGGGTGCGGTGTTCGTGGAAAGCCTCGACGACATACCGGCGGACGCCGTTACCATCTTCAGTGCCCACGGCGTCGCAGGCAACGTTGTGGATCATGCCCGCGAGCGTGGGCTCGAGATTATCGACGCCACCTGCCCGCTGGTGACCAAGGTGCATCTGCAGGCCCAGCGCTACAGCCGCCAGGGTTACGAGATCGTCATCATCGGCCACCGCGGCCATCCCGAGGTCGAGGGCACGCGTGGCCGGATCGACGGGCCGGTGCACGTTATCTCCGACAGCGGCGAGGTGTCGTCGCTGACCGTCACCGACCCCGAACGTATCGCTTACGTGACGCAAACCACTCTCAGCGTGGACGATACCCGCGATATCATCGCGGCATTGCGGCACCGGTTCCCGGCCATTCAGGGACCGTCACTGGACGGTATCTGCTATGCCACCCAGAACCGGCAGAATGCCGTCCATCAACTGTCGCAACGGGTCGATCTGGTGCTGGTCGTCGGCGCGCGCAACAGTTCCAATTCCAACCGGCTCCGCGAAGTGGCGGAACAAGCGGGTGTGGCCGCCCATCTGGTCCAGGACGCCGCCGAACTGCAGCCGAACTGGTTCAGCCCGGACATGACGGTCGGCCTGACAGCCGGTGCGTCGGCACCCGAGGTGCTGGTGCAACAGGTCATGGACCGGCTACGGAACCTGGGCACCGTCAAGGTGACCGAGATGGAAAGTGCGCGTGAAACCACGACCTTCCGGCTACCGGCCGCCTTGATGAAGAAGATGGCCGCCACCAAAGCCGGTTGAAATCCATGCTATCCATCACGGAAAAATCGGATTCCTTATGAGTATTCCCCTCCGTCAACAGATCCGGGTCGGCGCCTACATCATGGGGCGAAAACTGCGGGGCGTGCAGCGCTATCCGCTGGTGCTGATGCTGGAGCCGCTGTTTCGCTGCAATCTGGCATGTGCCGGCTGCGGCAAGATCGATCATCCCGACGCCATTCTGGACCGGCGCCTGAGCGTGGACGACTGCATTCAGGCCGTCGAGGAATGCGGCGCGCCCATCGTATCGATTCCCGGCGGTGAGCCGTTGATCCATAAGGATATGCCGCAGATTGTCGAAGCCCTGGTGGCCCGGCGTAAATTCGTCTACCTGTGCACCAATGCTTTGCTGCTATCGCGCAAGCTGCAGGACTATTCGCCGTCGCCTTACTTCACCTTTTCCGTTCATCTCGATGGCAACCGGGAACGCCATGATGAATCGGTGTGCCGCACGGGTGTCTTCGACAAAGCGGTTGCGGCCATCCGTGAAGCCCGCGGCCGCGGATTCCGGGTCACCGTAAACTGTACCCTGTTCCAGGGTGAGGATCCGGAAAACGTGGCCGATTTCTTCGATTTCGTCAGTACCCTCGGGGTCGAAGGGATCACGATATCGCCGGGCTACAGTTACGAGCACGCCCCGCGCCAGGACGTGTTCCTGCCGCGCAACCAAAGCCGCCAGCTGTTCCGCAAGATCTTCTCCATCGGCGAAGCCCGCGGCAGCGGATGGCCATTCAGTCAGTCCAGCCTGTTTCTGGATTTCCTGGCCGGCAACCAGAGCTACCACTGCACCCCGTGGAGCAATCCGACCCGCAACATATTCGGCTGGCAGAAACCCTGCTATCTGCTGTCCGACGAAGGCTATGCGGACAGTTATCAGGCGTTGATGGATGAAACGCCCTGGGAACATTACGGCAGTGACCGCAATCCCAAATGCGCCAACTGCATGGCCCATTGCGGCTATGAGGGCACGGCGGTCAACGATACCGTGAGGCACCCCCTGAAAGCACTTAAAGTCCATCTCCAGGGACCGCGGACGAAAGGACCGATGGCGCCGGAATTGCCGACCCACTACCCGGCATCCTGACCCTCCAGCGCCTTTATGGCCCTCCTGCTAACCGCATTGAGCGCCGGCGCCGCGCTGCTCTGGTGCGGCCTGCTGGCAGCGCCGTGGCGCCCCTGGACCACAGCCGAGACGCTGGATGCGGCCGCTGACACCGGCGCCGCGGATCTCAGTGACGTCACCGTACTGATCCCGGCGCGCAATGAACGTGCCACCCTGGCACTGACACTGGCGGCGCTCAAGGCGCAGGGCACAGGCCTGCGGGCGGTGGTCATCGATGACCAGTCCAGCGACGGCACGGCCGAGGTCGCCCGGACCAGCGGACTGGAGAACCTCACGGTGCTGACCGGTCACGCGCTGCCGGCCGGCTGGTCCGGTAAACTGTGGGCGCTGGAACAGGGTCGGCGGCAAGTCACCAGCCGGTTGATACTGTTGCTCGATGCCGACATCCGGCTACAACCCGGAACTGTCGCTGCACTCCGCCACAAACTCGACAGCGACACTCGCCGGCTGGTGTCGCTGATGGCGGCCCCGGTCACCGCCAATCTGTGGGAACGGCTGCTGATGCCAGCCTTCATCTATTTTTTCAAGCTGCTCTATCCGTTCCGACTGGCCAATTCGGCGCAGTCGCGAATCGCAGCCGCCGCCGGCGGCTGCGTACTGCTCGATTCCGCCACCCTGGACGCCAGTGGCGGTTTCGGCGCCATCCGGGGCGAACTGATCGACGACTGCGCGCTGGCACGGCTGTTCAAGCACCAGGGACACGCAACCTGGCTGGGTCTGAGTCATTGCGCCCAAATGCTGCGCCGCCAGGGCCTGCGTGAAATCTGGAACATGGTCGCACGCAGTGCCTACTGCCAGCTTCACTACTCCATTGTGCTGCTGGCAGTCGCCAGTTGCCTCATGGTGCTCGCTTTCATGGTACCGCTGGCCGCTCTTTGCGTCGGGCCCATGCCGGCGCGCCTGCTCGCGCTGACGGCTGTGGCGGCGATGCTGGCGAGCTACCGGCCGACCCTGCGCTATTATGGCTTGCCGGGTACCTGGGCCTGCGCCCTGCCTTTGGCCGGCGCGCTATACTTGCTGATGACCTGGACAGCGGCACTGCGCTATGCGCACGGGCAGCGCTCGCGCTGGAAGAACCGGGTTTACGCGGCGGTCCCGGCCCCAGCGCCGAAGCGCCTCCGCTGAACGGATCCCACTACCCTGCCGAGCGATCGATGATGAACAATTTTCAGAGTGCCAAAAAGCCTTCTTGCGCACCGCTCGAGAGCGCATCACGCGGCTTCGCCAGCGCATCACGACGCGATGCTTTCAGCGCGGGCGTGGCGCGCTTCTGGTCGACCATAGTGCTGCTGTTACTCGCCTTCCCGGGCCTTTGGGCTGGTGCCCATGCCGCACAGACGAGTGCAGCAGCGGAGCCGGCCGTCAAAGTCATCCAGCAGTTGCAGGGCACTCTGCTGGAGGTCATGAAGAATGCCCGCACGCTGGGCTATAAAGGTCGTTACCAAAAGCTCGAGCCGGTCATCCGGACCACTTACGACCTGCCAACCCTGGCACGACTGACACTCGGCCAGCACTGGAGCAGCCTGAACCCGGCCCAACAAAAGCGATTCGTGGATACCTTCAGCCGACTCAGTATCGCCACCTACGCATCGCGCTTCGACGGCTACACAAGCGGTGAAGCGTTCAAGGTCTCCGGCGCCCGCAAACTGGGTAATGGTGATGCTGTGGTGCGATCGCTATTCATCAAGGCCGACGGCGGCAAAGTCACGTTCGACTATATCCTGATGCCAAAGCAAACCCGCTGGCAAATCATCAACGTGGTGGTCGACGGTGTCAGCGACCTCGCCCTGAAACGTGCCCAGTATGCTGCCGTGCTCCAGAAATCCGGTTTCGACGGTCTGATCAAAGAACTTGATCACAGGATCGCCGTGGCGGCCCGCGGGGACACCTCGTCGTGAGCAGCCGGCAACCCGGTGGGTGGCGACTGCACCCGGGTTGGGTGTACTCCGCGATGCTGGGATTGCTGGTCCTGCTGGGCGGCTGCGCCACCGCACCCCAGCCTACCCACCCGTCGTACGATCCCTGGGAACCGTTCAACCGGGACATGTACCAGTTCAACGACAGTCTCGACCGGCATGTCATGAAACCGGTGGCGGATGCTTATGTCAGCATAACACCCGCGCCGGCACGGCGTTCAATTCGCAATTTCTTCGACAACGCGGCCTATCCCAACGTGGTCGTCAACGACCTGCTGCAAGGCGAATTCCGGCAGGGTATGAACGACACCACCCGTTTCCTGGTCAACAGTACACTGGGCATCGGCGGCCTACTGAACCTGGCGCCGCGGGGCACGGCAAACGACACCGGCATCACACTGGCGCGCTGGGGTGCTCCCGCCGGCCCCTATCTGGTCCTGCCATTCATGGGCCCGTATACGACCCGCGACACCCCGGACATTCCGGTGAGCCTGGTGACCAATGCCCTGTTCTACATCAGCAATTCCGCAATTACCATCCCGTTGACGGTGCTCGACGCGATCAGCTACCGGGCCAGCCAGCGCCAGGCCATCGCCATGGTCCAGCAGTCTGCGCTCGATCCTTACCTGTTTGTTCGCGAGGCCTACCTGCAGCGCCGCAATTTTCTGATCTACAAAGGCAATCCGCCCTTGCAGCTGGATACTTCCGACCTGCCCGCCGGCGCCAGTGCCAACCCGGCTGGCAAAACGCCCGGCTGAACCGGGATTTCCAGGCCGTGACCGCCCTGCTCACAGGTGCATCCGGATTCGTCGGCGCGGCGGTGCTGCGGCGGCTGCTGCGCGCGGATATGCCAGTCCGCGCACTACTGCGCCGGGGGAGCCCGCGGACGCTCCTGGCTGGACTTCCGGTCGCCGCGGTAACCGGCGATCTGACGGATGCTGACAGTCTGCGGGAGGCCGTTCGCGGCTGCCGGGCGTTGTTTCACGTGGCGGCCGATTACCGGTTGTGGGTACCCGACCCCGCTGCCATGTACCGTGTCAACGTCGAGGGCACGCGCCAGCTGATGGAAGCAGCCCTGGAGGCGGGTGTCGAGCGCATCGTCTATACCAGCAGCGTCGCCACGCTGAGCGTGCGCGGCGATGGCCAGCCCAGCGATGAGGATGCGCCGGTGACGCTGAGCGACATGGTCGGCCACTACAAACGCTCCAAGTTCCTGGCCGAGCAGGAAGTCCGGCGACTGGTTCAGGAACGCGGGCTACCGGCGGTGATCGTCAATCCGTCGACCCCGATGGGACCGGGCGATGTCAAACCCACGCCCACCGGACGCATGGTGCTTGACGCCGCCCGGGGACGCATGCCGGCCTATGTCGACACCGGCCTCAACATCGTTCACGTCGACGATGTCGCCGACGGCCACTGGCGGGCCTTTCAGCACGGCACCGTCGGCCAACGCTATATCCTGGGTGGCGAGAATCTCAGCCTGCGGGAAATCCTCGCCCGCATTGCGATATTAAGCGGCCGGCGGCCACCGTGGCTGCGGTTACCGGGGCAGCTACTGCTGCCGCTGGCGTGGACCGCTGAACGCTGGGTACGACTGCGCGGGCAGGGCCGGCCGGTGGTCACCGTCGACGAGTTGCGCATGGCCCGCAAGCGCATGTACTTCAGCTCCGCCAAGGCCCGCCGTGTGCTGGACTACCAGCCGCGACCAGCCCAGCAGGCACTGGTGGATGCCCTGGCCTGGTTCCGTCAGCAGGGTCTGCTGGCACCGTGATGGCTTGGTTGCATACGGTGGTCGTACTGGTTCCCCTGCTGCTGGCGGGGGCCGCCATTGCATACGGCGGCTTGGCGCTGGTCGCTGTGTGGCGGTGGCGACCGCGCCGGCCGCTGCCGGCGGCCGGCCGCCAACCGGCGCTTACCGTACTCAAACCATTGTGCGGTCTGGAGCCCGGTTTGTACGAAAATCTGCGCTCGTTCTGCCGGCAGGACTATCCCCGGTTTCAGCTGGTGTTCGGCCTCCAGGATAGCAGCGATCCGGCCCAGCACGTCGTCGAGCGACTGCGCCGAGAATTTCCGCACCTCGATCTGCAACTGATCATCGACGAGCGCCAGCACGGCAGCAACCGCAAAGTCGGCAACCTTATCAATATGTTGCCGGCCGCCCGTCATGAGCACCTGGTCATCGCCGACAGCGACATCCGGGTCGGTCCCGACTACCTGTGCCGGCTGGCCGGCCCCCTGAGCGATCCCGGTGTCGGCCTGGTGACCTGCCTTTACCGGGCGCGACCGCTGGGGTCCGGTTGGGCTCAACTGGGCGCCCAGTTCATCAACGACTGGTTCCTGCCATCCGTGCTGGTGGCGCAGCTATGCGGTGCCCGCACCTTTGGTTTCGGCGCCACGCTGGCCTTGCGCCGTAATGTGTTGGTGCGCGGCGGCGGCTTCGAGTCGCTGGCCTCGCAACTGGCCGACGACTACCTGCTCAGCGTTCGCAGTCAGGCCCTGGGGCTACGCACTGCGCTGGCAGACTGCGTGGTCGAAACCCAGGTCGCCGAAGCCCGGCTGGCCGACTTGTTGCATCACGAACTACGCTGGCTGCGCACCATCCGCACCGTGCAGCCGGCCGGCTACGCCGGTGTCGTGGTGACTTTCACCATGCCGCTCAGCCTGTTGGCACTGCCGGCGGCCACCTATCATCCGGCGCTGGCGGCCATACCGTTGTTAGCACTGCTCCTGCGCATCATGTTAAATTGGGCAGTCGCGCACAAACTCCGTCTACCGATCCAGACCAGTGTCTGGCTGATACCGCTGCGGGATCTGCTGTCGCTGACGCTCTGGATAGCAAGCTTCTGTAGCCGACGCGTCCGCTGGCAGCGGCAGAGCTTTTCGATCTGCTCGGACGGGCGCATGCGGCTTCCATAAGGGCGATGACCATGATGAAAACCCTGTTCTTACATCCGCCGTCTTTCGATGGGTTCGATGGGGGTGCCGGCTCCCGCTACCAGGCCAAGCGCGAGATCCGCTCGTTCTGGTACCCGACCTGGCTGGCCCAGCCTGCGGCCCTGGTGCCGGACAGCAAGCTGATCGACGCGCCCGCTGCCGGTATCTCGCTGGAGCAGGTGCAGGCTCAGGCGGGCGACTACGAACTGGCCGTGCTGCATACCAGTTCGCCGTCATTCGGCGCCGACGTCAAGGTCGCCGAAGCGCTCAAGGAAACCAATCCCCGCCTGCTGATCGGCTTCGTCGGCGCCAAAGTGGCGGTCGAACCGGAGCAGTCGCTCACCGCCTCGCACGCCATCGACTTTGTTGCCCGCGAGGAATTCGACTTTACCATCAAGGAACTCGCCGAGGGCCGACCGTTCGCCGAAATCGACGGCCTCAGCTACCGCGACGACGCTGGCAACGTGGTCCATAACCGGGACCGCGCCATGCTTGAGGACATGGACGAGCTGCCGTTCGTGACCGAGGTCTACAAGCGTGATCTACGCATCGAAGACTACTTCATCGGTTATCTCGAACACCCCTACGTCTCGTTCTACACGGGCCGCGGCTGCAAGTCTCGCTGTACCTTCTGTCTGTGGCCGCAAACCGTCGGTGGTCATCGTTACCGCACCCGCAGCCCTGCCCACGTCATCGAGGAAGTCCGACTGATCCAGCAGTACTTCCCGCAGGTCAAGGAAGTCTTCTTCGACGACGACACCTTCACCGACAACCGGCCACGGGCCGAGGAGATCGCCCGTGGCCTCGGCAAACTGGGCATCACCTGGTCCTGCAACGCCAAGGCCAACGTGCCCTACGACACCCTCAAGGTGATGAAGGATAACGGTCTGCGACTGCTACTGGTGGGCTACGAATCCGGCAATCAGAAAATCCTGCACAACATCAAGAAGGGCCTGCGGGTCGACATAGCACGGCGCTTCACCCAGGACTGCCACAAACTCGGCATCGTCATCCACGGCACGTTCATTCTCGGCCTGCCGGGCGAAACCCAGGAGACCATCCAGGACACCATCCGCTTCGCCCAGGACATCAATCCCCACACCATCCAGGTGTCGCTGGCGGCGCCTTATCCCGGCACGTTCCTGTACAATCAGGCGCTGGAAAACGACTGGCTGCATGATGCCGACCGGGAGCATCTGGTAAACGACCGTGGCGTCCAGCTGAGCCCGCTCAGCTATCCGCACCTCGACCATACCGAGATTTACGACTCAGTCGAGGTGTTTTATAAGAAGTTCTATTTCCGGGCCGGCAAGATTGCGGAAATGGTCGGTGAGATGGCGCGCCATCCGCACATCATCGGCCGGCGGCTGCGCGAAGGTGCCGAATTCGCCCGTTTTTTCCGCCAGCGTTGACCGGAGAACGGCTATGCTGGAACGTCGGCTGATCGTCACGGCCGACGACTTCGGTCTATCGCCCGCAATCAACGAGGCGGTGGAGATTGGCCATCGCCAGGGCATTCTGGGTGGTGCCAGCCTGATGACCGGGGCGCCGGCCGTGGCCGACGCCGTGGCACGGGCGCGGCGGCTGCCGCGGCTTCGGGTCGGGCTCCACGTGGTGCTGGTCGACGGCCAGCCACTGCTGCCGCCCGAGCAGATTCCTGATCTGGTAGCAGCCGATGGCCGCTTCGGCACCCACCTGGTGCGGGCCGGCATCCGGTTCTTTTTCCTGCCCCGGGTGCGACGTCAGCTGGAGGCCGAGATCCGGGCCCAGTTCCAGGCCTTCCGCGACACCGGGCTGGCGCTCGACCACGTCAACACCCATAAGCACATGCACCTGCACCCGACCATACTGGGTGCCCTGCTGCGGGTCGGCCGCGAATACGGTCTGCGGGCCATCCGCCTGCCTTACGAGCCGGTCGGCGCGGCACCCGCAAGCCGCGCGGCCCAGTTGATCTGGAGTGGCTTTATCGCACCCTGGATGGGTCTGCTCCGGCACCGTCTGCGGCGCGCGGGCGTTCATTACAACCAGTTTATATTCGGCCTCAGCACTAGCGGGGCGATGGCCGAGGAAACCGTGCTGAGCATCCTCGAACACCTGCCCGCGGGGCTCAGCGAACTTTACTTCCACCCGGCCGTGGCCACGCCTCATCCGGATCAGGCGACTGCCACCGCGGAGCTGGCGGCGCTGGTCAGCCCACGGGTACGGGCTGCGTTGACGGCCGGCCGGATCGAGACGACCAGCTTCAGTGATCTCGCCTGACCCGACACCCAAGGACCACTGGCTCGATCGCGCCGGCACAGCGTATCTGCGGTTCCTGGCCGGCCTGATCGAATGGTGCGCCCGCCACTATCGCTCAGTGCTGTTGCTGGCCGCCCTGGTGACCGCGGGCGCGCTGTTTTACACGGTGCAGCATTTCGCCATCAGCACCGACACCAGCCAGATGCTGTCGCGCGATCTGCCGTTCCAGCAGCAGCAGCAACGCCTGGACCAGGCGTTTCCGCAACTGCAGGACACTATTCTGATCGTGCTGAATGGCCCTGATCCCGGTCTGGCGCAGACCGGGGCGCGGCGCCTGACCGCGTGGCTCAGGCAGCACCGGCAATCGATCAAAGATATCTATCAGCCTGGTGGCAGCCGGTTCTTCCAAAAGAACGGCCTGCTCTATCTGAGCGAGAAACAACTTTGGGCCTTATCCAACCGGCTGTCGACGGCCCAGCCGCTTATTGCACGACTGGCACAGAATCCGAGCCTGCCGGGTCTGGCTGACCTGCTGCAGCTAGGCCTGAAGCACCAGAGCGCGGCCGGGCCCAAGATCGGCGGATTGACCACCGTGCTGAACCAGTTCGACAAGACCCTCAAAGCGCAGCAGGACGGGCGTTTCCATGCGATCCCCTGGGGCTCGCTGATGGCCGGCGACAGCCTCAACCTGCAGGGCAATCTCCGCTTTATCATCGTCAAGCCCCGTTTCGATTATCAGCAGCTCGAGCCGGTCCAGATTGCGCTGGATACGATCCGCCGGGGTATCCATGCCCTGGGACTTGACGCCAAGAAGGGTGTCCAGGCACGCATCACCGGCTCGGCGGCGCTCGACAACGAACAGTTCAAGACCGTAGCGCAGAGTGCCGGCATCGCCACCGTGCTATCGATCACCCTGGTGCTGGTGCTGCTGATCCTCGCGTTGCGGCGGTTCCGGATGGTGTCGTCGACGCTGACCACCCTGTTCGTGGGGCTCAGCTGGACAGCCGCGTTCGCCCTGCTGAGTACCGGCCCGCTCAACCTGATCTCGGTCGCATTCGCAGTGCTGTTCGTCGGCCTCGGGGTCGATTTCGGTATCCAGGTCTGTATGCGTTACCTGGAAGAGCGCCAGAGCGGTCACGATCACATCGCTTCGCTGCGCGGTACCGCCTTCGGTGCCGGTGGTTCGCTGACCCTGGCGGCCACGGCCGCGGCGATCAGCTTCTTCTCGTTCCTCCCGACCAGTTATGCCGGCATCGTCGACCTCGGCCTGATCGCGGGTACCAGCATGTTCATCGCACTGGTGGCCAGCCTGACTGTGCTACCGGCGCTACTGACGCTGGCGCCAACCCGCCATCTGCACGGCCGGCTGCGGCTGTCGATTGACCTGAGCCACCTGCCAATCCCACGCCATGCCGGCCTGATCGCAGTACTTGCGAGCCTATTGACGCTGGCTTCAATACCGCTGGTCATGCGGGCCCATTTCGATTTCGATCCGCTCAACCTGCAGAACCAGTCCAGCGAAGCCGTCAAAACGTTCCGCTATCTGCTGGCGCACAGCAAGATCTCGCCCTACCCGATCGAGATCCTGGAGCCCGACCGGAAGCAGGCGGAAACGGTCGCCGCCAGGCTGCGCCAGCTCAAGGTGGTGTCGGAAGCGGTGACGCTGGCCAGTTACGTACCCGACGACCAGGCCAAAAAGCTCGCCATCATTCAGCAGCTGGCAGTGACCGTGCCACCGTTCGCGCTGGCACCGGGCAGCGCCCACACGGCCGAACCAGCCGCCATCCGTCAGTCCCTGCAGCAACTGGCCTCCGGCTTGGCGCAGTTCCAGAGTTCCAGCGACGCGAAGCTGACCGAAGCCGCCCATGGACTCGCGCTCACTCTGCGCCAGTGGCTGGCCCGCAACGGCCGTTCAGCGCGCCAGCTGACGACGCTGCAGCAGCGCGTGATCGGGAGCCTGCCCCAGTTGTTGCAGCAGCTGGCGGAATCGCTCAATGCTGGCCGGGTCACACTGCAGTCTTTGCCGCAGCCGCTGCGGGCGCGCTATCTGACCCCGCAAGGTCAGGCCCGCATCGAGGTATTCTCCAGCCTCGACCTGACTCAGGACCGCAATATGCGGCGGTTTGTCGCCGCCGTGCAGCAGGTGGCCCCGCACGCCGCCGGCACTCCAGTGCTGCTGGTCGAGGGCGGTGATGCGGTGGTCGCCGCGTTCCGCGCAGCCAGCATCACGTCGGTGGTGCTGATCGGCCTGCTGCTGCTGCTGACCCTGCGCAGCCTCATCGATACCATCGTGGTACTGATCCCGCTCTGCTTTGCCACCCTTTACACGGTAGCGATCATGACCCTGGTCGGGATCTCGTTCAATCTCGCCAACATCATCGTACTACCGCTGCTGATCGGTCTCGGCGTCGCGTTCGGCATCTATCTGGTGATGCGCTGGCGGCGCGGCATGTCGGTGACGCAGCTACTCAAGACCAGCACACCGGAAGCGGTCCTGTTCAGCGCGCTGACCACCATGAGTTCGTTCGGCAGCATGGCGGTTGCCGGCGACCCGGGCATGGCCGTCCTGGGCCGTACCCTGCTGATCGCGCTGGGCACGGCGCTGGTGGCGATACTGATCATCCTGCCGGCCCTGCTGCACTTGCGCCGGCCGCGACCGGCCCGGTGACCGCTTACCAGACACCCCAGTCCGAACCAGGCAAAGCATCACGCCGGCTACGCCTTGCTATCTACGTCAGTGGCCTGTGCGGGCTGGTGATTAGTGTTGCCCTGCTGATCTACAGCGGCTGGCGCGACGTACTGCAGAGTCTGGATCTGGCCGGCTGGGCGCTGCTGCTGGTGATTCCGGCCCGGCTACCGGCGCTGGTGCTGGACGCCGCCGGCTGGCGGGTATTGTTGCCAGGTGAGCGCCGCGCCGGACTGGCTGTGCTGACCTGGATCGCGACCATCCGTGACGCGATCAACAACTTGTTGCCAGTAGCCCGGGTCGGTGGTGAACTGGTCGGCGTGCGACTGCTGATCCTGCGCGGCGTCAGCGGCATCCGGGCCGGCTCCAGCATCATGGTCGAGATCACCATCACCGTGGCGGTGCAGATCCTGTTCACCTTGCTGGGCTTGGCGATCCTGTTCTACTACCTGCACGACGGGCACATCGCCCGGCTGGTTCTGATCGGTCTGGCGGTGGCGATACCCATCGCAGTAGCTTTTTTTCTGCTACAGCACCGTTGCGGCCTGTTCCAGTTACTGGAGCGCGTGCTGACCGCTCTGACCGGGCGCGAAGTGCTAGCCCTGGCCGGTGATCCGGCACACCTGGACCACGCCATTCAGGCCCTGTACCGGCGCTGGCCTGCGCTACTGGCCTGCGCCACCTGGCAGTTCCTCGGCCTGCTGGGCGCCGCCGCCGAAACCTGGTTCACCTTGTATCTGCTGGGCCACCAGCCTGGCATCATGGCAGCCATTCTGCTGGAAAGCCTGGCCCAGGCGGTGCAAAGCGCCACTTTTGTGGTACCGGCTGGATTGGGTATCCAGGAAGGCAGCTTCGTGCTGTTCGGCGCCATCACCGGTCTCACGCCGGACGTCGCGCTGGCTTTATCGCTGGCCCGCCGGTTACGGCAACTGGGGCTGGGCCTGCCGGCTCTGCTGTCCTGGCAGTGGGTGGAAGGCGGCCGCTTGCGGCACCTGCTGCACGGACGCGGCTAACCAACCTCGCATGCCACGTCTCAGCGCCCGACGGCGTAACCCTGCATCTGGCGCGGGGTGGCAGCGGCGCGGATCATGCCGCCGGCGCGGCTGACCGCACAGACCCGGCCCAGCGACCAGGGTCCCTCCACGGTCAATCGGTGACCGCGGCGCTCCAGTTCGGCAAGTACCGCCGGGCCAAAGCGGTCCTCGATCACCAACCGGCCGAGATCATAATTGCGCGGATAGAATGACGCCGGAAAGTGCCGGCTCTGGAACAGTGGCGCATCGATCGCCTGCTGCAGATTCAGCCCGTGATGCAGATGGCGCAGGAAGGTGACCAGTGTCCACTGATCCTGCTGATCGCCGCCGGGTGTACCGATCGCCAGCCAGCCCTCGCCGTCGCGGGTCACCAGAGTTGGGGTCAGTGTGGTGCGCGGGCGCATGCCGGCACGCAGCGAGGAGGGTAATCCGGGCTCCAGCCAGCACATCTGGCCACGGGTGGAAATCGAGAATCCCAGTCCGGGCACCGCTGGCGAACTCTGCAGCCAGCCGCCGCTGGGTGTGGCCGAGACGAGATTTCCGAACCGGTCGGCCACATCCAGATGCACGGTATCGCCGCGGACCTCAGGCAGCTCGGCAAAGGTCGGCTCGCCGCCACCCGGGCCACTCGGTTGCTCAGTTCCGGCGCGGGCCAGAATCAGCGCCAGTCGTTCAGCGGCTCCTGGCAGCTCACCCGGGCGCAGTTCCAGCGACGCGTCGTCGCTGATCAACCGGCGCCGGCGCTCGTTGTAATCGTCCGACAGCAGCGTGGCCAGCGGCACCTCGACCACATCCGGATCACCGTAGAACACCTCGCGGTCGGCGAAGGCCAGTTTGGCGCACTCAACCACGGCATGCACGAACTCGGCGCCGGTCGGATCGAAACCCGTGAGGTCGAAGCCTTTTAGCAAAGCCAACTGCTGCAGGAACACCGGCCCCTGGCCCCACGGCCCGGTCTTATGCACCCGTACGCCGTGGTAATCGTAATGCGCCGTGGCCTCGTAAGTGGCCTGCCAGCGCGCCAGATCAGCACCGGTCAGCAGGCCCTTGTGGCGCCGGCCGGAGCTGTCCAGCAGCTCGCTGGAGCGGTAAAAGCGGTCGATGGCCTCGGCCACGAAACCCTGATAGAACGCCCGCCTGGCAGCCTCGATCTGGGCCACCCGGTCGCCGCCCGCGGCCCCGGCCTCGGCCAGAATCCGGCGATAGGTGGCGGCGATCGCCGGGGCGCGGAACAGCTGCCCTGCCGCTGGCGCCGTCCCTCCCGGCAGCCACACTTCGGCCGAGCTGGGCCATTCCCGGGTGAAGTACTCGACGACCGGGAGGATCGATGCCACCGCGCGCGGCACCAGCGGAAAACCGTTCTCGGCGTAGCCAATGGCATAGCCCAGGATGTCGTCCAGCGGTAACGTGCCGTGGTCACGCAGCAGCACCATCCAGGCGTCAAAGGCGCCCGGCACAACAGCCGGCAGCAACCCGGTGCCCGGCACCATGGCCAGATCCAGTCCGGCAAACCGCTCCGGTGTAGCGGCGGCTGGCAGCACGCCCTGACCGCAGATGACCTGTGGTTCATCCCGCTCAGCCCGCTTGAAGATAATGGGTACCTCGCCGCCCGGGCCGTTCAGATGCGGCTCCACGATTTGCAGCACGAAACCGGTCGCCGCGGCAGAATCGAACGCATTCCCGCCGCGTTCCAGCACCGCCATACCGACCGTCGAGGCCAGCCAGTGGGTGCTGCTGACGGCACCGAAGGTACCGCGGATTTCGGGACGGGTGGTGAACGACTGAGGCATGGGGCACCTATTTCTGAACGATACGGGCAATACCGATGATGCGCTCCACCGCAAACACGGTAACGATGATCATGGCAATCTGCAGAGCCGAGGCCGCCGCGATCACCAACTGGCTGCCCTGGAATTGCAGGTAGCTGAAAATCTCGATCGGCAGGGTCACCACACCGGGACCGGTCAAGAACAACGCGGTATTGAGTTCACCGAACGAGACCACGAAACCGAACAGCCAGCCGGACAGCACCCCAGGCCAGATGATCGGCAGAGTGATCAGCAGGAACGAGCGGATCGGACCGGCGCCCAGGCTCTGACCGGCCTCCTCGAGGCTGGCGTCGAAGGCCTGCAGCGACCCCAGTGTGGCGCGGAAACAATATGGTAGGCAGACGATCACATGGGCCAGGAACAGCCCCGGTAGGATCGGCATGGTGATGGTGCGGTAGAAGAGTAGCAGAGCCAGTCCCAGAATCAGGGTCGGGAACACCAGTGGCGCCATGAACAGGAACTGCAGGGTATTCGACGCCAGGCCCTGGCGCCGGGCGACGAAGATCGCGCCCAGGGTACCCAGCACCGTAGCCGTGGTGGTCGCCGCCAGCGCCAGCACGATGCTCAGGGTGAAGGCGCTGGTCATGCTGGCGGTGTGGAAGAACACCCGAAACCAGTGCAGCGAGAACCCCGGTGGCGGAAACGAGAACGACTGGCCGGAGCTGAACGCCGTCAGCACCACCACCAGAATCGGCCCGATGATCAGCACCAGCACCAGACCAGTGACGATATTGAGCGCCAGCGCGACCCGGTTCATCAGCCTTTTCCCTGCACCCGGTGCGGCTTGAGCAGCACCAGTACCAGGGCCGCGAACACCAGCGCAATCGCCAGCAGGATGAACGACAGCGCGGCGGCCCGCGGCCACTGGAATCCGGTTACGGCATCGTAGACCATACTGACCAGTAGCTTGAAACGCGGCCCGCCCAGCAGGGCGATGGTCACATACGCACTGAGCATCAGGAAAAACACCAGCATCATCCCCGAAGCCACGCCCGGGCTGGACAGCGGCCAGGTCACGTGGAGAAAGGTACGCATCGGTCCGGCACCCAGAGACTGGGCGGCCTCGGCGTAGGATTTGTCGATCGCCACCAGCGAGTTGGTGATGGAGATGATCATGAATGGCAGCAGGATAGTAAGCAGCCCCAGTACTATCGCCTCCATCGAGTACAGCAGCGACAGCGGGAACCTGATCAGTCCCAGGCTCTGCAACGAACCGTTGATGATACCCTGGCGGCCCAGAATAGCGATCCAGCCGTACGCCCGGACTACGTTGCTGACCATCAGCGGGAACAGCATCACCAGCAGCATGATCAGGCGCCAGCGCGGCCGCAGCCCGGCGATCACGGTAGCCACCGGATAACCCAGCAGCAGGCAGGCCAGCAGTACCAGCCCGGAGGTTATCAGCGTGCGCCTGATGATCAGCAAATAGAACGGATCGGTCAGCACGCTGAGGTAATTGTGCAGCGTGGCCTGGGTGGTGAACAGTTCGGTCTGAGACGGTGTCATGAAGCTGACGAACAGCAGATAGCCCAGCGGCAGCACGAACAGCACCAGTACCAGCACCAGCGGCGGCAAGGCCACCGCCCACAGCAGCGAGCGCCGGCCGGCCCTGACCCGCGGGCGTTCAGCCGACGATGACAAGGCTGCCCTCCGCCCAGTCACAGGTCAGTTCCTGACCGGGTTGATAGCTGTCACCACCGAGCGCGGCGTTCTGCAGGAACGCAATAAACGGCTGGCCCTGGCGCTCCATGTAGAGATGGGTCTGCGGACCCTTGTAGACCACTTCCCTGACCGTGGCCCGCAGGCGCCCGTCTGGCGTCAGCCGCACCCGTTCCGGCCGCAGCGCGACGCGCACCCGGCTGCCGCACGGACGGTCGGCGCCGATGACCTCCAGCCGGTCACCGCCGGCATCGATCACCAGACGGTCGCCCTCGCGACCGCGAACCACGCCATCCAGAAAGTTGCTGACCCCCAGGAAGCCAGCCACGAATTCGGTCTGCGGCCGCTCGTAGATCTCGCGTGGCGGGCCGATCTGTTCGATCCGGCCCGCATTCATCACCGCCACCAGATCGGACATAGTGAGGGCCTCTTCCTGATCGTGGGTGACGAAAATGGTGGTGGTGCCCAGTCGTCGCTGAAGCTGGCGCAGCTCGACCTGCATCGCCTCGCGCAGCATCTTGTCGAGTGCGCCCAGCGGTTCATCCAGCAGCAGGACGTCGGGCTGAATGACGATGGCCCGGGCCAGCGCCACCCGCTGCTGCTGGCCGCCCGAGAGCTGGCGCGGGTAGCGCTCGCCGAACCCGGTGAGCTGCACCAGCTCCAGCGCCTCGCCGACCCGGCGCGTCAACTCGGCCTTCGGCACCCGCCGCATCCGCAGGCCGAAGGCCACGTTCCGGGCCACGGTGAGATGGGGAAACAGGGCGAAGTGCTGGAACACCATGCCGAAATTGCGCTGGTACGCCGGCAGCCCGGTGACCCGCCGGCCGCGGATGTAAATGTCGCCCGAGTTCGGCTGCTCGAAGCCCGCCGTCAGGCGTAAAGTGGTGGTTTTGCCACAGCCACTGGGACCCAGCAGCGAAAAAAACGCGCCCTGCGGCACCTCGAAATCCAGTTGCGGCAGCGCGGTAAAGCCACCGAAGCGCTTTTCGACCCCCTGGAAACGGACATCAGCCGACAGGTTACCAGCGCTCATGCCGTGACCGCCTGGGTCCGCACCGCCTGGTCGCAACGGACAATGCGCAGCCCCACGGTGAGCAAACGCAGTGGCAACTCGCAAAGCGCCAGCGCCTGCATTAGCGGCTGCCCGGCGAGCGTCGCCAGGCTAGCGGACGCGGCCTCAAACAGCCGGGTCACTTCGGTCAACAGCTGATCGTCGAGAAAGCTTTGCCGGGTATTCATATAATGGTCGAATTGGTTAAAAGTGCGCCGCCACGCCACCTGCTGGCGCTCGATTTCAGCAGCCACCAGGGCTGCCCATTCACCTTCTTCACCCGATTGCTGCAGCGCGACCCGCAAACCGGCGACAGCGGTCCCGAGACCCGCGTCTAATCGTGCCAGAGCCGTGCGGCAACGGGCCCGGCTGGCGGCGGCGGCCGCTACCGGGACAGTTCCACCAGCGGAGAACGCGTCCAGCAACCGCGCGGCGTTCAGCACCAGCCGGAACGCCGGCGCATCATCCGGGGCATAGAACCGCAGGGTCTGGTCCATGATCTGACGACCCCGCAGCGGCAGGTAATGGCGCACATAACCGTCCAGTGCGATGTACTTGCGCACCAGGTCGCCCATTTCCGGATGCGGCGAGAACAGCACCGCCCGCCCCTGCGCGCCGGATGCCAGCAGTGCCGCCGGACGCCCGGCGAGATCGTGTTCGAAGCGCGCCCGCTCCAGCGGATTGTCGATAAACAGCCGGCTCGGCAGACTGAGGCCGGCGAATGTTGCCAGCGCATGCGTGTTGGCGCCGGCCTGCGGATACGCCGGGCCGTGGTAATAGGCCACCTCCAGTTGTGCTGGACAGCCTTGTGCCAGCACCGGATCCCGCAACTGCACGTTGACCACTGCGGCGCCGGTCTGCAGATATTCGTGGGTGTAGGTGGGCTTGACCATTGCGGTGCCGGTCCACTGCCCCCGGCCGGCCGACAGGTAGAAGGCGCCGCCACAGGAACCAATGGCCGCACCGCCACGCTGCAGGAACTGCCGCACCGCGCGGTCGGCTCCGGTAACCGCTTCGGCCTGATCCAGCCCCCAGATCGCGAAGCCCCCTGGAATCACCAGCAGGTCGGCCTGATCGAGCGCACCGCTGGCGATCGCGGCACCGTCAACCCCCTGGTAGGTCAATCCCAGGCTGAGCAGGCAATGGGCATAGTAAGCATAATACGGATAGCCGGCGGCGGTACCGGTGAACAAGGCAATGCGCGGCAGGTGTATGCCACCTTCGGCGCGAGCGGCCGGAGCCGATAAATCCAGCCCCAGCGCAGCAGCCAGCCGGTCGGCGACCAGCGGCTCGGCGAACTGGTAATCGCCACCGTCAGCGGCCACCCGGCAGCCAGCAGCCGCTGCCCTATGGGCAGCAACCGCCACCGCGCAGCAGCTGCCATTGGCCTGCCACGCCAGATTGACTGCCGCCATCGCTTAACCGCCGGCGACAATCCGGTTCCAGCGATCCACCCACTGGTTGCGATGCTGACTCATGAACTTGTGATCGAGATTGATCATGTCAGCAATCTGCTTATCAGTGAATTCAACCCGGTGCCGTAGCTTGGCATCCAGCAGCCCCAGCATCTTCCTGTTACTGCCGGGGTAGTTGAAGGCCTTGGTAAAGAAGGTCTGGCCCTGGGGATTGAGGGTCAGGTTGACGTACTTCTCTGCGTAGTCCTTGTGTTTGGTGTTCTTGGCGATGCCGGTACCCCAGGAAATGCTGATTGCACCTTCCTTCGGGTACACCCAGTTCACCGGCCCACCACGATCCCGCACGGTATAGGTCTGGGACTTGTAGAGCAGGCCGATGACCGCCTCGCCGGTGGCCAGAGCATGCATGATCGAGTCGGTGTCCTTGGCAAAGATCGGATTCAGCTTGACCATCTTGCGCAGCATCTCGAATCCGGCATTGGCGTCCTTGGGATCCTTGCCATCGGCGATCGCGCCGATGGCGATGATATCCGGCCCGATGGAGTGCGAAATGTCCGGCAGCACGATACGGCCCTTGAATTCCGGCCGCCACAGATCGGCCCAGGAAGTCGGCGGATTCTTGACCTGTTGGGTGTTGTAGCAGATGCCGATCGCCGAGAAGATCTGGGCGACCCAGTGATCGTGTACGAAGTTCGGGTAGACATCCGCCAGATTGGTAAAGTTGGGCGACGAACGGTCGATCGGTTCCAATACACCCTGCTCCACCGCCAATGGAAACAGACCGTCGTGCAACTGCACCAGATCGTAGATCTGATTGCCAAGGTTGATCTTGAGCTTGGTGATGCGTTCGACCGGACTGGAACCGCGGTCCTGCAGCACCTTGACGCCAAACTTCTCGGTGAACTTGGCATCGACCCCTTTGGCCAGGGCGTCACCCCAGTTGCCGCCCCAGGTCATAATGTTGATGGAATCGGGCTTGTCCGCGGCCCACACCGGACCCGTCAAACCGGCAGTCATGGCAGCAGTGGCGGCCATGCTGCTGTACTGCAGAAATTCACGTCTTTTCATTATCAGCTCCTCGAGACACTTTGGGTGCCCGGAGAGTATAGGCGGCTGGCACGCGTCGGTCCAAGCCAGCCGGTGCCGCAGCTAGGCGTCTCCCGCGGAGCGCACCGCTGGCGCGTGGACCAGGACACCGTTCTTGACGTGCACTACCCGGGTGGCCAGCCGCAGCAAGGCCGGCCGGTGGGTGGTCATCAGCACGGTGCGGCCTGCCATAAGGTGGGCCAGCGCACCCACCACCAGGTCTTCGGCATCTTTGTCAAGCCCGGCCGTAGGCTCATCCAGCAGCACAATGGGGGCATCAACCAACAAGGCCCTGGCGATTCCCACCCGCTGGCGCTGACCGCCCGACAGCCCGCGGCCATGATCGGCCAGCCGGGTGTCCAGACCGGCCGGCAGGCGGTCAGTGAATTCCGTCACCAGGGCGGTCTCGGCGGCACGCTGCACTTCAGCGCGGCTTGCCTCCGGCCGGGCATAGTGGATGTTCTCGGCGATGCTGCCGGAGAACAGAAAGGTGTCCTGCAACACCAGTGCCATCTGCCGGTGTAACCACTCCGAGTGCAGCTCGCCGAGCGCCACGCCGTCCACGGTCACCGTGCCGGCGCTGGGCGGGTACAGGCCGGCAATTAGCGCGATGAGAGTCGATTTACCGGAGCCGTTGGTACCGTTCAGCGCTAACCGTTCACCAGGCAGAATGGTCAGATCAACCCGGTTGAGCACCCGTCCCCGGCCATAGTCGAAAGCCACCCGTTTCAGCTCGATCCGACCGCTGGCACGGATCGGTTCCAGGCACGGCGAGGCGGTCTGAGCGAGCGGCTGGTCGAGGATCTCGGCGACCCGCTCAGCCGAAGCCACGCCCTGCGCCAGGGTAATGGACATGCGCGCCAGCGCCCGCATCGGCTTGAGCATGTCGCGCAGATAGCTCAGCACCACCACCACCAGCCCGGCGGTCCACCAGCCCTGCAACGCACCCAGCCCGCCGGCCCACAGCAGCAACGCCGTACCGACTGCCGTTGAGCCCTCCAGCAGCGGGGTGAAGCGTGCCCGCAGTTCAACCGCCGCCAGACCGGCATCCAGGGTGGACCGGTTGCGGCGGTCGAACTGGCGGTCGTGCACCGCATGACTACCCAGCGCATGAATGGTGCGGATGCCGTCCAGCGATTCCGCGACCAGCCCGGCCAACTCACCCTCGGCCGCGCGACGGCGGCGGGCGGCGGCCTTGGTGAGCCGGGTGTAGCGCACCGAGGTATACAGTACCAGCGGCGCACAGCAGACCCCGATCAGGCCCAGCCGCCAGTCCACCAGCAACATGACAGTAGCAAAGCCGGCGATGCTGAGCAGGCCTGGCAGCAGTGTCGAGAACAGGTCGATCAGGCTGTCCTCGATGCGATTGGTATCGGTGGCGATGCGGCTGGTCAACTCGCCCACCGCCTTGTGGTCGTGGAAACCCATCGGCAGGCGCTGCAGATGCCCGAATACCTGGGTGCGGATCGCAGCCGTGATGCGTTCCCCGGCACCGTTCATGATGCGGTCGCCGAGATAATCCAGCGCCCCGGACAACAGGGAGAGCACCAGCACCGCCACCGCGGCGATGGTCAACAACGCCAGCGGGGTCGGTGCGATACGGTGGAGGAAGGTAGCCAGCGGCGAGTGCCACTGCTTGTGCCCCAGCACCTCGTCGATGACGATAGCCAGTGGCCAGGGTTTGGCCAGATCGACCACCAGCTCGCCAGCGCGCAGGCCGATGCCCAGACCCAGCGCCGGCAGGTGCCGCCGTCCATAGGGATGGAACCGCCAGAGCTGGCGGACGATACCGCGCTCGGCCGTCATACCGCAGACCGTCGGGTCAGCCGGGCGCGGGCCTGATCCCGCAGTTCAGCGTTGCTGGCGCCCAGCCGGATACCATGCCCTGCCATCGCGGCCAGTACCGGTTCTGCCAGGCTGGCGTCAGTCGCAACGATAGCCGCCAGCAGTCGCGAGAAATGGCGCCGGCGGCGCAATACCGGCTCGCTGCGGTTATCACCGTCGCTACTGCCAAAGCGGTCGAGCCCCTGTACCACCATGCTATCGAAGCGGGTCGGATCGGCACCGGTTGCCTGCACCGCCATGCGTGCCGACCACAGCGCCGAGGCCCACACCGTGCCGTCGCTGTGCGGATCACGCTCACGGCCACCGTGGAAACTGGCCATGGTCCAGCGCGGATTCAGGCAGCGTCGGCTCTGCTGCCAGACCGGCACCTGCCCGCGGTGCCAGCCGTAGATGTCCGGCGTGCCGAGCAGGACTGCGGCGAAATAGTCGCTGGTACCCTCATCCAGCGCGATCTTGCGGTTGGTCTGGGCGAGCGCCGGCAACAGTCGGTTGAGTCGGAAATCAGCGCTGTGGCGGCACAGGTGATGACCGACCTCATGGTAGATGATCGCCGGGTTATGCCCGGGCGTATGGAAATAGCGCGGCTCCGGAACCGACAGGAATCCGCGGCCATAGCCCAGATGCATTTCGCCGTCGGGACGCACCGGACCCGCCTCCGGCAATTCAGAGTAGCTTTGCGCCGGCAGACGGTAGTGCCCGCCGCCCCAGGACCGCTGCTCGTGGTGCAGGCCAATACGCACCAGCAGATGTGGCAACGGCCGGCCCAGCAATACGGCCGCGAAGCGCAGTGCACGCTGCGCGTGGAAGGCGCTGTTAACAACGGCGAAAGCACGTGCCTGACGCTGGGCTCCGGGCCCGGCCAGCGGACCGCCGCCCGCAGCCGGATCAAACCGCAGGTCGTCACCCTGGAACAGCGCCTGACCCGATTCGTCACGCACCGTGACTTCGGCCAGGGTCAATCCAGCCGGCGCAACTTCCAGTACGTCGAGCTGGGTTTCAACCAGCCGACCCGGCCCAGACTTGCCGTCCGGCCGATAGACCTGCACCCGCATCAGGCGACCTGGGCCAGGCTCGTCAGCAGATCCATGGCCGCGCCCTCGGCCAGTTGGTTTGGCGTCAACACCGGCAGGCCCGTGGCTGCGGCTGCCTCCCGGGCCGCCAGCGGGCTGGCCGATACCAGGCCGCTCACGGCCCGCAGCGGCAGCCCCCACTGGCGCAGCATGTCGGCCCCGGCCTTGGCCGCCAGCGGGTCAGCCACTGCCAGCACCACGCCGTCAGCCAGTTCACTCAGTCCTATCGCCAGGCTGCGGGTTTCCGATTGCAACAAGCCATCGGCGATTTCCAGCACCACAGCATCGGCACCATCGCTGACCAGCGTATCCCGTATCGTGACCAGTGTCCGCTGGAGACGCTCCAGCGGGTAGCCAAAAGTCGAGCACATGCCAAAATCGAGAAAGTCGCTGACCTGGGTCGCACCAGCGTCGATGTACGACCAGCGGTCCTTGCCGCTGCCTGACCCGGTGACCTTGCCGGCCCCCGCATTCAGCCCTGCCAGCACCCAGCCGCGCACAATGGCCGCAGCCGTGGTGGTCTTACCAGCGTTCATTGCGGAGCCAACCACCACCAGCGTTCCCAGGCGCGGCGACTGCGCCGGCACCATCGGCCGCGCAAACTGCTCCAGCGACAACGGCTCACCCTGGCCATCCGCCAGCGCGCCGATCACCTCCAGCACAGTGGGTTCAGCGTAGCGCGCGTGCGTCGAGGCCACCGTGCCGATGACGCCACCGGCGGTCAGCAGATGCGCCATCGGCCCGGTCCCCAGGTAGCCTTCGTAATAGTCACTGGCGTAACGGTTGCCATAGGCCCCAACGATCAGATCGCCCGGGTAGAGGCGACAGCGGCGCCCATGCACATCCTCGAGGTGTTGGTGGTTGCCGAGGCTGGCGACTTTCGCGATCACCAGGTCACCCAGCCGGGGCTGGAGTGCGGCCGCCCCCAGACAGAAATCGGAATGCTCATTGACGCGGCGTGTAACATAACTCCATTTGGCACTGGACAACACATGAGCCATAGTTCAGGAACTCCTGGTGACGAGCATAGTTATCAAATCTGCGATTGAGGCGCTGCGAACGCAGCGATAGGACCACGGAATGCTGTTGTCAGCCCTGGCGGCATGCCATGCTGCAGCCTATACCTGTCGTTGGGTGGCTTACCGTGAAAACCCTATTTTTATTAAGCGTATTATATTTTCATTAAACCAAAATTAAACCAAGCTTAATCCCATCCTGAAGACCCAACTCCCGCGCAACGCCAGATTCTTTTGCCGCGCAGGCCCGAGATCGCGGAGGGAATCGACTCGACCCGGCGTTGTCCATTGCCCTATTGCCAGGCTGCGATTTGACTCATGACGGACAGTGATCTGCTGGAACAGCTTCGCCTCGATCCCAACCAGCGTGCCGGTGGCGGCGCACGGTACCGCTGGCGCTGGCTGTTCGGGTTACTACTGCTCGCGGTGGCGGCGGGCGGCGCGGCCTGGTTCTGGCTGCAGGGCCGCGCCCTGCCGGTTGACGTGGTCACCGCCGAGGCGATGACCGGCACCGACGCACCGATACCAGTGCTGGAGGCCACCGGCTATGTCACAGCGCGGCGCGAGGCCACGGTGTCGTCCAAATCAACCGGCAAACTGGCGGCCATGCTGGTCGAGGAGGGCGACCAGGTCAAGGCCGGCCAGGTACTGGCACGGCTCGACGATAGCGACACCCGGGCCCAACTCGGTCTGGCCCGGGCGCAGGTCGCCGCGGCCCAGGCCCAGCTGGGCTCGCTGGAAGCGGAACTGGATCAGGCCCGGCGCGACCTCACGCGGCAGCAGGACCTCAGCAACCGCGGCCTGACCTCGGCCCAGGCACTGGACGACGCTCACACCAAGGTGGCGACGCTGACCGCCCGGATTGGTGCTCAGCGCAGCCAGATCGCGGTGACCGAAGCACAGCGTCACATCGCCCAGGTCAACGAGGACGACACCGTCATTCGAGCTCCATTCGCCGGCGTAGTGGTCAACAAAGCCGCTCAGGTCGGCGAAATCGTCTCGCCGATGTCAGCCGGCGGCGGTTTCACCCGCACCGGCATCTGCACCCTGGTCGACATGGACTCGCTGGAGATCGAGGTCGACGTCAACGAAGCCTACATCAACCGGGTGAAGCCGGGACAGCCGGCGCAGGCAGTACTGGATGCCTATCCGGACTGGAAAATACCCGCCCGGGTAATCGCCATCATCCCCACCGCCGATCGCAGCAAGGCCACGGTCAAGGTGCGGGTGGCGATCGACGCCAAAGACCCGCGCATCCTGCCCGACATGGGCGTGCGGGTGGCGTTCCTGGAACCGCCGGCCGACCCGTCGCAGACCGCGCGAGGCGTACTGGTGCCGGCCACCGCCATTGTCCAGCGCGGCGGCACCAGCGTGGTGTTCGTGGTCAACGGCGGCCGTGCCCACCGGCACACGGTAACTCCCGGCCAGAGCTATACCGACCGACGCCTGATCGAGCACGGCCTCCAGGCCGGTGCCACGGTGGTCAAAGACCCGCCGCCGACCCTGACCGACGGCATGCGGGTGGCCGCGAGGTCCGGCAATGCCTGAGGCGACCAATAAACCAGCGCTGGTACAGATACGCGGCGTCAGCAAGATCTATCAGCGTGGTCGACAGCGGGTCGAGGTACTACACCAGATCGACCTGGACATCGCCGCGGGTGATTTTCTGGCCTTGATGGGCCCGTCCGGCTCGGGCAAGACCACTTTGCTCAACATGATCGCCGGACTGGACACACCCAGCACCGGCAGCATCGTAATTGCCGATCAGCGCATCGACCGGCTGTCCTCCGACCAGTTGGCCCGCTGGCGGGCCAACCACGTTGGTTTCGTGTTCCAGTTCTACAACCTGCTGCCGATGCTGTCGGCCCAGAAGAACGTCGAACTGCCGCTGCTGCTGACCCGGCTCAGTGCTGCCCGGCGGCGCCGCAACGCCGGTATCGCGCTCAAACTGGTAGGCCTGGACGATCGCATCAGCCACAAACCGGGAGAGCTGTCCGGCGGCCAGCAGCAGCGGGTGGCGATCGCCCGCGCCATCGTCTCGGATCCGATGCTGCTGGTCTGCGATGAGCCCACCGGCGACCTCGATCGCCAATCCGCCGAAGAAGTACTGACCCTGTTGCAGCGGCTCAACCGCCAGTACGGCAAGACCATGGTGATGGTCACCCACGATCCCAAGGCCGCCGAATACGCCCGCCACACACTGCACCTCGACAAGGGCATCCTGGTCGAGCAGCAGGCGGCCTGAGGCAGCGCCATGAAATACCTGCCGCTGCTGTGGGCCGGGCTATCGCGCAAGAAGACCCGCACCCTGCTGACCCTGCTGTCGGTCATGGCGGCCTTCTCGCTATTTGGGCTGCTCGATGCGGTGCGGGTGGCGTTCAACGCACCGGACAATGTCGCCGGCATCGACCGGTTGATCGTGACCTCGCGTTTTTCCATCATCCAGCCGCTGCCGTATGGCTATCTCAACCGCATAAGAGCGGTGCCCGGGGTGCGGGAGGTGGCCTACGCGAACTGGTTCGGCGGCATTTACCAGGATCCCAAGAACTTCTTCCCCACCATCGCGATCAGCCCGCAGGCCTACCTCGACATACATCCCGAAATCGTGCTGCCGCCGCGCCAGAAACAGGCCTTTCTAAACACCCGCACCGGGGCCATCGTCGGCCGTACCCTGGCCGACCGGTTTGGCTGGAAACTGGGCGACAGGATCCCACTCAAGGCCACCATCTTTCCGCGCAAGGACGGCAGCAATTTATGGACTTTCGATCTGGTCGGCATCTTCCACGCCGACAGCCCGGAGTTGCAACACATCGAACGCCAGTTGCTGTTCCACTACGACTACTTCGACGAAGGTCGCCAGCAAGGCCAGGGCACAGTCGGCTGGTATATCGTCAAGGCCGATGATCCGGCTCATGCCAATCGCGTCGCCCAGGCCATCGACCGCCAGTTCGCCAATTCCGCCGACGAGACCAAAACCCAGAGCGAACATGAGTTTCAGCTTTCGTTTGCCCGCCAGATCGGCGACATCGGCCTGATCGTCTCGGCCATTATGGCGGCGGTGTTCTTCACCCTGATCCTGCTGACCGGCAACACCATGGCCCAGTCGATCCGTGAACGCACGCCGGAACTGGCGGTGCTGAAAACCATCGGTTTCCGCAATCGCGCCGTACTGCTGCTGGTGCTGGCGGAAGCGGTGCTGTTGCTGGTGCTGGGTGGCTCCTGCGGGCTGGTGCTGGCGCGGCTGTCGCTGCCGGTGCTGAGCGCGGCCACCGGCGGCCGGCTGCTACTGCCGCTGACCGGCCAGACCTGGCTGCTGGGGCTGGTGTTGACGCTGGTGATCGGCATTCTGGTGGGCCTGCCACCGGCGCTGCGGGCCATGCGGCTGGGCATTGTCGACGCGCTGGCGGGACGCTAACCGATGGCCTGGAGAGGTCTGCCGCTGCTACGCCGGCTTGGTCTGCTGACCCTGATTGCCGCGGTGCTGGCATTGTGGTTGTGGGTACCGCTGGTAATACTGGTCGCACTGGCCGGATTCACGCTGTGGCTGCTCGCCAGCCAACCGGGACGCCAGGCGCTGGCGATCGCCGGAACCGGCCTGGCCACCGTCCCGCAACGGCTGGGAGCGACCTCGGTGATCGTGGTCGGCATCGCCGGCGTGGTCGGGGTGCTGACCGCGTTGCTGGCCATGGCCGCCGGGTTTCAGGCCACGCTGCAGCAGGCCGGCAGCGATGATACCGCGATCGTATTGCGCGCCGGTGCCAACGCCGAGCTGTCGTCCAACATTGACCGCGCCAGCGCTAAACTGATCGCCCAGGCCCCGGGCGTGCTGCACGACAGCCATGACCAGCCGATCAGCTCGGCCGAAGTCGTGGTTGTCGCCAACCTGCCCAAGCGCGGCAGCGGCACCGCGGCGAACGTCGAGGTTCGCGGGGTCGGCCCGGAGATCTGGGCGCTGCGGCCGCAAGTCGCCATCATCGCCGGACGCCGGTTCCGGCCCGGGCTGCGGGAACTGGACGTGGGTCAGGGTGCGCAGGCCCAGTTCGCCGGGCTGTCGGTGGGTTCGACGGTGCGGCTCAACAACCAGCGCTGGAGGGTGGTTGGCGTGTTCGCCTCCGGTGATGCCCACGACTCCGAATTGTGGGGCGATGCCGAGACGGTCGCGACAGCCTACCGGCGCAACAGTTTCCAGTCAGTCACCGTCCGCCTGACCAGCCCGGCGGCACTGAACAGCCTGCAGAGCGCGCTCACCAGCGACCCGCGGCTTAAGGTCGATGTGTCCACCACCCGTGACTACTATAACCGCCAGTCCGAACGGCTGACCCAGGTGATCCGGGCGCTGGGCACTGGTGTCGCGGTAATCATGGCGATCGGGGCCATCTTCGGCGCGCTCAATACCATGTACGCAGCGGTGGCCGCCCGGGCGCGCGAGATCGCCACCCTGCGGGCGCTGGGTTTCACCGCCCTGCCGGTGGTGGTCGCGGTGCTGCTGGAAGCCATGCTGCTGGCCTTGACCGGCGGGGTGCTGGGCGGCGGCGTCGCCTACGCGGTCTTCAACGGCTATACGGTATCTACCCTGGGCAGCAACTTCAGCCAAGTGGTATTCCAGTTCCAGGTCACCCCGCGGCTGCTCGCCCGCGGTCTGCAGTGGGCCCTGGCGATGGGGTTTGTCGGCGGCCTGTTTCCGGCATTGCGCGCCGCCACCCTGCCGGTGACCGTCGCGTTGCGCGAATCGTAACCGAGCCCGCGGCAAATCATGCCTGGCGATGGTATCATTCCGCCCGCATCGGAGGCGCGGGATCGCAGCCGCGGTCCGACACCTCGCCTTATGGCCTCACCCGGACGATCCTGATGGCTGACAAGCGAAGCGCACGCCGGCGCCGGCCGGCTCCCGACACGCCCAGCGTCTGCAAATGCGGCAGCATCTGCCCGGCTTATCCGCGCTGCCGGCATCCGGATTTCCGAGCCGACAAGCACCACCCGACCACACCTAATCGAACCATCCACCGCCGTTACGCCGAGGACCGCGATGGATGAAGCGACTGCGCTTTAGCACAGCGTTTATCGCCCGGCCGGTGCTCGGCGCCGGCGATCTGCTGGTATTGGCCGGCCTGACCGCGGTGGTCTACGCGGTGGTGCGCATCGGCTTCGATGCGCCAGCGGTCATCCACGGGCCCGACATCTCGCTGTCGCCGGCCGCTCTGCCCTGGTACACCGCGTTGTCGGTCGGGCGAATGTTCGCGGCCTACACCCTGTCGCTGGCGTTCTCCATCATCTACGGCTACACCGCCGCCCGTAACCGCACCGCCCAGCGGGTGCTGATGCCGCTGCTGGACATCCTGCAGAGTGTACCCATTCTGTCATTCCTGCCGGTGGTGCTGCTGAGTGCCAGCGCCTTCCTGCCCCAGGGACTGGCCGCGGAACTGGCCGCGATCATCCTGATCTTCACCTCGCAGGTGTGGAACCTGACGTTCAGCTTTTACCAGTCCACCACCACCGTACCCAAGGAACTGGTCGAGGCCAGCCGCGTATTCCGGCTCGGCTACTGGCTGCGGTTCCGCACCCTGGAGTTGCCATTCGCCGCCCTCGGCCTGATCTGGAATTCCATCATGAGCTGGGCTGGCGGCTGGTTCTTCCTGATGGCGGCGGAGATGTTCCGGGTGGGTTCGCGTGATTTCCGGCTGCCGGGCCTGGGTTCGTACCTGCAGACCGCCGCCAACGCCGGCAATATCCACGCGGTGCTGCTGGGTGTAGCCACACTGGTGGCGGTGATCGTAGCCCTCGATCAGCTGGTCTGGCGCCCATTGCTGGCCTGGGCCGAGCGCTTCAAGGTTGAGACCGTGAGCGGGGACGATGCCGCCGAGTCCTGGCTGCTGCCGTTGCTGTCGCGGTCACACATCGTGACCTGGCTGGGCCGGCATTTCTGGGAGCCGATGGTGGCCTGGTTCGACCGCCGCGACCGCCGTCTCGCCGAGGCCGGGTCACAGCCACACCACGGCAGCGGCCGGCGTCTCTGGTTCCGGCTCGGCACGCTGCTGCTGGGCCTGGTCGTTGCTTATGGTGCGCTCCGTGCAGCAACCATGCTGACCGGCTTGCCCGGCCAGGCCTGGCTCGCGCTGCTGACCGGCCTGCTGGCCACCCTGGGACGAGTGGCGCTGGCGCTGGGGATCGCCCTGGCCTGGACCGTGCCGGTGGGGGTGGCGATCGGCACCAACCGCAGGTAGCGCGGCGCTGGTGCAACCGCTGGCCCAGATTGCTGGCCTCAGTGCCGGCCACGGCCCTGTTTCCGGTGATCCTGCTGGCGTTGCTCCGCCTGCCCGGAGGGCTCAACCTGGCCGCAGTGTTCCTGATGCTGCTGGGCACCCAGTGGTACCTGCTGTTTAACGTCATCGCCGGCAGCGCTGCGATCCCGCAGGACCTGCGCTACACCGCAAGGATTCTGGGGCTGCGCGGCTGGGATCGCTGGCGTACGCTATTATTGCCGGCCCTGTTCCCATACATCATCACCGGTGCCATCACCGCCAGCGGTGGCGCCTGGAACGCCAGCATCGTGGCGGAATACGTCGAATTCGGCGGCCATACCCACGCGACGGCCGGGCTCGGCGCCCTGATCGCCCAGGCCACCGCGCACGGCGACTATCCTCTGCTGCTGGCCGCCACCCTGACCATGATCTTCACCGTGGTGCTGATCAATCGGACCCTCTGGCACCGGCTTTACCGGTTGGCCGAGCGCCGCTTCCGGATGGAATAGCGCCAGTTGCAACCCCTGCCCACGGCTACCGGAGCACCGCCAATGACTACCCAAGCGCCCCGTCACACCACCGCGGAACTGGTCAAAGTCGCTGGCGTAAGCCGCTCCTATGGCCGGGCGTCAGAAGCCTTCACCGCCCTGCGCGACATCGACCTCAGCCTGAACGAGGGTGAATTCGTCGCCCTGCTGGGGCCGTCGGGCTGCGGCAAGATCACGCTGCTGCGGCTCATCACCGGCCTGATCGGCCCACCAGTGGCGAGGTGTTCTACCGCGGCCAGCCGCTGCGCGGAGTCAACCCCCAGGCCACCATCGTGTTCCAGACCTTCGCCCTGTTCCCCTGGCTGATCGTGCAGCAGAACGTCGAGGTGGCACTACGGGCCCGCGGCGTGGCACCCGAGGAACGCACCGAACGCGCCCTGCAATTCATCGACCGGGTCGGACTGGACGGCTTCGAGACCGCCTTCCCGCGCGAACTGTCCGGCGGCATGCGGCAGAAGGTCGGCTTCGCCCGGGCCATGGCGGTGGAACCGGAGCTGCTGTGCCTGGACGAACCGTTCTCGGCGCTGGACGTGCTGTCAGCGCCGAGGCGCTGCGCGACGAACTGATGGACCTTTGGCAGCAGCAGGCGATTCCCGACCAAGGCCATCCTGATGGTCACCCACAACATCGAGGAGGCGGTGCACATGGCGGACCGCATCGTGGTCATGGGCAAAGATCCGGGCCATGTCGTCACCGAGATCCCAGTGACGCTAGTCCATCCACGCGGGCGCAAGGATACCGCCTTCCTGGCGCTGGTCGACCGCGCCTATACCGCGGTTGCCGGGCGCACCCCGGACGAGCGCGAGGCTGCGCCGCCGGGACTTGGGCGCCAGAAGCTGCCGCCGGCCCGGCTCAACGCCCTGGCCGGCCTGGTTGAGCGGCTCGACGGCGAAGGCCAGCGCGCCGACCTGTATCAACTGGCCGGCGAGCTGTCGCTGGCCCTGGACGAGCTCCTGCCGATCGTCGAGGCGGGCGAGCGGGTCGGCTTCGTCAAGGTTCAGGGCGGCGATCTGTGGCTGACCCCGCTGGGCCGCAGCTACGCCCAGGCCAGCGTGCTGACCCGCAAGGAACTGATGGCCAGCCGCATCCTGCGATTGCCAACCATCCGCTGGATTTACGAAACCCTGCAGCAGGACGACAATGAACGGGTCGACCGTGATTTCTTCCTGGATCGACTCGAACACGATTTCGGCGACCGGGCCGACCAGCAGCTCGATATCGCCGTCGGCTGGGGCCGCTTCGCGGAACTGTTCGGCTACGACAACGTATCGAACGAGATCTACCTGGAGCCGGACACCGAGGAAATCGCCAATGCGGAGCCAGGCTAAAGGCTTTCAGGCTTCACCGCGACTGTTCGGGTCGCGTTGAAGGCTAGCGATTGGACCTGGCCAGGGACCGCGAGGCCTTGCCCTGCTTCCTCGGAATATCAGGCCGATCAAGGGGACCCTCTATGTGCCGGATCAAGCCAGCCTTGCCGCTATGTTAACGCTCCGGCAGGCGGTAGCCCTTCTGCCCGAACAGTTTCGTACAGGCGCTGACGGCGGCCGGTCGAATTTCGTGCCCGCGTCCGACTGCACCTGGGCCAAGGCGGCGGCGAGACCCAGTCCAGGCCGGTACGGGCGATGCGATGACATCGCCTCCACCGTATCCGCGACCGCAAGAATGCGGGCCTCGGGTATGATCTCATCACCCTTTAGCCCGCGCGGGTAGCCGCTGCCGTCGAGCCGCTCATGATGCTGGTACAAGGTCTCGGCTACCGGCCACGGAAAGTCGATGCCCTTGACGATATCGTAACCCACCTGGACATGGCTTTTGACGATCTCGAACTCGATCGGGCGCAGCCGCCCCGGCCGCACCAGGATCTCGCCCCGGGACATAGATCTTGCCGATATCGTGGATGCTGGCGGCGATGCGCAGGCCTTCGCTCCGGTCGGCATCAAGCCCGAGTTCCTGGCCGATGGCCACCGCCAGATCCGCCACCCGGCGCTGATGGCCCGCGGTATAGGGATCGCGTTGCTCGACCGTGGTGGCGAGTGCGGTAATCACACTTTCGAAGGTCGCGCGCAACTTTGCTGCCTGCTGGGCGCGCTCCTCAAGGCCCGCCTCATAGGCGCGCCGGGTACGGCGCACGGTGATGCCGTAGCCAATGTCAGCCGCCAGTTCCTCGACCAGATGCACCTCCTCCTCGCCAAAGGCCGCCGGTTCACGACTGTAGACGACCAGCACCCCAAAAATCCCGCTGTCGAGGCGTATGGGTACCGCGACGCCGCTCGCCAGACCGTTGGCGCGGGCACGCTCGAGCCACGGCCGGTAGCTGGCGCTGGTCGCAGGATCGTTGAAGACCTGCGTTGTACCCGTTCGGATGGCCAGCCCCGCGGGCCCGCAACCGACCGGCCGAGCCTCGCCCCACGACAGCTCAATGCCCGCCAGATAGCCGCACGCAACACCAGCCGAGGCCAGAATCTCCACCGAGCGCGCTGAATCGTCGCGCGCGATGCCGATCCAGGCGAGCGGATAGACGCCGGATCGGGTGATTGCATCACAACAGGCCTGAAACAGCGTCTGCTCGTCGCCGGCATGGATCAGTGCTGAATTGCTCTGGCTGAGCGCCCGCAGTGCCCAGTTGAGTCGTTTGAGAGCACGCTCGGCCTGCTTACGCTCGGTGATGTCGCGCACGGAGATCACGTTATAAAGCCGATCGAGCTGTACCTGCCGGATATGAACATCTACCGGATAGCGGGATCCATCCTTGCGCCGGTGCACTGTTTCAAAACTGGCCCGACCATGCGCTTGCAGCTGCCGATTGACACACTCGATCCGGGGTTGATCCAGTCCGGTATCGATATCCCATACCCGCAAAGAGAGAAACTCATCGCGGCTGTAACCGAGTGCCTCACAAGCGGTCTGGTTAACATCCAGGTAACACAGTGTTTCCGGGTCGACGACTTCGATGGCATCGCTCGATCGGTCAAGCAACGCCCGGAACAGCGTTAACGCCTGTTCCGATTGCTTGCGCTGAGTGATATCGCGGGCGTTGATGAGAATGCCCCGCACCGCCGCATCTGCGAGCAGGTTGTGGGCACGCACTTCCAGGGTGAGCCAGGCGCCGCTGTTATGCCGATAACGCAGTTCTGAAACGTGAGACTGTTGAGGATTGGCCAGCGTATCAGCGAATTGACCCGCTGCGGCCGCCGCGTCATCCGGATGCACCAGTTCGCTGAAGCGCCTGCCGATGGCCGCTTCGGGTCGATAGCCACCGATGCGCTCAACTGAGGGACTGATGTAGGTGATCTCGCCGTTGGCGTCGAGCACCGTCACAAGATCCGACGAGTATTCCGCCAGCACCCGAAACCGGGCTTCGCTTTGCCGCAGCTCAGCGGTTTCAGACTGTGCCATCGCTATGCCACACGCACCGTTCCCGGTAGCTACTGAACCAAGAGGCTGAAATGTGAAACATATTCACCCATCGTGCCGCGGGGACCGTCATAGTGACATTTTCTAATAATTTTTCGCCTCTTGCATCTATTTATAGAACGACCAGCACACTTTGTTACACACTCCCAGAGATAATATTGGGAAATGGGTTATGGCCCGGGCGGCGGCCATCGTCCCTGTCCGTTAGCGCACTGGCAACGAGAGAGCGGAATGCGTGTAATATAGGAGATAAGACGGACCTCACACGATATAGGAATTATACGGCTCAAGGACGGTGAACATGCCCTCGCAGGATAATGGCAACGGCCGCGGTGACGCCCTGGGGTAACCGCAACACACCCCCCGATATAGAGGATCTCATCCGCAAAGGACGATCCCAGCTCACGCGCAGCTTGCCGGGTGGCAGTGCCGGCGGGTTGGTGGTGGCAGCCGTCCTGGTGGCGCTGGGTCTGTTGCTATGGACGGCCTACTATACGGTGCCGAGCGATTCGGTCGCCGTGGTGCAGCGCTTCGGCAAATATCTCAAGAACGTTCCGCCGGGGCTGCATTTCAAGCTGCCGCTCGGCATCGACGCGGCGACCATCGTTCCCGTCAAGCGGCAGTTGAAGCAGGAATTCGGCTTCTCGACCCCGGGCGCCACCGATCCGTACCAGAGCCCGCGTCCGCGACGGCGCGAAGCGGGAAACCCAGATGGTGACCGGCGACCTGAACGCCGCGCTGGTGGAATGGGTGGTGCAGTACCGCATCTCGGATCCCGTCAAGTTCCTGTTCGAGGTTCGCGAGCCGAGCGAGACCCTGCGCTATGTCTCCGAATCCGTGATGCGGGAAGTGGTCGGCGACCGCACCGTGGACGAGGTGATCACCATCGGCCGGCAGGAAATCGAATCCGAAGCGCTGACCAAGATGCAGGCGCTGGCGACCAAGTACGCCATGGGCATCAGCATCGACCAGGTGCAGTTGAAGAACATCAACCCGCCCGAGCCGGTGCAGGAATCGTTCAACGAGGTCAACCAGGCGCAGCAGGAGAAGGAGAAGCTGATCAACGAGGCCCGGCGCGACTACAACAAGGTGATCCCGCTGGCCGAGGGCGAGAAGGATCAGCGCATCCGCGAGGCCGACGGCTACCGGCTCAAGCGGATCAACGAGGCGGAAGGCGACGCCGCCCGGTTCAACGCGCTGCTGGCGCGAATACAGCAAGGCGCCGGAGGTCACGCGCCGCCGCATCTATATCGAGACCCTGCAGGACGTCATGCCGGGCATCCGCTCCAAGATCATCGTCGACGAACAGACGCGCAGCATCCTGCCGCTGCTGAACCTCGACGCCCAGAAGGGCAGATCGAGCCATGAACCGGGCCGTCATGCAGATCGCCATCGCTGTCGTGCTTCTGGGCATCGGCGGCGTTCGTCGCTGTGAGCTCGCTCTACACGGTGAGCGAAGTCGAGCAGGCGATCATCACCCAGTTCGGCAAGCCGGTCGGCGAGCCCGTGACCACGGCCGGGCTGAAGTTCAAGCTGCCGTTCATCCAGGACGTCAACCCGATCGACAAGCGGGTCCTCGAGTGGGACGGCAATCCGTCGGACATGCCGACCAAGGACAAGCTCTACATCTCGGTCGACCTGTTCGCCCGCTGGCGGATCACCGATCCGCTGCAGTACTTCCTGCGGCTGCGCGACGAGCGCAGCGCCCAGTCGCGGCTCGACGACATCCTCGGCAGCGAGACCCGCAACGCCGTCGCCAAGCACGAGCTGATCGAGATCATCCGCACCACCAAGGACCGCGTGCCGCTGCGCGACACGCTGCTGACCGACGCGGAACGCGAGCTGGACATCGGCGCGCTGGTGCCGATCCAGAAGGGACGCAAGCTGGTCGAGCAGGAGATCTTCGCCGCGGCCGCCGAGAAGGTCCGCGTGTTCGGCATCGAGCTGCTCGACATCCGCTTCAAGCGGATCAACTACAACGAGAGCGTGCGCCCGAAGATCTACGACCGGATGATCAGCGAACGGCGCCAGATCGCGGAACGCTTCCTGTCGGAGGGCAACGGCGAGGCCGCCCGGATCCGCGGCAACCGGGTGCGCGACCTGAACAAGATCCAGTCCGAGGCCTACCGGCAGGTCGAGGAGATCCGCGGGCGTGGCGGACGCGAAAGCCACCGAAATCTACGCCAGCGCCTACAACCAGAGCCCGGAAGCGGTGGAGTTCTACGAATTCACGCGGACGATGCAGGCCTACAAGACGATCATTTCGCAAAACACGACCCTGGTGCTGTCAACCGACAGTGACCTGTTCAAGTTTCTGAAAGGCATGAGCCCGGCCGGCCGCAGCAGCGGACCCGGCCTCGGGACCAGCAGCCATCAGCCGACGGCTGCGCGGTAGGCATTGGCCACGCGGCGCTGTCGCAGTGGTGCTGCCGCCGCGCGAAGGCTGGCCGTGATGGTGCGGAAAACATGCGTTACAATTTAGTCTCCCCGATAAAGCCCGCCAACCTGACCAGGCACCGGTGCCGGCCCAAGCCGGGCACCAATAGCCGGGAGACTAATTCATGACGTATGGCCATCACCAAGAGAGGCACCGCACGCAACACGCCGGCTGGCTGCGTGCGGCCGTGCTCGGAGCCAACGATGGACTGGTCTCGGTCGGGGCGCTGGTGCTGGGCGTGGCCGCCTCCCATTCCCCGCATGCCGGCGTGTTGATTGCGGGCGTCTCGGCATGGATCGCCGGCGCCTTGTCCATGGCCGCAGGGGAATATGTCTCGGTCAGTTCGCAGGCTGATACGGAACAGGCGGATCTCGCCATCGAGCGGCGCGAACTCGACCGCGATCCTGAGCGCGAGCGTCAGGAACTCTCTGATATCTATGTTCAGCGCGGCCTGGCTCCGGAACTGGCCTATCAAGTCGCCGGACAGCTCATGGATCATGACGCCCTGGCCGCACACGCGCGCGATGAAATCGGCATATCCGATACAGTTAGTGCCAATCCGCTGCAGGCTGCCTGGACCTCAGCGCTGAGCTTCACGCTCGGCGTGGCGCCGCCGCTCCTCGCCATCTGGCTGGCACCCGCAAAGCTCATAGTGCCGGTCGTGTTCGTGGTGAGCCTGATTTTCCTGGCGGTGCTGGGTGCGCTGGGTGCCTGGACCGGCGGCGCAAAAATCGTCAAGGGAACACTGCGGGTGTTCTTCTGGGGCGCGCTGGCGATGCTGGTCACAGCCGGTGTCGGCGCCCTGCTCGGCGCCACCGGCTGACACGCGCCGGCACCATCGCGAATACGGCCCTGAGCCTGCAGCATTGACGCTGTCTCACTCCGACTGCGGCGGCACCCCGCCTCCGGACCAACGTCTAAAAAGGCCAGAGTGCGGCCACCAGCGTCAGCCCGACCGCCGTCACTGGTAACCAGGCACTCGGCGCCGCCATTGCCAACAGCGTGAAGAAACTGATCAGGCACCACATGGCAGGAATCACCAGCAGCACCCTTGCCCCCGTACCGGAACGCAAGCCGAGAATCACGCCCAAGGTGGCAATCGCGGTCGGATCAGGGAAAATGCCTAACACTTCCGCTGCCGCCCAGGGACGTCCCGCCACCGCGGCCACCAGTGGATGCGCCACTAGCGCGTAAAGCAGCAGCGACAGCCCTATGCGGGAAGGGACATCCCACGCCGGCCTGGGCACGGAGCAACCGCCCAGAGTCCCCCACCCCAGGAGCAGCAGGCTCTCGAGCACAAAAAACGGCACCACGTAGATCACCGGCCAGTTGATCGTGGCGTAGCGGCTGGCGAGAAAGCCCCAGGCTACATACAGCCAGCCAGCGGCCAGCAAGGCTGCCGTGGTGCGACTGGTCCAGGGCCGCGGTCGTAGCAGGGCAAACAGGATGAACGCCCCGATCACCAGGGCGAATACCTGCAGCGGCCAGACCGCTTGATTGTGTCGTTCAATCAGGCGCCAGTAGACCCGGGGCGAGAACAGCAGAAAGTCACCCAGGTGGTAAGTCCACCATGCGGCCATCACAGGTTCCGGACATAGGCAGCCATACGCTTTCGCGTGGGCGCGTCAGGAAGCACCGAGCTGGCCACGGCGATGTTCTCCACGACATGGTCGACCCGGGTGGTGGCCGGTATGGCACAGGTGACCGCGGGATGCGAGAGAATGTACTTGAGGATGAACTGGGCCCAGCTCGTCGCCCCTATCTCCCCCGCCCAGCGTGGCAGTGGCCGGCCACGCAGACGAACGATCAGTGCATCCTGCTGAAAGGGCCGATTGACGATCACTGCGATTCCCCGCTCCGTGGCCAAAGGCAGCAGGCGGGCCTCGGCTTCCCGGTCCACGATGTTGTAGGTGAACTGGACGAAATCCAGAGGCTGACTGCGCATGATGCGCTCCAGCTCGTCGTGGCGGCGGCCATGGGAGGTGGTAATACCCACGTAGCGCAGGTGTCCGGCCGCCTTCATTCCAAACAGGGTTTTCAGGTGACCCTGCCAGCCCAGCAGATTGTGGACCTGTAACAGATCAAAGCGCGCCACACCCCATCGCCGCCGCGATGCCTCCATCTGGCCCGGCCCTTCCGCGATATTCCAGGTCCAGACCTTGTCCGCTGAAAAGACGGCTCCGGGCTGGCCCAGCTTCCTCAGACCATAGCCGATCGTGTCCTGCGACGAGCCGTACATGGGGGAGGAGTCGATCAGGCGTCCGCCGGCCTGGATGAAGTGCGCGATGACCGCGGCAGACTGATCCAGCAGCAGCGGGTCGTTACCCACGTTGAACGTAACCCAGCTGCCCAAGCCCACCATCGGCAAGGGCTCGCCGGTTGAGGGGATAGGCCTTGTATCAGGCCGATCCCGGGCGGCTGCAAAACCCAGCGGCGGCAAAGTGCTGGCAACAGCCACAGCACCCAGGTGCTTCAGCAGCACCCGGCGGGACAGCCTGTGTCGGGTCATCGGCATGGTCGCTCTCCTGCACTCCATGCAGCGCTTTGTCCCAGCTTAACCCGACTGGCGAATCCTTCCAAAGACTGTATGAAGTTGCGGGCCCACGGTCGGGAAGGGATTCATGTTATCCCGTTGTGCGCGGGCGACGTTGACACACCGATATTGAATGCAGTCTCGTAAGCAACGACAAAGGATTTCTGCGAACACGCTGCGGGTTAATACGATGGTTCCGGATTCGGCATTAACGGAAGTCCCGCGATCCGGTCGCCAGCGCGCCGAGCCAGTGGCTGTAGTCCCCGACCCGCTGAGCGACGACGTGAATCACGCCCTGGTCGGACTGCAGGCGCCCGCCGACTATCATCAGGCGGGCGTGCAGAACCGGGCCACGGTAAGTCTCCAGCACCTGGGGCCAGATGACGAGATTGGCCGCACCGGTCTCGTCCTCCAAGGTCACGAAGACCACCCCCGAGGCCGTCCCGGGACGCTGACGGTGGGTCACCAGCCCGGCGATCCGCACTGCCTGGCCATCCCTCAACCGCCCGAGCCGCGCTACCGGGACCACCCGGATACGGGCCAGCCTGCCACGCAGCAACGCCAGCGGATGACGGCCCAAAGTAAGCCCCAGACTGCGATAATCGGCGACCAGCGCCTGTCCCTCGCTCGGCGCGGGCAGCGCGACCTGCTCGTCCGGCAGGGTGGTTGCCGCCAGTACCTGCTCTAACCGCTGCACGCCGGCCGCCGCCCAGCGCGCGGCATGGCGGTGCCCGGCCAGCGACGCCAGCGCACCGGCGTCGGCGAGGGCGTCGCGGGCGCGCCTGGAGAGTTGTGCCCGGCGGGCCAACTCGTCCACCGAGGTAAACTGTCCGTCGCGACGCGCCGCCACCAGCCGCCGGGCCTCGGCCTCCGGCAGCCGCGCCACCCGGCGCAGCCCCAAACGCACCTCGGGCGCGTCACCGGCAGCGCGCTCAAGAGTGCAGTCCCAGTCGCTGGCGCAGACGTCCACCGGCCGGAAGCGCACGCCGTTGCGACGCGCCTCGTTGACCAGTTGGGCCGGTGCGTAGAAACCCAGTGGCTGGGCGTTCAGCAACGCGCATACGAAGGCCGCCGGCTCGTGGCACTTGAGCCAGGCCGAGGCATACGCCAGCAACGCAAACGAGGCGGCATGGCTCTGCGGGAAACCGTAGGCACCGAAGCCAAGGATCTGCTGGTAGATGCGTTCGGCGAAGTCCGGGGCGTAGCCGCGCTCCCCCATGCCGACCAACAGCCGGTCGCGGAATTTTTCCAGGCCGCCCCGGCGCTGCCAGGCTGCCATCGAACGGCGCACCTGGTCGGCCTCGTCGGGGGTGAAACCGGCCGCCACTATGGTGATACTCATCACCTGCTCCTGGAACAACGGCACCCCCAGGGTCGGTTCCAGTACCGGGCGCAGCGCTTCGGGATACTCGACTGGCTCCAGCCCCTGGCGCCGGCGCAGATAGGGATGCACCATGTCGCCCTGGATCGGGCCCGGGCGGACGATGGCGATCTGGATCACCAGGTCGAAGAAATTCCTCGGGCGCAGCCGCGGCAGCATGCTCATCTGGGCGCGCGACTCGATCTGGAACACCCCCGTGGTGGCAGCCCGCGTGATCATCGCGTAGGTCGCCGGGTCTTCGGAGGGAACGCCGGCCAGCGTCAGTGGCCGGCCGCGGTAGTTTGACACCAGCGCCAGTGCCCGGCGCAGCGCACTCAGCATACCCAGCGCCAGACAGTCCACTTTCAGCAGTCCCACGGCATCGAGATCATCCTTGTCCCACTGGATCACGGTGCGCTCCGCCATCGCCGCGTTTTCGACCGGCACCAGGGTGGCCAGGGGTTGATGCGAGATCACGAATCCGCCGACGTGCTGGGACAGATGCCGGGGTAATTCGAGCAGCTCTTCGACCAGCGCGATCAGTTGCTGCACTGTTGCGCTTTCCAGGGACAAACCCCGTTCGGTAAGCCGGTGCGCCAGTTTGTCGCGATCATCCCACCACGCCAGCGACTGGGTCAGCGCCTCGATGTGCTCCAGGCCCAGTCCCAGCACCTTGCCGATATCGCGCAATGCCGACTTCAGGCGGTAGTGAATGACCGTGGCAGTAAGCGCCGCCCGCTCGCGGCCGTACTTGCGGTAAATATACTGGATCACCTCCTCGCGCCGTTCGTGTTCGAAGTCGATGTCGATATCCGGCGGTTCGGCCCGCTCGCGCGAGATGAACCGTTCGAACAGCAGATTCAGCCGGGCAGGATCGACCTCGGTGACCCCGAGGGCGTAGCAGACCGCGGAATTGGCAGCGGAGCCGCGGCCCTGACACAGAATGCCGCGGTCGCGGGCAAAGCGTACCAGATCCTCAACGGTCAAAAAATAATGCGCATAGCCGAGTTCTCCGATCAACGCCAGCTCGTGCTCGATCTGGGCCTGGACCGCGGCAGGCGTTCCCTGGGGCCAGCGCCGCCGGGCACCGGCTGCGGTCAGTGCCCGCAGGTGGTCGATCGGGCTGACCCCATCCGGCACCAGCTCGTGGGGATACTCGTAGCGCAGTTGATCCAGGGTGAATTCGCAGCGCCCGGCGAGTGCCAGGGTTTCTTCCAACAGCGCTGGGGGATACAGCCGGGCCAGCGTTGCGAGACGGCGCAGGTGGCGCTCGCCGTTGGGGAACAGCGGCGCACCCGGGTCGTGGATCGAGCAACCGGCCCTGATACAGGCCAGCACATCCTGCAGCGTCTGGCGCCGGCGGATGTGATAGTGCACGTCGCCGGCCGCCACCAGGGTCACCCCAAACCGCCGGCCCAGCGCTTCCAGCAACTGCAACCGGGCCCGGTCCTGCGGGTGCAGGTGGCGTTCCCAGGCGATCCACAGCCGGTCGCTGAAACGCTCACGCAGTGCCTCGAGTTGGCTCAAAAACGCCGCCTCGGGGAGATCGCTCGCCGGCCAGCGTGGGAGCCACAGGGCGAGCAGCCGGTCGCAATCGGTGTCCAGATCCTGCAGTAAGAGGCGGTAGCTGCCCTTTTGGCTGCGCCGCCGGGCCCGCGTGATGAGTCCGCATAACTGGCCATAACCGGTAAGATCCGGCACCAGCAGTGCCAGCCTGGGCCCATCGGCGAGCTGGAACTCGGCGCCGGTAATGAGTGCCAGTCCCACTCCCTGCGCCGCTTCCCAGGCACGCACGATGCCGGCCAGTGAGCATTCATCGGTCACTGCCAGCGCCCGGTAGCCCAGTTCGTGCGCGCGCGCCACCAACTCGGCTGGGGTCGAGGCGCCGCGCTGGAACGAGAACGCGCTCAGACAGTGCAGCTCGGCGTAGCCGGTCATTGCCATAGCCCATGCAGCCACCACTGCCGGCCAGCCGGCTCGCGATAAACCCACAGTTTGCGTCCGGTGGCATCCTCTGCAAGGTGGTAATCGCGCTGCACCGGCTGACCGTCCCACCAGCCACACTCGATGCGTTCCGGCGGACCCAGTAACTGCGGTGGGGGAATCGGCCGGGGTTCCGGTAGCAGCCAGAACGGCCGCGGGGGATGCTCGCCGGTCGCAGCCCCCGGTTGGCCACTCCAGGCCCGTTCGGGCCGGGCATCGGGCATTACCGTCAAGCGGCGTACGGCGGCCTCGCCGAGCCGCGCGAGCAAACGCTCGAGCAGCGACTCGAAGTTTTCAAGCCCACCACTGTCCTCGAACAGGTCCTGCTGGCGTACGATGGCGCGCTCGAAGCGCTCGGCCACCAGCTCAAGCGCCACCACCGGGCGCTCCAGGGCCAACGTTTCCAGCCGCTCGCGGGTCACCTGCAGCAACCGCACGGGATCGCGGGCCGGTGCCAGCAAACCGACCTCCAGTGCTGGCCGGTAGCCGACGCCACCGTCGAAGATTAACCGGAATCGCTGCACGGCAACGTCGCGGGCACGCAGATACAACGCAAAATCGCCCAGCATCGCCTTGAGCGGAAACAGCAGTGCGCCGCTGCTGTCCGCCTCGCCGAACAACGGTTGGCGCCGCCGGTAACGCGCTGGTGGCACGAAGTTATGCCAGACCTCGGGCGCCCGGCCCAGCAACCGGTCCAGCAGCAGCGGCAGCTCTGGGCCACAGCGCCGCGCCAGAGCCGCCGGCGGCATCGGCAGTAACTCACCAATGGTCCGCAGGCCGGCCCCCCGCAACACCTCACGCACCGGCTCCGACAGCATCAGCCGTGCCAGCGGCCAGTCGCGGATCGCCGGCGCAATGTCCCGGCGGCGGCTAACCGGGGCATCCAGCCCGCGGCCAGCCCGCGCGAACAGGGCCGCGGCGGCAAGGGTCGGCGCGACACCGAAGCGATGACTGTAGCCGAGCGCCGTGGCGTCATGCTCGATCCGCCTCGCCAGCGCGGTCCAGCCACCAAAGCTGCGCAGACTGCGACCGATCTCCACGGAGACGCTGCCAGCGGGGGAATCGATGGTGACCGGGTGGCCGTAGGCATAGGCCCAGCAGGCGACGGCCTCCAACACCTGGACTTCGGCCGCGTGGCAGCGTTCCAGCAACCGCAGTCCCGGCACCTGGCCCAATGCGGCCGTGGCCTCTACCCCCGGCCGCAGGCCGCGGCGACGGGCACTGGCATTGAGCCGGCTCAGCCGGCGCCAGCGGCCGGCCGGCTCGACCACCGCGGCGGGCTGTTCAGGCGTTGGCGCCAGAGCCTCCAGCGGCAGCGCCGGGAGATATACGCAGAGCCAGCGCATGCTGAGGCCATTCGTATCAAGCAACCTGGTATTGACCAAAAGCGGCTTCGATCCGCGTGCCCGACGGGGTACCGCGGCAGCGCAACACCTCCATCTGCAGTCCGCTGGAGGAGACCGCCAGCACCAAGCGCACGGCGGCGACCGAACTTGCCACCGCGTGGCCGGTTTGAGCGGCAATGGCGATGCTGACACCGGCCTCGGCAGCAAGCTGCAGACGCCGCTCGACCGGCCCAGCCAGCGGTGGACTCCACAGTGCCACCACGGTAACCGTGCCGGCACGCAGCAGCTGCTCACTGGCCCACAGCGCCTCACGTTGATCCCGCGGCGTGATCCAGAGCAGCCGGGCAAGATCCACGCCGGCCGCGGCGAGTGCCGGAGCGTAGGGGATGAACGGTGGCGCCACCAGCGCGGCGTGACGCCCGTCCTGGGTGGCGGCACGGGCGAGCGGCATGATCAGTGACAATCCGAGGCCTGCCTCGGCCTCAATGAGTTGCGACAGCGCACCGATCGGCCAGCCGCCCTGCAGCACCCCGTCGAGCTCGGCGATGCCGGTCGCGGCAACCGGCGTTTGCCGCCGTAATCCCCGTCGCACACCGGGGATCGCGGCCAGCGTATCGGTAGCCAGCGGCATCATTGCGGCGTCCGGATCAGCCCGGCATAGAGGCCAACGATCCGTACCGCAGCAGCCTCCTGCGAGTCGGGATCGGCACTCGCCAGATCGATCTCGATCGGCTGGTAAGCCGGGTCACTATTGGCCGGCTCGAGGACTACCCTGGCGCCGCGCTGGATATAACGCTTGAGCGTAATCAGGGCCTCACCGGTCCGCGGATCCGGCAGCACTGCCGCCACGATCCGGCCGTTGTCGGCAATTGGCTGAGCGTGAATGCCGACCAGATCGCCGTCCAGGATGCCAGCCTCACGCATCGAATGGCCGGCTACCCGGTGCAGGAAATCGGCCCGCGGCCGGAACAGACCCGGATCGACCTGAAGCCAGGTCTCGATGTTGCCGGCCGCGGTGATCGGGGTGCCGGCGGCGATACGCCCGACCAGCGGCAGCGCGTGCCGATGGGCAAGCGCCCGGGCTGCGCTATCGCGCAGGCGGATACCGCGGGCACGGCCCGGAATCAGCTCCAGGTAACCCTTGGCCGCGAGCGCCCGCAGATGATCGTCGGCAGCCGAGCGCGTGCGGAAACCAAACCGGCGCGCGATATCCGCCCGGCTGGGCGGGATACCCGCATTGTCCAGGGACTCCTGGATAAACTCGAGAATGGCGGCCTGGCGTTCAGTGAGGGGCATGTTGCGTCGATCCGCTGGCAGATACTGGACATCCGTACAGTACCGGACATGCGTACGGCATGCAACCGCTAACGGGTACCCACGGCAGCGCCACAACAGAGCGGGTCGTTATCCGCCCGACAGGCTGCTGATCACCCGTGGAACCGGACAATCCATCGTGGGAAGCTCCGCTAGCCTGGCCGATACATCTGAAAGCGCTGCTTCGGATCGATATGGAAATAGTCGGCCGGTCCTCCTGCGCGGACAACCGGCTCGGCGGCCGCGGTGTCGTAGATGCCGTTTTTGAGCAGTCGGTTAGCGATATGGACGCCGACCACTTCACCGAAAACCATCCAGGTGTCGGTCTCGGTCCCGTCGGCAGCGGTAAGACGCAGCAGTTGGCTGAGCCGGCATTCAAACGAGACCGGGGTTTCCTGCACCCGCGGCACGGCGATGACCCGGGACGGCTCGGGGGTCAAACCGGCGAGCTGAAACTCGTCTACCTCCGGCGCCACCGTCGCGCTGCACTGGTTCATCGCTTCCGCCAGATCGCGCGTTACCAGGTTCCAGCCAAATTCCCCGGTCCGCTCGATATTGTGGACGCTATCCTTGTAACCGTTGCTGGCGAAGCCCACCAGCGGCGGGCGGTAATTGAAGGCATTGAAGAAGCTATAAGGCGCCAGATTGAGCGCCCCGTCCGGGCTGCATGATGAAATCCAGCCGATGGGACGGGGGGCGACCATGGCGTTAAAGGGGTCGTGCGGCAGACCATGGCCCCGGGCAGGTTCATAGAAATAAGCTGTCTTCGATCACGTCCTACCTCGGCTAGCAGATAAATGAGTGTGGTTATGCTAACCGGTGACGATGATAAGGATGAAGCAATCGAGCCCGCCTCGCGTAAATCTCACGGCGCGCACCAGACACTCGTCAGTGACGCAGCACCCGAGCCAAAAATGCCTGCGTTCGTTCATACTGAGGATTTCCAAACACCTGGTCCGGCGTCCCTTGTTCCACGATACTTCCCCGATCCATATAAATCACCCGATCGGCCACTTCCCGCGCGAACCCCATCTCATGAGTGACCACCATCATCGTCATGCCGCTGGAACCAAGCACCCGCATCACATCAAGCACTTCACCAACCATCTCTGGATCAAGAGCAGAGGTTGGTTCGTCAAATAACATCAACTTCGGATGCATAGCGAGTGAGCGTGCAATAGCAAGCCTTTGCTGCTGACCACCCGACAACTGACCCGGGTACTTGTGCGCTTGATCCTCAATGCCCACACGGCGCAGCAACGCGAACGCTTCCTCTTCCGCCTCCTCCGTCTTCCGACGGGCGACTTTTCTCGGTGCCAACGTAATGTTGTCCAAGCATGTCATGTGTGGGAACAGATTAAACTGCTGGAACACCATGCCTGAATTACGCGGAACTGCCTTGATTTCTGACCTCTTACCTGAACCCGTTCTACCAAACGGAAGCAATTCTATTCCATTGACCACGATTCGACCTTCATCAAATTCTTCTAGCGTATTTACACAACGAATTAGTGTCGATTTCCCCGAGCCACTCGCACCAATAGACCTCTTAAAGAAGTCATGAAGCGAGTTTGAGCTCCAGATTGTAGATGGCGGCGATGAGATGGAAGCGCAGATGAAAGCGCCTTCGGCGATTGCGATAGCGCAGTGCCAGGATGTGAAAGCGTTTGAGTTCGCGGATAACGTGTTCAACGCGCTGGCGGATTGCGCCCTGCAGGCGGTTGTAGGCGCGCTGTTCGGGGTGCAGAGCGCGCCCGGCGCGGCGCTTGAACGGCAGGTAGACGTGCGCGCTGTCAGGTGCCAGCCCCTGATACCCCTTGTCCAGCAGCCGGGGTGTCGCCGGCAGCCAGCCGGGCGGGCGCCAGCGCAGCAGCGCGAGGTCATGCACCCGACCGGGCGCCCCGGCGACGCTGAGAATCTCACCACACTCCAGATCGATCATCAGCTGGCTTTTGAGGGTGTGGGCTTTGTGCTTGCCGCTGTAGTAGCAACGCTGTTTTTTTGGGGCCGCTCAATCGGGGTTTCGGTGGCGTCGACGGCCACCCGAAGCGTGTCCTCACCGCTGAGGCGCCGGCTGCGGTTGGGCAGATGAAAGCGTTCATCGGCCAGCAGCCGCGACTCGACGCGCCGGATCAGATAGCTGACCGCCGCTTCACTCAGGCCATGGTCCACACCCAGGCGAACCTGCGGCGTGTAGGCATAATGGTACTGCAGCATCACCAGCACCTGATCGGCGAGCGGCACCCGGCAAGGCCGCCCGGGCTTGTCCTTGCGCGCCTCGGCTGCGGCCAGCGCATCGACCATCTGCTCGAAGGTCTCGGGGCTGACACCGCAAAGCCGGCGGAAGGTCTCACGGGAAACATTTCGCAGGTGTTCATATCTCATACCCTCTCCCCTGAGGGCAATTACCTACTTCTTCAAGAGGTCTAATGATCGTGAATTGGACTATGCATTCATCTGGCGGGCTTTGCCATCCTGTACTGATTCGCCCCGTGGACTCCGTGTGCGACTTGGCGAACGACGCCGCATTCGCCAGGGTGTCTACCGAATTCTTTACGAGATCCAGGACCAGCCGTTGATTCTCGTTGTGGTTAAGATCGGGCATCGGCGCCATGTCTCCCGGTGCAGCTAATCGCGTAAGAGCACTTAGCGAGCCCGCGCAACCGAGCTCGGGAGCACGTCACAGCACAGTGCCGTGCACAGGCCCCGCCCGATTCCGGCATCCCCAGTCGGGATGCCATGGCCGCTGCGCGTCCGCTGCATCCATTGTGAGTTCCGGGCCGTACGTCATTCTCAAGGTGACTCGGATCGATCCGATCCCAGCCATCACGTCCGCGTTCATATCACGGAAACTCCCAGGATGACAGCAATGAAAAACGTCTATTTACGAGCCATTGTCGCTGGTTTCACGGCCACCATAGTCCTCTCGCTGCTGATGCTGCTGAAGTCGGCTATGGGCCTGCTGCCAGGCCTGAACGTGATTCCGATGCTCGCCCACCTGGCCCATACCTTCGTCGGCCTCCCCGCCACACCGGCTATCGGCTGGCTGGCGCACTTCCTGATCGGCACGGTGCTGTGGGGCGTATTGTTTGCTGCCCTCTATCCGCGCCTGCCCGGTAGCGGCCCGGTCGGCAAAGCGCTGGCGTTCGCGGTGCTGGCCTGGCTGCTGATGATGCTGATTCCGCTGCCACTGGCCGGTGCCGGGCTGTTCGGCCTGCATCTCGGCCCGATGGCACCGGTCATGACACTGATCCTGCATCTGATCTGGGGTGGGGTTCTGGGCAAGGTCTTCTCAAGTCTCGGCACCACCGGCTAGACTCCGCCTGGACCGGCCCGCGCCTCAACCCGCCAATCTGGCATCAGGAGATTTGCTGAATGAATGCTGTCATCGCGCCCCCGCTGACACCGTTTGCGCGCACGCTGCGCAGGCATGCACTTAACCTGGCGCGCACGCCGCTGGAAATCCTCCAGGTCAACGTCGGCAAACGCTGTAATCAGGCCTGCCATCACTGCCATGTCGAAGCCGGCCCCAAGCGCACCGAGGTCATGGATGCCCGCACCGCCGCCCGGGCGCTGGAACTGCTGGCGGACACGCCGGGCGTGCACACGGTGGACATCACCGGCGGCGCGCCCGAGCTCAACCCGAGTTTCCGTGATCTGGTACGCGGTGCCCGCGCGCTGGGCAAGACCGTTATCGATCGCTGCAACCTGACGGTGCTGTCCGAGCCCGGCCAGGAGGACACCGCCGAGTTCCTCGCCGGGCAGGGCGTGACCGTGGTCGCCTCGCTGCCTTGTTACGGCAAGGCCAACGTCGAGGCCCAGCGGGGTCTGGGCATTTTCGAACCCAGCATCGCTGCGCTGCAGCGCTTGAACCAACTGGGCTATGGCAGTGATCCCGGCCTGGAACTCCATCTGGTCTACAATCCGGTCGGACCCTCTCTGCCACCGCCGCAGCACGCCCTGGAAGCGGACTACAAGCGTGAACTGGGCGAACATTTCGGCGTCCGCTTCAACCGACTGCTGACCATCACCAACATGCCGATCAGCCGGTTTCTGCACCAGTTGCAGCGTGACGGCCGTTATGACGACTACATGCAGACCCTGCTGGAGGCGTTCAATCCCCAGGCCGCGCTCAACGTCATGTGCCGCAATCTGCTGTCGATCGGCTGGGACGGCCAGCTCTATGACTGCGATTTCAACCAGATGCTGGAACTGCCGCAGGGCGGTCAGAGCCAAACGCTGTGGGACATCGGATCGCTGGCTGAGGTCGAGCGCGCGCGCATCGTGTTCGGCGATCACTGCTATGGCTGCACCGCGGGCGCGGGCAGTTCCTGCGGTGGCTCGCTGGCGTAACCGGCGCGTGCTGACCGCAGTACCCGCGTCGTCCGTCAGCCCCTCGATAACAGCCGATTTACCGCTGCTGTCGGTGGTGGTGCCGCTGGCCCCGGACGAGCCGGAATGGTCCGGGCTGGCCAAGCAACTGGCCGCGCTGCCCCTCCCCGGCGAAGTCATTGTGGTGCACCCCGCCAGCTCAACGAATGGTCGACCACCGAACTGGCCGGCAGCGCTGGACTATCACGAATTGACCAGTCCGGCCGGACGGGCCCGCCAGATGAATGCCGGCGCCAATGCGGCGCGCGGGCACTGGTTGTGGTTACTGCACGCCGACTCGCGATTGACCCCGACCACCTGGCCGAAACTAGGGGCCTTCCTCACGGCTGATCAACGCGCGCTGGGCTATTTCGACCTGGCGTTCCGCACCGATGGTCCGCGGCTGACAGGTCTCAACGCGTGGAGCGCCAACCTGCGGTCGCGCTGGCTGGGCCTGCCATTTGGCGACCAGGGGTTCGTGTTGCCACGGGAGGTATTCGACACCCTCGGCGGATTCGACGAGACCCTGCCCCGCGGCGAGGATCACCGGCTGGTGTGGGCGGCCCGCGGGGCCGGCATTCCGCTGGTCCGCATCGCCGCACCGCTGCTGACCAGTGGCCGCAAGTACGCCACGCGCGGCTGGCTGGCGACGACGCTCGCGCACGGCGCGCTTACACTGGCGCAGGCCTGGTCCGGCTGGCGCCATGGTCGAACAACCGAGCGATGAGCACCGCGTTGGCCATTTTCGTCAAGACGCCGGGCCTGTCACCGGTGAAAACACGGCTCGCGGAATCGATCGGCGCAGCGGCGGCCGCCCGCTTCCACCGGCTCGGCGCTGCGGCCGTGGCAGCGGTTGCGCGCACCGGCATGCCAACCGTCACGCCTTATTGGGCGGTGGCCGAGGCCGACCCGGCGGCAACCACCGCGTGGCCCGAATTTCCCATCGTGTACCAGGGCGACGGCGATCTGGGGTTGCGGATGCACCGGGTTTATTCCGAATTACTCGAGCGCCATGGCAGCGTGCTGCTGATCGGCGCGGATATCCCGCAGGTGAGGCCTTGGCATCTGACCCAGGCCACCGCCCGGCTGGCTGATCCGGCGGTCGGCTTTGTCCTCGGCCCGGCAGCGGACGGTGGCTTCTGGCTGTTCGGCGGCAACCGGCTGGTCCGCCGCCGGGTCTGGCAATCAGTACGTTACTCGCAACCGGATACCTGTACGGCGTTTTGCCGCAGGCTACCGGAAGGCGGGGTCGTGGCGACCCTGCCGGTATTGACCGATGTCGACACGGTCGACGATTTACCGCGCCTGCAACAGGCGTTGAATGAGCTGCCCGCGCCTCTTTCGGCGCAGTGTGCCGTGGCTGGCTGGCTTGAGGAAGTCTTGGCACAGCACGAATGCGCCCAGCCAGGTTAGTCGCTTGACTCCTGGCCGACGCGGCGGGCAGCCGGCGGCTTAACCACCCAGAAAAATTCCCCGGCGCTAATCAACACGACGCATAGACTGGGCTGGATCAACCGCGCTGCGCTGCGGCGAGAACCGGTTGGCGATGCTGCGCGCGATCACCAGGATGATGACGATGAGGCACAGGCCGATCAGCTTTTCGATGGAAGACGACGCGGCGTAGAGCTTGACCAGTAGCTCACGCAGGGTGAATACAATGGTGACATCAAGCAGGATCGAAATCCGGATGTGGTGGGTGCGGATGTAATTGGTAAACGTACTGAACAGTTCGATCACCACGAACACGTCCAGGACGTTGGCGACCAGGTTGCGGAACTCGGCCTCGTCGACCTGTTTGGCGCGCATATTCGGGATCAGATGCACCAGGTTGGTGAGCACCTCCAGAAAGGCGAAAATGAGCACCATCACCATGATAAGCACAAGACCCATGAGCACCACGTCGATGGTGCGGTCGTAAATACCAAGAATCCAATGCTTGATGTCGTTATTGCGTTGTCGATCGATGACGGCGATACCCTCGGTGGACCTCAGCGACGCAATATACCCGAGACTAAATCAAACCGATAACCGACTTGGGCAATCGCCTGACCGATGGTCCATCCCGATGAAGTGGACAACCTCGGCGTGCCCGGCTCATATTCCGCCCGATGGCCTCGCAATCCGATAACGTATACTTTTTATACGGCCGACCCAACATGAATGCCACCCTGGAGACGACGCGTGAAAGACAGCCTGCAACCCGGTCTTGAGCACGAGTTCCGGTTCCGGATCAGCGAAGCCAAGACGGTCCCGGCCCTCTACCCGGAAGCCGCGGCCTTCCAGGCCATGCCGCATGTGTTCGCAACCGGCTTCATGGTCGGTTTTCTGGAATGGGCCTGCATCGAGGCGATCAATCCGCATCTGGACTGGCCTGAAGAGCAGACTGTCGGCATCCACATCGATGTCAGCCATGAGGCGGCGACTCCGCCGGGACTGGAAGTTACGGCACGGGTTCGCCTGACCGAAGTGAACGGCCGGAGACTGATCTTCCAGGTCGAGGCGCACGATGGCGTCGACTGCATCAGCCGCGGCACCCACCAGCGCGCCATCATCAACCGGGACCGGTTCGTCGACAGGATGCGGCGCAAGGCCGCCGCGGCGGGCCCAGCGCCGCCTGGCGATTAAGACCCGCTGCACCGTTCATTGCGGTATGACCGGCGGCGGTGCTATTTTCGGCAATATCGGACACTTTCGAGGGCATAAAGGACCATGAATCGTTCGTGGCACGTCGCGCTGGTTGCGCTCATGCTGTTCGCCGTCGCCGGCACGACCCGGGCCGCGGATCGCGGACTGGACCCGGTTTGGCTTCGACGCCGCCCGCTCCAGCGCCTCCCCGGTCCACTCCGCCATCAACGCGGCCAATGTCAGCTCGCTGAAGCGCCAGCAGGTGCGCATCGATGGCGTGGTCGATGCCTCGGCCATCTACCTGCACGGACGTCGAGGTCAAAGGCGCCCGTCACGACGTATTCTTCGTCACCACGAGCTACGGCAAAACGCTGGCGATTGACGCTGCCAACGGCGCCATCCTGTGGCGCTACACGCCGCCCGGATATGACCGCTGGGCCGGCACCTACCGCATCACCAACGCCACCCCGGTGGCCGACCCGGATCGTCGGTTCATCTATGCCGCCTCTCCCGACGGTTACATTCAGAAACTGGCTGTCGCCGATGGTCATGCCGTATGGCGCACGGCGATCACGCGGCTTGCAGCGCGAGAAAAAATTGCCTCGCCGCTCAATTTCTTCAACGGGCGGGTCATCGCGACCACCGGCGGCTACATCGGCGACCGGCCGCCTTATCAGGGGCACGTAGCGGTGCTGGACGGCGCCAGCGGCGATCTGCTGCAGGTCTGGAATTCACTGTGCAGCGACCGCCATGCGCTGATCGATCCGGCAAGCTGTCCGGAAAGCGGCTCGGCCATCTGGGGTCGGGCCGGCGCGGTGGTCGACCCTGCGACCGGGGGCATTTTCGTCGCGACCGGTAATGGTCGCTGGGATGGCCGCACCTACTGGGGCGATGCCGCCCTGCAGCTCAATGCCACGGCCGACCGCCTGCTCGGGAATTACACCCCGACCGACACTCATATGCTGAACATCACCGACGCTGACCTTGGCTCGACCTCGCCGGTCCTGCTGGGCAACGGACTGGTCGTCCAGGGCGGCAAGGATGGCAAGCTGCGGCTGCTCAGCGTGGAGCACATGCACGGCACGACGCCCCATCGGGGCAACGAGATCCAGACCGTGCCAACCCCGGGTGGCGCCCAGTTATTCACGGCACCCGCTGTGTGGCATACCAACGGCAGGACCTGGCTGTTCGTCGCCGACAGTCGCGGCACGGAGGCGTGGACGCTGCGCGACGGGCGGCTGCACCCTGAGTGGCACAACCGCCACGCCGGGACCAGCCCGGTGCTGGCCGGCGGCCTCCTGTTCATCTATGACCCGGGCGGCGGCCTGCGGGTCTACCAGCCAACGACGGGCGCACCGCTTACGGTGCTCGCCTGTGGCCCCGGCCACTGGAACAGCCCTATCGTGGCCGACGGCCGGATTGCACTACCCGAAGGTAATGCCAACCGTCACGGCAGCAGCGGCGTGCTCTCTATATGGCGCTTGCGGTAACCCGCTAACCGTTTCCCGCCCGAGCCCGCATGGCGGGCTCGATGAGTCCACCGGCCGGCAGCCGCAAGTGACCGCGATCGCCGGAGCCAGTATCATCCCCGACCGACTCGACGCCCCCGACTGACGGCATCCCCGGGAGCCGGCGGCATCCCGCATAAGGCGCCGGGTCTCACAACCAGACTGCAGAGGGCTAATCCGTGACGCAGGGCGAGGCATGAGACTGAACAAGTGGCTGTTGCCAGTCTATTACATTGTTCTCTACATCATCCCATTGAACCTGCGGCCGCTCTGGATTCCCGACGAAACCCGCTACGCCGAAATCAGCCGGGAAATGATCGCCAGCGGCAACTGGATCGTGCCGCATCTGCTCGGGCTACGCTATTTCGAAAAACCGATCGCCGGCTACTGGTTCAACGCCATCGCTCAGCTGCTGTTCGGCCACACCGATTTTGCGGTTCGCTTCGCCCAAGCCGGGTTTACCGGTCTGAGCGCACTACTGATTTTCTGGTTTGCCCACCGCCTGTGGGACTCGGAACGCAAAGCGGTGGCGGCCGTGCTGATTTACCTGTCCAGTCTGCTGGTTGTCAGTGTCGGCACCTACGCGGTGCTGGACGCCATGCTGACGTTCTGGATGAATCTGGCGATGGTGACATTCTATCTCGCCGCGGTAACCACCACCCAACGCGGCCGGATCCTGGCCTATGCGGCGCTGGGACTCGCCTGCGGCTTGGGCTTCCTGACCAAGGGGTTCATCGCCCTGGCTATCCCTGTGATCGTGGCCGTGCCGTATATGCTCTACCAGCGGCGGTTCCTGGAACTGATCCAATACGGTCCCATCGCAATCGTTGTAGCAGCGGCACTTAGCCTGCCATGGTCGTTGCGGATCAATGCCCTGGACCCCGACTACTGGCACTACTTCTTCTGGATCCAGCATATCAAGCGGTTTGCCAGTCAGCATGCCCAGCACATGGAGCCGTTCTGGTATTACTTGCCCATTCTGGCGGTCGGCATGTTGCCATGGATCGGGCTGGTGCCCGCAGCCCTGAGGCGCGGCTGGCGGGCAGCCGGGCAACGCAGGGATTATCTCTATCTGCTCGCCTGGGTGGTGCTGCCTGTGGCGTTCTTCAGCATCGCCAAAGGGAAGCTGCCGACCTACATCCTGCCCTGCTTCGCCCCGCTGGCGATGCTAACGGCCGCCGGCGCGATCGACCGGCTGAATGATCCCGACAGCGGTCCGGCTTTTCGCATCAATGGCCTCATCAACCTGCTGTTTGGCATGGGGTGTGCCGTCACGCTCTTGATCCTCTCGCAACTGGCCGTGCCCGGTCACCGGCCGTTGTTCCAACCCGGGCAAACCCTGGCGCTGACCCTGGCCGTGGCTATTTTCCTGAGCTGGGGCCTGATCGGCCTGGTGCAGCTCGCCCGCCCGACAAGACAATGGTTGCTGGCGGCGTTATGCCTGTGTCCTTTGATGTATCTGCTACCGTTCGCATTGCCACTGTCCGTGGTGAACTCCAAGATGCCGCGCGTGTTCATCGCAGCGCATCGTGCCACGCTGGCGCAGGCCGGTACCATTCTCAGCAACGATGTCGGCGTGGCTGCCGCGATCGCCTGGGCGCTCAAGCGGACTCACATCGACATGTTCGCGAACAAGGGCGAGCTGGGCTATGGGCTGGGCTATGCGGATGCACGCTCACGCTTCGTGGCGCGGGCTGATTTTCCGCAATGGCTGGCGCGAACCCGGCGGCGCGGCAGCGTGGTATTGTTCCTGCGGAACCGCTCCGCAGCCTACATCAAGGGATTGCCGGCGGCTGATGATAGCGTCAGCCGCGGCAAGTTCACCCTGCTGGTCTACCGGAGACGGCCGACCTGACCACGGACGCCGGCCAGCCCGCAGCGTCGGTAGCGAGCCTCCGTATACGGGTTTCGCTTCCGGACCGGAAACGGCTACGCTAAGGACCGTTTCATCGTTCACGTGACGTGATGCTGAAGAGATTCCGTTCGAGTTTCCGCCTGGCCGTCGCCGACGGCACAGTGCGTATCAAGCAGGGAACCCCGCCGCCGCGCTTCGTGGCCGCAGTGGCTGATATCGCCCGACTGCATAGCATCGATCGTGGCGAAATCGAATGCCGGGGCATCGGCCGACACGCCCGCCTGCGGTTTTCGCAGGATTTCCCGGAACGCGGTCGCCAGGCCATTCGCAACGTCTGGACACCACCGACCACGCCAGGGCCGGGCGGCGGCGGACGGGCGCACGGCTAGACCGCAGCGGTTCGGTACGGCAACAGACCCCATATCGTATTGACCCACCAGGAACAGTGGCAATTGAAGCAACTTAACATGGAACACACCGATCTGGACGACGTTTCAGGCGATTCCGGCACCAGCAGGAGCCAGCGCAAGCGGGAGGCGGCCGAACTCCAGCGACTGGGTGAATCCCTGGTCAAGCTGCCGTCCGAATACCTGGCGCAGTTGCCACTGCCTGAAGAACTGGTCGATGCCATCCGGCTGGCCCAACGCATCAAAGCACATGGCGGTCATCGGCGCCAGATTCGCCTGATCGGCAAACTGATACGCCAGGCCGATGTCCCGCCGATACGTGATGCGCTGGCCCGCATCGCCGGTGCAAGCGCCGACACTTCGGCCCGGCACAGGAGTCTGGAAATCTGGCGCGAGCGCATGATCGCCGAAGGCGACAACGCAGTGGCCGAATTTGTTGACGCCCATCCCGGGACCGATAGCCGGAAGCTGCGGCAACTGGTAGCCACAGCCCGGCGCGAGCGTGACCATGATCAGCCGCCCCGGTTCGCGCGCGAGTTGTTCCGCTTCCTGCGCGATATCCAGCGATAGAGTCAACCGCCCGCCGGCTAGCGATGCGTGATTCTGACCGCAGCGGCCACCAATACCTGGTATGGCAGTGAACCTGTGGCTCCCATAGCAATCGTATCAGCATGGGAGACGGATTTTGTGCTATCCGAAATGCCATGATGCGAAGTGTTGATCTATGTCAAATAGACCGCTGAGCTCTATTGCGAGAATAGTCATGGTTGTGATGGCATCCATCCGACAGCGTCGACGTCAGGACAACGGAATCGACATCATGCGCAGACGCAACACCGACATGCGAGGGCTTGCGGCAAGAGGGCTACTGGTCTTGGCTGCGTGGCTGCTGGCGTTCCCGGTCTCTGGATTCTGTGATGGCCTCACCACACCCAACCGGGGAATTGCTGGCGCGGTCAGCACACCGGTACAGCCCGACTCCTGCTGTCATCATTCTCAGGCCGCGCCCGCAAGAAACATCGGCCAGACGGGTCGACGGTTGACTGCTCATACCTCTGCCATTGATCATGGTAGTGAAGATTATATATTAGGACTTATTAGTTATACAATGGACGCGATCCCTGCGCGTCCTGACCTGCTCCCAAGGAACAGGTGCCTCTACCTGCAGACCCACCGACTCCGCTTATAACACGCCGTACGTCGAAGCCCCATTAAGGGTTTCGCATTAGATATGTCTTTCAAGGCTGTTTGAACGTGATGGCAATGCGCTGTGCGCCACGAGCTGAGGTGGCCGCGGCGGTATTCCAAATCGTCAGTGATCCAACTACAAGGAGTTGACCAATGAAGACGACGCCCAAACTTTCGTTATGGCGGCATGGCGCGATAGCCGCGGCAATCGCTGTTGCCTCAATTACGCTGTCGCCCGTGGCGCTCGCTCAAGAAACAGCAGGCGGCATGACGAGTCAGGGCATGATGGGTAGCGATCAGGCCCAGAACCCAATGCCGCAGGCGCCCGCTAAGGCTGACGCCGACGGTGATGGCGGCTACAGTTACGGCCCTGGCATGATGCGGGGCCAAGGCTACGGACCTGGCATGATGCGCGGCTACGGCTATGGGCCTGGCATGATGGGAGGCTACGGCTATGGCCCCGGGGCGATGGGCGGTCAAGGCTACGGTCCCGGCATGATGCGCGGTTACGGCCCCGGCATGATGCGCGGTTACGGCCCCGGCATGATGCACGGTTACGGCCCCGGCATGATGCGCGGCTACGGCATGGCCCCGGGGCATGATGCACGGTTACGGTCCCGGCATGATGCGCGGCTACGGTCCCGGCATGATGCGCGGCTACGGTCCCGGCATGATGCGTGGTTACGGCTATGGCCATGGCCCCTGCATGATGGGCGGCTACGGTCACCGTGGTGGTTGGGCTGGACTTGAGCTGAGCAAAGACCAACAGCAGAAAATCGACCAGTTGCGTCAGCAGCATTTCCAGGACAAGCAGAAACTGCGCACTCAGCTATATCAGGAGATGGCCAGGATGCGTAGCCTGGCCGCGACGGAAAACCCTGATCTGGACGCCATCGGCAAGGCATTCGATCAGATCTCGTCGACTAGGAAACAAATGTTCCTCAACCGCCTTGAGATGTTTCACAAAATGGATCAGGTGCTGACCCCCGCTCAGCGCAAAACCATGCAGGAGCGTTATTAAGGCCTGGCAGAACGATTCCGACCAGGATAGCGACTGATCCCCATCGCCGTGCCAGGGGAGCTGCACGCTCTCCTGGTTGCTCGTAGCTCACCTTGGAGACACCCATGCATTACGGTTACGTCAAGAAACTCAGCCACGATTTCGACAGCGCAGTCCAACAGGTCAAGGATGCTCTGGCAACCGAAGGTTTCGGCATACTGACCGAAATCGACGTCCAGGCCACCCTGAAAAAGAAGCTCGACCTGGACGTTCCACGCTATCTGATTCTGGGCGCCTGCAATCCTCAGCTAGCCCATCGGGCGCTTGAAGCGGAGCCGCATATCGGCCTGCTGCTGCCTTGCAATGTGGTGGTCCGCGACACCGACCAGGGCACCGAGGTTTCGGTCGCCAAGCCCGGCGCGATGTTCGATCTGGTTGACAACCAGGCGCTCGGCCCGATCGCCGAGGATGCCGATCAGCGCCTGCAGAAAGCGCTCGACAAGCTTTAACTCAGCGACAGCGGCGGTTTGGCCAGCCGTAAGCCGCCAGACCGCATTTGTCAAGATCATGCCGTAAAACGTGCATTGATAAGCATGCCATCTGCCCTGCAGGTTCAACAGAGAACCATCCCTCCCCACCTGGGGCGGAAAGGAGTTTCGACATGACCGACTTGCAACCGTCACATCGTCAGGATGCCGCCGACGGCTCCGCGAACGCTGCGGAACGCGGGTCGCCCCGAAGCGGAGCTGATTACGTCTGCCCCATGCATCCACAGGAGACGGCCGGGCATGCGGGTTACTGCGGCATCTGCGGCATGGCGCTGGAGCCCGCCGTACCCCAGCCGGAGACAGTCTCGTAGCGAATGGGTCTGCCCGATGCATCCGGAGGTGGTCAGCGATCAGCCCGGCGAGTGCCCCAAGTGCGGCATGGCGCTCGAACCGCGCCAGATAACGGCTGAACCTGAAGAAAATCCAGAACTCAAGGACATGACCCGCCGCTTCTGGGTCAGCCTGGTGTTCACCGTGCCGGTTTTCCTGCTGGCCATGAGCAAACATATTCCAGGGGTCAGTCTATCGGCCCTGGTATCACCCGCCTGGTCGGACTGGATCGAGCTGATACTCGCAACACCGGTGGTGCTGTGGGGGGGCTGGCCATTCTTCGTCCGCGCCTGGCGCTCGGTGGTGAGCTGGAACCTGAACATGTTCACCCTAATCGGCCTGGGCACCAGTGTGGCCTATGTGTACAGCCTGGTCGCGATCCTGTTTCCAGACCTGTTTCCCGCGTCGTTCCGCGCGGCGTCGGGACAGGTCGGCGTCTATTTCGAGGCCTCCGCCGTTATCGTCACCCTGGTGCTCATGGGGCAGGTGATGGAACTGCGGGCCCGCGGCCAGACCGGCGCGGCCATCAAAAGCCTGCTGGGCATGGCACCGAAAACCGCCCGGCGCATCGGCACCGATGGCGGCGAACAGGATATCCCGCTTGAGCAGGTCCAGCCCGGCGACCGGCTGCGGGTGCGGCCGGGCGAGAAAGTCCCGGTCGACGGTGTGGTCATCGAGGGCAATTCATCGCTGGATGAATCGATGATTACCGGCGAACCCATCCCGGTCGAAAAGACAGCCGGCGAGCGGGTGATCGGCGCTACCGTCAACGGCACCGGTTCTCTGGTGATCGAGGCCGAACGCGTCGGCAGCGACACCTTGCTGTCCCAGATCGTGCAAATGGTCGCCGAGGCCAGCCGCAGCCGGGCACCGATTCAGAAACTGGCCGACGTGGTGTCCGGCTATTTCGTGCCGGCTGTGGTGGGCGCCGCCATCGTCACCTTCATCGCCTGGGCGCTGCTCGGCCCGCAGCCGGCCATGACTTACGCCATCATCAACGCCGTCGCGGTGCTGATCATCGCCTGCCCCTGCGCGCTGGGACTGGCCACGCCGATGTCGATCATGGTGGCGAGCGGCAAAGGCGCCACGCTGGGTGTGCTGTTCAAAAACGCCGAAGCGATCGAAACCCTGCGCAAGGTCGATACTCTGGTGGTCGACAAGACCGGCACCCTGACCGAGGGCAAGCCACGGCTGCAGGATGTGGTCGCGGCCGAGGGTTTCAGCGACGATGAAGTGTTGCGGCTGGCCGCCAGCCTGGAGCGCGGCAGCGAACATCCACTGGCTGCCGCCATCGTCCAGGGTGCCGAGGAACGGACCATCGAACTGGCCAAGGCCAGCGACTTTCAGTCAGTCACCGGCAAAGGCGTGCGTGGCCAGGTGGCCGGCCATGCTGTGGCGCTGGGCAACGCCGCTCTGCTCGAAGCACTGGGCATCGATGGGACTGCGCTGGCAGCACAGGCCGAAAGCCTGCGGGCCGAGGGCAAGACTGCCATGTTCCTGGCCGCCGACGGTCAACTGGCCGGCCTGGTGGCGGTGGCGGATCCGGTCAAGCCGACCACGCCCGGGGCGATCGAGGCATTGCATCAGGCGGGGCTGCGCATTGTCATGCTGACCGGCGACAGCGCAACCACGGCGCAAGCGGTGGCCACCCGGCTCGGTATCGACGAAGTGATCGCCGGCGTACTGCCGGATCAGAAGGCGGCCAAAATCAAGGCGCTGCAGCAGGAGGGCCGGTTCGTGGCCATGGCCGGTGACGGGATCAACGACGCCCCCGCACTGGCCCAGGCCCAAGTCGGCATCGCCATGGGGACCGGCACCGATGTGGCCATGGCAAGCGCCGGGGTGACGCTGGTCAAGGGCGACCTGGGCGGCATCGTCCGGGCGCGGCGGCTGAGCGAGGCCACTATGGCCAACATCCGCCAGAACCTGTTCTTCGCCTTTGTCTACAACGCGATCGGTATCCCGATCGCCGCCGGTGTGCTGTACCCGCTATCCGGCCTCCTGCTGTCACCGATGATCGCCGCCGCCGCCATGTCGTTCAGCTCGGTATCGGTCATCACCAATTCACTGCGTCTGCGCGGTTTCCGGATCTAGCCAAAAGGAAAGGGCCGCGAGATGCCCATACACACCGTTCTGGAGTAATACCATGACAAATCCACTTTCCCGGAGGACCCTTTTCCAGTATGCCATCGCCAGCGGCGTCACCGCGGCCACCACTCCACTGGCGAGCCGGTTGGCCTGGGGCGCAACCAAGAAGGCCAGCCCGGCCCCGGCCCAAATCGGCTTTTTCGGCGCGGGCTTCGTCCCGATGGTCGCCCACGTAGTCGCCGGAACTGAATTGCAGTTCGCCAATGACTCGTCCCAGACCCTACAGTTGGCCAGTGCCACCGGACGCACCGGACCCGGTCAAGCAGCAGTTGGCGGCCAACGCCCACAACATGCTGAAATTCACCAAACCGGGCGTTTATCTGCTCTACGATGACGCCACCACCCACTTCGACACCAAGGTTGGACAAGTCGTCGCCCGCAAGTCAGTGCCCCGGCGTTTCCGCGGCCGGCCTACGCCATTGTGGTGGTGACCGATGAGCATGGAATGGGGCTAACGCCGACCAAGCCGGATATCGTGATCCCGGACTCGACCATGACCTTCACGCCGTGGACGGTCATCGTAACCGCCGGCACGGCAATCCATTTCGACAATCAGGATGGCAACATGCACATCGCCATGCCGGCTCCGGAACCAATGCTGATGCCGCTGACCCTGCAGCAGCCGGCGCAGTCTCAGTCCAGCAAGGGTTTGTGGCTGGAGAAAATGAACGCTTTCGCGCCCATCAACCTGCCAGGACACGGCGGCACCGGCGTACTAACCCTGAGCCAACCCGGTGTGCACCATTACTACTGCCCGATACATGCAGTCTATGATCCAGCCGCCCGAACCTACGCTCCGCTCAAAAGTTATGGCGGCTATCCATTCATCATGGACGGCGTTATTGTCGTGCTGCCCAGCTAAGCCGGATCATCGTCGCGACCTTGTGCAATGAGTTCAAGGGCTGGACCCCTTGCTCGTGCACACTGCCCGAACCTCAAGGAACACAGGCAACCATGAAACACACACCGTTGGTGAGTAACAGGCACGCAGTTTCGTTGTCCGGTTTGCTGCTTGGCCTCGCCCTATCCGTTCCGTTCGCCTACGGTCAGATGATGGGTGGTGGCATGATGGGCGGCAGCATGGGCCAGGGTATGATGGGCGGCGGTATGCAGCGATACCGTAGCAATAACCCGCCCCCCCAAACCGCACAAGGCGCTCGGACAAGGCCCGCGAATTCGCCCAGGACTGCTCGGGCTGTCACGCGCTGCCCAGTCCCAAACAGCACACCGCGGCGCAGTGGCCGCAGGTGGTCAAGCGCATGGAGTACAACATGTCATCCATGGGGTGGCCGCAACCCGATCAGCACACGCTGCACGACGTCCTCGAGTACCTGGAAGCCCACGCCGCTGACCGGCACTGATTACCTCGCCAGCGCAGATCACGTACACTAACCGGGCCGATGTACGTGGTCCGCTGACGTTGGGTCGGCGACTACTCCACCCAACGTCCAGCTTGCGAGGACCGCATGAATCAACACCCGGACGGGGCACTGCTCAGCGCCCGGGAGCTTTCCTGCGAGATCGGTGGCCGCCAGCTCTGGCGTGATCTGAGCTTCACCCTGCAACCCGGCGAACGGCTGGCCATGTCCGCTCCTTCCGGAACCGGCAAGACGGTACTGCTGCGGACGCTGGCGGGACTCACAGCACTGGCAAGCGGCGAGATCCGTTTCCGCAATCGGCTGTTGGAGACGTGGCCGATGCCTGAATACCGCTCCCAGGTGGTCTACCTGCCGCAGCGGGCGGCGCTGCCGGAAGGCACCGTGGAAACGGCCCTGCGGGCGCCGTTCCGGTTGCGGATACATCATCAGCGACGTTATTCGACCACCACCGTCCGCGACTACCTTGAAACTCTGGGTCTGAGCGAGAGCTTCCTGGCACAATCCACCGAAAGCTTATCCGGTGGCGAAGGGCAAATCACCGCCGCGCTGCGGGCGCTGCTGATAGAGCCAACCGTACTACTGCTGGACGAACCCACCGCGTCGCTGGATGCCACCACCGCCCGGCTGATCGAGACCCTCATTGAGCGCTGGCTAGAGCAGGATAGCCAGCGTGGTTATCTCTGGACCAGCCACGACCGCGGTCAGCTTGATCGGATCAGCGACCGCACCATGAACCTGCAGAAGCTCGCATGAAGGCGGCGTCTATCGACATCAGCAACGGCCAACTCGCCCTGGCTACCGCATTGATTCTGGTCAACCTGCTCCTGTCGGTATGGCTGCGACTGGGACTAGCCCGCAGCCTGCTGGTCGCTTCCCTGCGGATGGTGGTGCAATTGTTGCTGGTCGGGTTCATCCTAGAATACATCTTCACGCTCAATCGCCCGCTACCGATCATCGGCATTGCCCTGGTCATGACGACCCTGGCGGGAGTATCGGCCGTGAATCGCACCAGGCGCCGCTTCACCGGCGTGTACTGGGACAGCCTGCTGTCGGTGCTGGCGTCGTCGTTCGTGATCACCGGGGCAGCCGTGCTGGGTATCCTCAATGTGGACCCGTGGTACCAGGCACAATACGCCATCCCGCTGCTCGGCATGGTGCTGGGCAACACATTGAACGGCATTTCGCTGACCCTGGACCGGTTCCTGGAGGATGCCCATCGCGACCGCGGCCTGATCGAGGCCGAGCTGTCGCTCGGCGCAACCCGCTGGGAAGCCGGCCACCGACTGGTCCGCGAGAGTCTGCGGACCGGCATGATACCGACCATCAACTCGATGATGGTCATGGGTATCGTCAGCCTGCCGGGCATGATGACCGGCCAGATGCTGGCGGGCGCCTCACCGGCCGCGGCGGTGCGTTATCAGATCGTGATCATGTTCATGATCACCGCGGCCACCGCCTTGGGCAATCTGACAATGACGCTGCTGACCTTCCGGGTCCTGTTCGACATCCGGCACCGGTTGCGGATCGATCGCCTTAGACCAGCAGGCAAAACATTCCTACACCGCCGATTTGCTCCGCGGCAGCAGACATCCAAGAGTCGCTGACAGCCACCTCAGATCGGGTGAAAAGGATCGATATCGTGGTCCAGCCGGCTGACCCGCAAGGTGAGCCCATCGCGGCCGATCACTTTGACAGTATCGTGATCATGCAATGTATCGCGTGATTCCGCTTTCCAGACTTCGTTGCCGATGCGCACGTGCGAAAATCCGCCATCTATGTCGATGACTTTGCCACAGCGGTCGATCAATGTCTCAGCGCCTGTCTGCCGCGGTTTAAGCATGATTTTAAACATTACGTAATAGAGCCACCCGGACAGCACCAAAATCACCAGGTAAAGCAGCACAGCAGGCGCTACTGGCAGCAGCCAAAAAATTGGCAGTGCCAGCACCGGCATAAACAGTACTAGGTGGCACATGAGGACTCACCCGACTCTGTCGCGGTTGAACTCGCGCCGTACTAAAACCGGCACAACATTGTCACAACGGGTTATGTCAATCGGACAACAGTTTCTTCTTCTCTTCGAATTCGTCCTTGTCGATCTCGCCGCGTGCGAAACGTTCTTTCAGAATATCCAGCGCCGTCTTGCCGGCCGGAGGCGCCGGCGACGTATGATGATGCGCCGACGGTCCCGTCAACCAGCGGATAACCGCAACCACCAGCACAATCACCGCGATGAAGAAGAAGATCATTACCAACGGCCCGAACAGCATCCCGAACCAGCCCCGATCCCACATCATACCGGGTCCGTAGTAGCCGCTGTTGGCCTGGCCCCAGGCCGGACTCATCGCCGTTAGCGACGTCGCCAATATTGGCGACCAAATCCATTTCACGTTGCGCATCCCAACCTCCGGAAATCGCTGTCGAGGATTGAAGACTATTGCACCACGCCGCCCACCCTGGCGCCTTGATCCAGGTCAACATAGGCTGCCAGACCCAACCAGATGCCGGCGCTATGCCAAACGCCTGGGCAACGTGCTGCACCGCTACGCCGCTTTTCGTTGCCAAGGATGCTCAACCAAATCACGGGCTGGCACGCAGTCATCGTCTGGCATTTATCAGCCGCGTGCCGTGGGTCGAGGTACATTGAGGTGATAAAGTATCAGTACGATCTGTGCGGTTGTCACTCCATGACGGAATCCGGATACACCATCGGTCAGTTCGCCGCTGCGGCCGGTGTCAACCCGCAAACCGTGCGCTATTACCAGCGTCGCGGTCTGCTCAGTCAGCCGCCCAAACCGGCCGATGGCTATCGTCGCTATCCAGCCGAGGCCCTGGAGCGGCTGCGTTTCATTAAACGGGCACAAGGGCTCGGCTTCACGCTTGACGAGATCGGATATCTGCTCGAACTTGCCGATGGCCGCTGCGCCGACGTACAGGCACTGGCGCGGGCAAAGCGCAACGATGTGGCGCACCGCATCGCCGATCTCACCCGGGTGCGTGCTGCGCTGGATGACGCGCTGGCGGCCTGCGCGCGCGGCGATCCCGACGCGCACTGTCCGCTAATCGACGCCCTCGCACGGGACGCCTGAGGGCCACGCAGGCCTCGAACCGGTCTCTTTTCCGGATGCCCTTGCTGCTTGACCCGGTACCTGGGTACCGGGTTTAGTCTTGCAGCCGTTCCGATTCATGAGGCCAACCCGTGCATATTGCGATCATCGGCAGCGGTTCGGCGGCCTTCGCGGCGGCGATCCGTGCCACGGAATCCGGCGCCCGGGTCACGCTTATCGAACGCGATCCGATCATCGGCGGCACCTGCGTCAACGTCGGCTGTGTGCCGTCCAAAATCGCGCTGCGCGCCGCTGGGATCCAGCATCTGCGCAGCCACCAGCCATTCGCCGCTATCGCCCTAAGTCACGATGCCGTCGACAGCGCCGCCCTGTTCGCCCAGTTGCGCGTGCGGGTCGATGAACTGCGCCAGAACAAGTACCAGCACATCCTCGATGACAATCCCGGCGATTGGGCTGCTGCGCGGCGAAGCGCGCTTGCGCGACGCCCACGCACTTGAGGTGACGACCGCCGGCGGCGCGGTACGCACGCTGCGCCCCGACCGCATTCTCATAGCCAGCGGCGCGGCGCCCGCCATCCCGCCGCTGCCGGGACTGGCGGACACGCCGTACTGGACCTCGACCGAGGCGCTCTCCGCTGCCGCCATTCCCGGTCACCTGGTGGTGATCGGTTCCTCCTTCGTGGCGCTGGAGCTGGCACAGGCGTTCCACCGTCTGGGTGCCGAAGTGACGGTGCTTGCGCGCAGCACGTTACTCAGCCGGGACGATCCAGCGCTGGGCGAGGGGCTGCAGCAGGCATTCGAGGCCGAGGGCATCCGTGTGCTGCATGGGACGGAAGCGCGACGAGTAACCTATAGAGCGGGCCGTTTCGAGCTGGCGCTCGACCATGGGCCGCTGGAAGCCGACCGGCTACTGGTCGCCGCCGGCCGGCGGCCGAATACCGAGGGTCTCGGTCTCGAGCACGCCGGGGTCGACGTCGATGACAACGGGGCGGTGCTGGTCGATGAGCGGCTGCGAACCTCGGTCGAGCATATCTATGCCGCCGGCGATTGTAGCGCGCTGCCCCAGTTCGTCTACGTGGCGGCGGCTGCCGGTTCCCGCGCGGCGGTCAACATGACCGGCGGCGAAGCCCGGCTCGACTTGTCGCTGGTGCCGGCGGTGATGTTCACCGATCCCCAGGTGGCCACGGTCGGCCTCGACGAACGCCAGGCCCGCGCTCGGGGCATCGAGACCGTCAGCCGGCGGCTGCATCTGGACGACGTGCCGCGCGCGCTGGTCAACTTCGATACCCGCGGCTTCATCAAGCTGGTCGCTGAAGCCGGCAGTCACCGGCTGCTCGGCGCCCAAATTCTGGCCGCCAACGGCGGCGATGTGATCCAGACCGCGGCGCTCGCCATCCGCCACCGCATGACGGTACACGAGCTGGGCGACACGCTGTTCCCGTACCTGGTGATGAGCGAAGGGCTCAAGCTTTGCGCCCAGACCTTCAGCCGGGATGTGAAGCGGCTGTCCTGTTGCGCCGGTTGAGCGCCCGACTATCAGGAGAATCGCCATGGTCAAGCTCCGCTACTCCCTGCTATTGGCCGTTACCTTCGCCGGGTCTGTTAGCAGCGGCTCAGCCGTCGCGGCGACCCCCACGGCAGCGCCGGCGGCACCGTACACCACGGCCAGCGGCCAGCACCGCTCCACCGCCCGGTTCCGTGGCCACCAGACCTTGTTATGGCTGGTCTCGACCTGGTGCACCAGTTGCGCTCAGGGCATCAAGGCGCTGGCACCGCGGGCGCCCGAGCTACGCCGGGCCAAGCTTCGGGTGGTGGTGTTGCGCAATTACCGCAACAGCGGTTATCCCGGCCCCGGCATTGCTCAATTCGTCAAACACGCCACGCCGAACCCGGTGTCCAAAGTCTGGACGCTGGGCGAGGCCAGCAAGGCGTTGGAAGCGGCCTACAATCCGCGCCACTATCCGGACATCTATTTCCTGATCGACCCCGCCGGCCACATCCAGACGATCAGCAGCGCGCCGTCGGCGACCTTACAGACCATCCTCGCCTTTGCCGGCGCAAGCCGGGGTTGATACGCCCATGCGGACCATGTGGCAGGCGCTGCGGCTGGCCTGGAGCGAGACTGCAGCCCGGCGTAGCGGGCTGTTCAGCTTCGTGATATTGGTCACGCTCTATGCCTTCACCCTGCCGGCCTCGCTGACCGGTGGCTTTGTCGGCTGGGTCTCGCTGCGCTTGCTGACGCCGCAACTGGCCCTGATGGCCTTGGCTCTGGCGCTACCGGCGGCACTCACGGTCAGCCTGATGGTGTCACTGCTGCGCCAGGGCGGCAACGCCCGCGGCGCCACCCTGGCCGGCGGCACCTTGCTGGGCCTGGTGACACCGTTGCTGTGCTGCAGCCCTATTATTCCGCTGGCGCTGGGCGCGCTGGCCACCCTGGCGCCCACCGCGGCGGCCGCCGCCAGCGGCCGGCTGCAAGGCTTCATCGCCACCCACGAGACGGTCTTGCTGCTGGCGGCACTCGGGCTGATGGTGCTCGCCTTGTACCAGAATGCCCGGCGGGTGGTCGCCGGAGCGCACTGCCGGGTGCCTCGGCACCGTCCATAGCAATCGTGCTGCCGGAAGCGGCTGATCACAGAGTCCTCTGCCGCGACGATCCCTGCATGCTGGCACTCATCGTGGCTGACAGCAGGTGCCATCCGGAAGCCGATACGGGACGTATCGTGAATTATGCAGTCGCAGTGACCGACAGGTCGTGCGCGACGACTCGACCGATCGGTACCAGATTAATGGCCCAGCCTACACCAAACATTTCCGGCGACACGCGCGCTGGCGCCTGCACCATGCGCTCCGAGGACCGTCTCGGCAGTCATCCCGATAACCCTGATTGCCCGATCATGACGAGGTATTGAGCCGCAATGTTCACTTTGCTAAAACGCTGGTTCGATGGCATGACACCGCCGCCTGACACCGGCCGTGTCCAGCGTGATCCCGAACGTCAGCGGGAAATTGAAAGGATAACCCTGAATCTGACCCTGTATCACTTTCCATTCTGTCCGTATTGCATAAAAACGCAACGGGAGATGGAGCGATTGGGACTGCCAATCGGCCTAAAGGACATCAACCGTGATCCTCAAGCCAGAAAAGAACTTATCGTAGGCGGTGGCAAGCCAACCGTGCCCTGCTTGCGTGTTACCGAGGGCAACCAAAACAGATGGATGTACGAGTCCGGCGACATTATCCGCTACTTGCGGACACGGTTTTCTTGAGATGGCGACATTGCGCTTGGTCACCGCCACGCCGGGGGCCCTGCTTCAGAGCAAAGCTGTGACGGTCTTCATCCATTACATTGGAGAATCATATAGGCGTTCAGGATAATACCAGCGCCTGAACTATCCGTTCCAATCGTTGGGGGTGGAACCTGGTCGCTCAGCGGCGAAGAGGCGCTCATACGACGCGCAAACCAGCGACATTCAGCCGCACATCCGTTGGGCCTATTGGGCGGGCCGCTGGAAGTCCAGGCCAAACAGACGGTCGGCGGCGTACACGTCGCCCTGCCGGCCAAGCGCAAGCTCGATCCGGCAGTATTCGGCACCCCCGATCAGCCGCGGGCCTTCGGCGGCACACCGATGATCGATGGACTGCCGGTAGCCCTGCGCGGGACCGCCAACGGCCGGTTCACTAACGCCACCAGGCGCTCGCCGTTCGGTGACAAGGCAGTCGTGATGGGACACGGGCGCCTGACCATGGATCTGGTCGATGCGACGGCCACCGACACCGCATCCACCCGCGACCGGGTGCGTTTCAAGGCCAGTTGGCAGGATTCTGCCGGTAATACCTATGAGGTACGTTGCTGCAAGAAGCTCGCCGCACACGGTGCCGAATACCCGACCTTCGGTGGCGTGGTCACTAACGATTTGATGCACGGCTCCAGCCGGGTGGGCACCGCATTGATGCCGACGCTGTTCAACTATGCCGCCTTCTGGGGCATTGGCCAGGTGCTCAAAAACGGCCAGGTGGTCGACGCCCCGCGGCTGGTTCACGTGATGCTGACCGAATACGTGCGTACCGAGGGCTATGCGCTGGCGATGGATGATCAGGTCACCCCGACCCGCATCCACCTGCACGTCATGGTACCGCCGTTCATGCCGAAAAGGGGTGGCGGGTTCACTCCGTCGCCCGTCAAGACCGGCGTCACCCTGCCCAATGGCAAGCCGCTGCCGTTCTGGCACGTCATGTTCCAGAACCTCGAGATCCGTGCGCGCCGGCTCGACAACGGCTGGACGCAGTTCCCGCAACAGCAATAAATCCGGGAGTGTCCGTCATGACCGCGAAATCGATGGCGCTCCGTGTCCTGGGCGGACTCAGCGCCAGCCTGTTGATGATGACCACCGCCCCGCAGGCTGGCGCAGCGACAATCGTAACGATGACCAATCACATGCAGTTCAGCCCCGCCACGGTCACCGTCCATGCCGGTGCCACCGTGGCGTGGAAGAACATCTCTCAGCTGGTGCACACGGTCACCGATGTACCCAGGCTGGCCATCCATGCGGCCGATGCCGCCCTGCCCGCGGGGGCCAAACCCTTCAACTCCAAGTACGTGGCCCCGGGTCACAGCTACCGTCACACCTTCACAGTGCCGGGCACTTACCGCTATTTCTGCGTTCCGCACGAAGCCGCCGGCATGCTGGGCGTGGTCAAGGTGCTGCCGCGCTGAACTCCGCTACCCCCGGCGGTTCCCATGAACGGAAGACTTCAGCGCCGATAGCGTGGCCCGCTGTCCTCCATCATCGTTGTTCCATCCTTAGACCAAGTTCTGGAGGTTATATGTTGCAGTCCCTGAAAGTGCTCACGATTGCCGCGGGCGTCCTTGGTTTCGGCGCGTTGAGTGCCGTTCCCGTGCCCGCCGCCGCCCAATCGGCTGGGGTCAATCCAGCCTGGGTTGTCGGTGCCTACCCGGCGCCGCCAAAAGGCAAAGGCACGGGGCGCCTGGAGGCGTGGCAGGTCGGGACGTCGCTCACGCGGACCGCGTCGTTCGCGAAACCACATACCGTAGCGGGCAACAGCTTCTATGTTGCCTTCGACCCGGCCACGAGCACCCTTTACGTGCCGACCGTTGCCGGCCGGGTTTACCTGTTGAACGCCAAGACCCTGAAGGTCACGGGTCAATTCAGAACGGTCAAGGACGCCCGGGTCGCGCGCGTTTCGCCCGATGGCAAAACCCTGCTGGTCGTTTCCGGTAAGCGGACGGCCGCTTACGCGCTCCCTGGTCACAAGCACGCATTCACCGTGCGCCAGGGCGGCAACGCCATTGCGTTCAACAACGATGCAACCCGCGCGTTCGTCGGCGGCAACATGCGGCCAGACATCATCGAAATCGATCTCGCCAACGGTCATGTGATGAACCACATTGCCATCGGCCACAGCGGCGACCTGGCCTGGGCCGACGGCAAGCTGTTTTCCGCCAATATGAAGTCCGGGGTCATGAGCGTGCTGGATCCGGCAACCGGAACGGTCCGGCAAATCAAGACTGACGAGGTGGATCCCGGCTTCAGCTACAAACATATTCCCACTGCCGCGGCCGGATTCATGCAGATCGCTGTCGACCCGGCGGCTCATCGCCTCTACGTCGCTGGCTTTTCCGGCCACATCCTGAAATTCGCCACCGATGCCCCGCGTTATCTCGGGGAGGTGGCGGTGAACGCCAACCCCAAAGGTAACATCAATCATCTGAGCGGTCTCACTCTCGTCGACGGCGGACACAAGGCGCTGACCACGGTCGAGAATCTCAAGTCCGCGGTGGTCGTGCGGCTCTCGGATGGCACCATCACGCGGCATTTGACGTCATTTGCCAGCAACCGCTGGGTGGCCTTGGGCAGCCGTTGAACGGCCAGTCCCCCTGCCGCTGTCGACCCTGATGGAGCGGTCCGCACCGCTCCGCAGGGAGCCAAGACAATACCCGGCGTCGCATCGACGACACCACCTATCCGTTGCTTGCCACGCGAGTTTGGGAGGCCATTGCTGGCTTGCACGCGCCGAACAGATCGGTAACCAGGTTATCCGGCACCCAGTTTGAGCGCTGCGCTAGCCAACCCACCATCGAGCCGAAGGTGATATGCGCGAGGTAGACGGTCAACGAAAATTTCACCGGCGCGAAATCCTGCCCGAAGTGACCGGCACCAATAATATTCATCACCGGGCTCACCATGAACACCGTGGCGATCGCCAGCGCGTACAGCGTACCGAGCCACCAGCTCCCATTTTGAATCTTTTTCGTAAAATCGGCCCTCTACTGGAATATCGGGTCGACTACCAAGGCCACGTGCGGTGATACGATGAAGTCAATGCAAGGCGCCGGTGGTGACTCTGATCGTGCATCTGATCTGGGGTGCCGTGCTGGGCAAGGTCGCGGTTGACCCGCACCGAGCGCCAGTTTAGAGTTGAATTCGCTCTAGGGGAGTAGCCGCCTCTGCGCCCGCAGAGGGTTCATGTCAACATCCTTGGCGCTACGGCGCTGTGGCATGAACGACCGGACACGGTCTGGCAAGACCTATGGCAGGCTGCTTCGCGCCCGGGCCGGGACGAAGCAGCCTGCCATAGGGTTCAGTTTCCCGGCCCTTGGGATCGCCCGTGTTCTGTTTCCCCAATGCCCAAACCAGCTGGCCTGGCGCCGACCAGCGACGATCCAGATGGTGCTGACATTTGTTGTGCTGCTGGGTAGTGCAGTCGCAATCTATGCCGCCTGCGAGTTCTTCGTCAACGGCGTGGAATGGGTGGGGCGCCGGGCCGGCGTGGCCGAAAACGCTGTCGGCACCATCCTCGCCGCTTTCGGTACCGCACTACCGGAAAGCGTAGTGACGCTGATCGCGGTGGCTTTCGGCCACGGGGCTGCCGCCAAGAATATCGGGGTCGGGGCTGCCCTGGGCGGGCCGCTGGTGCTGAGCACCATTGCCTATGCGGTGGTTGGCTGGATGCTGTGGGTATCGCGTTCGCAGCGCGGCGATCAGCCGATGGTCTTCAACCGGGCACGGCTGAGCCGGGATCAAGGCTGGTTCCTGCTCATCTTCATCTGCAAGATCGGCCTCGGGCTGGTGGTGTTCAGCTTTAAGCCGTGGTTGGGCATTGCCTTTCTGGCCGCCTATGCCCTGTACTTCCGGGGTGAGCTGCGCTACCAGGACGCGGACTCCGCAGCACAACCGCTGGAACCTCTCAAGCTGCGCCCGCAGACCCGTGAACCGACGCTTGGCTGGGCTCTGTTGCAGACACTGCTCGCGCTGGTGGTGATCTTTGGCGCATCGCAGCTGTTTGTCGGCCAGCTGGAGCAACTGGGCCCACAGCTCGGCATTCCACCAGCAGTGGTCGCACTACTGCTAAGCCCGATCGCCACCGAACTGCCGGAAATCATGAACGCTATCATCTGGGTCCGTCAGGGTAAGGAACAGCTGGCACTGGCCAACGTCAGCGGATCGATGATGATCCAGGCCACGGTGCCCAGTGCCTTCGGCCTGTTCTTTACGCCATGGCTGTTCGACCCAGCGCTGATCCTGGCCGGCTTCATTACCACGGTGTCAATCCTGGGCCTGTATCTACTGCTGCGGCGTGACGCCTTGCATGAAATGCGGCTCGCGCTGTTCGGACTGTTCTATCTGGTATTCGCCATGGGCCTGGTGATACTCCGGCCCTGACCCGTAAGACTTAACGGAAACCGGCGGGGCACGGAGGCACACCCGCCGGATGACGGCCGGCTAACAAGCCGGCGCATAGGCACGGTGGGCGATGAATTCCGGGCGTGGGGCGGTGCGCCCGAATGGTTCAGCGAGGCGGTTCGCGACGCTGTTGTACACCATGAACAGATTGCTGCGCGGCAACGGCGTGATGTTGCTGTTCGACCCGTGCATCAGATTGCAGTCGAACAGAATCACCGAGCCGGCCGGCCCCACGGGGGCCTCGATACCTCCCTGCTCCACCAGCCAGGCCAGGCTGTCCTGGTCCGGCACACCGAACTGCTGGCGCCGCAGCGACTGTTTGTAATGCGCGTCCGGGGTTTCGCCGACACAGCTTACGTAGTGCCGGTGCGAGCCGGGAATGACCATCAGCGGGCCGTTGTGGGGACTGTTGGTCGACAACGCGATCGATACCGACAGCGCCCGCATGGCTGGCATGCCATCCTCGACATGCCAGGTCTCGAAATCAGAATGCCAGTAGAACTCGCGGCCGGAAAATCCCTTCTTCAAGTTTATCCGCGACTGGTGCACGTAGACATCACTGCCGAGCAATTGCCGGGCGCTGCCGGCCAGCCGCGGATCGCTGGCCAGCCGGGCGAACAGCTCGTCATCACGGTGAATGGCAAAAATCGAGCGCACCACCCGGCTGTCCGGCTCGCGGATCACTTCCTCACGCGTCGAGTCGCCGGCCGCTTGCCACAGCCGTTGCAGACCACACTGCATTGCGGCCACTTCGGCAGCGCTGAACCAGCCGTCGAACTGCAGGTAGCCATCGCGTTGGTAGGCTGCCACCTGATCGTCAGTCAGCGGATCTTGTCCAACCGCGATATCATCAGACCAGACCACCGGATCACGACGTGGTTGGATGGCAGGGGAAGACCCGCGTCGGGACGGGTAGAAATCGGTCATCATGTCCATACCGGACGCTTCACCTCAGTACGTTGGTTATGTCAGTCCTCTGTGTGTGTGGGGGGCGGATGAGCGTGGACCGGTCACGCCCTTGTAACCGGCCCGAGCTTACCGCTGGCTTGGAGGAGGCAGAGCTGCCATTTTCAAACAGCAAAATAGGCGTACCGCTGGAGAGCACTCCGGCAGCACGCCCGGATTGAAGGACGACTATGTGTTGCGCACGCCGCCGGCTTGGTCGATCTGCTCCAGGGTGGTGCCGACAATCACTGCATCACCCTGTCGTTGTGCGTTGCAGAGAGGCCTCGTCCGCTGACGCATCAGCCGCTTCTCTGGCTGCAAGGGCTTCGTCAACGGCCTCGCGCAACAAACCCAGGCCCCGCTCAAGACCGACCTCGTCGATGGTCAGGGGCGGCAGCAGCTTGATGACCTCACTATCAGGACCCGAGGTTTCCACGATCAGCCCGCGCCGGAAAGCGGCGGCCGAGATTTCTTCCGCCAGACCAGCGACCGGTGTCATCAAACCGCGCATCAGACCCCGGCCACGGATCTCGCCGGCCAGCTTCGGGCGGGTGCGGACGAGGTCCTCGAACACCGCATCGATCCGGCGGCTGAGCTTGTCGACGTGGGTTGACAGTTGGCCATCCTTCCAGAAATCGAGCGCTGCCGTGGCGGTTACGAACGCGACATTGTTGCCACGGAACGTGCCGTTATGCTCACCGGGTGCGAACTGATCGTACTCCGGCTTGATCAGCACCAGAGCCATCGGCAGGCCGTAACCGCTGATCGATTTCGACAGGCAGACGATGTCGGGCGAAATACCGGCCGGTTCGAAACTGAAGAACGTACCGGTACGCCCGCAGCCAGCCTGAATATCGTCGACGATCAACAGCATATCGTGACGGCGGCACAGCGCTTCCAGACGCCGCAGCCATTCGAAACTGGCTGCCCGCAGACCGCCCTCGCCCTGCACGGTTTCGACGATGACGGCGGCCGGCTGATCGATGCCACTGCCACCGTCGGCCAGCATCTGTTCGAAGTAATCGATGCTGTCGCCGCCGTCATCGATATAGTCATCGTACGGCATGGTAGCGGCAAACATCAGCGGCACTCCAGCGCCATTGCGCTTGAAGGCATTGCCGGTCACTGCGAGGGAACCCAGGGTCATGCCGTGGAAGCCGTTGGTAAACCCGATCACGGTCTGGCGGCCGGTCACTTTGCGGGCCAGCTTGAGCGCACTTTCCACCGCATTGGTGCCGGTCGGGCCGGGAAACATCATGCGGTAATCGAGATGACGCGGCCGGAGAATAACGTCGTGGAACCGCTGCAGAAATTCACGCTTGGCGGCCGTGGCCATATCGAGGCCGTGGGTGACGCCGTCGCCGCTGACGTAGTCGACCAGCGCCTCTTTCAACAGCGGATGATTATGGCCGTAGTTGAGCGCGCCGGCGCCGGCAAAAAAGTCCAGGTATTCACGTCCGTTCTCGTCCCACAGCGTGTACCCTCTGGCCCGCTCAAACACGGTCGGGAAGCTGCGGCAATAAGACCGCACGGCAGATTCATGGCGGCTAAAGGTTTCCATAGTTGCCTCCTTGGGCAGAGATTGTTCCAAGTCACAGTTGGCGAACGGTCCAATGCGGAATAACCGCTCGGCCTCGTGGCCGTCGCCCGGGAAGTGCTCTTCCTCAAACCCCCGCGCCAACCGGCAACGCGCCGTGATGTCGCGGGCAAAGGCTCGGAACATGGCTGCCGAGGCGGTATTGGACTCCGCCACCGTCGCTTCGAGGTAACGCACCTCACTGCATACCGGGCGCGCCAGCAGCGCCCGCAGCATCTGCCGCCCCAAACCCTGGCCCTGCTCCTCGGCGATCACACCGATCTGCCACACGAACAACGTATCCTGGCGATCCGGCGAGATGAACGCTGAGACAAACCCGACCGGCTGACCGTTCCGCTCAGCAATCAGACAGGTCTCGGCAAAGTGCTCGGCGAGCATGACATAGCTGTACGCGGAATTGGCCTCCAGCACGCCGGTCGCCTGCACCAGTTCGTGCATGACCGAACCGTGTTCCAGTGTGGGTTCAAGAAACACATAGTCGCTGGCGGCCGGGTCGGTGGTCGTTACCCCGATGACCCTGGTCTGGGCGGAGTCGATGCGTTTGACGGATTGGTGTTGTGAGGTGCCTTTGCGAATATCGATATCGTCTCTGATCATCATGGGATGGTCAGGACCTCTCTCGGTTGCTATCGGAATTTTACTAACAGGCCCACACGCTTCTCCGCGGTCTTGCGGCCGGGTCCGCGGCGCAAGCCTTTTTTGAACCTAACGAACCTGGGCCGAGATATCAACCCCCGTCGAGGCGGTTGCAAGTATCGGTGTATCTTGCTATTTGTAGAAAGGATACACCCGTAAGCGGCGGTCATCAGCCCCGCTTGGCGCTGCTGTGACAGGCATCGCAAGGGTCCTATCAACGTGCTGATTATGATCACGCGTTGACGGTTAGGTTGTTGCTGATAGCAGCCATTTCAAGTTGTCTGCTGACAACCCACCGTATCCGATAACGGAGGTAAACGTAAGAATGCAAGGTTATATTGCCGTAGTTCGCCGTCATTCCAATGAACGTTATGAGGCAGTATTCCCCGACCTGCCGATTACCGGTTGCACCGAGCAGAGTGTCGACGAAGCACTGTACCGTGCCCAGTGCGAACTCAACCTGCTCGCCCGCAGCGAGGGCACCAACCTGCCCGAACCGCGTGGTGCCCACGAAATGCTGGGCGAGGCCGCCCGCTGCGATGCGGTCGCCGCCATCTGCATGCTGCCCCGACTAAACTGAGCCCTGCACAAGCACCCCATCTGCCGCCCGGCTAGCGGCAGCAAACCGTCCAACCCGCCCGTTCGAGCGCGCCCCCCAGTTCCCGCCCGCACAGCGGTGCGGTAACTTCGCCAAACCACCGTATTTCGTGGATGACGAGAGTCATGGAACTCTACCGGCAATGACTTGTCTTCTCGCCGAGCCTTGAAAGAATCGGTAAACTGCTTGGCTGACCGCCGGTTCGGCGGTAACGAGCATTAGAGAGGATCATGCGTCAGATTGCATTAGGGCTGCTGGCCCTGTTGTTCACGGGCTCAGCCTGGGCGGGCGGCTTGACAGTATCCCATGCCTGGATTCGGCTGCTGCCAAGTGGTCTGGATTTACCTGCGGCGGGCTATTTCGATCTTGCAAACGCGGCCAGTAAGCCAGCCCAACTGGTGGCTGCGGCCACGCCGGGATTCAAGCAGGCGATGCTGCACCAGAGTATTTCCGTGAACGGGGTCGAAAAGATGGTCCATGTGCCGGCCGTCACAGTGCCGGCACATGGCACGCTCCGGTTTGCGCCCGGGGGCTATCACATCATGCTGATGCACCGCAGCCGACCACTTGCGGTCGGCGCTACGCTGCCCATCACCCTCAAATTCAAGGACGGCACGACAGTAACCGCGTCCTTCAGGGTACGCGGGGCCAGCGGCAAATAGTCAATGGCTCCGCACGGGCCATCGCGCCGCAAGATGTCGCTCTCGGGAGGCGATTGAGATGGGCGCTGCGGTGACTTTCGTCACGCCCTATGAATTCTCCCCCACGGTCGCCCTGTGCTGCCTGCTGGCGGTAACGGGCTTCCTGCTGGGACAGTCCCGCCTGCGACGCCGGGGCCGGGCCCTCGGCTGGGGGCGGTCAACTGCCTTCCTGGTGGGTGTGGGCCTGATCTACGCCGTGCTGCAGACCCATTTCGATTACTGGGCCCAGCACATGTTCTACATCCACCGGATTCAGCATCTGGCACTGCACCATCTGGGACCGTTCCTGATCGCGGTCGCCGCGCCGGGGCCCGCTTTGCTGGCCGCCATGCCGAACCGGCTACGCAACCATGGGCTGTTGCGGAATCGGCTGCTCCGCAGCGTCTACAATGCCATTCAGCAGCCGCTGGTGGCCGCCGTATTGTTCGTCGGCCTGATCTATGTGTGGCTGATCCCGATCGTGCATTTTTACGCCATGCTGAACGTTCCATTGTACGACGCGATGAACTGGAGCATGGCCATTGACGGCCTGCTGTTCTGGTGCCGGGTGCTCGATCCGCGACCCGCCAAAGCTCCCCATGCCCTGGCCTACGGTACCCGCATCACCATGCTGGTGGCGGTGATTTTTCCGCAGATTGCGATCGGTGCCTACATCACGCTGATCCACTATGACCTGTATCCCGTATACGCGGTATGCGGCCGGCTGTGGCCGATCTCCCCGGTGACCGATCAACTGCTGGGCGGGCTTATCACCTGGATTCCCGCCGCCATGATGAGCGTGGCCGGGGTGCTGGTGGTATTGCGCCAGTGGATGCAGGCGGAAAATCCGAGCCACGCCAGCGCTGTGCATATGGTCCCCGCAACTGCCGCCGAAGCAACCACCGACCATGGCTAAATTCTGCCCCACCATGACCATTCCCAGATTGGTCGCTGTCCTCGGCCTCGCTGTGGTACTCACAGGATGCGGCCACAAGCCACTGTCCTGGGACACCAAGAACATCACCGGCATTATGCCGAACCTGCAATTCAGCCTGACGGACGCCAGCGGCCAGGCGGTCCACGCCAGTCACTACGCCGGCAAGATCGACCTGCTCTACTTCGGCTATACCCATTGCCCTGACGTCTGCCCACTGACGCTGGCAACCGTTGCGCAGGCGCTGAAGAAGCTCGGCCCCAGGGCCGCCAACCAGATCAACATGTTGTTCGTCAGCGTCGATCCCAAACGCGACCCCCCACGGGTGCTGAAGCGCTACGTGAAGGCTTTCGGACCTCATATCGTCGGCCTTACCGGCACCCAGAGTCAGCTACAGGACCTGACCAAGCGCTACCGGGTCGCGTACCGCTACGGTAAACCGGATGGCGATGGCAATTATGTGGTCTACCATAGCGCAGCCATTTTCGTGTTCGACCCGTCCGGCAAGGTACGGCTGGTGATGAACTACAAGGACGGCGCCACCGCCATGGCGCATGATCTGGGGCAACTGGTCAAGAGTTGACGTCCCGCGGGCTTAGCTCAGTAACGTGCCAGCAACTGGCCGACGTCGTGATGAATGGCCTGCAGGATTTGATCATAGGGTATGTGCGGACGGCGGCTAGTGCCGTTCACGAGGATCGCAAACGCCCCCCAGCCGCCGTCACGCCTGCGAAAATAGCCGGCAACGCCGAGCACGCTGACCGGATCGTTAAGCAGCCCAGTCTTGGCGGCAAGCCGGGTCGACCAGTCCGCATTACCACCCCTGAGGATGTGCAGCATCGCGTAGCGTGGCACTGACAACACCCCCAGGTAGGCCGGGAACAGGTCACTGCGCCGATACATCCCGGCCAGTAACGCGACGATATCGGCCGCAGATAGCGCGTTGTGAATGGTCAGGCCGCTGCCGCTGAGCAGGTTGGGCCGACCGCTATCCGGTTGACCGGGCGGATCAGCGACCAGCGGACCGGCCAGCGCTTGGACCACGGCGCCGGCCTGTGCCAGGGTGAGCGGCCGCGGTACGGCCGGATCGCGGGCCAGCAGATCAAGAGCCAGCGTATCGGCCATATAGTTGTTGCTGTAGGCCATCATCGAAGCCAGTTGCTGGCGTAACGGCCGGCTGTCGACTGACGCCAGTTCGCGCGCGCCGACGGGCGGCGTGCTCGACGTGACCCGAGTCGAACCCTGCACCGTGATGCCGGCCAGGCGCAGCAGCCGGCGCATGATCAGACCGCTCTGCCAGGCCGCCCGCGAGGCCGACAGGTAAATCCGCTGCGGTGCGCTATCCAGCGCGATACGGCCCGACAGCATCAGTTGGTCACGGCCCTGCACGGTGGTGCGGTCGGCCTCCAGGCTGCTCGGATTCCCCTGTGCCACCGTGCGGACGCGGGCCTGCACGACAACGCCGGGCAGGCTGAACGCGCACGGCCGTACCACCGCCAGGGCGCCGACCCGGGTCCCCGGGCTGACCCGGACACACCAGGTTGCGAAATCCACACCGGCCGCCGACAGCGGCGCGTCATAGACACTGTCGCTATGCTGATGCGCCTGACACCGGTCCGAGGTAACGCAGGCGACCGGACCGAACAGCGACTGGTTGATCACCAGGTGGCCCTTGATGCGATGGATACCGGCACTCTTGAGCTGCAGCGCCAGGCTCCAGAGCTGGCCATGGGTCAGGGCCGGGTCACCGCCCCCCAACAGGATCACGTCTCCCGCCAGCACGCCGTGGCGTGGGGCGCCGGTCGCCAGCAACCGGGTGGTGAACGTCTTATCCGGCCCCCACGCCACCAGCGCAGCGGCAGCGGTAAACAGCTTGGTCAGGGAAGCCGGCGTCAGCGTCCGGTGCGGATCCAGCGCCGCCAGCGGCCTGCCACCGGGCAGGCCCACCGCCAGGGCGGTAACGGCAGCGCCCTGATCCGGCAGCGCACGCAGCGCTGGGAAAGACGGTCCTGCCGCTGCGGCAGACAGCGCGATCAACACCCCGCACAACATCACCACCACGCGCCAGATTCCAGCCCGCATGTTCCATAGCCGCCGATCGTGGTCGTGCATCCGGTCCCCCTGTAGTCGCAAGTTACTGATCGGTCACGCCGCGGCCCGGCCGGCCGAAGTGCCGGCAATCCGGCCAAAGACCGCGCCCGATAGCAAGCCGGTACCGCCCGGGTAGTTGAAATAGAAGATACCACCCACCATCTCGCCTGCGGCGTAGAGCCCCGGAATCGGCTCCAGATCTACATCCAGGACCTGAGCTGCAGTGTTGATCCGCACCCCCCCGAAGGTGAAGGTGATGCCGCAGGTCACCGAATAGGCTTGGAACGGCGGGGTATCGAGCCGGTTGGCCCAGTTCGTCTTGGGTAACGCCAGACCCGCCGTGCAACGGCCGTCCTTGACATTTGGATTGAATGGAACGTCGGTGCGAACCGAGGCGTTGAAAGCATCGACCGTATCCAGGAAACACGCCACGTCGACATCACCCATATGCCGTGCCAGCTCCTCCAGGCTGTCGGCCGCGACTTTAGTGACCTGCCGGATCCGGTACTCGTCGCGCAGCAGATGCGCCACCTTTTGATCGAACACCTGCCAGGCATACTGGCCCGGCTGGGCCAGCACCTCACGTCCGTACTTGGCATAGGTATAGTTGCGAAAGTCCGCGCCCTCGTCCACGAAACGCTCGCCGCGGGCATTGACCATGATGCCAAACGGATAGCTGTGCTTCTGGAACTGGTCGCCCACGGTGAGATCGCCGAATTCAGGAGCGTTGCGCTCCCAGCCCACGGCGTGACAGCCGGACCAGTTGCCGTAGGGCATGGCACCGATATCGAGCGCCATGCGGATGCCGTCACCGGTATTGAAACGCGTGCCGCGTACCTTGGCCAGCTCCCAGCCAGGACCCAGATAGCGCGTACGCATTTCCTGGTTGGCCTGAAATCCACCTGCCGCCAGCACCACCGCGGCACCGGCGAAGTGCCCTATCATGCCCTGGTGCTTGACCTTAACACCGGTGACGGTCTGACCGTCGTAGTCCAGCGTCAGCACCCGGCAGCCGAAGACCATGTCGATGCCCTGATGACGGGCACGCGCCAGCAGTGACTCGACCAGCCCCGGGCCACCACCCCAGGCCTCGACCGTGAGACCACCCCAGAACTTGAACTTGCCGCCGATCTTGAAGGCCTGGCGGCCGTAAATCGGCACGAAGCGGACCCCCCTCTCGCGCATCCACAGCACTGTATCCAGACTTCGGCGCACCAGCAGTTCGACCAGGTCAGGATCGGTGCGGTACTGGGTGACCCGGAACATGTCGTCAAAAAACGCAGCCTCCGGATAGCTCCCGAAGTCGGTGTTTGCAATCTCCCGTTCCGAAAGATCCGGCATCACTTTTCTGAGATCGTCCAGACCATCATAGGCGAACCGGATTGCCCCGGCGGTGAACCGGCTGTTGCCACACGATTCCGCCTCCGATGCACGTTCCAGCACCGCCACGCGGGCCCCCTGGTCGCTGGCGGCGAGGGCGGCACAAAGCGCAGCGTTGCCGGCGCCGACGACGATGACGTCATAGCTGCGGTCATTCATGATGGTCCTCTCGTTTGCTGGCCCAACACTGCGATCACGGCCGCAGCAGGCTGAGCAGATAGACCGCACCGCTGAGGGCGCTGATCCAGAAACTGGTCGGCCAATCGCTGTAGTATGCCAGGGTCAGACCACACCAGGTCTCGGCCAGGGCCAGCAGCACCGCCAGCGCGACACCGGTGCCCAACCGGATGGTCAAACGCTGGGCCGCCGCCGCTGGCCCCACCATCAGGGTGAAGACCAGCAGCACACCGACAATCTGAACGCAGCCCGCTACCGCCAGCGCGGTGATAGCCAGAAACAGCACCGCCAGCAACCGCAGCGACACGCCTTTGGCCTCGGCCAGTTCAGGCTGCAGACTGGCGAACAGCAGCGGCCGGGCAATCAGAGCAAGCCCGGCCAGACTGACGCTGGCGAGTGCCGCCAGCAACCACAGCGTGCCGCGGGTCACGGCCAATACGTTGCCGAACAGCAGCGCCGTTATCTGGCCCGCATAGCCGGTGGTGAAATGCAGGAACAGCATGCCGAAACCGAGCGCCAGTGCCAGCACCATGCCCACCGCGACGTCGCGGCTGCTCAGGCGCTCACCCAGCAGTCCCATGCCGAGGCCGCCCAGCAGCGTCGCCCCGATCAGTCCCACCAGCGGTGCCAGACCGATCAGTGCGGCCCCGGTGGCCCCCGCAAAACCGACGTGGGCGAGCGCGTGACCGGCAAAGGTCTGCCCACGCAACACCAGAAAGAAACCCACAACGCCGGCCACCAGCGCCACCATGCCAGCGGCGATGAAGGCATTGACCATGAATGGGTAATCAAACATCGTGGCGATGCGCGCCGCGCTCGACTTCGTAGGCGCCGGACATGACGAAGATGCGGCCGTGCAGGCGCACCACCTCGATCGGCGAACCGTACAGGCGCGACAGCACCGGGCCGGTGATCACCTCGTCGACACTGCCCAGGGCCGCCTGACCCTGCCCCAGATACAGGACCTGGTCGATGGCGTTGAGCAACGGATTGAGCTCGTGAGCACTGAACAACACGGTGATGCCAAGGTCTTGCTGCAGTTCCCGGACCAGTCTCACCACCGTCTGCTGGTGGCTGGGATCTAGGCTGATCAGCGGCTCATCGAGCAACAGCAAACGCGGTCGGCCGAGCAACGCCTGCGCCAGTAACAGACGCTGGCGCTCGCCGCCCGAGGTCTCGGCCAGCGGCCGGTTCGCCAGCTCTTTGGCACCCACCCGTTCCAGTGCCCACCGGACCTCGGCCCGACCCCTGCGCCCCAACAGCGGCAACCCCCAGCGTTGCCCGTTGACGACACCGGCAACGAAATCGCGGCCGCGTAGCCGTAGACCGCCCAGCAGACTCCGGACCTGAGGAATGTAGCCGATCGCGGCATTGCCGCGACTGGCGGGTCGATCAAGCACCCGGACGGCACCACTGCGTGGCCTGGTCAGGCCCACGATCGCCCGCATTAACGTGGTCTTGCCGGAGCCGTTGGCGCCCAGCACCGCAACGAACCTGTCCTGTGCAATGGCCAGATCGACCGCTGACAGCACCACCCGGTCGCCGCGGGTAATGGTGACCTGCTCGAAGGCCACTACGTCGGTCACTGGCCGGCACCTGCCAAGGCCTTGCCCAGCGCGTCGAGTTGGCTCAGCATCCAGTCCTGATAACGCATATCAGGGGGCTGCGTCTCGGTGACACCAACAACGGGTATCCCCACTTGACGGGCTATTCCCAGCAAACGCCGGGTGGCCTCGTTGGTAGCCTGACGGTTGTAGATCAGCACCCTGATCCTGCGCTGCCTGAGGTCGCGCTCGAACGCCGCAATGGTAGACGCCCCCGGCTCCACGCCGTTCATGACGGCCTGCTGAAAACGGCGATTGCGCATCACCAGACCGAGAGCCTGCGCCATGTCGCCGAATACCGGCTCGGTGGCGGTCACCGGCGTGCCGGCATATCTGGACCGCAGGGCGGCAATGCGGGCCTGCAGCGGCGCAAGCGAGTGCAGCAGCGCCTGCAGACGCCGTTGAAAATAGGCCTGATGTGGCGGATCGATTGCCGCCAGCCGCTGCGCCAGGACGCGGGCCAATGCCGGCATGGCGGCCGGATCGTACCACAAGTGCGGATTGGCCCCCGCTGGTTTATGCAGCAGGTCGGCCACCACGATAGTCTCCCGACCGGTCACGGCAGTGGCGGCCAGCAGCTTGGCCATCCAGGCGTCGTAACCAAGGCCGTTGTAAATCACCACCCGGGCGCGGCTCAACAGGCGCGCCGTGGATATACTGACCTCGAACAGGTGGGGATCCTGATCCGGATTACTGAGGATGCTGCTGACCGTGGCATAGCGCCCACCAATCTGCTGCGCCACACCGCCATAGCAGTTCTCGGCGGCCACCACCGTCACCGGCTGACCGTAGGCCCGGACAACCATCCCGGCGAGAATCACCATCATGGCCACTTGCGCAATCCTGGACATCAGTCGGTACCTCTCCTGGCAGCACGTAAACAGGCCGGATTGGCCGCATCAGTAATAACGAACCCACGCCGGCAATCCGCAGCCCGCACACCGATTTCAGCCCACATAGCTTTCGATCACCCGGGGATCGCGGGCAATGGCAGCTGCCGGTCCGGCCAGCACGATGCGCCCGGCCTCCATGACATAGGCCCGATCCACGTGACGCAGTGCTTTCCGGGCATTTTGCTCAACCAGCAAAATCGCTTTGCCCGACCGGTGCAGACGGCTGAGAGCCTCGAACACCCGCTGCACGTTCAGCGGCATCAAGCCCAGCGATGCTTCATCGACCAGCAACAGCCGCGGTTGACTCATCGAAGCCCGACCGAGGGCAACCATCTGCTGTTCGCCGCCGGACAGGGTGCGTGCCCGTTGCCGACGACGCTCCCACACCCGCGGAAACAACTCGCCGATCTCGGCAAGCCCTGCGCTTACCCGACCCGGTGCCAGCCCGTAAGCGCCGGCGCGCAGATTGTCTTCCACGGTCAGATCCGGGAACAGCCGGCGGCCCTCGGGAACATAGCCCAGCCCGGCGCGATGACGCCGCCAGGACGGCAGCGGGCCGAGTTCGCGGTCATCCATGCGCACACTGCCGCCGTGTGGCAGCAACCCCAGCACGGCCTTGAGCACGCTGGTCTTGCCGGCGCCGTTGGGGCCGATCAGCGACACCCACTCGCCGGCACCGACTGCCAGATCGATACCATCCACGGCCAGGGCATCACCATAACGCACCGTCACCCCGCGAACCTCAAGCATCGGTATCGTCCCCGAAATAGGCTTCGATGACCTTCGGATCGCGACGCACCGCCTCCGGTGTGCCGCTGGCAATGACCCGTCCGGCCTCCATCACCACCGCCCGCTGACAAACGCCCATCGCCAGCCGGACGTTATGCTCAACCAATACCACTGCCATATTGCCGCCAAGCTCGCCAATCACTTGCAGCAAGCGCCGGGCATCCTGGTGAATGAGCCCGGCCAGCGGTTCATCGAGCAGCAGCACCCGGGGCTCCAGGGCCAGTGCCCGGGCCACCTCAAGCCGCTTCTTCATACCCAGGGGCAGTGCACCGGCCGGCAGATTCTGCTGCTGCTCCAGCCCGACCCGTTGCAGCAGCCCCAGGGCCCGGTCGAGGCGCTCACCCCGGCGGTAACGGCCGAGCGGCAGCAGCCGTTGCAGTGACGCGTGGGCCAGCGGCACCAGCATGTTGTCGATGACGCTGAGATGAGCCAGCGGCTGGACGATCTGGAACGTGCGGGCCAATCCCTGCTGGGCACGGCGATGCGCTGGCAGACGGGTAATATCGCGCCCGGCCAGCCACACCTCACCGGCATCCGGCCGCAGCGCACCCGCCAGCAGATTGAACAACGTGGTCTTGCCGGCACCGTTGGGACCGAACAGCCCGACCACCTCGCCGCCATCGACCCGGAAATCGACCCCTGCCACCGCCTTCAGCCCACCGAAACGGCGGGCCAGGCCCTGGGCCTGAAGCAGGCTCATCACGATCGCCCCAGCACCCCTTGCGGCCGATAGCGCATCACCAATGCCAGCAGCAGCCCGTACAACACCAACTGATAGTTCTGCACAAACGTGAACGCCTGGGCGAACCCGCCCAGCACCAGCGCGCCCAGCACCGGGCCCCACAGAGTGCCCATACCACCGATGGCCACCATGGCCAGAACGGTCACCGAGAGTGGAAATCCGAAGTCGCCCGGATGCAGCACACCGATATAGATCGCATAGCCACCGCCAGTAACACCGGCAATGGCCGTACCCATTGCGAACACGGTCATCTTGAACCGACGCACGTCGACGCCCAGGGCCGCGGCAGCATCCTCCGATTCCTTCAGCGCCAGCAGCGCCAGGCCCAGGTCGGAATGCCGGATGCGCTCGTGCACCAGCACCACCAGCAGGAACCCGATCAGCATCATCCAGGCCGTCCCAACGGTGCCAAACGGCCCCTTGATGTCAGAAATACCGAAGGCACCGCCGAAATACGGCAGATACAGCAACAGGGCCACCACCAGAAAGTTCAGGGCGATGGTGGCGATAGCCAGATAATCGTCGCGCAACCGCAGGCTAATCGCCCCGAGCAGCAGCCCGGCCAGACCGGCGCTGACACCCGCCGCCACCAGGGCCATCCAGAAATCAACGCCATGCATCATCAGCGCGCCCACCGTGTAGGCACCGATACCGAAGAAGGCCGCATGTCCCAGGCTCACCTGGCCGGCCAGCCCGGTAATCAGATTCAGGCTCAGCGCGAGCATGGCAAACAACAGCAGCAGGGTCAGCAGGGTAACGAAATACACCGGCTCAAGCTCCGAACAGGCCTTGTGGCCGGAACAGCAGCACCAGAATCAAAGCCAGGAAGGCCACGCCCTGAGGCGGAAACAGGCTGCCGGCATAGGCCGCGGCAACCGATTCGATAATCCCCAGCAACAGCCCTGCCAACACCGTGCCCCACACGTTTCCCAGGCCGCCCAGCACCACGATGGCGAGCGCCTTGTAGGCCGGTACATTGCCCATATTGGGGTCAATCTGGTTATAGTACACGCCGACCAGCACCCCGGCGATCCCGGCCAGCGCGGATGCCAGCGCGAAAGCCAGCGCCGTATGGGCCGGGATATTGATGCCCATGGCGCCGGCCACCTCGCGATCCTGGGCGATGCAGCGCCAGGCCAGTCCCAGCGGGGTACGGGCGCTGATCCAATAGACCGCGAGCAATAACACGGCGGTAGCACCGATGACGAGCAGTTGCGGCGCGGTCACCCCCACCGAGCCGATGTTGAACACCGGGTTGGGATCCAGCGCCGGCAGGCTCTGTTGATAAGGTCCGAAGACAATCCGCAGCAAATCCCCGGCCGCGAGGAACAAGCCGATCGAACCTATCAGCGCAATCAGTGGTGGCTTGCCGGCCAGCGGCCGGTAGAACCACCAGTCCAGGAAGACCCCCAGCAATGCGGCGCCAATCGCCCCGGCCAGCAAGGCCAGCACCAGGCTGTGGGTGGCGCTGTAGGCGAGCCAGCCGAAATAGGCGCCGGCCGCATATACCCCGGCATGAGCCACATGCAACACCCGCAGCAATCCATACACCAGCGCCAGCCCCAGCGCGGTCAGCGCATAGGTGCTGCCGATGGCCAGCCCGTCCAGCGCCAGGTAGCCGAAGGTCGTCCAGTCCATCAGGGCGTCAGTAGCGCGCGGTCGGTCACGTTGAGGTAGCGGTGGAAAGCCCCCTTCCTGACCACTTGCACAGTGCCGGTCTTGATCGGGTCACCGTTATCATTCCATTGATAAATGTGGCCCACCACGGTATCGACGTTGTGCATCTTAGCCAGCGTTTGGCGTACGGCATCACCCTCGAGCGTCCCGGCCTGGGCCACTGCCTTGGCCAGCGTGTTAAGGGCGGCGTAGGCTGTGGCACCGACCATATCGGCCGGCTTGCCGGCCTGGATCCGGTACGCCTTGAGGAAGGCTTGGACATCACCCTGCTTGCTATCACGGTCGAGTTGGGTGGTGAGATAAACCCCGTTGGCGGCCGGCCCGGCCAGTTCAATGAATTTGGGCGAGTCGTAGCCGTCCTGACCGATAATCGGCGCCCGGATGCCCAGCGACCGGGCCTGGCGCACCAGGCTGGCCGCCTCGGCGTAGTACCCGCTGGCATAGATCACATCCGGCCGGGCGCTCTTGACCCGCACCAGCAGCGAGGTGAAGTTCTTGTTGCCGAGGGCATAAGCATCGTGGAATACGATCTTCAGCCCGAGCTTGCCGGCCTCGGCACGAAAACCACTCTCCAGCGCCTGGCCGAAATCGTTCTGGATCGTCAACACCGCCACCCGCCTGGCTTTGAGATGCTGCGCCAGCAGAGCGCCCTCACGGCCTTCCACCGGCCCCATCAGGCCCACCCGGAACACATAGGGGTGGCCCGCCGTGATCTTGGGGGCGACCGCATAAGCGGCCATCATGGGCACCTTGGCGTCGTTGACGATGGCGGCTGCCGCCAGGGTGGCCCCGCTGTAGGAGGCGCCGACGACCAGCCGGGCATGGTCCTGCTCCAGCAGGCGCCGGGCAAAGTTGACCGCCTGCTTGGGATCGGCCTGATCGTTGTAGATTTTGAGTTCGATCGGCTTGCCGAGCATGCCACCGGCAGCGTTAATCTTCGCGGCCGCCAGCTTGATGCTGGTGACCGCACTCTGGCCATCAGCGGCGGCGAAGCCGGTGAGCGGTGCCAGCACCCCCACCACCACCTTGTCCTGAGCCTGGGCGATACCCAGACCGGTGACCAGCAACAGCACCAGCCATAGCAATCGTTTCATGACGCGACACCTCCTCAGGGAGCGTGATTGCAGTTTTAATTGTGACCTGCGGCAACGCGCAGGACCGGGCCATTATAGATGGCAATGCCGTCCTGTAGGGTGCCATCGACCCACCAACCATGCCATCATTGGTCATCATCACCGGCAACCACAAGGGGTTTACCCATCATGTCACGACGGCATGTGCTGCTGACAGGTTTTCAGGGTTACGGCGGACGGGCGCTCAACCCGGCCGAGGAAATCACCCGCCGCCTGCACGGCAGCGAGGTTGGCGACACGCTGGTCCAGGGACATACCCTGCCGGTGGACTACCGTCAACTCGGGCCCCGCATTCAGCAGTTGATTACCGAGGCCGATCCGGTGATCGTCGTTTGCCTGGGCTTATTCCCCGGCGAGCCGATGATTCGCCTGGAGCGGGTGGCGGTAAACATTGCCGATTTCGAGATTCCGGACAACGCCGGGCTGCTCAGGCGCGAGGCCACGGTGGCCGTGGACGGTGCCATGGCCTATCCCGCGACGCTGCCGTTGTATCCGATCCGGGATCGGCTGCTCGATCACGGCATTCCGGCACGGCTGTCGGGCTCGGCCGGCCAGTTCCTGTGCAACGCGCTGATGTACCTGGCACTCCAGGCCTGCCACGCGCGCCAGCCGGCGCCGGCCTGCGGCTTCATCCATCTGCCCTACCTGCCGGCCCAGGTCGCCGCCATCGCCCGCCAGACTCGGGAACAGGCGCAACTGGAACTGTCGCAGCGCAGCGATCTGGCATCGATGGCGATCGATACCATGGTTGCCGGTATCCGGCTGGCACTGGCAGTCACCCTGGAGCATAGCGCCGCATGACCATGGCCGCGACTCCGGTACAGGTTAACCGCCCGCCAGACCGGCTGCTCGAGTTGCGCGCCGTGCACAAGCGGTTCGGCACGGCAATGCCGGCCAACGGCATCTCGCTTACCATTGCTGCAGGCGAATTCTTCACCCTGCTGGGTCCCAGCGGCTCCGGTAAATCGACGGTACTGCGGATCATCGCCGGCCTCGAGCGGGCCGACAGCGGTGCCGTGGTCATCGGCGGCCGCGACGTATCCGGGGTCCCGCCATGGCGTCGCAACCTCGGCATGGTGTTCCAGCAGTACGCCAATTTCCCCCATTTGAATGTGGCCGAAAACGTCGGTTACGGCCTGCGCCGCAAAGGTCATTCACGGGCCAGGATTCGTGAACGGGTCACGGAACTGCTGGCCCTGGTGGGGCTGGCCGGCTTCGAGGACCGCCGGGTGACCCAGTTATCGGGCGGGGAGCAGCAGCGAGTGTCAATCGCCCGGGCGCTGGCGCCGGCGCCAGCGCTGCTATTGCTGGACGAACCGCTGTCGGCCCTGGACGAAAAAATCAGGCGCGAGATGCAGGCCGAGTTGCGCCGCATTCAACAGACCACCGGCACCACGTTCGTCTATGTCACCCACGATCAGGAAGAAGCGCTTACCATGAGCGACCGCATCGCCGTGCTGCACGGCGGCGACTGCGTACAGTGCGACGCGCCGGAAACCGTCTTCCGGTTTCCCCGTACCCGGTTCGTGGCCCGGTTCTTCCGCGGCTGCAATGTGCTGGAAGGCACGATCAGCCGACACCCGGACGGCATCAGCCTGGCGCTGGGCGGCACCACGATCGCGCTTGACCGTCCCGAGATCACTGGTACCGGCCCGGTCGCGCTGGCGTTGCGGGGCGAAGCCATTCTGCTGGATGCGGACGCCGCTGGCGCTGACATTACGCTCGAGGGAACGCTCGAACGCGTCACCTATCGTGGCGTGTACAGCGATTACCGCATCAGCCTGCCGGACGGCCAGACCCTTGCGGCCGTCGTCACCCGGCGCCGCGATCTGGCCGCCGGCGCAACGGTGCGGCTGGGCCTCAGCGCCGACGACCTGGTGGTACTGCAACCGGACTGACGATCCGGAGGCCGGGCCTTCGTTTGTGAGCGCTAGTGCCGATCGGCCTGGGCCGCCGCCAACTCTGCCACCGGAATCCGGCAACGGATGCGGTGCCCGCTGCCGGCGTCACGCCATGGCGGCACCTGGTCGGCGCAATCGCTACGGGCCCGGTGGCAGCGGGTGTGGAACGGGCAGCCCGCCGGTCGCTGCGCCGGCCCGGGATTGTGGCCTTTCAGCCGCACGACCGGCCTCGCCGCATCGGCGCGCAGGTGCGGCACCGCGGCAATGAGGGCTTCGGTATAGGGATGATGCGGCCCGCGGAACACGGCCTCGGTCGGCCCCTGTTCCACCAGCTCGCCCAGATACATCACGCCGATGTGATCGGCCACGTAGCGCACCACTGCCAGATCGTGCGATATGAAAATGTAGGCGGCACCGTGCTGGCGCTGAAGTTCGATCAGCAGATTGAGAATAGCGGCCTGCACCGAGACGTCCAGCGCCGAGGTGGGTTCGTCCAGGATCACCAGACGCGGCTCACCGGCGAACGCCCGGGCGATGGCCACCCGCTGGCGCTGGCCGCCGGAAAGCTGTGCCGGAACGCGCTGGCCCAGCGCGTCATCCAGGGCCACATCCGCTAGCAGGGCATGCGTCCGCTGGCGCAGCGCCGCGCCCCGCAGACCGGCCAGCACGCGCACGGCACGCCCCACAATGTGGTTGATCCGCTTGCTCGGATTGAGGGTGGTTTCAGGTGATTGGAACACCATCTGGATGGCGCGGCGAGCGGCCGGGGTACGACCGGCCGCGGTGGGTGACAACGGCCCGCCGTCGAGTTCCAGCCTCCCCCCATCGGCCCCACGCAGCCCGGTCAGGACATTGGCGAGGGTGGACTTACCGCTGCCGGACTCGCCCACCAGACCAAAGGTCTGGCCGCCCCGCAGATCGAGGCTGACACCCCGAAGGATAGACGCGGCGCCGAACTGCACGCTAATGTCGCGGGCGCTGAAGAACGTGTCGGCGGCAATGCCAGCGCGCACTGGCGGCCCGAGCGCTTTGACCTGAGCGCTGGCCGGTGGCGTCGCGGCAGCGTACCAGCAACGGCTCGCATGGCTCCCGGCCGATAGCTCCAGTGCCGGATGGTCGCTGCGGCAGCGGCTCTGGACGATGGGACAGCGGTCGGCAAAGGCACACCCGGGCGGCAACGCCGCGGGGTCAGGCAGCGACCCGGGGATGGTCACCAGCGACTGGTCGTCCTTGACCACGCCGAAGTCGGGCACGCAGCCGATCAAAGCGGCCGTGTAGGGGTGGCGGGGCGTTGCGAACAGCGCCGTCGAGGCCCCCTGCTCCACCAGTTCACCGGCATACATCACCCCCATGCGGTCGCAGACCTGGCGTACCACCCCCAGGTTGTGACTGATGAACAACAGCGCCGCGTCCAGTTCCGCACGCAGACCCTGGAACAGCTCCAGGATCTCGGCCTGTACGGTGGTATCCAGCGCCGTTGTCGGCTCATCCAGCACCAGCAGGGCCGGATCACCGGCCAGCGCCATGGCGATCACCACGCGCTGCTGCATCCCGCCGGAGAGCTGGTATGGATAGAGCCGGACCACCCGGTCGGGGTCGGCAATGCGCACCCGCCCAAGCATGTCGCGCGCCGCTGCGTTGGCCTCAGGCCAGGCCAGCGCGCGCCGGTAATGATAGATCTCGGCCACCTGGCGGCCTACCGTCAGCGCCGGATTCAACGCCGAACCGGGATTCTGGTAGACGATGGCGATGCGTCGACCGCGCAGCGCCCGCAGTTCGGCCGGACTCGAGCGGGTAATATCGCGGCCTTCAAACAGTACCTGGCCGTCGTCCACCCACCCATTGCGCGGCAAATAGCCCAGCAGCGCCATGGCCACGGTTGACTTGCCGCAACCGGACTCGCCCACCAGGCCGTAGGCTTCGCCCGGATGGATGGTGAGCGACACATCGCGTACCGCGGTCACGCTATCGCGTCGGCGGCGGTAGGCTACCGCGAGGTTGCGGATATCCAGCAGCGGTGCTGTCATCGGCCGGCCAGTTCCTCCAATCCGTCGGCCAGCAGGCTGATCGCCACCACCACAAAGGCAATGGCGAGTGCGGGAAACAACACCGTCCAGGGTGCCGTGGTCAGCAGGGTGCGGTTTTCGCTCACCATCAGCCCCCAGTCCGGTGTCGGCGGCTGCACACCCAGACCCAGGAATCCCAGCGTCGCCGAGGTGAACACCGCGTAGCCCAGGCGGATGGTGCCCTCGACGATCAGCGGCCCCTTGACGTTGGGCAGAATCTCGCTCAGCAGGATATAGGGCACCGATTCACCCCGCAGGCGGGCCGCCTGCACATATTCCTTGCGCACCTCGGCCAGTGCGGCCGCCCGCACGGTCCGCGCGATCAGCGGCGCGAACACGAACCCGATCACCAGCACCACATTCACCAGCGACGCCCCCAGGGCGGTGAGCGCCAGCATGGCCAGCACCACGATGGGGAACGCCATGACCGCGTCCAGCAGGCGCATGACGACCTCATCCACCCAGCGGCCGAAGTAGGCGGTGGCGAGGCCGATGGCACCACCGACCGCCAGCCCCAGCAGAGTCGCCGCCGGAGCGATGGCGAGCGCATAGAAGCCACCATAGAGCACCCGGCTGAGCACATCACGCCCGTACTGATCGGTGCCGAACCAGTGGGCCGCCGATGGCGCGGCCGAGACTGCCTGCAGATTGATCTGCACCGCGGTATACGGCGCAATCCAGGGTGCCCCCAGCGCCGTCACCACCCAGACCAGCAGCATCAGCGCCCCCACCAGCAGCGTCGGGGCGGGTGGCCATGCCTCAGCCATGGCCACCCAAGGCATGCCGCACCCGCGGATTGAGGGCGGCGTAGACGAGATCCGCAATCAGGTTGGAACAGGCGAAGATGACCGTAATCACCAGACTGCAGCCGGTGAGCAGGGGAATGTCGCGGTTGACGGCGGCGTATTCGATGAGACTGCCGATACCCGGATACTGGAACAGCGTCTCCACGACCACCAGCCCGCCCACCATCCAGCCAAGTTGCGCCCCGATCACGGTGATGGTGGGCAATACCCCGTTGCGCAGCACATGCTGCCAGACCACCACGCGCTCGGGCAGGCCCTTGAGCACCGCCGTGCGGGTATAGTCCGCCGCCAGCGCCTCGATCATGCCGGCGCGGGTCATGCGAAACAAATAGGCGAACAGCAACAGCGTCAGGGTGACCGCCGGCAGCAACAGATGCCATAGATAGTCGGCCAATCCCGGGTGGCCTTGCGGCAAGGCCTGCACCGGCAGTACCCTGAGCCACAGCCCGAAAATAAAAATCAGAAAGACGCCGGTAACGAACTCCGGGATAGCACCGATCGCCAGCCCCACCACCGACACCAACCGGTCGAATAAACCGCCCTGGCGCCGTGCCGCAATCACACCGGCGGCCAGTGCGGCAGGCACCAGCAGTACCAGGCTGAACAGCGCCAGCCCCAGCGAGCGCAGCAACCGAATGGTCACCAGCGGCAGAATCGGCACCTCCAGTGCCAGCGACTTACCCCAGTCACCGTGCACGATGCCCCACAGCCAGACACCGTAGCGGACCAGCACCGGCTGATCCAGACCCAGTTGGTGATTGAGGCTGGCCACCGCCTGGGCGCTGGCAAACGGCCCCAGCACTATCCGCCCCACATTGCCCGGCAACACCGAGGTCAGGGCGAAGATCAGCACCGAGGCCATCACCACCGTCAGCAGCAGAAGGCCCAGGCGGCGTAGCAGATAACGCAGCATGACACGATTACGCCGTGGCTACACCGATTCGGTCAGCTTAGCCACGCCTGGGTCAAGTCGAGGTACTCGGACATGTTGGCAGCCAGGCCTTGCACATTGGCGCGCATGGGGCGCAGGTTCTCGTCGAAATAAGCGATCACCGCCGGCACCTCCTCGTTGAGAATAGTGGCGATGCGGTTGGCCAACCGATCGCGTTTCGCCGCATCGGTTTCGGCCTGCAACTGCTCCACCAGCGTGTCGAATGCCTTGTTTTTCCAGTGCGGCGCGTTCCACTTCGAGTCACTGGTAAAGGCCGAGGACAAGACCTGTCCGGGCGTCGGCCTGGTGGTCCAGTCAGTGAGGCCGAAAGTCACCTCGGTCCAGTGGTTGTAGTAAATGTTCTGCGGCTCCACGTGCAATTTCACGCGGATGCCGGCAGCCGCCAGCATCTGCTGTATCAGCACGGCATACTGCGGCACTTCGGCAAACTGCTCGGTATAAAGGTCGATCTCGAAACCCTTTGGGTAACCCGCCGCGGCCAGTAACTGGCGTGCTTTGGCCACGTTCTGATGCCGCTGCGCCAGCTCGAGACCGAGGTGATAGACGGGCGCGATGGGATGATCGTTACCGGGGTCGGCCTTACCGCCCAGCAGGCTATCGATGATCCCCTTGCGGTCCAGACACAGCGCCACGGCCTGACGCACCCGCTTGTCGTCAAACGGCTTTTTGTCCACCCGCATGGTCAACTGGCGGTGCTCGGCCGAATGCGCCGCCGCGATCTTGATGCCTTTGGCCCCCATCAGGGGTTTGGCCGCCAGGAAGCCGGACAACAACATCACGTCCACATTGCCGCCCTGTACAGCCAACACCTGCGACTGGCTCGAGCTATGCACCGAAACATCGACGCCGTCCAGATACGGCCGCCCCGACTGCCAATAGTGCGGATTACGCTCGAAGGCGGCGCTTTCCTCGGCCCTGTACTGGGTCATACGGAACGGCCCCGTTCCCACCGGATGGCTGGCAAAATCGCCATCGTAGTCGGCCGGCAGAATCACGGCGTTGTAGGTCTGGGTGTAATAAGGGAAGGCGCCGACCGCACGCTCGAGATCGAAGCGCACCGTATACTTGTCGACCTTGTTAACATTGTGCTCTTTCAGAAACGGCAGTTGCGATGCCGCCGCCGAGGCGCTCTTGGGGTTGACCAGCCGGCGAAATGTCGCCACCACGTCCGTGGCGGTCAGCTCGCGGCCGTCGTGGAACTTTACGCCCTCGCGCAGCTTGAATAACCAGCTCTTACCGCCGTTTTCAGCATGCCAATGCTCGGCGAGCACCGGACGCAGTTTCAGGTCCGCACCGGCCCAGACCAGATATTCGGCCGTCTGCTGGACGATGGCGATGGCCCCGGCGGTATCCATCTTGACCGGATCAAGCGACTTGACCGGCGGCACGGACACCCGCAACCGGCCACCGTGCCTGGGCTGCTGCTGACCCTGCGCCCAAGCCGGCGCAAAGGGCGCGGCGACACCGGCAGCCAGGCCCAATGCGCCGGCCGATACCAGAAAACCGCGGCGGGAAAACCCGTGTCCCTGGGTGCCATTCTTGTCGTCCGTCATAGCGTCGTCTGTCATGGCAGAATCCTCCGATCACTCGCCGGAAAGCTGACCGCCCGAGCCGCCGATAGCACTGCGACGTCCCCGCCTGACCCGGCCGGAACTGCGCGTCCGTTGCAGCTCCGGAGGGATACCGGAAACTGCCGCTGGCATCGCGGCCGCGGCCAGCATCGAACCGTGTCGCCACGCAACCATCGACGTGCCGACCTGCCTGGGAGTGGGCTTTACCAGCCCGGCCCGGAAGCAACCATACCGGAAAATCCCGGCCGGCGCGAACCCAGCATCCCGGGTCCGGCAGCGGGCACTACAGCCGGCGGCGCGGGACTCGCCGCAGCCCGCTCCCGGACCCTCGGATAACCCACTCGGAGGCCATCAGGCAACCGTCTGGTGCTGGCGCCGATCCAGCATGGCCAGTGTGACGATGAGTACCAGCGTCACCCCTATCAGCAAAGTCATTACGGCGTACAACGGCGGCGACAGCCCAACCTGCTGATACTGCGACCACAGGTACGTCTGGAGCGTATTCCGGCCGCCTTGCACCACCGCTGTGCGGACCGTTTCGTTGAACGAGAGGATCAGGGAAAATACCGCGGCACCCAGTATGCCGTGATGAATCTGGGGTAATTCGACGTCGAAAAAGGCCTGCAGCCGGTCAGATCCGCACATGTAAGCCGCCTCCAGATAAACCGGATCGAAGCCGGCCAGTACCGTCAGAATAATCAGAAACGCAAACGGCAAGGCCCACAACACCTGCACGGCCACGATGGTCCATAGCGACGGCGCGATGCCGAGCAAATGAAAAAACAGCGCCGTCGCCACCCCCATGGAAATCCCGGGCACAAACAGCGGGATCAGCAGCACCACCAGGATCAACCGGGGAATGCGCCAGATCCGCACCGCCTCCGCCGCCAGCAACGCCAGCAGCGGCGCGATCAGTGCCACCAGCACACCCACGGCCAGCGAGGTCCGGGCGGCCTGCAGCAGCCGCTGATCACCGAGCAAAGCCGTGTAGTTGGCCCACCAACCGTGCTGTCCGGTGCCGCCAAAGGAGTTGATGACAGGCGGCACCAGCGGCGCGTACAAAAACACCACCACCGCGGCGATGAATAACCAGAGCCCGGCAACAGCGACCGTCCTCACGCCCGCCCCAGCAACTGACCGAGGAACAACCGGATGTCGAACAGCCGGTACCAGAGCACGATCAACACCAGCATCAGCAGCGTCGAAGCCGACGAGATCGCCGCCGCCAGCGGATAATTCAGCACGTTGAGTGCGCTGGTAATGGTGTTCCCCAGCAGCTGATAACCGGTCCCGCCCAGTATCTGCGATACGGCAACCTCACCGAAGGCACCGACGAAACCGAAAATCGCAGCGGCCAGCACACCGGGTAACGACAGTGGTAACGTGACCCGCAGAAATGTTGGCACCGGCGGTTCACCCAGCATCCAGCTAGCCTCCAGCAGACGCTTGTCAATGCCCGCCAGGGACAGCCAGATCGGAAAAATCATGAACGGCATGTAAGCCGCGATCAACCCCAGGTAGACGGCGAAATCCGAATACAGCAGCCAGTCCAGTGGCCGCTCGATCAGGCCGGTCGCCAGCAGCAGTCGGTTGAGCGGCCCGGTGCGGCCCAGAATGTGCGCCCAGGCAAAGGTCCGGACAATGTAGTTCACCAGGAACGGCACCGCGAACAGGAACAGAAACACCCGCTTGAAGGCCGGCCGCACGCGGGTCGCTGCGACATAGGCGATCGGGTAGGCAAGCAACAGCATCAGCGCCGTCGATGACACCGCGACCAGCAGGCTGCGCTGCAGCACTGCCAGCCGCACACCCTCAAAAAAGCTGCGGTAATTGCCCAGCGAGAACGCGGCCACCATGCCGAACCCATGCCGCTGCCAGAAACTCACGACCAGGGTAATCAGCAACGGCCCGATGATGCCGGCAGCGATGACGAGTAACGGCACGCCGATCAAACCCAGCCTGGCGCAACGGTTGCGTCGGGATAACTCCATCGCCGGTCAGGCGCGCGTCAGGCCGCCTTGAAGCGCTGCCACTCGCTCTCGTAGGCATCGACGTGTTTGGGCCAGCGGTTCTGCCAGGTGCCGCCGGCCTCGAATTTGTGCTTCACATTGGCGGTTATCTCGGCAATCCGGGCCGCGTCCTTGGGGCTGAATTCATGCGGGTGGGCCTTGGCGTACGCGGGCGCCTGCGGGTTCGTCATGTAACCGCGTAGCAGCGTGATCTTGGCGCCATACCAGGGACTGAGCATGAAATCGAGCAGGGCATAGGTGTCCTTGAGCGCCGCGTCAGCAATGTCCGGTTTGTTGACAATGTATGCTGCCATCGCCCACAGCAGATAGCCTTCCCTGGGCGCCGCATACTTGGCGTTGACGCCCTTGGCCCGGGCCGCAAACACCATCGGCTCCCAGCAATCCATCACGTACACTTCCCGCGAGGTCAGCAGATCCACGGCCTGCTGGAAGCTCGACCAGATCACCCGGAACTGCCCGGCCTTCTTCTGCTTGATCAGAAAGTCCACCACCTGGCGGATCTCGTCCGGCGTCATATCGGCCGGATCCGCGATCGCCGCCTGGCCCGACTTTTTCAAATACAGCGCGGTCTTCTGGCCCGCTGTGGTGTAGTTGTCTTCCAGCGCGACGTAACCGCGGAATTTGGGATCGAACAACGCACCGTAGGAATCGAGATCGCCGGTCTTGTCCGCCAGGTACGCAAACGAATCACCCTGCAACACTGTCGGCACCCCGTACACTGTGCCCTGGTAACCGATGAAATCGAACCCGGGTGTTCCCTGGGCCAGGTAGAGCTGGATATAGCTATCCCGGCTCCAGTTCTTGAGGCGCTGGGTGTCCAGCTTGCGGATCAGGCCGTTTTCGACCAGCGGCTTCTGCATACCGCCGACGATATTGATCACATCGAACGTGCTCCGACCACCCCCTGTCAACAGCTGGCTGACTACGGCCGACGGACCGTTGCCGATCGACACCACATTCACCTTGCTGCCGGTCGCCTGGGTGAATTTCGACCAGTCGCCCGGGTCGCCGACACCGATATCAGCCAGTGTCACGGTCCGCCCGGCCGCCCGCGCCGGCAGCGAGCCGCTCATTCCGATGACACCACCCGCGGCTGTCAGAGCTGCCGTTGCGAGAAAATCACGACGCGATAAGCTCATAAATTTATTCATGGATAGACCTCCTTGGTTGTGTTCCTGATTATATTGCAGGCTGCTTCGCCAGCAACTAATATATCAGTCACATATCTACCATCGGGGCTCTGATAATGAAAGTGTACCGCGGCGACCGCACTATGGACGGACTGCGGGTGACGGTGGACGACGCACCGCTAGACCCGCGTTTCGACCTTAAAGTGGTGTCGCGCGACGGCTTCGAATGGAGCTACGAGGGCGACGCACCCGCCCAGCTCGCACTGGCGCTACTGGCCGATCACATAGGCAACGACAGCCAGGCGCTGGCGCTGTACGCGGCATTCATGTCCGAGATTGTTGCCAACTTCGACAACGAGTGGGAACTGACCGGGGCCGACATCGACGCAGCCCTGCACGCTATCGACACCGCCGTCGACTGACAGCGGGCCGCTCGCAAGCGAACCCAACCACCCTACGGAGGTATCCAGCGATGGAATTGACCGAGTCCACCATGACCGGGAAACAACACCGTTACCGGGCCGAATACCGCCGGCGCATTGCCAGCTGGTACCACGGCTGGCTCCATGTGGCTGTCATTTACGGCATCGGCAGCACCGCGCTGTACGTGTTCATCACCAACATTCACAACCCGAGCGGCTGGGAGTGGCTGACGGTGCCAGTGGTATTCCTGCTGTGCAACCTGTTCGAGTGGTACCTGCACAACCGGGTCATGCATCGCCCGGTACGGCTGCCGGGGCTGCGCGCGATCTACACCCGCCACACGCTGATGCACCACCAGTTCTTCACCGACAATGAAATGCGCTTCGCCAATCATCGCGACTGGCGGGTGACCTTCTTCCCACCGTATGCACTGGTGGTGTTCATTCTGATGTCGATTCCGGCAGCGCTGGTGCTGGGCGCGGCGGCATCCAGCAACGCTGCCTGGTTACTCATGTGCACCACCACCAGCATGTATCTGGTCTATGAGTTCATGCACTTCTGCTGCCATGTCGACGAGAACTGGTTTGTGCGCTACTGCCCCTTCGTCAACACCTTGCGCCGCCATCACACCGCGCATCACCGCCAGTCGCTGATGATGGAGCGCAATATGAACCTGACCTTCCCTATCGCCGACTGGCTGTTCGGAACATCCGACCTGGACCGCGGCCTGCTGGGCCACCTGTTCAACGGCTACGGGACCAAGCATCTCCGTCCGGACTTGCGCAAGACCTCGCGCACACCCCGCGCGCGGACCGGCGGCAACAAGGCTGCGGCCGCCTGAGGATAACCGTCATGCCGACCTACATCAGAATCATCATCACCGCTCTGGTGGTCATTGCGGCCATCGCCGCCCACCGGTATGAAGCGGCCATCGGCCAGAGCGTCGACCAGTGGCTGGTGCTGTTTCTCGGCGCTTTTATGATCTTCGGGCTGTGGCTGTTCCCGGAAGCCAAGAAACCTGCCAGCTAGGCTGCCTGGCGCCGCGACCGCAGCGCGGCGCCAACCGTCTCTGTCACGTACGTGACACTGACGCCGGTCAGTACGCTAAAATCAGGGTTTTATCGCCGGTGTAACCAACCTACGTGTCCGCCCAACAACCCGCGCCACCGCTGCCCGGTGACGGCGCCGACATCGCCACTCCCAGCACCCCACTCGCGCAGCAGGCTTACCGCCGGCTGGAAGAGCTGATCGTGACCCTGCAGCTGGGGCCCGGGCAGATACTTTCCGAATCCGCCCTCACGGCACTGTTGGGTATAGGTCGCACACCGGTTCGCGAGGCCCTGCAACGGTTAGCGCTGGAAGGTCTGGTGGTTATCCTGCCGCGGCGCGGCGTCGTGGTATCAGAAATCGATCTGCGCAGTCAGCTCGAATTGCTACTGGTCCGGCGCGAAGTGGAACGTTTGATGGCCAGGCTGGCGGCTGCCCGGGCCACCCCGGACCAACGCGCGGCGCTACGCCGGGTGGCCGATGCCATGGACGCTGCCGCCGATGCCAATGATGAGGTCGCCTTCATGCGCCTCGACCAGCAGTTCAACCTGCAACTCGCGGCCACCTGCGACAACCCTTACGCCCGCCGCACCATGGGCCTGATGCAAGGCCTCGCCCGGCGCTTCTGGTACCAGCACTACCAGGAAGCACTCGACCTGCCCCGCTGCGCGCGGCTGCACGCGGCATGCGCCCGGGCGATCGCCGGCGGCGATCCGGTCGCGGCGGCCACGGCGATCGATACCCTGCTCGACTACATCGAGGAATTTACCCGCACGACGCTTGATCGGGGCGCGCGACGGCCCTAGCGCACCGTGCCAGCACCACGCTGCGCCAGCACAGTCGATAATCTTGATCCAGATCAATGTGCGCCGCATCTGAAGGATTTACAATTACGAATAATTCCTATTAATATTGACCTGAATTCTGACGCTAATCCGCAGCCATGCCACAGTCCGCAAGTCTGATTCTCCCGATCACTGAAATGCCGGTCGATGAGCCGGCCACCAGCCGGCCCTGCGAAGCCACCCTGAACGATCTGCCGTTGCGCAATCTCGCGACGATAACGGGCTTCAATCGCCGCTCGGCAGCTCCGAACGACGCCCTGACACCCGAGGAGCTGGAGCGCCGGCTGATGGAAATCGGGTTCGTCGAAGGCGCCGTGGTCCGGATCGAGCATACCGGCGGCCTGGCGGGCGACCCGCTGGCAATCCGCATCGACGGGCGCCGGCTGGTCGCGTTACGGCGCCAGGAGGCCCGGTTCATAACCGTCCGCACCAGGGCGACCGGGCAATGACCGCAACCGGCACAATGCTCCGGGTCGCCCTGGTCGGCAATCCCAACTCGGGCAAGACCGCCTTGTTCAACGCGTTGACCGGGTCGCGCCAACGGGTCGCCAACTACGCCGGTGTCACCGTGGAGCGCAAGCTGGGTACCCTGGTGACACCCGCAAATCGCACCCTGCAAGTGGTCGATCTGCCCGGCACGTACTCGCTGCGCGGCCGCAGTCCCGACGAGGTCGTCGCCCGCGACGTGATCCTGGGCCAGCATCGCCGGGAACCGGCGCCTGATGTCATCGTCTGTGTCGCCGATGCGACCAATCTGCGGCTGGTCCTACGCCTGTTGCTGGAACTGCGCCGCACCGGCCGACCCGCGATCCTGGCGCTGAACATGATGGACATCGCCCGCCGCCGCGGTATCGAGATCGATGTAGAGGCGCTCGCGGCCGAACTTGAGATCCCGGTGGTGGCGGTGGTGGCGGTACGCCGGGGCGGCACCCGCGCCCTGCTTGACGCCCTTGACAAGCTGGCCGGCGAACTCGAATCCGTCACTAATCGTCCCGCGCTGCCATTCGCGTGGACGGAACCGGATGTCGCGGAACTGCGCCAGCTCGACCGTACCGCCAAGGCCATCATCGAGCGTGCGGTCGGCAACGCGGGCCGCCCGGCCAGCTTCACGCAGTGGCTGGATCGGGTGGTACTACATCCGGTCGCCGGGCCGATCATCCTGCTGGCCGTCCTGTTCCTGGTATTCCAGGCAGTGTTCGGCTGGGCAGCCGCACCGATGGCCTGGATTCAGGCCGGCAGCGATGGCCTGCAGGCCGGCATCACCCAGCTCATGCCGGCCGGCCCCCTGCGCAGCCTGCTGGTCGAGGGCCTGGTGTCCGGCGTGGGGGCGGTGATCGTGTTCCTGCCGCAGATTCTGATCCTGTTCCTGTTCATCATCCTGCTGGAAGACTTCGGCTATATGGCCCGGGCCGCGTTCCTGATGGACCGGACCATGGGGCGCGTGGGCCTGCACGGGCGGGCCTTCATCCCGCTGCTGTCGAGTTTCGCCTGCGCGATCCCCGGCATCATGGCGGCCCGGGTGATCGAAAACCCGCGCGACCGGCTGGTGACCACCATGATCGCGCCCTTGATGACCTGCTCGGCCCGGATTCCGGTATACACGCTGCTGATTGCCGCCTTCGTGCCGCAACAGCGGCTGTGGGGAGGCGTCAACCTCCAGGGACTGGTGATGTTCGGCCTCTATGCTGCCGGCATTATCGGCGCCATCGCCGTCGCCTGGGTGCTGAAACGCACCCTGCTCAAGGGCGCCCTGGAACCGCTGCTGATGGAGTTACCGGACTATAAACTGCCCAGCCTGCGCAACGTCTATCACGGCCTGATTCTGCGGGCCAGCTTCTTCCTGCGCCGCGCGGGCACCATCATCGCCGCTGCCATGGTGGTGTTGTGGTTCCTGTCCAGTTATCCGGGCGCACCGCCGGGCGCACCGGGGCCCGCCATCGACTACAGTTTCGCCGGCATGATCGGCCACTGGCTGCAACCGCTGCTGGGCCCGGTCGGCTTCAACTGGGAAATCGCCATCGCGCTGGTGACCGGGCTAGCCGCGCGCGAAGTCATGGTGGCGGCACTCGGCACGGTCTACGCCGTGAGCGATGCGGCCCAGGGCGCAGGCCACGCCTTGTCGGCCACACTGGCAGCGCACTGGAGCCTGCCGATCGCCCTGGCGCTGCTGGCCTGGTACATCTTCGCACCGCAATGCATGTCCACCCTGGCGGTCACCCAGCGCGAAACCAATTCCTGGCACTGGCCGGTCCTGATGGCGGGCTACATGTTCATCCTGGCCTACGTGGCGGCTTTCGCCACCTACCACGTCGCGGCCATCGCCCTGGGAGCCTGACGCATGTGGCAACAGATGATTGTAACGGTAGCCGTGGTGTTGAGCGCACTGTGGTTGCTATGGACGCTGATCCTGCCGCGCCGGGCCAAGCAACGGCTCGCGGGTCGGTCGACGCCGGTCAGCCAGCGGCGGCTGCGGCGGCTGCGCCCTGTCCAAGCGCGGCTGCCCGTCGTCAGCCCGGCACGGGCGCCACCCTTAGCCAAAACCCGGCAGCCCGAAACCCGCGGCGGCGGGTCAGCTTGGCGTGCCGGGGGCGCTTACTGTCAAACGCCACTCCCAGCCTGGCGCGCTCCAGCATGCCGCCAGTTGGCAAGCCGCGATCCAAACCGGTGCACCGGGCAACCCGCTGTCGATAAGCACAGGCATCTGCGACAATTGCCGGCCGATCCACACGCCTGGGATGAATAACGCATGCAGCGAGCCGATTTCCGCCATTTCCTGCCATTGATCGTGCGCTGGGGTGACATGGATGCGCTGGGACACGTCAACAATGTCGAGTACCTGCGCTACTTCGAGTGCGGCCGGATTGACTACATCAACACCGTGCAGCCGCGCGGCCTGCCACCGGATCAGCACCCCGTCATCGTCGACGTGCAATGCAGTTTCCTCCGTCAACTGCATTATCCCAGTAGCCTGGAAATCGCAACCCGGGTGGACCGCCTGGGTAATCGCAGTTTCACCTATCAGGCAGCGATTTTTGTTCAGGGCGAGGACAAACCGGCAGCCAGTTCGCGGGGAGCTCTGGTCTGGTACGACTTTGCCGCCAACCGCTCAGTCACCCTACCGCAGGCCATGCGGCAGGCGGTTATTGACTTCGAAGTCATTCCGCCGGAACGCTAGCCGACCGGGCGCGTTGCGCTTGTTTCCGGCGACGATGCAGATAAAGCGCCGGAATCAGATTGGTGCTGAGCAGCGCACTCCACAGGATGCCGCCCATGACCACCACCGCCAACCCCTGCTCCGGCGCAGCGCCGCGGCCCCAGGCCAGCGCCGTCGGCAGCATACCCAGCAGGGCGGTCAGCGTGGTCATCAGGATCGGCCGGAACCTGACCGTTACCGCTTCGCGCACGGCCGCTTCCACATCCAGTCCGGCGGCCTCGTTGCGCTGAGTCCGGTAAAGCAGGACGATGCCGTGATTGAGCCCGATGCCGATCAACGTGAGGAACGCCACCAGACCGGTGGCGTTCAGACCCACCCCGCTGATGACCAGAGCCGCCGCACCCCCGGTGAATGCCAGCGGAATCTGCAGCAGCAGCAAGCCCGGAATCAGCAGTCCGTCGAACTGCAGCACGAGTATCCCCAGCATCAGCAGAAACGCCGCGCCGGCGGCCACCGCAAGACCAAGCGCGGCATGCTCCAGTCGGGGAAACAGGCCGCCGAACGCCACGCGGTAGCCGGCCGGTAGCTGCAGGCCGCGCAGCGCGCGCCGGGCGGCGGTAATAACCTGACTCAGCGGCGCCAGTGGCGTCGCTAGAATTTCGAGCGCCCGCGCACCGTCGATATCACGGATCTGGTTGGGCGTGCTGACCAGCTTGACCGAGGCCAGTTGACCCAGGGGCGTCCAGCCATGGGTCCTTATCAGTAGACCGCGCAGCGCGTTCAATGAAAGCCGGTGGGCGTCGGCCAGCCTCAGGTATAGCGCCAGCGGCTCGTTGCCGTCCACCACCCGCGCCACCACCTCCCCTGCCAGGGCCGGCTTGAGCTGGGCATAAAGCTGCGCCGGCGTCAGCCCGTAATGCGCGAGCGCCGCCGGCCGCGGGCGGATCTGCAACTGGTTGACCGGATACGCGTCATTATTGAAGACATCGGCCAGCGCGGGCACCTGCCGCAGGCGCTTCACCACCCGTTTCGACAGCCGGCGCAAGCGCTCGCTGTCGGGACCGAACAAACGGATCACGAAGGGTTGCGGCAGACCGGACAGGCTTTCGCCCAGTCGCTCCACGGTCGGGGTATCGATACTGACCAACACGCCGGTCAGGCGGGTCTCGTGCAGCAACCGCTGAGCGATCCGGTCGAGACTGTTGGCGGCCATCATCGGCTTTCAACACGATCTGGATTTCGCCGGCCGAGGCCGGCTCGGTGTAACCGCTGCGCTCGGGCGAGCCGATCCGGGCAAAGGTGTGGGCCACTGCCGGATCCCGGCGCAGACGTCGGGTAAGTCGCGCAACCGCTGCCTCGGTTTCGTGCAGTGAGCTGCCCGGCGGCAAAGTGAAGCTTTCCAGCATCACGCCCTCATTGGGCAGCGGCAGAAAGCTGACCGGGACCCAAACCAATCCGGCGAGACTCAGCACAAGCAGCGCACCGCACAGCAGCAACCCCATCCGTGGATGCCCGATCGTCAGGCCCAACAGGCGCTGATTAAATCGCTGCAGCCAGGCCACGAAGCGGCCACCGAGACCCACGCGGCGGGGCGGTCGAGCCCGGGTAAAGCCCAGCAGCAACGGAATCAGGGTCAGCGAGATCAGCAGCGACGCCAGCAGTGCCAGTGCCATGGCCAGGGCGAACGGCACGAAGAACAGTCCCGCCAGGCCCCCGACAAACAGCAATGGCAGAAACACCGACACCGTGGTTACCGTACCGGAGATGTCAGGGCTTGCAATGTCCTTAAACCCCCGCCAAATGCCAGTCCAGTGGTCATCGCCCTGCTCCCAGCGATGATAGATGCTCTCCAGCACGATAATGGCGTCATCAGCCAGCAGCCCGACAGCTACCGAGAGCGCCCCCAGGGTCATCAGATTCAGCGACTGGTGCAGCGCATAAAGTCCGGCAATTCCGAGCAGCAACGCCAACGGAATACTGAGCGCCAGCACCCAGATCCCGCGGCCCGCCCCCAGGATCCAGAACAGCACCCCGATCGCCAGCAGTGCGCCCAGTGCCAGGTCCCGGCCCAGGTCGGAGCCGATCAGGCCCGACCAGATGGCCCTGGCTGTAGGTGCGCACCCAGTTCGCACCGCGCGGGCAGTTCGCTCCGTGCCGCGGCCAGCGTGGTCCGTATCTCCCGGGTCACAGGCACCGTGGAGGCGCCGGGCTGCTTGAACACGGTGACGGCAATGCTGGGCCGCCCGTCGAGACTGACGCTGACCCGGGTCGGCAACGGCGCGCGCACGATACGCGCCAGATCATGCAGCGGCACCGGGCCCTGCGGTGCGGGAATCGGCGTATCGGCCAGAGCGGCGGTGGTCTTGGGTAATGCGCGCAGTTCCATCACCACATCCTGATGGCCAAGCTGCAGATAACCGGCCGGGTTGCAATGCCACCTGGGCCTTGAGCGCCCGCGCCAGCGCCGGCATCGTGACGTCATAGTGCCTAAGCCGCGCCAGCTCCGGCTGAACCCAAAGGGCCGGGCCACCGCTGCCGTAGACCTCGACCTTCTGCACCCCCGGCAAGGCTCGCAGCGCGGGTACGACGCGGGTCGCGATAGCCCGTTGCACCGTAACCGGTGCCACCGAGGCAGGAATCCTCACCGTGTAATCGGCGACCTCGTTGATGGCATTACCCATGACCTCGGCCCTGGGCTGGACAGCCGCGGGCAGCCGGCTGCGGGCCCGATCAATGGCGCCTTTGACGGCCTGCAGATCCTGCTGGGCCACACTGCCCGCGCGAAACCGGACGTCGATCTGCAAAGTGCCGTGACCCATCACTGCCCGCACATTGACCACATCCGGCAGCGTCAGGATCTGACCCTCCAGCGGCTTGGCCAGCAACTGGCTAAGCTCAGTGGCGGTTGCCCCGGGGTAGTGGCTGATCACGCTGATCTGGGGATAATCGAACTGCGGCAGCACCTCCACCGGAATATGCAGCAGCGCGTGGACTCCCGTAGCCCGTCAGACCGCCATAGACCAGCAGCCACAACACCGGCCGCAACAGCACCCGACGGCCGCGGGCGAAAGGCTCTGGCATCTCAGTCCGGTGCCTGGTAGTGCCGCGCGAACAGGCGATGGAACCGCAAGTAAGCGTTGTCCACGATGACCTCGGCGCCCGGCGCCAGCCCCTTGCGGATCAGGGCCCAGTCGCCGCGACTCGGCCCCGGTGTGACCTGCCGGCGCTGGTCAGCCTGACCGTGGCGCACCAACACCCACCAGGAACCGTGATCCAGTATCAACGCCCGGGTCGGCACCGCCACCCACGTCTCCTGGCCGGCAGCGAGACGCAGCGTACCGGCCTCGCCGTTGAACCAGCCAGGATCCGCCGTCGTTGCCGCCAGTTCGACCCGGCGGCCGCCATCGGCACGCAGCGCGCTATGGCGCGCCACCACTCTGAACGGCCAATGTCGGACCACCATCGAGCGGCTGGAAGCGACCGCGCATCTGCGGCCGGACTTCCCGGGCCGCGGCGCCGTAATAACTGGCCTGCAACCACAGGCTGTGCGCGGGCTGCAGCGTCACAATCGTGTCACCCGCCGGCACGCGCTCGCCCGAACTGGCAGCGCGCCCGATCACCTGTCCGGCCACCGGTGCCCGCAGTAACAGCGCTTTCCGGATACTCGCCAGGCGCGCACGGGCACGGTTGAGTTCGGCATCGCGCCGCGGCTTTTCCAGCCTCGGCCTGGATCACATCCTGACGGGTGCTGAGCCTCATGTGGCGTTGCTGGCGGGCAATCGCCAACAATTGGGTGGCCGCCGTCAGCGCTGCCTGAGCACGGTGCACCGCGGCTTGCCGTTCGGCGAGTAACGACGCTGGCTGCGGTCCGGTCAGTCGCGCCAGCAATTCACCGGCCTGGACCGCTGTCACCCGGCTCCACCGTCAAACCAGCGATGGTCCCCGCAAGCGTGGCCCGCACCGGCAGCAGCGATCGCGGCACCACCTGGGCATAGGCCTTGAGCTCGCGGGTCACGGTCCGGCGCCGTACCCTCACCATGCCTTTGGGAGCGCCAGCGGCGTGCACGGATAACGCCGGCAGCCACACAACCACCGCGGCGGCGGCACCCATCATTCGTGCCAAGGCCCGAAAGCGATTTGTCATTACAACAATCTATACTGGATAGACTAACCACAAGCTGTCACCAGGATGACAAAGTTGTCATAGACTTTGGCATTTAATTTGCTTTGGACCCGTTATGCTCCGTAACAAGCCTTCTGCAGAGAACACTCGAGGGAACCCACGATGGCGATGCCTGACTTCAACCAAAGTGTTTACGAAATTCTGCTGAACGAGTGGTATGCCCAGCAGGAGCAGCAAGAACTGGTCCCGCAACGGCAGGATACCCGGGATAAACTGGCAGCCGTTCAAGGCCAGAGCTAAGGAAATTGGCAAACACGCGACCGTGATGGGACTGACCACACTCGCGAGCAAAGGCGCGACCTCGTTGGGTGCCACTTCGATCAAGGTTGGCATCATTGGCCTGGGCAGTGTCGGCACCACGGCGGTACCGTGGTATGGGCACTCAAACCCTGGACCAGCGCGCTGTCGGTGGCGATCGAGGGCTGGGGTCTCGACAAGATGTACGCTCTGTCTGAGCGGCCTTACGCCGAAAAGGAAGGCAGCAAGGAGCTATATGCCTGCACCTGCGCCGATCGCAAACGCCAGGCCATGGTCACCTGGCGGCCGGACCGATCGGTTGCCTACGTCTGTGACGACCGCCCAGGAGAAGCCAAGACGTGTAAGGATATTCAGGAGTTCATAATGAACCAGAAGCATGCCAAAGTGGCCAAGGTCGCGGTGTGCTCCAGCGTGGTGGGCATACCGTTTTATGCCGCCTATGCCGGGATACGGTCGCTTTACAAACGGGCAACCGGCACCATCCACGCCGACCGCACGTTCCACGCCAAATCCCTGATCCGTAGCGCCCTGCCCACCTTCAAGGTCAGACAGACCGGTGACAGGCAGGCGGTGTTGGAGAAGGAGGAAAACGGTTGTCGTCAGGCACAGGCGTTGATTGCCCTGATGGTCGGGGATCTCAACCTGAAGTCGCCAAGCTCTACCTTTGCCAGTTACTCCAAAACGATGAACGCCATGGTGCATCCGGAAGGCTGGCAGATCATCTTCAAGGGCATGTCGGCAAGCATCATCTGGCTGGGTTCGGTAAAAGTGTAGCGCGCTGCTCCGCAGCAGCAGCGGTAACGACGTTGGCGCAGGCGTGTGCATTTGCCAGGGTTCTAATGAAGCCCCGGGAACCAGAGTGACACCCGGGTGCCTTGGCCGGGCTCGCTGGCCAGATCGACGCGGCCGCCGTGCAGCGTCATGATCGACTGCACGATAGCCAGCCCCAACCCCGACCCCACACCGCGACCGCGGGCCTCCCTCCCGCGGTAGAACCGATCGAATGCCTGGGACTGGACGATCATATCCATACCCGAACCGTTATCGCTGACCGTGATGCCAGTGGCACCATCGCGTGCCTGGGCGATCGTGACGCGGATCACGCCGCCGGCAGCGGTATGCCGGATGGCGTTGGACAGCAGATTGCCCACCGCCCGGCGCACCAGTTCGCGATCAGCATGTAGTATCGCCGTCCCTTCGCAACTGACACCGATCCCGGCTTCCTCCGCACTCAGCTCGTAGAACTCCAGCAAAGAATCGACTTCGGGCCGGACAGCAAACTCGCTGCGACGCAATTGCGCCTGCGGATTTTCGGCATGCGCCAAAAACAGCAGACTGTCTACGAGCTGCGCCAGTCGCTGCGTCTCCTCCAGACTCGATTCCAGCACGTCGCGGTACTCTGAGGCGCTGCGTCGACGAGCCAATGCCACTTCGGCTTCACCCCGCAGATTGTTGAGCGGTGAGCGGAGCTCATGTGCCAGATCAGCCGCGTACCCGGAAATCCGGGCGAACGCCTCGCTCAAGCGCGCCAGCATACCGTTGAGCGACAGCGCCAGACTGCTGAGTTCGCGCGGCCAGGCAGTCGGTTCAATGCGCTGATCAAGCCGCGCCGCGGTGGTACCCCGCAGCGTCTCCACCATGGTCGCGATGGGCCGCAGACCCCGGCGGGCGATCAACAGGCCCAGCAGCGCCGACACCAGCACCCCCGCCAACAAAACGAGCAGCGCGATGTGGCGGAAATCCGTCAGAATGCGATCTTCATGTGAAACATCGAGTGCGATCCGCACGATGCGCTGCGGTGTCGTTGCCGAACCCAGACGCGCCTGCGCGGCGGCCAGCAAGTAGCGGCGCCCGGACGGTGTTCGCGCCCAGGTCAACGCCGGGGTGGTCGAACCCAGCGGTATCGGCGCGGGAAAATCACCCAGCGGAATACCCGAACGATCCAGGCCGGGCGTCTGTGCCAGCACCCGCCCGCCCCGATCCTCGATTTGCACGAAGTAGCGGGCGTGCGCCAGCACCCGGGTTTCCCAGTCCACTTCTTCGTTCAGAAGCGATTGATCATCGGGTCGCTCCTGCAGCATGGTGCGTAACACATGCAGCTTCTCGGCCAGAAAATGCCGGTCATCGTTGGCGATGCTGGCAACAACCGCCCAGTACAGCACGGCAATAGCCGTCAGCAACACCACGCCTGTGCAGACGCTGTAATACAGCACCAGCCGGGCCGTAATCGATTGCCACCATGGTGCCTGAGTCCCGGTCAACGGACCTCCAGCACGTAGCCCATGCCGCGCACGGTATGGATGAGGGGAACCTCAAACGGTTGGTCGACCTTGCGACGCAGGCGCCGTACCGCCACATCGACGACGTTGGTATCGCTGTCGAAATTCATATCCCAGACCTTCTCGGCAATGATAGCCCGCGACAGCACTTCGCCGTGGTGGCGCATCAGCAACCACAGCAGCGCGAATTCCCGCCCGCTCAGATCGATGCGCTGCCCCGCCCGCACCGCCCGCCGGGTCACCAGATCCAACCGCAAATCAGCCACCGCCAGATTCCGCACCGGCTCACCACCGCGCCGGCGCAGCAGAGCGCGCAGCCGCGCCAGCAATTCAGAGAACGCGAATGGCTTTACCAGATAATCGTCGGCCCCCAGCTCGAGCCCGGCAACCCGGTCCTCCACCGTGTCGCGCGCAGTCAAAAACAACAGCGGTACACGGTTGCCCGCCGCACGCAACCGCTTCAATACCTCGCGTCCGTCCAGGTCCGGCAGCATGATATCCAGGACGATAGCGTCATAATCGTGGCTCAGAGCCAGTTCCAACGCTGCGGCGGCGTCGGCAGCCGCATCGACCACAAAACCGTTCTCCTTCAGCCCGCGCGTCACGAAGCGGCGCGTTTTGACCTCGTCCTCCACCAGCAGCAACTTCATCGGCGCATCACCTGTGCGGCCCGGGGTACGGCACGTTTATAATCGCCCTTTTCACTCGCGCTTTAATTTCGATTCAAGGATTCTCATGACACTGAATGATAGCCCTAGCCCATTGCTGTCGCGCTCTACCATCGCTGAACTACTGGCTGGCGCTGAAACCGGTTGGGAGGCAAGTCACCGTGCGTGGCTGGGTCCGCACCCGGCGTGACTCCAAGGCCGGGCTGTCGTTTCTTCAGGTTCATGACGGCTCCTGCTTCGACACATTGCAGGTCGTCGCCCCGGCCGATCTGGACAATTACCATACCGAAATCCTCCACTTGGTCACCGGCTGCGCCATCATTGCACGCGGCAGGCTGGTCGAATCGCAAGGCAGGAACCAGCGTGTCGAGGTCCAGGCCGACGCCATCGATGTGGTCGGCTGGGTCGACGATCCCGACACCTATCCGATCGCGCCCAAGCGCCACACCTTCGAATATCTGCGCAGTGTGGCCCACCTGCGCCCGCGCACCAATACCATCGGCGCGATCACGCGCGTGCGCCACACCCTGGCCCAAGCCATCCACCGGTTTTTCCACGAGCACGGCTTTCTCTGGGTCAACACCCCCTCATCACCGCCTCCGACGCCGAGGGCGCCGGCGAGCTGTTCCGCGTCTCCACGCTCGATCTCGCCAACCTGCCGCGGACGCTACCGGCGGCACGGACTTCAGCCAGGACTTCTTCGGCCGCGAGACGTTTCTCACCGTCTCCGGCCAGCTCAATGTCGAAAGCTATTGCCTGGCGCTGTCCGGGTCTATACCTTCGGGCCCACCTTCCGCGCCGAGAATTCCAACACCAGCCGCCACCTGGCCGAGTTCTGGATGATCGAACCCGAAATCGCCTTCGCCGATCTGGCGGACAACGCCGAGCTGGCCGAGGCGTTGCTGAAGTCCGTGCTGCACAACACTGCTGGCCGAGCGCGCCGACGACATGGCGTTTTTCGCCCAGCGCATCGACAAGGATTGCATCAACCGGCTGGAGCAACTGATCCGACAGCCGTTCGAGCGCATGGATTACAGCGAAGCGGTTCGGATCCTGGAACGATCTGCGGTCAATCGCTTCGAGTTCCCGGTGCGCTGGGGCCTCGATCTGCAATCCGAGCACGAGCGCTATCTCACCGAAAAACACGTCGGCCGCCCGGTGGTGGTGATGAACTACCCGAAGGACATCAAAGCTTCTACATGCGCCTCAACGACGACGCGCACCGTCGCCGCGATGGACGTGCTGGCGCCCGGCATCGGCGAGATCATCGGCGGCAGCCAGCGCGAAGAACGGCTCGACGTGCTCGACGCGCGCATGGACGAGCTCGGCCTCGACAAAGGCAACTACGGCTGGTATCGCGACCTGCGCCGCTACGGCACGGTGCCGCACGCCGGCTTCGGCCTCGGCTTCGAGCGGCTGGTCAGCTACGTCACCGGCATGCACAATGTGCGCGACGTCATTCCGTTCCCGCGCACGCCGGGGAACGCGGAGTTTTGATTCGATTTAGCACTGGAGCCATAGCAAACCTTGTTCACATAATAGTAAAGCACCATCTAAGAATACTATTCCGCATAGTGTCGTGATCTTTTCGCAACTCGACTTCACCACATTCCCCACTCAACTGCTGCGTGAGGAGACCATATAATGGCCACTTGGGATTCCCTCGAAACTCATTCGAGCATTGCAACAACCGCAGGGGGATATCGCAATTACACCTATGGAATCGTCAGTACTATCCTCGCACAAGTGATCCCTTGTTATGCCTGTTTGCAGAATCAGTCTATTCTCAAAGATGTACACATTAAAAATATGTTTAACCCAAGAAAACGGACACCACCCAAGCCAGAATTTAACAGGATACTCAGGCATCAGAGGTCCAATGCTAGATAAGCACTAGAACTTATTTGAAAAACGCTAATTAATCCAACTATTACTCAAAGATACACAGCATAACATGTGCTTTCGAATACAAATTCTTTTTGCTATGCTCCACAGGCCGATCCAACGTTGGTGGGAATATCGTGACCTTCTCAAAAATCTTGTAGCTAAGGAAATAAAAGTTCGCTATCAAGGTGCGGCTTTGGGGTTCGCATGGTCCCTTATGAATCCCTTACTTGTAACTTTAATGTACCTTTTTGTTTTCACATACGTATTTCATGCCAATCAACCTAATCATGCCCTTTATTTGGTAACCGGAATCCTGCACTGGACTCTATTTTCAACGTTAATCCTTCAGGCATCAGATTTGTTGACTGGAAGTTCCGCGCTCCTAAAAAAAATATACTTTCCTCGACTTCTTATTCCTACATCAAATCTTCTTGTCAATCTGATCTTATGGTCTATGGCACTAGTAGTGTATCTGGTATTATTTATACCACTAGGTGGCCATTTGCATTGGGTTTTATTATTGTATCCACTCTATATAATTTTATTTCTACTTTTTAGCTTTGGCATTATGCTTATGTTAGCTATAGTATACGTTGATTTTAGGGATATTAAACACCTTGTAGACGTAATGATGCAGCTGCTTTTTTGGGTAACGCCCATAATTTATCCTATACATTTTCTTCCAAAACCAATTAGACCGATATTCTTTATTAGCCCCTTGACAGAATTTACCATAATTTTCCAAAGTCTTTTTTGGGCTGGAACATTACCAAGTTGGAAAATATCTATTGCTTTTACAACTTGGACGTTAATATCCCTATGGATCGGTTTGTTACTATTTTACAAAAGGGGCGCTCAATTAATTGAAAGGCTCTAAAATGGTAAAACAAATGTTATATAGATATCAAAATATCGCTGATGTCAGCAACATAGTATATAAGCACGATCCGAGATGAAAAAAGATTATGCCATAGTATGTAACCGTGTAACGAAGAACTTTAGTCTTCATTACAATTCACAAGATTCGCTGAAGAAACGTCTTGTGGGTCTATTTAACAAGCGTTGGCGAGTTCAACGCCACTGCTTCCGGGCAATAGACAATGTTTCATTTAGTGTTTCCCGTGGTGATGCAGTGGGACTAATGGGACATAATGGGTCTGGTAAAAGTACGCTTTTATCTATGATTGCCGGAGTATATCCACTTAGTTCGGGGGAAATTTATACGAATGGACGTTTGGTTCCAATGATTGCTCTGGGTGTCGGCTTCAGTCCCGAATTAACTGGATCGGAAAACATTTATCTTAATGCCAGCCTATTTGGTCTAAAGAACAAGAAAATCTCAGAAATGTATTCTGAGATAGTCGAATTCTCTGAACTTGGTGAATTCATTCACGAACCGGTCAAAAACTATTCTTCTGGAATGTATGCGCGCTTAGGCTTTTCAGTTGCAATCCATCTGGACCCTGAAATTCTATTGGCTGACGAAATCCTTTCTGTTGGCGATAGTGATTTTCAAAAAAAATGCTTACACAGAATCAAAACACTACGTGATAAGGGAATGACATTACTCTTTGTATCTCATTCCCAGGAGCAAGTTGCCAATTTTTGTACGCGATATATTAAACTCGAACACGGAAAAATTATAGATGAAGGACTAACGAGTGCCCTTTAAACTTCCTTTCAGCCCCCCTCTCAGGGTGAATCAACAAATCCCGACACCCCTCCCTGTCAGGATAAAAGTAGTGTAAGCGCCCCAGAATCGACAGTCTTGACAGCCGGATGACGTGGTGTTGTCGGAGGCCGGTGTCAGGTCCACGTTTCACCCGGCGTGATCGCCTCCAGTTCCGCCAGAAACCGATCGCGCCGGGTCACCTTCTTCTTCGCCGCGTATTCAAGTTCAGAAAAACTCAGCTGCATCGCTGCCGTTCTCGCTACCGGACTGTGTGCCGACATTATCCTAGCTGCGACCCCACGGCGAAATGGCCCGGATGCATTATTTCAGCGTTTCCTAGCATAGGTAGTCGCCTTGATGGAGTGATCTATCACCCAGTTCAAGGGCGCTTTTCGATAGATTACTGGCCGAAAACGTAGCTGACGTGACACAGCCATAGAATAAGCCCACTAAAAATGCTCGTAGCTTTAAAAGTCGATCTGTCTCAAAAAGCAATATTTTAATGGGAACCAGAGGCAGTTTAACGATGTTCTGAATCAAATAAGTTGGTTCACTTAAGAAATATCGCTTTATCACTATAATTCTATTTCTAGTTTGATAGAACACACGAGATGCCGGATAGTTTGCAATATAAACATTTTTTTTCCAGAGAAAACGCCGCCTCGGCCCAGGATTACCCAGTTCATGATCCATTACCACACCATCTACCTCAACCGACACATAGCCGAATTTTCTAAGACGAAAGCAAAAATCAATATCAACATAGTCGATGAAAAGAGCTTCATCAAACCCACCGACTGACAATGCAATGCCAACGTTCACTAAGCTACCTGACGTCATTGATTCTTTTACTATACAAAAAACTTTATTGGATCTCTTATTTGACGCATGACTTATAATGCTACCATCATTTAATTTATGCAGTGGGGTTAGTTGTGCAATTGACAAAGTGTTTTCTTTATTAGAATCAACGGACATCATTTTATTTACATGATTATATCTCACATGTGAATCTTGGTCTAAAGTAAGTAACCATTGAAAATCATTTAAATCAGCATATCCTAATGCTAGATTTAAAGCCGCCCCTATGCCAATGTTTTTGTTGAGTTGTATTATGGTCGCATTGGGAGGCAGCTCCTTCATTGCATTCTCGATACTGGTTCCGGGCGTGTTGTTTATAATAAGCAAGTGATCAACTTGAATCGCGGCGGCCCATATGTTGCTAAAGACCTCCTGTTTTGGAAAATACAAAACTATACTAGCCAGTATTCTCTGCTTTTTGCTTTTCATGATACGGCGGAGTCATCCTGAGCCGGCTATGTTGACGTTACACGTTGACGTAATATTTCCGTAAGGCGTGGTACAGGAACTGCTGCGGGGTTACGGCATCGTGGAAGCGGTCGAGCAGTTGGCGCCAGTCCAGGTAGTTGGGCAGGTACTTGGTCGCGACTCCGTGGAAGCGCAGCATCCAGTCTTTCAATCGATGGTGGTCAGCATTGACGTTTTGGATAGGCCATTCGCCTTTTCCGCCGGGGCCATGGTGAGCAGGCCACGAACGAGCCGGACTCGATATCTATGGCCCCGGCGGCGTCGGCGTCGGCGTCGGCGTCATCATCGTCATCGGCCTTGCGCTTGGGCTTACCGCCGCGCTTCTTGGGCGGGCGTGGCAGCCCCTGGCGCTGGCCTTTGAACGACAGGGGGAAGAAGGTCTCGTCGGCTTCCACCACACCGGTCATGGCCGCCGGTTGCTGCTCGCTGAGATAGCTCAGAAACCGATGCCGCCAGCGAAACGCCTGCTTGACCGAGATACCCAGCTTGGCGGCGGTCTTGCGAATCGACAAGCCCTCAGCCATACAGGCGGCATTGGCCAGAAGCTTGTCCTTGTCGCGCAAGCGTACGAAGGGTGTGCCCGTCAGGGCGGTAAAGGTCTTGCCACAGCCTTTGCACCGATAGCGCTGGCTGGCACCCGAGTGGCCGAATTTCACGATCTCCTCGCCCTCACAGTGCGGGCAGGCAGCGTGCGCCTGCAAGCGCTGCTCCACCACCCGCCAGGTGTCGCGCTGCGCCTGCTGGCGCTGCAGCCGCTCGCCCAGTTCCGCCGCCTGCTGGGGCGTCAGCCCCTCGAGCTGCGCCAACAGGCGCTGGTAGCTGCGTTGATCCATGCTCAACCCCGTTGCCGTTGGATGACATCAGGGTAACCGATCAACATACCAAGTCAACATAGCCTCCTGAGTCGTCCCTGAACAATTGATTTTGGACCTTCCAGGTAGCCTGTGCCGGTGATGTTGGGCGGTGTTCATCACGCCTTGCCGGTGCGTTCGGGTAGATGCTAGGTGGGGCCATTCGGTCGAGTTTTCCGGTTTCCGGTGGTTCTAAGCGGGCACGGCTGGGGCTGAGTGCCGCAGGCCCAGCAAGCGCAGTAAAATCGAGGCCAAAAAAGCTGCGATCCAACGCAGCAGCCAGCGCAGGTTGTAGCCGGCGGCGCACAGCACCGCATGCAGCGCATCGCCCAACGCGCCTTTGAGATGACAACGCCGCAACCGACAGTCGTCCTTGGTGTGCCCGATGATGGGCTCGATGCTCTGGCGACGTCTGAGCCAGCGCCGTTGGCGCCGAGTGAGGTGCTTCGCCTTGCCGCGATGGAGGATATCGACGCCGTCGACCTCGCGGGCGCGGTAGCCGAGGTCGACCAGCGCGGTATGGGGGCGGTGCCCGGTGAGGATCTCAACTTGTTCGAGCTGCTCGGCCAGGGTGTCGCCATCGTAGGGATTGCCGGGGAAGCTGCGCGCGCCGACGATCAGGCCCCCGGCGCTACCGCCAGCCCACTTTGACCCCGAACTCGTAGCGCTGGCGCGCTTTGCCTTTGGACAGGCACTCCACCTCGGGGGCATGCAGCGCATAAAGCTTGCCTTTGTCCCGGGGCCGTTGGTGAACCAAGCGCCAGGCCCGCTGCATCCAAGGCTCGAGGGCGTGGCCGGTCGCGGCATCGGCCTTGCGCTCGAGGTCGCGCAGCACCCGACCGAGCACGGTACGCTGGCGCCTGAGCACCCGGCGTAGTCGCCGGAACGGGCGGGCATGGGCAGTGCCGCCGGCCCGGCGGCGCAGTTTGGGTCCTTCGCGTTCATCGCTTTGGCGCAGCCGAATACCGTGGCGCTTGGCCAGTGCACCCGCTTCTTGCGCGCGATCTCCAGCAACCGACTATCGCTCGGATAGGCGATGGCCTTCTCCTGGACCGTGGTGTCCACCACCACCCGCTCGATTCTGCGACGCTCACCGCCTTCATCGCCTTGGCCGCGGCAATGGTCTGAGCCAGCAGGCCCTCCACACCGGCTTCCCCCAAGCGCTGGCGCCAGCGCGTCAGCGAGGACGGATCACAGGGCAATGTCGTCTGGAAGACCACCTCTCCGGTGGACACCTGCCAGTACGGATTCTCCAACCAGCGCGTGCACACCTCCTCGTCAGAGGCATCGAAGGCGTGCTTGAGAGTCAACAACCCCACCATCAGGCGCAACGGCAACGCCGCTCGACCGGCCCCGGTCGGCGCCGGCGGCAGCACCTCCGAGCGCTCGGACTCGATCGCCGCCCACGGCATGCGCTCGGCCAATACCGCCAACGGGTGGCGCCGATCGATGATCTGATCCAGTCGGGCGCGAAACAGGTCCTGGCTCACCGCTTCCATACTGTCCACAGGGCTGCGACGATGGCGCATAAAAGCGGTCCCAATTTGCAAGAAACCGGGGTCAAGCATGGCCATTCCCAGCATTATTGGCACCCTAAATAGCCCCTAAAGCCCCATTAATACGGCATCTATGGGATTTTTCAGGGGCGACTAAGTAGGGTGAATGGCCAAGTAAAGTGGCGCGCCGGCTCATAGGGAGCTACTTTCAAACCGGTCGCAATTGTGTATGCCAGTGTCGCACCAGTGACAGGTGGGGTTGCTCGAAACGATGCCCAGGGTAAACCGGATTCAAGTGTTCGGGATTACTGCGCTGGCGGTGCCGGCAGTCACTGAACCGGACCGGGAACAGCGGCAATGAGGGGCTGCTGTGGCGGGTCGCTGGGGTTAGCAACATAGCTTTCGCAGTGGGCCAGGTTGTCGTCGCTCGGTGGCGAGCAGCGCCGGCAGCGCCACGTTGACCTATCAGCCCACCACGATAGGTAGCCGCAGTATGCGCAAGGACCGGTTGGAAAAGGGTGGGAGTCGTTCGTCCCGAGTAGCGCCAGCAGCTCGGCCTTGCGGCCGCGGAGACGCTCCAGTAGGTCAGCAGGTAGTGGTGCCGGTGCGGTGATTTTCACCTCGCCGGCTACTACCTCCAGCCTGGCAGCGTGCCGCTCGGCCTCGTCCAGCAGGGTGGCGAGGGTCACAGGGTTGTCTCCCAAGCTGGGCTGGGTGGCGTGTCGTCAGGCTTCTGCGTGTGGGCTGCGACCGCATCATAGTTCGCATTGTTCGCACCCACTGCGAACCTCGCCAAACCGCTCTGCGACTGATTGTTCGCAGAGTTCGCATTGTTCGCGAGCTGGTAGACGATGCGTTTCCGCCCGCCAGCCTTGAGCTCTTCCTCTCGGCGGATGATAAGGCCATCATCGAGCAGGGGGCGCAGCACTCGGTCGAGCGCCTCGCCCGAGACATGGCCTTTAAAGCACTCCCTGGTCAGGGTGCGTCGGTCGGCGTCGTGCTTTGGGCGTTCGCGCAGAAACGCGATTAGTTTTGTCTCCGCTTCCGTGTTGCGAGCTTCGCCGGCCAGCGTATCCAGCACATAGGCTGTCGTGTCGCGGGAATACATCGCCCACCGATAGCCGACCTCGACGTGCTGGCGGGTGATAGTGAGCGAGTGGTGCAAAATTGCGTGCAGCAACGCGACCCTTAAACATATCGGCGCAGAACGCTCGGTAGCAGCGGCGACCAGCTCTCCCGCCGGGTGCGGTGCCCGGAGCTCGCCGTAAACGGAGGTATAAAAATCGGCCGCCTCCGCGTCCAACTCGGCACGCCTAGACTCTCGGCTAGTCGGGTAACGGCCGCAAGCAAATCGTAGTGCCTGCGCAATCCTCTCGGCCAGGGCAGTGACCGTACTGTCATCCGTGGGCGGCGGTAGCGCTACTAGGCTGGTCCGCTCGGCCCAACACCAAATAAATCTGTTAAATGTCCCACCAAGGACCTCGCGCTTCTGTAGCCGATCCCGCAGTTCGCCCGGTGTGATGTTGCCGTGAATCGCGATGTGCGGGTCGGTAGACCACAGCCCTTTTCCCTTGGTCAAGGGCTTGATGCTGCCGCCATCCCACACGTCTCTCAGCGCCGGGAGTAGGGTGTTGCCCTCGCGTTTCCCCTGGGCCATGACATTTGCGAATTCCGCTTCGACAATCCATAACCGCTTATCGTCAACAGGCTCGACCTCGCTGTCGCCGTCCCCGTGGCCATCGTGCACCAGCCCAACGACTCCCTCGCGGCTGGATAGCCCGCCGGTATGAGTCTGTCCCAATAGATCGGGCCACCGTAATAAGATTCGACGGCGGAGCCGAGTGACCAGCCCTCTGGCTTCGCCTTTCCCTCCTCTGGCGGAACGCCCTATGTGTGAACGTATACAGGCGCGCACTGTGGTGGGTATCGCCGATGGAAAGATAAATATCCGGCCCGACCTCGGCCGAAAGCCACGACATTGTTGCCAACGCGACGGCCAACGGATTGACCTCCCGGCCGTCGGCGGCAGCCCTGGCGATGTCGCCGATAATCCCAAGCAGCATGCCATCGATGTCGGGCACGCGGCGGCGGCGTCAAGTCGTCAATGTCTGAGGGCGGATCCCCTAGGAGTGCAGTGCCTGTTTTGGTCTGACGACGAGCCGATCGCGAATCGAGCCAATCGCGGCCGCGGTCGACGCTTGCGTCGTGTTCGGCCCAGTGGCGTTTCATGACCGAAGCCCAAGATCGGTGGCAGCGAGGACTCGGGCGGCCGCCAGCAACAGGCGGTCCGGGTCGGGGCAGCGCTGCGCGGCGAAATCCTGTGCCCAGATCGCGATGACCAGGGCCTCGTTGTGCACGGCCCGCAACACGTCGGTCGGCGGCAGTACCCAGCGGCCGGAGTGCCGTTTGTAGTCCGCCGCAAGCCGTTCCGGGAAAAGGTCGGAGAGTTCCATGCCGACTGCCGCAACAACATCTGCCGCGCCGCATCCGGCGAAGCAATGGATTAACCAGCGGCCGTCTTCGGTCAGCCGGACGCTGAGTGATGGGTTTTTGTCGTCGTGGGCCGAGCACCGCGCGATCCAGCGGCTAGGGCCAGTCTGCCTTTCACGGCCTCCAAGCGAGACAGCCAGGTGTCGCCTGTTGGGGCGTGGTATACTAGGAGTCGTGAGGTGTAATTTCGGCGCCCGTTCCCGTCGCCAGCGGGGCGGGCGTTGTTGCTTTTAGCCATCGTTACGCCGCCTCCGGCGTGCTTGTAGACGTTACTGATTGGCCCAGCTTTGCTTTCAGCCACGCGTCAAGCTCTTCACGATCGTAAACGGCTCTCGACCCAAACTTTCGGTACTTGGGTCCGCCGCCTGTGGTTGCCCACTTCTGGAGGGTAGTTTTTTTTAGAGGTAGGCCGAGAAGTTACGTATTCTGCGGCCTCGGAGCGCGTAAGGTAATGTTTGCTCATCGGTATTTCCGGCTGTTTACCACGCCGGAAATAATGCGACGCGAGTTACTTCTCGTCGCGCAAAAGTCGAGTCGTTTTCGCCGCGCAACTTTTAATGGTTCCTGATTAGCCCCGAAGCTCAGCGGCCAGTCTCATGTTTTGAGACAGCACGATGGGACAATGAGGCCACGTTCACCGAGGATCGCGAGCATGGCTATCAACCCCGTCCAGTTTCAACCCGGCCTGTCGATGGCGGGTTTCATTGAACGCTATGGCACCGAAGCCAAATGTTACCGCGCCCTGTACAAGACGCGCTGGCCGCACGGCTTTCGTTGCCCGAGGTGTGGCCAGCGGCCGCGCTCGCGGTTTCGGCGTGGCGGGCGGGTGTATTACCAATGCCGCTCGTGCCGACACCAGAGCACGCTGATCAGTGGCACCTTGATGGCCGGCACCAAGCTGCCGTTGACGACCTGGTATCTGGCGCTGTATCTGTTGACCACGACCAAGACCAACCTCTCGGCGCTGGAGTTGATGCGCCACCTCGGGATTAACTACAAGGCCGCCTGGCGGATCAAGCACAAGGTGATGCAGGCGATGCAGGAACGGGAACGCACACGTCGTCTCGAAGGCTTTATACAGATCGATGACGCCTACCTCGGTGGCGAGCGTAACGGCGGCAAGCGCGGCCGGGGCTCGGAGAACAAGCAACCGTTCGTGGTGGCGGTGGAGACCGACGCTGACCTGCAACACCCCCGCTTCGCGGTGATCGAGCCGGTTCGCGCGTTCGACAACGCCTCGCTCAACGATTGGGTACAACGGCGTCTGGCGGCTCCGGCGGAGGTCTACTCCGACGGACTGGCCTGCTTTGGCCGCGTCGTTGAGGCGGGTCATGCCCATACGGTGCTCAAAACCGGCGGCGGGCGCGCGGCGACCGAGGTGAGCGGTGCGCGCTGGGTCAATATCGTACTGGGTAACCTCAAGCGCGCGATCAGCGGACGTTACCACGCCTTCAAACAGGCCAAGTACGCGCGGCGCTATCTGGCCGAGGCGGCTTATCGATTCAACCGCCGATTTCGCTTGGCCGCGATGCTGCCGCGACTGGCACGGGCGATAATGCTGTGTGCGCCTTGCCCGGAGCGGCGATTGCGCTTGGCAAGCAATTTTTAGGGCTGAGGATGAGGGCT
>CAVQMB010000001.1:0-4468 GCA_963713445.1 uncultured Gammaproteobacteria bacterium | reverse complement strand
GGTTCCTCTTTGCGGTGATTGCCGGAAACAGCCGCGGCGGCGTCAGAGGCGCCTGGCCGCCGCGCCGCAGCCGTTCTCCAGCGAACACTGCCGCGCGATGTAGCCGCTCATTTTTCCGCCCGGACGGTGACCCCGTCCCAATCGTCCGGAACGCCAGTGCGCAAACATTGTGCGGCCAGATCCAGGTAGATCCGGGACAAATGGTCCTCTGGCACCCGCCGCAGGCAGCGTTCGAATCCTGCGGCGGCGGCACCAAAGTCGCGGCGCAAATAGCTCGCCAAAGCCTGCGAGAACTCGACGGCGCCGGCACCGAGCAACTCCCGCTGTTTGCGCGGCCGGGCGTCGATTACTTCGTGCACAATAATGGGCTCTTTGCGTCCCTTGACCCGATCACGGCCTACAGGGCGTATGGCAAAACTCTGCTGGTCGCGCAACCCATCGACAACGGCCTGGCTCATGAGCACAGGGATCTGGTAGAACTTGGTCAAGCCTTCCAGCCGAGCCGCGGTATTGACCGTGATGCCGACGATCGTCGTGGCCATCCGCTCATCCACGCCGATGGTGCCCAACACCGCTGGCCCCGTGTGCAGACCTATGCCCATGTCGAGCGTCTGGCGGCCAAGTATCCGGCGCTGGACGTTGTATTGCTGCAAACGCCGTTGCATGGCGATCGCCGCGCGGACGGCCGCGTCGGCCGGCCCCGTGAATACCGCGCGGATACCGTCGCCGGTAAATCCGTCGACGAAGCCACCCTGGTCACGCACGGCCGGCGCGATCTGGGCGAGAAAGCGGTTGAGCAGTCCAAAATAGTCGGGAACGCTCATTGCTTCCGAGAGATCAGTGGACCTTCGCAAGTCCGCAAACATGACGGTAATCTGCCGCTCGGCGGCATCGCCGAGGCGGACATCTTCGATCTGGGAGTGGCCGATGCTTTCCAAAGAGGGCCGCGGGACGAAACGGGCAAAGGCCTCGGTACGGCAGCGCTGGATCTCGAACAGGCGGGCATTCTCAAGCGAAACCGCGGCCTGCCCAGCAATGGTCTCGACGACGGCAGCATCCGAGGGGGTGAACACCCCAGCCCCCAGATCGTTTTCCAATACCACGAGACCCACAAGCCGGCCGTGTCGCAGCAGCGGCACACCCAATAGCGAACGGCACCGATTGGCCAGCACGTATGGGTCGCGCGCCAACCACTCATGCGTCGAGGCCTCGTCCACCAACAATAGCTCACCGGTGCGCACGAGATAGTCCACCATGTTCATGGGCAGCCGCTGCGATGATGTATCGAATTGCTCGCTTGTGGTCTCGACCTCACCGCTGTCATTCAGGTACGCGCTGGCTAACGGGCCCAGGTTGCTGTCGTACAGCAGCAGTGCGCCCTTACGGGCACCGGAGTTCAACACCGAGATCGTCAGAATACGCCTCAGCAGCTGTTCGATTTCAACTACTTCCGAAACCGCCCGCACTGCTTCCAGCACGGCATCGAAATCAAGGGCTTGGTGGTCGACACCCTGGGCTGCGGACACGGCCGGCCGATCACTGGGGATCTGGTCGACGGCCTTGTGCTGGTCGAGCAGGCGCAAACGAGCGTGAAACCCGTGACGCTCCCAAACCTGTCTGGCCCGTTCCATCAAGTAGCGCGCAATCGCCGGATGGCCGGCATGGCCATGCGCTTGCGCGGCGCGCTCGGCAGCCCAGGCTTCGAGATATCCGAAACCGCTGTCGCGGGCCAATTCCATCGCGCTGACCCAGTTCGACAATGCCCGGTCCCGATGACCTTTGATCACCGCCGCTTCGGCGTTCAACAAGGCGTTGAAGTGAGCGTAGTCATGCGGATTGTGCCGCGACCAGGCGCGCAGCCAGAAACGGACGCGAGCCAGTCGCAACCGGTCGGTCGAATTAGCCTGACCTTGTGCGCGTTTGTGCATCAGAACGATGGCGTACAATGCCAGACAGGGTTTCAGGAACGCCTGGCCCATAGCGGCCTGCTGGCGCAGGTAAAGTTGCTGCAGCTGGTACTCGGCCTCGTGCCAACTACCTAATAGTAGGGCCAACCATCCGGTGCCACCGCAGATGGTGGCGATCGTGGTATCGGATCCTTCGCCAGCCAGCAAGGTCTCCAATTCCGCAGGCCAGTTGATATACGCGCCAATCGCCCGCGCTTCGACCCGGGCCGGATCCCGTAAATTGGCCACCACTTGCATCCACGTCTTCAGCGCCAAAATGGTTTGTTCCTGCGCCGAGCCCAATAGCGCAGTCAGATAGGTCCGGTAGCGATCCTCGACCCAATCCAGCGACCGACCGCACAACAGGTCCGCATAATAAGCCACCGTGCCGCAGTACACCGCATTCTCGACATCCCCGCTGTCCAGAGCTCTATCGTAACAGTCGAGAATATCGGCAGCGCACAGGCGCAAAGGGTCGGTCGAATGCCGAATGAAGCCATGCCACAATAATCCGGTCTTGCCCACCAAGTGGTCGTCGCCAGTACGCTGCAATAGGTCCATGGCAAGCTTGCCGACCCGGTAGCCGATCGGCACGGCGCCAATAGCGTGCGTGAGCACCATGCCCGACAATGCATAACCGTAGGCTGACAGACCCGTATTGCCGTGACGGATAGAGAGCCGGACCATGGCGCCGCCGATAATCGGAACCAGGTTCGGGACACCCCAATAGGCATTGGTCGCCGCTTTCATAAGCAAGCTCATGGCAGCGGACACCTCCGGATCGGTCATCGGAGGCAGATTCAGTAAGTGCTGGCTGTCCTTATCGGCCAGCCAAAGCCGGGTGCGCAGGACATCGATCAGCACGCGCCAGAGAGCCGGCGCACGCGGAAGATGCACGCCGAGTTCGCTGTTCAAAACCTCAACCGCGTGCTTTGTCGCCTCGACGAAGCGCCGCTGGGCAACGCCCATACCGATCAGGATGTTGTGTACGGCTACCCGGTCGGCCAGATTCTCTGCCTGTTCGAGCACCTGCTCAGCGAGCTCGTGCGCGTGGTTGAAGCGCTCGGTGATATAGCAGGCATCCGCGGCCTGCAGATGGATATCCAGCGCCAACCGTTTTTCAGTTTGCCAGGCATCGTCGGGCAGCAGGGTCCGACCCATCTCGAGATAGTGCACAGCCGGTTCTGTCGCCATCGCGGCTTTTGCACGCCGAGATGCCGCCAAGCATAACTGCGCCAGTTCAATTCGTTCCCGGCGGGTCTCGATCCGGTCGCTGCATTCGCGCAGGTGATCCATTATCTCGACGGATCCGACTTCCGGGTCTTGTCTGTTCAGTGTCGTGAGTCGCTGACGAACGATCTGTAGGTGAATCCGCGCGCGTGCTTGGGGGTTGATGCTGGCGTGGGCGCTGGCCTGCACCCGGTCGTGCAGGAAACGGTAGCCGGGATTGATCGTCGGCGTTGCTCCACCACGTTCGGCCCGCTCTGCCTCGGTAACAGCCAATCGGTAATCGCTATTGAGCGGGACGATCAATCCTTCAATCAAGGCCAATTCAAGCTGTCGCGCGACGCGTGAATGCTGTTCGCCAGTCAGTCCGGCCAGCGCGTGCAGGTCGAAATCGGTACCCAGGCAAGCGGCATACTGCAGAATCGTACGGGTATCACCCGGCAGCGAATCGATCCGCTCACTCATGAATTGAACGACATTGTCGGTGAAGCCCTCAGCTTCGATCGCCTGCACGTCCCAGTGCCATCTGTTCGCCGCATCATCAAACGCCAGCAGAACTTTGCGGTGCAATGTCGTCAGAAACTGACGAACGAAGAACGGATTGCCCGCCGTCTTGCCATGCACCAGCCGACTGAGCACCCGCGACTCCTGATCATCGCGATGAACCGTATCGGTGACCAGTGCGCGCACCTGCTCCTCGTTAAGCGGTTGGAGCGACTGCAAGCGCGGGCGCAAACCCTGGGCGGCGAGGCGCTCCAGGCTTGCGGTCAGCGGGTGCCCCGGTCCGACCTCATTCTCGCGATATGCACCAATTAAAAGAAACTGTGAGGGCTCGTGTGCCTCGGTCAGGAACTCCAGCAAATGCAACGAGGCGAGATCGGCCCATTGCAGATCATCCAGGAACAATACTAGCGGCTGATCCTGATCTGCCAGCGTATGGATGAAGCGTTTGAAGGTTTGAAGAAATCGGGCCTGTGCGTCACCGGGGCTGACCTCGGGCACCTCCGGCAGTGGCCCCAGCAATAATTTGATCTCCGGCACGAGTTCGCCGATCAGCGCACCGTTGCCAGTCAACGCCGACCGGAGCCGGGCGCGCAGGGCCTGGAGATCCTCTTCAGGCTCGGCGAGAAACTGACTGACGAGTGCGGAGAAGGCCTCGGACCAGGCCAAATACGGCACGTCCCGCCGGAATTGATCAAACTTGCCAGCGCAGAACCAGCCATTGCGTTGCGCAATAGCCCCTTGCGCTTCCTTAACCAAAGCAGATTTGCCGACACCCGAATAACCTGACACTG